>JAHFRU010000001.1 GCA_023266115.1 Gammaproteobacteria bacterium
GCCGGATCATCGATTATGTACTCGGATACACCAGCCGATTCAGACCTCATGCACACAACAACGGTTTGCCGCCTGTGGCGGCTGAACAGCAGTACTGGAATGCCCAGAAAACCGTGGCCAAAATGACTTGACCACTACAGTAGCCTGGGTTAGCCGCACAGCGGCGTAACCCGGGGACGTGGATTGGGCTGACGCGTAGGTCGTGCCCCTCGGTTGTTGCGTACGCGCTGAGTTAAGATCGTGGCAGGTGGGCAAACGGCGCTCGTCGTGACAAAATAAAAAAGGCCCGCCTGTACAGATAACAGGCAGGCCTTTTGTTTTATCCCGATGGTGGCCAGGGACGGAATCGAACCGCCGACACGGGGATTTTCAGTCCCCTGCTCTACCGACTGAGCTACCTGGCCGGGAGGGCGTATTAGACCGATCGCGCCGTCATGAGTCAAGCCGGCGGGCCGGACCGGGCGCGATCGTACCGCTGCCGGAACCGGTCGACAGGATGCAAACAAGGGGGTGCGTATTATCAATCAACCAATTACTGTGGTGCTGCTGCTGGGGCTGCTGATTCTCGGATCATGCGGTGACCGCCCGGCCGCGAGCAAGGCACCCGCCACGGCCGGGCCACCGGATGACACGATGGTACGGATTCCGGAATCTGAGTTCATCATGGGCAGTGACAAGACGGATGCACGGGACATCCGCAAGGAATTCGGCTTTAAGCGTGAGTTGTATCTCGACGAACATCCGCAGCATCGCGTGACACTGCCCGCGTTCCTTATCGATAAATTTGAAGTCGCGAATGCCGCATACAAAAAATTCGCCGTGGCGACCTCCACGCCCGAGCCGGCACAATGGATACAAAACGGTTATAATGTGCGTGACAACCGTTGGAGCAGTTTCGGAGTCGACGGACTGCGTATGATCGCGACCGAATATTTCGATCTGGATATGGATACGTCGATGATAGACCGGGACAGCCTGCTGGCAGAGTTCGCAAAGATACAGGCCTATCGCGACACCCTGGCGGTCACCGGCGTCAGCTGGTACGACGCGTACAGTTATTGCAAATGGGCCGGCAAGCGGCTGCCATCGGAGGCCGAATGGGAGCGCGCCGCACGCGGCACCGACGGCCGCGAGTTTCCGTGGGGTGATGAATGGGACGAACAGAAAACCAATATCGGCAAGACCGGCGATGAACGCTATTTCGGCGTCGCAGCACCGGGCTCGTTCGAGACCGATCGTACGCCGGAGGGCGTCTATGATCTCGCCGGCAATGTGTCCGAATGGGTGAACGACTGGTATCAGGCCTATTCCGGCTCGGATTACCGGCACGAATCGTTCGGTGAATTGACCAAGGTGGTGCGTGGTGGTGGCGCCGGTATCGGGCATTACGCGTTGAGTTATTTCTTCCGCGGCGCGCGCCGCGGCTATACCGATCCTTCCAGTCTCAGCACGGATGTCGGTTTCCGTTGCGCGATGGATGCCGGCTAGTGAAAATTATCTGTATGCCTGGCATGTTTGAATGCCGTTATTCCCGTACCCTCCGGGTATAAAGTTCGCGGGAATCCAGTGCCATTCACAACCGCTGGATTCCGGGTCTTCGCTGCGCCCGGAATGACGGCATGAGAATGAATCAGGGTATCCAACGGCAATCACTTCTTCGGCGCGACGTAGCCTTCGGGTGCAGCCGACCCGCCACCGAAGAAGAATTTTTCCATCTCGCCTTCAAGATAGCTGCGCGATTTCGGATCCATCGGCGACAGCCGGTACTCGTTGATCAGCATCGTCTGATGCTTGAGCCACATCTGCCAGGCTTCCTGCGACACGTTGTCGAAGATGCGCTTGCCAAGGTCGCCGGGGTAGGGTTGTCTGCGCAGACCCTCGGCTTCCTTGCGCAGCTTTACACAGTTAACAGTGCGTGACATGGTTTTCTTTTTGGCCTTCAAGTTTATCGAGCAGACTCCGGACCGGAGCGGCCAGGCCGAGTCGTAGCGGCTGGCGGGCATTGTACCAGACGGTGCCGGGGCGCTCCATGACTGCCTGATCCTGGCGTGAGACACGCAGTATCAACGGCTGGATATCCAGACGAAAATGACTGAATACATGCGTCAGCGTCGGCCACGACTCCGTCGCGACAACCTTGCAATCCATGTGTTGATCACACCACGAAGCGATGTCGTCATGCGCGTCAGTTTCCGGAAATCCCCATAGTCCGCCCCAGATTCCGGCGGGCGGCCGCTGTTGCAGCAGCACACTGCCTTGTTCGTCAACCAGTATCAGCATCGTCGTTGTGCGCAGCGGCGTCGACTGCCGCGGCCGCTTCACCGGGAATTTATCGGTGGCGTCCGACCGATACGCCGCGCAGTCGTCCATCACCGGGCAAGATACGCAGCGCGGCCGGGTGCGGGTACATACGGTGGCACCGATATCCATGATCGCCTGCGTATAGGCGGCGACGCGTTTATTCGGCGTGTAACGCTCGGCCAGTAACCACAGTAGTTTTTCCACCGCCGGACTTCCCGGCCAGCCGTCGACGGCATCGTGGCGCGCCAGCACGCGTTTGACGTTGCCATCGAGTATCGGATGACGCTGGTTGGCCGACAGCGCGAGGATCGCGCCGGCGGTTGACGGGCCGATACCCGGCAGGTTAACGGTATCGGCTATGTTCAGCGGAAATATCCCGTGGTGCTGCTGATGAACGATACCGGCGGTCTTGTGCAGATTGCGCGCGCGTGAGTAGTAACCCAGCCCGGACCACAGGTGCAACACCTCGTCGATACTCGCCCCGGCCAGCGTCTCGAGGTCAGGGAAGCGTTGCATGAATCGCTCAAAATAGGGGATGACCGTGGCCACCTGCGTCTGTTGCAACATGATCTCGGAAACCCACACGCGGTACGGTGTGGCGTCATGTTGCCATGGCAGATCCTGGCGGCCGTGCCGGTCGAACCACGCAAGCAGCCGTGAGCTGAAGGTCGGTACAGGCATCGCCTGGGGAACCTCTGATTAGTTCGTCATTCCGGCCCCCCGCCTGCGCGGGGGCAGGCTGCGCGCAGCGGAGAGCCGGAATCCAGTGCTACAAATTCAACGGTTTACCGGATTCCTCGGCGGCCGTTCCCGACGCCGCTCTACCTCGCCCATCCATGGGCTCGCGCTTTCGCGGGAATGACAATATCAGAATAAATCAGCGCTTCCCTAGAACAATTTCTTTAGTTTGTCCTGGAGCTTGCCCTTCATCTCTTCACGCTTTTGTTCGGTTTGCTGTTTGACTTCTTCGCGTTTCTGTTCGATCTGCTGCTGTGCCTCGGCCTTTTTGGCATCAAGTTTGGCCTTCTCTTCGGCGCGCAGCTCCTCGACACGCTGCTTCGCCTTGTCCTTCAGCGCCTCGTCAAGCTCGACCTTGAAGGTCGGCTTGGTGAACGTGCCGCCGATGCGTAGCGGGATAGTCAGTCCCTTCAGCGAATCGAGGTCCTTGCCGGCCTGTCCCGTCTTGGAATCGACGAGCTTGATCATGGCGAGATAATCGAGCTCCTCGCTGACGAGGTTGGCAGTCCCCTTGCCGCCGACGCGCAACAACGGCGCCTTGACGCTCAGATCGTCGTTGCGCACCAGCCCGTTAGTGATTTGCAGCGAGCCGCTCATCTCCGAAAAATCCGTCTGACGCGGTTCTTTCTCGTCCGCCACCGGCTGTTTGTCGAAATGCGCCTTGGTATCGCGGATCATCTTCGCGATGTTGAGGCCCTTGACCGCGCCATCGGCAAACGAGAATGCGGCCGTGCCGTTGATGGTCTTGCGCGCCGCCTCGGGCGTGGTGCCGCGCAGCGTGATGTTTGCCTCGACGTTGGCGCGGCCGCTGACCATATCGTCGTTGATCATGTCCTTTAAAAGCGGTGCGGCCTGTACGCCGGTGAGCTTTTCGTTCAGCGACAACGCCAGCACGTTGCCGCGCGCATCGGCCTGGATATCACCGCTGTACTTACCGTCATAGAGCGTTGCGGACAAAGGATGCAGCCGGATGACGCCGTCCTTTGCCAGCGTGGTGACGGTGATGTCGCTGCTGCGCATGTTCGACACCTTGACCTTGCCTAGCTTCAGCGTGCCGTCGATATCGAGCTTGCGCAGTGTATCGAGCGGTACCGCGTCGGCGCCCGCCGCCGCCGCGCCGGCCGGTGTGCCGGCGACCGGTTGTTTGACCGGCGGCAGGTAGCGGTCGAGATCGATGTCGTTGACGTTCAGTTGGAAACGCAACGACTGCCTGGCGAAATCCTCGACCGACACCGCGCCATCCAGCTTTGTCGCATCAAGATTTCCGCTCAGACGGCTGATCGCGACGCGCTTTGTTGTTCCGTTAAATTCGCTGTCGAGCGCGATATTCTGCAGCACCGCCGGATCGGCGGTTTCGATAACGACATCCAGCAGGCCGAGCGTCTTTCGCGGTTCCGGTGCGGTGACCTTGAGTTGGCCGCGGTAATGCGGGTCGTCAATAAACGTGTCGGCATCGATCCGGCCCTGTATCGAAACGCCCATCGCCTGCACGCTTAACTTGTCCAGCGCCAGACGCTGCGTCGCCATATCGGCGTCGATGTCGGCTGCCAGATCCAGCTTCAGTTTTTTGCCTGGCAGGTCGTTGCCGCGCAGATTCGCACTGAATTGCAGGCCACCTATAGTGAACCGCTGCATCGTCTCGTCGATGCCGACCCGGGCCTTCATCGTCAGATTGCCGGCGATGGTTTCCGGTTTGCTGGCCACATCCAGCGCCATGCGTAGATCGAACGGTTTGCCGGGCGCAAGCGCGCCGGTCTCGAACGAAAACTTGTCTACCGTGTAATGCTGATTGTTCTTGCGGTCGTCCCAGACCAGCCGTGCGTCCGTGATGCGCACGCCGCCGATGGCCAGTGCCGCCATCGCCGGCGCGGTACTGCCGGCGGTTTCTTTGGCGGGTTTCGCGGCCGCGGTATTGGCGGCGGGTTTGCCGCCGGCAAGATCTTCCCAGTTGGTCTTGCCGCTCTTGTCGGTGATCAGCTCCACTGCCAGGCCGCGCAGCGTGACCGTGTCCGTGCTGACCTTGCCGCGAAACAGCGGCAGTACCTCGACGCGGATCTCAGCGACGTCGAGTTTTGCGAAGGGAGCGGGACCGAAACCTGCGGCGTTGCCCAGTGCCATCTCGCCGACCGAGACGCCGAGCCACGGAAAAAACGACAGATCGATACTGCCGCGTATGGCGAGATCACGGCCGGTGGACTCCTTGACCAGCACGCTGATTTCTCCCTTGTATTTGTCCGGATCAAACGTGGCGATGAATATCACAACAGCGATCAGGAAGAGGGCCAGAAATCCGCCGACCGTCAGTAAGGAAATTTTCAGAATCTTGTTCAAGTAAGCTCTCCGTAGCGGGTCGCCCGTTATCAGGGAAGGTGCCGCGCGTCTTCGGTAGAAGAACGCATGTTGCAGAATTGCCTATAATCTAACACGATGGCCCCGTCGCTTACAGGTCGCGAGGTTGCCGAATGGATCATGCGGTGTGTATCCTGAGTGCTGACGTAACCGCGCATGTTCGCCAGCGGCGGCGTGCCGCCGCCGGTGCAGCCACGGCCAAACCCTATGCCGACCTCAGCCGAACATAAAATCCGCGTTAACAGTGGCGACTATCCGGCCCGCGACGGACGGCTGCATACCCGCGTCTACAGCCAGAAGGAGCGGACCAGGCGCGCGGCACTGGCATGGCTCGGGTTCTGGTTGCTTGCCGCGCTGTCGATACCGATTGTCGTTGCGCACTTGATCCTGATCCCGGCGTTTTTGATTGCCGGACCGGTGGTTGCCTACCGGCGGTTGAAGATGCGGGAGGCCGCCGAAAAGGCCACCGGCTTCTGCCCGGTGCATGACGGCGAGTTCACCATGGAGTTGGAGGCCGGCGACACGCTGCCGATTTGGCAACCCTGCCCGGGATGTCATGCGCCGTTGCATCTGGTCGACGCGCTGGTAGACAATACGCGCTCCGAAAAACCCTGAACCGGTCCTCGCGATACGACGAGGCAGAGGCCTGGCCATGCGCGGAGCGTTCGCGATTTTTATATTGTTAATCATGATTGTATGCGGTATCGCGACGATCCTGCTGATGCTGCGTTTGTTCGGCGTTCTGTGAGTACGCTCGCTGGCAACAGGTATTCAGGCCAACGCTTCGGCTGCGGCGGGGCCGTGGTACCATTCGCAGGCGGATAGTGGAGCGGGTGATGGGAATCGAACCCACGCTATCAGCTTGGGAAGCTGAAGTTCTACCATTGAACTACACCCGCAGGGTGCATAACGCGGCACATTGTGACCGGTGGTCACGGGACGGTCAATCCTTGAAGGTGGTCCGGTTGCGGCGCACGTTATTGGCCTCGCGACCATTTTCCGGCCTGTTCTCGCGGTGGATCCGGTAGCTAACGACCGGACTCCATTATGGAAATTATCGTCAATGGCGAAAAACGCCGCGCCGCCGACGGTCTGAATCTCGTCGGGTTGCTCGATGAACTGGGGTTCGGCGGAAAACGCGTGGCGGTTGAGCTGAATCTTGAGATCCTGCCACGCGATCGTCACGCCGGGTACCGCCTCCGCGACGGCGACCGGCTGGAGATCGTCCAGGCCATAGGTGGTGGTGCCGATTGACCGGCCCGCCGCGTCGGGGTCTCTGATATATTCATAGGCTCCCGAGTTTTCGGCGTTACACGTGTTGTCCAGGGAACCACAATGCCGAGTGCCATCAAACCGAAAATCGTGAACGCCTCCGACGATGCGCTGGTCATCGCCGGCCGGCGTTATACCTCGCGCCTGCTGGTCGGCAGCGGAAAATACCGTGATCTGGAAGAGACCCGCCTGGCGACCGAGGCCAGCGGCGCCCAGATCGTGACCGTTGCGATACGCCGGTCGAACATCGGCCAGCAGCCGGGCGAGCCGAATCTGCTCGATGCCCTGCCGCCGGATCGTTACACCATCCTGCCGAACACCGCAGGCTGCTATACCGCCGAGGATGCGATACGCACCTGCCGTCTCGCGCGCGAACTTCTGGACGGCCACACTCTGGTGAAACTCGAAGTACTCGGTGACGAAAAGACGCTGTACCCGGATGTGCCGGAGACGCTGAAGGCCGCGCAGATACTGATCAACGAGGGCTTCGACGTGATGGTCTACACCAGCGACGACCCGGTGGCCGCGCGCCGTTTCGAGGAGATGGGTTGTGTCGCGGTGATGCCGCTCGCGGCGCCTATCGGTTCCGGTCTCGGTATCCGCAATCCGTATAACATCCGCATCATTCTGGAAAACGCCAGGGTACCGATCCTGGTCGATGCCGGCGTCGGTACCGCCTCGGACGCGGCGATTGCGATGGAACTCGGCTGTGACGGCGTGCTGATGAACACCGCGATCGCGGCGGCGAAAAATCCGGTGCTGATGGCGTCGGCGATGAAAAAGGCCATTGAGGCCGGTCGCGAGGCATATCTCGCCGGCCGCATGCCGCGCAAGCTGTACGCCAACGCGTCATCGCCGCTGGACGGCACGTTTTTCTGATTCTCCCGATTGGGGCCCTGATCAGGTCACGTGTCGTCATTCCCGCGCATGCGCGACTGCATGGATGCAGGAAATACGAGCCCAGGGACGGGCGAGGTAGAGTCCTGCCGGGAGCAAGGACCGAGAGCGGCGTCTGGAACAGCCGCCGGGGAATCCAGTCCTCTGGTAATTTTCAGCAACTGGATTCCGGGTCTGTGCCCGGAATGACGCGCTAGCAAGAAATTCCCTGCGGTATTCCGAAAGCGGTTTTTTAACGAGGCGGTTTACTCCTCACGGCACTATATTCGCATCACTAATGAACGACGCAACACCCAGACGAACGGTCCGCAGCTTCGTGCGCCGCGAAGGGCGCATGACGGAGGCGCAACGGCGCGCGCTCGAGCAGTACTGGCCGCGCTATGGCGTTGACGTCGCCGGTCCGCTGGAACTCGCTGTCATTTTCGATCGCCCGGCACCGTGCATCGTCGAAATCGGTTTCGGTATGGGCGACACGCTTATCGAGATGGCGCGCTGCCATCCCGATCCCAACTATCTGGGCATCGAGGTCTACCGGCCGGGCATAGGCAGCGTGTTGCGGCAACTGGATGCCGCCGACATGCATAACGTGCGCGTCATCGCCGGCGATGCGATGGAGGTATTGCGCAACGCGCTGGCCGACGCGTCGCTGGACGCGATACACGTGTTCTTCCCGGACCCGTGGCCGAAGAAACGCCATCACAAACGCCGCATTATCCAGCCGGATTCAGTCGCGTTGTTTGCGCGCAAGCTGAGACCCGGCGGATTGCTGCATCTGGCGACCGACTGGCAGGAGTACGCGCAGCATATGCTTGCGGTAGTGACGGCTGAACCGGCATTGGTGAATCGTGCGGGTGACGGTGGGTTTTCCGAGCGGCCGGCGTATCGGCCGCTGACCAAGTTCGAGCAGCGCGGCCAGCGGCTTGGTCACCAGGTTCGGGATTTAATACTCGAACGACGATAGTGGGTATCGTATGCTATTTTCAAAACGTGGTTGATATTCGGTAACTCCGCCTTGTCATTCCCGCGAGAGCGCGACTGCATGGAGGCAGGAGGTAGGGCGGCGGCGGGAACAGCCGCCGAGGAATCCAGTAATGCACTGCTTTAAAAGCACTGGATTCCGGGTCTCGACCATACGTTCCCGACATGGTCTCGGTCCTTGCTCCCGGCAGGACTCTACCTCGTCCATCCATGGACTCGTCCGCTACGCGCAGCCTGCCCCTGCGAAGGCGGGGGCCCGGAATGACGATCGCCATGTGTTGTCACGTCATTTGGTCATTCTCAATAGTAGCCCGGATGAAGCACGGCGGAATCCGGGACAAAGGCGTGAATCCCCGGGTTGCGCCCGTGCTACAACAGAATAGTTATTTCGCCGCCACAGGAATATTGAGCAGGCCGAGCACGCCTTCCAGTCCGCAATGATTCAGTACGGCATGTGCCTGCGCCTGGACCTTCGGTTTCGCGTGATAGGCAATGCTCAATCCGGCCTTCGCCATCATCGGCAGATCGTTTGCGCCATCGCCGATCGCGACGGCCTGGCGGGTGTTGATGCCGAGCGTCCGGCAGGTTTCTTCCAGAAACGCCGCCTTGGTGTCGGCGCCGACGATACTGCCGACGACGCGGCCGGTCAGTTTGCCGTCGGTAATGTCGAGTACGTTCGCCAGGGTGAAGTCCAGCAGGTGACGCTGTTTCAGCTGCTCGGTGAAAAACGTAAAGCCACCGGACACCAGCGCGATCTTGATGTGCTGGCGGTGCAGGCCGATGAGCATCTCCTTGCCGCCCGGGTTCAGCTGCAGGCGTTCGGTATAGACCTGGTCGAGCGTATCCTCGCTCAGGCCGGCGAGCAGATTCACGCGCTGCGTCAGCGATTGCTCGAAGTTGACTTCGCCACGCATCGCCGCCGCGGTAATCGCCCCCACCTGGGATTTCAGGCCGGCGAAGTCGGCGATCTCGTCGACACACTCAATATTGATGAACGTCGAGTCCATATCGGTGACGAGCAAGCGTACGTCGCCGACAACAAAACCATCGGGCAGCAGGTTGATGTCGAATGCTGCCGCCGCGCGCAACGCGGCCACCTGTTGCGCGGAAACCGGTTGCGACGTGACCACGCGCCAGTAACCGCTGCAGGCCTGCAGCTCGCCGTTCAGATCGTGCGCGACGGATACCGCGCGTTGCGGGTTCAGGCCGGGGCCCTGTATGACGACGACTGACATTACCGGATACCCTCGCGTTGTGTTGTGCTCCCGTGATCCGGTATCAGAAACAACTGCACCAGATCGTTCAGAAAATTCATACCGAACGCCGTCGGCCGTATATTATAGCCATCCCATTCGATCATGCCGCGGATTTTCGCCGCCTCCAGCGCCGCGCCGATCCAATCGGGCGGCAGGCCGGTGCGTTCGGTAAACAGTTCGGTGGTGAAGCCGCCGGTCAGGCGCAGCGCATTCATCATGAATTCGAGTGCCGCATCGTCCGGCGTCAGCACCTTTTCGCCCGCCGGGCCGGGCTGGTCCAGATACTCACGCGGATGCCGCCGTTTCCACACGCGCGTAATGGTCTGCGTATGCGCATCGGTGATCTTGCCATGCGCACCGGCGCCGATACCGAGATAGTCGCCGAACGTCCAGTAGTTCAGGTTGTGCCGGCTGGTACTACCGGCCCTGGCATAGGCGGAGACCTCGTAACGTGCGTAACCGTGTTGGGCCAGCAGCGCTATCCCGCGTGTCTGCATCTCCCAGCAGGCGTCGTCATCGGGCAATACCGGCGGCGTATGCGCAAACGCCGTGTTGGGTTCGAGCGTCAGCTGATAGAGCGAAATATGCCGCGGTTGCAGGCCGATCGCCGTCGCGATATCGGCAAGCGCCTCTTCAACGGACTGACCGGGCAGGCCGAACATCAGATCGAGATTGAAATTATCGAAGCCGGCGCGCAGCGCGGCCTCGACCGCGCGCCGCGACTGCGCGCCATCGTGGATACGGCCGATGCGCTCTAACAGCGGCGACGAAAAACTCTGTATGCCCACGGACAAACGGTTGACTCCCGCCTCGCGAAATCCGGTGAAGCGTTGCTCGTCGACGGTGCCCGGGTTTGCTTCCAGCGTAATCTCCGCGCCGGCGCTGACCGGCAGGCGTGCCCGCACGCCGGTTAGCAGCGTGTCGATGGCCTCCGGCGAAAACAGGCTGGGCGTACCGCCGCCGATGAACACGCTGTATATCGTCCGTCCCCAGACGCGCGGCAGCGATTCTTCCAGATCACGCAACAGCGCGTCGACATAGGCGCGTTCCGGCAATTCGTGTTTCGCTTCGTGTGAGTTGAAATCGCAGTAGGGACATTTGCGCACGCACCAGGGCAGGTGTATGTACAGCGCGAGCGGCGGCAGGGCAGTGAATTCGAACATCGCGACGGCTACTTAAGGGGGGTTGCCGGAACACGTGACGATGTGCGGTTCGTGATGAGACTGCATTACCCTTGGGCCCTCCCCCTGAGGGAGAGGGCAACAAGCGCTTCTCCCTTCGGGAGAAGGGATGGGATGCGGGAATATGTTACGCAAGCCAATCACCCTCAACCGACCAGCCGATCGCGGCGACCAGTCCGCGCAACGCCTGGCCGCGGTGACTGAGCCGGTTCTTGTCAGCGGGCGCCAGCTCGGCCGAGGCGCAGTCATGCGTGGGTACATAAAAAAGCGGGTCATAGCCGAAACCGCCGGTGCCGCGCGGTGCGAGCAGGATGCGTCCTTCCCAGGTGCCCTGACTGATGATCGGGGTCGGGTCGGTGGCTGACTCGAGCAGCACCATCAGGCATTGAAAGCGCGCATGGCGCTCGGGCTCGGCAACGTCGCGCAGGTTTTCGAGCAGCTTGCGGCAGTTGTCCTGGTCCGTCGCCTCATGGCCGGCGTAACGCGACGAATAGATACCCGGCGCGCCGTGCAGCGCATCGACCTCCAGCCCCGAATCGTCGGCTATTGCCGGCAGCCCGCAATGGCGCGCGGCATTGCGGGCCTTGATCAGCGCGTTCTCGACAAACGTCAGGCCGGTTTCCGCGGCCTCCGGCACGCCAAATTCCGCCTGTGTCCTGACCTCGATACCCAGCGGCGCGAGCAGCGCGCGGAGCTCGGCGAGTTTGCCGTGATTACTGGTGGCGAGTACGACGGTGTTCACGCGGCGGATGTCCGGTTCAATCGTTGAGCGCCGTTCTCTGCTTGGCGATCAGTTTTCCGATGCCGTGTCCGGCCAGATCGAGCATTGCGTCGAATTCTTCGCGGCGGAACGCGTGGCCTTCGGCGGTACCCTGGACCTCGACGAATGCGCCGGCCTCGTTCATCACGACGTTCATATCGGTTTCGGCCTCGGAGTCCTCGGCGTAATCCAGGTCGAGCACCGGCACGCCATTGTGGATGCCGACGGACACCGACGCGAGGTAGCCATGCAGCGGATTCTTGCTGATCAGCTTGCGCGACAGCATGTGGCGCACGGCGTCGGCCAGCGCGACGTAGCCGCCGGTAATCGAGGCGGTGCGCGTGCCGCCGTCGGCCTGTATCACGTCACAGTCGATGGTGATCGAGTGCTCGTTCAGCGCCTCGAGATTGACGACGGCGCGCAGCGAGCGGCCGATCAGCCGCTGGATTTCCATGGTGCGGCCGCCCTGCCGGCCGCGCGCCGCCTCGCGATTCATGCGCGACCCCGTCGAGCGCGGCAACATGCCGTACTCGGCCGTCACCCAGCCCTTGCCGGTACCCTTCAGCCACGGTGGCGGGCGGCTTTCGATCGACGCGTTACAGATCACCTTGGTGTCGCCGAATTCGACCAATACAGAACCTTCGGCATGTTTGATATAGTTCCGGGTCAGGCGGATCTCGCGTAACTCGTCGGGGGAACGTCCACTGGGGCGCATGAGGTATCCTTGGGTGCGATTGAAAAGAGCTCGATTATACCCGCACGGACGAAGGCGGGCGCGACAATGGTTGTCGGGGATCACGAGGCGACCTGACCCGATATGGCGACCGTCATTCCGGGCGGAGCGCAGCGAAGACCCGGAATCCAGCGGTTGTTCTCGTGACTGGATTCCTCGGCGCCTGTTCCCGACGCCGCCCTACCTCCTGCATCCATGCAGTCGCGCATACGCGGGAATGACGGCTTAAAAACGTTTGATGGAAACCGGTATTAGAAGACTCATGACGAGCAAGAAAGGCAACGAATGATTCACAGCATGACGGCATTCGCGCGGCAAAGCCGCGACAAACCCTGGGGGCAGTTGAGCTGGGAGCTGCGCACGGTCAATCACCGCTATCTGGACGTCAGCCTGCGCGTGCCCGACGAACTGCGCGTGCAGGAAACGCAGCTGCGCGAACTGGTCGGCGCCTACGTCAAGCGCGGCAAGGTCGACTGCCGGCTGCGCTTCCAGCCGGCCGCCGGCGCCACCGCGCAGATCCACCTGAACCGCGAGCTGATCGCGCGCCTTAGCGAAGCCATCGGCGCGGTGACCGCACAGGTGCCGTCGACGGCGCCGGTCAGCGCACTGGAGATTCTGCGCTGGCCAGGTGTGATCGAAGGCGTTGACACGAACCTCGAAGAGATTCAGGCCGAAGCGGTCTTCATTCTGGAAGACGCACTGAAGGAGCTGGTCGCCACGCGCGCGCGCGAAGGCGCGCGGTTGCAGGAATTTCTCGAACAGCGTTGCGCGACGCTGGCCCAACTGGTCGACGAGGCCCGCACGCGCCTGCCAGATATCAAGACGCACTGGCGCGAACGCCTGCTGGCGCGGCTCGCCGAGGTCAAGGCCGAGCTGGACGCGACGCGGCTGGCGCAGGAGATGGTGTTTTTCGCGCAGAAGATCGATATCGAGGAAGAGCTCGAGCGTCTTGCCACGCACCTCGATGAAGTACGCCGCGTGTTGAACCAGGACGAGCCGGTCGGACGGCGGCTCGACTTTCTGATGCAGGAGCTCAACCGCGAGGCCAACACGCTTGGCTCGAAATCGGTGGACGCCCATACCACGCGCATCTCGGTGGATATGAAGGTGCAGCTGGAACAGATGCGCGAGCAGATCCAGAATATCGAATAACAGGGGGCGCGCACGACGGCTGTGCCGGGGTGTCGCCGCGGGCGGGCAGATAACGGCGGGGAGGATCTCACGATGAAAACAGGTACGTTGTACGTAATCGCCGCACCATCCGGTGCGGGCAAGACCAGCCTGGTCGCGGCGCTGATTGATTCAATGAGCGACATCGCCGTGTCCGTGTCGCACACCACGCGTGCACCGCGATCCGGCGAACAGAACGGCGCCGATTATCATTTCATCGATCAGCAAGGTTTTGACGAGATGGCCGGTGCCGGTGTGTTTCTCGAGCATGCGCGCGTATTCGATCACAGTTACGGAACGTCGCGCGTCGAAGTTGTGCGGCGCTTGTCGCAAGGCTGCGACGTCATACTGGAGATTGACTGGCAGGGCGCGCGTCAGGTCAAACAGGCGATGCCGGTCAGCGTCGGCATCTTCATCCTGCCGCCGTCGCGTGCAGCGCTGGAGCAGCGCCTGAGAGGTCGCGGCCAGGACAGCGACGAGGTGATCGCGCGGCGTATGCGCGATGTGGTCGCCGAGTTGTCGCATTACAACGAGTTCGATTATCTGGTCGTCAACGACAGCTTCGAAACGGCGCGGAACGATCTGCGCGCGATTGTCCGGTCGCACCGCCTCAAGCGCGCCGCCCGGGAGACGGAACTCGCCGCACTGATGAATGATCTGCTGAAATAAACTCCTGCCGGATCAGGCAGATATTGTGGAATAACCACCATGCCGCGGGCGGGTCCCGCCGCGTCGTGCGTACTTCGTAGTATACTTTTTCGGTTTCTGGACAATAGGTTGGGAGATTTTTAAATTATGGCACGTGTCACTGTAGAAGATTGCCTCGAAAATGTGGCGAACCGTTTTGAACTGGTGCTGGTCGCAACCAAGCGCGCACGCCAGCTCGCCTCCGGTCGCGAACCGCTGATACCGTGGGAGAACGACAAGCCGACGGTCGTCGCGCTGCGTGAAATCGCAGAAGGCAAGATCGGTCCGGAGATTCTCAACGAGGTGGCTGCCAGAGAGCATGTCGCCCACACAACCGTATCGGAGGAAGAGTTGCAGGAGGAAATGTCAACGCCCGCAGCTTGATGTAAACGTTGAGTACCACACACCCGGACCTGCCGGTTTCAGCGCGTGAACCGGACACGCTCATCGGTGATCTGTGTTCCCTGCTCGAGAAATATCTCGACAAGGAACAGGTAGACGTAGTTTACAAGGCCTATCTCTACGGCGCTGAAGCCCACATGGATCAGCGCCGTATGTCCGGCGAACCCTATATCCACCATCCGCTCGCGGTCGCCAGAATCCTGGCCGACATGCGTCTCGATTATCAAAGCATCGCCGCGGCGCTGCTGCATGATGTTATCGAAGATACCCTGATCCCGAAGGAGCATCTGATCGACGATTTTGGCGAGGAAGTCGCCGAGCTGGTCGACGGCGTTACCAAGCTGACGCAGATCAAATTCAAGAGCCGCGCGACGGCCGAAGCAGAGAACTTCCGCAAGATGATCCTGGCGATGGTGCGCGACATTCGCGTCATCATCATCAAGCTTGCCGACCGGCTGCATAACCTGCGCACGCTCGGCGTGCTGCCGCCGAAGAAGCGCCGGCGCATCGCGCGCGAAACGCTGGAGATCTACGCGCCGATCGCCAACCGTCTCGGCATGAACAGCTTTCGTACCGAGATGCAGGAGATCGGGTTTGCAGCGCTGTACCCGATGCGTTACCGGATACTCGCCGAATCGGTGCGCAAGGCGCGCGGTAATCGCAAGGAGGTCGTGCAGAAGATCGAAAATGCGATCAACCAGCGCCTGTTGCAGGAGGGGCTCAACGGCCGGGTCGTCGGCCGCGAAAAAAATCTCTACAGCATCTATCAGAAGATGCTGACCAAACATCTGTCGTTTTCGGAAGTATTCGATGTCTACGCGTTTCGTATTATCGTCGACAGCGTCGACGCGTGTTATCGCGTGCTTGGCGCGATCCACAATCTCTACAAACCGGTGCCGGGCAAGTTCAAGGACTACATCGCGATTCCGAAGGCCAACGGCTACCAGTCCCTGCACACCATATTGTTCGGGCCCTACGGCGTGCCCATCGAGGTGCAGATACGCACCGAGGAAATGAACAAGGTCGGCGAGATCGGGGTGGCGGCGCACTGGCTGTACAAGTCAGGCGATGGCGGCTCCGGCGGCACGCAGATGCGCGTGCGCGAGTGGCTGCGCGAACTGCTCGAGATGCAGCGCAAGGCCGGAAACTCGCTGGAGTTTCTTGAGAACGTCAAGATCGATCTGTTCCCGGACGAGGTCTACGTGTTCACGCCGAAAGGCAAGATCATGCAGCTGCCGCTCGGTTCGACCGCGGTCGATTTCGCCTACGCCGTGCATACCGATGTAGGCAATTCCTGCGTCGCCGCCAAGATCGACCGGCGGCTGGCGCCGCTGAGCACGATACCGTTGAACGGCCAGACCGTGGAGATCATCACCGCACCCGGCGCGAAACCGAATCCGGTATGGCTCAATTTTGTCGTCACCGGCAAGGCGCGCGGCCACATCCGGCACTTCCTCAAGAACCTGCGGCGCGACGAGTCCGTTGAACTCGGTAAACGCATGCTGGATACGGCGCTGGCGGCGTACTCGATGTCGCTCAAGGATCTGCCCGACGAACGCCGGCAGGCACTGATCGCCGAATATAAGGTTACCGATGTTGAAGACCTGTACGCCGACATCGGTCTCGGCAACCGGCTCGCGCCGCTGGTCGCGCGATGGTTGTCGGAGGGCGTACCGTCGGCACCGAGGACGCCACGCCGCCAGCGCGGCATCAAGAATGTCTGGACGCGTTACGCGCCCGGCTGGCTGGGCGGCGAGCAGCGCCTGCCCGGGCGGCCGCTGGCCATCAAGGGTACCGAGGGCATGGTGGTCAGCTATGCCAAGTGCTGCCGGCCGATCCCCGGCGATTCGATTCTGGGTCTGGTGACGGCCGGGCGCGGCATCGTCGTGCACGTCGACTCCTGCAAGAACGTTGCCTCCTACAGCAACGCTTCGGAACGGCGTATCGACGTGCAGTGGGAACCGAATATCGACCACGATTTTCCGGTGGATATCCGTGTCGAGGCGATCAACCAGCGTGGCGTGCTCGCGACAGTGGCGGCGACCATCGCCGATATGAAAGCGAATATCGAGAACGTCGCGATCGAGGAGCGCGACGGTCGTTACAGCGTGCTGAATATTACCCTGACCGTACGCGACCGCCAGCACCTCGCCAATATTATCCGCCGGCTGCGCTCGGTCGACGCAGTCGCGCGCATCAGCCGCACCAAGAGCTGATTACGCTTTCTGGCGCGGCAGCAGGCGATACACCTCCGCTTCGCTCAGGCCATCGATCTCGATCACTTTCCGCGCGGCAGACTTGCCGGTAACAATCCGCACGTGCCCGGCCGGTATGCCCAGCACGTCCGCGACGATCTCCTCTACCGCCGTATTCGCCTTGCCCTGCTCGGGCGGCGCGGTTACGCGCACCTTGAGCGCATCGCCGAGCCAGCCGGCGATACCGTCGCGCGATGCGCCCGGCACTACTTTAACCGCCAGTTTCACCGGGCAACCTTGCGCTACGCCGCCGGTGTGGCGCGCGGCATGAAACACGCGACGGCAAGTCCCGCCAGCGTCCAGCCGATCAGGTAATCCATAACGATCACGGCGACATAAGGCGTCGAAAAACCGAACCAGTTCCAGTACGGCGCGTGGCTGACGAAGCCGATGATCAACCCGGTCAGCGCAAAAAAGCCGACCCGCGCCCGGCAGCCCGGCGTGCCGCCAATACGCATCAACGAGAGCACCAGAAATACCGATGCAATCTGTGTGACCAGTGCCACTGTCATTTGCCTGCCCATGTTCATCGCGGTGCCGTCGGGCAATACATTGGCAAACGCGCCGACCTTGTCCGGGCCGTGGTCCTGTTCGGAAAACGGCAGGAAGTACACGCCCCGCTGCGGCGCGTTCTCCTTCAGCACCTGCGCGACCGCCGCCTCGTCGGTAAATTTATTTGCCGCCATGTGATGCCACGGCAGTACCGCCCACGACATGAACCCCCAGACGAACAGCACGATACCGCCGGCAACGCTAAGCACGATAACCCTGGCCATGATGTCTCTCCTTAAATTGGTGCGCGACCGGGACACATACGCGATGAACAGCGTAGTGCGGGACGATGCGATGCGCGACCCGGTCAGCTCACATCAAAAATTCGTAAACCGCATACAGCAGCCCTGCCAGCAGCAGGGGCCACAGCCACCACGAGGTACGTGCCCGCGGCGGTTCCGGCAGCCGGGAGCCGGGCGGCAGGCGCGAGGCCTGTTGGTCGATATGGCGGGCGCGCTCCATGCGCTTGCGTGTCGCCGCATCGAACCGCGTAATGTCGTCAAACGATGCCCGTTGTATCAGCGCGCCGGAGGACTTCTGTTCGCGCTCGAGTTTGGCGATTTCCAGATCCGTCTTCTTCGCGTCCTTGCGCAGCTTGAGCAGATCGATGATCGCTTTCAGCGCCTCGTTGAACATGATGTCATCCGCACGTTTGTTGGCCCGGGCCACAGAGGCGCACTCTACGTCCGGCTGGCAGCGGAACGCAATAGGGCGGATGTGTGGCGGGGCTGCTCGCGCGGCCGGTGAAATCGACGGACGGCGCCGTTTAAAAACAGTTGCTGCGTGATGCTCAGCCCACCCGGAAATGGGCTCGGGGCGGAATTTTCCGGATGTCTGTCCAATCGGCAGGTAACGAACCGATAAAAAATCGACTCTAACCTCCGTCTTTTTCTTCCTGCTTTAGCAATAAATACACTTGCCACTGCCGTGGCATAGCGTGCAATTGGTGCTGCCCTTGCACTTTTCACAGACATCCGGATAAGGATGAATCCCGGTGCCTGCACAGGTTCTGCATTTCCCGTTGCCGGGGTTGGCATCGGCATGGCACTTCTTGGAGCCGCCACATTGCGGGCAGGGATAGTGAGTCATATAGGTTGTGTTCTCTTATATGTTTAATGGTTGACGAGGATTAACGGCCAGGCAAAAGGTCAAACTACTTATCACGCCGGGCGCCACTTTGCTCCGTGCAACAAAAATGCCCGAGTCCATACAAAAAACAATCCGGTACACGGCGGCGCGCGGGCCTAGCAGGATGCTGAAAAAGGCCATGGACGGACTTTTTCAGCATCCTGCTAGAGTAACTTGTTAATCCCGTTGGCCTGGCTCCGGTGTTGATCGATGCGTTCGTCGATCAGATCCTTGCGCTGACCGGTCAGTTCCGCCTGGGCCCTGGCAAGGTCGGCAGCGTCGGCGCGATTCGCGGTCGCCAGCACGCCAAGCGTCTTGGCCAGCGTCGCCCGCGCCGCCGTGAGGTCATTGATGACGGCCATCAGGCGATCGTCGGCCGCGGCGCGCCCGCGTTCTTTCAGGCGCCGGGCCTCTCTACGCAGCGCCTGCAGCAGGCCGATCGCCCGATCGATGCCCGCCAGTGAACTTGCGTCAGGCCAGTTCAGCGCATGTCTGACCGCCGTGGTGGCGGCGCCGACGCAAAGGCCGATCTGCGCGTCCAGCGCGCTTTCGGCGCGCCGCAAGGTTGCGTCGTCATCGACCGCTTTGCTCTTGTCAGAATCCGGCATGGCACATTCCTTTCGTGTTAACACGGCTGGCGAAAACAGTAACCCGGATACCCCGCGCTTATAAAATCCGCGTACGCATCTGCGTACGTAGCGCATTCGTTCACGGTTGTCGCGCACAGCGCAGGGAGCGAATCAGATTACGCCAGACGGACCACCGATGTTCCGGCAGAGTCTGGAAAAGCAGCACTCTACGTCCGCGTGATGGCGGAAGGCAATAGGGCGGATATGTGCAAACGAGAATGTCAGAAATTGCCGGGTGCCGGCGCGGCATGGCACCAACCGTCGCAACCGGCCGAAGCCGTCACGGTTCGCCTGATCAATACTCCGCTACAGGTGCGCCTAGAACCTCGTGTTACCCGGGATGCCCAGATTATTGATTCTGGTTTTACCGAGTATCTTGAGCAGCAGATTGCGGCAGGCACGCAGCACAGGATAAAGCAGGCCCGCCCGGGTCTTCGATTTAAACAGCCAATAGTTAACGCGGTTAAACACGCCTGAACGGCGGCTGATCAACGCCAGCGCATGAATGGCATCCGCGCCATAATAAAGCGCATCGCCCATTTTCAGCACCATGCCCTGATCGATATCCATCTCTTGCGCGGTAATTTCTTTCATCACGGCGCTGTCGTCACGCGCATTAATGATTGTTAACTTGCCCACGCCCTCGTTGATACGAACGACCCGGCAATAGTTGTCGCAGGCCGGACATTCCTTATCGTAAACCAGCAATATCTCTTTTCGTCTCATCGCTGGCTATAGTGTAGCTAACGACCGGCTCGCGGGCCGCCATGAATTTCACGGTCGTAATTGGTCGCTGCAAGTGACAACAATACGGACCGGCGCCTGAACTTGGCGCACTGTCAGAACGACGGGGATTCGGCGCGGCTAGCCAAATGTCTCGAACATTTCGCACGCACGCACCTCAACAGCAAAACCGAGGTGTTCACCGAAATTGGCGGCGGCATGTCGGGACGCGACGCGTTGCGCCGCTTCGATCAGAAGAAAGGCCCGCGCCTGCCGGTTACCGGAGAGGTACGGTCCTTTCGATAAAACCGGCTTGCCGTCTTTCAGCACGAAATAGACCCATGACTCCGGCAACGACATCGAGCCCTGCGCAAACAGTTGGCCGGTCGCCTTCAATGCAGTGTCGTGCGGCTGGCAGGCTTCGCCGGTTGCTTGCTGCGCGTTCGCCGTCAAACCGGCGAACGCGCCGGTGTCGTAGTAACAGAGGCATAGATATTTCATCAGCGATCTCCTCGTTGGTCAGTGGCGCTGACGCGATCCGGCGTTTTCATAGCTCCGGTCAGCGCTGTTGCGGTGGTATCGCGCGAATGGCGGCGGCGAAACGCGCATGGGCCTCCGGGTCGACGGGCCGGTGTTTGATCGTGGTGCCCGCCGGGTGTTTGCCCAGATAGTTATCGCCGCGCCAGTTTCGTGCCGGGCGGACCGGTCGTGGCGCAAACCCGCCGCCGCAGTTCGGGCAGACATTGCCGAGTACAGTCTCCACGCAGCGTGCGCAGAACGTACATTCATAGGAGCAGATGCGCGCGTCAAGGCTGGCGGGCGGCAATGGCGTGTTGCAATGTTCGCAGCCGGGTCTGAGTTCGAGCACGGTGCCTCCTTCGTTACGGACTGGCGTTAAACGCTGGAGCGAAAATCGGGTTCATGGAGATCGTCCCGCCATCTTTTAAGGAGCTCAATGGGCGACGGCTGTTACGTTGCGTCCGGCCAGATATCCCGGATTTCGCTCGCCTGCTGCTCTGCGCTGAAGTACTCCCACAGAATACCGTTGACGTCTTTTTCAGTGCTATAACCGTCGCATGCGGCATCTTCCCACCCCAGGTGTCGTAGTTGCCCGGATTCCTGAGCGGGCACTTTTCGTACCGAGAAATTCACAGTATCGGTCCGCCACAACGCGTATTCGTCCGGCACGACCACTTCGGGACCGCGACCCAGACGAACAGAATAATCCGCAACGGAGGCATCAATGTCGCCGGTGCCTATAGCGATATGTAGTTTTCGCATGACCCGGCTTATCCAGTACCAATGCCGGAACGCGGCGCGGGATTACCGATCGAGAGTCGATGCCCCGTGCGGCGCTCCCGCTTGACTTTGTAGTTGCTCAAAATAGTCGATACCGATCGCATCTGCTTGCGGTTACTTTTTGATTGCTTCCTGCCGCTGCGCTTCATACTGGCCGTATGATCGATTCACGCTTTCGATACATTTCTCATCGGCCTCCTGAGGAAGCTTCAGGCACTCGTTTTTCTGATTGATTTGTATAGTGTCATACATCTGCTGATGGCTGCATGCGCCTATCAATACAGAGGCAATTAAAATAAGTCTGATTGATAGGATATTCATAATGGCTCTTGTCGATCTTGCAGTGTACGTAACGTTTGACCTAATCGGCTTACCGTAGGTTATAGCGAACCCTGATGACGGAAACAATCAGGGGCCTTATAAATCCGGAACTTGTTGCCGTGATAATGGAGTGACAGCGGTTGAATGTCACCAGCCAGCGTTATGAGGACCGCGGGGAAACACACCAAAGTGTCCTCTATCACGCGCCGCCATGCGGTAGCCGTGATGGGTGATGATTCATGCCGGCTGCAAGGCCGGTCCATGGAAATGTAGTATTCTCCCCGTAGATTCACGAACGGTGCACTCAGGGAGTATAGAATGACGAAGCAGATTATCAGCACGGCCGATGCGCCGCAGGCGATCGGCACGTATTCGCAGGCGATGAAGGTGGGCGGTACCGTGTATTTGTCCGGACAGATTCCGCTTGATCCGAAGACGATGGCGATGGTGGGCGGTACTATGGAAGCGCAGATCGTGCGGGTGTTCGATAACCTGCGCGCGGTGGCGCGCGCGGCGGGTGGCGATCTGGCGGATGTCGTGAAGCTGAATGTGTTCCTGACCGATCTTGCGCATTTCCCGTTGGTGAATGAAGTGATGGCGCGTTACTTCACCGAGCCGTATCCGGCGCGCGCGGCGATAGGGGTGGCGTCGTTGCCGAAGGGCGCGGCGGTGGAGGTGGATGCGGTGATGCATCTGGGCGGCAACTGATGCCGGCAAGGTTTTCTGTTATTTATTCCCTCACCCCTGCCCCTCTCCCGGATGGGAGAGGGGCATAAGCCCGCGCGACAAATGACTGAGTCCGCCGTACAACATCGTTCTGCCAGCACATCCGACCGCGCGATGCGCGCGCACGTGACCGCGGATCAACCGCTGACCGCGCTTAAAGGTGTCGGGCCACGGATCGCGGGCAAGCTGGTGCAGCGCGGTGTGCGGGATTGTCACGATCTGTTGTTTCTGTTGCCCGCGCGGTATCAGGATCGCACGCGCGTGACGCCGTTGCTGCAACTGCAACCGGGTGCCGAGGCGCTGGTCGAGGGCGCGGTGGTCAGTTGCGCGATACGGTTTGGCCGACGCCGGCGGCTGGAGGTGGTGATCGAGGACGACACCGGCGCGTTGACGCTGCGTTTCTTTCACTTCTCGGCGCAACAGCAGGCGGGTTTGGAACAGGGTACGCGTATCCGCTGTTTTGGTATGGTGCGCGCCGGCAAGCATGTGCTGGAGATGATCCATCCGGAGTACCGGCATGTCGGGATGGATGATCAGCCGTCGCTCGATGCGCGGCTGACGCCGGTGTACCCGGCGATCGAGGGCATTAGTCAGGCGTTGTTGCGCTCGCTGATCCGGCAGGCGCTGGCGCAGGGGCAGGCGGACGAGCCCATATATATAGATAGCGGGCCTGGCCGGGAGGCTGTCATTCCGGACGCGGGCCGCAATCCAGTGGGGGCGGGTGAGGCTCTGGATTCCTCGGCGGCCGTTCCCGACGCAACCCGCAGTCGTAGCGCTCGTCAGGACTGTGCCTCGCCGCGCCATGGGCTCGACCCTTCTGCGCCCCTGGATTCCCGCGAGTTTATACCCGGAGGGTCCGGAAACGACCGATACGGCGATGATCCGCGCGACCACGGTATCGAGATCAGCGGGCGCGACGCCGATGACCGCGCTGTCTGGCGCGGCGACATGCTGCGTCAGTTCCCGTCGCTGCTCGATGCCGTCCGCTATCTGCACACGCCGCCGGCCGATGTGTCGGTTGCCTTACTCAACAGCGGCCGCCATCCGGCGCAACGGCGGCTGGTGTTCGACGAGCTGCTCGCGCATTACCTGAGTCTGCGTCAGGCGCGCGCGCATTATCAGGCGCTGGCCGCGCCGTCGTGTCTATCCGATGGAAAACTCGTACAGGCGTTCCTGCGGCAACTGCCGTTTACGCTGACCGGCGCGCAAGGCCGCGCGCTGGGCGAAATTGCACACGATCTGACCGGCGAGCAGCCGATGCAGCGCCTGTTGCAGGGCGATGTCGGCTGCGGCAAGACCGTCATTGCAGCGGCGGCGATCGCACAGGTAATTGCCGCCGGTTACCAGGTCGCGTTGATGGCGCCGACCGAGCTGCTGGCCGAGCAGCATGTCCAAAGTCTGCGTGACTGGTTCGTACCGCTGAATGTGCCGGTGCTGTGGTTGACCGGCAGCACGCCCGCGAAGGAACGCCATGCGACGATGCAGCGTCTCGCCTCGACCGAGGCCGTGGTCGTCGTCGGCACGCATGCGCTGTATCAGGACGACGTGGTGTTCGGCAACATCGGCTTTGTGATTATCGATGAGCAGCATCGCTTCGGCGTGCATCAACGCCTTGCGCTGCGTAACAAGGGCGGCGCCGGCGGCCGCTTGCCGCATCAGCTGATCATGACCGCGACACCGATACCGCGCACGCTGGCGATGACGATCTATGCCGATCTCGATGTCAGTATTATCGACGAGCTGCCGCCCGGCCGCACGCCGGTGGCGACGGTGGTGGTACCGGACGCGAGGCGCGCCGAGATCCATGAGCGGGTGCGCACGATCTGTGCCGCTGGCCCTCAGGTGTACTGGGTCTGCACATTGATCGACGAATCCGAGGTGTTGCAATGCCAGGATGCGACGCGCACCGCCGAAGAGATCGCCGCCGCGCTGCCGGACATCCGGGTCGGGCTGGTGCACGGGCGCATGAGCAGCACCGACAAGGAGGCGGTGATGCGCGCGTTCAAGCAGGGCGAGATACAATTGCTGGTCGCGACCACGGTGATCGAGGTCGGTGTCGACGTGCCGAACGCCACGCTGATGGTCATCGAGAATTCGGAACGGCTGGGGTTGGCGCAGCTGCATCAGCTGCGCGGCCGGGTCGGGCGCGGCGCACAGGCGAGTCATTGCGTATTGCTGTACGGCGGCAAGCTGTCGCAGACGGCGCGGGCGCGGCTGGCGATACTGCGCGAATCGAACGACGGCTTTGCAATCGCCGCCGAGGACATGCGGCTGCGCGGGCCCGGCGAGGTGCTTGGTGCGCGCCAGACCGGCACACTGGAGTTTCGCATTGCCGATCTGATCCGCGATCAGGACATGTTCGCGCTGGTCCGGCAGACCGGCGACCGCATCAATGCACGCCAGCCGGATTTGATCGAGCCGATTGTGCAACGCTGGGTCGGCGGCAAGATACACTGCGCGGTAGTGTAGCTCCAGGGAAGATCTGATGAATGCCTTTGATGTCATTCCGGCAAAAGCCGGAATCCAGCCGCTAGCGGAACAGGGGGCGCTGGATTCCGGGCCTCGACCATTTGTTCCCGACATGGTCTCGGTCCTTGCTCCCGGCAGAACTCTACCTCGTCCATCCGTGGGCTCGTCCGCTACGCGCAGCCTGCCCCTGCGAAAGCAGGGGCCCGGAATGACGGATTATTCACGGCGTCACCCGTTCGAAGTCCTTTATTTCTTCTGCCCGCAGGGTAATCGTTTTGGAAGTGGGCGAGGATGAGGGGGTATTAAATAGTGGATGTTGTTTGATCCCCTCACCCCAACCCTCTCGCTGTGGGAGAGGAAGTTTTTCAGAGACGCATCCTGAATACAGTGAAGCGGCAGCCACGCGACATGGCCGACGTTCAAATTCCCCGTAGTCCCGGATTTCGCTGTGCTGCCTCCGGGCTACATTGGTACATGTCATTCCCGCCCCCTTGCGGGTGTAAACGCCGTGGGAATCCAGTAATCTACGGCACGATTAACACGGCTTCCGGGCGGGCGCGGTGCGCCGCCGGAAGCGAACGAATATTCCGGGGTTTCTTGCGTTGAAACTGGACATAGGCAGTTACCGCGCCGAACCGTCGTGGGTTGCGGCCAGCGATCTGGCGTCATGGCCGGTCGATGCGCGCGTGTTCGACTGGTTGCTGGACCCGACGTCGCTGACGCGGCGGCTGATCGGTTGCTGCGGGCAGGGTTTTCGCGTGCGTGTCGACAGTCAGTGCTGGGCACGGCCGCTGCGCGACGAGCGCTTTGTGCTTGGCATCCGCGATGATCGCTATGCGCTGGTGCGTCAGGTGTATCTGTTGTGCGCCGGGCAGCCGAAGGTGTTCGCGCGTACCATCGTGCCGGCGTTTACGCTGACCGGCAAGGAAAAGCGTCTCGCGGCGCTGGGCAGCAAGCCGCTCGGGGCCTGGCTGTTTTCCGGGCGCGACGTGACGCGTCAGCGGATAGAATTCACGCGCCTTTGGCCGGGGCAGGGGTTATTCGATGCGGCAGTGCGCGATCTCAAGCACAAGCCGGATGAAATCTGGGGGCGGCGCACACTGTTTTCGGTGGCCGGCAAGCCGCTGCTGGTCAGCGAGATATTTCTGCCGGATATTCTGGCGCTGACGCCGCGATCCGCATAACGATGGGCGATCCGGCGCGGGCACGGCGATGAGTAATACCGGAACCCGCCGGATATCCATGCGCGAACGCGTCCGTTCGTATGTCGCGCTGACCCGCCTCGACCGGCCGATCGGTATTTTCCTGCTGCTGTGGCCGACCTGGTCGGCGCTCTGGATCGCCGCGGAAGGCGCGCCGGATGCGCTGGTGCTGCTGGTGTTTACCGCCGGCGTGGTGCTGATGCGCTCGGCCGGTTGCGTGGTCAACGACTACGCGGATCGGCACATCGATATCCATGTGGGACGCACGCTGAACCGGCCGCTCGCGTCCGGCAAGGTGTCGACGCGCGAAGCCGCAGTGCTTTTTATATTGCTGGCCGGGCTCGCGTTCCTGCTGGTGCTGTTGATGAACCGGCTGACGATACTGCTGTCGCTGGCCGCGGTTGGCATTGCCGTCGTCTATCCGTTCATGAAACGCATCACCCATCTGCCGCAGGTCGTGCTCGGTATCGCGTTCGGCTGGGCCGTGCCGATGGCGTTCGCCGCGCAGGGCGGCGCGGTGCCGCAGGTGGCCTGGCTGCTGATGCTTGCGACGGTGCTGTGGACGGTGGCCTACGATACGATGTATGCGATGGTCGATCGCGACGACGACCGGCGCATCGGCGTCAAGTCGACGGTGATCCTGTTCGGCGAGGCCGATCGGCTGGTGATCGGACTGTTGCAGGCGACGGTGTTGCTGATCCTGTTGCTGATCGGGCATCGTCTCGAGCTGAGTTATTTCTATAATCTGGGGCTGGGCGTCGCCGCCGTGCTGGCGCTGTACCAGCAGTATCTGATCCGGCACCGGCAGCCCGACCAATGTTTTGCGGCGTTCCTCAACAACAATTATTTCGGCATGGCGGTGTTCGCCGGCATCTTTCTGCATTTTCAGGCGTCTGGCCACTGAACCACGCGTCGGTGTAATACAATCGAACCACTATGTTGACCTCTATCGCGGCTATTGTCGGCGGCTTTTTTTTGCTGGTGCTTGGCGCCGATCGTTTCGTCACCGGCGCGGCGGCGATGGCGCGCAATGTCGGCGTGGCGCCACTGATCATCGGCCTGACCATCGTCGGTATCGGCACATCGGCACCGGAGATGATGGTCTCGGCAATAGCCGCGTGGGAAGGCAATCCGGGCCTGGCGATCGGTAACGCGATCGGCTCGAACATCACCAATATCGCGCTGGTAATGGGCGTGACGGCACTGGTCGCGCCGCTCGCTGTCCACTCCGACGTGCTGCGCCGCGAATTGCCATTGTTGCTGGTCATTATGCTGGCCACGCTGGCGCTGATGCTGGATGGCGAGCTAAGCCGGCTCGACGGAACGGCGCTCGGCGTCGGCATGCTGCTGCTGATCGTCCGGATTGTGCAGCTCGGCATCAAGACCCGCGCCGACCCGATGGGCGGCGAGTTCGCTGCCGAGATACCGCGGACGATGAAGACCACAGCGGCCTTTTTCTGGTTATTGCTCGGCCTGGCGGTATTGCTCGGCAGTTCGAAGATCCTGGTGTGGGGGGCGGTCAACATCGCCTCCATGCTGGGGGTCGGCGACGAGGTTATCGGTCTCAGCATCGTTGCCATCGGCACCAGCCTACCGGAGCTGGCCGCGTCGCTCATGAGCGCACTGAAAAACGAGCACGATATCGCCGTCGGCAACGTCATCGGCTCCAACATGTTTAACCTGCTGGGCGTGATGGCGATGCCGGGGTTGATCGCCCCTGGTGTGTTCGCGCCGGAAATCCTGGTGCGCGATTTCCCCGTGATGATCGGCCTGACAGTCGCGTTTTTCGTGATGGCGGCCGGTTATGGCAGCGCCGGCGGCGGCCGGATAAGCCGGATCGAGGGTGCAGTACTGGTGGCGGTATTCACCGGTTACATGGTATTTCTTTACTATAGTCCGTAATGTGGACACACAAGGAGTCAGTATGCAGACCGAAAAGATCGATGTGATGAACGTGACCTGCGGCGGTTGCGCCAGCAAGATCAAGAAAGGCCTCGGCGAACTGCCGGGCATCGCCGGCGTCGAGGTCGAGATCGCCAGTGGCGCCGTCACGGTGACCGGCGCAACCCTGTCGCGCGATGCGCTGAAGGCGAAGCTTGCGGTGCTGGGGTATCCCGAGAAATCGGCCGGGCTGTTCGGCCGGATCAAGAACGCTTTCGCTCCCAAGAGCTGCGGCTAGGCATTGCGCATGAATGACGCCAACCTGCAGCGCCTCGGTCTGGCGGTGATCGAAACCGAGGCGGCGGCGGTCAAGGCACTGGCGTCGCGCATCGACGCGCGCTTCGTGCAGGCGTGCGAGTTCATGTTGCAGTGCGCCGGCCGCATCGTTGTGCTGGGCATGGGCAAGTCGGGGCATATCGGCGGCAAGATCGCGGCGACGCTGGCCAGTACCGGCAGTCCGGCATTTTTTGTTCATCCGGGCGAGGCGAGTCACGGCGATCTCGGCATGATCACGCCCGGCGATGTCGTGCTGGCCTTGTCGAATTCTGGCGAGACCGAGGAAATACTGACGATACTGCCGCTGATCAAGCGGCTGAACGTGCCGTTGATTTCGTTGACCGGCAATCCGCAGTCGACGCTGGCGCGTGCCGCGAACGTCAATATCGATGTCAGCGTCGAGCAGGAGGCCTGTCCGCTGGGGCTCGCGCCGACGTCGAGCACGACGGCGCTGCTGGCGATGGGTGATGCGATTGCCGTGGCGCTGCTCGATGTGCGCGGCTTTACCGCGGAGGATTTTGCGCGCTCGCATCCCGGCGGGCGGCTGGGCCGGCGCCTGCTGCTGTTGATCGAGGATGTCATGCACCGCGGTGACGAGATACCCAGAGTGCACGAGCAGGCGCCTTTGACAGCCGCGCTGGTAGAGATGAGCAAGAAGGGCCTGGGCATGACCACGGTAGTCGATGCCCGGGGCCGTCTGGCTGGCGTCTTCACCGATGGCGATCTGCGTCGCATATTCGACCGCGCGGTGGACGTGCATAACACGAAAATCGACGACGTGATGACGCGCAACTGCAAGACTGCACGCCCGGACATGCTGGCAGCCGAGGCCTTGCAACTGATGGAGCAGCACCGGATCAATGCGCTGCCGGTGACAGACGGCGACGGCAATCTGGTTGGCGCGTTCAACATGCACGACCTGCTGCGCGCCGGCGTGGTCTGATTATAGAACGGCGGGGTTTCATGCAGACGATACCAGAGGAAGTTCGCAAACGGGCCGCGCGCATCAAAATGGTGGTGTTCGATGTCGACGGCGTGTTGACTGACGGCAGCCTGTTGTATGGTGACGACGGACTCGAATACAAGGCGTTCAACTCACGCGACGGCCACGGCATGAAGATGCTGATGGCCACGGGTGTCGGCATTGCGATCATTACCGGGCGCAGTTCGCCGACGGTGATGTATCGCATGACCGGTCTGGGGATTACCGACGTCTATCAGGGGCAGCACGACAAGCGGCCGGCGTTCGAGAAGTTGTTAAAGAAGCACACGCTGCGCAGTGAGCAGGCGGCCTATGTCGGCGACGACGTCGTCGATCTGTCGGTGATGTTGCAGTGCGGCCTCGCGGTCGCGACCGGCGACGCGCACCGGCTGGTGCAACAGCATGCGCACTGGAGCACGCCGAGCGCCGGTGGTCGGGGCGCGGCGCGCGACGTTTGCGAAATGATCATGACCGCGCAAGGCACGCTGCAGGCGCAGTTCGACAAGTACCTCGGCGGTTGACCGCATGCCGCCACGCGGAGAACAAGATCGATGTCGTTGTTAGTTGACCGCCGCCTGCTGGCCGCACTGGCGGCGGCCGTGATCGCGGCATTGAGCTGGTGGCTGGCCAGCAAGGTGGAGACCACGCCTCCGCAGGCGGCAGGCGGCGGGCCGCGCGTCGTGGATTATTATCTGAAGAATTTTACCTTGACGGCGATGGACGCCGACGGCCAGCCCGGGCACCGGCTGGTGGCCGAGTCGCTGCAGCACTACGCCGACGACGATACCGCCGAGATCGACCGGCCACATATGACGGTGTTCCGCCGCGGCGAAACACCCTGGCTGGTGACCGCCACGGCCGGGCGCTTGTCGATGCCGGACGAGATATTGCGGTTGCAGGGCAATGTCCGCATCGCGCGCGACGACGGCCCGAACAATGCGGGTCTCGAACTGCAGACGCGCGACGTCACCGTGCGATTGAACGATGAGTACGCCGAAACCGCGCAGCCGGTCACGATTCATCATCAACAAGGCGTGACCGAAGCGATCGGCATGACGGCGAACCTGCGGGATGGCCATTTTGAATTGTTACAGCAGGTCAGGGGTACCTATGTATTGCAGTAGAACTTCGCAGGTTTTCCGTCTGGCGGCACTCGTCTGTTGCCTGGTCGTGCCGGCCGAACTTTGGGCGCTCGATCGCGACCGCGAACAGCCGGTGGCGATCGAGGCCGACAGTCTGGCTATCGACGACAAGCAGGGCATCAGTACCTATCATGGCAACGTGCGCGTGACGCAGGGCAGTATCGAGATCATTGCCGAAACGGTCACCGTGCGCAGTCCGCGGCGCGAGCTCAAGGAGGTGGTCAGCCTCGGCAAACCGGCGAGCTTCCGGCAGTTGCTCGAGGGAGACGACGGCGAGGTGCGCGCCACGGCCGCGACGATTGCGATTTATCCGGATGACAATCGCGTGGTGCTGACCGGCGATGCGCATCTGTGGCGCGGCAAGAACGAGTTCTCCGGCAACCGTATCGAATACGATTCCGCGCGGGATATCGTCCGGGCCAATGCCGCGGCGTCCGGCGATCAGCGCGTCAAGGTCATCATCCAGCCGCAGAACGGTGGCGCCGCCAGGGGTGGTGTGGCAGCGCCGTCGGCCGGGAAAGCGCCGTCGCCGTGAACGTCCTGAGTGCGACAGATGTGGCGAAGCGCTATCGTTCGCGTAACGTGGTCGACGGCGTGTCGCTGGAGGTCAAAAGCGGCGAGGTGGTCGGCCTGCTCGGGCCCAACGGCGCCGGCAAGACGACCTGCTTTTACATGATCGTCGGCCTGATACAGTGCGACCGCGGCACGATAGCCGTGAACGGGCACGACATCACCAAATACCCGATGCATGCCCGCGCCCGCATGGGTATCAGTTACCTGCCGCAGGAGGCGTCGGTGTTCCGCAAGCTGACGGTGGCCGACAACATCATGGCGATACTGGAAGTGGTGCCCGGCTTCGATCGGCCGCAGCGGGAACAGCGGCTCGACGAGCTGCTTGGCGAGCTGCATATCACCCATCTGCGCGACAGCCTCGGCATGAGCCTGTCCGGTGGCGAACGGCGCCGGCTGGAAATTGCCCGGGCGCTGGCGACCAATCCGCATTTTATGTTGCTGGATGAACCTTTCGCCGGCGTGGATCCGATCTCGGTACTTGATATTCAGGGGATTATTGCGCATTTACGCAGCAGGGACATCGGCGTGCTGATCACCGACCATAACGTTCGGGAAACGCTCGGTATCTGTGAACGTGCCTATATAGTCAGCGAAGGTAAGGTCATCGCCGAGGGGATGCCTGCCGCTATCCTGCAAAACGAACGTGTCCGCGACGTCTATCTTGGCAAGGACTTCCGGCTATAACAGGACTGCAGTGGCATGAAATTTGCGGTAAACTCGGAACCAGCCCACAAGCAAAGAGCCGCAAGATGATGGCGTGGCTGGAATGAAACAAACCCTGCAACTGCGTCTTGGTCAGCATCTGACCATGACACCACAACTGCAACAGGCGATACGCCTGCTGCAGCTGTCGACCGTCGACCTGGCGGCCGAGGTTCAGGAAGCCATCGAGTCCAATCCGCTGCTGGAAATCGCTGACGACAATAGTGATGCCGACAGCGGCAGGCTCGATGGGGACTGGGAAAACGGCGGCGATGAAGCCGGCGACCTGTCGGTCGAGCCGGTCGACAAGATTACCGCCGAGATCGCCGCCGATCTTGCCGAGCGCATCACGCCGGCCACCGAGACGGAACCGCGTGATGGCGTGCTGGACATGCAGGGGCAGGATATCCCGGACGATCTGCCGGTCGACAGCGTCTGGGAAGACGTATACGACATCGCGGCGCCGGCGACAGCGCCGGGGCAGCAGTCCGAGCGGCAGTTCGAAAGCCAAAGCGGTGCGGCGGAGAGCCTCTACGATCGTTTGATGTGGCAGATGGAACTCACGCCGTTTTCCGACAAAGATCGCGCGATCGCCTCCGCCATCATCGATTCCATCAATGACGACGGTTACCTGGACGTGTCCGTCGACGAGCTGTTTGAGGGCATCAAGAACAACCTGGATATCGAGGTCGACGAAATCGAGGCGGTGATGCACCGTATCCAGAATTTCGATCCGCCGGGCGTCGCCGCGCGCGACCTGCGCGAGTGCCTGTTGCTGCAACTGCAACAGTTCGATCCGGCGCTGCCATGGCGAGACGAGGCGCGGCAGCTGGTGTCCGACCATCTCGACCTGCTCGGTAACTGCGATTTCAATCAGTTGATGCGGCGGCTGAAGCTGTCGAAGGACGACCTGCAGCAGGTGATCTCCGTGGTGCGTACCTTGAATCCGCGGCCCGGTAACGCGGTGTCCACCACGCATACCGAGTATGTCGTGCCGGACGTCGTCGTGAAAAAGGTTAAAGGCAAGTGGCAGGTGGAACTAAATCACGAAGCCATCCCCAAACTGCGTATCAACCGCCAGTATGCCGGCATGATCCGGCGCGCCGAGAACAGCAGCGACAATCAGTATCTGAAAAACCAGATGAAAGAGGCGCGCTGGTTCATCAAGAGCCTGCAGAGCCGGCACGAGACGCTGCTGAAGGTGGCGACGTGCATCGTCGAGCGGCAGCGCGGGTTTCTCGAGCACGGCGAGGAAGCGATGAAGCCGCTGGTGCTGCACGATGTTGCCGGGACCGTGGCTATGCATGAGTCGACCATCTCGCGAGTCACGACCAAGAAATACATGCACACGCCGCGCGGTGTGTTCGAGCTCAAGTACTTTTTTTCCAGCCATGTTTCTACCGCCGCCGGCGGCGTCTGCTCGGCGACCGCGATACGCGCATTGATCAGAAAACTGGTCGCCGCGGAGCATGCCTCCAAGCCGCTCAGCGACAGCAAGCTCGCGACGATTCTTTCCGAACAGGGGATCAACGTGGCGCGCCGCACCGTGGCCAAATACCGGGAGGCGATGTCGATACCGCCTTCCAATGAACGCAAGCGTTTAACTTGATAGAAGCAGGAGAGTTCATCAATGCAAATCAATCTGACCGGCCATCACATCGAAATCACCTCCGCGTTGCGCGATTACGTGACCAGCAAGCTGGAGCGCATCGATCGGCACTTCGACAACATCGGTAACCTGCATGTCATACTGACCGTCGAAAAATTGCGGCAGAAGGCCGAAGCGACGCTGCACGTCAGTGGCGCAGATCTGTTCGCCGATGCCGAGGCGGAGAATATGTACGCGGCGATCGACGCGCTGGTCGACAAGCTGGGCCGTCAGGTCAAGAAGCACAAGGAAAAGCACGCGGATCACCGCAGGTAGGGATTCCTGTCGAACAAGCTGGCTGGCGTGCCGCCGCCCGCATTGAGTCGCCGCAGTAAACCTAGAGAACCGCCATGACACAATTAGCAGATAGTATTTCGCCGGAGCGTATCGGCTGCCGTTTGCAGGTAAACAGCAAGAAGCGGGCGCTGGAAAGCATCGGGGAGATGATCGCGTCGCAGCATTCCGGCCTGCTGGCGACCGAGGTGTTCGACAGCCTGATCGCCCGCGAGCGGCTCGGCAGCACCGGCATCGGTCACGGTATCGCGATCCCGCACGGTCGTTTGCCGACGCTCGATACCGCGGTCTGCGCGTTCATGAGCCTCGCACAGGGCGTCGACTTCGACGCCGTCGACAGCCAGCCGGTCGACCTGGTGATGGCGTTGCTGGTTCCCTCGGAATCGACCGAACAGCATCTGCAATTGTTGTCGCAACTGGCCGAAATGTTCGGCGACGAGGATTTGCGACGTCGTTTGCGCGAAGCGCGCAGCCAGGACGACCTCTATCGTCTGTTGACCGGCTGGCAGCCGGCGCGACCGCGCCGGTCCGCTGCTACCTAGCGGCCGATGGCCGGGCCTTTGACAGCAGCCGGACTGTTCGAGGCGCGCGGCGAGGTGCTCGGGCTGGCGTGGCTGGCCGGCCGCAACGGCGCGGATCGCGCGCTGCAGCTGGATAGCGTCGACCTCGATCACACGCCGATCGAGAAGTCAGCGCTGGTGGGGCAACTGGATCTGGCGCATCCGAATCAAGTGCAGGTTATCGGCCCGCCCGAACTGGATAACCTGCAGGGACTCAGCGGGAACTCGCGCCGCGACGCGATCAGGCAGCTGTTTTCTCCCCAAGGCGTTGCCGTCATCGTTGCGCAGGGCGCGCACACGACCGACGAACTGACCGGCCACGCCGAAAAAACCGCCACGCCGCTTTTTTCATCGTCACTGTCCAGTGACCAGGTCGTGCGTCATTTGCATCATTATTTGACCGACTTCCTGTCGGTCAAGACCACGCTGCACGGCGTGTTTCTCGAAGTTCTGGGTGCCGGCGTGCTGATCACCGGTGCGAGCGGTATCGGCAAAAGCGAACTGGCGCTGGAACTGATCAGTCGCGGCCACCGGCTGATCGCGGACGATGTCACCGAGTTTCACCGCGTCGACGCCGGAGTGCTGCGCGGCACCTGTCCGGCGGCGTTGCGCGATTTTCTCGAAGTGCGCGGGCTAGGCGTGCTGAATATCCGCGCGATGTTTGGCGACAGCGCGATCAAACGCGCGAAGAATTTGCGACTGATCATTTGCCTGAAGCAACTGGCCGGCGATACGCTGCATGATATGGACCGTCTGCGCGGCAGCCGCACGACGCGTCATCTGCTCGATATCGCGGTACCCGAGATCACGCTGCCGGTAGCACCGGGACGCAATCTCGCCGTGCTGGTCGAGGCGGCGGTGCGCAATCACGTGCTGTCGCTGCGCGGCTATAACGCACCGGAAGACTTCATCACGAAACAACGGCAGTATATGCAGCAGGGAGAACAATGAAACTGTTGATCGTCAGCGGGTTGTCCGGTTCGGGCAAGACCATTGCCCTGCAGGTGCTGGAAGATCTCGAGTATTACTGCGTCGATAACCTGCCGGCCGCATTACTGCCGGCATTCGCCGTGCAGATCAATGACACGCGCAAGCACCGCGTTTATGACAAGGTTGCCGTGGGTATTGATGCGCGGAACATTCCTGAAGAACTGCGCGAGTTTCCGAGGTTTCTCGAGGACATCCGCAAGCTGGGTCTGGCCACCGAAATCATTTTCCTTGAGGCCGACGAGAATACGCTGCTGATGCGCTTCAGCGAAACACGCCGCAAACACCCGTTGAGCACCAAAAAGGTTGCGCTGGTGGAGGCGATGCAGCAGGAGCGGGCGCTACTGCAGCCGATCCGGGCCTGTGCCGATCTGCATATCGACACCAGTTTCACCAACGTGCACGAGCTGCGCGATCTGATCCGCGAGCGCGTTGTCAGGGAAAGTTCGTCGCCGATCTCGTTGTCGTTCCTGTCTTTTGGTTACAAGCACGGCATCCCGGCGGATGCGGACTTTGTGTTCGATCTGCGCTGTTTGCCGAATCCGCACTGGGTGCCGCAGTTGCGGGCGCTGACCGGCGCCGATCCGCAGGTCAAGGCGTTCCTTGATGAGCAGACGCCGGCGCTGGAGATGTACGAACAGATACGCGGCTTCCTCGACAAGTGGTTGCCGGCGTTCGAGGCGGAGAATCGCAGTTATCTCACGGTTGCCATCGGCTGCACCGGCGGACAGCACCGCTCGGTATATATGGTCGAGCGCCTTGCGGACCATTTTCGGCAACGCTACGAAAACGTGTTGGCGCGTCACCGGGAGCTGCCGTGACGGTCGGATTGCTGCTGATTACCCACGGACGGGTCGGCGCGGCGCTGCTGGATGCCGCGGCCGGTGTGCTCGGCGCGCAGCCGCTGCCGGCGGAGGCGATTGCCGTGTTCCACGACAGCGATCCGGAGGTGATCGCCGCCGCCGCGCGCCGGCGCATTGCCGCCCTGGGCGAAGACGGGGGAGTGCTGGTGTTGACCGACATGTATGGCTCGACGCCAAGCAATATCGCCTGCCGTCTCGGCGAAGCCGCTGACGTGGTGGTGGTGACCGGTGTCAATCTGCCGATGCTGGTGCGCGTCATGAATTATCCGCGCCTGAGCCTTGCCCAGCTGGCCACCAAGGCCGTCAGCGGCGGCAGCGACGGCGTATTTCAGTGTCATCGCAGCGAGCTCCTCAAATCGTGATTCGCCGCCGCATCACCATCAGCAACAAGCTCGGGCTGCATGCGCGTGCGGCGGCGAAGCTTGTGCAGACCGCGTCGGGGTTTGCCGCCGAGATTGAACTGGTACGGGACCATCAGTGCGTTAACGGCAAGAGCATCATGGGCGTCATGATGCTCGCGGCGAGTCGGGGCAGCAGCCTGGATATCGTCGCCGACGGTGCCGATGAGGCGCAGGCGGTGGCCGCACTGGAAGGTTTGATAAACGACCGGTTTGGTGAGGGAGAATGACGCGGTGCGTCGCCAGCCAGGCCTGTCACCGGTGCCGGCGCACGCCGGCGCGTAATTTGACGGCGTTGTTGTCATGACGTTCGCCCTGACTGGCATTGGCGTTTCGCGCGGTATTGTCGCCGGCAGTGCCTACGTACAGCGCGCCAGTCATCTTGAGGTGACCGAGTATTCGATTATTGCGGAGCGCGTTGAAGACGAGGTTGCCAGGTTCGAGCAGGCGCTCACTACCGCACGGCAACAGTTGCAGACGATCCGCAGCCGTATACCGGCATCCACGCCGGCCGATATCGCGGCGTTCATCGATACCCATCTGCTGATGCTGGACGACGGCGCGCTGTCGCGGGCGCCGGTCGATATTATCCGGCGCCGGCGGTGCAACGCGGAGTGGGCGCTCAAGGTGCAATGCGATGAACTGGTCAGCGTCTTCGACGAAATGGATGACGCCTACCTCAGCACCCGCAAGGACGATGTCAACCACGTCGTCAACCGCGTGCTCGCGATCCTGCTCCGGCAACCGGGCCGCTCCACCGACCACGACGATGTCGAGCTCGGCGGCTGTATCGTGATCGCCGACGACCTGACGCCGGCGGATACGATCCTGATGAAGCATCAGGGTATCGCGGCATTCGTTACCGAGCATGGCGGGGTGAATTCGCACTCGGCGATACTCGCGCGCAGCCTGGGCATCCCGGCCATCGTCGCGGCGCATCACGTGCGCCGCTACATCCGGCAGGGCGAGCTGGTGATCGTCGATGCCGAGCACGGCGTGATTCTGGCCGATGCCGACAGCCGCGTGCTCGAGCACGTCCGTGAGCGGCAACGGGCCGAGCAACGGGCGCGCGCGCGTCTGGGCAGGCTCAGGACGCAACCGACCGTGACCCGCGATGGGCACGAGATTCGCCTGATGGCGAACGTCGAGACGCCCGACGATGTGCTCGCAATGAAACAGTATTCCGCGGACGGTATCGGCCTGTACCGCACCGAGCTGCTATACATGAATCGCGCTGACCTGCCGACCGAAGAAGAGCAGTATCGTACCTATCTGGAAGTGCTGCAGGCGCTCGACGGCGCGCCGCTGACGATCCGCACCGTCGATCTGGGCGCCGACAAACAGGTCGATGGCGGGCGTATCGGCGGTGCCGTCGCGACCAATCCGGCGCTGGGACTGCGTGCAATCCGTTTGTGTCTGCGCGACCCGAAACTTTTTTTTCCGCAGCTCTACGCGATACTGCGCGTGTCGGCGCACGGGCCGGTGCGCATGATGTTGCCGATGCTGACCAGTATTCATGAGCTGTCCCAGGTCCTGCAGATGATCGCGGAAGCGCGGCTGACGCTGGTCAGGCGGGGCGAGGCGTTTGACGCGGCGATGCCGGTCGGCGGCATGATCGAGGTGCCCGCCGCCGCTTTGGCGGCAGATCTGTTCGCGGATCAGCTCGATTTCCTGTCGCTGGGTACCAACGACCTGATCCAGTACACCCTCGCGGTGGACCGTCTCGAGGAGGAAGTAAGTTATCTGTACGAACCGTTGCACCCAGCGGTGTTGCGGCTGATACAGATGACCATCGCCGCCGGCGAACGCAAGGGTATTCCGGTATCGATGTGCGGCGAGATGGCCGGCGAGACGGACTACATTCCGTTGCTGCTGGGACTGGGGCTGCGCGAGTTCAGCATGCATCCTTCGTTGATACTCGAAGCCAGGCGCGTCATCCGTGACGCCGATGTCGGCCGCTTGTCCGCGGTGGCCGGCAAGATCGTCGCGAGCCGCAGCCACGACGAGATCGTCCGCCTGACGGAACAGCTGACCGGCCTGCGCTAGCCAGCGCTTGCCCGGCACGCTGCTATTTGTGCGGCGGGCGTTTTCAATCGCATGACCGTTACATATACTGCTGCCAGACAAACCCACCCCGGATGACCGCGATGGCCGCGCCCGACGAATCGGAGAAAAACCAGGATCGGCTCGGCAGCTGTATCGCCGCGCTGCACGACGGCGCGCTGGAAGCCGTGCGCGCCATGCTCGAGCAGATGCATCCGGCGGAGATCGCGCAACTGCTCGAATCGCTGTCGCATGACGAGCGGCAGGTCGTTTGGGAGATGGTCGATCCGGAGGTCGAGGGCGACGTGCTGGCGCACGTCAACGACGATGTGCGCGCCAGTCTTATCCGCGGCATGGAGATCGCCGAGCTGGTCGCTGCCGCCGGCGCGCTGGATACCGATGATCTCGCCGACCTTCTGCCCGATCTGCCCGACGCCGCGATCAACGAAGTGTTGCTGTCGCTGGATGCGCAGGACCGGCAGCGGCTGGAGGCGGTGCTCTCCTATCCGGAGGACACGGCCGGCGGCCTGATGAATGTCGACACGATCACGGTGCGGCCCAATGTGACGCTGGATGTCGTGTTGCGCTATCTGCGCTGGCGAGGCGAACTGCCGGACGCGACCGACCAGCTGATCGTGGTGGATCGCGATGATCACTACCTCGGGCTGCTGCCGATCACCACGCTGCTGACGAAGCCGCCGACATTGTCGGTGACCGAAGCGATGATCAGCGATGAGCCGGCGATCGACGCGAACAAACCGGCCAGCGAGGTTGCCAAGCTGTTCGAACAGCGCGATCTGGTGTCCGCGCCGGTCGTCAACGACGCCGGCAAGCTGGTCGGGCGTATCACGATCGACGACGTCGTTGATGTCATCCGCGACAGCGCCGACCATTCGTTGCTCGGCCTGGCGGGTCTCGATGAACACGACGACATGTTCGCGCCCGTCATGGTGACGTCACGTAACCGAGCCGGCTGGCTGGGCATCAACCTGCTGACGGCGTTGCTCGCCTCGTGGGTCATCGGTCTGTTTGCAACGACTATCGACAAGATCGTGGTGCTGGCGGTATTGATGCCGATAGTGGCGAGCATGGGCGGTATCGCCGGCAGTCAGACGCTCACCATCGTCATCCGCGGTATCGCGCTGGGCCGTGTCGGCAGCGCCAACGCGCGGCGGCTGATGGCCAAGGAGGTTGCGGTAGGTCTGCTCAATGGCGTGTTGTGGGCATTCGTTGTCGCCGGCGTGACCATCCTCTGGTTCAGGGACTATCAGATCGGCGCAATCCTCGGTGTCGCGATCGTCATCAATCTGGTGTTCGCCGCGTTCGCCGGTGCGGTGATCCCGCTGTTGCTGCGCCGGTTCGGCGCCGACCCGGCGCTGGGCGGCGGTGTGATATTGACGACCATCACCGATGTGGTCGGCTTCATTGCCTTTCTCGGGCTGGCGACGCTGTTTTTGCTGTAGGATAGCCACGCGATGGCGCATTTCATAATCCGGACCGGTGTGGTGTTGTGCGTGTTGCTGCTGGCGTCGTGCAGCCGCTCGCATGACGTCACGGTGCTGCTGGAGTCCGGTCAATGCGGCCGGCAACTGACGTCCGCGGCGCTCGACTGGCTGACAACGCCGGCGCAGCTCGAACGTCTGATCCAGTACATCAACAAACACAAGGCCGGCGGCGCCATGCTGATCGGCGGGCCTTTCGACAGTTCGCCCGAAGTGCTGCCGGTGGTCGATTTCGGGCGGTCCGGCGTGCTGCTGGTGGAGATGGGACGGCGGCCAACGGGCGGATACCGTCTCGGGCTGGTCGAGAATTCGCTTGCAGTGCGCGACGGGATCGCTCAGTTGTCCGTCGACTGGCAGGAACCCGGCGACGACGACGTGGTGACGCAGGTCGTGACCAGCCCCTGTCTGTTGCTCGCGTTACCGCATGCCGGTTATCGCGAGATCGTCGTCGTCGATCAGCACGAACAGCCGCGCGCGCGCCTGCCGCTGCGCTAGCCACCGCCGGTGCGAGCGACGCCGTCGGTCCGGTGCGACCAGCGTCGACGAACCCCTGCCACTCGGCTCGCCGGCCGGGGGGTGTCAGTCCCGGCGCATGAACTATTCCATATGGCGGCGGTCTTTGATAGGTCGCGCAGTGTGCGGGAGGCCAGGATCACTGCCGTTGTTCCGGCCGCTGTCCCGGGGTGCGGGAATGACGCTGGCAAGCAGAAACAGGTTGAATTCCGTCAACGAGTCTGAATAATGACCGCCATGAACGGCGATACACTGGTCAAGGTAGAACATCTGTCGCGCTATTACGGCGACACGCGCGCCGTGCATGACGTGAGTTTCAGCGTCAGCCGCGGCGAAGTGCTCGGTTTTCTCGGGCCGAACGGCGCGGGCAAGTCGACCACGATGCAGATCATCAGCGGCAACCTGGCGCCGAGTGCCGGACAGGTCTGGATCGACGGCCACGACATACTGGACGAGCCCAAGGCCGCCAAGGCGAAGCTCGGGTTTCTGCCGGAACACCCGCCATTGTACCGCGACTTTACCGTCGACGAATATCTGACTTATTGCGCGCGGATCAACCGTATCCCCGCCGCCCGGCGCCGCCCGGCGCTAAACACCGCCAAGGAGCGTTGCGGCCTGACCGACGTCGGCCGCCGTCTGATCGGCAATCTCTCCAAGGGCTACCAGCAGCGCGTCGGTATTGCGCAGGCGATCATCCATTCACCACCGGTGGTGATACTCGACGAGCCGACGGTCGGTCTCGATCCGATCCAGATCCGCGAGATCCGCGCGTTGATACGTGAACTGGGCGGCGATCACAGTGTGATCCTGTCGACGCACATTCTGCCGGAGGTGCAGGCGATCTGCGATCGCGTGCAGATCATCAGCAAGGGCGAGCTGGTGTTGAACGATACCATTGAAGGGTTGTTGTTGCGCATGCAGGCGTCGAGTCTGCTGGCGGCTATGCGCGTCATGCCCGGCAAGGCCGAGCTGCTGGCGATTGCCGGTGTGCGCGCCGTCGAAATGCTGGATGCCAACCGCGTCCGGCTGCATTACCTGCCGGAGCATAATCCCGCCGAACAGCTGGTCGAGAAAGCGGTGCAGCACGGCTGGGGCTTGTTCGAGCTGACGCCGGAGCGCATCTCGCTCGAGCAGGTCTTCGTCGATATCACCTGCGACGAGCCGCATGTCGCGGAGGCCGCTGCATGATTTTCACAATCGCCGGCCGCGAAATGCGCAGTCTGTTCCTGTCGCCGCTGGCGTGGTCGGTGCTCGCCGTGGTGCAGTTTATTCTCGCCTATATGTTCCTCAGCCAGATAGAGGTGTTTTTGTCGGTGCAGGCGCGGCTGGTCAGTGTGCCGGGCGCGCCGGGGTTGACGGAAATTGTGGCGGTGCCGCTGCTGGCCAATGCGGCAATCGTGTTATTGCTCGTCGTACCGCTGTTGACGATGCGTCTGATCAGCGAGGAGCGGCGCAGCCAGACCCTCAGCCTGTTGTTCAGCGCGCCGGTGTCGATGACCGAGATCGTCGTCGGCAAGTATTGCGGGGTCATGGGGTTTCTGCTGGTCATGCTCGGCATGATCGCGCTGATGCCGTTGTCGTTGCAGAGCGGCGGCAATCTCGATTTCTCGCTGTGCGCCGCCGGGCTGCTCGGTTTGCTGCTGTTGCTCGGCAGTTTCGCCGCAGCCGGCTTATATGTTTCAACGCTGACGGTGCAGCCGGTGGTTGCCGCGGTCGCAACCTTCGGCCTGCTGTTGCTGTTGTGGATCCTGGACTGGAGCGGCACGGCCGCCGACGGCCGGCTGAGCGGGCTGTTCCCGTATCTGTCCGTGCTGCGGCATTACGAATCGCTGTTGAAGGGTGTGTTCGATACTAGCGACGTGGTGTATTACCTGTTGTTCATCGGTCTGTTCCTGATACTCAGCATCCGGCGCCTCGATGCGGACCGGTTGCAGCACTGATTCGCCATTCATTGATCCACTGGAAGTGACGCATGGAAGTTACGCGCAAATCACGCCGTAGAATACGTCTGCAGAACGCGCTGTTCATGCTGTTGCTGCTGGCGGTGGCCGGGGTGCTGGCGTGGCTGAGCACGGTTTACCATTACCAGGCGGACTGGACCGCGGCCAGCCGCAATACGCTGTCCGACAGCAGCCGTTTGTTGCTCGGCAAGATCGACGGCCCGGTGACGCTGACGGCGTTCGTCCGCGAGACACCGGCGCTGCGCAAAGGCATTCGCGAGCTGGTCGCGAAGTATCAACGCTACAAGCAGGACATTGTGCTGGACTTCGTTAATCCCGATCTCGAGCCGCAACGCGTGCGCGAACAGGGCGTGACGATGGAGGGCGAGGTCCTCGTCGGGTACCGCGAACGCACCGAGAAACTGACCGAGCTCGCGGAGGAGACCTTCACCAACGCGCTACAACGCCTGTCGCGCGGCGGCGAGCGCTGGGTCGTCGCGCTCACCGGCCACGGCGAACGCGATTTGCTCGGGCAGGCGAACCACGATCTGGGCGTGTGGGGTCAGGAGCTCAAGGCCAAGGGCATCCATCTCAAGGGCCTGAATCTGGCCGAGAACCCGCAGATCCCCGCTAACACGACGGTGCTGGTCATCGCCGATCCGCAGATCAGGCTGTTCCCCGGCGAGGTCGAGGTGGTGGTGGATTACCTGCGCCGCGGCGGCAATCTGCTGTGGCTCGCCGAGCCGGGTGCCGGCGATGGTCTTGATGCGGTGGCGGCGTATCTCGGCCTGCGCTTTTATCCGGGCACGGTGGTTGATCCGACCGGCAGGCTGTTCGGCATCGCCAACCCGACGTTCAGCGTGATCTCACGGTATCCGGACCATCCGGTGACGCGGGATTTCAATGTCATTACGCTGTTCCCCGGCAGCGCCGGCATCGAGACGCTTGCGAGCACTACATGGAATGCGCAGCCCTTGCTGCGTACCGCCGACAACACCTGGGTGGAGTCCGGGCTGGTCGCTGGCACGATCCGTTTCGACGACGGTGCCGATACCCGTGGGCCGGTGACGATCGGCGTCGCCTTGACGCGTCGCGATAGTGCGGCCGGTGATTCCGACAAAGCGAACGATGATGCCGGGGCAAGCGCCGAACAGCCGGAAAAATTACGGAACCAGCGTGTCGTCGTGATCGGCGACGGTGACTTTCTCGCCAACACGCACCTGGGTAACGGCGGCAATCTCGATTTCGGCATGAAGCTCGTCAACTGGCTGACCAGTGACGACTCGTTTATTGCCATTCCGGCGCGGACCGCGGAAGATCTGACGCTGGACCTGTCTGATATGGCGAGACTGGTGATCGGCGGCGGCTTTCTGCTGGTATTGCCGGTCGCATTACTCGGCAGCGGGCTGCTGATCTGGTGGCGGCGGCGCAAGCGTTAGCGCGATTTTCCTTCAGGTGACCGGCAGATGAACCAGCGCACACTACTGAATCTCGGCCTGTTGGTGTTGCTGGCCGGACTGGCCCTGATTGCCTGGTACCGGCCGGGGCAGCCGCCGCCCACGGTGGCGGCGAAGCTGAATCTGTTTGACGCGAAAGCGATCGCGCGCATCGACGTTTTGCGCGCCGGCAAGGACACGGTGTCGCTGGTCAAGGCCGGCGATGAGTGGCGCATGATGGCGCCGCTGCAGGCGCCGGCGGACCGGTTTCTTGTCGATACCCTGCTCGGTATGACGAAGGCAACGAGTTACGCGCAGTTTGACGCAGGCAGTGTCCAGCGGGGCGACTTCCGGCTGGACGCGCCGCCTCTGACGGTGCGTTTCGATGATGTCGAGATCGCGTTCGGTGATACGGAAACGCTCAGCGGGCACCGCTACGTTATGGCCGGCAAGACCATTTATCTGGTCGACGATGCCGTATTCCACCGCTTGACCGGCGGCGCGCATACCTTTGTTTCGCGGCTGTTGTTGCCGCCCGACAGCCGGATCGAATCGCTCGCGTTGCCGGGTCACGCCATTGCGCGCGGCGCCGACGGTCGCTGGGTAGTGACGCCGGAGCAGCCCGGTATTTCGTCGGACGATGTTGTGGCGCTGGTCGATGAATGGAGTCACGCACAGGCGATCCGCATCAGTCTTGCCGACAGTGTAGCGACTGACCGGTCGGTGACCGTGCGGTTGAAAGGCGAGACGTCGCCGTGGCGCTTCGGCCTGCTGCGGCATGAATCCGAGTGGCTGCTGGTGCGGCCCGATCTGGGAATACAGTATCACTTCACCGAGAATCAATACGCGCGTCTGACGACGCTGACCAGCGGTCCGCCCCATGGCGAATAGCCCGGTCGGCGAGGCTGTTGGCGTGACGCCGCACGGACATCACCCGGTTCGCCATGCCCGAACTGCCCGAGGTTGAGACGACCTGCCGCGGCATCGCGCCGCATATCTCCGGCCAGCAGATTGTGCAGGTGATCGTCCGCGAAAAGCGCCTGCGTTACCCGGTGGCGTCGCGCCTCACGGGCCATCTTGCCGGCCAGACGGTGCACGCCGTCACGCGGCGCGGCAAATATCTGCTGTTGGCGTGCGACACGGGTACGATCATCATCCATCTCGGCATGTCGGGCAGCCTGTTTGTCGGTAGCGCGACCGACCGTCCGCAGAAACACGATCACCTCGACATTCTGTTTGGCAGCGGCCGCTGCCTGCGGTTACGCGATCCGCGCCGCTTCGGCGCCGTGCTATGGACGACGCGCGATCCAGAGCGCCACAAGCTGTTGCAACATCTTGGCGTCGAGCCGCTGTCATCCAGCCTGGACGGCGACTATTTTTTTCAGCGGTCGCGTGACCGGCGCGTTGCGATTAAGCAGTTCATCATGGACAGCCGGATCGTTGTCGGTGTCGGCAATATCTATGCGAGTGAGGCGCTGTTTATCGCCGGGATTCATCCGTCGCGCGCCGCCGGACGGATCGCGCTTGCCCGTTACCTGCAGCTCGCGGCGGCGATCAAGCAGGTGTTGGGCGACGCGATCGACGCCGGTGGCACGACGCTGCGTGATTTTCTCAACGCCGAAGGTCGTCCCGGTTACTTCCAGCAACGGTTGCGCGTTTACCAGCGCGCCGGTATGCCGTGCGATCGCTGCGGCAGTGTGCTCAGGCAGGTGAGGATGGGGCAGCGCTCAACCTATTACTGTTGTCAGTGCCAGGTTTGACGCTGCCCCATCCTCACCTGCCTGATGAATACGATGTGGTGTTTGCAGCGGCGCGCCTGCGGTGTCATTGCTCCGCATTACCGGTTGCCGGCGGGTCGGGCGGCGGCGGGGAGTCGGCGTTGACGACCTGCACGATTACGCCGCCGTCCTGGATCGTCAGCGTGCGCGTCATGCCCGCCAGCAATGCGAGTTGTTGGCCCAGCGTGCGGTTGTTCGGGTCGAGATGATCGAACACCAGGTAGGTCATGCGGGAAATCATTGCCAGGAGTTGCTGCTCGTCGGCGGCGGGCGGCGGCAATGGATAGACTTCACGCTTGGTGACGATCATCGTGCGTCCGGGCCACTGGCTGGCTGCCCGAAAGGGTTTTTCGGGATCGACGGATTCCTCGGCCAGCATCCGTATCAGCTGGTCCGTCGGGCTGAGCTGCGCGTTTTCTACCGCGAGTGCGCGCGTTTTGTCCGTCAGCATGAAACTCGTTGCGAGCAGCAGCCCGACGGCAAAGGCGATGCCTTTTGACAGCGCCGGCGGCAAGGTGGAGCGCCGATTCCAGCGGACCAGATATGCCGTGCCGCGATACAGGACCAGCGTCACGACCAGCGTTGCCCAGGCCATGTCGGCTACCGCTAGCCCGGTGATGATGCCGATCAGCAGCACCGTGCCGATGAAATCCGTAACGAGGAAGCGTCGGTCCGCCCAGATAATCGATAACGCGAGCAGTGCCAGTCCGGCGCCGCCAACCCAGCCGCTCTCGGTGGCTTGCAGCGGGTAGAAATTATATATCTGCGACAGCGACGTAAATGGATCCTGGAGCCACTCGACGAAATGCCAGCCGCCGCGAATTCCCAGCACCAGGGCCGTTACCACCAGCAGGCCGATAAACATCTGCCGCTGCTGCGTCGCGTCGGCCGGATTTCTGTACCAGTACCAGGCCAGCGCCAGTGTCAGGGCCAGTCCCGCCGGATGCAGCGTCATGGTGGCGCCGGCCCAGAACAGCTGAATGAAGAACCATCCTCCCATCGGGAGGTTTGCTTCCCGGTGACGTTTTTCGATCCAGCCTCCCAGTGCGAAAGCGCACAGCAGGAAAACGCCGGCGTGCAGCGCATCAATCTGATCGATCAGCAACGGTGCAACCAGTAGCAGTCCGGTAGCGACGCTGGCGGTTTCGGCATCGACAGTACGTTTGCACCACGCGTAAAGCAATGTGCCGGCGCCAAACGCGATGAGTAGTGTAAATACCTTGGCAGCGACGATGCTGCCCGGCCAATACAGCCCCACTGGAATAAACAGCAGTGCCCGGATATCGGGAATACCCAGCGGTATAAGCGGGTTGAGAACCCGGTCGGCGACCGACCAACTCAACACCAGGCTGCGCGCGGCGCCCTCGTCGAGGCCGAAACTGTCGGTGCGGATGACATCGAGTCCGAGCAGCGCGGTTCCCCATGCCAACAGTACCAGCCAGCCCCAATAGCGGCTCAACAATTGTGACGATGTGTCGGTGATATTCATCGTGTCAGTGACCTGTAAAAAGCTTGTTCCAGCGACGTGGCAGAGGCCAGCAGGGATTATCCGGCGCGTATGATTCGGATCCGCAGCCGGCCTCTGGCACAGGCTTGCGGCGGTCGCGAAGTAACAGCGGCCGCAAATTATAACGAAGCGCTGGCCGGGCGTCATGTTGTCCGGTGCGGTCGTTTCGGCTCGATGGGTTAAATGCGCGCGGTGCCTGCCGCCATCGCCGTGGCCGAATTCAATGATTCTTGTCAGCCAGGTGTCTCGCGGTAATAGCGGTCGCCGGTTGATGGAAATAGTAACGCCGGCTTATTGCGCGTGATGTTCAGGACGGCTGCTACCGCGCGGCGATTGAAAAATCGATTAAAAACAGAAAATACCCCGGTTTGATTCTCGGCAATCTGTGGGTATCGGCGATGGCAGTCCACGGGACGGTTCCCACGGCGGTTCTCGTCGTCGAGGTGGTGCCGGATCGACACACTGTTCGGATACTTGCGTTGAACGTCACCGATGTGTTAAATATTATTCTCACGGGGTATTCATGGTTATGAATGGTCAATGGCTTCAGGGGTAGGCTTACCGACTTCTGGGTCCTGACATCGGTGTAACCGGTCACGACGGGCAACAGATAGCCCGATAACTGGAGGTATGCGGTGTTAGATACGGGAGAAGTGGTTATACTGTACGTGTTGTGGTTTACGCTGGTCTTCACCATGGCAGCGGTCTTTTTAAAGATGAATTCCTGATAGTTTAAGATCCTGCGGCAAGATAGGCGGCGTACGTCGCAAACGGTACAGGGCACGGGTTAAGCGTGGTCGTGGTAGAGACGGTGCTTCGAATCATGAGAAGCAGCTGTGCTGCGGGCGGGGTTTTGGTTTAACGGAAAAGGCGAGTTACGCGGCCTTTCTGTGAATTCGAAAAAGGGGGGGGGCGATGCGACACGTTTTAGCAGTTATTTCACTATTTTCCGCGGTGACCATGGTTGCCACGTCGGCTCACGCTTCGGGGATGTTTCCCAAGGGCAACGGCAACAAGGCCAACGGCGAGAAGATTTTTCAGCAGGGTAAAGGGGACGTCCCCGCCTGTCTCAGCTGTCACGGCGAAGACGGGTCCGGTAACGATGATCTGGGGACCCCGGCTATTGCAGGTCAGGGTTTTTCGTTCCTCCGGAAGCAGCTCGAAGATTTCGCGACCGATCGTCGGCAGGATACGACGATGTTTGTGATGAACGCCAACGCCAAGGGGTTGACGCCTGAGGATCGCGACGATGTCGCAACGTATCTGACGAGCCGGAAAGGTGGTTTCAAGGGATCTGATCTGGACGAGCTGAAAAAAGGCGGAAGCGTCGAGGTCGGCATGGTCTATAAAGGCAAGGCCCTTGTAGAGTACGGCAGTCCCGTGCGAAACGACGGTTTCCCGAAAGAGTTGGGCAGCAAGGGGGCGGGTGTGCCAGCTTGCAAATCCTGTCACGACTTTGCGGGAAGAGGGGCTCCGCCGGTTTATCCCCAGATCGGACAGCAGCGCTATGTATACCTGGTCAATCAGCTGAAGAAATGGCGTGACGGGAGCCGGGCAAATGACCCCAAGGGGCAGATGCAGGCGGTAGCCCGTAAGTTGTCGGATGATGATATCCATAATGCGGCCGCGTATCTGACGAATGCGAGCCCGTATACCGTCGGCAATACCCGCACACCGTACGATCATGCGCACTAAAACGGTGACTTGATCTTTTTTTGCTACGTTGCAGGGTTTTTTATTAGTCTGCATGACGCATAAGGGCGGGAAATTCCCGCCCTTATGCGTTTCTGGCGCTCTCAAGTACGATTTTCTCTCGCGGCAATTCATTAAGCCCTGACAGGCGAGAGTGGCCAATTCGTCGCCTCATGCGTTGGCGTGTGATTTTTTCGAAACGGGGCGGACCTGCTTTGCTGGCGTGGACCGGTGCGTGGGGGCGAAGTTGCCCGATCTTATGGTAGTATGAACCGGTCGTGTTGGGGCTGGCGCCTGAAAGAGCCAGAGACGACAGGAAACGTTCGCCTTGTCCGTTAGATGTGTTGGAACTCGTGCGCATGTATTAGTATCCACAGCGATTCGCACTATTGCGCGTTAGGCAGTATCCTCGCACCCCCACCGTATTCGCCGCAATTAATCAACGTTTGTGTTGAATGGATGAAAAGCTATGGGCAAGCAGCCGCTTAAAAAAGGTGAAAAGGTTTTGTTCATGATGTTCGGCCTTTTTTTGCTGGTCGTCATGATAGGTTATGCGGCGCTTGAAACGATCAGAATCAGGTCTGACAAGCCGATTTTTGTCCAGCGTACCCATTTCGATTTTTCCCCGGAAGGAAAAAAAGGTTCAGAGTTGTATCGCACGGCACAGTGCAACACCTGCCACCGCGCGGTGCGCTCCGGGACCAGCATGGGCTTGTCCCTTGACGGCATCGGATCGAAGCGCACCCTGGAATGGATCCAGAGCTTCCTGATCCATCCTGAAGACATTTACGGTGCGCCCACGATTGATCATGGTACGCGGCCCAAGGAAGCGGCCTACGTCGCCGATCTGCCGAAGGAGAATCTGCGCCTGATTTCGATATTTTTGTCGGAGCTCCGGGCAGATCCGGGTTCGTCAGTGGCCAAGGCGCCGCCGCCTGGCCGATCGCCGTTTATTGATACGATGATTGGCAATTTTGCACCGGACAACTGGAAAGAGAAATATCAGGATATCCGGGAAAAGATGCCATCGGATCCAGCCCAGCAGGATGCGCACGAATGAACGAGCCATGGGTGCACGCAGAGGAAACGGCATACCGTCAGTACACGTTGTATTTTATATACGCGTGTATTATCTATAGCTTGATCGGTTTTTCGTGGGGCGCATTGATGGGCGGCATAGCGGAGTTTCGCTATTTTGTCGATCATCGCCTGCATGGCGACCTTATTGTCCGCGCCCACACTCACATCAATTTGCTGGGCTGGGTGGAGATGGCGATTTTTGCGGCGGTTTATTACATCGTGCCGCGCCTGGTTCATCGGCCGATTTATAGCCTGAAGCTGGTGCGCTGGCACTTCTGGATACATAACTTCGGATTGATCGGCATGGTCGTGTTTTTTTCGTTGGCCGGATTACTCGGGGGCATGGAAAGCCAGCACTCGGCCCCGGAGCAGGTTGAGGTGATCATCCGTCCGCTGCTCGCCAGCGTCGGCATATTCGGCAGCTTCGTGCTGCTCGCCAACGGTATCTGGGCATTTAATTTGTTTCGTACCTGTTCGGGCTGGAAGCGTGGCTATGAGGCCTAGTGGATTTTTTTCCGGGTTCCTCGCCGTATCGTTGTTGCTGCTGGGCGGCTGTACGGAATCTCTCGAGGGTACCTTGCATGTCGGTGCCAAGGCCCCGAGTCTGCGTACCAAGACCCTGGCAGATGTCGGTGGCGATTTCAGCCGACTGACCACGTATCGATATCCGGATGAGCGCATGTACCAGTATTCGCTCGACCAGGCGCTGCTCACTGGCAAGCCGATCCTGGTGGAGTTTGCGACGCCGGGCCATTGCACGGTCTGTGACAGCCAGTTGCAGATGCTCAAAGGGATGTTGACGAAATACGAATCGGAGGTGTTGTTTGTCCACCTGGATCAATACCAGAATCCTGGTGCGTTTATCGCCTACAAGGTGAAAGGCGATCCCTGGACATTCCTGATCGACCGGGACGGCGTTGTGCGCTTCAAGCGACCAGGCCGTCTGCTGTACAACGAGCTGGAAGCGGCGATCTCACATTTCTTGCCGGACAAAGACGCAGGATAAGATGTCCCAGCAGGAGGCACGATATACGCTGGCTCAGGATAAAAAGGGTATGGCCTGGGACCTGCTGCTGTATGTGTCAACCGTCATTTTTCTTGTCTCCATAGCTATGAAATTGTGGTACACAGCGGACAAGAACTGGTCGTATCTGCTGATGTTTCTCGGCAGTTTCTTTTTTTTCGTCGGTGCCAACAGGATTTTGAAGACGCGCCTGATGATACTGCCGTCGGCGCCGGTCGCGCTTGCCGTGGACAAGCAGCGTGTGCGAGTAGAACTGCGCAGCGGCGATATCGTCGATCTGGTCAAGGATCTGCGTTTTTTCGCTGATTTTTCCGGTAAAAGCTTGGCCCTCACCGGGATGGATATGTCCGGACAAAAGCACCAGTATGTGTTTCATCGCGGACAATTCAGCGTTGGCGGATCGTTCGATGACGCCAAGTCCCGCTTGCAGATATACCGCTAGCCGCGCGAGCGGTCGCACCGTTACCAATCCATGCGCCCGTGTCACGGGCGCCGTTTATTGATTGTCAGCTGTGCCTGTCGCGCCATATCGGGCAAGCCGACGGCGCTTGACCACATCGCGTGCCATCAACCCGATGACGATCGCCCAGATGATTGTTAACGCCACCATGATAACGCGCTCGGCCTGATCGCTGACCAGCCCGCCAATAAACATATGCACGGTATACGCGAACGTCACCAATGAACTCAGGGCGATAACGCCGTAAATTATAGTTTCCTTCATACTTTCAGTAATCTTGCCAAGCAAACCGACGCATGGAGTGAGCCGATTAACAGACGAAAGCGCCTGTTGCCCCCTTCGTGAAAGCTCGGAAACAAGTATAGCACCGGATGAATCGCCTTTAATTTCAGAGAACTGTTGTTAAGTGAAAGCGATTGATCGGACGCGATTGCACAGGCCGTTACAATCGCGCCCACCGCACGCGTTAATTGCCGTTGCATTTGATATTGCGTCCGGCAGAAATTAGTGCTATTAATTACCGCCAATACCGTTTTGTTTTGGGGAATGTGCAGGGTTCCTTTGGCACGATCAGGGGAATCTTCAGCGGCTGCAACATCTGGGGGGGGGAAGGATGGATAACAAGCTCACACTTAATCGGTTGTTCTTCGTATTATTGATTCCTGCGTTCACGACCGGCATGGGTAACGGCAGCGTGTTTGGTGCCGCGGTCATGTGCGCGGTCGGGCGCGGCAATTACGAAAACTGGGGTGGCTGGGGCATGCAGGCTTACGACCCAGCGACTTTTTCGGGTTTTGTTGACTGGGTCATGCTTTTGTTCGGGCTTGCCTTCGCGATAATCACCTTCCTGGCGATGCGCCGGCACGGTGAAATCGAGATACAGCGCGACAATACGGGTTGGTAACATTTTTTGTGATCGAGACGATTCAGGAAAAAATAGGGGGGGGCTTGAGATGGCTGCATTTGCAGGAACCTGTGGGATAGTGTTGGCGTTTTCGAGCATGTGGCTCACTTGGTACTTGTTGAACAAGATGTCCGAGTGATACAGGTACTCGTCAGCCTCTTGGGGGTTTGCATTTAAAGACAGATTTATACACTGTCTGGCAGGGAAAAAATTAGGAGGGTTTGGACATGCTGTTTAAATATCTCTTCGCGAAAAATGAAGATATCCCGGCCGGTTCGGCGACGATATTCTTCGGTTTTTCGTCCATTCTCTGGTTCATCGTCGGTACGGGCCTCGGCTCGTTTAACGCCGCCAAGCTGGCGTTCCCCGATTTTGTGACCGGTGTCGAAATGTTCGCCTTCGGCCATATGCGGCAGGTGCATGTGCTCGCCGTGATTCTTGGATGGATCTCGATGGCCTTCGCCATGACCATGATGTACATGACGCCGGCGCTGGGCAACACCAAGCTATGGTCTGAGAAACTGGGCCTGTGGACCGCGTTCCTGTGGAATGTCGGGCTGGGTACCGGTCTGACGTTGTTGTGGTGCGGCATTACTTCCGGGCGTGAATATTCTGACTTGATCTGGCCCGTCGACCTTGTCGTTATCTTCGGCGTGTTATTGCCGCTGGGGATCAATGTGTGGATGACTATTGCACAACGGCGAACGCAGGGTATCTACATTACCAACTGGTTCTTCGGCGCCTGCATCTTCATGCTTATCACTACATTCCTGGTCGGGAATTCACCGGAACTGTTCAACCTGACCGGGTTGACGGAGGCGTACCTCACGTTCTGGTTTGCGCATAACGTGCTCGGCTTGTGGATTACGCCGGTGGCGGCGGGGATTGCGTATTACGTGTTGCCGAAGCTGACAGGAAATCCGTTGTACTCGCATCGCATTGGCCATTTGCATTTCTGGTCGATCATTGCGTTCTACTCGACACCTGCTTCTCACCACCTGTTGTCCGCCCCGTTGCCGGAGTGGCTGAAGTCATTCGCGTCGGTTGAAGGCGTGCTGATTCTGATTCCTGCAGTAGCATTTGTCGCCAACATCCTGTTGACGATGAAAGGGCGTTGGAGCATGTTCGTCGAAAACGTCGAGACGAAGTTCACCATCACCGGCGTTTTGCTGGCCATACCGTTGAACATGCAGGGCGGATTCCAGCAGACCCGCGCCATCAACTGGTACATACACGGTACCGGCTGGATCGTAGCGCATGCGCACCTCGCGCTGCTTGGGATGTCGAGCTTCCTGGAAGTCGCGGCGGTGTACTTCGGTTTGCAGCAGATGATGAGAAGAAAGTTGTATTCGCTGGCCCTCGCCAACGTTCACTACTGGTTCTTCATCATCGGCTTCTGCACCTACTGGATATCTATGACCATTGCCGGATTGATTCAGGGAGCCGGCAAGATCTATGAGGTTCCGTATATCGACGTTGTCATTGCCGAGCACCCATACATGATCGCCCGCTGGGTCGGTGGCACTATGGTCTTCACCGGCAACATGATCTGGCTGTACAACATGTACATGACTGCCAGAGAGGGTACGCTGGTACCGAAGGGCCGCTACGCTCACGAACTGGCCTACGAGCGGTAAGAAATACTCGGGAGTTAGTTGCTCGTGAATGAAGTCTAGGTTGTGCGTCCCCCGGTCACAGGCCGGGGGACTTCGAAACCAGAGGAGGGAGGCTAAGTGGCATTTCAAAATTATAGATGGGGTACTGCGGGCATAGGGGGGATGTTTGGTCTGTCCATGACCATCACGCTTTTTTTCCCGAGTTTCGACTTCAGATCGGCGGAGTCGACCTGGGTTGGTCTGGACAAGTCGATGTCGAACGGCAGGACGATCGGTTTCAGTTACGAAGATCCTACCGTAACGGGCCAGGGCAAACCGCTGACTGTGATCCTGAACAAGGATCCGAAGACCGGCGCCACCATCGATCCGCCGGTGCGTGCCTACGTTTACCGGCCCGGCACGCCGTTTGCGTCACCGCTCAATCATCCGGATAACCTTGGACCGACGGTCAAGCGGCTTAGCATCGACAAGGGGAAGATTGATCAGGCCGTCAAGGCGCAAGGCGCCGTGTTCACGATTAATCACGCGGACGTCAATGGTGAAGAATGGGCCTATGCCGAGAATGCCAGCGTAACCCGCGGCTGGACCGTGGATGCGGCGTTGTCGACAGCGGGCGACGCGAACACCAAGTACGTAGGACGTGGCAAGTCGATATACATCCACGAGGGTTGCTGGTGGTGCCATACCCTGCTGCCCGAGCATACGCAGGACTGGCAGGTCTTCGGTACCCCGCCTTATCTGGGCGACTTCAACGGTGAGATGCCCACGGCATTCGGTTCTGACCGTAAGGCACCGGATATCCTGCACGTTGCATCGCGAAACTCCTCACGTGAATGGATGATGATGCATTTTTTCAACCCGCGTCTGGTGCAGCCAAATTCCATCATGCCGCGCTTCGACTATTTGTGGGGGAGGGTTGACGTCAACGGCAATCCGATTGACTTCAGTACGTGGCGGAAAGAGTATACGGCATATCGGAAGGGTGAACGCCCGTACCCGCCGGAAGTTCCGGAGTATGCGAGGAATGCGGAAATTCGTGCATTGATCGATTGGGTATTGACCAGTTTGAAATAATCGTAGGGGGAGGATTTCAGATGGCTTGGAAGTTTGATAACCCGTTGTACAGTTTGTCCGATGAAGAACAGAACAAGCGGGCAATCACATTGTGGGAAGCAGAACGGCACGGCGACCTTTGGGCCGCAAATAACAGGCTGCCGTTTCCGGTCACGCTCCTTATTGCGTTGATCGTGTTGACAGCGTTTATGATGACGATGCCAATCTGGGGCCAACGGCCAACGGCGGAGCTTTATGCGCCGATGGTACAGCTGATGGACAGCCCGCAGGTTAAAGGCATGGCGACCAACAAGGAAAAGATAGCCTATTTGACGACGGAGGCGATGAAGGCACATGAGCAGGCGAAGGACTCCCGCCTGCCCGGCTTGCTGGAGCGGCATCCCATCACTTGGTCGGACCTGCAATTGATGGCACCGGCGATCAGGGAAATCCAGTCCAGCGGCGGAACGTATGGTCTGGAAAGCTATACGGTGGTCGGCGACCAGGTGGTACTCGCTAACTTCGAGGGTATGCGGCGTCCGGATGGCAAGCGCCTCCGCACTCAGCCGTGGTTTGACACAGGGTTCATTATCGATATGTTTTATGTGACTTACTTCATCATCGTAATGGTGCTCGTGTGCAAACGGTTGCCGCACTTCAGCCAGAAAGCGAACCCGAAGAAGAACTAGATTGTTCGGCAGTTCGTTGCCGAGGCAGGCGGTTTCTGCGGTTTAGGACAGAAGGAGGACGTATGTTAGACATAGATTACGCACCGGCGGTGTTTGCGATGTGGATCATAATGGTGTTGGTTTGCCCGGCAATATATGGTCTTTTCGTGGTAGACAAATACTGGAAACGGAACAAGGAAGACCAGGCGCAAAAAAATGCAAACGTCTTCAATTGACGCAAGCAGTCGATGAATAAAAGAGATGCCGCTGCAACAGCGGCATCTCTTTTTTTGTAGGGGTGTATCACTACGGCAGGAAACCTCCAACGCTATATCATTCGGGTAACCGACATCTATTTCACTTTTTTCCGTTTTGTCCTCTGGTAGAGCAGTGCCGGTCCAAGGCGCTCGATCAGTAGTTTCTGGATTTCGAAGATATGCTTGAACCGTTGCTTTTTCTGGCCGCTTACGGCGGCCATATCGACCTCGTGAACCAACTGCTTCCGTTGCTGGTCGAAAGTACTGATAGTACTACGAGATTCGGTATCGACCTGAGCGTTGAAGGATTACGATCCCAGCACTACAGCGTCGGCATCTTCGTCTTCCTGGTGGTTTCCCTGGTCGTATTTGGGGCGATTATCTATATCTATTTGCCCAAAGATGGGAAACGGTTGAAACTGGGCGAACGGATCATGTTTGGCGCGATAATATTGGGCATGGTGTGCGCGGTAATCATGGGTTGGCTGCAGTTAATTGACGGTTTCCTGTTATAGGAGTGATGACAATGAAGAGTTGGATAGAATCGCTACCGGACGGATGGACGATTTATGTATGGATGGTGGTCGGCGTGGCAATTCTGATCGCGGTGGTGATCGGACTGCGCTGGGCCGCACGCAACGCCCAATTTGATGAGGACATCAAATACGTTGTTTTCGACGAGAATGACAAGGAACGGATGGATCCGGAGGAGTATGCGAAGTACAAGCAGGTGATGGAACAACAGGAAACGTCACGTAAGGAATACCTGAAGCACAAGGCCGAGGAACGTGCCGCGAAACATGCGAACCGGTGAGAAACGCATTATCGCCGTTATTATCGCGCTGCCGCTGCTCGCGATTGGCTATCAGTTGTTGATGTTCCCTCAGCGGGAAGCAGATCCGGGCATCCCGTTTTATCTGGCGGCTTCACCGGAGATCAAACAGCAGGCCGAGCATATCTACGCGCGTAATAAATGTTCTGACTGTCACTCGTTGTGGATGGTGCGCAATATGATGGAGAGCGTACCGGCGCCGCGGCTGGACGGGATCGGCTCATTACGCGATGAGCAGTGGTTTTTTGAATATTTTTCCGCGCCGGACCCTCAGCGAATTCTTCCTTCGCGCCTGAAGCAAGAGTACCGGATGCCCTCCTATGCCCATTTGCCGGTGGAAGAGCGCCGGACGCTCGCTGCGTATATGGCCGGATTAAAGGTTGAGGACTGGTATCTCGAGGACGTCAGAAAGTCCGAGTACGAAAAACTTACCGGTAAGCCATATCGGACTGATCGGCCCGAATGACCGCGAGCTTCAAAAGCAGGCTTCAGGATCTTGGTATGGCGCTGGTGGCAATCAGTGCCGGTGCCGTCATCGTTTATTTTGGCGACCGATTGCTCGGCGTCAAACTTGAACTGTTCTGGGGTGTATCGACGTTTAGTCCGCCATGGGTGCTGGATCTGTTTTTCGTGCCGTTTCTCGCCGGCATCGTGGTGTCCTGTATTTACGGATTAGGTGGCAAGATAGTGGCTCATTTTTCGCCGCTGATCGTGAGAATCGAGAGTTACTACGAGCTCAATTCAGTACCCGCGGACGCGCTGCCGGACTATTCGGTTTTATTGCCGTTGAGTTACTGGTTGCTGGTCATGATCGTATCTGTCGAATTTGCAGCGATCGGCGGAGTGGTCGGCGAGATACTTATCAAGCGGGTCTACGGCCGATCTCCGAAATCGCTGCTGCACAAGAAGTACGCTAAAACCAGCGACGCACCTGTAGCCACCGCTGCCGAGCTGCCGTCGAGAGAGGCTGACTGATGAAAGCTGGTTTCGCAGGTCCGCCCCGGATCACGAAGGCGCAGGTCACTACCAGGAAGCGATATCTTTCCGCGACGCTGGTTACCTGCGTTGTCCTCGCGTTTCTCGGTGGCACGATACACGTGCTTACTCTGGGCGAGAACCGTATGCGTGACATGCGTAGCAAGATCGCCTACGACGAGAACCAGGTAAAAGATAAACTTCGGGCGGCCGGTCAGGACCTGTTTATTCAGACCGAACACGAACTTCGACTGACGTCTACGGAATCCTACAGCGTCGCCGAGGCGGAGGCGTTGCTCACCGCTGGCGAGTGGCAGGAGCTCGATACAATGATCACCGTGCCGGGTGGGAAATTTGTTATGGGTACCGATTTTGGGCGGGCCGATGTGCAGGACAAGCCACAACACATGCAGACGGTGTCGGCCTTCCAGATCGATAAATATCCGGTGACCAACGCCCAGTACGCGCGGTTCGTGGCGGCTACCGGCCGTCGACCCCCGCTGCACTGGAAGAACGGGCGGATACCGGCGCGGCTGGAGAAACACCCGGTGACGATGGTGTCGTGGTTCGACGCAAAGAAATACGCCGAATGGGCAGGCAAGCGCCTGCCGACGGAAGCAGAGTGGGAGCGGGCTGCACGCGGTACCGATGGCAGGCGCTGGCCGTGGGGGAATAATATGGATCCTGAACGGCTCAATACTTACTATCAGGTCGGTTCAACCACCATGGTCGGTTCCTATACGAATGGCGCCAGCGCGGAAGGTGTTATGGATCTGGCGGGGAATGTCAGTGAGTGGGTTGCCGATGACTTTCTGCCCTATCCTGAAACCGAGGCGCCAAAGGAGATGTTCCAGGCAAAGGTTGCCCAGGTTCCCGCGTCGGCTGCGGACCGCTCCAAGCAGGTAGCCGAATTTGTCGAGACTGAAGAGCGCTACAAGGCCATGCGCGGCGGCTCTTGGAAGAGCGACCCGTTTTCGACGTCGGCATATCACCGGAATTTTTCCTGGCCAAATTTTGCATCGGATTTCTTTGGATTCCGGTGCGCGAAATCGGCTGGTACGTGATATGCGATATTATCTGACAGCATTGTCATGTCTACTCGGCGCGTTGCCGCTTCAGGCATCGGCGGCGGACAGTTATCGCTGGTTGACGGTAACGATCGATACGCCGTGGGCGATCTTCATATTCCTGTTACCAATGGTACTGACTCCCATTATACTGATGGCGGTCTTGTACTGGCGTTATGCAATACGGCCCTCCGACAAGGCGAAGAACGAAGAAAAGCAGCGGGAAATCGCCGAAAAACAATCCCCGTAGCTGGACGTTTTTACACAAGGGTGAGAGCGGTAATCGAGTTGTCCGTCGACCGTGGTTTGATAGCGACCCCGCGGATTGGCGGCACCCGCAGCAGTCCGCAATATTGTTTCAATGTTTCTGTGTAGGCTTGCTGTTTTCGTTAACAGGGGGAACCTGGATGCCGGTTGGACATAGTATTAACTCTGGCGGAATCTTGTTGCTGACACTGCGCCGGCTCAGCTGCGTATTGCTGGTCGGGGTTTGCCTGGCAGTCGGCGGACAGGCCATCGCCGAGGTCGAACAGGCGGAGGCGGTAATCCATGCCTTTACCTCTAGGGAGCCGGTCGAAAGTGACGTCGTCAAAATTTCCGACAAGAAAAAGCATACGGTACTGTTCGCGATGGGTATCGCCTTGTTGATATTCATCATCACCACCGCCGTGCTGGGAATTTCCATGGTGTTGTTCGGCAAACAGGTTTTTGTAGCGCACATGATTTTCGCCGGCTTCAGTGTCTTCCTGGCGATCGCTCATGCGGTCGTGGCGATCGTGTGGTTCTTTCCATTCTGAAATCAGCGACCGGCAGTGGAATCCCAGCTCGCGTCCGATGAGCAGCTGACGGTGTCCGGGGGCAAACACCGGTCTGACCGTGGCTGGGCACGGTCACTGGTTCTGATCTATTTCTTCTCCGGTGTCGCCAGCGTGGCCTACGAAATTCTGTGGGTGCGCATGTTGTCGCTGCAGTTCGGCGTCGGCATTTTCTCGGTCATCGTTACTGTCGTTGCGTTCATGGCCGGACTGGGCGCCGGGAGTCTGGCCGGCACCGTGTTGTCGCGCCGGACTTCGCGGCCGCTGGTTATCTTCGCCGGCCTGGAAGCCGCGGTGGCGATATTCGCGCTCTGCATGCCGCTGCTGTTCCAGCAGCTCGATACGTGGCTGGGCGCAATGTCCGCTGCCGGCGGGCTGGATAGCTGGTTCGTCGTCCAGGCTGGCGCGGCATTTCTGATCCTGGTGCTGCCGGCGACTGCGATGGGGGCAGGTTTCCCGTTGATATTGCGAGCGCTGTCGCCGGCATCGGTGTCGCTTGCCCGGGTTTACGGGGTGAACACACTGGGTGGCGCGACCGGTGCGCTGTTACCGCTGGCACTGCTTCCCGCTATCGGCTGGACTCACGCTGTTCAGGTCGTGGCAGCCACCGGCATCGGTATCGCCGTGAGCGCCGTGTTGCTGGGGCGGTGGGCACCGACGACGGATGCCGCGCCGGCGCCGGTGGATGCCGATGCGGGACGGCCATCGTTGACCACGTTATTCGCCTATGCCGGTATCGGGCTGGCGGCGTTGATGTTGCAGATCGGGTGGACGCGTTTGTTTGGCATGTTCATGCTGCGCACGGAATACGTGCTCGCGATCGTGCTGGCGGTATTTCTTGTCGGCATCGGGCTCGGCAGTCTGTGCGCTCGCTGGCGACCGGCTAACGCGCTGTTTGCATGGTTCCCCCCGTTGGCGTCGCTCGCGGCACTCGTGACGCTGTGGCTGTTGCCGGTGTTGGCGGCGTGGGCCGATCAGGCGCAGTTTGGATCGATGTACGGCGCATTGATTTCGCAGGGCCTGGTGATCGCCTGTCTGACATTGCCGGTGACGTTGATCATGGGCGCGTGGTTGCCCCTTTTGACCGGCCGGCTGGGCGGCAGCGCCGGTTCGATGAGCGGCGCGTGGCTATACGGCGTGAATTCGCTGGGTGCGGCAGGCGGGGCGTTGCTGGCTGGACTGGTCCTGGTGCCGTGGCTGGGGACCGCTGCAACGATCGTTATTGCGGCGCTGCTGTTGTTTCTGTTTGGCATGTGGTGGGCGACATCACGGCAGATGTGGTTCGTCGGCGCGGCGTTGCTGGTGGCCGCCGTTCCCGTGACGAGATTGCCGGACATCGATATTCTGTTGCCGGTTACGCAGGCCGGCAGCCATCAACTCGACGTCCATGAAGATGCGTTGTCGATCACCCATGTCGTCGAACAACCGGACGGGCAGCGACTGCTATTGTCGGATCTGCGCCGCATGGATGCCTCGAGCGACCCGGTGGCGGTGGTTGCTCAACAGAATCAGGCCAGACTACCGCTTCTGCTGCATCGTGAGCCGCACACCGTATTGTATCTGGGGCTTGGTACCGGAATTTCTGCCGCTGGCGCAAGCGATCTACCCGACCTCTCTGTAGTCGCCGTAGAGCTGACACAGGGTGCAATCAATGCCGCGGCGAACTGGTTTGCCCCGGTCAACGGAGATATCACGCAAACGATAGACGTGGTGCGTGATGACGCCCGTCGCTTTCTGCGCATTACGCCACAGCGATACGACGTGATTATCGGCGACCTGTTTCACCCCGACCTGGTAGGCCGCAGTAATCTGCTGTCGATACAACAGTTCCGGCGTGCCAAAGATCGTCTCGAACACGACGGTGTTTTTACGCAGTGGCTGGCGTTGAACCAGTTCGACACCACCTCGCTCGCGATTGTGCTGCGCAGCTTCAAAGAGGTTTTCGCCGATCATATGCTGTTCGTCGACGGCTTTCGCCTGGCGTTGGTCGGGTTCAAGGAGCCGTGGCCGGGTGTGCCGGATATTCTGGATAAGTTGCAGCGCCTGAACGAGCATCAACGGGCGTCGCTTACCGGTGGCGAAGGTGTGTGGACGTGGTTAGGCCGGTATTGGGGAAGAATCCCCGAAACTACCGGGCCGGTGCAGGATGACTGGGTGCCAAAAATTGAATTTCGCCTGCCGCGAGCCCGGTATACCAGGGAGTTTGACCTGTCGATCTTGCTGGAACAACTGCTGCCACAGAGGCCATCGGTCGAGGAAGCCGTATCGGCATTGAACATCCCGCCGCTCTATCTGCCGGAATTTGACCGCGCCTATATTGCATCGGAACTCGCGATACGTAGCTGGCTGGCTTCGTTGCACCAGCAGTCACAGGAGTCGCAGCGTCTGTTGCGTATCGCGTATCAGGCCAATTCCCGGGATCGCTGGATCACGACGGATCTGGCGGACAGAATGCTGGCGTCGCTGCCGCAGGCGATCGCGCAGGGAATCGACAAGAGAAGCGCGCTGGAGGAGATTCTGACGGCGTCCCCGGACCATGTCGCGGCGCTGAAGGCCCTGCGCGCGGCGGAATTCGAGCGAGGCAACACCCGTCGGGCGGACGAATTACGCGCTCACATCGTGACGCTGGCGCCGCTCGATAAGGAGATAAAGGAGTTTGTGCGCTGAATGGCGGGTTGCGCTGCGGGGATTCACAGGCGCCCGTTTATTCCGATCGGACTGAAACGAAAAAGGGCGCGTTACCGCGCCCTTCGTACGAACAGCCCAAGGACAACGTCGTGTTACTTGCCGCTTTCTTCGCGACGGCGTTTCAGAACATCCTGGAAAGTGCTGTCAGCAAGCCAATAGGCACCCCCGACAATCACGCCAAAAAACACCAGGATGGGGACCAGAATTCTTATGCCAATTTCTTCGACCATGTTGAATACGCCTCCCTAAACTTGCGTTGCCCCGAGCAATCGCCGGATTAACCTTAGAATCCTAAATATAGTCAAATTCTCCGGGAAAGACAATATCTCGTACGGATCGCACAGCGTGACTCGTCAGACCAAGGCGGGTGGCCGCAGAAGGCAATTTATAAGATATTGTTTATAGATGCTTTAAGTCTCGGTTGTGAGGGTGTCCGCGTTTAAATTCAGCCCCCCGAGCCGACGCGCGCCCTGGAATTGCCGCGCGACAGTGCGGGCACCGCGAAATCATGATGAAATACGCTGGTCTGACATCGGCAACGTGTTGCATCTGCAGCATTGCTCCGATACTCTGTATGCGAATAGGTCCGGCGCGGATTACACCGCGCTTAGTCTGTCGATGACGCTGCGCGGGGGGGGCCTACGCTGGCCGAATAACCAACGAGAGGAGTGCGGTAATGAAGATGAGATTTCTTGCTATTCTGTTTGGTACAGCCATGTTTTTCGTCGTTGTATTGCCGTTGTTGGCTGACTAAAATCACCAGGACATTACGTTCCGCGAGTCGGGCGCATCGCGTCACAGCGTGCGCCCGGTTAGACGTTATGGCCGTTATGCCTGTCAGCGCTGGCCGTTAAGCATCGTTGATTGTCGGTTTTCGTTATCCCCCTTTGATATCTACCGGACTATATGCCGCCTGAGTCGCAACACCGTCGCCTGACGAAGTTTTTGCTGGGCGCGGCGATTTTCTTTTTTGTGGGAACGGTGCAAGGTGTGGTCCAGGTCCTGCCGCCGATTCGGGCATGGCTGGACGCCGTCGGCAGCCCGATCAGCGGACCGGGTCACATGATAGATCCGCTGGCGCACGCCCATATCAATGTGGTCGGTGGTCTCGTTATTCTCGGGATGGCTTTTACCTATTATCTGTTCCCGACCATTACCGGTAAGCCCGTCTGGTCGCAGCGGTTGGTCGATCACTCGTTCTGGTGGACGGCGACCGGTGTCAGCTGTTTCTACACGACCTTGCTGGTGTTTGGCCTGATCGAAGGGAAGCTGATGCTCAGCGACCCGCAGGCGGTGCACGATGTGCACAAGTATTACGCCCCCGTCATCAGTGTCGTGGCGACTGTCATGGGTATGGGTTTCTGGATCTACTTCGCCAACGTTCTGATGACGGTGAGACAGTCAGCCCGAAAATCATGACGCTGTCATGCGGTTGTCCGGAACAGTACCCTGACTGGCATGAACAGGACATGGATCTTGGTGGACAACCGGTGCATACCTTGTCCATTCCGACCTTGATCCACATGCCGCTCGCTTATGAAGCCTACATCGCACGCCAGCAGCGGCTGATCGAAAGTCTCGGGCTCGACGAGCAGTGGCCGTGTCTGGTGCTGACGCGCACTGGAATTTTTCGCGGCGCCATAATGCGCCTGCTCAAGCCGACCACCTCGCCGGCCCCGCGTATCACGATCATGCCACGGCCATTCAACGTGCGGGCCGTACTGCATCATGGCGATATCGGTACGATTCGAAAAACAGTTCAGGCCATGCAAATGGCGTTGGTCGATGCGGGTAAGGTGCCAAAAGAACTCTATCTCTGTCACTTGACCTGTCCGCACTGTCGGGACGATCGCGGCGGCGACAAGATGTTGCTGCTGCGTCGGTGGCAGGAAAGCCCGTCGCTGGCGCGGCGCCTGCGGATGAAATCACCGGTTTCGTCCTGATCCGGGACGCTGCTCGTTAAGCACTACCGCTTACCGGGTCGCCGGTAATTTTTGTTCGGCCAACGGGAAACGCAATACGCCTTCACGATTGTCGTCCTCAATTTTGACGAATAGCACGTCGCTTTTCGGGTTGCCTACCATGACAGCGCGCCGGTAGGCGCCGACATGGCCGTCCTGTATCGCCTGGTGCCAGCGGCCGTCGTTCACGCGTAGCGAAACGATCAAATTGTGCGCCGCAATGCCGCTGGAGCGCGAAGCGAGGACGATAAATTCGTTCATGCCGGACTGCAGCGTCGGCGGCCGTGTCTCGACGGTAACCTTGATGTCGGCCCACGACTGGTCAGGCAGTTTCGGTATCGGATCACTGCATGCCGCGACCAGGCCGACCAGCAACGCCAGGAAAACATATTGTGACGTCAGTTTTGTCATGCCGTTGATCCTGAACCGGACTGCGCTGGCGGAATTAACAGCGTGATTGCCTGGCGATGCATGGCGGCGGGAGCCACGGGACTATGGCGGGTAACCGGTCGGCAGTCTACTTCTTTTCCGACTTCTCCGAGCCCGGTTTCTTTTCATTGCGGCGCCGGAAGTCGACGATGTAATAAATAAGGCCGCTCGAAAACACCACCCAGCCGACGCCGGCCGGTATGCCCCAGTCAAACCACGGACGTTCGTAACCGGGGCGGACTCCCCAGAACGGCAGGGTGAGACCGACAGCAACCAGTAACAACACGACAAAAATCGCAAAGAACCAGTAAGGAATCCGGTGATCGGAGGTTTCTTCCATCCTTTCGACGAGCTCCCAGTCCTCCAGACCACGATTCTTGAGGCGGTCCTCCTCGTTGCCGTAACCGAGATGATCGGATGAAATCTCGCCCCATTCCGATTCTTCAACCGGTTTCACCGGCGAGGTTTTATGCGTACTGGTATTCATAGGTCTATCCTTTTTCAACGAGGTGGTGGACACGATAGCTATCCTGCCAGCCGCTATCCGAGTGTGCGTGCACGGTAATAACGTGCAGGCCGGGGGGTAGCTGGTTCTCGATATGAAGATTCAGGTCGCCGCGGCCCACGGTATCAAAGACGACCTTGTTGTCCGACAATTGGAAGGACCCGTCCGGCAGTCCCTCGACGTCGACGTATACCGTCGTCCCTTCGAACATCTTGTTGGCCACATTGATGCGGTAGTCCTGCATATGGTCGCCATGCATGATATCCGAGCGGTAAACCGACAGCCCTTGCGGCTGGTAACTGACGAGACCCCACGTGAACATGCCGATGGCCAGCAACATGACCGGCAGTACCCACGAGCCGCGCTGCAGCAGCGATGCCAGGGCACGCGTATTGTTGGTTAATTCCTTGCCGCGACGCGCACCGAACTTGTAGCTCAACAGGCCGGTCAGCCCTTTCTTGTGATGCAAGTCATTACAGGCGGAAATGCATTCACCGCAATTGGTGCAGCTGTCGTAGGTCAGGGTATTGCGCGGATCGATTTCGACCGGGCAGGAGGTGACGCAGTAATTACAGGTAAGGCATGCGTCGCTGCGCGTTTCATCATAGTTGATATGCAACGTGTCGCGGGTCTTGAACAGAAACTGCCACATTCTGTAGATGCACATGTAGCGGCATACGTAGTGACGCACCACGGCGACGTTAACCAGCGTGATCAAAACGAAGACGGTATATATCCAGTACAGCGAGGCCGCCAGCCGGATATCGTCCTGGAACGTGATGAAACTCCAGATGGCGCCGGACGGAAAAAAATACAGCATCGGAATCAGCGCGAACAACATCGATATGCCGACCAGCTTGATCGCCAGAATCGCCCAGTTGTACCAGTGATCTTTGCCCGCCGATACCTTGACAGCCTTGGTTTCGTCGCCCCAGCTGAGGATGGCGCGTTTGCCGAGCAACCGTGAGGTCAGGTCGTTGGCCCACGTAGAGACGGTATTCTGCGGGCAAATCCAGCCGCAGAATACCGTGCCCATGGTGGAATAAAGCATGATCAGCGCACAGGCCGCCGTCAGCCAGAAACCAAATACGATAAAGAAGTCGGAAAACCAGATCTGCCGATCGAGGACCACGAAGCCCGCCGAGACATCGATTCTGAACAGCCCCGTGACCGGAACCAGGATGAGCGCCGTGATGGCGGTGGCCCGCACCAGCCAGCGTTTTCGCGCGAGACTCAAGCTCTCTTTCGATGGCTTGATTACGATAGGAATTTGGCTTAGTGTTGGATTGGTACCCATATCGATAGGATCAATACCACCGCTGCTCAACTCACACGGAAAAACACGTCGGTCTGTCAGGCCGTGTATTCCGGAAACGGCGTATGGCCCGGGGACCGTACGCCGCTTTTGCCCTGGGGGTCGACACCGCGCTCCCTCAGTCCTGACACGCGATCACCATTCAAGATCAATGGTTTGGATATGACGTTTGGAGCGACAGACTGTCTGTAAACACGTTGGAGTTTACCATCTTTTTTTGGTTCGGACTATGCAGTACGGCGGGTGGATGAAAATGCGTAACTTATGGTTAGTTTTATGGGGCTGCGGTTCCCTGCTGGTGTTGGGAGCGCTGGGTGGCTGCGATATGGGCGGGAGTGGCTCCGTCGGGATGGGCGGCAGCGCGGTGGAGGACGCCGAGCGGGTCGCTACGCGGTTCTTCGAGGCCACCAAAGCCAAGGACTACGACGCGGCCGCACACCTGTTTATCGATACGGCGTCGGGAGCCGGTGCCGCCGATCAGTTAAAGCTCAATCAAATGAAGCTTGGTGATCTGCAGAGTTATGAGCTTCGGGATACCACGGTCAATACGATCTTCAGCGGCCGGCGTTTTACCCTGAAGTATGTGACCAAGTACCCCGGCTTCAATGCGACGGAAACACTGATCCTGTTCGAGAGCGTCTCGGCGCCGGGAATTGGCATCGAGGTGTATCACGTAAGCTCGGCGGGCCTGCGCGGCTGACCGGCGCCATCGGTAGCCGGTCTACTGGAATTTCAGCGCCAGCATCTTGCCGTTGGTCTTTTCGGACAGCGTCTGGTATTCGCGTTCCGTGTACGGGTCGGAACGTCCCAACGCCAGCGTAAATACCGGGCCCGGTATTTCACTATAGTAGATGGTGTCGTCCGACGGCTCATCACCGACGAGGACATAGGCCCCGGGTATCGGTGCGTTGTGCGCCGCGGCCTTGAGCGCGCGCCCGATGTTTTCGATATTGCCGACAAATGGTGCGCCGTTCATCAAATGGTCGAACATGTCGCCCATCGTTCCCATATAGGTTTCGGTCGCCTGATCCGAGAACCAGGTAAGCGCTGACAGGTCTTTCCCCGAGCGGGTGACAATCACACGCAGTATCGGTATCAGAAACGCCGATACGCCGTGCATGGAGCCTGATGCATCGACGATCAGGTGTATGTCCTTCCCCGGGATGTCCCGCAACCCCTCGATGAAGATATCGAAATCCTTGTGGCCGACACCGGCGGATTTCAGAATCGCCTCGACCTGTCCTTCGAGATCGGTAATCACCACCCGCTGGAGATTCTTCTGCAGCTGGGTTTTATCCGCCTCCATCAGATTCAGTTGCTTGCGCAGCATGTCCGCTTCCTTTTGCAGGCGTGGCAGTTCATTTTCCTCGGCGAGTCGTGACGTGATCAGGATGGTGACCAGCAGAAATACGAATGTCGCCAGCGTCAGTAAGGCGACGTCGGAGAAGCTCTCGTAGATACTGTCGGACCCCTGTTTCTTTTTTCGTGCCATAACGACAACGCCGCTGGCGTCAGGAGCCCCGTACGTGACGCATCGCTTTTCTCAGCCGCCCCCACCATGAGCGATTAAGCTTGTTCATGACGCGGATCTCTTCTCTGAGCAGATCGGCATAATAGTGCTGCAGGACCACCGAGTCCCGTAGCGTGGCATTGGTTTGATCGTCTTCGGAAAGCTTGCTCAGCAGCATCGCCTCCTGCCGGAAGTTGGCGATCGCCGTCCGCGATTCGTTCATCGCGTCGTGCAGCATGCGGACGTTGTCGCCCAGCTGCGTAATGTCGGCATTGAGGTGGCGCAAATCCCGATCAAGGGTGGGCTTGATATCGGCGACACAGTAGACGATGCAAATCTTCTTCACCATGTCCGTGAGACTGTCGATGCCCTGATCGGTAATCAGCGCAAACACCCGCAGCAATACGCCGCCGAGCACGGAGCCGAGCAGGGTTGTGTAAAAAGCGGTGCCCATGCCGCCCATGGCACGACGCAAGCCGCTGATCAATCGCTGCTGGTCCTGCCCGAGCGCGTCGAGTGACGACGATAGCCCGGACAGGGTCAGCGTCAGTCCGATCACCGTGCCGATCAGACCGAGCGTGATCAGAATGTTACCGATAACCTCGACCCCGTGGCAGGTGCGGTAGTAGCTGGAGAATTCGATATCCTGCAGGACTTCAATATCCGGCTGGCTGTTTTTGTTTAAAATGTCCTTGAGCGAAAAAAAAAATCGCTCCACCGCCCGGTCCGGATGCGGGGTTTCGATGCCCTGCAGGCCGCTTTTTCGCGCAATACTGCTTAACTGTGCGGTTCGAATGGCTTCATTGGTCACGGACACAGCCAATGAAAAACTGATGGCAACGCCAACGACAAACAGGCCGACGATGATCCAGGTAATCCGGCTCTGGTCATCCTTCAATTGTTGCCACAGGTTCAGGTCCAGATAGAGGGAAAAATAGACAGCGATGGCGGCGATGGCCCACATCAGCCACAGCGTGATCGTGCGAAATACCTTTTCTGTCGAAACGTGTTTTGGAGACGCCATATCAGATGTTGTCAGATCGCGCGCGGCGGTATCGCCGCTATTCCGGGAATATCCTGGATGTTAAGCGGGAGTTGACGGGGATGGCTACCACTGGAATATTCGTCATCTGTTTCCGCGGACGTTGTGGCTGCCTGCCCCTGTTCAACACAGCGATCATTCAGGAAACCGCGACGGGTCACGATGCCGGCACCTGTAAAGCCCGGCGATATTAACGCCGCAGCATATCACAGCCGGACACGGAGAAACCGGTCGCGGCCGACGAGTGACTGGATGGTTTTGCCGCGGGGTATCGTTGGCGTTGGGTGCGAAACGCCGGTCGGTCAAATGTCGGCGAGCCTGTACCAGACTCGCCGATTACTATTGATATTACTTACAAACGGCGGTCAACGACGCGTTCTAGTGAACGGCCATGCTCGTGCCGACGTAGTATAAAAGGGAAAATATCGACGCAATCGAAAGCACGATGGCGATGTCATTTGTACTGATGTCTATCCAGCCCTTAGCCATTTATCCACCCCCCATTTTTTGAATATGGACAAATCCGCTGCCGGCGCAGCCTCTTTGTCGCCTGAAACAAAGAAAATTCATTTAACACCAGACCACGAATCCACGTCAAGCCCGACTTCACTAGTCAGGTTTGATCGCGATCGCCCCGCGATAAAAACCGTAATCAGCGTACGGTAGCGCCGCCACCGTGGCGCGGGTCGCTGGCGGCCTTGATCCGGCCGGTGCCGCGATTCCACACGATGGCCTGCATGTTTCCGTAAGGATCGCTGCGCGGTGCCAGCGTATGCCCCAGCGCCGTCAGGCCGGCGACCTCGGCATCGGTCAGCGCGCCGGTCTCGAACTGGATCTCGTCCGGCAGATACTGGTGATGGTAGCGCTTCAGTCCGACCATACCGGCCGGATCGCCGCCGGCCGCATAGTCCAGCGTCGCCAGCAGCACCATCGTAATAATGCGACTGCCACCGGGCGTGCCCAGTATCGCGATGCCGCGGTCGTTTTCGAGGAAGGTCGGCGTCATGCTGGACAGCGGGCGCTTGCCGGGCGCGATCGCGTTGGCATCAGCGCCAACCAGGCCATAGGCATTCGGCACGCGCGGCTTGGCCGAGAAGTCATCCATTTCATTGTTCAACAGCACACCGGTGCCGGGCGCGACGAAGGCGCTGCCGAACGGCAGGTTAATCGACAGCGTTGCGGCGACCCGGTTGCCATCACGATCGAGTATCGAGAAGTGGGTGGTATCGTTGCCGCCGGCCACCCCGGCGGCGCCGGGCAGCATGGTGCTTGGCGTCGCGCGGTCGGTGCGGATACCGGCGCGCAGGCCCGCCGCATACAGCGGATGGGTCAAGCGTGCCACCGGTACGTCGACGAAATCCGGATCGCCAAGGTACTCCGCCCGGTCGCGATAGGCCCGCCGCATCGCCTCGACGATCAGGTGCTTTTGCGTGACGGCGGGGTACGCCGCGAGATCGTACCCGTCGAGCACGTTCAGCATTTCCAGCAGGGCGATGCCGCCGGACGACGGTGGCGCAGCGGTAACGATCTGCATGCCGCGATAACTGCCGCGCACCGGCACGCGTTCGACCACCCGGTAGCCGGCCAGATCGTCCGGGCTCCATATACCACCGGCGGCGCGCACGCCGTCGACCAGTCGCGCGCCCACCTCGCCCTGGTAAAAACCGGCGGCGCCCGAAGCCGCCAGCCGTTCCAGCGTGCCGGCCAAATCGGCTTGTTTGATGACATGGCCGACCGGCGGCACGTCGCCGTCGTGCAGAAAAATTGCTGCTGCCGCCGCCGACCGGCGTAACACCTCCAGCCGGAAGTGCACCATGCGTCGATAGTGCTCGTCGACCGCAAAGCCGTCGCGCGCATAACGTATCGCCGGCGCCAGTGCGCGGTTCAGCGGCAGTTCGCCGTAATGCCGTGCCAGGTGATCAAGCGCGGCCGGTACGCCGGGAATGGCCGCCGCCAGCGGGCCGTTGATGGCTGCACCCGCCACCACGTTGCCGGTGGCGTCGAGATACATATCGCGATGGGCCGCGCCCGGCGCCTGTTCGCGACCGTCGATCATCACGTCGACGGCGTCGGTTTCGCGATGCAACAACCAGAAGCCGCCGCCGCCGATGCCGGAGCTGTATGGCTCGACGACGGCCAGCGCTGCGGTCACGGCAACAGCGGCATCGAAGGCGTTACCGCCCGCATCGAGAATCTCCAGGCCCGCTGCGGTCGCCAGCGGATGGGCGGTGGCCACCGCCATGCCGGACAGGTGCCCGGCATGCGCGCCGCCGGTAACGACCAGCAACAGTACGAACAGCAGCCGGCGTACCGGTATGCCGCAGCGCCGTGTGGCGGTGACGGTAGTTACGGCGCGCATCGTCAGACGCATGTCACGCCTGCCGCGCCCGGGTGGTCAGGTGCAGGAATCTCGCGTACAGCGTCGCGTGATCCTCAACGCGGCCCGGGTCTTTTGGAATGCAGTCGACCGGACAGACCTCGACGCACTGCGGCTCGTCGAAATGCCCGACGCACTCGGTGCATAGCCCGGGATCGATCACGAAGATCTCTTCGCCTAGCGAAATCGCCTGGTTCGGGCACTCCGGTTCGCAGACGTCGCAGTTGATGCAATCATCAGTAATCAGTAACGCCATGGCATCCGGTCCCCTTGCCGGTCAGATCGGTCAAATTACAGCGGTCAACGTTTCTTTTTCAGCAGCGCCCGGGCGACGTCGGTGTGCACGAACGCCGACACGTCGGCGCCGAGGCCCGCGATTTCCCGTACCAGGCTGGAAGAGATATAGGCGTATTGTTCGGCCGGCATCAGAAACACGGTTTCGATGTCCGGTGCCAGACGGCGGTTCATGCCGGTCAGCTGGAACTCGTACTCGAAGTCGGATACCGCTCTCAGGCCGCGCAGAATGACGCGCGCGCCGCGCGATTGGACGAAGTCGACCAGCAGCGAGCTGAATCCGCACACCTCGATATTGTCGAGGTCCGCCAGGGCGCTGCGCGCAAGCGCAATGCGCTCGGCGGCCGAGAACGTCGGCGCCTTGCCCGGATTCTCGGCGACGGCGACGATCACGCGGTGATAGAGCCGTGCCGCGCGATGTGCCAGATCGGCATGACCGTTGGTGATCGGATCGAACGTGCCGGGGTATACCGCAATCGTGTCCATGGTGCCTATTGTGCCCCGTCAACGTGGTGTCGTGCCAGATGATATCCCACCTTGCCGGCGCACTGGCTGCGCAGCAGCTCCCAGTTGGCCGGCAGCAATGGCGTATGCGCCGCCGGCGTTTCCAGGTAGATGCGCGCATCGGCCGTCAGCCAGCCGTTCTGCTCGAGACGCTCGCCGCAGGTCTGCCACAGATTCTGCGCGAACGGTGGATCGAGAAACACCACGTCGAACGGCGCAGGCGCGGGTTGTCCGACAAAGGCGAGACCGTCCGCGTTTACGAACGACACATTGTCAGCACCCAGTGCACGGGCATTTTCCTGCAACGAACGGAGTATCTCCGGGTGCCTGTCGACCATCACGACAGAGGTGGCGCCGCGTGACAGCGCCTCGAAGCCCAGCGCGCCGCTGCCGGCGAACAGATCGAGACAGCGCGCGCCGTCAATGACGGGCTGCAACCAGTTGAACAGGGTTTCGCGGACGCGGTCCGGTGTCGGCCGCAGATCATCGATCCCGGGGAAGGTGAGTTTTCGCGAGCGCCATTTGCCGCCAATGATACGCAAACGGCCGGTCTGGCGCGTCGTACTCAAGGGGCTTTGTCGCCACCGCCTCCACCGACCATCACCGTGACCAGCTTGTCGGGGTGGATCACCGCGCGGAAGGCATTATTGACGTTCGCGGCGGTTACTTTGTCGACATTGGCGATATAGGTCGCGAAATAATCGAGCGGCAACCGGTAAAAGCCGATGGCCGCGAGCTGGCCGACGATCTTGCTGTTGCTCGCCAGGCTCAGCGCGAAGCCGCCGGTCAGGTTCTTCTTCGCCGCCTCCAGCGTTTTGGCATCGATACCCCTGGTCATGAAGTCGTTCAACACGTTATCGATAACCTTGATCGCCTCGTCGGTCTGGTCGTTACGCGTCTGCAGACCCATGATGAACGGGCCTGGGGACTGCATCGGCAGGAAATAGCTGTAGGAGTTGTATGACAGGCCGCGCTTTTCCCGCACCTCGTCGCTGATCAGCGATACCAGGCCGTTACCGCCGAGCGCGTGATTGCCAACGTACAGCGGGAAGTAGCGGCTGTCGTTGCGCGTGATGCCCGTCTGGCCGATCAATACGTGCGATTGCGTCGACGGATGTTCGATGCGCACCGTGCGCGCCTCGGTCAACGTCGATACTTGCGCCAGCGCCGGCGCGGTCTGTCCGGCGGGCAGCTTGCCGATGATCTGTTCAGCGAGTTTCTCGGCCGCCGCTCGGTCGAGCGCGCCGACGATCGCGATCACGGCATTCCTCGCGACGTAATAGTGGCGGTAGTAATCCTGCAGATGCTCGCGGGTGAACGCGCCGACGGTGTCCGCGTCACCCAGCACCGGCGAAGCATACGGATGGCTGCCATAGAGCGCCTTGTAAAACGCCTTGCTGGCGATCTCTTCCGGCGATTCCTGTTGGGAGCGCAGCGCGATCAGCGTGCGGCCGCGCTCGCGCTCCAGCGCATCGGCCGGGAAGGTCGGCGCCGCGAGTATCGTCGCCAGCGTATCCGCCGCTTGCTTGAGCAGCGGTGGATCGGTCAGCGTGCGCAACGTGACGATCGCCATGTCACGCAGACTGTCGTTGCCGAAACGCGCGCCAACACTGTCGAAGCGCTCGGCGATGGCGTCCGCGTCGAGATCGCCGGCGCCTTCGGCCAGCAGGACGTTGGTCAGGTGCGCGATGCCCGGTTTGTCACCGTCACGCCCGCTGCCGGCGTCGAACACGATCCGGATATCGACCATCGGCAGTTCCGGGGCTGCGTAAAAAAACACGCGCGCGCCGTTGCCGGTCTGCCATGTCTGGATGTCGGCGGCCGCCTGCGCCGTCGCCAGCCCGAACAGCAGCGCCGCCGCGACGACGCCCTGCGCTGCCCACTGCGTCAACCTGTGCCGGTTCATCATAGAAAACATCCTTGCGTATCCGTTAGTGCCGGTGGCCGCCGCTCGACAGCGAGGCAGGCGGGGCGGGTGGCTTCATCGAATTGAGCGGCAGCGGGTCCAGTATCGCCACGGTGCGTTGCGTATCGACAAGATAGCGGCGCGCGACATCGCGCACCTGCTCCGACGTTACGGCGCGTATGCGCTCGACCTGCTGGTCCAGCAGGCGCCAGTCCAGCCCGACCGTTTCCATCGTGCCGATCTGCATCGCCTGGAAAAATATCGAGTCCTGTTCATAGATCTCGTTGGCGACGACCTGCACCTTGATGCGGTCGAGTTCGTCGGCGCTGACCAGTGTCGTTTTCAGATCGTCAAGCTGCTGGTAAACGCCTCTTTCCAGTTCGGCGATCGTATGGCCGTGCGCCGGCGTGCCATCGATTAGAAACAGCGATTGCAGGCGGTCGTCCAGGCTGTAGCCAGCGCCCGCGTCGGCCGCGACCTCTGAGCCGCGCACCAGGTTTTTCGCGAAACGCGCACTGCTGCCACCGTCGAGAATGGCAGCGAGCACATCGAGCGCATAGGGCTCCCAGTCCGCTGCCGCCGTCGTCAGCGTCGGTACCTTGTAACCGACCATCAGGTACGGCAGTTCGGCCGGCACCTTGACGGTGATGCGCCGCTCGCCTTTCTGCTCGATCTCCGCGCGCGGTTTTACCGGCGTGATCCTGCTCGGCTTCAGCGGGCCGAAGTACTTCCTGGCCAGCTTCAGGACCGCGTCCGGATCAACGTCGCCGACCACCACCAATACGGCATTGTTCGGCGCATACCACTGCTGGTACCAGTTTCTCAGGTCATCGATCTGCAGATGGTCCAGGTCGTCCATCCAGCCGATCACCGGGATACGGTACGGGCTGCTCAGATAGGCGACGCTGGTGAACTGTTCATAGGTCAGCGCCTTCGGCTGGTCGTCGGTGCGCAGCCGCCGCTCCTCCTTCACAACATTGGTTTCCTTGACGACCTCGTCGTCCTTCAGCAGCAGATTGCGCATGCGATCGGACTCCATGCGGAAGCTGACCTCGAGCCGGCTTTTCTCCAGCTGCTGATAGTATGCGGTGTAGTCGCGGCCGGTGAACGCGTTTTCGCTGCCGCCGTTCTCGGCGATGATGCGCGAGAACTCTCCGGCCGTATATTTCTTCGTGCCCTTGAACATCATGTGCTCAAGCACATGGGAGAGCCCGGTGACGCCGTCATGTTCGTAGCTGCTGCCGACCTTGTACCAGACCTGTGACACGACGACCGGTGCGCGGTGATCTTCCTTGACGATCAGTTTGAGGCCGTTGTCCAGCCGAAACTCATGGGCCGGCACACGGTCCGCGCCGATCGCGGAATTCGTCAGCACCAACAGGAACAGCCAACCTATCGCTCGCATGTGCATCCTTATCGTGAAACGTTTTTTGTTGTGCCCGCGTGTTACCCGGCTGCGCGCGGGAAGTGGTAGGATAACGCATAATATCTCCGCCGCGCCATGCGCGGCGCATATGGCCGGTATGATCCTGCCGGCTGCCGGGCGTACCTGTTGATTGATTATGGAAACAAAGTCCAGTTCCGCGGCAACCGATCCGCCGACCCCGGTCGAAGGCGACCGCGATGCGGTGCCTGCCGCTGCGGTAGCGACACCGAAGCGCGGCATGTTCGGTCGTCTGCGCGACGGCCTGTCGCGCACGCGCGCCAGCCTCACCGAAGGACTGGCGAGCATGGTGCTCGGCGGCAAGAAGATCGACGACGAGCTGTTCGAGCAAATCGATGAAAAACTGTTGCTGGCCGATGTTGGCGTCGAGGCCGCGACGGCTATCATCGCCGACCTGACCCGACGTGTGGCGCGCAAACAGCTCAACGACGCCGATGCCTTGCTGGCCGCGCTGCGCGAGGAAATGGCCGCGATACTGGCGCCGTGCAGTGCGCCGCTCGCGATACCGGATACACCGCGACCGTTTGTGATCCTGATGGTCGGCATCAACGGTGCCGGCAAGACCACCACGATAGGCAAGCTCGCGAAACGGCTGCAAGCCGACGGAAAAACCGTGATGCTCGCCGCCGGCGATACCTTCCGCGCGGCGGCGGTGGAACAGTTGATGGTCTGGGGCGAGCGCAACAGTATCCCTGTCGTGGCGCGGGGCAATGCCGCTGATCCTGCCGCCGTGATCTACGATGCATTCCAGACAGCGCGTTCGCGCGGTATCGACGTATTGATCGCCGACACGGCCGGACGGCTGCACACGCAGCAGAACCTGATCGAGGAGCTGAAAAAGATCAAGCGCGTGATTGGCAAGATAGATGCGACCGCGCCGCATGAAACCATGCTGATCGTCGATGCCGGTACCGGCCAGAACGCGCTGGTCCAGGCTCAACAGTTTCACGCGGCGGTCGGGCTCACCGGTATTACCGTGACCAAGCTCGACGGCACGGCCAAGGGCGGTATTGTTTTTGCGATTGCGAAAAAGCTCGGCATCCCGCTGCGCTTCATCGGTGTAGGCGAGGCCATCGACGACCTGCGGCCGTTTAATGCCGATGAATTCGTCAGCGCGTTGTTCGATATCACCAGCCACGTCAAGGATCGCGCGTCGTAGCCTCGATGCAGGCGCATAGCGTCGTTCGGGGCTTTGCGGGCAAGACAGATACCGCATTTGTGTGCTGACGCTGAGTATCACGTTGTATTCCTTCTCCCCGAGGGAGAAGGTTACGACTGCCTGGAGGCGGGAGGTAGAGCAACGCAGGAGCAGTTGCCGAGGATGAGGGGGCAGATCAAAAGCACAGGTTGTAACTCCCTCACCCCAACACTCCCGGAGGAAGAGGGAGTTCTTGCTGGCTGCGTGACACTAATGATGACAAACAACGACACGGCACTCGCTAACCATGGCATCCGGCATCATGCCATGCGTGACAACCGCCATGGCTGAAATGGTCCGCTTCGACAATGTTGGGAAACGCTACGAGAGCGGCGTCGACGCGCTCAGCGGCATCACGTTCTCGCTGGATGCCGGTGAGATTGCCTTTCTGACCGGCCGTTCCGGCGCCGGCAAGAGCACGCTGCTGAAGCTGATCACGCTGATCGACCGCGCGACGCGCGGCCAGATATACATCGGCGGCAAGAACCTCACCTCGGTCAAACGTCGCCAGATACCCTATTTCCGCCGCGACATCGGCATCGTATTCCAGCAGCCCAAATTGCTGGCCGATCGCACCGTGTTCGACAACGTCGCGTTGCCGCTGATCATCTCCGGCAGTTTTCATCATGCCGAGATCGGCCGCCGCGTGCGCGCCTCGCTCGACAAGGTCGGCCTGCTCGACAAGGAGCGCGCTTTCCCGACGCAGTTGTCCGGTGGCGAACAGCAGCGCGTCGGCATCGCGCGCGCCGTCGTCAACCGGCCGCCGCTGCTGGTCGCGGACGAGCCGACCGGCAACCTCGATCCGGCGCTGTCGGCTGAAATCATGAACCTGTTCGACCAGTTCAGCCGCGTCGGCACGACCGTGCTGATCGCCAGCCACGATCTCACGCTGATCAGCCGCATGGGCCGGCGCGTGTTGACGCTGCAGGGTGGCGCACTGATGACGAGCAGCGCGGCGCTGCCATGATCGGCGCATCGCGCACCCGTCGCCCCCAGGTCACGCGCCGCCAGCCGCGGCCGGAGCCGCCACCGCTCGGCGATGTATCCGTCGTCGAGCGGAGCACCCCGTCGCGCAACAACCCGCGCGCCAGTCTGCGGCTGTATCTGCAACGCCATGTGCAGGCCATGCTCTACAGTCTCGGACGCATCTGCCGTCAGCCTGCGTCCAGCCTGATGACCATCGCGGTGATCGGCATCGCGCTCGCGCTGCCGGCCGGCATGTATGTCGCGTTGCAGAACGTGCAGGGCATCAGTGCCGGCTGGGAAAGCGCCACGCAGATCTCGCTGTTTCTAAAAAAAGGCGTCGATGAGAATGCCGCGCATGCACTTGCCACGGAGCTCGAGAAATCCGCCGAGGTGGCGAAGGTCAGTTATGTATCGCCGGACAAGGCGCTGGATGATTTCAAGCGGATGTCCGGTTTTGGTGACGCGCTCGACGTGCTTGACGAAAACCCGCTGCCCGCGGTGCTGGTCGTGCGGCCGGCGGTTGAAAAGGACGGCGCGGCGGGTGTTGAGCGGCTGCTCGACCGGCTCAAGCAACGCCCGGAGGTGGACATCGCGCAGCTCGACATGGAATGGGTCAAACGGTTGTTTGCGATCATCCAGATCGGTCAGCGCGGCGTGCTGGTGCTGGCGGTGCTGCTGGCGCTGGCGGTGCTGCTGGTGGTCGGCAACACCATCCGGCTGGCGATCAACAGCCGCCGCGAAGAGATCGAGATCAAGAAGCTGATCGGCGCGACGGATGCGTTCATCCGTCGCCCGTTTTTGTACTTCGGCCTCTGGTTCGGGCTGTTCGGCGGGCTGCTGGCGTGGCTGCTGGTGAGCAGCTCGTTGATCGCGCTGAACGATCCGGTACGCAAGCTGGCGGTGTTATACGACAGTTCCTACAAACTCGCCGGCCCGGGGGTTGCGAACGGCGTGGTGCTGATGGCGATCAGCGGCCTGCTCGGCCTGCTCGGCGCGTGGCTCGCCGTGCGCCGCCACCTCGCCGAGATTGAACCGACCTGAACGCTGTAACGGTCCGGCAGACACGAAATTTGTTGGTAGTCATTCCTGCGTACGCACGAGCCTATGGATGGGCGAGGCAGGGCGGCGTTGGGAACGGCCGCCGAGGAATCCAGCGTCTCTCGTCTCAGCTAGCCAACTGGATTCCGGGTCCACGCTGCGCTTCGCCCGGAATGACGCCTACACTGACGTCATTCCTGCGTACGCAGGAATCCAGCAAGCCCGGATGCAGCGCAGCGGAATCCGGGATCGGTATTGAAACCAATGAATCATGGTTTCCGCCAAGCCCCGGCGTACCCGCTGCCTCACGCCGGCAGGATATCCGCAAACACAAAACCATCGCGCTCGACGACCTCGCCGGTCACCACCGCGAGCGGTGCGCGAAACATCGGGCCGGCGTGGCAGAAGGTATGAAACTCGCCGCGTTCGCCGCAGGGATCAACCGTATCCGGCAGCGCGGCCAGCAGCGCCGCATCGAACGCGCGACCGGCATGTTCCGCCGCCAGCTGGCGTGGATCGACACAACTCAACGTCGCCGCCAGCCCCGCGGCGATCATGTCGCGCGCGAGCCGCGCGGTTGGCAGGCCCCACAGCGGAAATACCGGCGTAATGCCGGTGCCGGCCAGCTGGCGGATGCGGTAGTCGCGCACGTCTTCCAGAAACAGATCGCCGAACGCCATATGCGTGACGCCGGCCGCGAGCGCATTGCCTATCAACGCGCGCATGCGTTGCTCGTACTCGGCATTGCTGCACGGATAAGGCAGCGGTATGCGCCACAGCGGCAGGCCGGCGGCGTCGGCCTGCGCGGCCAGCAGCGCGTCGCGCACGCCGTGCATGGCCACGCGAGAAAATTCTTCATTGATGGTCGTTACCAGCCCGACGATGTTGTACTCGCCGGCCAGGCGCAGGCTATGCAGCGCCCACGCACTGTCCTTGCCGCTCGACCATGACATCAATAACTTCGGACGTGGCATCGCTTCCCCCTAGTGAGGCGCGTAGTATCCGGCACGCGCCGCCTTGGTCGCTAGACTTGATTCGATGCCGCGTCCGTGGGACGCTAGCGAGACGATGAAAGTATTCGATTGACCTTCAGGATGGTGCGCTTTTGATCGGATTGTTGATAACGACTTATTGGACATGACATGCCTAAAGAACGTCATTCCTGCGAAAGCACGACTGCGTGGATGCAGGAGGTAGGGTTGCGTCGGGAACGGCAACCGAGGAATCCAGTCCGACTAACCACCGCTGGATTCCGGGTCTTCGCTGTGTTCCGCCCGGAATGACGGTCACCGAGTGTTGTGTCGTGTCAGGAATACTTTCACAGTCTCTAGCGCGATGTCCCTCGCCGTCCGACATCCCGAACGCATCGTCTGCCTGACCGAGGAGACGACCGAAACGCTGTATCTGCTCGGCGAGGAGCGCCGCATCGTCGGCATCTCCGGTTATACCGTCCGGCCGCCACAGGCGCGGCGCGACAAGCCGCGCGTGAGCGCGTTCACCAGCGCGAAGATTGACAGGATCCTGGCCCTTGAACCCGATCTGGTGCTGGGCTTTTCCGATCTGCAAGCCGACATCGCGCGCGATCTGATTCGTGCCGGCGTCGAGGTATATACATTTAATCACCGCGATATCGCCGGCATCCTGCGCATGATCCGGACGGTGGGCGCCTTGGTCGGCGCCACAATGCGCGCGGCCGAACTGGCAGCGACACTGGCGTCGCGCGTCGTGGCGGCGCGTGCCGCGGCCGCGCAACTGCCGCGCCGCCCGCGCGTCTATTTCGAGGAATGGGACGAGCCGCTGATCTCCGGCATACGCTGGGTGTCGGAGTTGATTGCTTGCGCTGGCGGCGATGACTGCTTTGCCGAGTTCGCTACCGGTCGGCTCGCCCGCGAGCGCATCATCGCCGACCCGGCCGAGGTCGTGCGCCGCCGCCCGGACATCATTATCGGTTCGTGGTGCGGCAAAAAATTCCGGCCCGAGCGCGTGCGAGCCCGGCCGGGCTGGGCGGCCATCCCGGCCGTCAGGGACGGCGAACTCCACGAGATCAAATCGCCGCTGATTCTGCAGCCCGGGCCGGCGGCGCTGACCGACGGCCTGGACGCGCTGACGGCGATCATCCGGTCCTGGGTGGCAAAGACCCGTCATCCTGCCGGAACCGGCGCCCTTGAACCGGAGGAATCCACATATATTATAGAATAGGCCGGATTTTTGGCGCCACCCGGCGCACGAACTTTTCGGACTGTTAGCACTCCTAAGGATCGAGTGCTAAAATTCGCTATCATCACAGCGAGGGGAATAAAGACAGCAATGACGACGATGAGCCTGACAACTGAACTGATGGTTCCAACCGGTAATCTCGACGCGTATACCCGCGCGGCATTCAGCACCCCGGCGCTGAGCGCGGAGCAGGAACAGGAACTGGCGTGGCGGTTCAAGCAGGACGGTGACCTCGCCGCCGCGCGGCAGCTGGTTCTGTCGCACCTGCGGTTTGTCGTGCATGTCGCGCGTGGTTACAGCGGCTACGGTCTGCCGCAGGCCGACCTGATCCAGGAAGGCAACATCGGTCTGATGAAGGCGGTCAAGCGCTTCGACCCGTCGATGAACGTGCGCCTGATCTCGTTCGCCGTGTACTGGATACGCGCCGAAATCCATGAATTCATCCTGCGCAACTGGCGCATCGTCAAGGTCGCGACGACCAAGGCGCAGCGCAAACTGTTCTTTAATTTGCGCAGCGCCAAGAAACGCCTCGGCTGGTTCAGCCGCGCCGAAGTCGAGACCGTCGCCAAAGACCTGGGCGTCAAGCCCGAAACCGTGCTCGAAATGGAAGGGCGCATGAGCGCACATGACGTATCGTTCGACCCGTACGCCGACGGCGATGACGGCGACAACGAACGCGTGTTCGCCCCGGCCGCGTACCTGGCCTACGACGGCGCCGACCCCGCCGTGCAGCTTGAGGCCGCCGACTGGGAGACCGACAGCACCGACCGTCTGCACGACGCACTCGCAAAGCTCGACGAACGCAGCCGCGACATCGTCCAGAGCCGCTGGCTGTCGACCGACAAGGCCATCCTCCAGGACCTCGCCGACAAGTACAACGTCTCCGCCGAACGCATCCGCCAGCTCGAACAGAGCGCGATGAAAAAGCTGAAGGTGCAGCTGGAGGCGTGAGGGGAAGGGGGAAGTAATTGGTAAAGAAAAGCCCGCTGATAGCGGGCTTTTTTGTTTTTGGATTAGCAAATAGTTGGTATTGAGAGTACCCGGCAGCTTGCTACGGTACTGCGTGTAGTGTTAACTGATCTCGTGTCCCGTGCGATAGAATTGGGGCGGCAGGAAGTTTGGCACCTGTCTAACTCGCGGCAGTTAATCGTTTTGGTCGAAAATAAGCATCAGCTACGGGGTATTCATGAGCATTCAGTTGCTCCCGGATTTCGTAAGGGAAAACTATGAAGTGCACGAGTGGAAACATGCTTGTGCAATATTGAAAGCTGATTTTCCGGCGGAATGGCAAGATATCATTGATGTTTTAACCGCGTTCCGGCTCAATAAAAGCTGGGTAACAAATGCTGGGGGAAGGAAGTCAAAGGTATCGGAGTTTATCGACAGCTACCTCTACAAAAAGGGATGGTGTGAAAAAGAATTCAGAACACAGGTTGTCGTCGATGACCACAATATGGATACGCCAACACATAAAGTTGACTGTTTTAGAAATCGCGTAGCGTTGGAGATTGAATGGAACAACAAAGATCCATTCTACGACCGGGATTTGAATAATTTCCGACTGTTATTTGATCTGCGAGCGATTAGTGTCGGAGTTATAATAACGAGGCGGGATGAGCTGCAAGAGATTTTTAATGAGTTGGGGCGAGGGCCTTCATACGGCGCGTCAACTACTCATATGAGTAAGTTACTTCCTCGAATCGAGGGCGGAAGTGGAGCAGGTTGCCCCTTGTTAGTCTTTGGAATCTCGAAGTCTCTATATGTGGAGGATGAGTAAATGACTGAAGGCGCGTCAGATGACCTCTTATCTGCTGTAGGCAAGAAAAAATTCTCTACAGTTCTAGCCGACCCTCCATGGCAATTTACCAATCGTACGGGAAAAATGGCGCCCGAACATAAGAGATTATCTCGATATGCGACCATGAGCTTGCAGGAAATAAAGGAACTTCCCGTTGAAGCGATCGTAAAGGATACGGCGCATTTATATTTGTGGGTTCCGAATGCCTTATTGGCTGAAGGATTGCAGGTAATGGATCATTGGGGGTTTACTTACAAGACCAATCTTGTTTGGTATAAGGTGCGCAAGGATGGCGGACCAGATCGGCGCGGTGTTGGGTTTTATTATAGAAATGTAACGGAAATAATTCTTTTTGGCGTTCGTGGCAAAAATGCCCGCACGCTTCAGCCGGGGAGGAGTCAGGAAAATATCATAAGCTCTAGAAAGCGCGAGCATAGCCGGAAACCAGACGAACAATATGCAATCATAGAATCGTGCAGCCAAGGACCGTTCGTGGAATTGTTTGCGCGTGGTCCCAGGAAAGGTTGGTTTGTTTGGGGGCACCAATCAGAGGAATACAATCCGGCGTGGGCTACGTATTCGAACCACTCGCAAACGAATGTTGTCCCATTCAAACAAAGTAAGTTGCTTTAGCCCGCAGGATGCGGTGAACATAGTGAACCGCATCGTTCGCGATTGATACGGTGCGTGCCTCAACGCATCCTGCGCCTCTGCGAGCGTTCCGGTTTTTCCGTTAGAGCAGTTCGGTCAAATTAATATGCGCGGCAACAGCGTCGGCCGTTGCGCGTTCCATGTGCGGCATCGTGCCAATGAGTGGCGCATCGATCCGCGAATTCAGCGTCTGGATAACGGCAGAATTACGCAGACAGTCCGGGTCGATGATGTTGGCGCACCAGCCGGCGAGCGGCAGACCACTGGCGCGGATGGCGTCGCAGGTCAGCAGCGCGTGATTGATACAGCCCAGACGTATCCCGACGACGAGTATCACTGGCAGGCCGATGCGTAGCGCGAGGTCGGCGGTGGTTTCGGTGTCTGTCAGCGGCACCTGCCAGCCGCCGACGCCTTCGACGATGACGACGTCGGCCTTTGTCTGAACGTCACGGAACGTTCGAACGATGGATTCAATATCGATTGTGATGCCGTGCGTCTTCGCGGCGATATTCGGCGCGACCGGTTCGGGCAGGGCGACCGGGTTGACGAGTTCGTAAGGCAACTGCAAGGTCGCCTCGCGTTGCAGTAATAATGCGTCGTCATTGCGCCACTGGCCGTCGATCAGTGAGGCGTCGGTGGCCACCGGCTTCATCGCGGCGGTTTGATAGCCGCGGTCGCGCAGCCAGCGCAGCAGGCCGAGCGAGATGATGGTCTTGCCGACGCCGGTGTCGGTGCCGGTGATGAACAAGCCTGTGGTCAATTTGATCCCCTCGGCAACTGCTCCTGCGTTGCCCTGCCTCCTGCATCCATGCAGTCGTCACCCTATCCCTCTCCCTAACGGAGACGGGAAATACTTTTGAGATTCACCGTCACGGAGAGCTGATCAATGTAGGGTGGGTTAGCGCAGCGTAACCCACCGGGTTGCCCATCGGGCACAATTAACGATGCGTTGTGTTGCTGCGCAACGGGTTGGCGGGTTACGGCCTGCGGCCTAACCCACCCTACAACTAATTTATTCGCGCCGCGCCCGTCCTATCTGCGACAGTGGTATCTGCACGTCGCCGCCGGCCGTTGCTGCTTTGGCCGACGATGCCATCGGCGCCCACGCATGGCCATAGATAACCTCATAGGTCGCCGGCAACTGGCCGTCGCGGCGAAATTGTTCATACGCTGCGGTCATCGCCGTTAACCGGCGTGGGCCGGTCAGGCCGTGCGAGCGGCCCGCGGTGACGTTGTGACCGCCGAGCGCCTTGAGGTCGCGCATCAGGTGCATTACGTCCGGATAGGTCAGTGTGAAATCCTCGACGTCCATGACCGGTGTAGTCAGGCGCGCGCGCATCAGTGCGTCGCCGATGTCGTGCATGTCATAGAACGCGTTGACGTGGTTGTGTGCGTCGGCATGCGCCCAGCTCTGGCGCAATTCCTTCAGCGTGTCCGGTCCCAGTGTCGTGAACATCAACAGCCCGCCGGGTTTCAGCACGCGCCGGAATTCGGCCAGCGTCCGGTCGAAATCGTTACACCATTGCACCGTCAGGTTCGAAAACAGCAGATCGATACTGTGGTCGGCGAACGGCAGCGCCTCGGCGTCGCCGCACAGATAATGCTTGCGTGGAAACCAGCGCGCGATCAGCGAGTCGCGACGCCGCGCTTCGGCAAGCATACCCGGCGCGATATCGAGCGCAATGATCCGGCTGTTTTTATACCGCTTCGCCAGCGCGGCGCTGAATCGGCCGGTGCCGGCGCCGACGTCGGCGATGATGGCCGGATCGAGCTTGACCAGATCGAGGCGTTGCAACATGCGCTCGCCGACCTCGCGTTGCAGCAGGGCGATATCGTCATAGGTCGGTGCTGCGCGGTCGAACGCCGCCCGCACTTGCTGCTTGTCGAGCCAGAAGGCATCGCTGGCGCTGGCGTCAGTCATTGATGAAGTCTTCTACAGCATGGAGGAACCGTTGTCGGTGTGACAGAAACGGCGCGTGGCCGGCCTCGTGTATCAGTTCGAGTGTTGCGTTCGGCAGAGCGGCCTGCGTAGCCTGCGCGGCGTCGGGCGATACGATGCGGTCCTTCGTGCCATGAATTAACCGTAGCGGTACGCGTATCCGGTTCAGTTCGTTGCACAGACTGGTGTGACGCAATAACTCCAGTCCGACACTCAACCCCTTCAGGCCCGGTGTCGGCCGGTTGTCGATCATCGCGCGCAACTGGCGCAGCGTATCTGGCGCATTCTGTGCGTCCTGTACCTGTAGCGCGAGAAAGCGCGTCAATGTCGCACGCACGTCGTGCGCCAGGTGGCTGGCGAACGCGTCGAACTCGGCGGGCTTCATGCCCGCCGGCCAATCGCGGCTGGCGACGAATTGCGGCGTCGCGGCGACGGCGATCAGGCGCGTGACGCGGTCCGGCATGTCCAGCGCGGCGCGCATCGCGACCGTTGCGCCGAGTGACCAGCCGAGCCAGGTGGCTTCATCCGGTGCGACCTGTGCCACGGCTGCGGCGAATCCGGCCAGCGTGTCGTCATCCGCCGGCGCGCGGCTGCGGCCGTGGCCCGGCAGATCGATGATGGTAACGCGGTGCAGTTTCGCCAGATCTGCAACAAAGCTTTTCCAGATGCCGCCGTGCAGTCCCCAGCCATGCAGCAGAACGAGTTCCGGGCCCTGGCCATGGGATTCGTGATAGAGCTTCATAAGGTTCGATAGCTTGTGTCTTGTTGACTAAGTGTCATTTCGAGTGTAGCGAGAAATCCTGGCTGCAAAAACCTCAGACGGCTCCGTCACATCTGGATTTCTACCCACAGGGCATAAATCCCAGCGATCGAAATGACAAAAGACCAGTTTACGAAGGTTTCGCTTTGTCATTCGTTCCGAGGCCCGTTTGCATCGGTTCGCAGGCTGCGCTTCGTCCGGAATGACGGATAAACCAACTGCGTCATTATGAACCCGTGCGCTCATGAAGCGCATCGACGCCATTGCTCCGAACCGCCAGCCATGCTTTATTCAATTGTTCCAGCAGCCGGTCGATCTGGTCTTCGCTGTGTGCCGCGGACAGCGTAATACGCAGCCGCGCCGTGCCATCCGGCACGGTCGGCGGGCGAATCGCGGTGATGAGAATGCCGTGGTGGCGCAGCAGTTCGGCGGCCCTCAGCGCCGTTGCAGAGTCGCCGATGATCAGTGGCTGGATCGGGGTGATGGAATCGCCTATCGGCAGCCCGAGCTGTTGAGCGCCGCCGCGAAAGCGCGTGATCAGGGTACGCAGATGGTCGCGTCGCCACGTCTCGGTCTGAACGAGCTTCAGGCTCGCGCGCGTCGCCGCGGCGATGGCCGGTGGCAGCGCGGTCGTGTAGATATAGGTGCGCGCCTTCTGGATCAGCAGTTCGATCAATTCTTCGCTGCCGGCGACGAACGCGCCGAACGTGCCGAAGGCCTTGCCCAGCGTGCCGACCAGCACCGGCACGTCGGCAGCACTGACACCGTCATGTTCACAAATGCCCCCGCCGGTTGCGCCGAGCACGCCGAGGCCGTGCGCGTCGTCGATCATCAGCCATGCCTTGTGTTGCCGCGCGATGCGCGCCAGCTCCGGTAACGGTACGATATCGCCGTCCATGCTGAACACGCCGTCGCTCGCGATCAGGCGCGTTTCGCCGGGTTGGCCGGCCAGTTGTCGTTGCAGCGATTCCATATCGGCATGCTGATAGCGTTTGACGGCTGCGCCGCTTAGTTGTCCGGCGTCGATCAGCGAGGCGTGATTGAGCCGGTCCTCGAACACCGTATCGCCGCGGCCGGCGAGCGCACTGATCGCGCCGATATTCGCCATATAGCCGGTTGAAAACAGCAGCGCGCGCGGCCGGCCGGTGAAGGCGGCGAGCTCTTCTTCGAGTGCATGATGCGGCGTCTTGTGGCCGGTGACGAGATGCGACGCGCCGCTGCCGACGCCGTAGCTGTCTGCAGCGGTCTGCAGAGCTCGGATCAACGCCGGGTGATTCGCGAGACCCAGATAGTCGTTGCTGCAGAACGTCAGATAACGCCGGCCGTCGATCACGGCCTCGACCCCGGTCGCGTCGTCCAGCGTCAGCCGTGAGCGATAGAGGTGTTGCTCATGCAGGCGCTGCAAGGTCTGCGCCGGTGTGCAGCTCATGCAGCGGCGTCTGCCTGGCGCTGCGCGCGGCGCTGTTGCGTGTCGCCACGACGGTCGAGCTTGAGCGCATCGAGCATGGCGAGATCGTCCTCGACCTGGCGCCCCTTCGTTGTCAGGTAATCGCCGATCATGATGCCGGAGGCGCCGGCCATGAAAATCATGGACTGCATATCGCCAAGGAACTGACGGCCGCCGGCGATGCGGATCTCGGCCCGCGGCAGCATGTACCGGAATACAGCGATGCCTTTAAGAATCTCCTGCGGCGACAGCGGAGTTCTGTCGCCAAACGGCGTGCCCTTGGCGGGATTCAGGAAATTCATCGGTACGGATTCGACGCCGAGGTTGCGCAGCGTTTCGGCGAGTTCGATCCTTTGGTCCAGCGATTCGCCCATGCCGAGGATGCCGCCGGCGCAGACGCGCAGCCCGGCGTCGACCGCGTTACGGATGGTGTCGATGTTTTCCTGGTAGGTGTGTGTTGTACAGACCTGATCGAAGAAGCTCTCGGCGCACTCGAGGTTGTGGTGGTAGTTCTCCAGGCCCATGTCCTTGAGCATCACCGCCGTGTCCTTGTCGAGTGCGCCAAGACTGGCGCATCGGCCAACGTCGGAGCGCTCGTTCATCGTGCCGAGATAGTCGCGCAGTTGCGCGCGTTCTTTCTCGGTGCGCACGCCCCAGCCCTTTGAGACAATGCCGAAATCGGCGACGCCCCACGACCGCGCTCGCGCGGCCTGCGCCACCAGTTCATCGCTCGATATATAGTTATACGTAGGCGCGGCGGTTTTATGGTGGCCGCTTTGCGCGCAGAACGAGCAGTTTTCCGAGCAGTTGCCGGAGCGTACGTTGGAGATGGCGCAGACCTCGATCTCGTTACCGCGGAAGGTTTTGCGGATACGGTCGGCACCGGCCATCAGCCATGGCAGATAGTCGTCGTCCAGGCGTATCATCCAGCGTCCGTCGTCGGCGCTCATCGGTGTGCCAGCCAGCGCGGCACGGGTAATGCCGTCGATGCGTGCATAAGTGGTGTTGTCCATGAGATTCTCCATGATGGATGGTGTGTGCGCTGTGATTCGCCGGGCCTGGTGTCATTGTCATTCCGGGCGGCGCGCGGCGTGGACCCGGAATCCACACGTTTTGGTTCCGGATTTCCGCTCTCGCCGGAGTGACGCGTTAACGTTACGCAGACCTTTGCTGGCAGGTCGTTGTTGCTGGGAAATATGGCGATGATCCAGGCATCTGTCAACCAAGAGAATAGATAAAGGTGAACAAATGGTTAAAAGTCGCCCAATCGATGCTCTGGCCGGCGCGGTGCGCGCTGTGCGGCGAGCGGGTGCCGGACGGTGGCGGATTGTGCGCCGGCTGCCGCGCCGATATGCCGCGCGCGGCGGCAGGTTGCGAGTGCTGCGGCACGCCGCTGCCGGTCGCCGGGCGCTGCGGCCGCTGCCTGGTCAAGCCACCGGTGTTCGATGCGGTACACAGCCTGTATTTGTATGAGCAGCCGGTCATCCACTTGATCCATGCACTCAAGTTCGATGCGAAGCTGCATCTGGCGCGCACGCTCGGCGGGTTGCTGGCGGATCACATCGCCACATTGCCGGGCGCCCGGCCCGAGAAACTGTTGCCGGTGCCGTTGCATCCCAGGCGGCTGCGTGAGCGCGGTTACAACCAGGCGCTGGAACTGGCGCGGCCGTTGGCGAAACAACTGGGTATTGCCGTGGATTTCACATCGTGCAAAAAAATCCGTTATGTCGCGCCGCAGGCGACGCTGTCCGCCGATCAGCGTCGCAAGAATATCCGCGGCGCTTTTTCCGTAAACGGCGCTATCAATGCGCGTCACGTTGCGATTGTCGATGACGTGATGACCACCGGTGCGACGGCCGCTGAACTGGCACGCACGCTGAAAAAGGCCGGCATTGCGCGCGTCGACGTCTGGGTATGTGCCTACGCGCCATTGCCGCGCTGAGTCGACCGGAACCAAAACCGCCCGGGTCGTGTCACAGTAAACGGACCGGTTCTTCAGCGGCTGGATGCCGGGATTTATCGGTCGCGAGTGTGGTAGAGTGGACCCTCGTTTTTGCCCCGTCCGGTCATGGCCGGTGGTCCGCGAGAATTCCCGATTCAGCGTCAGCCAGGAGGATTTCAACGTGTTGCGTCCGGTCTCCGCCGCATTGCTTGTCGGCACATGTATTACCGCGCAGGCCCAGTCACTCGATGTCGCTGTCAGTTCCGACAGCGCCAAGGTCAAGTATAGCGCCCCGTTCAAACCCGCCAACTTCGGGCTGAACCAGTTTGACATCAGTTTTATGTTCACCGACGAAGACGACGCCGTCGCCAGCTATGGCATGCTCGTCAGCGATGAAGCGGATGCCGCCACCCCGGGCCTTGAGGCCGGGCTGGGTTTCAAGGTTTACGCAGCGTCGGCCGATAATAACGGTTCGCTGGCAGTGGGTCTGGGTGGTGAGCTGCACTACATTGCCCCTCAGCTGCGCCGGGTCGGGTTCGGGATTTACGGCTATTTCGCGCCGGACATCGTCGCCTTCCTCGATTCCGACAGGTTTTTTGACTGGGGTGCCGGCATTGGTTACCAGGTGCTGCCGGAGGCGTCGGTCTACCTGGGTTACCGCAAGGTGGAGATGGGCCTGAATAACGGCAACGATGTGGTGATCGACTCGGGCGGCCATCTGGGGTTCAAGTACGGATTCTGACGGGGCGCTAGGCGCCCTTGAAGCGGAGTGTTCCGAGTGGCGATATCAGGGACGGCATTATCGCTTTATTCGCCCGGGGTAGCGGCACAACGTGCCGTGCAGGGGTTTAACGCTGCCCAACCGGTCGTGGTGCCGGTCAAAGCGACTGGTGCGCGGTCGTCGCCGCAGAAGGAGAATGTGCTTGAAGGCGAACTGATCGAGCAGCCCTTCAGGACAGGTAACGCGACTGAAACGATATTCAGCCGGGCGTTTGTCGAGGGATCGTTCGATTATCAGGCGTCCGGCAATCAGTTCCGCGAGGTGCGTTCCGGTCGTCAGGCGGTTGCCGCGTATCTCGAGACCACGAACGTCAATCCGCAATACGGCGACGCCGGTAACCATCTCGTCGATTTCTTCGTTTAGTTTCCGCTAAATAAAATATCGCCATACCACGCGCTGGCGCGCTGCGCCGAGTTGTCCGTATCGGTCATGATCGCGACCGCATCGATGTGGTCGACATCAAAGCCCATGTAGCGTTTGATGTCCGCGCGCACGTCGCGGCGATAGTCCAGCCACTCGCCCAACTGTGCCTCACCGCTCTGCACCGCCAGCTGGACCGTGTTGGACGTGTAGGCGTTGGGCCACGCGGCGTCTGCCGGTTTGTTGCTGGCCCAGACGTAACAGAGCGCGTAGGTCTGCCAGAAAAACCAGCCGCGCGAAAAAATGACGTACAGCCGCAGTGGATAGTCATCGCCGGCCTTGGTCGTTTCATCGATGCCGCGCAGTATGTCGTCGGTGCGCCATGACCATTCCAGATAGGGTGTGGCGGCGAGGTCGATATTTACTTTTTTGTGCAGGCCGGAGGCGGACGCGGCGCTGACCGCCGACAGCGCCTGCCGGTCGTCGATCGTCGCCGGTTGATAGACCGTGCGGCCCTTGAACACCTGTTCCGACCAGTCGGCGAGGTTGCCTGCCGAGAAATTTCCGATGACATGCCTGGCGCCGGGGTCAGCGCCAGCCACGGTAGCGAAGGGGAGGATCAACGCCGCCAGCAGCGTTGCCGTCGTGGCGGATGCCGAGTGGATCAGGCCGGGTTGATTATTCATAGGGGGAGGCCGTCGTTGCTGTCAGACCGGTTGGTCGCTATCCGCCGCTGAACATAACAGGTCCCGCGGCGGCAGATTGGTTGATCAGGTCCGGGTATCGCCCGCGCGCCGCCAAGGGTGGGACCCTGCGTCGGGGCACTGTAGCTAGCCCGTGTCGTCGCCGGTTTCTTCGAGCGCGATGATTTCGCCGGGAACGTGGTAGCTGCCGTCGGCCCACTGGCCGAGGTCGATCAGTTGGCAGCGCTCGCTGCAGAACGGCCGGAACGAATTTTCGCGGGACCACTGCGCCGGCTCGCTGCAGGTGGGGCAGTTGACCGTCAGCGTTTTCATACGACGCAACAGGCCAGTTCGAAATCGATATTCTCGGCAACCTGCACGGCGCGCTCGTTCAGATTCTGGCGCATGAAGCGCACGGTAAATCGATGTTTGCCGCCACTGATCTCGGCGAAATACGGAAATTCCGCCGGCACGAACGTGCGGATCATCTGGTAGGGGACCGAGGTGTCCAGCGTCTGCTGATAAAAGCCGTCAATCGCGGTCGCCGCGCGGGCATCTGTGCTGTCGCGCACCAGACGCAGGATCAAGGCGATCGACAGCGTCAGTGGCTCGAAGGCGCCGAGCCAGCGTTCGAGATCCCGTATCCGGTGTTCCGCCGGCTGCTGCAGCCACAGATGATAGGCGGGCAGGTCAAAGTGACAGGTGCCACCGGGAACCGCGCTGCGTTGCATCACGCTTTTTAAGAAATCGTTTTCGCGCACTTCCTGACCGACGGGGCCGGTGATCGAGTGTAATCGATCCGTCAGAATGTCGAGCTGGTCGAGGATGCCGGCCAGGCGCCGGTGGTCGATGCCGGGTTTGTCCTCCAGCCGGGATAGATTCGCCGCCTGCCGTTCGAGTTCCTTGATGACCTCGGTTTTCAGATCGGCACGGCTGACGATGGCCGAGATATCGAGCACGCTGTGCAGCGTCGCGCGGCTGTCCCATGCAGAACGCCGGTGCAGGTTATGCGCGGCCTCGTAGGTCAGTGACTCCAGCCGCAGGAAGATCCGCATGCGCTCGTTCAGGGGTTGTTCGTAGACGATATTGTTCTTCACAAGCGCGACCGGTTTTTCCCGTGTTGACGGGTCCATAATAACTGACATGACCAATTCCGATACAGGTGATTAATGCTGACATTGTCCGTATCTGCCGGCAGGAAGGCAACCGCTGGAGGTTACTGATTGGCGGCGAGTTCGAGATACTTCCGGTGGAGTTCCTGGACGTGCTTTTCCAGCAGTTCCGTCGACGTGTCATTGACAATGATATCGTCGGCCTGGTTGCGGCGCTGATGGCGGGTCGCCTGGGCGCTCATGATGGCCCGGATCTGGTCCTCCGGCAGCTGATCGCGTTGCTTGATGCGTTCGATCTGCAATTCCTCGGGACAGTCCACCACCAGCACGCGATCGACGATATCCATCTGGCGGGTCTCGACCAGTAGTGGTATCTCGAACACGCCGTAGGCACTGGTGATATCCCTGGCGCGGCGAAACATCTCGGTCCTGATCAGCGGATGCATGATCGCTTCCAGCCGCCGCCGGGCCGGTTCGTCTTCAAAGACCAGATCGCGCAGATACTGCCGGTCCAGCTGCTTGTCTGTACCTATCGCGTCCGGGCCGAATTCCTGTGCGATGCGCGACAGCGCCGGCATGCCAGGCTTGACGATGTCCCGCGCCACCGAGTCGGCGTCGATGACACTGATGCCAAGGCTGGCGAAGACGCGTGATACCGACGATTTCCCGCTACCGATGCCGCCTGTCAGTCCGATTATCAGCATGATGATTCCAAGGCTCTGCTCCTTCCGGGAAATCAGGTGTACGCCTGATCTGACAGGATTGTAACCGACGTCATCGGGTCAGGCTAAAAAACGCGAAGTATCCACTGGTGATGGCGTCGCCCCACAGCATCGCAATCCATCCGGCGGCGGCCAGATACGGGCCGAATGGAATCGGTATGTTACGGTCCCGGCCGCGCACCACCACCATGGCGATGCCGATGGCCGCGCCGACAAACGCGGACAGAAAGATCACCACCGGCAACGCCTGCCATCCCAGCCAGGCGCCAAGCGCCGCGAGCAGTTTGAAATCGCCGAAGCCCATGCCTTCCTTGCCGGTGACAAGCTTGAACACGATATAGACCAGCCACAGGCTGCCGTAACCGGCAACCGCGCCAACGATGCTTGACGCGCTGTCGGCAAACAGCCCGCCCAGATTGACGAGAATGCCGAGCCAGAGTAATGGCAGCGTGATGTTATCCGGCAGCAGCTGGTGATCGATGTCGATGAAGGTCAGGCAGATCAGGCAAGCGGTCAGCAGCAATACCGCGCCGGCTGCCCAGCTGAAACCGAAGTGCCAGGCAACGACAGCAAACATCAGGCCGGTCAGCAGCTCTATTGTCGGATAACGTGCCGAAATACGCGTCTGGCATTGTTTGCAGCGGCCGCGCAGGACCAGATAGCTCAGCACCGGGATGTTTTCGATGGCGCTGATCGGATGGCCGCACTGCGGGCAGCGCGAGCGCGGTGTCGCGAGATTGAATGCCGGTTCTTCCTGGGTGGATGACGGAACGCCTGATGTCTCGTCAGACGGTGTCGAGGACCCGGACACCTCTGCGCATTGCGCCCGCCATGCGCGCTGCATCATCAACGGCAGTCGATATATCACCACGTTCAGGAAGCTGCCGACCAGCAGGCCGAACATCCCGCTGGTAACTAAAAAAAACCATGTGTTGTTCTGGAGATAGACTATTGCATCCATTCGTCGGTACCGGTGTCGACTGCAGCGCGATTACCCGGCGCGGATGAAAACCCGAAATGGCGCGTCCAGTGATGCCGCATCGCCCCTGTTGGCGCTTGTTTAGACAACCTCGCCCAGCTTGAAGATTGGCAGGTACATCGCTATGACGAGGCCGCCGATGACGACACCGAGAAACGCCATGATCAACGGTTCGATCAAGCTGCTCATGCCATCAACCGCGTTCTCGACTTCTTCTTCGTAGAAATCCGCAACCTTCGCCAGCATGGTGTCGATAGCCCCGGCTTCCTCGCCGATCGCGACCATCTGGCAGACCATGTTCGGGAACACACCGGTTTGTGCCATCGACAGGTTCAGCGACATGCCCGTCGATACCTCGTCGCGCATGCGCATGACGGCCTGGGTGTAGACGATATTGCCGGTCGCGCCGGCCACGCTGACCATCGCCTCCACCAGCGGCACGCCGGCGGCGAACATCGTTGCCATGGTACGTGCGAAGCGCGCGATTGCCGCCTTGGTCAGGATGTTGCCGATGATTGGCGCCTTGAGCAGTATTCTGTCCAGGTTTTGGGCGAATTTTCTCGATCGTTTCTTCGCTTGTAACAAACCATAGACGGCACCGCCGATGGTGCCGAAGATCGCCCACCACCAGTGCTGGAACACGTTCGATATGCCGATGACAAACATCGTCATCGCGGGCAGGTCGGCGCCAAAGCCGGCGAATATCGCCTGGAACTGAGGCACCACGAAAATCAGCAGGATCGCGGTGACGACGAATGCCGTGATCATGATGGCCGTCGGGTAAAACATGGCCTTCTTGACCTTGCCCTTGATCGCTTCGGTTTTTTCCTTGTAGGCGGCGATCTTGTGGAGCAGTTCTTCAAGTATACCGGCCTGCTCGCCGGCGGAAACGAGATTGCAGAACAGATCGTCGAAATACAGCGGACGTTTGCGCAGCGCATCGGACAGCGTGCCGCCGGCCTCGACGTCGGCCTTGATGCCGAGCACCAGATCCTGCATTGCCGGGTTGTCGTGGCCACGGCCGACGATCTCGAACGATTGCACCAGCGGCACGCCGGCCGTCATCATCGTCGCCAGTTGTCTGCTAAAGATCGCGATGTCGGCGGGTTTGATGCTCTTTCTTTTCGGTCCGCTGGCACCGAACAGCGATGCCGATTTTTTCTTGACCTTGCCGGGGTTGATGCCTTGCCGGCGCAATTCGGCTTTGACGAGTGCGGCGCTGGCGCTGCGGAGCTCACCTTTCTGCTGTACCCCGCGCTTGTCGGTGCCGCTCCAGACGAACACATCGTGCTTGATCGCTTTCTCTGCCATGGCTATTCCGTTATAACTCTGTTGAGTTCCTCTAGACTGGTGACTCCCTGCGCAACCTTTCTTAACCCCGATTGACGCAGGTCGGATATCCCCTCTTTTTTCGCCTGGTCGCCGATTTCGAGTGAGTTCGCGCCTTCCATTATAAGCCGCGCGGTGGTCTCTGAAATAGGCATGACCTGATACATGCCGACGCGGCCCTTGTAACCGCCGTTACACTGGTCGCAACCGACGGGTCCATACACTTTCAGCCCTTTTTTGACCTGTTCTTCCGTGAAGCCGGCTCGCAGCAGGGCCTCGGTCGGTATATCGACCGGCTTCTTGCAATGCTTGCATAAGCGCCGGCTCAGCCGCTGCGCGATAATTAGCGACACCGACGACGCTATATTGAATGGCGCGACACCCATATTCGCCAGGCGTTGCAGTGTCTGCGGTGCGTCGTTGGTATGCAGCGTGGACAGTACCATATGTCCTGTTTGTGCCGCCTTGATGGCGATCTCCGCGGTCTCAATGTCTCGAATCTCACCGACCATGATGATGTCGGGATCCTGGCGCAGAAACGCCTTCAGTGCTTTGGCGAAGGTGAGTCCGGCCTTTTCGTTGACGTTGACCTGGTTGATGCCCGGGAGGTTGATTTCCGCCGGGTCCTCGGCCGTCGAAATATTTCTGTCAGCCGTATTTAATATGTTAAGACCCGTATAAAGCGTGACCGTCTTACCACTTCCGGTAGGGCCTGTTACCAGCACCATACCATATGGCTGATGCAGGACCTTCATGAGCAAATCCCGCTGCTCGTCTTCAAAACCCAGCGCCTCGATACCCATTTGCGCGCTGGTGGGATCGAGCAAGCGTACGCAGATTTTCTCGCCGAACAGCGTCGGGCAGCTACTGACACGGAAATCGATCGCTCGGTTCTTCGAGAGCGTCATTTTCATGCGCCCGTCCTGCGGGACGCGGCGTTCGGAAATATCGAGTCTGGACATGATCTTGATACGTGACGCAATCTTGTTCGCCAGGGTGACCGGTGGCGAGGCGACCTGTTGCAGGATACCGTCCATACGATAACGGACGCGATACATCTTCTCGTAGGGCTCAAAATGTACGTCGGACGCGCCGCGTTTGATGGAGTCCAGCAAAATCTTGTTTACAAACCGGACGATCGGAGTGTCGTCGACCTCCGAATCCGCCGCATCGTCCTTGAGATCCTCTTCTCCCGCCGTGACCTCGAGGTTATCGAGATCGTCGTCACCGCTGAGGTCATCCATGACGCCGCCATCGCCTGCATCCAGCGCCTTTTCGATCGCGGCGGCGAGTTTGTCGACCGGGACAAGAATCGCCTCGGTATTCAGGCCGGTGTTGAATTTGATTTCGTCCAGCGCCTGGAGATTGGCCGGGTCCGAGACCGCGATGAACAACCGGTTGCCGCGTTTAAACAGCGGCAAGGCATGGTGTTTACGGATCAGTTTTTCATCGACGCGTTTGGTCTGGATAAGATCCATATCCATCGCGTTGACATCGAAAAGCGGGATGCCGAATTCACGTGACGCTGATTCGGCGATTGAGTAGCTGTCCAGGATTTTATGCTCGACGAGGTAGCTGACTAACGGCAGTTTTGCCTTCTGAGCTTCGTCGTTGGCACGCAGGGCGGCTTCCTCGTCCAGGAGCCCGTCCTGAACAAGGCATCGCGCCAGCCCGCTGAGTACGGACTTGTCTTTGTTTGCGGCTGTAGTAACCATTCACGCTCCCGGAACTGCCACTAGGTAATAGCGGCATTTAAAGGGATTGATTTAGGAAGCAAATCTATCCTAAGTGCGGCACACCCGAGCAGAACGCGGCGCGATCTGCTCATTTGGCAGAGAAGCTGTAAGTCAATGATAGTTGCTAGTATTCACGTTAGTTACAAATCTGCGCGATAGGTGTATTAAACCGAAACGGGCGGGCCCACCGACATATTTTCGGCGTCCATGTCGGGGTAGTCCGCGGAAACGCGGCAACAGGTTTCGTCAAATTGTCGGCAGGTGATTTCGGCGTTGGCGATCGAAGCCTCGTTTGTTGCTGGGAGTACGCGGAAATTCTGATAAACATTTGTCATTGTCGCCCACCTGCGAATCCAGGGCCGGACCTCAATACGCGGCATGGTAATTGCTGGGGGAACGTGGAATGTCTTCTGATCTGAGGCGTCGAGCATGCTCTTGCTTTGGCACATTATGGCGCAGTTTACAGATAGAAGGTCGGATTTTTTCCCGCGGTATACCTCCCGGATAAGAATGAATGAACTTTGATCAGAATATCGAATCAGGCATTGTCGGCGACGATGTTGCCTGTGAGGTCCTTGATCGAATCGCATCGATCGGCGATAAATGCGCCTCGTGTGGTAACGTGCCGGAGCGAGTTACGCCGTTTATGTATCGCGCTCTGTCTGAACCTGAATCCGGAGTTGTCGAAGCCAAGTGAGCATGCTGCGTCGTTTTAAAAGATTGTTCGCTCGCTTCAGGTCGACGCCGCTTCATCCTCAATGGCTCGTATTGCGCGATCGGGCATTGGCTCGTGCCGTTGCAGCCAATGCGCGAGGAGTGGTGCTTGATGTGGGTTGCGGTGACCGCTGGGTGGAGACATCGCTTGGTTTTGATATCCAATACGTGGGACTTGATTATCCTCCGACGGTGAACCTTGGATACGCTGGCAGCCCCGATACGTTCGCAGATGCCGGTTGCCTGCCGTTCTCTGACGCTAGTTTCGATACGGTGTTGCTACTCGACGTGCTGGAGCATCTGCCGCAACCCGAGGCGGCGTTGGCCGAGGCCCGACGCGTTCTCAAAACGGGGGGCAAGGCTATTGTTCAGGTGCCGTTTCTCTATCCGCTTCATGCTGAGCCGCACGATTTCCAGCGCTGGATGCTGCACGGTCTTGCTGACCTCTTCACGCGGCACCGGCTGGACGTGCAAGAGACGAGTTGGCAGGGGCATCCCGCGGAAACCGGCGCGGCGTTGCTCGCTATCGCGCTGGCGAAAAATGTTGTTGATTCGGCGAATGGCATGCCCATAAGCATTGTTCTCGCGCCGTTTCCGCTGGCAATGATTCCCTGCGTAAACCTGTTTGGCTGGCTGATCGCACGTCTTATGTCCGCTTCGGCGTTTATGCCACTCGGTTATCGGATGGCAGGAGTCAAGACCGAATGAAACGCCTGCTTATGGTTACGACCAGCTATCCCGACGGTGCCGAAGGTGAAGCGGCGGCAGGTGCGTTTGTGCGGGACTTCGCCGGTGCCCTTGTGGAGTCGGGCATCAAAGTCGAAGTCGTCGCGCCGTCAACGACCGACAGTCGTCGGATTGAAACCGGTGTCGAAGTTACACGCTTCGCGGTACCCAGGTTGCCGCTTTCCCTGTTAAGTCCGTTGCGGCCAGGAGACTGGTCCGGAATCGTTACGACGCTCATCAAAGGTTCGCGCACGGTGAAGCGGGCTTGCGAGCACACTCGACCCGATCACATCCTGGCGCTGTGGGCACTGCCCAGCGGTGAATGGGCACGGCGTGCCGGACGCCGTTACGGTATTCCCTACAGTACATGGGCGCTGGGCAGCGATATCTGGAGTCTCGGAAGAATCCCGATTGTAAAAACGCTGCTCGCTGTTGTGTTGCGAGATGCCACGCTGCGTTTCGCCGACGGCTACGAGCTGGCGGCGCAGGTTGAGAGTATTGGCGGCAAATCCTGCGGTTTCCTTCCGAGCAGCCGGACGTTTCCGTGCAGGCCACGAACGGTGTTCCGCGACAAGGGTCCGTTTCGTCTGGCCTATCTGGGGCGGTGGCATCCTAACAAGGGGGTCGATCTTTTGCTTGAAGCACTGGATCTGCTCGATGATGCTGAATGGGCCGCGATTGAATCGATTCGCATCTGTGGCGGAGGGCCATTGGCGAGCCTGGTCAAACGGAAAGCGGCGGCACTTGCCAATGCTGGCCGCCCTGTCGTCGCAGGAGATTATCTGGATCGTGATGCTGCTATCGGCTTATTTGAATGGGCCGACTGTGTTTTACTGCCATCGCGTATCGAAAGTATTCCGGTGGTATTTTCGGACGCCATGGCGGCCGGATGTCCAATCATTGCAATGCCTGTTGGCGACATGAAGAGGCTGGTCGAGCGTTATCGTGTAGGCCTGGTCGCGTCGTCAGTCAGTGCCGGAGCGTTCGCTGATTTGTTAACCTCCGCAAACCTCGTGGCTGCTGCGAACTGCGCGCGGAATTGCGCGCCCGCTGCGTTGGACTTCAGCATCAGCGGCGCCGCGCACCAGTTTCTGAAACACATAGCACAATGAATCCGACGCCAACCGAAAGACAGCGAGACTTCTACGACGGTATCGCCGGTCAGTATCACGATCTACGGTACGGTAGTCGCTACGGTAAGCTGTTTCGTGCGTTGCATCACGAAGCACTGAGTGATTTGTTGGCGCTTGTTTCACCGAATGCGAGGGTACTGGAAGTCGCTTGCGGTACCGGGCATACGACCGAGCTGCTGTATCAACGCGGTGTAGATTTCATCGCCTGCGATCTGACTCCACGAATGCTCGAAAGGGCCCGGCAGCGCCTGTCCGGTCCCGCGCCATTCCTGATCGCTGACGCCGGCGTACTCCCGTTTCCGGAAGCGCAGTTTGATGTGGTGATTTCAACGCGGTTTCTGCATTTGTTCGATATTGTCGATCAACACCGGATGCTAGGGGAGATGGTGCGAGTGTTGCGACCGGGCGGGCGGCTGATCGTGGATTTCGACAATTTTGTCAGCCGTTGGGTGCTTGCGATCCCGCATCTGCTTTACAACCTCGCACGCTATCGACGTCTCGCGCCCGAGACGGAATATAACCGTATTGGCCAGGTTGAAAACATGCTCGCTTCATTGGGGTTATCGGACCTGAGGAGCATCGGGGTTGGCGGTTACCATTTGATCGTGCCGGCGCTCATTTCGCCGCAGTTTGCTGTGCGTCTTGGGCGTATGCATCAAGGTCGTTCGATGAGGGTTCTTGCCGAGCAGTTTGTTACCACGGGAATCAAGAGCAGATGAAAATACTGCTGGCCGGCCCCAAGGTTTGCACGCCGTGGACGGAAGGCAGGAAGCGCTTTATGCGCGATCTGGCCGCTGCGCTGGGTCGGCAACATGACGTGCGCGTGGTTACGACGGTGGAAAAAGGCGAGCAGACGCAGTTTGCCGCACCATGGGATGCTCCGGCGGCGACGGGAGGTGTGCAGCACCTGTGGAGGTTTCACCGGCAGTTGCGCCGGGTCCTCGATCAATGGCGGCCGGATTTTGTCTGTCACATGCCGATCGGTTCCTTCCACGGCAGATACCGGTACGGCAACATGGGCAGCATGTGGTTGGCCGATCTCCAATGCGCCTCGCGCCGTGTTCCGTGCCTTACCCTGATGTACGCGATCATGTCCGAGACATCGCTCCAACAACTGGCGCGCCGGGTCCGCTGCTTGTTGGTCAATCCATATGCGGGTGGTGAGCGCTCCGTGCGTTTTGGTGTCGATCTTCCCCGTATCGCATCGCCCGCTGTGCGTACTTTCGGGCGCCGGCTGCTGTTTATGGCGGGCATGTCGGAAACTACGCCTGAGCGCCTGGAGCATGTGCTCACGGTGCGTGGCCTGACGACACTGCTGTCAGCCGGTGAGTGGCTCGCTCCTTATGGATTCAAGCTTACCGTCGCAGTACCGTTGCTGCGAGACAGCCGCTTACGTCTAGCGCTCCGCGAACTGCCGCAGAATCGCTGGCCGAAGGAAAATCTCGACATTCAGGAGTTGGTATCCGTGCCGGATATCTATTCCGAACACGATATATTCGTGTTCCCGTATGGCCGGAACGAGCCGCAGTTCATTCCCACGTCCGTGATTGAGGCGATGCACTGGGGTTTGCCGACAGCGTTGCCGGCGCATCCCTTTCTGTCGCCGTTGATTCGTGATGAAGAAACAGCACTGGTTTACTGGCCGAACGACGCGCGGGATCTGGCCTCTGTGCTGCTGGATGCCGTGAACGGCGGCGACCGGTTAAATGCGATAGCCGTAAACGCGTACCACCTTGTTCAGGGCGAGTTTCATATTAAAGGTACCTGCGAGGACCTGTTACTCCATTACGAACAGATCAAGGCCGCAAGGCATTCACACGGCAACATCGAGCCGACGTAGTCGCCACACTCCGGGTCAGTAGTGGATCTGGAATAAATGGCCCAGCGCAAGATCGCATAACAAGCGACTATCAAATTGACGGCACGGATAGTGGTTAAAGCAAGTCTTGCTTGCCAGGATCGGTCGCCTGCTGAGACGTCAGCTTGACCAGTGCGCGCCGATTAAACGCGTTCATTCCCAGATTTGTCCCGCCCACTATTCCAAGGAAAATGCCGACAGCAACGTTCGCCAGCCGATTGGCCAGAGCGATCGCGACGGCGTCGGTGGCGGGGATCCCCTGTTGTGTCAGCAGAAGTACGATTGCCAGATCATAGCCACCGAGTCCCATCGGCATTAACGATATCAATCCGAAAAAAATGCTGGCTGTGCTGGTGGCGAACAGCGCGGGCCATGCAAGTGCGTGGCCGAACATGGCGAGAAGCACGCCATGACGAACAACGTGACTCATGATATCGGCGCCTGTTATTGCCAGGCTTGCAAGGATTGCCGTCCATGATGTCGCGTGTGAGATGGTGTCCAGTCCGATCCTGAAACGCTCCATGAGAGCGCGCATGCGCAGTCGCAGCCCGATCGGCACAATCTGCGGGTAACGATAGATTGCAACGCCAATGACAATAGAGAAAAGCAGCAATATCCCGGCGGATAGTATCGCCTTCTGTTCCGTCCATCCCAAACCGACGAGCCATGGAATACCCAGCAAAGCAGCAGCGGCCCATCCTGCGTAGTAGACGGTTCCATCGAACGCCAGCAACGCAACGGTATTCGCCAGTGCGAGATCGAACTGGCGGCGTAGCAGCACGATACGCAACGGCAATCCGAGCTTGGCCGGTAACATGTATCCGACCATGGCGGTAACTGAAAAGATGTGGAACAGGCACAGGTAGTTGCCTTTCGGCAGTTTTTTTCCAAGATAGATCCGCCAGCGTGCGGGCTCGGCAAAGTAATGTATCAGTACGATGATCGCCAGCGGCAACAGCCATGCTGCATCGAAGCGATCGATGATCGTAGCTACTGACGGGAAGACGTCCTCCATCAGGTATTTTCCCTGCGCAGGAGCATCCATCGCTGCAAGGAAAACTTCCAGAAACGGCGGAGTCTCGTGTCGAGCGGCTCCAAAAGACGCAACAGCGCACGCTGCAGGCGTGGTGTGCAATTCAGCGCCAACAGCAAAGGTAGCGACAACGTGAAGGTCGGTATTCCTCCGTAACCGGCTATGGCGATTCCGCCAGTTTCGCCTATGCGGCGGTATTCGGCCGCTGAAAAGCCCGCGCCACCGGTCGTACTTCGGACGCTGCCGGGTCGCAGATGCGACATCAGGTTCAATACTTCCTGTGAAGGGTCGATCAGCAGCGCGAGTCCGTTGGGGCGCAGAAGGCCGAGCAGCTCGCCGATCGCCTTGCTTCTTTGCTCGGGACCCAGATACATAAGTACGGTAATCGCGATGATGCCATCGAACGAGCCGGGCGCGAAAGGCAACGCTGCGGCTTCGCAGCAGATGGTACGGGCTCCCAATGCCTGCCGGTACAGTTCGCAATATGGGAACGCAAAATCTGCACCGACTAATTCGATGTTGGGTCTTGCACGCGTGACGGTTTCACCAATCCGTCCATAACCACATCCCAGATCCAGTACGCGCGCGCCATGTGGCAGTCGCGCCAGAAAATTCCTGCTGACCTGATCGGTATGAAAGCGATGAACATACTCATTGAGAGAGTCGGGGAGGTTCCGGTAGAGAACGCCGACCTTGGCGTTGCCGCTGCTGTTGGCGCGTTCTTCCCAGCGATTGCGCAGGTCACTGAATCGCGGTTGTTTGTTCATTCGCTCCGCAGAATGGCGTTGACGGCCGAGATAATACGTCTTTCGTCCTCTGCGCCAAGCTTCGGCGATAACGGCAGACTGACGGTCTGTCGACCGATGCGCATCGCATTTGGCCATTCGTCAGGCCGCCAGCCGAAACGTTGCTGATAATAGGGGTGTTCCGCGATGCTCAGATAGTGCACGCCCACACCGATGCGTGACGCCGTCATCGCATCCAGAAACGCGTCGCGATTGATTCCGGTGCGCGTTTCATCGATAAGCAACGTATAAAGGTGATGGGCATGGCGCGTATTTGGCTCAGGCTCGGCGGGACGCGTCACCGGCAGATCGGCGAAGGCATCCTGATACCGCTGCCATATTTCGCTCCTCCGTCGCCAGTTTTGTGCGACGCGGGCGAGTTGGTGAATTCCGATGGCGGCCTGGATGTCCATCATGTTGTACTTGAACCCGCATTCGACGACCTGGTAATGCTTGTAACCGGCGTCACCAAAGCGATGCCAGGCATCCTTGCTCATGCCATGCAGCGCGAGAATCTTCGCCCGCCCGATGTCGGCCTCGTCGCGAGCGAACACCATGCCGCCCTCACCGGTAACGATGTTCTTGGTGACATAGAAACTGAAACAGCCAAAATCGCCCATAGTGCCGGCCTTGCGCCCATGGTATTCAGACTCGATTGCATGGGCGCAGTCCTCGATAACCTTCAGGCCATGCCGGTTGGCGATGTCAAGAATGGGGTCCATGTCGCACGGCCGGCCGGCAAAGTGGACCGGCAAAATGGCGCGGGTGCGCGGCGTGATGCATTTCTCGATTTGCGCGGGGTCGATGTTCAGCGTAGCCGGGTCTACATCGGCGAGTACCGGCGTCGCTCCGGCATGAATAATGGCGTTGACCGTGGCGCAGAACGTTAGTGGCGTGGTGATGACCTCGTCACCCGGCTCAAGTCCGGCCGCGATCATGCTGACATGCAGCGCCGCGGTACAGGAATTCACCGCAGCGGCATGGGTCACTGTCGCACCCTTGTACTCGGCAAAGGCTTGCTCGAAGGCGGCGACCCGCGGCCCGGTACCCAGCCATCCGGATTTCATGGTGGCGACCACCTCATCAATTTCCGCTTGCCCTATTTGCGGTGAACCGAAGATGATAAACGGATGCTTCATTACCCTGAAGATACCTGTCTGGTAAGTGACTTAGTCATAGTTAATTGAGTCTTACGCTGGGCCTGCGCCGTTGCGGCGGTCGTATTTTTTCTGCCTGGTGCCGCTAGGAATCCACGTTACGTTTTACACGACGCTGATCCTCCTCCGCACCCTTGTAATGCAATGATGAAATCTGTTCGGAAAGAATGCCGATTAAAAAAGTGAGCAGTGAAGATACAAACAGCAGCATACTCATATTAGTAAAACGGCCCATCGTCAGATACGTATAAAGATAGTAGCCGATGCCCGTGAAAAACAGCATAAGACTTATCGGTAGAAACAGCCGCATTGGCGAAAACAGCGCGCCTATCTTGAGAATGATGATGAAAAAGCGCGTGCCATCCTTGAGCAGGCGTATATTGCTCTTACCTTCCCGTTGCCGCGCTGCAATCGGCACATAGGCTACCGTCAGACCGGAACGAAAGAACGCCATGGTACTGGTCGTCGGATAGGAAAAGCCGTTAGGAAGAAGGTAGAGGAATCGCCTGAAATGACGGGCACGTACTGCGCGAAAACCCGACGTCAGGTCCTCAATTTTGTGCCCGGTCATTAATGAAGCGAGGCGGTTGTAAATGGTGTTGGCCACACGCCGGGCGAGGCTGGCGTGAGTATCGATCTGGCGTGCGCCGATGACCATGTCGTAGCCCTGGTCAAGCTTGGCAAGCAGGGCAGGTATGTCAGAAGGATTGTGTTGCCCGTCGGCGTCCATAAACAAAATCACATTGCCCGAGGCCGTCCTTGCGCCGGTTTTTATCGCTGCGCCATTGCCCATCGAATAGGGGTGAGACAGAACAGTCACGTTCGCCTCTTTGCAGATAATTTCCGTCGCATCAGTCGAGCCATCGTTCACTACGATGATTTCCGCTGCGGGACATATGTTTTTGATTTCCGGCAGCAACCGGGCGAGGTTCTCTGCTTCGTTCTTTGCCGGAATGATGAGGGAGACCTCTTGCATATCGTTTGATGTTTCCGAGCGGTTAGTATCGCTAAGTTATAACCGGTAAGTAGTTGTACTTCAATCTAAAGAAGTTTCTCCAACTGTTCAATCTGCTCGCCAAGCGAGATCAGCGGGTGTTTATCAAGCTCACGAAGCTGACGGATCGCGTTTTTAGCCTCGCTAAAATTACCAAGCTCTATATAGGAGTGTGCCAGACCTACAAGGCCCAGCGCGCGATTGGTCGGTGGTGCATATCCGGCGAGCGGTAGCGATTCGTTGAAGACACGTATTGCCTCTTCATGTTTGTTCAGAAGTTGCAATGCCTGTCCGTATCCAACCAGGAGGTAGTACCGATCATCAGCGGCGGTAAGGCGATTCTCGGTCGCGGAATAGGTGATGTTCAGAATGATGTCGGGAGTCATTGCCGGACACGCGCCACGAAAGTAGTTTGCGGAGAACGTACCGACATTCACGATATCGTTGGCCGTGAGGCGCGAGCTCTTGAGCAGGTCGGTCGTTCTATCGACGACCTCCGCGGGCATCGAATCGGTGTGACAGTACGTATAAAGAATTTGAACCGCCGTCCCGGCAGTCTCTTGAGAGAGTTCGAGAGCCGCCTTGAGATGTTGCCGCGCCGACTCCGGTTGACCATTGATCAGATCGATATTGGCAATGGAAGTGAGTGCGCGAAAAGAGCGGGGATGCTCCATAAATGCTACGCGATAGAAGAGTTCGGAGTTGCCCCAGGTATGTGCGCGGACATAGGTCATCGAGGCCAGGCCGGACATAATCAGAATACCGGAGATTGTCGCGACCTTTCGCGTCTTTTCGGCGATAAGAAGCCTGGCTGTATAAAATCCGACGGTGAGAAATATGCCGGCCCCCGCCATGTAGTTGCGGTGTTCGAATACCAGCTCAAGAGCGAAAACAGTGGATTCGAGCAGATGCGCAGCCAGGAACCACGCGATTCCCAACCCAAGTACGGGCTGTCTGCGGAACGCCGCGACGGCGATACCGACAAGCGCAACAATGCATGCGATGGCCAGCAAAGTGCCTGGATCGAGACTGACGGATACCGGAAAATCGTCATGAAAAAGATTCATGCTGGAGAGCCGGGGCAGGAACAGGAGCCCAATATAGAACCAGAGTGCTCTGGCCTCGGTCATCAGGCGTTCCGGCAAGGTAAATTCGCGCATCGCATAGGACGACAAAAACCCGTCGATTTGACTAAAAAAATAGATGGCCCCCAGCAGCAGCGGACTCGCGATAAATATGAAGTGAAACAAGTACAATTTCTTGGCCGCGCTGGTTGATGTCGTCCGGAACCGGAACATGAAGGCCTCGATTGCCAGGATATAAAAAGGCAGCAACGCGCCATTTTCCTTGCTGAAGACCGCCAGCATGCCGAAAACAGTTACCCCGATGGTCATCGTTGCCAGGCCATGCAACGGGGTGCGATCGATCTTTTGGCGGCCGGTCACATAGGCGATTAACGCCAGCATGGTAAAGAGCATGGATAGTTGCGCCATGCGCTGGACCGCGTAGAGCACGGTGCTTACCCACAACGGGTGTATCAGCCACAACGTGGCAGCTATCCCCGCTGCAAGCCACGCTTGCTGCGTTTTATTTTCCGAATACTTTTCGACCAGTAGCCGTCCGCTCAGCCAGAAGAGCAACACGCCGTTCAGCAAGTGAAGCATGACGTTCTGGTACTTGAAATAGAACGCGTCCATGCCGTGAAATAGTGTGGTCAGCGCGAAGCTTAGCGCCGCGACCGGCCGACCCAGCAATCCACTTTCGTTCGCGAAGACGGCGCCGATGATTTTCTCGGCTGTAAATTCGTCAACTATCGCCGGCTGGATATTCCCCAGGTCGTCCATCATGAAAGGGCCATATAGCCCGGGGACATACAACAGTGTGGTGCCGATAAGGACGACAGAAAACAACGTTGCAAGGCAAAGAAATCTGGCGAGTGTCGAGGTATACGCCGCGTTTGTTCCGGTAGGCATGTCCCGCGTTACTGCTCCCTGCTATAAAAAAGGAAGGCCACTTTCGTGGCCTTCCTGCTTGGTTCCATGCCGAGGTTAGATCTCGTTCTGGAAAGATTACTTGTTGCTAAATCAGCCCGCTGTTAACGGCAGCTCGCTGGCGCGAACTTCCCACCGGCTGTCGCTGTGCAAGTCCATTTAACGCCGTTGGTTTTGGTGAACGTGGCTGCCAGTTGTAGCGTTACGTCGCTGACATCGCCGGCACCGGTAACCGTCAGATTCGGGCTTGCCCAGGCGATGCTGGCAACGTACTTTGAGGTCGCCGTGTTGAAGCCAGCTTGCGTAGGCGTTGTTGGCAGTGCTCCGTTAGAGATGGCATATTCAGAGACGGAAGTCTTGGCCGCCCCCATCATGTTGACCAATTCACTTACCTTGGCCCTTTTCGTATAATCCTGATATGACGGAATCGCTATCGCGGCCAGAATGCCGATGATCGCGACGACGATCATCAGTTCGATAAGTGTAAAACCCTGTTGTGTCTGTTTCATTGTTGCTCTCCTGTTACGAAATTTTACTACACGTTAACTTGATCTAATCACGTTGGCGCTGTTCCTACGCCCAGAGCTGATCCTTTTGTCCGGACTGTCTTCCGTGACAGTCTTCCTTCCCTGGAGTTGTCGGTCAGGGCGTCGGACGCCTGCCTTAACCTCTCCCGCTGCATGTTGTGTGCCAGCTGTATTGGCTCCCCGGTTGTTCCCGTATTTATCGGTGTTTCTCCGTGTAAAACGTGATGTTCATCACGAAATTTACTATCGGCACCCCCGCCGAACGGCTTTAGGGAGGATATCTGTGATCGAAAATACACTCGCTCTGTGACGGGTGTAGGATAAAAACTGTTCAAAATGCGCACATTCTGCTGAAACCCAGCACCTGTGGCAGGCGGCATTATACTCAATCGAGGCCCAGCTTTTTAAGCCGGTAGCGCAAAGCGCCGAAGGATATCCCCAGCAGCTTGGCTGCGGCAGTCTTGTTATACCGGGTTTTCTTCAGCGCCTCAAGCAGGGTTTCCTTTTCCATAGAGCTCAGAAAAGGGTCGAGCGCCAGTTCACCATCGGTTCGCATGCCGAAAACCTCTCTGACGCTGGGTAGCTGGAGGTCCGCGGCCGTGATCCGGTGGTTTTCGCATAGCGTGACGGCGCGTTCAAGGATGTTTTCAAGTTCCCGTACGTTTCCCGGAAACGAATATGCCAGCAAGGCATTGGTCGCCTCCCGGGACAGCATCGCAGGCGGGCCGTCGGCCTGGCCTGCCAGACGATTCAGGATGTATTGCGCGAGGACCGGAATGTCATCGATCCGCTCGCGCAGGCTCGGCACGTGCAGCTCGATAACATTGATGCGGTAAAATAGGTCCTGCCGGAACGCGCCGTCCTGGACGAGTGTATCGAGAATTTTATGGGTCGCGCTCAGAATGCGCACGTCGATCGCCACCTCGTTCTGGCTGCCAACGGGCCGTACCGCCTTCTCCTGGATGGCCCGCAGCAGTTTGACCTGCATATGCAGTGGCAGATCGGCGATCTCGTCGAGAAACAGTGTGCCTTCATGGGCGGCCTGGAACAGGCCCTGTTTGTCGGTGACGGCGCCGGTAAAGCTGCCCTTTCGGTGGCCGAAGAATTCGCTTTCCATCAGATGTTCCGGTATCGCGCCGCAGTTCACCGGGATAAAGGGCTTGTCCGAGCGCGGGCCCTGGTCATGTATCAGGCGTGCCGCCAGTTCCTTGCCCGCCCCGGATTCGCCGCTGATATACACCGGTGTCTGGCTGCGCGCGAGTTTCTCGATGGTTGCGCGCGTCTTCTGAATGGCATCAGAAACACCGAGCAACCTGATCGCCGCATCCGCGCCATCCACGGTCGGTCCGTCGGCGAGCTTCAGTGCGGTGCTGACCAGGCGACGCAGCATCTGCAGGTCAACCGGCTTGGAGACGAAATCGTAGGCACCGGCCTTTAATGCACTGATGGCAGATTCCATGTTGCCATGTGCAGTGATGACGGCCACCGGCATACGCGGATACCTGGCCTGTATGTGCGCGACCAGTTCGATGCCATTGCCGTCAGGAAGGCGCATGTCGGTCAGGCACAGATCGAACGTCTGCTCGACCAGCAGCGCGCGTGCACGGGACAGGTTTTCGGCGCTCCGCGTGTCGACATTCATTCTGGACAGGGTCAACTCCAGCAGCTCGCGGATATCGGGTTCGTCATCGACCACCAGCGCGAGGTGTCTAGTCATCGCTTATGCCACCTGCCGTCGCCGCGGATCGGCAAACGTAACGCGAAAACAGCTGCCCCCGTTTTTTTCGGCGGCATAACTCAAGCGGGCCTGATTGGCTTCGCAAAGCTCGCGTGCGATATACAAGCCCAGCCCCGTACCGCTGGATCGTGTCGTGAAGAATGGCTCAAACATATGCTCCACGGTATCAGGCGCGATTCCCTGTCCGTTATCGATAACCGCCAGAAATGGATTATTGGAATCGCTCAGGAATCCTCCTTCAAGGGTTAGCCGCGGCGTATCGCCTGTTGGCTGGCTGTGCGTAAAGCCGTTTTCGCAGAGGTTCAATAGTATCTGATGCAGCTGAGTCCGGTCGATACGTACGCGGATATCCGCGGGGTGGATAGTCAGGCGGATCAGTTTGGGCTCGATTTGATGACTGCGCGTGAACTCGCTGAGGAAATCAACGAGCCACGGCTTCAGCTCGAACTCCTCGGGATGCGCCTGCCCGCGCCGGCTGAGGCGCAGGATATTTTCGATGATTGTGTTCATGCGTTTCGACTGATCGCGAATAATTTCGGTGAGGCGCTGATCGGCGCTGCCAATGCCGGGCGATTCCGCCAGCAACTGGCCGGCGTGGCTGATGGCACCCAGCGGATTGCGAATTTCGTGCGCGATACTCGCGGTCAGCCGTCCCAGCGATGCCAGTTTCATCTGTTGGGCCTGCTGGGCAGTCGCCGCCGTGTCCTCCAGAAATACCAGGATATCCCCCGAAGGGTGTGCACTGATGCGCGCGAAACGAGGCAACAGGTCGGCGCCCGTTAACAGGGCGCGGAATGTCCTCGATTCGTGATCGGGGTGATCAAGCCATCCGGCGAGCTGTGTCAGCAGCGCCTCGGGCAGCGCTATGTTGTCGGTAACCGCCTGTTGCAGGCCGAGCAGATGACGCGCCGAATCATTGGCCAGTTTCACGACGCCGGTTCCATCCAGAATCATGATGCCGGTCTGCATCCGTTCGATGACATATTCGGCCAGTTGCTCCATGAAGGCGAGGTCGGTACCGCGCCGCGCGGCAAGCTCCTCGCTTTCACGCACGCGCTTTGCCAGTAGATGCGCGAGCGTCGCTGTGGCGAAGAAAGTAATGCCGAGCAGTCCGGCCTGAGTGTAATGGGTGGTCGGGAATAATTGTTCCAGCTGGGCGTAGATCTCTTCGAGCAATACAAATAGCGACGCGGAAGCAGCAAATGCGATGGCGGTACGTCCGACCATCAACAGACTGCCGCCGGCGATGGCCACAACAAACAGCATGCCGAGGCCGCTGGTGATACCGCCGCTCGCATGCATCAGCAGCGTGATCACAACAAAGTCGACCAGTATCTGGCTGTACACCTGTAGGGAAAACGTCGGAACGCGCAGGTAAATAGTGACGACGTTAACAAACCCCGCGGCCAGATATATTACGCTCGTGGTAAGGAATAGATCGGGATCCTGCTGGCCGAGCAGTCCGGGCCCGATGTCCATGCCGGCCAGCAAAACAAACAAGCCTGCCAGAGCGAGCCGGTAGATGTTCAAGTATCGAAGCGGTGTCCAGGTGTGCCGGTCTGGCGCGCGGTCGCTGCGGCGTTCGTCAATCGGGAGGGGGTCCGGATGAACGTCTTTGCTCATGCGTTTCGCGCCGCTCCTGGCAGCGAGATCAAAATGTCATGGGTCGATACCGCTCTGGTAGCGGCCGCTACGCCCGGATCATTATCGGCCTTTTCGATGCCTCCCGGAATATCGCGGTCTAATCCGCTCGATGACCGTTGGCGCAATAATACCCGCCATCTTTCCGGACGGCGGAGGTCAGCGGGATATACGTGTGGCAATATTCGCACTGCACGAGACTGGCGGGGGACATGGTCTTGTCGGCGCTGTCCGCCGGACGCGGCTTGCCGCGCCGCAACCGGGGTCTGATCAGGTATGCGGCCAGCACGATCAGCAGAATAACAATAATGGTACGGATACCCATTCAACCTCCCGGCAATCCGCGTGCTCATGGACAAGGCGCTGCCATTGCTGGCGGCGTGCAGACCTGAATGTACGTCTAGAACAGCGTGTATATAACAGGAGCGACCGCGGATCCCTGCGCCAGTACGATCAACGTGCCGAGCAGCACCAGCACGATAATGATCGGTAGCAGCCAGAATTTTTGCGCTGCTTCATAAACGCCCACAGGTCCTTGAGCAAATCGAACATCAGAACGGATTCTCCATGTTATGTTTTCCATGGCCTTTGCTGGCCACACGATACGATGTCAAATGATTATCCAGAGCACGCCCCATTGGGTCCTTGTGGAACACCCGCATGACCAGGCCGAGCGGAAATATGACCACATAGAACGTGAACGCCAGCAGTATCCGGGTATTGACCGTGCCCATGACGTGACCGAATTTCATCCAGCCGCGATAAACCGGGCCAAGCGTCGCTGGCATGGCAAGCCCGGCGCCGGCCAGTATGCCGGCGACGACCCACGGCCATGTCGGGAAGGGGCGGTTAAGCAGCCAGGGAAGCAGCAGACCGAATAACAGCGCGACTATCGCGCCGGTGGTTACGCCAAAGCGGCGCAACTCTTGCCTGTCTGCCTGTATAGCTGTATCGCCCATGTCAGTCCAGTTCGAACTCGTTGCGCCAGTCGCCGGTTTCCGGCCATGGCGGCTGGTCGCTCTTTTCTAATAACACGTTTTCAAGCACCAGATAATCCATCTCGGTGCGCATGAAGCAGCGATAGGCATCTTCCGGTGCGCCGACAATCGGCTCGCCGCGCACATTGAATGACGTATTGATCAGTACCGGGCAACCCGTCAGACGATCGAATTCGCCGAGCAGGTGATGGAAGCGCGGATTGGTCGCCTGATGGACCGTTTGAATACGGGCCGAATAATCCACATGGGTGATCGCCGGTAATTGTGAACGCGGTACGTTGAGCTTGTCGATCCCGAACAGTTGCTCCTGCTCGCGGGTCATCATCACCCGCTTGTCATCGCGCACCGATGCCACCAGCAGCATGTACGGACTTTCGCCGTCCATATCGAACCAGTCAGAAACTTTCTCCGCCAGCACTGCCGGTGCAAACGGACGGAAGGATTCGCGATACTTGATCTTCAGGTTCATGGTCGATTGCATTTTCGGGCTACGGGCGTCGCCTATGATCGAACGCCCACCCAGGGCGCGCGGCCCGACTCCATGCGTCCCTGAAACCAGCCGACGACATTTTCCTGCGCCAGCAACGATGCCAGTGCCGGCATCAGTTCGGCGTCCGCCATTTGTTGATAGCGCGCGCCGACGGAATCCAGGTAGCCGGTAATGGCTTCATTCGAAAACCGCGGGCCCAGATAGGCGCCGGCCATCGCGTCAACCGCGGTTGCACGGCGCGGCTGTTCGAGATACTGGTGCCAGACAGACAACGCCGCGCCCACTGCGCCACCGGCCGCCGGCTGGATCCAGAGATTGCGGAACACCTCTTCCTTCAGCAGCCGGCCGTTCGCGACACAATTCAGCGCGACGCCGCCGGCAAGACAGAGTGCCTCGGTGCCAAGCTCCTTGCGGACGGTGCGCGCGAGTTTCATCACGACTTCTTCGGTAATCACCTGTATCGAGCGCGCAATATCCATTTCGCGCTGCGTCAGTTGCGCCTCCGGCCGGAGCGGTGGCCCGCCGAACAGTTTATCGAAGCGGCGGTTGGTCATTGTCAGTCCGGTCGCGTAATTGAAATACGCCATATCCAGCCGGTAGGTGCCGTCGTCCTTGATGTCGATCAGATGATCGCGAATCAGATCGACGTAATTCGGTTCGCCATAGGGTGCCAGCCCCATCAGCTTGTATTCGCCTGAATTGACCTTGAAACCCGTGTAGTAGGTAAATGCCGAGTACAGCAGGCCAAGTGAATGCGGGAAATCGATCTCCCATTGCGGTGTCAACGTGTTGCCGTCGCCGAGCCATACCGAAGTCGTCGCCCATTCGCCGACGCCGTCGAGGCAGAGCACGGCGGCGTTCTCGAACGGGCTCGCGAAAAATGCCGAGGCCACGTGCGCCTGGTGATGCTCGGTAAAAAGCAACGGCGGAAGGTTCTTCACCTTGAGATCGCCAAGCGCCGCCAGCTCGCGCTTCAGGGTCTTTTTCAGGAACAGCTTCTCTTTCAACCAGACCGGCATCGCAGCGACAAACGAACGTAATCCCTTGGGCGCGTATGACAGATACGTCTCGAGCAGGCGCTCGAACTTCACCAGTGGCTTGTCGTAGAAGACGACGTAATCGACGTCGTGTAGCCGGACATTGGCCTGGTCCAGACAAAACCGGATCGCATTGGCCGGAAAGCGCGCATCATGTTTCTTGCGCGAGAAGCGTTCTTCCTGTGCGGCGGCTGCGACGGCGCCGTCCACGACCAGCGCGGCGGCGCTGTCGTGGTAATACGCGGAAATACCGAGCACGAGTCCGGTCATGCTTCAATTCCGGGTGGCGTTGAAGTGGGAGTCGTCGTTGTTACTGAGAGGGCCACAGCTATCGGGTTAATAACCGCCCAATATAATTGCTCGTGATTTTGGTCGGGGTGAGAGGATTTGAACCTCCGACCCCTGCCTCCCGAAGGCAGTGCTCTACCAGGCTGAGCCACACCCCGAAACGAAAAATCGCGAACCTAGAAACTGCGCTTCACGGAAAACTCGGCCAGGGCATGCAGCGCCTCTTGGTACGGTGAGTCGGGAATCACTGCCAGGGCCGCGGCGGCCTTGCGGGCCTCCTCCTGCGCCGAGCGCGCAGTGTACGCCAAGGCACCCGTCGATTCAATCGCCTGGATGACCTTGTCGATGTCATCCCGGCCACCGTTTTCGATGGCGCGGCGGATCAGCGCCGCCTGCGCAGGGGTACCGGTGCGCATGGCATAGATCAACGGCAAGGTCGGCTTGCCTTCGGCTAGATCGTCACCGACATTTTTACCGGTCTCAGCGGAAGTAGAGCCGTAATCGAGTACGTCATCGATCAGCTGGAACGCCGTGCCCAGATGGAGGCCGTAACTGGCCAGGGCCCGCTCTTCGGCGGCCGGGCGATTACAAATCACCGCGCCGACCTGGGTGGCTGCCTCAAACAGCTTGGCGGTTTTCGACCGGATCACATCCAGGTAGCGCTGTTCTGTGGTGTCGGCGTCGTGACAGTTGAGCAATTGCAGCACCTCACCGGCGGCAATCGTGTTGGTCGCATGGGCAAGAATCTCCATCACCCGCATGCTGTTGACCTCAACCATCATTTCAAACGCGCGCGAATACAGGAAATCACCGACGAGCACCGCCGCCTCGTTACCCCAGATGGCGTTGGCGGTCTTTTGGCCGCGCCGCAGTTCGGAGGCATCGACGACATCGTCGTGCAGCAGGGTCGCGGTATGGATGAACTCGATAATCGCTGCCAACGCGAGATGATGCGGTCCGTCGTAGCCGTAGGCGCGGCTGGCCAGCAGCACCAGCTGCGGGCGCAGGCGCTTGCCGCCGCTGTTGACGATGTAGTTTCCGAGCTGGTTAATAAGGATAACGTCGGATCGCAACCGATGATGGATCAGCACGTCAACCGCATCCATGTCCGCGGCGATCAACGCGCGCACTGCCGCGAAATCCATCGGCTCGGTCGTGCCGGTCTGCTGTTGGGCGACGTAGTGCATGCGCGGCTGCGGAAACGGGTGAATTTCAGAGGTAGTGATAACCATCGGTCGGACAAGTATATTTTCTTTTTGCAGGCAAGCAAAGCTCGAAAACTCGCCCCTCACGTTGACCTCGTCCGGGCAAACGGCTAAAATCCCGCGGTTTCCGCCAGACTACGGTTTTTTCAGCCGAATTTACAGGATCAATCAGCCATGTATGCAGTAATCAAAACGGGCGGCAAGCAGTATCGGGTCGCCGCTGGCGACACGCTCAAGGTCGAAAAGCTTGTGGCAGACGCCGGTGCCGCGGTCGACCTCAACGAAGTCCTCATGATTGCCGATGGCGATAATATCAGTGTAGGCGCCCCGTTTATCAGCGGTGCGAAAGTCACGGCGACGGTCGAATCGCATGGGCGCGGTGACAAGGTCAAGATACTCAAGTTTCGCCGCCGCAAGCACTTTCGCAAGCGTATGGGGCACCGCCAGTCATTTACCGAGTTGAAAATCACCGGGATTATGACGGGTTAAGTTTTAAGGGTGAGGTAGCAAGCAATGGCACATAAAAAAGCAGGTGGTAGCAGCCGTAACGGCCGCGATTCGGAATCCAAACGTTTGGGCGTCAAGCGCTATGGCGGTGAGCAGGTGCTGGCTGGCAACATCCTGGTCCGTCAGCGCGGTACCCGGTTTCGACCCGGTACCAATGTTGGCTGCGGGCGCGACCACACGTTATTTGCCAAGGCCGCCGGAACCGTCGTGTTCGAGGTCAAGGGACCGAAGAGTCACAAATACATCAGCGTCCAGTCAAGCTAGGGCGGCTTCCGGTCAGGTAACGAAGAAACCCGTCCCCGGACGGGTTTTTTTTGCAATTTCACCGGGGGTTTCATTTTTCCCGGATACCGATGAATCATGAAATTTGTTGATGAAGCGACTATTCACGTCGAAGCCGGCCGGGGCGGCGATGGCTGCCTGGGTTTCCGGCGTGAAAAGTTTATTCCGTTCGGCGGACCGGACGGCGGTGACGGCGGCGACGGCGGCAGCGTCTATCTCGTCGCGGATGCCGGTATCAACACGCTGGTGGACTTTCGCGTCAAACGGCGTTTCCGCGCGGAATCCGGGCAGGGCGGCAGCGGTGCCAACTGCACCGGCAAGGCAGGCGAGGACAGCTACGTCCGCGTGCCGGTTGGAACCGAGGTCATCGACGTCGAGACCCAGGAAATGATCGGCGATCTTACCGTCGCCGGGCAATCGATGCTGGTGGCTCGCGGCGGCGCGCACGGACTCGGTAATACCCGGTTCAAGAGCAGCACCAACCGCGCACCGCGCAAAACGACGACGGGTAAACCCGGCGAACTACGCGAACTGCATCTTGAGTTGAAGGTGCTCGCCGACGTCGGCCTGCTGGGGCTGCCAAACGCTGGCAAATCGACGCTGATCCGCTCGGTGTCAGCCGCACGGCCGAAGGTTGCGGACTATCCCTTTACCACGTTGCACCCGAATCTGGGCGTCGTCCGGGTCAGCGAACATCGCAGCTTTGTCATTGCCGATATCCCTGGCGTCATCGAGGGCGCGGCCGAGGGCGCCGGGCTTGGCATCCAGTTTCTCAAGCATCTGCTGCGCACGCGGCTGTTGTTGCATCTGGTCGATGTATTTCCGCCGGACGGTGTATCCGATCCCGTCAACGATATCCGGACCATCGAACACGAAATGGCGAAGTTCAGTCCGGAACTCGCCGGCCGTGAGCGCTGGCTGGTGCTGAACAAGGTCGATCTGTTCCCGCCAGACGAGCGGGACCGGGTTTGCGACGACATCATCGCACGGCTCGGCTGGACACGACCGGTGTTCCGTATCTCGGCATTGAATCGCGATGGGACCGAGGCGCTGATGCTCAGGATCATGGAGCACCTGGACAAGTCTCGCGTTGAAAGCTGACCGGGGCGTTCAGGTGTCGCGGAGCAGTCTCAGCGCACCATAGCGCCGGCGTCGGGCAAACGATTACACTGCACGCCATGAGTCAACGACAGAAAATCGCCAACAGCCGGCGCTGGGTCGTCAAGGTCGGCAGTTCGCTGCTGGCCGGCAACGGCGCCGGGCTGGACCAGGAGTTGATAGCAGCGCTCGCGGTGCAACTCGCGGGCCTGTCGCGGCGCGGTATTGAAGTAGTGCTGGTGTCCTCGGGCGCGGTGGCCAGCGGCATGAAACGCCTCGGCTGGAAACGCCGGCCGCATGCGGTTTATGAGCTGCAGGCCGCCGCGGCTGTCGGCCAGATGAGCCTGATCCAGGCGTATGAATCCTGCTTTCAGAAACACGGCATGCATACCGCGCAGATTCTGCTGACGCATGATGATCTGTCAGACCGCCGCCGTTATCTCAACGCGCGCAGTACGCTGCGCGAGTTGCTCAAGCTGCGCGTGCTGCCGGTCGTGAACGAAAACGACACCGTCGCAACCGACGAGATTCGTTTCGGCGACAACGATACGCTGGCGGGACTGGTGACGAACCTGATCGAGGCGGACCTGATGGTGCTGCTGACCGATCAGGCAGGATTCTACGAGCGCGATCCTCGCCAGGACCCGGCCTCGCCGCTGGTGCGCGAGGCGCAGGCCGATGATCCGGCGCTGGAACGCATGGCCGCCTCCGGTGGCGTCGGCGAGCTCGGCAGTGGTGGCATGCTGACCAAGGTCCGCGCGGCCCGGCTGGCGGCGCGTTCAGGTGCGATGACGGTGATCGCCGCGGGCCGGGAGCCGAATGTGCTCGACAGCATTGCCGCCGGCAGTGAAACCGGGACATTGTTGCTGCCGGGCAAGGGACCGGTCGCCGCGCGCAAGCAGTGGCTGGCCGGGCATCTAAAGGTACGCGGCAAGCTGACGCTGGACGCCGGTGCTGTGAAGGTATTGCGCGAATCGGGCCGCAGCCTGCTGCCAGTTGGCGTCAAGGCCGTAGACGGCGATTTTTCCCGCGGAGAAATAGTGGTCTGTGTGGATGAACAGGGCGCCGAGATCGCCCGCGGCCTGGTCAATTACAATGCGACCGAGGCCCGCAAGATTATGGGGGCCGCTAGTGATCGGATAGAAGCATTGCTGGGATACGTCGACGAACCGGAGTTGATTCATCGCGATAATCTGGTATTGGTGTGATCGCTGGCGGTGGCCGGACAGCTTCTTGCGATTGCGACGTCGAAGACTCGGACTAGGTTCAGGCGCAAAAGAAGGCGTTCATTGATGGTCTTGAAATAATACTGCCGGTGCTGAACCCGGCGGCTGTGGTTGATATCATCGATCACTGGAACCACCCGCGCGACAGTCTTGCCCATGCAACTGTATTGGGCTCGGTAACCGACGCCGCGCTGGTCACATCTCTCCTCGAAACGCTGACAAAAACGCAACGCAGGCGAACGACACAGCCAGCGGCTATCTGAACTGCGTGATCTGATCGTTCTGAATATGCCGCGACTCGTCAACGCATCTTTCCGGCCTCGTCCGTAGATCCCGCCCCCCGCCGCAGCGACGCCGATATTGCATTCTCCATCAGCAATGCCATTTCTTGCCGGTCATGAGACCCGTGTCACACTTTTGTTGAAATTGTGACGGCGATCACGAAATTTCTGCGAACTATGCAGCTATAACAATTGTGATAAAACGGAGGCGTTTTAAATGAGACTAAGTCCTTGTTGTCTCCGGCCGATATTGTTGCTCGGGGCGCTGTTCTACGGGATATATGGGGATCAAGTGTTGAGCGCCGGTATTACCAAGGGTCAGACGTACTACATACCACCGTCTCAGTTAACGAGGGAGGTGATAGTGACGCAGTTGCACGGATTCAAGTGCTATGATTATCGCGATCACAATAGGCTTCTTAACTGTCGATTTACTCGTGCCGTGATCGGCCTCATAGGCGACGGTGGACATAACCACGACCCTTTGACTCACCCTCTGATATACCCGGTCGGCAGTAGTGTCGGATTCAATGGTATCGATCTCGACGATTCGCCGCTTGGCGTAGAAGGATATACCAATAACGACGTTGCCATTGTGCGCCACTCGATGCCGGAGGTCGCAGGAGAAATTCAAATTGAAAGCTACATATATTCACCTCCGCGCTGGGTTTGTGTCACCGACTGTTACACCACGACATCCCACCGTTATCTCGATACGCTCGATGTCGGATTGTTGGATGATCTCGTCGAGCTTCCGTCGAATCCCGATATATACATTCGCTGCCCGTTTACCAGCACATGTACGCAGGATGGCCCAGGCGTCGATACAAGACACCCTCGGATGTTTTACGGCAAACCCGGATTGGTCGATAGATTAATCACAATGGCAGCATACTACCGGAATTATATTCCTCAAGACGTGACTCAAACACTGAGGATCTCGGATATGAATCTTCCGAGAGGGGGGCTTTTCGATATCAGAAAAGAAAATGGCACCTTCGTTCCTTACAAGCCGCCTCACAAAACGCATCGTCGCGGTACAAGTGCAGATATCAGCTTCCGTGCGTTAGATGGTAATGAGAGTTTCGTAGATAACGAGGTGGATCAGAAGTTAATTCGTGAGGCAATTTTGTTCGCTGGGTTACGGCGAATTGATGAGGGAGAAAACGAATGTACGGCCGAAAATGCGAAGAAATGCATACACGTCGAGTTCAGCGAGTGATGCATCGCGCACGCGGGTTTGCGTTTCTGGTCACCAGTTTGCTGGTATCTGCTGTGTCGACTGGCGCTCCCGTCGGGCCAGACGTTTCACATACCGAAGTCGCGGCGAGCGTTACTTACGATTTGTCCACATATACGTACACCTATAAATATGGTGTGACCAGCTTGCCGGCAAATACTGGTGCGATCACCAGCATTGTCATCGACATAACTACGAAACTTACTACTGATTTAAATATTCCAGACCCTGTTCCTGGTGTGCCTCAGGTAAAGCAGTTTCTATTGCAGGAGTTCGACGAAAATGGTGTTCACGTGTTGCCAGTGCATGTGACCGGCGTGACAAACTGGGCAGCGGTTGCTCTTACCATTCAAGGAACGGCTGGATGGGTGGAGAATAATCCCCGTACTGATGGGCTCGCTCCAGGTCAAAGTGTTTTAGGGTTGACTATGAGATCAAAATACGTGCCTGGATTCCGTGAGCTTAGAATTCGGCCGGACATCTTCGATTGGAATTTGCTCCCCGACGTGGAAGATTCGGATGAGGTCCAGGCAGAAAAGCAGGCGTTTATCGATAGCCTGGACGTAACACTTTATACATTGGGTCCGGTGGGTGTTTTTAACTATTTTGACCACTGGGACCATGTGCGCGACAGTCTGAATCAAGCGATTACGCTCAATTGGATTCCGGACGCGGCGCTGGCGAATACGCTGGTATCGCAGTTGGCGGCCGCGCGAACCGCGCTTGATGCGAACGACGGTGTGTCGGCAAAAGCGCTGCTCGAAACGCTGATCGAGACTGCGACGCAGGCAACGGCTGATCAACGACGCAATGAAGTACGTGATTTGCTCGTGCTGAACGCACAGCGACTCATTGAGGGGGTTCCGTCGCAGCCGGTCTCTTACGAGCCCTTGTTGAGTCTGACGCCTGCCCGACTGACGCAAGCATTGGGCGAGGAGGCGGCGATCGTCGCCAAGGTCGTTAATTCCGCCGACCACAATTCACCCGTCCCGAATCAATTGCTGCTTTTTACTGTCACAGAAGGACCGAACGCAGGCGCGATTAATAACGTGGCTTTTACCGATAGTGCTGGCGAGGCGACGTTTAACTATGTCGGGACGAAAATCGGGCGCGACACCGTGCTGGTTCGAAACCGCAATACCGGTGAACAGGCCGCGCTGTCGGAGGCGGCGAAGGTGACATGGTCCGGTGGTGCAGACCTGGTGGTGCCCTATTTCTTTCCTCCGCTACTCCAGGTCGACGCGCCCAGAGACATCACGTTAAGCGATACCACAAAGAATATCGGAAGCATTCCTGCGGTGGCTACGACCACCCGGTACTACCTGTCCAATACCCCGCCACCTTTCGATTTCGGTAGCGCCATCTTGCTCGGGGAGCGGTTTGTGGCTGCGCTGGACCCGAATCAGGAAGACGAGGCCAATGGCCCGTCATATTCCTTGCCTCATGATTTACCACCTGGTCTGTATTACTTCGCGGCCTGTGCCGACGCCGCCCAGGCAGTGACCGAAGTGGACGAAGAGAACAACTGCTCCTATTCAGAGCTGGGGGCGATCAAGCAGGTCACGATAATGCCGGTCAGGGAGCTAACGAATTCGAGTCCGGACTGTACCGCCGCCGTCCCGGGTGTCGGGACGCTGTGGCCTCCGAACCACAAATTGATGGCTGTAGCCATTCAAGGAATCACCGATCCGGACAATGATGCGGTAACGATCCGCATAGATGCCATCACGCAAGACGAACCTGTCAATGCCAAAGGGGACGGCAACACTGCGCCTGACGGACTGGGAATCGGTGCAGCCCGGGCGCAGTTACGGGCGGAGCGTTCGGGGAAGGGCAATGGCCGGGTTTATCGCGTCGCCTTTACCGCCAATAACGGCAACAGCGGAAGCTGCACCGGGTTTGTGACCGTCGGTGTGCCGCATGATCAGGGCGGGAAGACCACGCCGGTGGATGACGGGCAGAACTACGATTCAACGGCGGGTTCTTGAGACATTCCGCTGGTCAGCGGAAATTCAGGGCGCTTGAAACCAACTAGCGGTCCGCTCTATCCCGGTCCGAACCGGACCGGGCAGACGATCAGCAGAATGTGACGGGAAACTACAGCGCCTTGATATGGCCGCTGAGGCGGCTCTTATGACGGGCGGCCTTGTTCTTGTGTATCAGGCCCTTGCGCGCCATCGCGTCCAGCACCGGCACGGCGGTCTTGTAGGCGGCTTCAGCGCTGGTCTTGTCCTTGGCGCCGATCGCCGCGACGACCTTCTTGGTCACGGTACGCATCTCGGAGCGCTGGCTCGCGTTATGCTGACGATGTTTCTCCGCCTGTCTGGCGCGTTTCTTGGCTTGGGCTGTGTTGGCCAAAATCATCTACTCCGGGGAAATCAAAGGCGCGCAAGTATGCGTAGTTCCGGTTTGCTTGTCAACAATCGGCCGGTGCGATGCGGGTGTCGTCGGTGCACGGGTAATCGGCGCGATGCATTATTTGCCCGCTAATCCCCTATACTTGCATACCTTAACGAAAACAATCATCTCAAGATTATCCTGACCAAACACCCATGCCGACGCACCTGCTGAAATCCACGCTGAATGTCGGTTCCATGACCTTCCTGTCCCGGATACTCGGCTTCGTCCGGGACGTGGTGATCGCGCGGATGTTCGGTGCCGGCATGGGGGCCGATGCGTTCTTTGTCGCGTTCAGAATTCCGAATTTCCTGCGCCGCCTGTTTGCGGAAGGGGCGTTCTCGCAGGCCTTCGTGCCCGTGCTGTCAGAGTACAAGACGCAACGCGAGCATGCCGAGGTCAAGGAGCTGGTGGATCGGGTCACCGGCAGTCTGGGCATCACGCTGCTGGCGGTCACGGCCATCGGCGTGTTCGCGGCACCGCTGCTCGTCATGGTATTTGCGCCGGGTTTTATCCACATCGAGGACAAATTTGAACTCACCGCGCAGATGCTGCGCATCACGTTCCCGTATTTGCTGTTCATTGCGCTGACCGCGCTGGCGGGCAGCATTCTGAACGCCTATGGCCGATTCGGCATACCGGCGTTTACGCCGATTTTTCTGAATCTCGCGATGATCGGATGCGCGCTGTGGCTGGCGCCGCTGATGGCGGAGCCGGTGATGGCGCTGGCCTGGGGTGTGTTTATCGCCGGTATTGTGCAACTGCTGTTTCAACTGCCGTTTCTTTATCGGCTGCGCTTGCTGCCGCGGCCGCGGCGCGGCAAGGGCAACGAAGGCGTGCGGCGCATCACCAGGCTGATGCTGCCGGCGATCTTCGGTTCGTCGGTCGCGCAGATCAATCTGCTGTTCGATACACTGATCGCGTCATTTCTGGTGACCGGCAGCGTCAGCTGGCTGTACTACTCGGACCGGCTGGTTGAATTTCCGCTGGGGATTTTCGGTATCGCGCTGGCGACCGTGGTACTGCCCAGCCTGTCGCGCAATCATGCCGATGCGTCGGCGGAGGAATTTTCCGGGACACTCGACTGGGCGCTGCGCTGGGTCATGCTGGTCGGCATTCCCGCGACGACCGGTCTGCTGGTGCTGGCGGGGCCGATGCTCACGACGCTGTTTCACTACGGCGAATTCACCGCCCATGATGTGGCCATGGCCACGCGCAGCCTGATGGCCTATTCTCTCGGCCTGCTCGGCTTCATCCTCGTCAAGGTGCTCGCCACCGGGTTCTATGCCCGGCAGAACACCAAAACGCCGGTCAGGATCGGGGTGATTTCGATGGCCGCGAACATGGTGATGAACGTCGTGTTTGTATTTCCGCTGGCGCATGCCGGTCTGGCGCTGGCGACGTCGCTGGCGGCATTCCTGAACGCCGCCATGCTGTACTACCACCTGCGCAAGGATCAAAGCTATACGCCGCAGGCGGGATGGGGGGTATTTTTACTGCGTGTTCTGGCGGCGACGGCGGTGATGACCGGTGTGTTGTACTGGGGCAGCGGCCATCTCGATCAATGGTTGGCGTGGTCATGGCACGAGCGTGCGATGTCGCTGTCGGTCTGGATTGTCGCCGGTGCCTGCGCCTTTTTCGCGAGCCTTTGGCTCAGCGGAATGAGATGGCGTCACCTGCACATGGCGATACCCGGAAAGCCGTGACTTGGCAACACAGTGCTTTATAATGTCCCGCCTTTTAATGCCGGCGCGGACGGCAGGTGACGATGGAACTGATACGCGGGCTGCATAATCTGCGTTCCCGCCATCGTGGCTGCGTGGCAACGATCGGTAACTGCGATGGCGTGCATCTCGGCCATCAGGCGGTGCTGGGGCAGCTGGCCGAGCAGGCCGACGAACTCGGGGTGCCGTCCGTCGTCGTCACGTTCGAGCCGCAGCCGCAGGAATTTTTTGCATTGGGCGCACCGCCGCCGCGGCTGACGCGCCTGCGGGAGAAGTTGCAGGCATTACGCCGCTACGCCGTGGATCGTGTGTTGTGCGTACGCTTCGACGCCCGCTTCGCGGCGATGTCGGCGGATAATTTTGTGCGCGAGGTGCTGTTGGACGGGCTGGGTGTGGAATATCTGGTGGTCGGCGATGACTTTCGCTATGGCCACCACCGGGAGGGCGACTTCGCGGCATTACAAACAGCCGGCGAGCGCTCGGGATTCCGCGTCGTCAACATGCATACGTTCAGTGTCGACGGGGTGCGGGTCAGCAGTACGGCTATACGCGACGCGCTGGCGCGCGGCGATCTCGGCAGCGCCGAAAAGCTGCTCGGTCGCCCTTACCGGATGTCCGGGCGCATCGTGCACGGCGACCGGCGCGGCAGGCAACTGGGGTTTCCGACCGCGAACATCCATCTGCACCGCCGGGCATCGCCGGTGTCAGGGGTGTTTGCCGTCAAGGTGTTCGGGCTGGATCGCGAACCGGTTACCGGTGTGGCGAACGTCGGTACGCGCCCGACCGTCAACGGCACGCGCAGTTTGCTGGAGATACATCTGTTCGATTTTAATGACGACATCTACGGGCGTTACGTGCAGGTTGATTTTCTGAGCAAGCAGCGCGACGAGATGCGCTTCGATTCGCTCGACAAGCTGAGGCAAGCCATCGCCGCGGATGCTGCCGAGGCACGGCGCTATTTTTCTGGTACATTGGGATAGTGTGCCGTTGAATAACATGTTACCGCTCCCTAGCGGAGAAGCTCAGGACAAGGAAATCCGGTCATTATGAGTGATTGATGATCGGTGGCTGCTATCTATTTCTCAAAATTTCTTGGGGGGTGTCATGAGAGTCGGACTGGCCGCGACATTTTTGGTTGTATCTATTGGTATTGCTTCGTGTACGACTCCAGTAACAATCAATGAAACGGAATGGATGAATCCCGATCCGGAAATCGAGCGTTTGCATGTCTCGGCCTATAATCTCGATTTGGGAATTGGGGTAGCCCAAGACCGGATAAGGGCGAATGAACTGTATCTACAGGCGGCCAAGGCCGGCGATCCTCGTTCAATGATGAATTACGCGATCAATCTCGCGAATGGTGAAGGAGCAGAGGCAGATTTGATCGACGCGTATTCATGGACAGAGACGGCCAGATTCCTTACGCAGAATATGCAAGATAAGAAAATCAAATGGCGAGTCCGTGGACTTAATGACGAGCTCCGGAAAGAGCTAAGTCCGGCGCAAATCGAGGATGGTCAACGCCGCGCCAAAATCAAGATCGACGAAATCGCGCAGAGAAAATCGATCTCAGACCACTGATTAAGTTAAGGCATGCATGCGCTGATTACGGAAATTGAAATCTAAGTTCGCGGGCGCAACATTTTAATCGCTTGTCCGAGGGCGCGATTCAGAGATTTTATGGCCGACTACAAAGACACACTCAATCTGCCTAAAACGGACTTCCCGATGAAGGCCAACCTGGCCAATCGCGAACCCGAGGTGCTAAAGCGCTGGGACGAAATGGATCTGTATGCGCGCATCCGCGAAACCTGCGCCGGTCGGCCGAAGTACGTGCTGCATGACGGTCCGCCGTACGCCAATGGCGACATTCATATCGGTCACGCCGTCAACAAGGTGCTCAAGGACATCATCGTCAAGGCCAAAACGCTTGGCGGCTTCGATGCCGACTATGTGCCGGGCTGGGACTGCCACGGCCTGCCGATCGAGCTCAATGTCGAGAAAAAGGTTGGCAAGCCCGGCGTGAAGATCGACGCAAAGGCGTTTCGCAATGCGTGCCGCGACTACGTGCGCAAGCAGATCGACAGCCAGCGCCAGGATTTCATCCGGCTCGGTGTGACCGGCAACTGGTTCAATCCGTACCAGACGATGGATTATACCTTCGAGGCCAACATCATCCGTGCGTTGGGGCGCATCCTGGCTGCAGGTCATGTCGTGCAGGGTTTCAAGCCGGTGCACTGGTGTATCGACTGCGGTTCGGCGCTGGCCGAGGCCGAGGTCGAATACGAAGAGCGCACCTCGCCGGCGATCGACGTGCGGTTTGCGGTGCTCGACGACGAGGCACTGATGGCGCGCTGTCGCCACGTGCCGGAACACGAGGGCAAGGGCCCGCTGTCGGTCGCGATCTGGACGACCACGCCGTGGACGTTGCCGGCGAACCAGGCGGTCGCGCTGAATCCGGAGATCGATTATGTCGTCGTGCAGATCAATCGCGACCATGGCCCGGAGCGCTTGATCCTGGCCGAGGCGTTGATGAAGGACGCCATGCTACGTTACGAATGCAGCGACTATCGCGTCGTCGCCTATTGCCGTGGGGCCGAACTCGAAGGCCTCAAACTACAGCATCCCTTCTATGCGCGCGAGGTGCCAATAGTGCTGGGCGATCACGTGACGCTCGACGCCGGCACCGGCGCGGTGCACACGGCGCCCGGCCATGGTCAGGACGACTATGTGGTCGGCGCGCGCTATAAACTGCCCGTCGAAAATCCAGTCGGCGGCGACGGCAAGTTCATCGACGGCACCGAATTGTTCGCCGGTCAGCACGTGTTCAAGGCCAATGACGCGGTGATCGAGGTGCTCAAGGCGCGCGGCGCGCTGCTGCACGAGGAGCGTTTGCGCCACAGCTACCCGCATTGCTGGCGCCACAAGACGCCGATTATTTTCCGCGCAACACCGCAGTGGTTTATTCGCATGGATGCGATGTATCCTGGCGCCGTCGGGAACGAGCGCCAGGGAATTCGCATGGACGCGATGTATCCTGGCGCCGCCGGGATCGAGCGCCAGGATGTAAGCATGGAAGATGGCGGACTGCGCGACGCCGCGCTAAAGGCGATCCGCCACGTATCATGGCAACCGGACTGGGGTCAGGCGCGCATCGAGGGCATGGTCGGCAACCGGCCGGACTGGTGCATCTCGCGCCAGCGCACCTGGGGTGTGCCGATCGCGCTATTCGTACACCAGCAAACCGGCAAGCCGCATCCTGATACGGCGAAACTGATCGAGCAGGTGGCGCAGCGTGTCGAAAAATCGGGCATCGATGCCTGGCACGACCTCGATCCCCGCGAGCTGCTCGGTGACGACGCGACGAATTACGCCAAGGTCACCGACACGCTGGACGTCTGGTTCGATTCCGGTGTGACGCACTACTGCGTGCTGGAAAAGGGGGCAGGCCTCGGCGTGCCGGCCGATCTCTATCTCGAAGGTTCGGACCAGCATCGCGGCTGGTTTCAGTCGTCGCTGTTGACGTCGGTCGCGATGCGCGGCACGGCGCCGTACAAGGCGGTGCTGACCCACGGTTTTACCGTCGACGCGAAGGGCATGAAGATGTCCAAGTCGCGCGGTAATGTCGTCGCACCGCAAAAGGTCGTCAATATGCTGGGCGCCGATGTCCTGCGGCTGTGGGTGGCGGCCACCGATTATCGCGGCGAGATGACGGTGTCCGACGAAATCCTGAAGCGCATGGCGGATGCCTATCGCCGCATGCGCAACACCGCGCGCTTTCTGCTCGCCAATCTCCACGGTTTCGATCCGGCAACGGACGCGGTCGAGCCGGCGGACATGCTCGCGCTGGATCGCTGGATTGTCGCGCGCACCGCCGAGTTGCAGGCGCGTGTGATCGAGGCCTATGACGCGTTCGAGTTTCACCAGATCTATCAGCGTGTCCATAATTTCTGCGCCAGCGATCTCGGCGGGTTCTATCTCGATATCATCAAGGATCGCCAGTACACGACCAGGGCCGACAGCCGCGCGCGCCGTTCGGCGCAAACGGCGATGTACCACGTGGTCGAGGCGCTAGTGCGCTGGCTGGCGCCGATCCTGAGTTTTACCGCCGACGAGATCTGGCAGCACATTCCCGGAGCGCGCGGCAAGTCCGTGTTTCTCGAGACATGGTATGTGTTGCCGGAGGTGCCGATGACCAAAGCGCCGTCCGGCACGACCATGGACCTGGAGTACTGGCAGCAAGTCATTGCCGTGCGCGAGCTGGTCAGCAAGGAACTGGAAAAGCTGCGCGTCGCGGGCAACATCGGTTCGTCGCTCGACGCCGAGGTCGATCTGTATTGCAATGGCAGCCTGCAGCAGGAATTGCTGGCCCTTGAAGATGAGCTGCGCTTTGTACTGATCACCTCGAACGCCCGCGTCCACGCGCTGACCGCAAAACCGGATGACGCCGTGGCGGTGGATGTCGGCGACGGCAACCCGATGTGGATCAGGGTCGCAGCATCGCCGTTCACCAAGTGTGTGCGCTGCTGGCATTGGCGCGAGGATGTCGGCAGTCATGCCGACCATCCGGAATTGTGCGGCAGATGCGTGGCGAACGTCGCCGGTCCGGGCGAGCAGCGTCATTATGCGTGATGACCGGGGCTACACCGACAAAGTGCGCGTCCCTTTCAGCGCACGCGTAGGCAGGGTTTCAGATTGTTGCGGTAGCGATGAACGTGCGCAGCCTGGGCTCGTGAGCAGCGCGTTCCTTCTCCCGGAGGGAGAAGGACAGGATGAGGGGATAGTTGTATCGGGCGTGTATCTCTATTGCCCCCTCACCCCAGCCCTCTCCCTGAGGGAAAGGGCGTTTAGCAGGACCGTAGTGATACCGGATTATTCTTTACCCGGGATATCCGCCCATGTCTAACAACAGCACATCAAAAAATTCCACGGCACTGACCTGGTTATGGCTCTCCGCCGTCGTAATCGTTGCCGATCAGATCACCAAGTATCTAGCCAGTACGTATCTGCATCTGTACGATCCGGTGGCCATCGGGCCGGGTTTCAACCTGACCCTGGTGCACAATACCGGTGTCGCGTTCAGTTTTATGAGCGATGGCAGCGACTGGACACGCTGGTTCCTGGTAACGCTCGCCGTCGCGGCCGGTGTTGCCATCGTCATCTGGCTGACACGGTTGCCCGCGGGGCAGACTCTGGCATCGGCCGCGCTTGCGCTGATACTGGGCGGCGCGGCCGGCAACGTCTGGGACCGTATCCAGTTTGGTTATGTGGTTGATTTCGTCGATGTCTACTATGGCGCGTGGCATTGGCCTGCGTTTAATGTGGCCGATTCCGCCATTACCTTCGGCGCCGTGCTGCTGATCATCGATACGCTCCGGCCGCCACATCGCGAACGGTCGACGTAATTTCCGGCCTGAGCGTACAATCCAGCCAATATTACCCCGAGGTATTGCCCGATGAACGTGATACTCGCCCGACCGCGAGGCTTCTGCGCCGGCGTTGACCGTGCGATCGAGATCGTCGAACGCGTGCTCGAGCTGTTCGGCGCACCGATCTTCGTGCGGCACGAGGTCGTGCATAACGTTTACGTCGTCGAAAACCTGCGCAACAAGGGCGCAGTGTTTGTCGACGAGCTCGACGAGGTGCCCGATGACGCGACCGTGATATTCAGTGCCCACGGCATTGCGTGTGCGGTGCGCGAGGAAGCAAACCGGCGCGGTCTGCGCGTGTTCGACGCGACCTGCCCGCTGGTCACCAAGGTGCATCTCGAGGTCGCGCGCCACGAGCAGGACGGCCGCGAGTGTATCCTGATCGGTCACGCCGGCCACCCGGAGGTCGAGGGCACGCTGGGGCAATATCGCAACACCGCCAATGGCGGCATCTATCTGGTCGAGAACGTCGCCGATGTCAAACGGTTGCAGGTCAGCGACCCGGACAATCTTGCGTTCGTCACCCAGACTACGCTGTCGGTGGACGATACCGCGACGATCATTGATGCATTGCGCGCGCGTTTCCCGCGCATTTCGGGTCCGCGCAAGGACGACATCTGTTATGCGACACAGAACCGTCAGGACGCAGTAAAGGAACTCGCGAACCAGTGCGACGTGGTGCTGGTGGTCGGCTCGAAAACCAGCTCGAATTCCAACCGTCTGCGCGAACTCGCCGCCGCCAGAGGCGTGCCGGCGTATCTGATCGACGGCGCCGCCGATATCCGGCGCGACTGGCTCGATGGCAAACAGACCGTCGGCATCACCGCTGGCGCGTCGGCGCCGGAACTGCTGGTCGAGCAGGTAATCGCGCAGCTGCGGCAGTGGGGCGCGGCATCGGTGCGTGAATCGCCCGGGATTATCGAGAACGTCGTATTTGCATTGCCGAAGGCATTGCAGGTGGGTGATGCGAAGCGCGGCAACATGCCATAGCCTGCTCTACGGCCGACGGGCTTCGCTCAAGGAGGTGTAATCGGGGCGGCGTTGTTGGCCAGCATAAACCGGCCGCCAACGACCGGATCGCTGCGGCTGATTGTACTGGACAGCGTGATCGTCTGCGGTTCATTGTTCTGGTCGGTCCATGACACGACGGCCTGGATCTTTTTGTAGTATTTGTCCGAGCCGTCTACGGTCCAGTTGAGTGAATACTCCGTGTTTGATGGTGTCGTCTCGTCCGGTGTCGGCGCGGAGGCGATGGCGTTGTATCCGCCGATTGTCGTGAAGTTGCGCAGCTCCTCGATTTTCGCCTGGCCGACGTTGACGGCTTCGGTGATTTGTTTGGCGCGGTCGGCGCCGAACAGCGCAGTCACCTGAAACTTCGCCAGCGCGAGCAGCCCAAAGCCGAGTATCGTCAGCGATACCAGCACCTCGACCATCGAGAAACCGCGCACATCTTTTGCCCGAGCATTCATCGTTTCGTTTTTCCCCTTGCGTTCACACATTAGAAATCCCGCCAGCTACCCGGAATTCTCGCATAATCTCCAACATTTGGCAGCCGGTCAATGACTCCGCCGCTATCCGTATCATAATTAACAAGGAATCCACCGCCGATTTTTGCGTCGTCCTCGACGAGTGCGATACCGTTGATAGTGGCCGTATCGCCGACGTTGTCCCATTTGCCCGCGACATAGACGAGACCATGGATCGTCACATTATCCTTGATCAGGAAGTCATCGAAGTTATCTATGATCAGCACCACCGGGTCGCCGGCGGTCCCCAGGTCGCCATGACTATTGTCGATGACGATGTCCTCGGTCTGGCCATCTATCCAGATTACCCGCGCGGAGTCAGTAGTGTAGGCATCATTGAGTTTTGCGCTGTAGTTCGTTCCGCCATTACTTGTCCGGTCGATGACACGCGACCGCGATTTAAAGCGCGTTTTCGACAGCAGAAAAAAATTAGTGAAAAAATTGTCTCGCGATGCATTCTCAAGGCCGGCATGGTCCTTATCCGTTTGGCAACCCGACGCCAGTGCCGGTGCGTTCTTGCCCGACCAGATACACTTTTGTGCAGAGGTATTCGGTGGGTTGGTGACGCTGGCGGTCCCGTTAAGTTTTACTTCTTTTCTTGTGACCACGGGATACGGTGGTAGATTGCCAACCAGCGGGACCCAGGCAACCTGCATCATCACCTTGCGTGACGCCGCAAGGTCGTCGCTAAAGCCCGTGGATTCTATATCTATAGTATTCGGGTTGCCCGCGGTAATCGCTTTCAAGGCGATCCTGGCCGTCGCATTACTGCCTGGCGTTGTAACGCTGCACGGCCCCTCTCCGGGCGCGTCGCCTGCAGTGCAGGCAAATTCTATCGCCGTGTCGTTATCAGTATCCGTCACATTCAGCGGTGTTTCCTTGTTGATCCGGCCGATCGCGTACTCGATCCCCGCCTCGGCGGCTTCGAATGCCTGCTCGCTGCGATAGTCGTTGGCGGCGATGCGCTGTTCCATCAGATTGGTGCGCGCGATGAAAAATATCATGACCGTAATCGCGAGCAGCAGGCTGACGGAGATCACCAGCGTTGCGCTGCCGCGCTGTGACAGTTTGCCTGTGATGGACGACCGGTTGCTCATAACGCTAGGTTCCGAATTTGTCATTGCGGATACGCACTGTCTCGCTGAGTGTCCGGACGATGTTCGGGTCCGTTTTCAGGTTGCCGGTGACGGTGATCATCACCGTGCGCACGTAAACGTCTTTTGGGCTCAGGCTGCCGTACGGATCGCTGATAGGCGAAGGTGTTTGCAGATCGAACTCGAGTTTGCTGATCTCGATATCGTCGATCATGTTGAACCAGGTGCCGTTATCACAGGTAAACGGGTTTTCATCGCCGCTCTGACGCATTTCAAGCCTCTTGTTGTTCAGGCGAAAACCAAATCGTTCCAGTGGCGAGCCGGTAGTCTGGATGGCGCCGTCCTTGCTGGCGTCGTAGGTAAACGTGATGCACGACTGTGCCGATTCGCCGCTTTTGTTGCCTTTTGCAATATCGTTACCGTTCAGCGTGAACGGATTGGTGACATAGCCACTGCTATTACGGTACTGGCTGGACGGGGCCGCCCAGTATCCGGCGCGGCGGATGTCGCTGACCATCAGGTCCATCGTTGCGCGCAGATACTGATTCAGCCGGGCAATCTTGAGTGACTCCGTACCGGTGCGCGTGGTCGACAGGTAGAACGTTGTGACGCCGGCGATAACGATCAGTCCGATCGCTACCGACACCATCAGCTCCGTCAGCGTGAAGCCCCTGGATCGAAATGTGCTCATCAGGTGCAGTCCGGGTAGTTGCCGATCTGTCCGGTGCCCGCCGGGGAGCAAATAATGACGCGGCCCAGCGGGCTGAGCACCACGCGGATTTCCTTGCCGCTTGCCGAACGAAATACCACCGTACCGGCATTGGCAGTTCCCCGCCGCGGCGTAAACGTAGTCACCGGATTGACGGCAAACGCGGCGCTGATCAGTTTTATAGTCGGGTACTCTGCCGCGCCGGTTCTTTTGAGCACATTCGTCGAGGAGCTGCCGTCCGCGGCGGCGTTCAATGCGCAGGCGCTGCTATCGGTCGCATCGGTAATCGTGCAATCGCAGGTAGTGGTTTCATCGGTGCCAAAACACCAGTTGGCCGCGCCATCGGTGGCAAAGCGAACCGAAATGTCGGTGTTACGCTTCAACGACTCGGAGCGTGCATAGCCCAGGTCGTTGAACAGCGATTCGGCGGCGCCCTTGAGGCGGCTCTTTTCGAGAAAAGACCCCATCGCCGGAATTGCGCCGGCGGCCAGGATCGCGAGCACCAGCAGCGTTATCATCATTTCCACCAGCGTCAATCCGGACGGACGCCGTGCGAAGGACGGAGGTTGCTCTCGGGTCAATAGCGCCATATGCAAATCCGGCGGAATTCGCTGTCTGACAGACGATGGTTGCGCCGGTAAACAACCCGGCGAAAGAGTAGTATTCTATCTATCCCGGCCACACAGGTGGAGCGTCGTGTTTCGTTTCGAGTCATTATCAAGCCATTCCAAAGGGTTCACATTGCTGGAGCTGGTCATCGTCGTGACGATTATCGGTATTCTGCTCGTGATCGCCGTGCCCGCGTACCAGGAATACGGTAACCGGGGGCGGCGCACCGATGCGGTGAATTCCCTGCTGGCGGTGCAGGCCGAGCAGGAGCGGTATCGCTCGACCTGCGTCAGCTACGCCACCCAGCTGAACGGTGCCCGCGTCTGTAATTCCGGTAGTTCGACTTTCGTTTTAGGTCGCGCGAACACCGACAGTGCCGACGGGTATTATACACTGGGCATCGAGAGCGCCACGGCGTCCACCTATCGGGCGACGGCGGCGCCCAAGGCCGGTGGGCCCCAGTCCGGCGATTCCTGCGCTACCTTTGCCATCACCCAGAACGGACCTGACCATACCGGTTACGCCAGCGCACAATGCTGGGGCCGCTGACGGGCGGAGGTGATGTCGACGTTAACCGACAGGTCAGTGGATTGAGCGCGCGGGTTCCCCGGCCGGTAGATTATGTGGTTGTCGGCGGCGGTCTGATCGGTCTGCTCACCGCGCGCGAATTGCGGCTCGCCGGGCAAGGCGTCGCGCTGATCGAGCGTGGCGACATCGGCCGCGAGGCATCGTGGGCCGGTGGCGGCATCCTGTCGCCGCTCTATCCGTGGCGCTATCCGGATTCAGTCAGCGCGCTGGCGGCCTGGAGCCAGCGCGCCTATCCAGCCCTGTGCGCGACACTGGCCGCCGAAACCGGTATCGATCCTGAGTGGACACAGAGCGGCCTGCTGGTGCTCGACGCCGCCGAAATCGTGCCAGCGACCGCATGGACGCGACGCCATGACGTAACGCTGCGGCAATGTAACGCCGCGACCCTGCGTAACCTCGAGCCGGCGCTGGGGACGGCCGCCGCTGACGTCATGCTGTTGCCGGACATCGCACAGGTGCGTAACCCGCGTCTGTTAAAGGCGCTGGTGACATCGCTTTTGCAACTCGGCGTCACCGTCGAAACCGGCGTCGACGTGGCGCGCGTGACAATGCATGCCGGGCGCGTTACCGGCGTCGATACGTCACACGGACACCGGCCGGCGGTCAATGTTGTTATTGCCGGTGGCGCGTGGAGCAGCGCGCTAATTCAGCCGCTGGGCACGTTGCTGCCGGTGGAACCGGTGCGCGGCCAGATGCTGTTGTTGCGCGGCCGCCCCGGCGCGATCTCGCACATTATTCTCGCTGGCGAGCAGTATCTGATACCGCGGCGCGACGGCCGCATCCTGGTCGGCAGCACACTGGAATACGTTGGCTATGACCGCTCGACCACGGACGAGGCGCGCGAGGCGCTGCACCGGTTCGCGCTGTCTTGCGTGCCGGAGCTGGCCAGGTGTCCGATCGAGGCGCACTGGGCCGGACTGCGTCCCGGCTCGCCCGACGGCGTGCCGTTTATCGGCGCGGTGGCGCAAACCGCCGGTTTATTCATCAACACCGGACATTTCCGCAACGGTGTGGTGACCGGCCCGGCCTCGGCCCGCCTGCTCGCCGATATTGCGTTGCAGCGACGCAGTGCGATCGATCCGGCCTCTTACGCGATAAAACCGCGAAAAATCAGCGCATAACCATCCGTTCCCGGTTGTTTTCGGCACGGTTCATTTCTATACTGCGCACGTCGCCGGAGTAGCTCAGTCGGTAGAGCAACTGATTCGTAATCAGTAGGTCGGAGGTTCGATTCCTCTCTCCGGCACCATACATTCAGGCACTTATACCGACGTAACCTTAGCCCGATACCGTCGGTTCTACTGTGGTTCTACCTTCGGATGGGATTCTAGCCCTGAATAAGCACTAAGACTACCCCTAGGATTCCGTAAGAGGCTAGGCAAGGATTACCCTCGGGATAACACCCCCACCCCCGGCGTATTGGGTCGGTAATCGCCATTGACCACTTTTCGTCCAACCACTTTCTAACACCGACTTTAAAACCGTCGCATTGTGTGGTCAGCGACGCACAATCGCGAATGCCTCGGCAAGCTAATGCAGTACCTTAGTCAGTGTACTTGATTGCAATGCCTCGAATTACCGGAACAGTGCCGCCACCGATGGACTGGTAGCCACCGAGCCATGGGTTATACATAAAGCCAGGTTGTTGTTGCTTGCTCGCATTCTCGGTAGGAATCACGGCATCTGCCCCAATTGCAGCCGCTTTTCTCCGCATGCTCTCAAGAAGTTCAGGTAAAGGTGTGTTAACGGGGCCGCTAGCTTCAAGCATGGCGATCTGTTTGAAATTGCGAGTTGGCAATTGAGATAAGATTTCAACATTCTGCGTTGGGGCATAAGTAACAACATCATCCAGCATGACGGCGCTTGTGGTCGCGCACCCCGAAAGAGTGAGTGTCGTAAGAAGTAGAATGACGTTTGTTGTTTTCATTTCTCTTTCCCAAGAGTCTTCACATTTGTTTATCAGCAATCCCGAGTTATTTTCTCTTCCGCCACTCCCACGGCGGTACTCTCTGATCTTCCTGTAGTGCCCATAATCCTAACCGCTGTTCGCGCGCCAACTTTTCCAGTTGGTAAAGGTTCTCATCCTTCGCGTATTTCGGATAGACCCAGGCATGTCCATTTCTGACCATTTCGGCGTTGACGTAGATACCTCCGACGTACACCTTGCCGACAATTCGCCCATATCGGTCGGTATCCACTTGCTCCACGTTCACGTATTTGCCAAAAACCCAATCAGATAACGCCTGCTTCGATTTCTGACCGTAGGGCTGTTTCTTCTCTGGTGCGTCGATTTCGGCTAGCCGGACTTTGTACTGTTTGCGGTCCTGTAGAACTGTGATGGTGTCGCCGTCTGCTATAGATACCACTTCGCCGATAATCACTGCGGCGTGACACTGCGATGTTAGCAGCAGAGAGAAGAAGAACAGGCTAAAACGTTTCATATGTTCTAATGCAGTGGGTCGGTGGTGTCGGTGTTCCCGATTGTTACTTGATTCAGCGCAGCAATCATTTCCAGCATGCCACTCGCTAAAAGATCGGCCAGTTCTGAGCTGATTTGATCAGTTTTCGCCATGTTCTTTTGTTCGGTAGGTGGGAGCTCGCCGTACTTGAGCTTGTAGTGCGCCAGATTCAACGCCAGTAGTCGCGCGCACTCAGCCACTTTCTCCTTGGTTGACTGTTCTAGTCTTGTATCCAGCGTATTGCTAGCCTCGACAAAGTCTCGTATCTGGTTTTCCATGAATCGGCTCCGGGTATATAGTTTCCAGTAGAGAGTAGCGTATCAAACCGCGCGTCTGCGTGAGCTTACGTGCTGATGATCTGGGGAGGTAATCATGCAATCTCATTCCTTTCATCTAAGGCTATTATCGTTTTTTGCACTGATCCTTTTTGCCAGCACGTCCTTTGCGGGGCATACGGTTCGTGGCTATCACCGTAAGGATGGTACTTACGTCGCGCCGCATTACAGTAGAAATAAGGGTGAAAGAACGATCAGCCGAGAAACGAATTCTGGCGCGAAAATTCATCGAAGTAGAAGTCAGGGTATAGGAGCTACTAGTGGAAAAGGCAATTCTCACGGGAATGGTCATCGTAGCGAAGCCGCTAAAAGCGCCTTCAAGAAGTCTCACCCTTGCCCTTCCACTGGTTCGTCAAGAGGTGCTTGTCCAGGCTATGTGATAGATCACATTACGCCTTTGAAGCGCGGAGGGGCGGACGATCCACGCAATATGCAGTGGCAAACAGACAATCAAGCGAAGCAAAAGGATAAGTGGGAATAGGTAAATAGCCCTCTTGTCGGGAGTGAACCGAAATGAAAAAATATTCCCTAACGCTATTGCTGGCCGCATTGTTGTGTTTTTCTACTGTCACCATTTCGGCAGCTGTCCTTTATTCGGAAAATTTCAGCGATGGGGTAGCGAATAACTGGCGGGAGTTAAATGGCACTTGGTCGGTCACCGGTGGGGAATATGTACAAAGCGCGTTTACCGTTGATGCATGGGACGGAATAGCGGTAGTCGATTTAAACTTTGCTCCCGACTATGTCATTGAAGTCGATATTAAGAACACGTATCAGACCGGTCAGGGTTTTCAACCTGCGTTAGTCTTTGGTGTTGAGGATTACGGGGCTAACCCGCTTCATGCCTATTCTTTCGAGTATCGGCCGACATTACAGAAGTGGGCCTTGCTGAAGTTTAACGCAACTGGGCCAGATGTTACTTACGGGCAAGAGTCTGGTACGTCGTCGCCAGTTATAGGGCAGTGGTATCACATCAAGGTTGAGGTAATTGGCCTCCAGATTAAGTGTTATGTCGATGGTGTGTTGAAGATCGATGCGCTAGTACCGGCGATTGCGTCGGGGCCGGTGGGATTAATGACAGACGAAGGCGTATGGGTGTTCGATAATTTCTTCGTATTATCTACAGCTTCTAAACAGGTGGCTGTTGACGTTATTCCGCACCACTGTCCGAACATCCTAAACATAAAAAAGAAAGGCCCTATAACAGCGGCGATTATGGGGTCTGCCGACATTGACGTAGGGAACATCGATACCGCATCAATACGCTTGGAAGGTGTAGCGCCAAACCGTTCTAAAATTAGGGATGTGGGTACGCCCTTCGAGCCATTCATCGGAAAAACCAACGAGTATAGCTGTAACGACTGGGGTACGGATGGGTTGCTTGATCTCGAACTTCGTTTCGATGCTCAAGCACTGGTAGACGCCATTGGCCCGGCATCGAATACCGAAGTACGCGTATTGCATCTGACTGGCGAGATGCTTGATGGCACGCCAATCGAGGGGCAGGACGTTGTAATTATCAAGTATAAAGGGAAATAGAAACGCGCCGACCCAGCGCGAAGATATTCCATTCCTATTCCAGTGGCTGCCATGTGTGGACGCTATAACATCGTCACTGACGCGGAAGCCCTAGCGGAGTTCTTTGAGATTGTTATTTTTGAACTCCAAGACTTCCACAGCAACTATAATGCCGCGCCGACGCAATACCTCCCTGTAGTGAGACTGACGGACGCGGGGCGTGAACTGATCGCGTTGCGCTGGGGGCTGGTGCCGTTCTGGGCCAAGGATACGAAGATCGGCTACAAGACCATAAACGCCAGAAGCGAAACCATTGCTACCAAGCCCGCCTTTCGGGCTGCGTATATAAAACGGCGTTGTCTGGTTCCCGCAAGTGGCTACTTTGAGTGGAAAGTGGAAGGAGGGGCAAAGCAGCCCTATAACATCTGCCTAGAAGAACGCGGTCTACTCGCGTTCGCAGGGCTATGGGAACATTGGGAAGGAGAGAAGGAAACGCTCGATACTTTCACAATCGTTACTACCGCCGCGAGCGACCAAGTAAAACACATTCATGACCGAATGCCGGTAATACTGTCTGAGCAAGATTGTCGATTGTGGCTTACCAGCGACGATCAAGACACACTATCAAATTTACTGATTCCGCGAGATATACCGGGGCTGACTACCTACCCAGTTAACAAGCGAGTCAGTAATGCCCGTAACAACGATCCTGAGTGTATTCAACCGGCCTGAGGTACGGGGTACGCCGGGCAAAAATTGGACTTATGGGACTCCTAGCAATCGCCCCCCGCCTGCCGAAGACCCACCTTCCCCCTCATTTGCCCGCTTGCTCCACAGTGACCGTATTAACGGGTCAGGCACGGTATGGTCAGATTTTGTCATGTGAATATATTTGCTGGGCGAAAGCTCCTCATTGATAGTCACGGTTCCGGGTTTGAAAATATATTCGGACGGGAGTTAGAGGATCGGCGTTCAAGGAGGACGGGTCATGAGAATATTAATCGTTGCATTAATGTTGATGTTTACCAGCAGCATGGTATTAGCTCATGGTGGAGGTTGTCGCAAAGACTCACCTCCAGGACAGTGCTGCCATATGGACCATAAAACCGGCATCGTTCACTGTCACTAAGCTTGGGCATAAACAAGTTGCCGCGCTGGGCGCACTGATGCGCTCCGGTGCGGCGGTGCGTGCTAGTAGAGGTCGGGGTTCAAATGTGGTGGCAACATTGGGGACATATTCTTCTAGTTATTTTTATTGGAGGTTGCGCAACGCAACAAGCCAGGTTGCAGTGGTACAATCCAAACATTGTTAATAGCATAGCTCAACAACAGTTCAATATTGATTCTGGTCAATGTAAGTCCGTTGCGCATCAATCAGTTCCGGATAACATTACTCGGCTCGGTCCTGCCCCTCCAAAAAATACTGGTAAATTCCATTCCGGTGTTGATTATCAAGAGCAGCAAGCTTATATACGGTCGATAGATTTATTTAACCAACAGCAACAGGCTAGGATTGACGCAATTAACAGTGCTTACGTTGGGTGTATGTTGCAGCGTGGTTGGTCTCAAATTCTCGAACAGTAGGGTCCTACCTGCTGATATTTGTTATATGGAGGATCAAATGAAAGCACAAACAGTCATTCTTGTCTTTGTTGCACTATTTGGGCCCTCAGAACTCGCTTTTGCGAAGAAACCAATCAGCCCCGGACAGGACGTGAATTGTGTTAAATGTGTCGATACCACAGATATTGCCGATGGTGCCGTTACAAACCCCAAGCTCGGTGCCGACGTCGAGACCAGAATTGGCAACATTGAGACCGGTGTTACAGATAACGCGAATGATATTTCCCAGAATACTGCCAACGTGTCCAGTAATTCGTCGAAGATTCTGGAGAACGAGCTAGATATTATGACCCTTCGAACTGACGTCGATTCGAATACTGCTGCGATAGCGGGTATAACTCAGGGGGTCCAGGTGCTAGCGAATGGGGTAAGTATCGGGAGTTTCCTGCAAAGCCGACCCCATGTCAGTGGTAGCGGTGACTTGATTCACCAGGCACTCAGTACCGCCAACTACGTATTTGAAGTTTATGCCCATGGGCTTGCAAGCGACGGCAATCAGGCCGGTGACCTTACCACCTTGACGCTTTGGTATGAGGATGTGGGATGCTCGGGCCCCGCTTACGTAAGGATTCAAAATGAACTACGAAATCTCAATATGTCCGAGCAACAAGGTGGCGTATTTCGCGTCGCGACCGCATCTGGTTCCGTAGGTAATTACTATGTTCCAGCCGGTTCTCAGTCCACGATACGATCTTTTATCGCCGCCAATGGAGGAGAAGGCTGTGCCCCTAATTCTGTAAATAACGTGGAGTCGGTAAGGGTGTTCGCGAACGATTCCGCCATCACTGGTGTCCATAATGTGCGCTACGCTGCGCCAATTACGCTGGGGCGGTAAAGCATAATGAATTGGTTCAAGCGGGTTAATTTCGGCATTAATTCTGTGATCAAAACAAGTGAAAGCTTTCAACACCGGAGAGTAGGCAAAATCGGGGAGTCGCTGGATGTATTTGGGGAATACTCTTAGGATTCGGAATCCAGGGGGCTCCTTTGCAGCCGTAGCAGTTCCGAAAGGGTTCCTATGTCAATTCTCTCAGGGCTGGAATTTTCCCCCTACCCCTTGGCTATAACGGGACTTTTCCACCCCAAAAAACACCTATGCGCTACCTATTCACACCATGCCTGGATAGATAACGCCGCAAGTACCTGTAATAACGTCCCAATAACGAAAAGGACTACCTGATAGCGTATCAGCGGGCCGGCATTAATCCATTCGCCGGGCGGATACTAAGGTTAGCGTAAGGTGAACCTAAGGTTTGTTAAGGTTCTGCTGTGGCCCCCACCCCCGTGTAATGGGTCGGCAATCGCTATTCCCAGCGATTCGTCCAGCCGAATTCAAACGGGGTCTTTCTGCGCTTTGATTGTTTATGAAATCAAAATTTGCAAGAGCGGGTACTCGCGGGGAGTGCATAGGGTGGGGAGGGGGAACCCCCTCCGTGGGGGCGGGCCAGTAGGGCGACAAGCTCACTGGTCACTCGATCCGCTCGCCTTCGACCGTTTTACCGGCCAGAGCTTGAAACTGATCTTGCAACTTCTTGAGTTCGTCCTTGCTGTTGCCGCTTATGCTCGTCGGCTGATTCCGGCCAAGGGCGCGCTTGTCAAAGCTGATCGCTTGCACAAGAGCTAAATCTCTAGCACCGACTGGCTTCCGCTTAAGGGCGCCGTCCTTGCTCACCAAGTAGTCCCCATCGGTAAGCCGGTCCTTGATTTGTTCCCCGGCCAAATGGATATTTTCGGTAAGCATCGCGTCCAGTTCGTCGGCTTTTTCGTCGCGGATTCTCGTTAACAAAGTTTCCCACCATTCGCATTTTCGCCAGCCGTATAAAGTTGATACCGGGATATTTACCAGTTCTGCAACCCGCGTCATTACCCCGGTTGTGGCATAGGCAGCGATCGCCTCTCGGCGCTTCTCGTCGGAATAGAGGCTGGTGTGTGATTCGATTGCGTCCATCACTCATCCCTCTTTACGATGTCGGTAAATTCCGGTCACGCGCCCACTCTGAAACAATACGATTCAAGATCGATGAGGCATCGTGACCAACATATGGCCGCCTGAGTTGGTCGATGATTGTTCCGGCCTGAGTGCCTACGTAGTAATCCAGCCGCCGTTTACCTTCACGCCGTCGCCGTTGGCGCATGCGGGCCATGTATCGCTGCCGCTCCATCCAGTGGTGATCTTCCATGCAGTATCGCCTCCTAATACGTACTGCGTATGGTATATCTAAGAAGGTACACGGTATGCGTGTCAATTCAATAGCAGAAAATGGCCTGATAAACACGGTATGCGTGTCAAAGAGCTTGGCGTTGGCCCGTAATTAACACGGTATGCGTGCTAGATTGACACGGTAGGCGTGTTACCAAATTATTTCTCCATCGGTTGGACGGCACAGTGGTTGGTGGTACGTCAAGCTTGCCGTCGCACTCATCGATGCCAAGCCAGGTCAGCGCAAAGAGATTGGCCTTGTGTCTTCCGCCTTGGCGCGTGCGGATAATCCACCCGCTAGATTCCAATTCGGTTTGTGCTCTGTTCAATGTGTCCCGAGACTTCCATCCACGTTTCTTCATCCACCCCCACGCGGCGCAGAGGTCGCCATTGTTGCTGCCCCTAAACTGGCTACCCAGATCGACCAAGAGCTTGACCGCGATGGAGCTTAATTGGGCGTACTCCTCGCTTTCGAGTATGTGTTTCGGGAGTCGAAGAAACGGGGCGCTATCTTTTCTGCCCTTTGTTTTTTGCCGTGTTCGTGCCATAATCCCTCTGCAATAGTACGAATAGACGTGAACGTTTAGGGCCGGGAATCTTCATTGGTTTCCGGCCTTTTTCTTTTGCGCAGCGATTGGTAAAGGCACCACGCTTCTATTCGGTCGATGTGGGCCAGATCAGGTTCAACACCCAATTCCGGGTAACGGTTGACCAATTCCTCCAGCTCGATAAGCCACTCAAATGACAGAACCTCGATAGCTGGCGGATTTCCGCAGTGTTCGCAGCGCCTCATGACGCATCACCCCTGCGATTCACCTCGAAATAGGGCGCGAGAGCGTGGGAGAGGGCGGCCACGACGCTTTCGATATCTCGCATCGCCTCGGCTATCGTTTCGGCCTCCGATGCCCTCACCATTCTGTCCCGTAGACCGTTAACGGCTTGTTCAGCGGATGCGTACCACGCGATGGATTCCCAGGCGGTTACAGGTTCGCCGGTCTTGCGGTCTTTGCGCTGCCGCCGTCGCTGGATCATCCAGGAGTATTGATCGGTCGCGAGGGCGAATTGGTCATTGATTGGAATTAACATGCTTGGCCCCCTTATTCCGGCTGGGCTGTGGTGCGGCGGTCAATGAAAGCCTGGACATCCTCCGGGCGGTACATGATCTTGCGGCCTACGCGGACGAAGGGGAGGTTATAGCGTCCGACGCAGCGCCAGACCGTCAATGTGCCAGTCGATACGCCTAAGACTTTTGCGGTGTCACGGGGAGATAGGAGATTTCTTGGTCCAGAAGAATGAATGGACTGATTGTTCATGATTAGATTACCTCTGTTATAAGCAACAGAGGTAATCATCCGTTATCAAATCCTCAACTTTTTGCAACTGCAAAAACAAAATCGCAGCTGCAAAAAATCATTCCGTGTGCTGCTTGTTATTCAGGATGCCAATGGCAGTAGAAATTCTATCCTCAATAGAGCGTTTGCTCATTCCAGTGGGATCGATTCCTTTTTTAGCGAGATGGTTAACAATCGCGCTCGAAACTTGACTTACATTTATTGATTCCGGTTTTTTGAATTTATTCCCCTTCGCATCGGAAAAGAGTTCCGCAAGTGCGCCAATTGTCTTAAGTAGAGAGTCTCGCTCATTGTTGTGGAGCGGATGCTCTTGGCAGGTATTAATTTGATGTTCTTCTTCAAATCTTAATAGTTCCGCTGCGGTTACCACGCATGTGCTGTAGTTGTTGGCTCTTGCTTGGACTAACTGTTCCGGGCTCAACTCGATATAGTCGCCCATAACGGTGTTTATCGGTGAATCATCAAACGGCGTATGGTTTTCTGAGCTATTAAGCAAATACAAATCGTGTTTTTTCACAAGTTCCAGCATCTTTTTTGACGTATCATCGGAAAGCTCCACGATTGAAATTTCGAAGTCGCAAGATTCACTTTTGTAAGTTACCAATAATTTACGGGCAAAAAGTTTTAGCCTTCTTCCTTCGGCGTAACTTTCTACTTGACGCTGTGGGCACTTCCATCTTTCAGCCAAGTCGGACAACGTGTATCCGTCTTTTGGCGGTAACGGCATTGTTGGCCTCCTTCAGGGCTCCCTTCATGCTGAAACCAAGCCAAACCGGTGAAGGTTCCGGCGGTTCGGGAGCTACCCTAGGCTTGGTGTAAACAGTTAGCCGATTTTTCTGATTTTTACAACATCCCCGCCCTTCAGAACACCTCCCGCTTGCAGCATCGCATCCGTCGCCTTATTCATAGCGTCGCGTACTGGATCAAGGCTCAGGCGGGCATATATGGCCGTGGTGCTCACGTTCTTGTGGGCAAGGGTCTTGCCGATGATCGATAGATTTGCGCCGGTTGAGGCTTGCCAGCTACCAAGCGAGCGCCTTAGATCGTGAAGGCGCAAGTCCTGAATCCCGGCCCGTTCCAGAATCCGCTCCCAAGGGCGTTTGGGGTCCATGAGGTGGCCGGACTGGCTCTTGCTCGGAAGTACCCATGGGCTAGTGGAAGCCTCCGTTCTGTCCCGTAGTATCGAAACCGCTTGGGAAACCAGTGGCACGGTATGGGGGTCACCGTTTTTCGTCTTGGGAATGGTCCAGGTTGCCCGTTCGATATTCACTTGCTCCCAGCGCATGGCAAGTACATTCGATTGGCGAGCGCCGGTTAACAGGCTCAATAGGACGTAGTCGCGTGCCGCCTCGTTCGGTTCTTCTGCGACCGCTTCGAAGAAGCGGGGGAGTTCGTCAGGCTGTAGAAACCGTTCCCGCGACTGCTCACGGAACTTTTTTACTCTGTGCGCCGGGTTCGGCCCGCTCCATCCCCATTCCATGGCCTTGTTGAACACGGTATGGAGCAAGGCGAGTAGCCGATTAGCGGCGTAATGCCCCCGTTCCTTCCCGAGTTCGGCGTGGAGAGTATGTATTTGTTTTCTGTTTATCTGCGAGAGCTTACGGCTCTTCCAATGGGCCAGATAGCGCCTAAACTGTGCCGCGTCCTCTCGCCACTTGATCTTGTGTACCTTGGCGTGGCGTTCGAGGTATTCATCGAACAGCTCTCCCAGCGTGATTTCGGCGCTAATCGCCCGTTTCTCGTCCTGGGGGTTTTTACCATCGGCTATATCGGCGTTGAGCTTCGAGGCTGCCCCTCGTGCGCGCTCGATTGACATGTCAGGGAAAGCTGCTATGCGTATCCGTTCGGCCCTGCCGTGGATTTTGCGGTACAAGTAGAACGTCTTGGTGCCGGAGGAGGTGACACAGAGCGTCAGGCCGCGTGTATGGGTGTCGTAGTGGTAGGCCCGCTTCCCCTTGGGTGGCGTCGGAAGGTTGAGAAGTTCTTTCTTGGTGAAGTTGAATCGTTTGTCCGCCATGTCTGTACCCTCGCGCGTATTGGTCCTATAACGTTTGGTTCTACCGTGGTTCTACCTTTGGCAGTAAGAATCGGTAGTCTTCAGGTAGGACCGTTAAACCAAAGGTACGGGTAACAGGCTGATACTTAAACAGGTGTTAAGGTTGGATAAATACAAATAATCTCGGTATATTTGCCTGAGGAGCGATTCGTAATCAGTAGGTCGGAGGTTCGATTCCTCTCTCCGGCACCAAGCGTTATCGAAATGCTGACGTTGGTACATTTTTTCGCAACAGGTTTCGCGATATCCGCCACATGCACGCCAGTCCGTTATCGTCGTTTGTTGAGCGGGTGCGCCCGCATGACCGTGCGTCTCGATCCCGATAATAACTGGTTGACCGGTGTCCGACGCGTGGCATCGGACAACTGCGATGACCGGCCCGCAGACGCGGCGGTCGACGCGATCGTCATCCATGGCATCAGCCTGCCGCCCGGTGAATTCGGCGGGGCGTGGATAGCGGCGCTGTTTACCAACACGCTTGATGCGAACGCGCATCCCTATTTTCAGGAAATCTGCCATCTGCGCGTTTCCTCGCACGTGTTGATAAACCGTGCCGGCGACGTGGTGCAGTTCGTGCCGTTTTCGCGCCGCGCCTGGCACGCCGGTGTGTCGTCGCTGGCGGGCCGGAGCTGCTGTAACGATTTCTCCATCGGCATCGAGCTGGAAGGAAGTGATGACCGGCCGTATAACGATGTACAATACGCCAGGCTTGCGGAGCTGATTACAGCGCTGATGAGCGCGTATCCCGCGATTACGTCTGACAGGATTGTTGGCCATAGCGATATCGCGCCGGGCAGGAAGACCGACCCCGGACCGTCGTTTGACTGGCTGAAGCTGCGGCGCCTGCTGGAAATACGCAGCATCGCCCGGAGAATTGCCCCATGACTTTGATAGCGATTCTGATAAGCCTGGCGATCAGCCGAATGATCGAGGCGGTGCACGGCTGGCGTCGCCTGGACTGGCTGGCGAATTACGCCGACTGGGCGCGCAGCCGCATGGCAGGCGAGTCGGTCTGGAACGGACCGCTGGGCGTGTTCGTGATCGTTGCGCCGGTAGTGTTCGTTACCGGCTGGCTGCACGCGACGTTGTCGGATTGGCTGGGGCTGTTCGGTTTCGCGTTCGCGGTGGTGGTTCTGGTGGCAAGCATCGGGCCGCGCGATGTCGACAAGCAGGTCGAGCACCTGCTCGATGCCTGGGGCCGCAACGATGCCGACGCCGTAAACGACCAGCTTGCCGGGCTGGCCGGCGATAGCCATGCGCCCGGCCTGCCGCGCGAGCCTGCCGTCATTCACAATATTCTTGCCGGTACCCATACGCAGCTGCTGGGCATCATTTTCTGGTTCGTGGTACTCGGGCCAATCGGCGCGGTGGCCTACCGTCTTTCCGTCATGGTGGCGCAGGCCGCGCGACACTATTCCGATGACTGGCGCTCGTTTACCAACGCCGCCGAGGTGCTCCATGGCGTACTCGACTGGATCCCGTCGCGACTGACGGCGCTGGGCTATGGCATCACCGGCAGTTTTGTCGATGCGCTGCATAGTTGGCGCAACGTCGCCGAGGCCGGTAACGGGGACTGGGTGGCGAACAACCGCACCGTCGTCATCGCCAGCGGCACTGGCGCGCTGCAGCTGGAGGCGTCGCTTGCCGGGATTACCGATGACGAGCCACCTCGGGAATTCTGGTTTGACCAGATCAGCGCGGCGCAGGCGTTGTCACGCCGTACCATCGTGCTGTGGCTGGCGATGATCGCGATCCTGACGCTGGCAGGCTGGACCCGCTGAGCGTAATCCCTGTGGTTAACAGCGGTCGCGACACGCTGGTCGATCTGATCCGGCACGGCGAGCCCGAGGGCGGCCGGCGCTACCGCGGTCAAAGTGACGATCCACTCAATGAAGAAGGCTGGCGGCAGATGTGGTCCGCCGTCGGCGATCGCGCGCCCTGGCAACATATCGTGACGTCACCGCTGCGACGCTGCGCTGAATTTGCGACAGTGCTGGGTGCGAGACTCGCGGTGCCGGTCACAACGGATGCGCGTTTCAAGGAAATCGGTTTCGGCGCATGGGAGGGCCGCACGCCGGACGAGCTGCGTCGGCAGGACCCGGATATCCTGCGGCGGTTTTATAACGATCCGGTCGGCCATTGCCCGGACGGCGCCGAACCGGTCGAGCAGTTCGTCGCGCGTATCGCGGCAGCATGGCGCGCGTTGCTGGACGGCCATGCCGGCAGGCACGTACTGGTGGTCGGTCACGCCGGCGTGACCCGCGCGGTCACCAGTCTGGTGCTGGGATTTTCGGCGCAGCACATGTTCCGCGTCAACGTCGGCTATGCGGGCATTACGCGTATCCGGATCGAGCCGGGCATGCCGCCCGGCCTGGTGTTTCATAACTCCCGCCTCTAGATGCGACGCGCCGCCGCCTTGTTCTGCGCCTTCGGTTTGCTGGTGTTGTCACCGGCAGTCGCGGCGATCAAGGTGATCGATAGCCGCGGCCAGACGCTTGAACTCGAGGCACCGGCGGCGCGCATCGTCAGCCTTGCCCCACATGTCACCGAGTTGCTGTTTTACGCTGGCGCCGGCGATCGTGTTATCGCTGCCTCCGAGTACAGCGACTATCCGGACGAGGCGCGCCGCATACCCGGTATCGGCAACGCTTCGCGGATCGATGTGGAGCGGTTAATCGCGCTGGCGCCGGATCTGGTGATCGCGTGGCAAAGTGGAAATTCGCCGGGCGACATACGCCGTATCGAGTCGCTGGGCATCCGCGTATTTACCACCGAGCCGCGCACGCTGGAATCCATCGGCGAGCTCGTCGCCGTGCTGGGCGAGCTCTCCGGGACCGCTGTGCGTGCCGGGCCGGCCGCGCGGGAATATGTGGACCGTCTGGCCGAATTGCGCGCGCGCTATGCCGGTCGCGCGCCGGTCACGGTGTTTTTCCAGATTTGGGAACGTCCTTTCATGACGGTGAACGACCGGCACATCATCAGTGACGTGCTCCATCTGTGCGGCGGGCGGAATATTTTCGCGGATAACGAGGCGCTGGCGCCGACGGTATCGGAGGAGTCGGTCATCGCGCGCAATCCCGACGTGATTATTGCGCCGCGCGCCGCCGGTCAACCCAGCGATCCCTTTGTGCGGTGGCGGAAATGGCCGCAGCTGAAGGCCGTCAGCCGCCGGCAGCTGGTGACGATCGATGCCGACGTGATTTCCCGTCACACACCGCGGTTACTCGCCGGCATCGGGCAAGTGTGCGAATCGCTTGATGCCGCGCGACATTAACCGCACCCGACAGGGTCAGTGATGATCCCATATCACCTCGGGCTGGCCGGTATCCCGTGACAGAATCCGCGCGATGACGAACAGCAGATCCGACAGCCGGTTCAGATAGCCTATCGAGTGATTGTTGACGTCCGAGTCATGGCGCAACGCGACCAGGCGGCGCTCGGCGCGCCGGCACACCGCACGCGCCAGATGACAGGTCGCCGATGACCGGCCGCCACCTGGCAGGATGAACTCCTTCAGCGCCGGCAATTCCGTATTGAAGGCATCGATCAGCTTCTCGATGTTCTTGACGTCGTCGGCATCGACCAGCGTATGGCCGGGCATGCTCACCTCGGCACCCAGATCAAACAGGCGATGCTGGATGCGGGCGAGGTTATCGCGCACGACGACCGGAATATGTTCGCCGAGTACCATGCCGATGGCGCAGTTGAGTTCGTCGATGGTACCCATGGCCTCGACGCGCGCGCTGTCTTTCGCCGTGCGCTTGCCGTCGCCGAGGCCGGTCGTGCCGTCATCGCCGGTGCGCGTATAGATTCTGGTTAACCGATGACCCATAACACTCCTTAACCGTCGACGAGGCGATATTCCACCGGCACGACCATATCAAAGCCCCGCATGATCTGCCAGTTGGAGACCGCCGGCAACCACGCGACCTTCTGCAGACTGAGAAGCGCGGCGTGGTCGAGCACGCGGTAACCGGAACTGTGCAGAACCTCGATCTGCCGCAGGGAGCCATCGGGCGCGACATGGACGCCCAGCCTGACCATGCCTTGCCAGCCGCGCTGACGCGCGACTCCCGGGTAGTCAAACTGGCCGGCAAGCGCATCGACAAGTTCCGCGTATACCCGCGCCCCGGTAGTTGCGCTGACCGTGTCGGCTTCTGAAACGAGTGTTGCCGGGTACGCGTCGCCGCGATCAGGGCGGGGCGGGGTGTTGGCGGGAACTGCCCGGTCCGGTGGTGCCGGGCCAATCTCCGCAAGCGGTGGTGTCGGGCGGGCGGATGTCCGGCGGGTGTCGACCGGTCCGGCCGGCGGCGGCGTTGCCACAACGCTATCGGGCTGCGCCGTGGTCATCGATATCGCCAGCGGTGTCGCATGGCCGATTTCCTCCAGTGGCAGCGCATCCGGCCGCCATAGCAGCGCCATCACCACGCCGTGCGTGGCGAGCGAGACGAGCAGAAAAACCGGCAATCGCCGTTTCATTGCAACTATTTCGCCTGGTAGTTCAATTCAACATAAGCGGAGCGTTCGGCGGTGTTGAAGCCGGACGCCAGCTCGTAGGTCTTGTCGAGGACGTTCTCCATGCGTGCCGAGATTTTCAGCTCGTCGCTGATCCGGTGGCCGACACTGAGATTCAGCAGTCCGTAACCGGGCAAGGTCACGTTGCCGATGTCCTGGCGCTCGGAATTGGCGGCGAGTTCGGCGCTGAGGTAGGTTTTTGCACCGAGGTCGCGGCTGGCGCGCACGGCAAGCTTGCGATCCGGCCGGCGCAACAACGGCGCATCGGTGGCCTGGTCCCGTGCCTGCTGCAGCGTCACGCCGGTGTAGAGCATCCACGGTCCGCCGGTGAATCGATAGGCCGCCTCCGCGCCGGTGATATTCGCCTGATCAAGGTTGATCGCCTGCGAGTTGGTGCCATGAAACACGATCAGGTCGTCGACGTCGGTCCGGTACAGGCTCAGCTCGACCTGCGACGAAGGCGTGACCGCGAGCCGTGCTCCTGCCTCTGCCGTTGCCGAGCTTTCCGGTTTCAGGCTCGGATTGCCGGCGAAAAAGCCGCCGTATCCCGGGTGAAAGAGTTCGTTGATCGTCGGGCTGCGAAACGCGGTGCCGTAGGAGGCGAACACACGCAGGTCATCGGTCAGCAACCGGCCCCAGGCAATATTGCCGGTGGTCTTGTTGCCGGCATTCAGATGATCGTCGGCACGCAGGCTGAGCTGGTAATCGTTCTTGCCGAACGCGGATTGCCAGCCCGCGAATACCGCGCGGTCCGAGGTGAACTCGTCAAATACATTCGTCGCGGAGACGACATCAAGGTTCACTGCCGTATCGCGTACCAGACTCAGGCCCAGCGTGAGCAGTGCCGTGTCGCCGACGCTGATATCGTTCTGCCATTCGATCATGCGGCGGTGGGTATCGGTTTTGGACGGAAACGCGGAGCGGGTATCCAGGTCGTCCTGGATGAAGCCAATCCGCACCGTGTGCGACCAGATGTCGGTCGCGCGTGTCTTGATCGCCAGCGAGAAGGTCTGATTCAGGCTGTCGAGCACGCCGTCATCGAATTCGGTCTTGCCCTTGCTGGACCATGCGCCGAAGTCGAATTCGAGATCGTCGCCGATCGGGTAAACAATGCCGGCCGTGATGCTGCTGTTATCGTAACCGTCGTTGTCCGGGTCGAACGAAAAGCCGTTGCTGTTCTGCGATGAATAGCCGTCGGTATGGCGGTTTTCCAGATTGACCGTGAGGCGCCGCTTGTCGCCGATCGCCAGCGCGGTACCGAAATTGCGCGTGCCGAAACTGCCGGCTTCGGCGGTCGCGCTCCACGTGTCCGGTTTGCGGGTGAAGATATGGATGACACCGCCGATCGCGTCCGAGCCGTACAGGCTGGCGCGCGGGCCGCGCACGATCTCGATACGCTCGATCTGCGACGCCGACAGATGCGTCCACGCGAACGCGCCCGTGGTCGCGGACGCCGCCCGCACGCCATCGATCAGCACCAGCACGTGATTCGAATTGGTGCCGCGCAGGAACACGCTGGTCTGTTGGCCCGGTCCGCCGCCACGCGCGACGTCGACACCGTTTTCCAGACGCAGCAGTTCCATCACGTCGTGTGCGCCGCTGCGCTCGATCTGGCTGCGGGTAATCACCGATACCGCGGCAAGCGATTCATCGACAGCTTGTGCGGTGCGGGTGGCGGTGACCACGACCGGAGAGGTTTGCTGAACGTCTGCCCATGCCGCTGAACCATACAACAGGACCAGCGCCGGGATGGCGCTCCCGACACGACCGATAAACGTATGCATTTTTTTCTTCCTTGCCCAGCAGGCACACACCCGTGCCGAATGAAAAACTGAGTAGCGCGGAAGGAAGACAAAGGTCAGGAAGTGAATGATTCCTGCCGTGTCGCCCGCCGCAACACTCGCCGTCGCTGTGTCAGGCCGGTCTCCGGGCTCACGAGCAGGGATCACTCCCCTGGTTGGCGCCTTCCCGTGCCTATGGCACAGTGGCATTTCGCCAGCCAGTATCTCGTCTACCGTTGCGGGGGCAGCGTCGGGTTTGCCAGTGTTGAATCACTGGCGCACCGACTTCCCGTTTCATTCCGTGGACGGGGGTATGTCCGTGGAACACCTGACACGCATGGTCGTAAACGGGGGTGAATCTACGGGCATGGCGCCGGCCGTGTCAAGGCCGGAAATTTTTCTCTTGACGAAGCAGTGGGTTGCTGTGATCCGCAGACAGCCGAAGAACTATTTCCCATGTAACTTTAATTTCACCTACCATGGAACGCGTACCAAGCCTCCGCGCCGTCGCTGTTCAGACGACGCACAGTTAAGCAGCGATAAACAAAGCGACATATCCGGGAGAGCGCACTTTCTGATGAATGCGCGGATTTCACGCATCGTCTGTTATATCAATGCACACTATCGCGACCCGGTCACGCAGGCCAGTGTCGCTGCGCGCTTCAGGATGCACCCGGATTATCTAAGCCGCCGTTTCAAGATCGAAGTCGGTATGCGGTTTCATCAATACCTGTTGTGGAAGCGTCTGGAATACGCGAAGGGCTTGTTGACCAATACCTCAAGCAGCATCAAACAGGTCGGTTACGATTCAGGATTCAGCTGCCCGGAAACGTTTTCCAAGACGTTCCGTCGCACCATAGGCTGCTCGCCGCGTGCGTATCGCAACCGCAGCGGCATGGTCTGTCTGCAACCGCGTGCGGCCGACGCCGGCCATTTGGCAGAGGCGCGATCCGCGCGGAATCGGCGTGGGCCACTCGCGGTATAGTGTTTTTAAACGTCGGAAATGGCCAGCCCCCGGTCATTTTTCGGCAGCGGGTTCCGTTAGCAATACGGCCGTGGCGGCCGGACGCACGCACGCGTATCTCTGGACAATGTCACTGTCACCTGATCGGCCTGGACGGAATACCCGGCGCATCGCTGTTTTTCATGCGCACGTTACGGAGGGGAGGCTTGATCCGCCGGTCCACGTCACGACCGACGCGCTGGAGCTGACTGGCCGCGATACGGTAGCGACACTGACTGGTAAGACGTTTGGCGATGCCAATTCAGGGGGCGGATGCTATTCGCGTCGTGCCGTAAACAGCAAAGCGCAGTCGCGTGCGTCAGAGCGGGGTCCGAACCGTACCGGGCCAGAGCGCGGCCAAGTCGAGTTTGTCGAGGTCGGCCGGGCGGTCGAGGTCCCATTTCTCGTCGAGCTCCGTCCAGCGCCAGCCGAGGCGTTTGAGCCGTGCGCGGGTTTCATGCAGCACGGCCCAGGTGCTCCAGCCGATGTCGCTAAACAGTTCGGCGGCTGGTCGACGCAGGCCGATCAGTACGTAACCGCCGTCGCTGGCCGGGCCCAGCACCGCATCATTGCCGTTATGCAAACCCGCCAGTGCGACGCGGAGGTCATCCGCCGCTAATGCGGGACAGTCCGTGCCAATCAGGACCGCGCACGGGTTGGTTTGCAGCGCAATGGCAAATGCATTGTGCATACGCCGGCCGAGATCGGCGCCTTCCTGGTCGTGCAGCGTAACGCCGTACCGTTTCCGGCAGGATTCAAAGAGCGCGTGGTGACGTGACGGCGTACACCACAATTCAACCGGACTGAGTGTTGCGCCGGTCGCCATAGCCAGCGTGCGATGCACCAGGCGCGTGTGTAACTCAGCGGCTTGCTGATGCGTCAATGGCGGGACGAGGCGCGTTTTGACCTCGCCGGCGACCGGCGCCTTGGTGAAAACAATGATCCGGGCGTCGGGATACTGCATCAGCGGCGCGTCAGGATCGCTGGTAAATGCGCGCCAGCCGTTGCGGGCTGGCGCCGAAGAAATAGGCGAGCCGCAGCCGCCACATCATCAGGATCGTGCGCAGTATGCCGCGTTTTTCCCAGCGGCGGCTTGAGGTCACGACCGGCGTGTGTATCAGCGCCGGCGGACTACGACGCTTCAATGTCCGGCTCAACGCAACGTCTTCCATCAGTGCAATATCCGGAAAACCACCGACCTGGTTAAACGCTTCACGCGTAACAAACATCGCCTGATCGCCGGTCGCGATGCCGGTCAGGCGCGACCGCCAGTTCATGAAAAATCCGACGACGCGCAACGCTGGTCGCGAGCCGGACAGCCGTACGTCAAACCGCCCCCAGCGGTGCCCGGTGTTGGCAAGCGCCGTGGTCAGCAGCAGGTCCGCTCCTGCCGGCAGGCGGGTGTCGGCATGCAGAAACAGCAGTACGTCACCGTCGGCAACGTTGGCGCCGGCGTTCATTTGCACCGCGCGGCCGCGCGGCGTGGTGATGATGCGGTCAACCAGCGGCCTCGCCAGCTCGATTGTTTGATCGCTGCTGTCGCCATCGACGAGGATGACGTCGTGTCCCCGCGCGCGTAACCCCTGCACTTTCGACAGGCTTTTTTCGATCGCCTCCGCCTCATTCAGGCTGGGCATAATGACGGTGATCTTCATGTGACGTTGCGCATGATCAAGCCGGTGGTTAACAGCAACCCGACTCGTCGTCACAGGCCGCGGTGCTGTAGATCGCACCCCTGGTTGCCGCTGCCGGGCGCCGCGTGCCGGCTGGCGCGCACCACGTCACCGGTTCACGCGCATCGGCCGGCGTAATGCCGATGAAGTTGTCGCGACAGGGGCCTTCGATCAGGAATTCGTAGGTGCGTTCGCACACCGCCATGCGCTCGCCGCGTGGAAACACGTGGCCTTCATCGTCGGTGACTGATGCGTACGGGCCACGATAGATGACTGCCTGACCGATATCGAGGCATGGCCGATCATCGCCTTTTGTCGCGGTCAGTGTCGCCGACCGAAACTCGATGTCAGCGACGACCCGCCAGGGCTGCGTGTCCCATTTGTCGTAAGCGATGGCAAGAAAACCGGCATTGCCAAACGCCTCCAGGAAGCCCTGCTCGGTGAACGCGCCGGATATGCAGCCGCTCCATAATTCGGCATTCGCCTTCAAATGATCCGGCGCCGGCTCGTCGCTGACGATATCCGAAATAGCAACGCGGCCGCCGGGCTTCAGCACGCGGAATATCTCGTTGACCAGTTGCTGCTTGTCGGCATCGCCGACGAGATTCAACACGCAGTTCGATATCACCAGATCGACGGACTTGTCGCGGATCAGCGGTTGCGCGGTGCGCTGCTGTTGTTGCCAGGCCTGCAGTGCCGCCAGATCGGCGGCGTTACGCACCGGATGCCCGGCCAGATACTGTTCCATCGCGGCGACATCCAGTGCGAGATCCTGGATATACCCTTTGACAAAGCGGACACGGTCGCCACCGAGTTTCTGCGCCATCTCACGCTGATACTTGCGCGCCAGCGCGAGCATGTCATCGTTCATGTCGACGCCGATAACCCGTCCGTTCTCGCCGACGATCTGCGCGGCCATGTAGCAGATCTTGCCGCCGCCGGAGCCGAGATCGAGCACAGTATCGCCCGGGCGCACATAGCGCGATGGATCACCGCAGCCGTAATCCTTCCGGATGATCTCGTCCGGCAGCAGCCGCAGCAGGTCCTTGTCGTAGTCGATCGGGCAACACAGCGCCGCTTGCACGTCCTGCGCACCTTCGGAGTATCTTGCCAACACGGCGGACGGTACGTTCATGGTTACTGTCTCTCCTGCTGTTCTGCTATGGGAGCTGTGAATAATCCGTCATATCGGGTCTCCGCTACGCTACGCCCGGAATCCCGCGGCAGCAATTCAGCCGCTACTGGATTCCGGCTTTCGCCGGAATGACATTAATGAAATCAATCGAGCCATCATTAGTATGATCGCTTGGGATCATGAATTCAGAGCGCCGCCACAACTGCTGCCCTGGCCGGCGGTGCAGCCGTAGCAGTGGTCCTTGACGTATACCGGCCGGCCGGCCAGATCGACATCCATCAATTCGCTCAGGTGCACCCGCGGCAGGCCGTCGACCAGTACAGGCAGGCCGAGCATCTGGTTGAAATCGCAATCGTAGATGTAACCCTGCCAGTCGATGCTGATCAATGACCGGCACATGACGGTGGCGAGATTCGCTTCATTGTAAGAATCGCGCAGCAGCTGCATGTAATCGCCGAACCGGCCTTTGGAAATCAGCGTGCTGCCGAAGCGCTGGATAGGCATGTTGGTGAGCGTGAATAGCTTGTTGAAGCTGACGCCGAACGACCCGGCAAGATGCCGGCGGTAGTCGGCCTCGAGTTTTTCCTGTGGCGGCGGCAGCGTCGGCCCCTGCGGGTTGTAGACCAGGTTCAGCGCCAGACCGGAATCGGATTCACCATAGCCAAGCCGGTTTAACAGGCGCAATGCCTCGACGCTCTTGCCGAACACGCCTTTGCCGCGCTGCCGGTCGACGTTGTCTTCCAGATAGCAGGGCAGCGAGGCGATGATCTCGACACGGTGTGCGGCGAGGAATTCAGCAAGGTCTTCCTGTCCCGGCTCCAGCAGTATGGTCAGGTTGCAGCGGTCGATTACCCGCTTGCCGGACGTTGTCGCGCGCTCGACGAGGTAACGAAAGTGCGGGTTCAGTTCCGGCGCGCCGCCGGTGATGTCCAGCGTCGCGGCGCCGGACGTGGACAGATAGGCGAGCACCTGATCGATGGTATCCCGGTCCATTGATTCGGTGCGGTCCGGGCTCGCATTGACGTGGCAGTGCAGACAACGCTGATTGCAGCGATAGCCGAGGTTGACCTGTACGGTCTCGAGTTTGCCGCGCGATAGCACCGGGAAGTCGCTGTCTGCGAGTAACGGAAGTGTTGCGTGCATGCGGTGTTCCTTGCCTATATATGGTTAAGTGACCAGCTCGCGAGTGCCGCTATTGCCGCCGCCACCGGTAGTGTAACGATCCAGCCGAACAGGATCATCTTTAACGCATCGGCGTGATCAGGGCGCGTTTTCTGCAGCCAGCGGATACCCATCAATGATCCCGCGGCTACATGGGTCGTCGACACCGGCAGCCCCAATGGCGAGGCCGCCAGTACCAACATCGATGTGGCGAGGTTGGCGACCAGACCGCTGCTCGCGTCCAGCGGCGTGACGCGATGCGCCAGCACGTTCAGGATACGGAATCCGCCCCACAGGCAACCGCAGGCCATGGCCAACGCGACCGCGACGATGGCCCATGTCGCGTTGAACTGCCCGGCAATCCGCTCGGCCCCCGGGACTGTAACGACAGCGATGACAAGAAACGCCGCGATCTTCGGTACATCGTTCAAGCCTCTGGCGAAGCTGATGGCGGCGCCGGACAGCCAGTGTAGTGCCGTCCAAACACGCTCGGCGCTGGCGAGTTCAGCGCGTGTCCGTGACGGAGTGGCGCAGACGTACGGGTTCTTGCGCCATTCCTGCGGATCGCAGCAGCCGGGCGCCCATGCCGGAACCTTTTTTGCCACGACGCGGGCGGCCAGCAGCAGCAAGACGCACAACGCGACGGCGATCAGCGGGCTGAGCAGCAACGGCAGCAGTGCCTTGTTCGTCACCGCCGCGGTATGCAGTGCCTGCGGGCCGGCGGCGACCAGCGCTGCGCCAACGATGCCGCCCAGCAATGCGTGCGTGGTCGACACCGGCAGACCGAGGCGCGTCGCGGCCAGCACCCAGCATGCCGCGCCCGCCAGCGTGCCGACGAGAAAGGTGGTGTCGACGCTAAACCCCGGGCTGAGGTAGCCGGTGCTGAACGTTTTCAGCAGCGCCGCTCCCCAGATGATAGCGGTCAGACCGCCGATCAGCGTCCAAAGGGTGCCCCAGAGGACGGCGCGGCGCGCACCAGTGGTGCCGTTGCCGACCAGCGTCGCGACACCCTTGGCAATGTCGTTGGCACCATTGGCCCAGGCCAGCATCATCACCAGTATAAACACGGCGGCGGCGGTCAACATGCGGATGTTGTTTCCGATAGTGGTGCCGGAGGGGCTTGCGACGGCCAGTAACGATGCATGGTGATCCCCCGGTTACGGTCCTGCGTTGAAAACTTCGGTTGCCGGGTGGAAGGTATACCACGCGAACCAGTCCGCCATGATGCCCGGTAACGCCTGGCCTTGCGCGTCCACTGCCGTCGCGCTTTGGTGCTGCTCTTGATAACGGACCCGCAGCGTCTGGCCCGCCACTGTGCCGGTCACGTCACCGCTGTTTTTCGCCAGCTCGCTGAACGGGCAGGCCTTGAATGTCCCGTTGACGGCGATGTCCAACACCCATTCCTTCTCGTGGTCACGGTTGTCCCGTTTGGCTTCCGGGAAGAACAACCGGTTCGAGCTTGCGTAACCGAGATACGGATCGCGGTCGTAGTCGCGGTGGAAGCCGGTAGCTGTGGATAGCGCCAGCGTGTCCGGATATTGCGTGCGCCAGTCTTCCCACGAAGTATGCGCCAGCCCGATCATCGTCAGCGGCGGTATCAGGGCGCCATCGACAGCGAAACCGTTTTTTGACAGCGCATGGACTGCGGTGAATGTTGCCGCCATGGCCAACCCCGTGGCCGGGAAAGCCAATCTTCCGGCGCGTGTTTTCATGACAGGAATGCGCATCAACCGGGCTATCTATGGGTTCTCCCGGGTAGTCGGGCCGCGACCGTATCTCCTTACAACGCCGACACATTTCCGCAGGGCGCCGGAAGGTTGCCCCTGGTGGCCGCGTCCGATATGATGCCGGGTTTCCGCGGGCCGGGGTGGCTATCTGCCGGTTTTGTGTCTCAAAATCCGTGGATCGCCGCGTGACGCCCGGCCGGTTTCGCAGTGCCGCCGGCGGTCAGTCTCCGGAGTGCCAGAACAACAACACGGGTCCAGTGTTTCCGCCGCTTGCCCGTTTTAGTAGGTCCAGTGTTCTGGTATCGCTGTGTCCCGCCGCCGCAGTTCAGTAGCTTGGGCAGGAGATTGGGAGAGAAATAAGCATGCCGATACGCTTGGGAGTTCCCAAAGAAATCACCTTGGGAGAGCGCCGTGTGGCGCTGGTGCCTGACGTTGTCGCGCGTCTGGTCAAAAAAGGGTTTCACGTGGTGGTGGAAAAAGACGCGGGCAAAACCGCGTTTTTCACTGACGACGTCTATCGGAGCGCCGGAGCGGAAATTGTCGGTAACGCCAGCGCTGTCTATGCCGCAGCGGATATCGTCCTGCGTGTGCAGCCGCCTTCGCTGGAGGAAATCAGTGCGCTGAAGGCTTCGTCGATGGTCATTGGGCTGATGGCCGCTCATGCCAACATCGATCGCGTCCGCCGCATGCAGGAAAAAGGCGTGACCAGTTTTTCACTGGAACTGGTGCCGCGTATCACGCGTGCCCAGGCGATGGACGTGTTGTCGTCGCAGGCGACCGTCGCCGGCTACAAGGCGGCGCTGCTGGCGGCCAACATGACCGGCCGCTTTTTGCCGATGCTGACCACCGCCGCCGGCACGATCCGCCCGGCGAGGGTGTTGATCATGGGGGCCGGCGTCGCCGGTCTGCAGGCGATTGCGACGGCGCGCCGGCTCGGCGCGATCGTCGAGGCGTACGACGTGCGCCGTGCCGCCGGCGAGCAGGTGCTGTCGCTCGGCGCGAAGTTCCTGGCGCTCGAGATCAATGCCGAGGGTTCCGGCGGTTATGCGCGTGAACTGACGGCCGAGGAGAAGGTCCAGGAGCAGGAGATGCTGGCACGTCATGTCGGCGAGGCGGATGCCGTGATCACCACCGCGCAGATCCCGGGCCGGGCAGCGCCGCGGCTGATCAGCCGGGCGATGGTTGAACGCATGAAGCCCGGGTCGGTGGTGATCGATCTGGCGGCCGAGAGCGGTGGCAACTGCGAGCTGACAAAGGCCGGCGAAGTCCTTGACCATCACGGCGTGTCGGTTGTCGGCCCGGTAAATATCGCGGCCACGCTGCCGGTGCATGCCAGCGAAATGTACGCAAAGAATATGATGAGCTTTCTCGGACTGTTCAGTGACGACGGCAGTGCGCTGACCATCGACTGGAACGACGAGATTATCAAGGGCAGCCTGTTGACCCGTGAGGGGCAGATTATGAATGAGGCCGTGCGCAAGCTGGCAGAAGGAGGGTCGTCATGATCGAAGGCATCTGGGCCGCGCTCTTTATATTTATGCTGGCCGGGTTTACCGGCTATGAGGTGATCAGCCGGGTGCCGGTGATTCTGCACACGCCGCTGATGTCGGGCTCGAATTTCGTGCATGGTATCGTGCTGGTGGGGGCGATGGTGGCGCTGGGCCATGCCGAGACACCGGTCGAGCAGGCGGTTGGATTTATCGGCGTATTGCTCGGCGCGATGAACGCGGCCGGTGGCTACGTGGTGACCGAGCGCATGCTCGAGATGTTTGAAAAGAAGAAGCAAGGCAAGGGGGGCAGCTAGTGGTGGAGCACTTAATTCAGGCCGCCTATTTTGTCACGGCGTTGTTATTTATTCTCGGTCTGAAGCGAATGAGCCGGCCGCACACCGCGCGCAGCGGTATCGTCTGGGCCGGTGCCGCGATGGGGATCGCGGTGCTGGTGACGTTGTTATCGCCGGGATTGCATAACTTCGGCTTGATGATCGCGGCGATCGTCGTCGGCGGCGCGCTGGCGTGGATATCCGGCCGCAAGGTGCCGATGACGGCAATGCCGCAGATGGTCGCGATCTACAACGGCATGGGCGGCGGCGCCGCCGGCGCTATTGCCGCCGTTGAGCTGCTGCGCGGGCAGATCGAGAGCACCGGGCTGATCGCACTGGCCGTGATCGGCGGTCTGATCGGCGCGATAGCGTTCAGCGGCAGCATGGTAGCGTTCGCCAAACTTCAGGGCCTGATCAGTGAGCGCCCGATGGTTTTTCCGCTGCAACAGGTCGTCAATTTTATTGTGCTTGGCGCATCCGTGGTGTTGGGCGTGATGTTGCTGACGACCAGCGATAACGTCACGTTTATTGCGGCGTTCTTTGTCGCAACCCTGTTGTTTGGCATTCTGATGACATTGCCGATCGGCGGCGCCGATATGCCGGTGGTAATTTCACTGTATAACGCGCTGACCGGCATGGCGGTCGCTTTCGAGGGCTTTGCACTGGGCAATGCAGCGATGATCGTCGCCGGTACGGTGGTCGGCGCGGCCGGTACCTTGCTTACCCAGCTGATGGCCAGGGCGATGAACCGTCCGCTGTCGAACGTGTTGTTCAGCGGTTTCGGTCAGGAGTCTGCCGCGGCGGCCGGTGAGGTCAAGGGCAGCATGAAGGCGATTGAAATCGACGATGCCGCGATCATGATGGGTTACGCGAACAAGGTGATCATCGTGCCCGGCTACGGTATGGCGATGGCGCAGGCGCAGCACAAGGTCTATGAGCTGATGAAGCAGCTGGAAGAGCGCGGCGTGACGGTCAAGTTTGCGATACATCCGGTGGCGGGGCGCATGCCCGGCCATATGAATGTGTTGCTGGCCGAGGCGGGTGTGCCGTATGAAAAGCTGTTCGATCTCGAGGAGATCAACGCCGAGTTCCAGACGGCCGGCGTATCCATTGTCATCGGTGCCAACGACGTGGTGAATCCGGCCGCCAAGACCAGCCCGGGCAGCCCGATCTTCGGCATGCCGATACTGGATGTCGAGGCCTCCGAGAACGTGCTGGTGATCAAGCGCGGCAAGGGTAAAGGTTTCGCCGGTATCGAGAACGAGCTGTTCTACCGTGACAATACGCGTATGGTCTATGGCGACGCGCAGGGCGTGGTCAATGATCTGGTGCAGGCGCTGAAGAAGCTGTAACGGGCGTGCCGCCCCGGCTACCGGGATTCCCTGATCTTCTGCGTTAACCGTTGTGCGGCGTCGGCTGTGAGTACCACCCCCGCGTCGCCCGGTCGCGGGGCGCGCTCGGTGTACATCGTGGCGGCCCGATGCAGGAATTTCAGCTGCTGTTGGTAACGCGAGCACATCTTGCAGAGCAGCAGGTGAAACCGCAGGCCGATCCGCCGGGAGACCGGCAGGCGTGTATCCAGTGATGTCGACAGCAGGTCGCTGACTTCTTTGCACGACGTCATCACGTTTCTCCACTACCCCGCCCGGTAAACCAGTTTGCCTCGAGACAGTCTCGCAGGCGCAGGCGGGCGCGGGACAGCATTACCCATACGTTGTTGGTCGTCGAGATATCCAGCGCCTTACACAGCTCCTCGCCGCTCAGGCCGTCCATCTCCTTCAGCAGAAACAGCCGGGCCATCTTGGGTGGGAGTCGTTCTACGCACGCTTCGAACACCCGCCAGAACTCGTCCTTTTCCAGCGCCAGATCGGGGTCGCTCCACTGGGCGATTTCGGCCCGCCAATGTCCCGATTCATCAAACCTGTCGGCAAAATTATCAGCGATCAACGCGATATCCTCGACCTGCATCCCGTTGCGGGCCCGGTACACCTGATCGATGAGCTTGTGTTTCAGAATGCCAACCAGCCAGGTCTTTTCGCTGGACTTGCCGGAAAAACTCCCCTGAGCCTTCAGCGCAGCGAGAAATGTTTCCTGCACAAGATCCTCGGCGACCGCCGGGTCACGAACGCGCATCATCGCGTAGCGATACAAGTAGTCGCCGTGCTCCGCTACCCAGTTATCCGGATCTGACAATGCCGTCATATTCCCAGTGTCTGTCTTCGTGGCGCCAATTATTAATTATTGTTTTCAGTAAATTATATGCGTATGTCGGGTATCTCGGTGCCGCCGGGCGTGTTCTCAAGCACCCGGCATGGTAGCCGCTATATTTCTTAATTCTTGGCGGCGCCTGTCATGCGCCGGCTATTGTATGGGAAATTCTGAATAAATTCGCCGAGCGACACGCGGCCGGACACAGGCTGGCATGCCCGATCGCGGCGACCGGCGGACCGGCTGGGCCTGATCGGAAAATCCTGCAGGGAGGGAATGCGCGGAAAATGGATGGGCAAGCTCAACACAACACGGACGTTCACGCCCTCCTCAGGTCAATGGTCGAGAAGAGCGCATCCGATTTGTTCGTCACGGCCGGGGTGTCGCCCAGTCTCAGAATTCACGGCCGGGTTGTGCCGGCCAGCCAGCACGTACCGACGCCGGAGCAGGTGCGCGGTATGGTCTACAGCCTGATGTCGGACGAGCAGCGCGATATCTTTGAAACGACACATGAATGCAATTTCGCCGTTAATCCCCCGGGCGTCGGCCGGTTCCGTGTTAACGTGTTTCAGCAGCAATATAACGTCGGCATGGTGGTGCGGCTGATCGCAACAATTATACCGACGATCGACCAGCTCAAGGTCCCGTCCATTCTGAAAGATATCGTGATGGCCGAGCGCGGGCTGGTGTTGCTGGTGGGGGCTACCGGTTCAGGAAAATCCTCAACGCTTGCCGCGATGATCGGTCATAGAAACCGGCACGGCACGGGTCACATTATCAGTATCGAGGACCCGATCGAATTTGTTCACCAGCCGGAAGGCTGCATTATCACGCAACGCGAGATCGGTGCCGATACCGATTCCTACGAGGACGGATTAAAGAATGCGCTGCGTCAGGCGCCGGACGTCGTTTATATCGGTGAGATTCGCAGCCGCGAGACGATGGCACATGCGCTGACGTTTGCCGACACCGGCCACCTGTGCCTGTCGACGTTGCACGCGAAGAATGCGAGTCAGGCGCTGGACAGGATCGCCAACCTGTTTCCGCGTGACCGCCGTGATCAGCTGTTGATGGATCTCTCGCTTAACCTCAAGGCAATTATTGCGCAGCGACTCGTTCCGGTCGGCGAGGGCGGTGGCCGCCGTGTGGCGATCGAGATACTGATCAATACGCCGCTCGTGGCTGATCTGATCCTGCGCGGTGAAATTCATTTGTTGCGGGACGTCATCAAGAATTCCGGTCACTATGGCATGAAGACCTTTGATCAGGCCGTCTACGATCTTTACCGGGACGGGCTTATAAGCCTCGAGGATGCGCTGCAGTATTCGGACTCTGCGACCGACGTGCGGCTCATGATAAAACTCGGTCCGGATGCCAATATCGACGACCTGAATGCATCGATCGCCGATTACACGCTGGTGGAGCCCGAGCTGCAAACCGGCATCAACGTGCGCCAGAAATTCTGATCGCGGCACGCTTGCCGGTTATGACCGGTGCGGTTTTGCGTCCGGCACATCCATTGCCCGTCTGACCAGTCCACAAGTCTGCGTTAAATCATTGCTGTGAATGCTGTAACAGCGGCTATGCTTCGCAATGGCGATCGCCGCATCGATACCGCCCTGCGGGTGGGCGAGAAGATTCAATGTATTCGCATAGAGGCGCGCGCCGGCCTCGGCGGTATTGAGGGCGAGGATCGTCGAGCGGTCCTGGTCAGGCGTATATCGGAGAAAAAATATTGCGAAAAGCGGAACGGCGTGCGGTACAGGGGCGGCCGGAAGCGCGTCGACCGGCACGTGCAGGGTGCCGGAGGTTCTGAGCGTTGATTCCGGCAGTTGGTACGGTGGTGGGGGATCGCATTTTAGATTGAGCGCATGGGGGTGCGGCTCGATCTCCATGGTATTCAGATCCACCAGCGCCAGTTCGTTGGAAAGCTGCATACGGCCAGTGTCTGAGCGCAATTCCCTGCGGGCGCTTTTTAATAGTTAGACGAGCAGTATGCAAATGATTCGCCGTCGCTGGCAACCCCGCGCCGGCAGAATCTCTGCGACGCTAACGGCGTATGGAAAGATACACGGTTAAAAAAACACGCTGGTTGCGTCGAACACCGGCCCATCGACGCAGACGCGCTTCATCGCCGGACCGGCAGGCGTGTTGACCGGCACTACGCAGCCGGCGCAGCCGCCGACCGCGCAGGCCATGAATTCCTCCAGCGACACCTGACAGGCGAGGCCATACCGTTGTGCGAGTTTCGCCGTCGCCGCCAGCATCGGGTGCGGGCCGCAGGCGAAAATCTCGACATCCCGGCGTTGCGCCGGTGTCAGCGTGTCCAGCCAATGCGCCGCCAGTTGCGTGACATAGCCCTGATAACAACCGGCAAACTTCTGCTGGCTCGCCAGACGGCTGGCGATGTGCCATTGCTCCAGCAACGGCATCGCCGTACTGGCCTCGGCGGGAACGCCGGCGACGTCGATGGCGGAGCGCTGCGGCGTGAACGGAAACGGCGTCTCCGATCCCATCAATACCAGTGGTTGCTTGTGCGGCTGGTGTCGATGTAACCATTCGGCGAGAAAAACCATCGGTGGTATGCCCACGCCGCCGCCGATCAGCAGCGGTCGCGATCGGGCTTTGTCCGGAGCGAAATGACGGCCGATCGGCCCAAGCAGGCCGATATCCTCGCCGACTGTTCGCTGCGCCAGCAGTTGGGTGCCGGTGCCCACTGCGCGATACAGAAACTCGACCCAGCCGTCGGCGCCACTCGTACGCATGATCGACAGTGGCCGCCGCATGGGCAACTGCGGGTCGCATTGCAGATGCGCGAAACTGCCCGGGGTGGCATGTTGCGCGCAACGCGGCGCTTGCACGCGCAAAATATACTGATCGCCCGCGTACGCGTCATGGGCGAGTACGCGCGCGGCTTCCACAAAGATCGTGTTGCGATGCGTCGTTTTAGCGGTTTTCACGGCGATGACTACGGTTTCTGTTGGTGCGCTGGAGCCGCACACAGCGGCTCAGCTAACCGCCTTCGGGCCGAAGACGATTTTACCATCGAGCAGCGTATGCGTGACCTTGCCGGTGAATTCCCAGCCGGTGAATGGCGTATTGCGCCCGCGGCTCACCATCCTGTCGGCCGACAGCATCCAGGTCTCGGCGGGGTCGAAGATGCATATGTCCGCCGCGTCACCGACCGCCAGCCGGCCGGCCTTGATGCCGAGTATGTCGGCCGGCATGAAGGTCAAGCGCGCGAGCATTTCGTTGAGTGACAGCACTTCGTCCTCCACCAGCCGCAGGCTTAGCGGCAGCAGGGTCTCGAGCGCCGATATGCCGGGTTCGGTTTCCGAGTACGGTGCGAGCTTGGCGTCGGATTCGTGCGGATAGTGATCGGAGCACACGGCGGATATCGTGCTGTTCACCACGCCCGCGCGCAGGCCGTCGCGGTCACGTTGTGTCCTGAGCGGCGGGCGGACGTGGCTCATGCTGTTGAACAGGCCAAAATCCATTTCGGTCAGATGCAGGTGATGCGCCGTCACGTCGGCGGTAACCGCCAGACCGTCATACTGTGCGCGTCCCAGCATGCGCACCGCGCGCGCCGTCGACAGGTGGCAGAAATGCGCCTGTATGCCGAGCTCCTCGATCAGTGCCACGTGCTGCGCAAACGCGACGCTCTCGGCGGCGGCGGGGTTGCCGTACAAGCCGTAGCGCGTGCTGATAACGCCCTCATGCACGCAGGCGTTATTGCGCAGCCACGGGTCCTCGGCATGTATGAATACTGTCAGATCGTGGGTCGCGGCGTACTCCATCGCCCGGCGCATGATCAAGGTGTTGGATATCGGCAGCAGCGCATTGCTGACGCCGACGCAACCTATCTCTTTCAGCGCGCTCATTTCGCTTAGCTGATCACCGGCGAGACCGCGCGTCAGCGCGCCGAGGGTGTAGATCTTGGCCTTGCCGGCCTGGCGCGCCCGTTCGTGAATCAGCGTCGCCACCGCCGGCGTGTCGATCACCGGAGTCGTGTCCGGCAGGCAGCATAACGAAGTGATACCGGCGCTGGCCGCCGCCGCGGTCTCGCTCGCGATCGTCGCCTTGTGCTCCTCGCCCGGTTCGGTCAGATGCACGCGCAGGTCGACGAGCCCCGGACAAACAATCCGGTTGGTGGCGTCGATCTCGCCGTCGACAACAAAGCCGTCCGGCGCCTTGCCGAGCGCGACGATCTTGCCCTTGGCGATGTAAATATCCTGGATGCTGTCGATGTTATTCGCCGGGTCCATGACCCGGCCGTTACGTATTCTCAGCTTGAGCTTCTTCATTTCTCACCCGCTGCGGCGCCGACCGGATGGCGCTGCATCGCCATCGACATCACCGCCATGCGCACGGCGATGCCATGCGTCACCTGCTGCAGGATGACGGACCGCTGGCCGTCGGCGACGGCGGAATCCATCTCGACGCCGCGGTTGATCGGTCCCGGATGCATCACGATCGCGTCCGGCTTCGTCACCGCGAGTTTTTCCTCGGTCAGCCCGTATAACCGGAAGTACTCGTGCTCGCTCGGCAGCATCGCGCCGAGCATGCGCTCCTTCTGCAGGCGCAGCATGATGACAACGTCGACACCGCGCAAACCGTCGCGCAGGTCATGATAGACATGCACGCCGAGCGACTCCGGCTTGACCGGTATCAGCGTCTGCGGCCCGATCACGCGGATTTCCGGCACACCCAGCGTAGTCATCGCATGTATCTGTGAGCGCGCGACCCGCGAATGCAGGATGTCGCCGACGATGGCGACTGTCAGCCGCGTGAAGTCGAGCTTGTGGCGGCGGATCGTGAACATGTCGAGCAGCGCCTGCGTCGGATGCGCGTGCTGGCCGTCGCCGGCGTTGATGACGCTGGTATGCGGCGATACATGCTGGGCGATAAAATGCGCGGCACCGCTTTCGGAGTGCCTGACGATAAACATATCGCAGTGCATCGCCTCGAGATTATGCAGCGTGTCGAGCAGCGTTTCGCCCTTGCTGGTGGCCGATGTCGACAGGCTGAGATTCAGCACGTCCGCCGACAGGCGCTTGGCCGCGAGTTCGAAGGTGGTGCGCGTGCGGGTGCTGGCTTCGAAAAACAGATTGACGATGGTCTTGCCGCGTAGCAGCGGGACTTTCTTGACGGATTGCGCGGTTACGCCGGAAAAGGACTCGGCAGTATCGAGGATTTCGGTGAGCAGTGCGCGGTTCAGGCCTTCAATAGTCAGGAAATGGCGCAGCCGCCCGTTTTCGTCCAGCTGGATATCCTGATGTATCATGCCTCGTCTGAAGAATCGCGACCGGTCACCGCATTGTGGCGGCCCATTGTAGCGGTTCGTACCGAAGTTTTCACAGGGTTTTTACCGGCTATTTTTCCGGCGCCGCGCTGATGCTGAGCGCGAGCCCGTCGGGACCGGCAAGCTTGATGTGCTGGTCCGGCCGGAGAGCGATGCGCTTACCGGTGATATCCGCCTGAACCGGCAGTTCACGGCCGCCGCGGTCGACCAGCACGGCGAGCATGACCGCCGCCGGCCGGCCGTAATCGAAGATTTCATTCAGCGCCGCGCGTATCGTCCGGCCGGTATAGAGCACGTCATCGACCAGCACGATATGGCGGTCGTCGATGCTCAGTGGCAGGTTGGAGGGCTTTACCTGCGGGTTCATGCCGATGCGGGTGAAGTCGTCGCGGTAAAACGAGATATCCAGCGTACCCAGCGGTTCGTCCAGGGCGAGCAGGCGATGCAGTCGCTCTGCCACCCATACGCCGCCGCTGTGTACGCCGATCATGATCGGCTTGTCGATGTGTTGTTCGCGAAGACGCGCGCCCAGCGCGTCCGCCATGCCGGAAATCAGCTGCTCGACATCGTTCGGTATCGTCATCGGTCAATCCTGGTGCCGGTCGTCGGCGCTGTCATCGGTCGCGCGCAACGACGGCTCGTTGTGCGGGTCGGTCAGCCACGTTTGCAAAATCAGCTGCGCGGCGACCATGTTAACCTGATCCCGGTAATCGACGCGATCCTCGGCCGATCGGCCCTCGGCGGCGCGCAAGCGGTACTTCGCCTCCACCGACGACAATCGCTCGTCGGCGGTATGCACGGGCAACCGAAAACGCTCATGCAGCTGGTTGGCGAAGCGTTGCGCGGCGCGGGACATGCCCTGGACGGTGCCGTCCATATTTAATGGAATACCCACAACCAGTGCATCCGGGCGCCAGGTCTGTACCAGTTTTTCGATCGCACCCCAGTCCGGTTTGCCGCTCTGCATTGTCGCAACCGTGGCCAAAGGGGAGGCGGTGCCGGTGAGTTCCTGGGCAACGGCCACCCCGATTCTGCGCCGGCCGTAATCGAACCCGAGCAGGGTTCGATGGCCGCGCGTCATGCGTGCCCGACCTCCCCGGAAAGCCGGGTCAGGTCCACACCGACCAGCGCCGCCGCCGCCGACCAGCGCTTGTTGGTCGGCAGGTCGAACAGAATCTCGGCATTGGCCGGGCCGCTCAGCCACGCGTTCTCGGCGATCTCCTTTTCCAGCTGTCCCGGCCCCCAGCCGGCGTAGCCCAGCGCAATCAGCGATCGCTTCGGGCCATCGCCAACGGAGATCGCCGCGAGGATATCGCGTGAGGTCGTCAGGCCAACCGTCGGGCTGATCTCCATCATCGCGTCCCAATCCCCGGGTAGTTCATGGATGACAAAGCCCCGTTCCGGCTGCACCGGTCCGCCGAGGTAGACCGGGCGGCTGGCGATTTCCACGTCGCGGACCTTGATATCCATCTGCTCCATCACGTCGCCGAGCGCCAGCTCCATCGGATTGGTGATGACAATGCCCATCGCGCCTTCCTCATTGTGCTGACAGATATAGGTCACGCTGTGGAAGAAGTTGGGGTCCGGCAGCGCCGGCATCGCGATCAGAAAATGATTCGTCAGTGTGAGCGTTTCCTTCATGTCGAATAGTATGTTGGGTTATCCCGCCAGCCGCAACCGGGTGTGGATAAAAGGCGCAGCGAAACAACCGTGTTGTGCGCGCTGCCGTCCGGCAAATCTCTTTTCCCATCAATGGGCATGGCGGCGCGCCCCAAAACCGGACCGACCGAGCAGGATGATCGGTCGATGGAGGTCGCGCGTTGAACGGCAAACGAATCAGCTCGGAGAGCATCATCGGCATGCCGAAAGCGCATGGAGCGGGGTGACGGAAACCGGGTACGGCGGCGTGGTGAAAATGGTGCCACCCACCGCACCACTGCAATAATAAAGTGTCTTGCATGACGACATTCTGTCGACGCCGGTTGAGTCGGCCATTGCGACACCTAAACCGCGGATTACGAGGGCCTCGTCGGGTGCGCTCCGTGTATCCTTCTCTCTCTGGGAGGAGCGCTTGGCTCCCGCACCGTTGGCCCGCAAGAGACCACCAGAAAACGACGATGATTGCGTAGAGGACAGGTGCCCATGTTCGAACAAGCCTTCAAAAACATCGACGACATCCTCCGCAAAGAGGCCGGTTGCGCCAGCGAACTCGATTACACCGAGCAGACCTCGTGGCTGCTCTTCCTGAAATACCTCGACGCCCTGGAGCACGACAAGGCCACCGAAGCCGCCCTCGACGACAAGAAATACACCCCCATTCTCGACAAGCCCTACCGCTGGGAATCGTGGGCCGCGCCCAAAGGCAAGGACGGCCAGATCGACCACAACACCGCTCAGACCGGTGACGACCTCCGCGATTTCGTCAATCAGAAGCTCTTCCCCTGCCTGCACGGCTTCAAGGCCAAGGCCACCGGCCCCAACACCATCGAATACAAGATCGGCGAAATCTTCGGCGAGATAAAGAACCGCATCCTGAGCGGCTACAACCTGCGCGAGATCATCGACCACGCAGCATAACAACGCCATCAACACGGACAGTGAGCTCGGCTGTTGCGCTTCCTGAAACAGTAAGTTAAAGCATCTCCGCAAACGAGCGCGTGTAGTCTGAGAGGAACGCGGCGCACCCTGCCGATCGAGTCCTTCATGTTCGCCGCATGCGGACTCTTCCGCTCACGAGCTTGGACAGCCGCGTGAGCAACCGCTACGCTAGCGTTCAACAAGGAACGGAGGACTGAACTGTGGAATACGATAATTTTGCGGATGGTATTACCCCAAAGGCAATGGACTCGCTGAGGCTTCCGGCGGCGTTCGATGAGGTGGCCCATGCGACGGCGCTGGACATCGATGCCTTCCTCAAACAGGACGGGCGACCCGCTGCCGCGCTGGATGCCAGGGTAGCGGCACATCGAGACGTCACGCTGACACACCTCCTGTCGCACCACGGGAAGCAGTCTTTCGACACCAACCTGTTTCGTTGGCCGCCGTCCCTCTACATTCCCAAAAGCGCCAAGGCCAGTGACTACTGGATCAGTCCCGCGCCTGACGATCACCGCTATGGCCTCGACTGGACGTCACCGGCAAGTGCCACGGCCAACCGGGCGTCGCGTAACGACGGAACGCTGTTCAGCTTCAGTCAGCTGGACAACGGCAATGCACGTAGCGCCCAGTCTTCCGAGTCGGGCCTCGGGATTTTCTATCAACCGCCAATGACGTTGGGCGTCATCGACTTCCAGCCGCAGGTGGACTGCTCGGGGACGTTGCGCACCTTGCTGGAGTTTTTTCCGGAGCTGGCCGCTGGCTACGTCGAGGTTAAAGCCCAATTGCTGCTCGCTGCTTGGCAGCAGATCCCCGGCGGCTTTGATCTGCTGGGGTTCAGGCAATTCGACGTGGCGACTTCCGGTCGACGCGACCAGACCTTCGGCCCCGAGTTGCGTCCGTTCAAGACCTCATTCAGCGGCCCGAGCCTGTCGGCGCCCTTCGTCGTACAGCGTGGCCGTACTTATTTGCTTGGCGTGGTGAACCGCGTCAGTGTCATATCGACGCTGATATCCAACACCGGTAAATCGCTGCCGGCGATCAGCAACACGCTGCTGCGCGTCTGGGGTTCGATGAACTGCGTGGTACCGCAGATCGACGTTGTGACGAAGCGGGTTGATATCCCCTAGGCCGCGCGGGGCGTGTGACGACCGGCGGCACAACGACAGAAAAACTTGCAATGGAAGGTACGTCGCTGCTGGTTTGGGGAATGATCTTCGGCTCTATCGGCGTCGGATTTTTTATCTATGGAAAAAAGCAACGGGCAGTAGTGCCATTCGTGACGGGTATCGCGCTGTGTGTCTTTCCTTATTTTATCTCGAACGTATACGTGCTGGTAATGGTCGGCTGTGCTTTGGTGGCGCTACCGTATTTTGTGAGGATATGACGCTGGCTGAGGCGCGGGAAAAAATTGGGTCAGTGTCGAATGGCACTTACTTCAGCGGTTTCACAATCGATGTAGGGTGGGTTAGGCGCGTTGCGCGCCGTAACCCACCAACCGTGCCGTTGAGGCTGTAGAAAAAGCCAATCTTCCCTAAAAAACAGTTTGTGTGCTTCGCACGCTTGGTGGGTTACGCAAAAAACGCTCACCCACCCTACATTTGGCTTAAGTAAGTGCCATTCGGGTCAGTGTCGATTTTCTTTTGGTGATCGTGGCAAGTAGTCTTGATAAAAGTAACATTCAACTCTCACGCTATTTATTCCTATCAAGCAAGACTGCGTCATGCCGGAAACGGCGTAGCCGTTATCCGGCATCCAGCGCGTTGAAAAATCCTGGATTCCGGCTCTTCACTACGCTTCGGCCGGAATGACGTTGTGATTTTGTTAAGTCTCATGTCGCGTTTCTAAAAAAATCCGGGATACTCGTGAGGCCGCCTTTTTACCATGAACAATCCTGCGTTTACGGACCGTAGCCGGCTAGAATAAACCTACTCCCCGCTGAAGCGATTCCCCGCCTGGAACTGCCAGGTGCGCGTGATGTGCAGCACGTCGGTGTCTTTTCTCATCTCGTCCGAAAACGCGGCATAGGGCGCGGCCAGCTGGACGATGCGTTTGGCGGCGTCGTCGAGGATCTTGGAGCCCGACGAGCGCCGGATGTCGATGGTGATCGGCGTGCCGTCGGCGCGGATCGCGACGTGCAGGATCAGGCTGCCGGACAGGTTGCGGCGTCTGGCCTCTTCGGGGTAATTGAGATTGCCGATCTGTTCGACCTTCTTGCGCCAGCCATCGAGATAGGCGGCGTCGCGGTATTCGCGCGTGTTGGATGAGATGTAGCGATGACGCGGGTTTTTGGAATAGGACTCGTGCGATTCGTTGTTTTCGGCGGTGAGATTGGCCATCTCCATGCTGCGCTGCATCAGCTCGGCCGCCGTCACGGCGGTCTCGTGGTCGGGTACCGGCAGCTCCTCCAGCGCGATGGCCCGTTCCGCTTCCTGCCGGGTCAGCACCGGCACCAGCGGCGATTTTACCGGTCGCGGTGCCGCGGACTGAAGCTGGATTTCCGCCGTGTCGCCGGGCGTCGATTTCAGCAGCGGCGCGTTCGCCGGGCTGGAGGAGCGGTCGCGCGCCTGCCTGTCGCCGCCGCCCTGTTGATTGGTCTGCGCCAGCAGATCGGCATCGTCGGGCGCCTTATCGCTGCGATCCTGCGCGAGCGTGATGTCGAGCGTCGCGGTGATCGGCGGGGATTTGTTGTCGAGCGGTCCGAAGGTAATGCCGAGAATCACCACCGCGTGCACGACCACCGCGCCGAACAGCGCGAGGCCGAGCCGGTCGGCCGGCCTAATCTGCGGCGGCAGCGGCTGGATGGCGGCCATAATCCGTATCACTCAAACGATCCAGAACGGCGTGGGCGATGACGCCGGTGACCAGGCCGGCGATCACCGCGGCGGTCATCAGCACCGGCAGCAGGTGAAACAGCGCATCGTGCGGAATGAACAGCCAGTAGGCGATCCAGAATTGCGCGGCGATATGCGTCATCGCCGCGAGCACGCAGTAACCGACCGGACCGACGCCACGGCCGGGCAAGCGGCTGGCGACGCCGAGCACAGCCAGACTGGCGACGGCGCCGCCCAGACTCAACATAAACGTCGGCGACAGAAAGGTGCCGACCAGCAGGCTGCCGACGACGACGCGCAACAGTGCCACCCAGACCGCCGTCGTCCAGCCAAACTGCATCAGCACGATGATCGTGACGATATTGGCGAGCCCCGGTTTGATGCCGGGGATCGGGCTTGGCAGCGCGCTCTCCGCGATATGGATCGTGATCGCCAGTGCCGCGAGCCAGGCGATGCGGTGGTCTTCGCGCGTGGTCTGCAGGGTCAGCTGCATATTCAGAAATTAATCGTATCGTAACGATTGTTCAGGCCGGACACCACGAGGCTGACGCGGTTCGGCAGGCAGGCGGCGAATTCGCCACCATGGTGCAGCCAGCCGGTGTGTACGCACAGTTTATTGGCGCACGGCGAATCGGTGAAGCGGACCTGGCCGCCGTGGACCTTGATATGACTGGTGCCGAGAGGGCCGTCGACAGCGAATTCCTGGTCAGTGGCCAACGACGCCGCCAGAACCTCCTTGCCGTTGACCAGTACCAGCACCCGGTCGCCGGGCGCCGCGTTTCCCCAGTACAGCGCATACAGAAATGGCAGCAGCGCGACCGCAGAGATCACGATCACCCAATCGGCGCGCGTCACGGCGGGTCCGCCACAATGACTACGGACGGCGCTTCGCCTTCGAATTGGACGCGCTGGGCCATTTTCAGCGTCATATGAATATTGTTGCCCTTATCCACCAGCATAACGTTTTCGATACCCATTTGCCGGGCGACGTTGGCCCAGTGTTCGGGACCGGCGACGAGCAACGCGGTAGCCGCGGCATCTGCCGTCGCGCCGTTGGTGTGAATCACCGTCACCGAAGTGGCTCCGTCGGCGGGATAGCCGCTGCGCGGATCGATAATGTGACTATAGCGCGTGCCTTCGTAATCAAAATACCGCTCGTAAGTGCCCGAGGTAAACACGCTTTCGTCACCCGTGACCTCGACCGAGGCCAGGATGCCCGGGCCGCCGGGGTTGCGGATGCCGATGCGCCATGGCCGCCCGCCATGGTGGCCGATCGCGCGCAGATCACCGCCGGCGTTGACGATGGCATTCTCGATGCCGGCGGCGCGTACGATCCCGATCGCGCGGTCCACCGCGTAGCCCTTGGCGAATGCCCCCAGATCGAGTTGCACGTCAGGGTTGCTGCTCGTTACGGCGGTGTCGCTGAATGTCAGGTCCGACATCTGCGGGTTTTTGGCGACCAGTTCGGCAACCACTTCGGCTGGCGGCGGCGGACCCTTCGGCGCATCGTCCTGGTGGAATCCCCAGAGCTCGATCAGTTTGCCGACGGCGGGATTGAACAGCCCGCCACTGGCGATCGACAATTCCTGCGCGCGGCGCAATATCCGCATGCCCTCGGCATCGACTATCGCGCCTTCGCCGTGCGCGAATCTATCGTTGATTGCGGTGAGCGTGCTGGTTTCCCACGCGTGCCATGTACGGTGGAGCCGGTTCAAATCGGCGGTGATGCCGGCGCTGGCCCTGGCGATACTTTCGTCGTCGGCGTCGAATATGGTGATATCGACCAGTGTGCCGAACACGACCAGTTGTTCGTGATGCTCGTGCGGTCGGTGGCTGCAGGCGGTGACGATCAGGGCAGCGGCGAGCAAACTTACGGCGCAACGAAACACTTGCGTCACACGGTTGGCGGTCATCGGTGAGGTGCCCGTGGTCATTGCGCCAGCTTTCTGGCGATGCAGTCCATCAGCTGTCCGGCGATGTCGAGCCCATGGAGTTTGTCCAGCTCGCGTATGCAGGTGGGACTGGTGATATTGATCTCGGTGAGGAAATCGCCGATCACGTCGAGCCCGACGAACATCAGACCTTTCTGCCGTAACAGTGGGCCGACCTGCGCGCAGATCCAGCGGTCGCGCTCGCCGAGCGGCCGGCCGATGCCCGTGCCGCCGGCGGCCAGATTGCCGCGCGTCTCGCCGGCCTGCGGCACGCGCGCCAGCATATAGGGCACGGGTTCGCCGTCGATCAGCAGGATACGTTTGTCGCCATCGACGATCTCCGGGATGTAGCGCTGCGCCATCACCAGCTGCGTGCCGTAATGCGTGATGGTCTCGATGACGACGCTGATGTTCGGGTCGCCGGGCCGCAGGCGGAAGATCGAATGGCCGCCCATGGTATCCAGCGGTTTGAGGATGACGTCTTCGTGTTCGCGTAGAAAATCGCGCAGGCGGCGCGCATCGCGCGTCACCAGTGTCGGCGCGGCGCATTGCGGAAACCACGCCGTCGCCAGTTTCTCGTTGGCGTCACGCAGCGTCTGCGGCTTGTTGACGATCAGTACGCCGGCCGTTTCGGCCAGCTCGAGTATCTGTGTCGTATAGATGTATTCGATATTGAACGGCGGGTCCTTGCGCATCAGGATCACGTCGAGACTGTCCAGGGCGATATCGGCGGCATCGTGAAAGGTGTGCCAGCGCCCCAGGTCATCGAAGACTTCCACCTGCCGCGCCCGGGCGCCGGCGCGACCGTCGCGCAGGAACAAATCGCCCTGTTCCATATAAGAGAGCGACCAACCACGCCGTTGCGCGGCGAGCAGCATGGCCAGCGTGCTGTCTTTTTTCGGCTTGATGGACGCGATCGGGTCCATGACCACACCGAGTCTGATGGTCATGGGCGGGTTCTCGATTGTTGGCCGCGGTCGCGCACGTATCGTAAAGGCACTAACGGCGGGTTCAGGGTGAGCGGGGCTTGCGGTCCGCCAGTTCGCGGGCGGCGGCGACCAGCGCCAGCCGGCCGATCACGCCGTAGGCATAAAACCGGTTCGGGCTGGCATCCGGCGCCTTGCGCTGGTCGGGATTGCTGCAGGTTTCGGCAAACGACAGCGGCTCGAAGTGCATGCCTGGCGCGTTGAGATTTTCCTTCGGTCCGCGCTTGGTATGCACGCGGTAGAAACCGCCGACGACGAAGTGGTCGATCATGTAGACCACGGGTTCGGCGACCGCGCGTTCCGTGCCCCAGGTCTCGAACGTCGGCACACCCTCCTGCAGGATGACCTTGGTGACGCCCTGGCCGCCCTTGCTTGCCGCCATTTTGGTGCGTTGCTTGCGGTTCAGTTCGCGGATCTCGTCGGCGCTCTGTACCGTCATGATGCCCATGCCGTAGGTGCCGGCGTCGGCCTTGATCACGACGTACGGCGCGGCATCGAGCTGGTACTCATCGTATTTACGTTGTATTCCTGCCAGCAAGGTCGTGACGTTTTTTGCCAGGCAATCCTCGCCCTCGCGTTTCATGAAATCGATCTCGCCGCATTGCCGAAACAGCGGTTCGAGCAGCCATGGGTCAATGTCGAGCTGGCTGACGAATTCGTTCACCACCTCGTGGTAGTGCTGGAAATGCGCCGATTTCAGACGCGTCGACCAGCCGAGTTCCAGCGACGGCACAACCGGCTGATCCAGGCCCTGCAATAGCGGCGGGCGGCCGTCGGACAGATCGTTGTTCAGTAACACCACGCACGGATCGAAATCGTCCAGCCCGACGCGGTTGCCATCGCGGATCATCGATTCGAGGCGAATGCGCCGGCCGGAGGGTAGTTCGATATCCTGCGCGGTGGTGATTTCCTCGATCAGCGTACCGATACGCACGTCGTAGCCGGCGCGCATGACGATGTCCTGCAGCGTCGCGAGACTTTCGAAGTACGGCATGTTACGCGTGTGATTTTCCGGCACCAGCAGCACGTGGCAGGCGGTGGGGCAGAGGCGCTCGAACGCCGACTGGATTGCGTGTATGCACAGCGGCAGAAACGATGGATTCAGATTGTTGTACCCGGCGGGAAACAGATTGGTGTCGACCGGCGCGACCTTGAAGCCGGCGTTGCGCAGGTCGACGGACGAGTAGAACGGCGCCGGCGTTTCCAGCCACTGCGCCCGCAGCCACGCCTCGATCATGGACTGGTGGTCGAGGAAGTGGCGTTCGATTTTCTGCAGCGGGCCGGTCAGCACCGTCGTCAGGTGCGGCACGGCATGAAGTTGTTCTACGCCCATAATTCGATGAAATCCTTGCCGTTATGGTGCGTCACTATAACGCAGTTCAGTGCCGAAAGCGTAATGGTTACGCGGTCGATGCGCCGTTATCTCCGGCGGGTAGCGCTACCGCTTGCGTCGGTAGGCGCGCACGCGGCGGTCGCTGGAGTTTAAGTGCCTGACCTGCAAGATGATACTCGCCTGACCGCTGGTGCTGTTGACTTTTCAAGTCACGCTGCAACATAGTCGGGGGATCGCGGACAGTCGCCAACGGGTCGAGGTGGAGGGAGTCTGTGGACACGGAGTCAGCCATTGTTCTGTCGGGAATCAAGGCGGTCGTGGTGGACGACAATCCGGTGATGTGCCGTGTCATGGCGGCGATACTCGAGGGCGTCGGCTGCGACGTGGTGACCGCGTCGGACGGATTTTCGGCGCTGGGCAAGATTGTCGATCACACGCCCGACGTCATCGTGCTTGATACCAGCCTGCCCCGGCTGGACGGGTATCAGGTCTGCGCGGTGATCAAGCAGAACCCCAAGTTTCGTCAGTGTCCTGTGGTGTTGGTGTCCGTATCCGGCAGCCTGATAGATCGCGCGCAGGCCCAGGCCGTCGGCGCCGACCGGGTGCTGGTCAAGCCGTTGGTGCGCGAGGAGTTGCTCGCCGTCGTGGGGCAGCTGACGGCGCCGGTGCATCTTGAGGAAACGCTCGCGATCCGGCATGGCGGTTGATTCGGTATTGACTGCCTGGACCGGGGAACCGCGCGCAAGCCCGCTGTATTCAACCGTCGCCGACGTCATGCTCGGCGAGCTTGCCGACGTGCAAAAGACGCTTGGCGGACTGGAGTCCCGGACGGCGCTGGTTCCGGGCGCGTTGCAGGATATCGAGCGGCGGTTGGTGCAGCTCGCCGGTGTTTTCGAGTTGCTGGGCTGGGAATCGATCCGCCAGGCGATGACGGTGCAGGCCGAGCGCGTCGTTCGTCTGGGCTCAGCCGAAGCGGCCGAGCGCCGCGGATTATTCGAGGGTATCCTCGCGGGACTGCTCGACATCAATGTGCGCCTTGGTGACGCGGGCGCGGCGGCCGCGTCACATCCGCACCGCGCGGACGAGACGCTCGCCGGCCGGTTGCGCGGCAGCGTCATCGCGCAAACTCGCAACGAACTCGATGTTCTCGCAACTCTCCTCGACGACGGGCCGACCGGGCGGTCGCCGGCGGATCGCGCAGATCTCGGCAACCGGGTGACCTGCATTGCCGGCAGCCTGTCGTTACTCGATATGCCAAGAGCGGCGCTGATGATCGACCGTTGCCGCCGGCTGGTTGATGCGACCGCCGATGCTCCGGCGGCGCAGGCGCCGGACGCGATAGTGAACCAGGTGACCGGGTCGCTGGCGACGGTGCAGCGGTATTTGCGCGCGTATATCGTGGATCCGGCGGCGGCGGACCTGTGGCTCGCTGCGGTCGAGGTGCCTTGGCAGGACGCCGTGTCCACCGCTCCCGCGGCGTCGGCCGACGCGACGACCGGCATGCGTGCGGCCGCCGCCGGTCATGCCGCGGATGACCGGGAAACCGTGTTTGCGCAAGCCGCCGCAGATCTGATCGCCAGCGCCGCGGATTTTGCAGGGCAATGGCGCAGCGGATCGGCCGCGGCCTTTCCCGCCACGCGGCTGGTAGCGCTGCTGCGAGGCTTGTCGGTGGCCGCCGATCACGCCGGCAAAGACGATATTCACTATCTCAGTCAGGATGTCGCGATGGTCGTCGATGCAGCGGCGAGCGGCGACCGTGAGTTGTCGCCGCAGTTGTATGAAACGATCGAGCATTCGCTGTCGACCCTGGCCGGCAAGCTGGCGGCAACGAAATACCGTCATTAGCGGTCGCACGGCTGCGCCGGGTGCACGCCGTTAACGGAAGTATAAACGCAGCGGAATCAACGCAAGGTTATCGCGGTTTGCACCGGCGACTTACCTGTCCCGGGGGGATGTGTTATCGTCGGCTATCCAAAACGTTCTTGTCTGATTGCCGTTGAGCGTTCCGCGAGTGTTTCCGCCTGAGGCGGTGTGCTCGTTGCGGCGATAATTTACGATCGGGTCCCCGGATAATGAATGCATCTCCCAGTCGATCTGCCCGCGTAGCGATATCCGCCTGTTCGGTGGAGCAGCGCTTCCGTCTGGAAGCGATGCTCGAGCGCAACGGCTGGTATGTCATTATCAATGCGCCATTGAAAACCGCGATACTGAGCCGGTTGAACGATGTGCGGCCCGACGCGCTGGTGGTTGATCTGGAAAATGCCTCCGACCACGACCTGGAAGTGCTCAAGTTCTTGCTGCCACGCTGTACGATACCGGTGCTGATTACCGACGACGAGATCCATCAGGCATTGACCAGCGAAACAGAGCTTGGCGAACGTTTCAACGAGAAGCTCGAGGCCGCGATCGAACGGCGCTTTGTGCCGGATGCATTCGACCGGAAAAGTCCCGCGACGGAGCGAGCGGAAGCAGTAACCGCGGCGTTGCGTCTGTCCGTCGAGCCATCACCCGCCGCGATGCCGGAGCCGGTCGGCGTTCCCCCGGTACCCGCACTTTCGCAGGCCACGGAGATTCCTCCCGTGGTGCCGAGTAACGTGATTGAAACTCCTTACTTTACCGTCGGCGCCATGGCGCGTGCCGAGCCGGAACCGGCCAGGGCGGTCGCCGATACCAAGCGGGCCGGCACGGGCCGCCCGGGCAGCGTCTGGGTATTAGGGGCATCGCTGGGCGGGCCGCAGGCGGTTGCGCGTTTCCTGAGCGGTATTCCGCCGGAACTGGATGTTGCCTTCGTGCTGGTGCAGCGCATCGGGCCGCAGTACGTGCCTATCCTCGTCAAGCAGCTTAACAACAGTTGCGCATTCGATGTGTTGCCGGCGGCGGACGGTCATATCATCCGCAGCGGTGATGTGATCGTCGCACCGGTCGATCAGCGCGTTTCACTCGGCGAGGACGGCAAGGTGAAATTACTGCCCGCAGCGCAGGCGGTTGGCGTGAGCGCGCTGGACCACGCCATGCAGGCAATCGCCAGGCGCTATCGCGCCCATGCCGGCGCCATTGTCTTCAGTGGCATGGGCGACGACGGCATCAAGGGATGTCATGCGGTGCTGGATCACGGCGGTACGGTCTGGACGCAGGACCCCGACAGCTGCGTGATCGACAGCATGCCCAAGCATGTCCGGCACGCGTGCAAGATCGAGATCAGCGCCGACCCGGAATCGTTGGCCGCTCATCTGGTGGAAAAACTGTCGGTGCAGAATTATGTCCGCGCCGGCGGTGCCAGCGGCTGACGCCGGCAGCCCGTTCGCTCTGTTCGAGCGGCCGGACCGGTCGGCCTATCCCAGGTCTCCCCACCAGCTCTGCAACACCGCCAGTACCGCGACCGGAGCGGTCTCGGTGCGCAGCACGCGCGGCCCGAGGCGCAGGCGCACAAAGCCGCGCTCTTCGGTACGCCGGATTTCTGCATCGCTCAAGCCGCCTTCAGGACCGATCAGCAGCACGACCGGCGTGCCTCGCGCGGGCGAGGCGAGATCCGACAGCGACTGTGTCGCATCGGGATCGAGCACCAGCTTGAGCGGCTTGTCCGGCGCATCGGCGCCGGGGGCCGGATCGTTATGCAGCCAGTCCGCGAATGTCGTCGGGCGGCGGATCGCCGGCACCGCGGTGCGGCCGCTCTGCTCGCAGGCGCTCGCGATCAACGCCTGCCAGTGCTCGACGCGCCTGGCCAGACGCTCATCGCGCAAACGCACTTCGCAGCGTTCGGTAAACAACGGCACGATATCGGCCACGCCCAGCTCGACCGCCTTCTGCAGCGTGTAATCCATGCGCTCACCGCGTGAGATACCCTGACACAGCGTAATCCGCAGCGGCGATTCCCGATTACAATCAACAAAGGCGTTCACGTCGACGGTGGCGAGCTTGCCGGCCGGCGCACCCAGGACGCCATCGTATTCGCCGCCGCGGCCATTGAATACTGTCAGCAATACGCCGGGCGGCAGCCGCAACACGCGTAAAAGGTGCTGGCTGGCTTGTGTATCCAGCGTGATGTGCTCACCTTCGTGGAGCGGTCCGGGGAAATAGATACGTGGTTTGTGCATCGGCGTTCGATATCAGTCTGCGGTCGCGATGTCGATGCCTGCACGCGCGATCTCGGCCAGAAAACCGATCTCGCCCTCGGTGATCACGTACGGCGGCATGAAATAGACGACGTTGCCGAGCGGTCGCAACAGCGCGCCGCGGCGTAACGCATGCTGGTAGACACGCAGGCCGCGGCGTTCCTGCCATGGATACGGCACACGTGCGTTTTTGTCCCGGCACATTTCCAGCGCGACGATCATTCCGGTCTGTCGGACCTCGGCGACATGGGGGTGATCGCAAAACGGTTGCGTGGCCGTATGTAATGCTGCGATCAATCTAGCGTTGTTTTGGATAACGTCATCCCCGGCAAAGATATCCAGCGTGGCGAGCGCGGCACGGCATGCCAGCGCGTTGCCGGTGTAACTGTGCGAATGCAGGAACGCCTTCAGTGTCGCGTAATCATCATAGAACGCCGCATAGACGGTGTCAGTGGTGAGCACCGCCGACAGCGGCAGATAGCCACCGGTCAGGCCCTTGGCGAGACACAGGAAATCGGGCGTGATGCCGGCCTGTTCGCAGGCGAACATCGTGCCGGTTCGGCCGAAACCGACTGCGACCTCGTCGGCGATTAGGTGTATGCCGGCGCTGTCACAGGCCTCGCGCAGCAACTTGAGATAGACAGCATCGTACATGCGCATGCCGCCGGCGCACTGTACCAGAGGCTCAACGATGACCGCACAGACCTCGTCGGTGTGTTGCTCGATAGCTGCCCGCATCGGCTCAAACCGCCGCTCGGAGTATGCGTGCCATGATTCGCCTTGCTCGCGATGGAAACAGTCCGGCGACGCGACGGTGATGACGTCCATCAGCAGCGGGCGATAGGTTTCCGTGTACAAGGCGACGTTGCCGACCGCCAGTGCGCCGAGTGTTTCGCCGTGATAACTGTTGTCCAGCGTGATGAACTTTGTCTTTGTTGATCTGCCACGGTTGCGCCAGTAGTGATAGCTCATCTTCAACGCAACCTCGATGGCGGACGAACCGCTGTCGGCATAGAAGCAGCGCGTCAGGCCATTGGGTGCCAGAGCGACCAGTCGCTCGGCCAGTTCAATCGCGGGTTGATGCGAGCAGCCAGCGAGCAATACGTGTTCCAGCGTATCGAGCTGGTCGCGCAGCGCGGCATTGATGCGCGGGTTGGCGTGGCCGAACAGGTTCACCCACCAGGAACTGATCGCATCCAGATAGCGCTTGCCGTCGAAGTCCTCGAGCCAGACGCCGTCGCCGCGTCGCATCGGTATCATGGGCAGCAACTCGTGATCTTTCATTTGCGTGCACGGGTGCCACAGCACGGCGAGGTCGCGTTCGATCAGATCACGGTTGTTCATCGATGGCCGGCTCCCGGCGCGGTGGAATTGTCGAGGTACGAGCGTACCCGCTGGCCAGGCGGGGCTCAATAGTGCGGTAGTGCCTGCCGGATTTAACGGGTGCGGCTTTTCTTGAACTCGCCTAGGTTCAGGTTGTTCCAGATAGCGAGTGTCGCTTCGCTGCTGTTCATCGTGTAGAAATGCAGGCCGGGTGCGCCGCCGTCGAGAAGCTGGCGGCACAGCTCTGTAGTGACGTCCAGGCCGAAAGCACGGATGGCGTCGATGTCGTCGCCGTAGCCCTCGAGGCGCTTGCGTATCCAGCGCGGGATCTCGGCGCCGCAGGCATCCGAAAAGCGCGCCAGCTGCGTGTGATTGGTGATCGGCATGATGCCGGGCACGATCGGCAGATCGAGGCCGAGCTTTTCACAGCTGTCGACGAAGCGGAAATAGGCATCGGCATTGTAGAAATATTGTGTCAACGCGGCGTCCGCGCCGGCTTCAACCTTGCGTTTGAAATTCAGCAGGTCGGCCTGCGCCGACGGCGCCTGCGGATGAAACTCCGGATAGGCGGCGACCTCGATGAAGAAATGGTCGCCGGTCTCGGCGCGTATGAATTTGACCAGTTCATTGGCATGGCTGAACGCGCCGGGATCGCGCAGTCCGGACGGCATATCACCGCGCAGCGCCACCAGATGGCGTATGCCCTGGTCCATATAATTTTGCAGAATCTCGCGAATACTTTCTTGCGTCGACGCCACGCATGAGAGATGCGGTGCGACATCGATGCCAGTGTGCTGCTTGATATCGACGACTGCCTTGAAGGTTCTTTCCCGAGTGGTGCCACCCGCGCCGAAGGTTACCGAAAAAAAACACGGGTCCAGTTTGGCGAGTTTCGCCCCGACCGCGCGCAGCTTGCTGGCGCCGTCGTCTGATTTGGGCGGAAAGAATTCGAAACTGAACGCCGCGGGAAAGTTTTTCTGGGATTGCATTGTTGTCCTGCGTGGCGGGTTAGCGGAAAAGCCGCTGCCGACTGGCAGCGGCTCCAGCCATCAATACCGGTAATGATCGGGCTTGTAAGGCCCCGCGGCGGCGACGCCGATATATTTGGCCTGTTCCGGCGTCAGCATCGTCAGGTCTGCGCCGACCTTCTTGAGGTGTGCGCGTGCCACCTTTTCATCAAGGTGCTTGGGCAGAACGTAGACCTTGTTCTGGTACTTGCTGCGGTATTTGAACAGCTCGATCTGCGCGAGTACCTGGTTGGTGAACGAGTTGGACATGACGAAACTCGGATGGCCGGTGGCGCAGCCGAGATTCACAAGGCGGCCTTCCGCCAGCAGAATGATGCGCTTGCCATTTGGCAGCTCGATATGGTCCACCTGCGGTTTGATATTGTCCCAAGTGTACTTGCGCATGCCGGCGACGTCGATTTCCGAGTCGAAATGCCCGATGTTGCAGACGATGGCGTTATGGCGCATGCGTACCATGTGATCGTGAGTGATGACGTCGACATTGCCGGTCGCTGTGACAAAGATGTCGGCCTTGTCGGCCGCATAGTCCATCGTGACAACGCGATAGCCTTCCATCGCTGCCTGCAGCGCGCAGATCGGATCGATTTCGGTGACCCACACGGTCGCGCCGAAGCCGCGGAACGCGTGCGCGCAACCCTTGCCGACATCGCCATAACCGAGCACCAGTGCGACCTTGCCGGCGATCATCACGTCGGTCGCGCGCTTGATGCCATCCAGCAGCGACTCGCGGCAGCCGTACAGATTGTCGAACTTGCTCTTGGTGACGGAGTCATTGACGTTAATCGCCGGAAACGGCAGGCGGCCGTCCTTCTCCATCTGGTAAAGCCGGTGCACGCCGGTGGTGGTTTCTTCCGTCACGCCCAGGATGTTGGCCAGCACCTTGCTGTACCAGCCGGGCTTGCTCTCGATCCGGCGCCGGATCGCCGCGTACAGTACGGTTTCTTCCTCGTTGGCCGGTTTGTCGAGCAGCGACAGGTCTTTTTCCGCGCGTGCGCCGAGCGTGATCAGTACGGTGGCGTCGCCGCCGTCATCGAGAATCATGTTCGGCGTACCACCGTCGTGCCACTCGAAGATCCGGTGTGTGTAATCCCAGTATTCCTCCAGTGACTCGCCCTTGTAGGCGAACACCGGTATACCGCTTTTAGCTATCGCAGCGGCCGCGTGATCCTGGGTCGAAAAAATATTGCACGAGGCCCAACGTACCTCTGCGCCCAGCGCCGCAAGGGTTTCGATCAGCACCGCGGTCTGGATCGTCATATGCAGCGAACCGGCGACGCGTGCGCCTTTCAGTGGCTTTTGTCCGGCATATTCCTCGCGCAGTGCCATCAGGCCCGGCATTTCGGTTTCCGCGATGGCGATTTCCTTGCGACCCCAGGCGGCCAGCGTGATATCCGCGACCTTGTAGTCGGCTTTGAGGTTTTTTACTGGCTGCGTGCTCATTAAATACTCTCCTTGACTGAATTCCCGGTGTTGGCTGCGGATTGTTTATGACGCGCGATCAGGCCGCGGACGACAGGCCGGCGTCGGACCGCAGTACGTTAACCTTGTCGGTCCGTTCCCAGCTGAACTCCGGTTCTTCGCGGCCGAAATGGCCGTAGGCAGCGGTGTTGCGGTAGATAGGCCGCAATAGATCCAGCATCTTGACCAGGCCTTTCGGGCGCAAATCGAAGTGTTCGCGGACCAGCGCGATAATCTGGTCGTCATCGATCTTGCCGGTGCCGAACGTGTTGATGCTGATCGATGTCGGTTCCGCGACGCCGATTGCGTAAGACACCTGGATTTCGCATCGGTCCGCCAGGTCGGCCGCGACGATATTCTTGGCGACGTAACGTCCCGCGTAGGCGGCGGAACGATCGACCTTGGATGGATCCTTGCCGGAAAACGCGCCACCGCCGTGCCGGGCCATGCCGCCGTAGGTGTCGACGATGATTTTCCGGCCGGTGAGACCGCAATCGCCCATCGGGCCGCCAATGACGAAGCGGCCGGTGGGATTGATGAAAAACCGCGTATGTTTGCTGATCCATTCCTTCGGCAGTACCGGCAGGATAATCTCGTCCATGACGGCTTCCTTCAGCGCCTTGAGCTCGATGTCCGGGTTGTGCTGGGTCGACAATACGACGGCGTCGATGCCGACCGGCTGGTCGTCTTCATAGCGGAACGTTATCTGGCTCTTGGCGTCGGGGCGCAGCCACGGCAGCGTACGGTTCTTGCGTACCTCGGCCTGGCGCTTGACCAGGCGATGCGCATAGGTGATCGGCGCGGGCATGAATACGTCGGTTTCGTTGGTGGCGTAACCGAACATCAGACCCTGATCGCCGGCGCCCTGCTCGTGTCCCGCGGATTCGTTGACGCCCATCGCGATATCGGGCGACTGTTTGCCTATTGCGTTCAGTACCGCGCAGGATTCCCAGTCGAAGCCCATGTCCGAACTGTTATAGCCGATTTCGCGGATGGTCTGGCGCACCAGTTCCTCGATGTCCACCCATGCGCTGGTCGTCACTTCGCCGGCAACCATCACCATGCCGGTCTTGACCAGGGTCTCGCAGGCGACGCGTGCCGGCGGATCCTGAGCGAGTATCGCGTCAAGTATCGCATCGGAGATCTGGTCCGCGATCTTGTCGGGGTGGCCTTCGGCAACCGATTCCGATGTAAATAGGTAACTGTTCGACATTTACTGATCCCCCGTAATTCGTAATGCACCGTTATGTTGAAAATGATAGAAACCGGCGTTGCCATACAATAAATCAGCTCGTACGCCCGTTTCGGCGCGGCAAATTCTTCGGCTTGCGCTTGCAGTCCCCGGAAACTCTGCCGCCGCGTCCGGGATGCCTCATGTTGCAGTTCGGGCCGCGGGTATTTCGTCTATTGTTCCATCGATTCGGATATAAAGCGGCGCATTTTAACGTATCCACCACCGTGATCGCCAGCCGCCGTTGTCGCTGCCGTCGTGCGGGCAGTTTTGGCAGCCCGTTACGGCGGGCGAATACCGCCCTCTCTGGCACTTCGCGGTTCATCGAGTATAATGGCCGCCCGCTGACATCCGATCGCCAGTGCTATATATAAAGGGATAGTAAAACAGGCGGTTATACCGACGCACTATTGCTGAATGGTGTGGGCGGGGTAGAATATATCGTTTGGCTCCGCGATTTTGGGGTGGTTTGCCGGTCGGTTTGGTTGGGGAACAACAACATTCGAGGATTCGCCGGATCAAGTCTGCAATCGCGCGGTCTTCCACTGGTTTAGCAAGATAAACGCGCCAGCACTATTCACGCGGATTCCTTGAGCGCAGGTGTGGTTTTCGGGGCCGGTCGGATCGGGTCGCCGGTGTTTGGGATTTTAACGAGAACATTCCGGGAGTGTCGTTTGTATGGGTTTATCGATTTCACTTAAGGAGAGAAACATGCCCTCTCGCAGAGATTTAGCCAACGCTATTCGCGCGCTCAGCATGGATGCTGTGCAGAAGGCCAATTCGGGCCATCCGGGTATGCCGATGGGGATGGCGGACATTGCGGAAGTCCTCTGGAACGATTTCCTGACGCACAACCCGGCTAATCCGCACTGGGCGAACCGTGATCGATTTATTCTCTCCAACGGCCACGGCTCGATGTTGCAGTACGCGCTGCTGCATTTGTCCGGCTACGATCTTTCGATAGACGATATCAAGAATTTCCGCCAGTTCCATTCGAAAACACCCGGTCATCCGGAGATCCATTACACGCCCGGCATAGAGACCACCACTGGTCCGCTGGGTCAGGGCGTCACGAATGGCGTCGGTATGGCGCTCGCCGAGAAGGTGCTGGCAGCCCATTTCAACCGTGACGGCCACGTAATTGTGGATCATTCCACCTACGTTTTTCTCGGTGACGGCTGCCTGATGGAGGGCATTTCCCACGAGGCATGCTCGCTGGCCGGGACGCTGGGACTGGGCAAGCTGATTTGTTTTTATGACGACAACGGCATCTCTATCGACGGTCATGTCGAAGGCTGGTTCACCGATGATACGCCGAAGCGGTTCGAGGCCTACGGCTGGCATGTGGTGCGGGGTGTCGACGGTCATGACAGCGATGCGGTGAAGCGCGCCGTTACCGAGGCGCGCTCGGTGTCGGACAAGCCGACGCTGATTTGCTGCAAGACGATTATCGGCTGGGGCGCACCGAATCTGGCCGGGTCGCACGATTGTCATGGTGCGGCACTGGGCGATGAGGAAATCGCCGCGACGCGCGTGAAGATCAACTGGCCGCATGCGCCGTTTGTCGTGCCGAAAGAGATCTATGCCGGTTGGGACGCCAAGACGAAGGGCGGCAAATCCGAGGCAGAATGGAACAGGAAATTTGCGGCTTACCGGTCCGCGCACCCGGAGCTGGCCGCGGAATTCGAGCGGCGCGTGTCGGGCAAATTGCCCGCTGACTGGGCCGAGAAGTCGGTGGCCTTTATCAAGGCGGTCAACCAGAAGGCGGAGAAAGTCGCCACCCGCAAGGCCTCCCAGAACACCTTGAACGGATTTGGCCCGCTGGTGCCCGAGCTGATCGGCGGTTCCGCCGATCTGGCCGGCTCGAACCTGACGCTGTGGTTGGGCTCGAAGGGTGTCTCGAGCGATGACCCTGATGGTAATTACCTGTATTACGGTGTGCGCGAGTTTGGTATGTCGGCGATCATGAACGGCATTGCGTTGCATGCCGGGTTTATCCCGTATGGCGGCACGTTCCTGGTCTTTTCGGACTATGCGCGCAATGCCGTGCGCATGGCGGCGATCACCAGGGCGCGCAGCATTTTCGTCTACACCCACGATTCGATCGGTCTGGGCGAGGACGGCCCGACGCACCAGCCCATCGAGCATGTTGCGTCATTGCGCATTATTCCCAATATGACGTTGTGGCGTCCCTGCGACGCCGTCGAGACCGCCGTCGCCTGGAAGGCTGCGATTGAAAATGACCAGGGGCCATCCAGTCTGATACTGACGCGGCAGGCGCTGCCCCATCAGGTGCGTAGCCAGGAGCAGATCACGAATGTCGAGCGCGGCGGCTATGTGCTGGTGGATTGGCCCGGCAAGCCGGATGCAATCATTATCGCCACGGGTTCCGAAGTGGCGCTGGCGGTTGATGCCGCCAAACAGATGAGCAGCAAGGGCACACGGGTCCGCGTCGTGTCGATGCCGTCGGTGGAGATATTCGCCCGCCAGGACGCCGCGTATCGCGATGCCGTGCTGCCGCCGGACGTCACAGCCCGGCTGGCCGTGGAAGCGGGTGTGCCGGACGGCTGGTGGAAGTATGTCGGCATGAAAGGCAAAGTGATCGGTATGACGACGTTCGGCGAATCCGCGCCGGCCGGCGATCTGTTCAATCACTTTGGATTTACAGTGGATAACGTGGTCAAGGCCGTTCGCGACGTTTTGTCCTGACGGACCGGAATCGGCACACGACAGTAGAGTAAATAGAAGAAATAACGGAGGCTCAGGTTATGGCAATTAAAGTCGCAATCAACGGTTATGGGCGCATCGGTCGCAACGTGCTGCGCGCGCTTTATGAAAGCGGCCGCACCAGGGAAATCCAGATTGTCGCGATTAACGATCTGGGTGACGCGAATACCAATGCGCATCTGACCCAGTATGACTCGGTTCACGGCAAGTTTCCCGGAACCGTTACCGTTGAGGGCGATTATATTGTGGTCAATGGCGACAAGATCCGTGTGTTCGCCGAACGCGATCCGGCCAAGCTGCCGTGGCGCGATCTCGGCGTCGATGTCGTGCACGAATGCACCGGATTTTTCACCAGCAAGGCCAAGGCATCGGCGCATATCACCGGTGGCGGTGCGAAGAAGGTGATTATTTCCGCGCCGGGCGGCAACGATGTTGATGCGACGATCGTTTACGGCGTCAACCACAAGACCCTGAAGGCATCACACACGGTAATTTCCAACGCGTCCTGCACGACCAACTGTCTGGCGCCGTTGATCAAGCCGCTGCATGAGAAAATCGGCGTGGTGAACGGGCTGATGACGACGATTCATTCGTACACCAACGACCAGGTGCTGACCGACGTATACCACTCGGATCTGCGCCGGGCGCGTTCGGCGACGATGTCGCAGATCCCGACCAAAACCGGTGCCGCCGCCGCCGTCGGCCTGGTATTGCCCGAGTTGAACGGCAGGCTCGATGGCTTTGCGATCCGGGTGCCGACGATCAACGTGTCGCTGGTCGATCTGACCTTCCTGGCGGCACGCGAAACCAGCAAGCAGGAGATCGACGGCATCATGAAAGAGGCGTCACAGGGCAGCCTGAAGGGCATCCTGGCGTACAACGACAAGCCGCTGGTCTCGATCGACTTTAACCACGATCCGGCCTCGTCTACCTATGAGTCCACGTTGACCAAGGTGATGGAAGGCAAGACCGTCAAGGTGCTGTCCTGGTATGACAACGAATGGGGTTTCTCCAATCGCATGCTCGATACCACGATTGCGTTGATGGCCGCCAGGTAGGGCCAGGTGGAAGTTTGGCGCGCAACGGCCCGCGCGGGGCATACCCGTTGTTCGTCCCGACATGGCAGGAATATTTGTGCAGTTTTCGGTTGGTATGGAGTTTGGAAATGTCCGTAATAAAAATGACCGATCTGGACCTGACGGGCAAGCGTGTACTGATCCGGCAGGATCTCAACGTGCCGTTGAACAACGGCAAGGTTGCCGATGACACGCGCATCCGCGCGTCGTTGCCAACGATAGAAATGGCACGCAAGGCCGGTGCACGTGTAATCCTGATGTCGCATCTCGGTCGGCCGGAAGAGGACGTCTATGACGCAGCCTTCTCGCTGAAGCCGGTGGCCGATCATCTGTCGGGCATTCTTGGCAAGCCGGTACGGCTAATCAAGGACTGGTTGAGCGGCGTGGAGGTTGCCAACGGTGAGGTGGTGATCTGCGAGAACGTGCGTTTTAACAAAGGCGAGAAAAAGAACGACGATGCGCTCGCCAGGAAAATAGCCGGGTTGTGTGACATATTTGTCATGGATGCCTTTGGTACGGCGCATCGGGCTCACGCCTCGACGCATGGCGTAGCCAAATATGCCCCCGTCGCCTGCGCCGGGCCGCTGCTGGCGGCGGAACTCGATGCGCTCGAAAAGGCGCTCGCCAAGCCGGCGCGGCCGATGGTCGCGATTGTCGGCGGATCGAAAGTGTCGACGAAGCTGACGGTACTCGAATCCTTGTCGAAAATCGTCGACCAGCTGGTCGTCGGTGGGGGCATTGCAAACACCTTTATCAAGGCGGCCGGAAACAACGTCGGCAAGTCGCTGTGCGAGAACGACCTGGTCGATACCGCAAAGTCGTTGATAGCGGCGGCGCAGGCGCGCGGCGGCGATATCCCGGTGCCGACCGATGTGGTTTGCGGCAAGGAATTTTCGCCGAACGCCAGGGCGACGCTCAAGCGGGTAACCGAAGTCGCCAACGATGACCTGATTTTCGATATCGGACCGGAGTCCGCCGCGGAGTTAAGGGAGATTCTGCTCAAGGCCGGGACTATCGTCTGGAACGGCCCGGTCGGGGTATTCGAATTCGATCAATTTGGCGAGGGTACCCGGGCAATAGCGAATGCCATCGCCGAATCGCCGGCGTTTTCGATTGCCGGTGGCGGTGATACATTGGCGGCAATTGCAAAGTATGGCGTTGGTGACAAGGTGTCTTATATTTCGACGGGAGGTGGGGCGTTTCTCGAATTTCTGGAGGGCAAGAAACTGCCGGCGGTCGCGATTCTCGAGGAGCGCGCCGGCAAGTAAAACTTTATGTTGAGGCGAACCAAAATAGTAGCGACGCTTGGACCGTCGACGGACGATCCCAAGGTTCTTGATGAGATCATCGAGGCGGGCGTCGACGTTGTCCGGTTGAACTTTTCGCACGGTACTGCCGAGGAGCACAGCAAACGTGCCGAGGCGGTGCGCAATCGTGCCCGTGCGCACGGGCGCCAGGTAGGCGTGCTCGCGGATCTGCAGGGACCCAAGATCAGAATCGAGCGTTTCAAGGACGGCAAGGTGCTGCTGGCTGAGGGTGCCAGATTTGTTATCGATACCGCCTGCGATCCGAAAGGCGGGACGCAGGAGCGCGTCGGCACCAGCTATACGGATCTGAAAAATGACGTCAATCGCGGCGACACGCTGTTGCTGGACGACGGGCGCCTGAGTCTGTGGGTAGAGGAGGTTGAAGGCAGCGAGATTATTTGCCGGGTAATTACCGGCGGCGAATTATCGAACAACAAGGGTATCAATCGTCAGGGCGGCGGCCTGTCCGCCACGGCGCTGACCGACAAGGACCGGCGCGACATCCGGACCGCTGCGGAACTGAAGGCGGATTACGTCGCGATTTCCTTTCCTCGCAGCGCGGCTGACATACACGAGGCGCGCGAACTGTTGCGCAGCGTTGGTGGCCATGGTGGCATTGTGGCAAAAATCGAACGTGCCGAGGCGCTGGTGGCGCTGGAGGATATCATCGCGGCGTCGGATGTTGTCATGATTGCGCGCGGTGATCTTGGTGTCGAGATCGGGGATGCGGAACTGCCGGCGGTACAGAAGCGGATTATCAGCCTGGCGCGGTCGATGAACCGGGTGACGATCACGGCGACCCAGATGATGGAAACGATGATCGAGAATCCGATTCCGACCCGCGCCGAGGTCTTTGACGTTGCCAACGCGGTGATTGACGGTACCGACGCAGTGATGTTGTCGGGCGAAACCGCGACGGGCATGTATCCCGGCAAGGTGGTTGCCGCCGTCAACCGGATCTGCCGTGCCGCGGAAAGGCAGAGGGAGACTCAGAAATCCCAGCACCGTCTCGACACGCGTTTTACGCGCACCGACGAGGCCATAGCCATGGCGGCGATGTATACCGCCAATCACTGGAACATTGCAGCGATTGCTGCATTGACGGAGTCCGGCGCGACACCGTTATGGATGTCGCGTATCAGTTCCGGAATCCCGATTTATGCGCTGACGCCCAGCGTGGATACCCGGCGGCGCGTGACGCTCTACCGCGGTGTCTGCCCGGTCAGTTTCTCTCCCGATTCCGACGATCATCGCGTGATCAATAAGGAAGCGGTCGAGGAGCTGGTACGGCGGGGCGCGGTGCGGGAAGGTGACCTCGTCATCATCACCAAGGGTGATCGTGTCGGTAAGCACGGGGGAACCAACGCAATGACGATTTTGAAGGTTGGTGAGGACGTGGAGTAGCACGGGCAGGTTGTCACTGTATTGAATAGTGATGAATTCCCGGGCTGGCCCGAACCAGAATTTCAACCAGGTAAGTTGTAATTATTAATTAGCTTAAGGAGATTACTATGGCACTAATGACCCTGCGCCAATTGCTCGACCACGCTGCCGAACATGGCTATGGTGTGCCCGCCTACAACGTGAACAACATGGAGCAGATGCATTCCATCATGCAGGCGGCGGCGGAGACCGACAGCCCCGTGATCGTGCAGGCATCGGCTGGTGCACGCAGTTATGCCGGCGCGCCGTTCATACGGCATTTGATGCAGGCTTCCGTGGAGTTCTGGCCGGATGTACCGATCGTTGTGCACCAGGATCATGGCGCGTCTCTCGGCGTGTGCCTGCGTTCCATCCAGCTCGGTTTCACGTCGGTGATGATGGACGGATCGTTGAAAGAGGATATGAAGACGCCGGCCAGCTATGAGTACAATGTCGACATCACCCGTCGGGTCGTGGAATTAGCGCACGCCGGCGGCGTATCGGTCGAAGGCGAACTGGGCTGCTTGGGGTCGCTCGAATCCGGCATGGCCGGCGAGGAAGATGGTTCGGGTGCCGAGGGCAAGTTGTCGAAAGAACAGCTGCTGACCGATCCCGAGGAGGCGGCCGATTTTGTCAAGAAGACCCAGGTGGACGCGCTCGCCATCGCCATCGGCACCAGCCATGGCGCCTATAAATTTACGCGTCCGCCGACCGGTGACATTCTGGCGATCGAACGTATCAAGCAGATTCACGCGCGTATACCGGACACACATCTGGTTATGCACGGATCGTCGTCGGTGCCGCAGGAGTGGCTCAAGATCATCAACTCCTATGGCGGTGACATGGGTGAAACCTATGGCGTGCCGGTCAAGGAAATCCAGGAAGGCATCAGACATGGCGTGCGCAAGGTCAACATCGACACCGACTTGCGCATGGCCTGCACCGGCGCGGTTCGCAAGTTCCTGGCCGAAAATCCGAAGGAGTTCGACCCGCGCAAGTTTCTGAAGGCTGGTACCAAAGCCATGAAGGATATCTGCAAGGCCCGCTACGAGGCATTCGGAACCGCTGGTAACGCTTCCAAGATCAAGGTAATCGACATGGAAGACATGACCAAGCGTTATACCAGCGGTTCGCTCGCTCCGCGCGTGAATTGATTAGTTGGCGCAGCAAGAAGACAAAAAGGGTGGCATTAGCCACCCTTTTTTATTGTAAGCCACCTTCCGCGCTTCTCATCGTCGAAGGCCAGGCGGTGCTGTGCGGTGTATACTGTTAGACGTTGCCTCGCCCAATCGCGTAGTAGGTAATCCCTTCCCGTTTCATGAGTGCCGGATCGTAGAGGTTACGTCCATCAAAGATCAGCGGATTTCGCAGCGTCGATTTTATGTGCCGGAAATCGGGGCTGCGGAACGAATTCCACTCAGTGACGATTGCCAATGCGTCGGCACCATGTAATGTTTCTTCGGACGAGTCGCACAGTTTGAGGTCTTTCCTGTCTCCGTAAATGCGCTGCGCTTCGTTCATCGCCACCGGATCGTAGGCTTGTACGGTTGCCCCGTGGCTCCATAGGGATTCCATTAGTTCGCGGCTGGAAGCTGCTCGCATATCGTCGGTATTGGGTTTAAATGCCAGCCCCCACAACGCAACGGTGAGCCCCTGCAATTTCCCGTTGAAATGCTTCATTATTTTTTCGAACAAGATCTGCTTTTGGCGATTGTTGACGGATTCAACTGCGTCAAGTAACTCGGCCCGGTAACCGACTTGTCGCGCGGTGTGTTTGAGTGCCTGGACATCTTTCGGGAAGCAGGAGCCGCCGTAGCCGCATCCGGGATAGATGAAGTGATAGCCGATGCGCGGGTCCGAGCCGATACCGATGCGCACTTTCTCTATGTCCGCGCCCAGATGCCCGGCGAGATTGGCGAGTTCGTTCATGAAGCTGATTTTCGTCGCCAGCATCGCGTTTGCCGCATATTTCGTCAGTTCAGCCGATCGAATGTCCATCGTTATCAGCCGGTCATGCTGGCGGTTAAAAGGCGCATATAAAGCACGCAATAACTCGGTAGTGCGCGGGTTATCTGTTCCAACAATCATGCGATCAGGCTTCATGAAATCCTCGATCGCAGCGCCTTCCTTGAGAAATTCGGGATTTGAAACCACATCAAACTCAACCGTTGCCCCACGCTTCCTTAAGGCTTCGTTGACGCCAGCCCGCACTTTTTCCGCAGTGCCAACTGGAACGGTCGATTTGTTGACAATAACCCGGTAGTCGCTGATGTGCTCGCCGATGCTGTTGGCCACTGCGAGCACATACTGGAGGTCGGCCGATCCATCCTCGTCCGGCGGTGTGCCGACCGCAATACACTGGAAAAGGCCGTGAGCCACTCCTTCGGCAACATCGGTCGTAAAAGACAGCCGACCCTCACGGGCATTGGCCTGCAGCATTTTCTCAAGGCCAGGCTCAAAGATCGGGACCTCGCCGCGCCTGAGCATGTCGATTTTTTGTCGATCAATGTCGACGCATACCACGTGATTTCCGACCTGAGCCAGGCAGGTGCCGGTGACAAGACCGACATAACCGCTCCCGAATATTGTTACTTTCATTATATTTTGATGACTTTCTTCGCAGAATGAGCGGTGGTTGTTGATTCGGATGCAGTTAGCGATATCAAGATCGCCGGTAACAATACCAAACCGGTGGATTTTCGTCACCCTTCGCGTGGCGGGAAGTGGCCACCAACGACGACCCGCGGCGTGCGCACCACGCGCGGATATCCTTCCGCCGGCCAGAATTATGGGCTGGCCCGAACAGCAGGATTTTTAAAGCTTTTTGAAATCTGCCCGATACGTATATCCAGGTATCCCGGGCGACGTTACCCACGCGAACGAGCACCTGCGCCGCCAAATTCGGAGATGTGTCTCAGGGACAGAGCATTGTGTTTCCCGTCACCAAGATAAATGTCAGCAACGCCATAGAGGCTCGGCTGTGCCGCGCCTGATGCTATGGATAACGGGATGGATAACGTAGGGACAATCGGCTATCTGGCGAGCGCCGCCGCCTATCTGGCGCTTGCGGCAGCACTCATTTTTTCGTGGCGTGGTCGTTTCGATCGCGTGCTGCTGTCGTTTGCAATGTTGATTATCGTCGTCTGGTCGGCGTCGGCCGGCTTCCTCGGTGCGCCGCGCGGCAGTCTTCCCGTGGTTGCGTTGGAGGTCGAGGTCTTCCGGGATGTCGTCTGGTTGATATTTTTGTTGCAAGCGCTTGGTGCCAGATATCAAAGCGTGGCCGGTCCAGCGACGATGCTGCGATACGCTGCAATCGCCGCCGGTGCCATTGCGTTCCTGTTGCTGATCGGGCTGCTGATGACGGACTTGACCGGTGCGCCAGAGGCGGCACGTACGGTGTCCGCAGCGTTTTACGTCGGCTTTACGCTGCTTTCTGTATTCGGCCTGGTATTGGTTGAACAGCTTTTCAGGGGCTCGCGTCCCGAGCGACGCCGGGCGGTCAAGTTTCTCTATATCGCAATAGCCGGCATGTTTGCCTATGACTTTTTTCTTTACGCCGACGCGCTGGTATTTGGCGTATTGGATGATTCGCTATGGGCAGCTCGCGGGATGTTCATGATCTTGCTGGCGCCGCTGATGGCCGTCTCGACCATGACTGGCACCCCGCGCTGGTCGCGGGACATCTACGTATCGCACAGCGTGGTCTTCTTCACGGCCGCTCTGTCGTTCTCCGGCATTTATATAATCACGCTGTTTGTCGGTGCCGAACTCGTACGGATGTATGCCGGCAGCTGGGCCAGCGTCATCCGGTTTCTGATATTGGCAGGCGGCACGCTGTTGCTGATGGTATCGCTTAGCTCGACGCGTTTGCGCGCTCACATGCGGGTATTTGTCGGCAAGCATTTCTTCAATTATAAATATGATTATCGAGAAGAATGGCTGCGCATAATCCGCACCTTGTCCAAGGGAGGGGCGGGCGCGCATCTGCTCGAACGTTCCATTCAAGCGATTGCGCAGATTGTGGACAGCCCCGGCGGAGTGCTGTGGTTGCAGCGAGACCACGGTTACTGTGAGCCTGCGGCACATTGGGAAGTGCCGCCGATGATCGGTGTGCGTGAGTCCGTGGACGGTTCTCTGGTCAGATTTCTCGCGAAATGGCAATGGGTGATCAGTCGAGACGAGTACCAGGACGAGCCCGATCTCTATCAGGATCTGGTATTGCCTGAATGGTTACACGCCTACCCCAAGGCATGGCTGGTCGTTCCGTTAATGCTGGACGTGGAGCTACTCGGTTTTATCGTGCTGGTGAGGCCTCCGGTGCGTCGCGACATCAACTGGGAAGACCGCGATTTGTTGAAAACCGCCGCGCGGCAGGCCGCGACGCACGTCGCGCAGTTGATGGCCGCCCAGGCGCTGATCGAGGCACGCGAGTTTCAGGCCTTCAGCAAGCTCTCTGCGTTCGTCATGCATGACCTGAAAAATCTGATCGCCCAGTTGTCGCTCGTGGTATCGAATGCGGCACGTCACAAAGACAATCCGGCTTTTCTGGAGGACGCGATCAAAACCGTTGATAACTCCGTGACCAAGATGAACCGGCTGATTACGCAGCTCCGGGCGGGAGAGACCCCGGTCGAGCCGGTCAGCGAAGAGTTTGATTTGGGGGATATTGTTCGGGAGGCGGTCGCGGGCCGTTCCGGGCATAAACCGGTGCCGGTTTTCTCCAGCGAGGTTGGCGGCATCCGAATGCGGGCCAACCGGGACAGAACGACAGCGGTTCTCGAACATATTATGGAAAATGCCCAGGATGCGACGCCAGCGGACGGCAAGGTGGAAGTTCGATTGAAGTTCGAGCAGGATCATGCCGTTATCGATGTCAGGGATACCGGTTGCGGGATGGATGCGGATTTTATACGTAATCAGCTGTTTCGACCCTTCCGCTCCACGAAGGGCTCCGGTATGGGGATCGGGGTGTTTGAGAGCCGGGAGTTTGTTCGCGAGCTTGGTGGGGATATTGATGTGGTGAGCCAGCGGGGCCGCGGAACCACTTTCCGAATCCGTCTACCGGCCGCGAGAGCGGAGTAGTTTTAGATGATTTTTCCGATTACTTATGTGGAAGTACCTGACGTCGCGGCGACCTTTCCGGCGCTGAGGTGATTTGATGACCGAGCCAAAGAAGCACCTGATGGTGGTTGAAGATGATCCCGGCCTGCAAAGCCAGTTACGCTGGAGTTTCTCAGACTACGAGGTACTGGTCGCCGGGAATCGTGAAGACGCTTTGGCGCAGTTGCGGCGTCACGAACCGCCCGTGATTACCCTGGATCTGGGTTTGCCGCCGGATGCCGACGGCGCTAGCGAGGGTCTGGCGACGCTGGAGCAGATATTGAGCCTCGCGCCCGATGCCAAAGTGATCGTCGTGACCGGAAACAGCGATCATGAGAATGCTGTGAAGGCGATCGGGCTGGGCGCGTACGATTTTTACCAGAAGCCCATAGCCCCCGAGATTCTCGCGCTTATTGTCAACCGGGCATACCATGTCTATGCGCTTGAAACAGAAAACCGCAAGCTGACCAGGCACAAGATTGGCTCGCCATTGCCGGGACTGATTGCAGCAAGCGCTCAGATGACCAAAGTATGCCGTACGATCGAGCGGATCGCGTCGACCAACGCCACCACCCTGCTGCTGGGCGAGAGCGGTACTGGTAAGGAGTTATTGGCGCGCGCGCTGCATGACCTGAGCGCCAGGGCGAAAAAACGATTTGTGGCAATTAATTGCGCTGCCATTCCGGAAACGCTGCTTGAGAGCGAACTATTCGGTTACGAGAAAGGGGCGTTTACGGGTGCTCATAAGCAGACTATTGGCAAGATAGAAAGTGCGGATGCCGGAACGCTTTTTCTCGATGAGGTCGGTGACCTGCCGATGGCCATGCAGGTCAAGCTGCTGCGCTTTCTGCAGGAGCGCGTTATCGAACGCGTCGGTGGACGCAAGGAAATCCCCGTAGACGTGCGCGTGGTCTGCGCAACTCATCAGGATCTCCCGGCGTTGATCCAGGACGGGAGTTTCAGGGAGGATCTGTATTATCGGATATCGGAAATCAGCATCCGGATCCCGTCGTTACGGGAGCGCGATGGCGATGCTGTTTTGTTGGCCCGGGCATTTCTGGAGTCGTTCAAGGAACAGCAGGGTTTGAATCGCTCGCTGCGCGGGTATAGCAAGGATGCGCTGACTGCCATTTCGTCTTACCGGTGGCCCGGCAACGTCCGGGAACTGGAAAATAAGGTGAAACGGGCGGTAATTATGGCGGACGGCCGGCATGTTACCGCCGAGGATCTTGAGCTTGATATTGCCAACAATGAGCCGGAGATGCTCAATTTGCGGGCGGTAAGGGATCACGCAGAGCGCCACGCCCTGCAAAAGGCGTTGACGCTGTATGACAGTAATATTTCGCGCACGGCGGAAGTGCTCGGTGTCAGCCGACCCACATTGTATGATTTGATGAACAAGCATGGCATAAAGTAGACTAGGGAGTTCGTATCGTTTAACGCAAAAAATAATGTAGAATAGCCCCGTTCTGCAGTAACTCTTTTTGATACGAAAAAGCCTCGAGGCAGAGATTTTGTTGCTCTCATGTACGAATCTTTCTATAAGCTGAGCGCGAAACCGTTCGCGCTGAATCCGGATCCCCGCTTCTTTTTTGGGAGTCGTACCCACAAGAGAGCGATGTCTTATCTTCGTTACGGACTTACACAGGGTGAAGGATTTATTGTGATTACCGGCGATGTTGGTGCCGGAAAAACGATTCTCGTCCGCACGCTTTTCGCCGGGCTTGCCAAAGAAAATATCATCGCCGCGCAGCTGGTGACCACACATCTGGATGCGGACGAAATGCTCAAGCTGGTTGCCGCATCGTTTGGTCTCGCGCACGAGGGGTTGAGCAAGGCGTCGTTGCTCAAAAATCTCGAGACCTTTCTGATTACGAGGACCCGGGAAGGCAAGCGTGTTTTGCTGGTGATCGACGAGGCGCAGAATCTTCCCCGGCGTGCGATCGAGGAACTGCGCATGTTGTCCAATTATGAGCTTGCTGGAAAGATTCTTCTGCAGAGTTTCCTGCTCGGACAGGCGGAGTTCAGGGATCACCTGCAAGATCCGGATATGGAGCAGCTGCGGCAGCGCGTGATCGCCGCTTACCATTTAACGCCTTTAGATGCGGAAGAGACCCGGGGGTATATTGAGCATCGCCTTCGCCTGGTCAATTGGGAGCGAAATCCGGATTTTACGGCGGAGGCTTACGATGCCGTTCATCAGTATTCGCGCGGCATACCGCGCCGTATCAACCAGATATGTGACCGGCTGCTTCTATATGGATATCTTGAGGAGCTGCGTGAACTCGATCGGAAGGACGTAGTCACGGTCGCAGACGAACTTGAAGAGGAAGTGGCTCATCTTGAGCCGAGGCCCGCCACCGGTTCGAGAAAGAATCAGGCGGGGCTCCGTCCGCCTTCGCCTGCCGAGTTGCTCGAGCAGCCGAAAAACCGTCGTGTCGGAGACGTTGCACTCGAATCGGGATTTGAAATTCGCGCGGGCGATGACGATAGCGCTGAGGCGGGCGAAGGCAAGCGCAAGGGCAAAGGCACCAGAAAAAGGAAAGAACACGAAGTGACAACGGGGGCGGCTCCGTCGGTGGAGGAAATTGGGCTGGTGGCTGGACGGGTCGATGATTTCGCCACACGACTCGAAGCAGTCGAGCGTAAGCTTGGTGTCCTGGATGAGGCGGTGCGCGTTCAGCAAGACCGCCTTCGAATCAGAAGTGAATTGGAGGAGCAGTTGACGGCGTTAGAGGAGCGGACCAACGCGCTGGAATCGGCGTTGCGTCGTCAGCAGGATCGATTGCGGAGCGCCTTGCTGACAGAGGAAGATCCGTCGTTAAGGTAATGTCCATGACAATGGACTGCCGCCTGGCGCTTACTGTAGCGAAAATCGTTGGATTGCTTTTATGTAGTTGTCGACCCGACCAATGTCGATATATGGCTCGTCCGATACCTGCAAGGCTTTTACGCTGAAATTGCTGTCTACCGCCGCCTGAATCACATCACCGAGATGTAGTTCGCTTGCGCCACCGTTAGCGGTTGCTGCCGCACCGCTGATATCGCGTCGGTAGTCGCGCAGGAACTGGTGCAGAAAATCAGAGAACGCGGGAGTCCATACCGCGATGCCCCAAGTATGTTTTAGATCAGTCTGTGTCGGCTTTATGACAATTTTGCGCACCACGTGATGGTTGTCGTATTCGACGAGATCGGAATGCTCGGGTTGGTTGGCCGGAAACAAACCGAGCACGATGTCCGCGCGATCTGCTTCCAAGTGATCAAGCAGTTTTTTAAATGCTTGTTTTTCATTAAAAAGAATATCCGGAAAGCCGACGGCAGTCAGCTTGTCGTGGACAAACGGATAAACCTGGTCGACGGTGTATGGAACCCCGGGAGTTCCCGCATTCACCAGATAGGCGATATGGCCTTTAGATGACAGAGGATATCCCCCGAAATATGCCGGAATGTCCCATTTTTCTTTGCGGATCACCATATAAACGGTATTAATTTCCGCGCACGCCATATTTTGCAGCAGATATTCGCATGCTACTTTCAAACGGGGCTTCTGGTCTGCATCCCCCAAGTGTACCGCCACGGGCAATATTTCCTTGCTACAGGGTGACCGCAACAGACGCGTCGCGCGGCCGCTGGCCGGGATGATTCCGATGACTTGTGGTTCGCGCTTGCGGCGCGGTTGTTTCGGCATAGTTTACGGATATAGGAGCCCGTGTCGGGTTAATTGACAGTTCTAGTATTGAGAAGGCGTTTAATTATAAGATTAATCAACAATTTTGAATAGTTTGGTACACTTAGCCGGTGAGATTCTTGTGGTACGAATCTTGCCTTAGGTCTGGATGGTCTAACGTCTGCATCGATTAGCTGAGAAGCATAGGGACACAGTGCGACTTGCGATCTGGCAAATCCCCGGATTCGGTTCGTTATATTGAGGGGCCCGCGCGTGGGCCGGCCCCAAGCTGAGGTATCCAGTTAATGGTCGATCAAGAACGCTCGAAGCAAACCGGCAGCCACGTTTCAGTCGCGCCGACTGCGCTAGCATTAGTGCTGTTAACGATCATCATGTTCGGCGACCCCGTGTCGGCTGCGGAGCCGATCGGAATGGATCGGACGTATCTGGTTGGTCCTCAGGACGTACTCGAAATTCTCGTTTGGGAAGAGAAAGATCTGCAGCGTACCGTATTGATCCGACCGGACGGGCGTTTTTCGTTTCCGCTTGTTGGCGAGATTGAGGCGTCGGGCAGATCTCCTGGCGACATACAAAAGGAAGTGAGTGAACGCCTGAAGAAATATATTCCGAATCCGGTGGTAACCGTTCTTGTGACGGAAATTGCTGCGTACAAGATTTATGTGATCGGACAGGTGAAACAATCCGGTGAGTTCAAGGTCGGGCGATACCTGGACGTTATGCAGACATTAGCCTTGGCCGGTGGCCTCACTCCGTTTGCCGCTGAGGATAAAATCATTATTTTGCGCAGACAGAATGATACAGAAGTCATTATTCCGTTCAAATATGACGACGTAAAAAAGGGCCGTAATCTTGATTCCAACATCATATTGCAGCGGGGCGATGTTGTTATCGTACCTTAGCCGCGATCTTTGTTTTAGATTGGGACTTGTTCAGGATTTGATACGGTGAACCAATACAGCAATTTCGGATTTTCTCGACGGTGGGCGGTGGCCACTGTTGCAGGGCTGCAACTGTCATGGGCAGCCGCTGTCCATGCGGATGAATGGATTTTTGCGCCGGCCGTCAGCACGTTCGCCGAATACGACGATAACCCGCAGCTTATCACCACCAAGCATGACTCCAACTCCGCGTTGATTCTGACTCCACGAGTTCGTGCGGCGCGCTACACGGATGTGACCAAGATCGACGTTGGCGCCGTGCTTAGTATCGCCAATAACAATAACGACGTTATTGATGACGAATATTCGCAAAGGGTGGCTTTTCGCGTGAATCAGAAAACTAGTCCGCTGAATACACTTGTGTTAGACGCCGATATCAAGCGAGACACGTTGCGTCGCGACATCACGGGTGGTGGTGACGTAATTGGGGATACGCGTGCCGATATTGACAGCGGGCTGATCGTGAAGGACGTGATGCGTAACCGATTACGATTCACACCGGCGTGGCGCCGCCAGCTGACTCAACAAAGTACGTTGCGGCTGAGTTATGACCTGACCGACGTCACGTATTCCAATGATTCGGGGACCGGGCTCGTCGAATATGTGCAGCATGACGTGAGTACTGGCCTTGGTTATCAATTGACCGAGAAGAACAGTATTTTTGGCGCTTTGGGGTATTCTGCGTATCGTCCCGAGAGCAACGATACAACGGACACCGCGACACTGACCGGTGGTTTCGGACAGTCGTTCACGGAAACGTCGGAAGGCAGTTTTTCGGTGGGGCTTCGAGACACTACGACGACGACCGGGTTAAAAACGGATAGTTCTGCCGGGTTTGTCCTCAGGGGATGGTTCAACCAGCGTATTGAGACAGGCTCAGTGGCGGTGAACGTGGAGCGATCAGTTTCGCCAAGCGGGGTCGGCCGATTACTGGAGGCCAGTCAGCTTGATTTCCAGTGGCGTAATAATGTGACAGAAAGGATGAGTACGCAGGCGAAAGTCAGCGCGTATCGTACCGAAGAAGTTGACAACAGTTTGCCGCGGTCAGTACGCCGGTATGCCAGTCTGGAGCTGGGAGTATCCTGGGCGCTCGCCAGGAATATTTATCTTGACTCGCTATATCGATTCCGTCGGCAGGGAACAGAGGTTGTAAATTCTACGGCAAACAGTAACGCGATTTATTTTGGTATCAATTATGGAACCGTCGAGAATGAAAGATTCTCCGGGGCCCTGACCTACTAAGGGATCAATGTCTGACACATGCAATCTAGCCGTCAAGAGTCATGAACGTTCAAGCGCAACAAAATATTATCCCGATAGGTGACTTCATGGGCATCCTGAGGCGCAGGAAGGTCCAGTTTGTCGTGCCTGTCATTATAATTTCGGCAATCGCCGCCGCGCTCGCTTTCGGATTGCCGGCGGTATACCGGTCGGCGGCGACAATTTTGGTCGAGGCACAGGAAATTCCGCACGAACTCGTGCAGTCAACGGTGACGAGTTACGCTGCGGAGCGCATACAGGTTATTAGCCAGAGAATTATGACCCGTACAAATCTTTCGGAAATCGTCGAGCGTTTTGATCTATTTCCTCAGGAAAGGGCTGAGGGAAAGAACGACGACATCATTCAGAAGATGCGCGAGAATATTAATGTGAGGATGGTGAGTGCCGACGTCGTCGATCCGCGTAGCGGCAGGTCCGGGCAAGCAACGATCGCCTTCGAATTATCCTTCGATAGTGTCAAGCCCGAGTCCGCGAGGGATGTGGCAAGCGAGTTGGCCTCGCTGTACTTAAGCGAGAATCAGAAGCTGCGTACCGAAAAAGCGGAGACCACTTCCGTCTTTCTGGCGGAGGAAGCAGACCGCTTGCGAAAGCAGATCGCGGATTACGAAGAGAAACTGGCGTCATTCAAGGAAAAGAATGTTGGCCGTCTTCCTGAGCTCATGCAAATGAACCTGGATCTAATGAACCGTACTGACCGCGAGCGAGAGGATACCGAGCGCCAGGTCGCCATGCTCCAGGAGCGAAAGGCGTATCTCGAGTCTCAGCTTGCCCAGATCGAGCCGAACACGGGTACCAGCCCCGCCGCGAAGTTGCGCGATCTTCGCGCCGAGTATTTGACTGCCGCAGCGCAGTATTCGAAGGATCATCCACGGATAGGCCGGTTACGGCGAGAAATCGAGGCTCTGGAGAAGCAGACAGGTTTTGTCGACGAGTCGCGTTTGATTGCCGATCAGGTGCTTGCCGTCAGGGCAGAGCTCTCCTCGGCACGGGAAAAATACTCGGCCGACCATCCTACCGTTGCCAGGCTGGAAAAACAGCTTGCAAGTCTGGAGTCATCGCTGAAAGCGAGTGCGTCCGCTAACGGTGTGTTGACAGCTATTCCGCCGGATAATCCTGCCTATATTTCAATCCAGACCCAACTGGAGGCGGCGAATCTCAGTATCAGGTCCGAGATAGAAAAACGTGTGCGAGTCAAGGAGAAGTTGGCGGAATATGAGAGCCGCCTGGTTCAGATTCCGCGTGTCGAGCAGGAGTATCTGCTGCTCAAAAGAGATTACGAAAGCGCTGTGGGTAAATTTTCTGACATCAAGCAGAAGTTGCTGCAGGCGGAGATTGCCGAGCAGCTTGAGAAAGAAAGCAAAGGCGAGCGGTTTTCTCTGATTGATCCTCCGCAATTACCCGATAAGCCGATTAAGCCGAACCGCTTGGGTATTTTTTTGCTGGGCATGCTGTTATCGCTCGGTGGCGGTTTAGGTATGGCGACGTTCGCCGAATATACGGATAAAACAATTCATGGTGTGCGTTCGATTGTGAGTGTTCTGACATCGCCGCCGTTAGCCATTATTCCGCGCTTTACTGCGCCTTCTTCGGTGGGTGGGAGTCGTCGTATTCCGTGGGTTATCGTCGGCTTGTCTGTATTGACGGTACTTCTGATCGCGGCGTTACTCTACAGTATGATGATGACCTCCGTCGATACTCGCATTGGATCTGAATAGTGAGGCGCCAAACCGGGTGAGTATCTGGATAGCACGTTGGATTTGAGCGGATATGGGAGTGGTTTAGTTGGTTGATAAATTTTCAAAAGCAATTGCCCGCGCTCGTGAGCAACGGATGCGTGTCGCCAATGATAGCAAGCCGGCAGCGAGCGTTGCTGTTGGCGCACGTGCGATTTCCGTAAAAACGCAGCCGGTATCTGCCGGTGTCCTGAAGCGGCATCATTTGATCACAGCGGATCCTGATGATGACCGTTTGTTTCCGTACAAGGTGCTGCGCACGCGTATCTGGCGAGAGATGCAGGAAAATAAGTGGAGTTCGCTTGCGGTTACCAGTGCGAAACCCGGGGAAGGCAAGACCGTCACCGCAATTAATCTCGGCATTAGTCTTGCGATGATGGGGGAAGACTACACGGTAATCGTGATCGATCTGGATATGCGCAGACCCAACGTTAGCAAGTGTTTTGAAATTGTTCCTCAGCACGGCATTGCGGATTACCTGCGGGGCGAAGTCACGATCGATGAGGTATTGATCGACCCGGGAATAGCCCGGCTCCTGATATTGCCGGGTAACAAGGCGGTGTCCAAGTCGTCCGAGCTGCTTTCGTCGCGTCGTCTGAGCGCGTTGTTTCAGGAGTTGAAGGCGATTTATCCGGCGTCTATTGTGATCGTTGATCTCCCACCCCTGTTGTCGACCGACGATGTGCTCGTGGTGTTGCCTCATGTGGATACCAGCGTGCTTGTCGTTGAAGACGGGAAGACGGGAACAGACGAGTTATCAAAGGCCGTGTCGATACTTCAGCAGATTAACTTCCTGGGTACGGTGCTTAACAAGGTTGACGTAATGGAAGGCAATTATTACTAGGGCTATTGGCAGATCATTGATGGTTAGCAAGGTATAAAGATGTACGAGGCATATTACAAATTCAAGGAAAAGCCGTTTTCGTTGCTGCCGGACCCGGGCTTTCTTTATCTTAGCGAAAAGCACCGGCTTGCGATTGCGATGCTTGAATACGGCCTGATGAATCAGGCCGGGTTTACGGTGTTAACGGGTGAAATCGGCTCGGGAAAGACCACGCTGATTCGGCAAATGCTCGAAAAAGCTGACGCAGCGTTAACGATGGGCCTAGTTTCCAACACGTATAGCTCGTTTGGCGAGTTATTGAAATGGATTCTGCTGGCATTCGATCTCGACTACCGGAACAAGGACAAAGTCGAGTTGTTTGATACATTTTTTGAGTTTGTGGTTAATGAGTATGCCATGAGCCGTAAGGTCGTTCTGATTATTGATGAAGCACAGAACCTGAGCGAGAGCGCCCTCGAGGAGCTTCGCATGGTGTCGAACATCAATTCGGGGAAGGATCAGCTTATTCAGATCATTCTCGTCGGACAGCCGGAGCTTCGGGATCGCTTGCGCCGGCCTGAGCTGACGCAATTTGCGCAGAGAATCGCGGTGGATTATCACTTGCAACCGCTTGGTATCCAGGAAACCGCAGAATATATACGTCACCGCTTGTCGTCTGCCGGTGGCGACGTAAATCTATTTGATGCTGCCGCTTGCGTCGCGATCTTTTATTACACTCGAGGCACGCCGCGCCTGATTAACGTTCTTTGCGACGCCGCTCTGGTTTGCGGCTTCGCGGACGAAAGGACCAAAATTGACGCGGATCTTGTCCATGATGTCGTGCGGGATAAGACCCTTGGCGGTATCGTTCCGGTCTGGGAGTATCGCGAGGACAGGAGTGACGTGGTTGTGGACCTGCGGGCGGAGAAAAAGAAGCTGCCGTAACAGGAGGCAGATCCGTCAGCGATATTGTTCCCGTGATATGGAGTGCGTGCGAAATCCGCGCGCGCAGGGCATTGGCAGCCAGCGCGATTCCAGGCTAGTCGCATCAGAATCCGCTTATCCGGATATTATTGTGTAGCTGGCTATTAGTATCGCTTATTTCAAACGAAAGACCGAAAAATGACTAGGGGAGAGCGTAGGTGAAAGCAGTAATACTTGCAGGGGGCTACGGTACGCGCATAAGCGAGGAGACTCAGCTTAAACCGAAACCGATGGTCGAGATCGGCGGCAAGCCGATACTCTGGCACATTATGAAGAGTTACTCGTCCTATGGCATAAATGATTTTGTCATCTGTTGTGGCTACAAAAGCTATGTTATCAAGGAGTATTTTGCCAATTATGTGTTGCACAATGCGGATGTAACTTTCGATCTCGTAAACCATACTACGGAATTACATCAGAAAAGCGCGGAGCCCTGGCGCATCACGCTGATCGAAACCGGTGAGAACAGTGGTACGGGTGGTCGTTTATTGCGTGTCAGGTCGTATCTTGATAACGAGGACTTTTGCTTTACATATGGTGATGGTGTCAGTGACGTCGACATCGGAGGAGTCATTAGCTTCCATAAGGCGCAAAAGCGCCTTGCTACGGTGACGACGGTCCAACCGGCGCACCGATTCGGGTCACTCAATATAGATAGCGATAACATGGTGGAGAAGTTCGAGGAGAAGCCGCAGGATGGTGGATGGATTAATGGCGGATTCTTCGTGCTTTCTCCTAGGGTACTCGATTACATAGAAGGCGAAGATGTGATGTGGGAACGGGCTCCGCTGGAGCGGCTGGTCAGGGAGAAACAGGTATCCGCATACAAGCACGCCGGATTCTGGCACTCGATGGACACCTTAAGAGACAAGAACCGCCTGGAGGAGTTATGGAATACCGGCAAAGCGCCATGGAAGACGTGGACGTAGATGATCACCACGGATTTTTTGATTGTTGGCGGAGGGGTTATCGGCGTCAGTGTTGCACGGGAATTGCGGCGGCTATTCCCGGGCGCATCGGTCACGATCATTGAAAAAGAAAATGATTGCGGGATGCATGCGAGCGGCCGGAATAGCGGGGTTCTGCACGCCGGATTCTACTATACGGCTGACAGCTTGAAGGCGAAATTTACCCAGCGTGGGAATGTGTTACTTACAGCATATTGTGATGAGAAGAAATTAAAAATCAACAAATGTGGCAAGCTTGTGGTCGCGGCAAGTAATAGCGATTTGCCGTTGCTTGACGAGTTACTTGCCAGAGGCAGAAATAACGGTGTTCCTTTGCATGATCTTACCGAGGCAGAAGCAAGGGAAATTGAGCCTCGTGTGATAACTTTCCAGCGCGCCATATATTCTCCGACGACTTCTTCGGTGGACCCCAGGGAAGTGATGAGATCGTTAAAGAAGGACGCCGTTGCCGAGGGTATTGAAATTCAGACGGGTGTTGCCTATATAGAAAAGCAGGGTGGGCAGGTTAAAACCAGCCGTGGACACTATCAGGCAGGCTACGTAGTGAATGCTGCCGGACTCTATGCGGATTCGGTGGCAAGGGATTTTGGGTTTTCCGATGATTACCGGATACTACCGTTTAAAGGTCTGTACCTCTACTCGGGAGAACAGCCGTTTGCCGTGCGAACAAATATCTATCCGGTGCCAAATCTGGGTAATCCGTTTCTCGGAGTACACTATACGCTAACCGTGGATGGCAGGATCAAGATCGGCCCGACGGCAATCCCCGCCTTCTGGCGTGAGCAATATCAAGGGCTAGGTAACTTCGATTCCAAGGAGTTCATGGAAATACTCCGCCGGCAGGCCGGCTTGTTACTGCGTGCCGGGTTTGATTTCAGAAAACTTGCATTTGAAGAGCTAAGAAAATACGCGAAATCCCGAATGGTGAAGCTGGCATCGTCGATGGTGAGCGGGGTTAGCGAAAAGGATTACAGAAAATGGGGCGTGCCAGGAATAAGGGCCCAATTGATAAACATCAGAAGCCATAAATTGGAGATGGATTTTGTGCTTCAGGGTGATTCGAAGTCGATGCATATCCTCAACGCCGTTTCGCCGGCATTCACCTGTGCGCTGCCGTTCTCCGAACACGTTGGCAAGAAAATATACGACTTTATTCATTAGAGTTCGATCGTGAGGAGACTATGAATATATTGATTACCGGGAACATGGGGTACATAGGCCCGACAGTGGTGCAACGACTGCGGTCAACATATCCGGGCGCAATGATCTACGGGCTTGATCTGGGCTATTTCGCGAATTGCCTTACTAACTCCAGTATTCTGCCGGAATGCCGATTGAACGGTCAGCACTTTTGTGACGTCCGGCATGTGCCGGATCATATGCTCGCCGATATCGATGCAATAGTTCACCTGTCGGCAATATCGAATGATCCGATGGGCAACGCCTTTGAAGAAGTGACGCTCGATATTAACTATAAGGCCACCGTTAAATTGGCTGGGCAAGCGAAAAAGGCCGGGGTCAAGGCATTCGTTTTTGCGTCCAGTTGCAGTATGTATGGTTACGCGGAAGATGGCGAGAGAACGGAGACATCGCCGCTCAATCCGCTGACAGCCTATGCGAAATCCAAGGTGCTTTCCGAGGAGGGACTTGCGAAACTGGCCGACAGTAACTTTACTGTTACAAGTCTTCGATTCGCGACGGCCTGCGGGATGAGCGAACGACTCAGGCTGGATCTCGTGGTGAACGATTTTGTCGCCGCTGCAGTATCGCAAAAGAAGATCACGATCCTAAGCGACGGAACGCCATGGCGGCCGTTGATTCACATAAAGGATATGGCCCGGGCGATTGATTGGGCGATCGCGCGTAAGGCTGGGAAAGCTGGCGCTTTTCTGGCGGTGAATGCCGGAAGCAAGGACTGGAACTTCCAGGTGAAGGCGCTGGCGGATACAGTGGCCAAGGTTATTCCAGGCGTAGAAATATCAATCAACAAGAATGCGCCGCCGGACAAAAGATCCTATCGTGTTAATTTTGACCTGTTTAGATCGCTAGCGCCGGACCATCAGCCAGTCGAGGACATGAAGAATAGTATCCGTGAGTTGAAGGAAGGTCTCGAAGCGATCAGCTTCAAGGATAATAACTTTCGGAACTCTCTTTTTATGCGGTTAAAGGTGTTGGAACATTTAATGGCCGAGGGCTTGCTGTCCACGGATTTGGCGTGGAAATTTTAAAAACGATCGGTGATAAGCAAATGACAAACACACAAATGGAAAAAGCATGCCGGTTCTGTCATGCCCCGCTACGGCAATCGTTTGCGGATCTTGGTATGTCGCCCGTGGCAAATTCAATGGTAAAGCCGGATAACCTTGACAAGATGGAGCCGTTTTATCCGCTTCACGCCTATGTGTGTGAATCATGTTATCTGGTGCAGTTGGAAGCATTCCAAACGCCCGGTGAAATATTCAGTGACTACACCTATTTTTCTTCGTATTCAGAAAGCTGGTTAAAACACGCACGTGACTACGCGGAAATAATGATGCCCCGTCTCGGCCTCGGTGCGTCATCTCTGGTGGTTGAGATCGCGAGTAATGACGGTTATTTGCTGCGTAACTTCAAGGAAAAAGGTATACCGATACTTGGTGTCGAGCCAGCCGCGAATGTTGCCGAAGTTGCGAAGAAAAGCGGCATACCAACGATCGTAAAATTTTTTGGCGTCGAGACGGCCAACGCACTCGTAGCGGACGGGAAGTCTGCGAGCCTTCTAATAGGCAACAATGTATTGGCGCATGTTCCGGAGCTGAATGATTTCGTCGAAGGAATGAGGGTTCTTCTTGCAAGAGATGGCGTCATCACTATGGAATTTCCGCATCTTGAGAAATTAATGGCCGAAAATCAATTTGACACGATTTACCATGAGCATTTCTCGTACTTTTCGTTTTATTCCGTTGACAAGGTTTTCGCAGCACACCGTCTGAAGATATTCGATGCACAGGAATTGCCGACACATGGCGGATCGCTGAGAATTTTCGCCGGCCATGTCGGCAACAAGAAACAGGTAACAAGTGAGAGCGTCGTCAAGCTTCGTGAGCGCGAGTTACTGGCCGGCATTGACCGACCGGAAATGTACGACGTGTTCGGTGAGCAGGTACGTGAAACAAAGCGCAAGCTGCTGGAGTTCCTGATCCGTGAAAAGCGGGACGGGAAAACGATTGTCGGCTACGGTGCGCCGGCCAAGGGCAACACGCTGCTAAATTACTGCGGAATACGCTCCGATTTCGTCGATTACACGGTGGATTTAAGCCCGCATAAGCAGGGTTTGTTTTTACCCGGGACGCGTATTCCAGTATACGCTCCGGATAAGATTAAAGAAACCAGGCCCGACTACGTATTGATTCTCCCCTGGAACCTGAAAAATGAAATCATGAAGCAGATGTTTTATATACGTGAATGGGGCGGGAAGTTTGTTACGCCGATACCGGAGGTGCGGGTCTACGAATGATATTTACGGAGACCAATCTAAGAGGCGTATATGTCATCGAAATAGAGCCGATATCCGATCAGCGCGGTTTTTTTGCACGGACATGGTGCCGGAAGGAGTTTGAAAAGAGTGGTCTCGGTGCGGGTTTGGTACAAGCGAATATCTCCTTTAATGAGAAAGCCGGGACATTGCGTGGCATGCATTATCAGGTCGCGCCACATGAAGAAGCCAAGCTTGTGAGATGCACCGCGGGTGCGATCCACGATGTCGTTATCGATCTGCGCCGGGATTCCGCGACGTATAAACACCATCTCGGTATCGAGTTGACGGCCGAAAACCACCGGATGTTGTATATACCAAAGGGATTTGCCCACGGTTTTCAGACGCTGCGAGATCGTACCGAAGTATTTTACCAGATGGAGGAGCTTTACGTGCCAGAGGCGGCCCGGGGTGTTCGATGGAATGATCCGGCCTTTGATATCGCCTGGCCGTCCGCGGAGAACAGAATAATATCCGAGAAGGACGCCAGTTGGCCCGACCTTGACGCCTGATATCACGTCGACAGCTGCGACGTTAATAACTTTGAAGGATTAGCCAGTATATGACTATTGATGCAGACAAGCTGCCAGTGACCGTAATCGAAGGATCGCGTTCCTGGCAACTGATAAATTTCGCTGAGCTGAAAGCTTACCGGGATTTGGCCTACTTTCTGGTATGGCGTGATATTACCGTTATGTATGCCCAGACGATACTGGGCGTCGCGTGGGCGATTATCCAGCCGCTTGTTCAAATAGCGCTTTTTTCGATTATCTTTGGCAAGATCGCGAAAATACCTACCGGGGATATCCCGTATGTATTGTTTGCAACGGTCGCGATCATTCCGTGGACTTATATCTCGACGTCAATGATGCAGTCGAGCCAGAGTCTGGTAGCGAACCAGCATATGCTGGGTAAGATCTATTTCCCGAGATTATTGTTTCCGATGACGCCGATAATCTCGCAGCTTCTTAACTTCGGCATATCGATTATCCTGCTTGTCGCTATCATGATTTACTACCAGGTAACACCGACCTGGAATCTGGCCTATCTGCCAATATTTATCCTAATGATGATGTTGATTCCGGCTGGCGGCGGACTATGGTTGTCGGCGTTAGCCATTAGATATCGCGATGTGAAGTTTGCAATGCAATACGTTATTCAGATGCTGATGTATACAGCGCCAATTATCTACTCTGCCTCCAGTATTCCGGAGCAGTACCGGATATTTTATTCGTTGAACCCGATTGTCGGTGTTATAGAGGGGTTCCGGGCATCTCTATTGGGGGCGGATATTCCGTGGCTTTATGTAGCGCCAGGCATGGTAACCGCCGTATTGATGTTTGTGACCGGGGCGATCTATTTCAAAAGAATGGAACGCGTATTCGCCGATGTTATTTAGCGCCACGTATTATTCTCTCTAAAAGATCATTGTAAACATGAAATCTGATGAAATAGCGATTGCTGTTAACGACGTTAGCAAGCTTTATCGCATAGGCCGCAAAGAGCACGCTAGTGATAGCTTGGCGGGGGTGTTCATTGATCTTCTCAAGAGCCCTGTCAAAAATTTTCGCAAATATCGTTCGTTGTACAATTTTTCTGACGTCGATATTGAGAACCCGGACAAGGAAAATGAAGACTCTGACATTATCTGGGCGTTAAAGAACGTGTCTTTCGACGTCAAGCGTGGCGAGGTGGTCGGAATAATTGGCATGAACGGCGCCGGAAAGTCCACCATGCTAAAGTTGCTTTCGCGCATCACTCCGCCGACTAAAGGAAGCATTACCATACACGGGCGAGTCAGTAGTCTGTTGGAGGTCGGGACCGGTTTTCATCAGGAGCTAACCGGGCGGGAAAATGTATATATGAACGGAACTGTCCTGGGGATGAGAAAGCACGAAGTGGACAGCAAGTTTGATCAAATCGTCGACTTTTCCGGGGTCGAGAAATTTCTTGATACGCCAGTTAAGCGCTACTCCAGCGGGATGCGCGTGCGGTTGGCGTTTTCGGTCGCCGCGCATTTGGAGCCTGAAATCCTGATCGTTGACGAAGTGCTGGCAGTGGGTGATGCGGCGTTTCAGAAGAAGTGTATGGATAAAATGCAGGATGTCGGTGAGAAGGGCCATACTGTTTTATTTGTTTCACATAATATGAGAGCAGTAACCCGCATGTGCGAACGAGTAATTCTGCTGAACAACGGCAGAAAATTTCTCGATGGATCGGCGCACGAAGTAGTAAGCGCCTATTTAAAAGGCGACAGGCAGACAACGGCAAATCGTTCCTGGCCTACAGGTGAGGCACCAGGCAGTGACGTGGCGCGCTTGTGTGCGGTGCGGGTGCGCACCGAGGACGGTGAAAACACGGATGCGATCGATATCAGAAAGGCGGTTGGTATCGAGATCGAATATGAAGTGCTTAAACCCGGATACGTCTTTATGCCGTCCTTCGCGCTCATCAATGAAGAAGGTCTGAATGTTTGCGTTGCCATTGACCAGGATCCCGGTTGGCGAGGGAAGCCGAGAAGTCCGGGCCGGTATGTAAGTACCGGTTGGATTCCCGGTAATCTGCTATCCGAAGGGTTGTTCTCGGTGAATACGACGCTCTGGACCCTTGAGCCGACGAGGCATATGGAGTACCACCAGATGGATGTTGTCGCCTTTCAGGTCATCGATAGCCTGGAGGGGGATTCCGCCAGAGGCGATTGGATTGGCGATCTGCCGGGGATAATCCGCCCAAAGTTAACGTGGACGACCAGTAATTGAGAGTTGATGTGTTCGTCACCCTATAGATGCAGTTCCCGGCCGGCACAGCATCGTCCGCAGGAGGCTGCCGAGAACGGGGCTGAGCGCAGCCGCTGGCATTTGGTGCCGGTACTGGCGACAGATCAATGACCATGAGCGCGATCAATACAAATATACAGGTAGCATTGGCTGATAATGGCGTTGGCGAGGAAATATATCGCCTTGTACAAACATTGTTTCCTATATGCCGGAGTATTACGGGGGATGGCGTCCGTGAAACCCTGAGTCACGTTCGCAACTACATACCGCTCGAATTAATTGAAGTGCCGACCGGGACAAGCGTATTTGACTGGACGATACCGCAAGAATGGAACATACGGGACGCCTATATCAAAAATATCGATGGTGAGCGGATTGTCGATTTTAGGAAATCCAATCTGCACGTGGTGGGGTATAGTGAACCAGTGCGAGCCAGAATGTCTCTGGCTGAACTAAAGAAACATCTTATAACGCTTCCCGATCAACCAGACCTTGTTCCGTACCGTACTTCCTATTACAACAAGACGTGGGGATTCTGCCTCAGTCATAATCAGCTCAAATCGCTGGCCGACGATTCGTATGAAGTATGTATAGATTCAGAACTGAAGGATGGTCATCTCACGTACGGCGAATTCGTGCTGGAAGGCAGGACCACTGAGGAGATACTGATATCGACGCATATATGTCATCCCTCGCTCGCCAACGACAATTTGTCTGGTATAGGGCTGAGTACATTTCTCGCCCGTAATCTGCAAAAGAGTGAGCGGCGATATACCTATCGATTTGTTTTTCTGCCGGGAACGATAGGGTCTATTACTTGGTTGTCGCGAAACGAGGCGGCTGCGGCGCGTATCAAGAACGGATTGGTAATCTCATGCGTCGGTGATCGCGGCGGGCCCACCTACAAGCGCAGCAGGAAAGGTAACGCGGAGATCGACAGGGTTGTCGAACATGTGCTGAAGCTTCTTGGTATGCAGGCGGTTATAGAGGATTTCTCGCCGTATGGTTACGATGAACGACAGTATTGTTCCCCGGGATTCAATCTGTCGGTAGGCCTGTTTGAAAGAAGCAAGTATGGAACATTCCCGGAGTATCACAATTCGGCGGATAATCTCGAGTTCGTACGGCCGGAATGCTTGCAGGAATCGTACGACGTCATTGCCCGGGTAATAGCCGCTCTCGAGAACAATCATACCTATTTAAATCGCAATCCAATGTGCGAGCCGCAACTCGGGAAGAGGGGGTTGTACGCGACTATTGGTGGCGACAAGGATGCGGCTCGTAAACAAATGGCGATGCTTTGGATTCTGAACATGGCCGACGGCAGTCAGTCGCTGCTCGATATCGCGGAGCGTGCGAATATACCTTTCAATGTTATAGCGGAGACCGCGTCAGTTCTGGAGGACGGCGGCCTGCTTAACAAAGTGAGCTGAGCAGCGTTGTTCTTGACTCCCCGATGACCGGGTAATCCGACTCTGGTGCTTGTCGCACTGCCGGTAACAGAATCGACAGGTACCAAGTACCGGGCTAGCGGCGGAACGAGGGCATTTTCCGACGGAGTGTTTGAGTGATTCTTTTCGTTATATTTGGCCCGCCAGGCTCGCTGAAATTGGTTTTTATAAAATTTAGCGGAAATATATGTCCGTATGCTTTTCCGGCGCTTTGACCAGCATGGTTTTTCATCAAGGATTCCTCGTTAAACCACTGATAATCGTCATACCAGGTCCAGCACTTATTCTTTTTATACAAATTGCACAGTTCGGAAGCCAGGACGCCATTGGTTGGTAAGGTAATGTAGTCCGATGAGAAGCCTGACACACGGTGTAGCATTAAATCGACAGAATGATTGCCGCAATAGTTGGAAAACCATAGAGTAAAGTTCATTTTCCGCTGCAACGTTTCAACCGCTCTGAATACCTGAACGTGATCCTCGTGCCCATACTCGCCCCATGGGTTGTGAGTAAAAACATTGTCGTAATTTTCCAGGATCGGCGACAGACTGTTTTCCAGCCTAGAATAGTTCTTTCTATAGCGTGCGTTGACGGCTCTACTTTTCGTGATGCCTATCCCGTAGGGTGTTTCTACCGGATTCTTCCAATCGGCCATGTTGAATGAAAGAGACTCTTCTATCCCCAGGCTGGAAACATTGCGTAAAGGGTATTCGGATACCGCTTTTCGCCTGCCAGGCCCCAGCTCAGGAGCATCGGCGCAGTCTTCAAAGCAGAAAACGACTTTATCGACATTGTTAATTGCGGAGTTCAGCCATAAAATTTCGTCGTCTGGATGCGCGACGACAATGATAGATTTCCTGAATATTGCGATGTGGTCGTCAATCATGGCGACATTGCCGGCCTGCGTCGATCACGTTGGGGAGGCGCCCGTTTCTCGGGGTCGCAATATGACGCACGATGCACTATTAATCATCGATTCCCCGCCGGGTATGCAGTTGTTGTTTCAGTAATTGATAGGCGTGCAGCAGCCCCTGTTTCAGAGCCGACAATCGTCCTTTGATCTTTCCTTTGCGTTTTATCGCGAAGTACTGTTCGGCGGCGAACCACTCACGAAAATTCCAGTCGTTTTGTGGCCGAATGGCGATATCCCATGGGAATATATCGGCGCCACGAAGGGCGCCGTGCTTGCCAGCCTCAAGACCGTCGCGAATCTCGCCATAGGAATACCCAAGGGCCTCAATAACGCGATGTCCCAAGACATCGAGATACGAGATAGCGAAATGTCGAGACTGTGGATCGTTGGACATGTTCCGCCACTTGTCTACGCTTGCCGCACTCGGGCGGGTATGCAGGTCGATGCCAACGGGGTCATTCATGCTGCCCATCGGTTTGGGCGTCTTGTCATAGTTGAGCATCGATTCGTGATAGGTGATGCCGAGTTGATTGCACAGGGCCGTAATGCTCTTCTCCGGGGTTCTGACAAAATCCTCATAGCGAATAACGACTGCGCGGTCGCCGAGCAATTGTATGCCATCCAATAGATATTGAGGGGCATGTATAAGATCCGGCCGAAAGATTCCCAATACCTTCCAGTCGCCGTTGACATAGGTGGAAAGCTCGGAAGCGAGTACCGCCATCGGATTTCTGATCAGGAAAATAAACTTGGCTTTTGGAAAAAGGCGATATAACTCGGGGATGATAAAAAAATACCGGGGCGTTTTGTCCAGAAAATAGGCTTTTCCACCTTTCTTTAGTGCATTCTCATAAATAACGCGGGCCCACTCCCGTATGGCGTCCAGATGAACTTCCTCACCATCCGTATAATGCGTAAGAAACTCAAGCATTCCCTGGCTGGCGAATCGTGAATCGTATTCGGTCTCAATGCCGGCATTTCGGAGCGCGTAAACGGGATGTAGCATCATCCAGGTTTCCGCCGAGGTCTGTATCTCCGGGTGTCCGGCGAGTACACGCTGCAGTAAGGTTGAGCCCGAGCGTGGTTGGGAGATGATGAAGATCAGGTTTTCACCCAGAAAATATTGGCTCATTTTGATCGAACTAAGGTTCCAGGTGGTTGGATAGAGTGTCAGTCACGCTTTCTCGCAATGACATAGCCCCAGAATACTGTGCGCCGCCATCGAAATAAAGTGTCTCGCGCTAGGTCGTTGATAAACGAGGGCCTGGTAGCGGGGGATGATATCCGGGGGGCCATGCGCTGACGCATAGCTTTACCGACGTTGCGAGTATTCGCTTGGCGGGTAAAGGACGCGGGTGCGTCCCGGCGGCCCATCGTTGTTGTCAGGCTATTACTGGACTGCAGTTTCGTTGCGGATGACAAATGGACGGTTATCGCTGCCCGGGTCCTTGGCCAACAGGAACTGTTGTTTGAGTTTCTCCCCCGTCGCAAGCGTTATGATGACATCGACGACGACGGTGTCATTTTCTCGGGTGGTGAACTGATCGAACTGGACCCCGGCATTTCGATAGACCTCGACCAGATGGCTCGGGTAAGTCGGATTATCGAGCAGACGCGCCCGCTTTCTGAGCAGGTCACCGCCTATCAGCGAGCGTAAGGTCGACGTATCGCCTTGCCCCAAGGCGTCGAAATACCGGGTTAGTACTGTTCGAGCGTCCTGCTCATTCTGCGATAACGTTTGAGATATTGCGACCTGCATGAACAACAAGGAAGTGCAGATCAACAAAAAAAATCGGGTATATTTCATAAACTGATCCTTCTAATTGGCAACCACAATAGCAACATAGTGTGAGTCGGTGCCACTGCTGCCTGCGGCGGCATTACCGCCGAGGGTGACGGGGCCAGCGCTGAATGACCGACTGTACAGATTCAATGTCGGCGAGAACGGATCGGTTGTGCTTAATGTCAGGCCTGTGCTGGTGAACGTGCTCATCCAGCCCGGCAGCGCAGCGGCACCGCCGTCATAGGCAATGTAAACCGTTACCGGCCGATCCGTGGAAAAGTTGATATAGCTCGCCGACGTATTGCCGGTATCGCCATTGGCGGCCATGATCCAGCGCCCGTTGTCCAACGCGGCCGGAACGGCTGTTAGTGTGTATGCCGCGTCCACATAGTAGGTGTCGCCAGTCTCTAGCAGATTCTGTTTGACGTAAGGGGTCGTCGTAGAAGGGACGAGGCTATCCAGCACAAACGGAAGGGCGGCCGGCGTGGCGGGGTTCAGAGTGTTATACCAGAGCGCGGCGATAGCCGTATAACCGAGCGCGTTGGGATGCCAGACATCGGAAAACAGACTAAACCGATTCTGGCCTGCACCGAGGAAATAGGAATACAAGTTGGGGCCAAGCTGTCTGCCGGTTAGTTCAGAAAGTACCACGCTGTTGTATGCGCTGATGTAGTTGGTATTCAGCGTCGCTGTGGCCGGATCCGCAAACGGTGTTGGTCCGCCGGAACCGAAAACCGGCGGCGGTAATGCGGTATAGACGGTCTTGCCGGCGGCTGTCACGGTGTTGATCAACGATTGCATATTGCCCTTGTAAGTACCGTTGCAGGCAGTTCCCGTGCAGCCACTTCCGCTTGGCACGAGCGCCAGCGCGTCGTTAGTACCGAGCATAACCAGCGCCTTGTTACTGTTCGAGTGGCGGGCGAGTATCGAGCCGATGCGATTGAATGCGGTATCGACCGATTCGTCTCCGCCAATACCTTCGTTATACACGATGACCGGTTTGCCCTGATATCCTTCCAATAACACGGAAAGGTTGGTCTCGTATCCTTGGAAGCCCAGCATTCGGGATGACAGATTGTCTGCAGCGTAGTTATCGCCACTGCCATTGGTAATACTGTCTCCGGCCGCTATGTAGGTATCTCCGCCGACGCCGACCAGCGTATTGGTATCACGGGCCAGTTCCACGTTACCGGCATCACGCACGATCGCCTCGATTGTGTGATTGCCTGCGACAAGCCCGCTAAACGTATTGCTGTAGGGGACTGAATTATCGAGTATCGACGTGACGCTATCGAGCAGAAACTCGACACCGCCACCGCCAGGGATGTTGGTGCCAATGGCGGTCGCGGTGATTGCGTTATCAACGATGACATCCCGGGCCAATGGGGTTGCGAGCGTGACAATCGCGGTATTCGCAGGGTTCTGGATCACAACGTTATCGAAAGCCGCCTTGTCCTGCGTATACAGCGCCACGGTGCCTGTAGACAAGCCGCTATCGTTCACCGCAAACAACGGGTCGTCATTGACCATGACCTGAATCGAACTACCGTTAAGGTCAATCGTAAACCTCAACAATTCACCGAAGTTGTAACCTCGTGCGTTTACCGCTAGCGGGGTAAATACGCCGCCTGTTTTCTTCTCGAGGCGGGTGAATCCAAAGCGGGAATTCATCGACAGGCGGTAGTAATTGTTGTTGTCCTGATACCGGAACATGATGCCGATATCATCCGCCAGACCGGCACCGAGAAAGATGGCATCGGCACTAAAGCGGTAATTCGACAGTGACGTACCGGCGGTGTAGTAGGCGTAGGTACCTTTGTGATAGCTATGGTCGAAGGCATTAACGCTCTCAACGCGGTTTTGCTGTTGCAGTGCCGCGCTGACAACTGCCCATGATGACGCTGTCCCGCTGTCATTCACTATCGTCCAGTTGCCCATGCCGCTACTGAAATTTTCCGTGACCGGGAGCGTCACCGGAGGCGGCGGTACGACGAGCGAGGCGGCGGCCAGGGTGATATTGCCCGTGCCGCCGTAGTCGCCGAGCAGGGTATAGGAGACGGTGAGCGTAGCCGGGCTGTTGGCGCTGAAATTCAGGGTGACCAGACGATCGACGACGCCGGACGGATTGTCAACGGTAGTGGTATAGGGAGCCACGCTGCCATCACTGAGTGTCGCCTGCAACTGCCCTCGGGCGGCATAACCGCCGACATACAAGCGCAGGGTGCGGGTGGTGGTATCGGCGGGGACGGTCAGGGAGAAGCCGTTACCGACGCCGGAGAAATAGAGACCCGCGGTAGTGCCAGACGTACTGGCGGTCGGGGTACCGTCGCTCCAGGCATAGCTGACACGCACGCCGGCGGGCGCCTGGTAGCGTGACGCGGCGATCGATCCGATCAGCGTGTAAGGACTGATTTGCGCCGTGACGCCGGTCTTGCGATTCAGGCTCGATGCACTGGTCAATCCCCAGTGCGCCCAGTCCGTCGTGCCTTCGGTCGTCAGATTCACCGTGCCCGGGCTGGCGGCGTTACTGCCGAGCAGGGCGGCGGAACTGGCCGAGGTGACCGTAATGTTGATGGTTTGATTGGTAAACAAACCATTGCCATCCGTGGCTGTAAAGGTCACTGCATAAGGGCTGCCCGCCACGTTTGCTGCCGTTGGAGTCCAGTTGAAGGTTCCGGTTCCATTGAGCTGGTCGGTAAAGGCGGCAGTGCCGGGCAAGGTCGAGGTCGTCAGCGTCAATGGTGACGGGCCGTCCGGATCGCTGGCAGTCACGGTAAAATTCAGAAGGTTGCCCGCCGCGACGGATTTATTTCCGATCGACGTCCACGTCGGTGCCTGATTGACCGGAGGCGGCGGTACGACGAGCGAGGCGGCGGCCAGGGTGATATTGCCCGTGCCGCCGTAGTCGCCGAGCAGGGTATAGGAGACGGTGAGCGTAGCCGGGCTGTTGGCGCTGAAATTCAGGGTGACCAGACGATCGACGACGCCGGACGGATTGTCAACGGTAGTGGTATAGGGAGCCACGCTGCCATCACTGAGTGTCGCCTGCAACTGCCCTCGGGCGGCATAACCGCCGACATACAAGCGCAGGGTGCGGGTGGTGGTATCGGCGGGGACGGTCAGGGAGAAGCCGTTACCGACGCCGGAGAAATAGAGACCCGCGGTAGTGCCAGACGTACTGGCGGTCGGGGTACCGTCGCTCCAGGCATAGCTGACACGCACGCCGGCGGGCGCCTGGTAGCGTGACGCGGCGATCGATCCGATCAGCGTGTAAGGACTGATTTGCGCCGTGACGCCGGTCTTGCGATTCAGGCTCGATGCACTGGTCAATCCCCAGTGCGCCCAGTCCGTCGTGCCTTCGGTCGTCAGATTCACCGTGCCCGGGCTGGCGGCGTTACTGCCGAGCAGGGCTGACGCAGTGACATCTCCGACGCTGGCGCATGTGAGTACCACAGCAAAAAGCGCTGCTGCTACGACCGAATTGAATCGTTGACGCAGAAGCGCCTGATTACGGACGTACAGATGAAAGAATTGGTTTGGCATAACGTTAGTTTTCGACAAGGTCTAAAACGGTACGAACGTGTTTACTGCAAGGAAACGAACCTTCCTTGGCGTGCTTGCGCTCTTGGTGCTCAGCCCGGTTCTAACGGTGTGCACAAATAAAGCTGACGACGGACTATTATAGCAATCATGGTAATCCGCCGCGCTTGTGATTATAAACATATGAAAAACAACCTATTAAGAAGATATTCGATAACTGACAGGTTTGCCTACGCAGTGGCTGCCTTGTAAAAGAGCCTTCAGCTGCTCCGCGTGTAAAGTAATCAGGAATGGCGACGGTTACCGGTCGTCGCGCATGTTTTGCAATACCCTAGTTCGCTACGACAATCGCTACATAATTGGAATTTGCGCCGCTCGATCCCGCCGCTGCATTTCCCCCGAGCGTGATCGAGCCCGCACTATACGACCGGCTATACAAGTTCAGAATCGGTGAAAACGAATCGGTCGTTCCCACTGTCAGACCGGTATTCGTAAAGGTGCTCATCCAGGTCGGCAGGGCCGTGGCCCCGGCGTCATACGCGATGTAAACCGTCACGGCACGATCGGTCGTAAAGCTGATGTAGCTGGGCGATGTGTTGCCGACATCGGCATTGGCCGTCATGATCCAGCGTCCGCTGGCCAATACCGACGGTACCCCATTCAGGGTATACGACGCGTCCACATAGTAGCTATCACCAGTCTCCAGCAAATTTTGCTTGAGATATGGCGCCACGGTGGAAGGTACCAGACTGCCGAGTACGAAGGGCAGGGCTACCGGTGATCCCGGATTCAGCGCGTTGTGCCACAGCGCCGCTATTACCGCATACCCCAAACCATTCGGATGCCAGACGTCGGCGAACAGGCTATAGCGGTTTTGTCCCGCCCCAAGGAAATAGGCATAGAAATCTGGGCCCTGTTGGTGTCCGGTCAGCTGGCTCGAAATAACACTGTTATAGGGTTGCACGTAGTTGGTATTCGCCGTCGCGGTGGCCGGATTGGCGAACGGCGGTGGACTGCCAAACACCGGCGGCACCTTGGCGACATAGACCGTCTTGCCGGCGGTGGCAAGGGTATTGATCAACGATTGCATATTGCCCTTGAACGTACCGGTACACGCAGCACCCGAGCAGCCGCTGCCACTGGGAATCTGCGCCAATGCGTCATTGGTGCCGAGCAGCACCAGCGCCTTGTTACTGCCCGGGTGACGCGCCAGTATCGAATTGACGCGCGTGAATGCCGCATCTGCGGATTCATCGCCGCCGATGCCCTCGTTATAGACCATCACAGGTTTGACCTGCGATTGCTCCAGCAGACGGGCGACGTCGGCCGGGTATCCCTGGAAACCGAGGATACGCGCGGTCTGATTGTCCGTCGCGTAGTAGTCACGGCTGCCATTCGTGATGCTATCGCCAATGGCGGCATAGTAATCGCCGTGCGTACCGACGAGCGTGTTGGTATCTCGGGCCAGTTCCAGATTATTGGTATCGCGGATAATCGCGTCGATCGTATGGTCGCCCGCGGCGAAACCGGTGAAGGTCGCGCTGTACGGGGATGTGGCATCCAGCATCGACTGGCCGCCATCCAGTAGAAATTCGACCTTGCCGCCAGCCGGGACGTTCGTTGCGATGGCGATCGCGGTGAGGGTAGCGCTGTTAGTCGTTACGGTCCGGGCTACCGGCGTGGCCAGAGTGATCGTCGGTGTCGTTGCCGCTTCCTGGATCAGCACGTTGTCAAACGATGCCTTGTCCTGGGTATACAGCGCCACGGAGCCGGACGCCAGACTGGTGTCGTTCGCGGCAAACACCGGGTCGCCATTGACGAACACCTGGATCAGGGAGCCGCTGACGTCCACGGTAAAGGTGAGCAATTGTCCCGTGCTATAACCGATAGCGTTCACTGCCAGCGAGCTGAAGACGCCGCCGATCTTTTTTTCCAGGCGCGTGTAGCCATAACGGGAATTCATCGACAAACGATAGTAGTTGTTGTTGTTCTGGTAACGAAACATCACGCCGATGTCTTCCGCCAGCTGGGTGCCAAGAAAGGTGGCATCAACGCTGAAACGATAATTCGTTAACGTGGTGCCGACCGTATGATAGGCGTAGGTGCCTTTATGGTAGGTTTCGCTCAATGCGCCCAGCGCGCCATTCTGCTGTTGCAGCGCGCCACCGATGACGGCCCACGACGAGGCAGTGCCGCCATCATCGACAGTCGTCCAGTGACTGGTTCCAGCATTGAAGTTATCCCTGAACACGACGTTTACGGTGACCGAGCCAACGCTGGTGCCGCCACGTCCGTCATTGATGGTGTAGGTAAAGGTTTCGGTACCGAAGAAATTCGCGGCCGGGGTATATGCCAGCCCATCACCCGCGCCGTTAATAGTGGCGATTCCACCGTTATTCGGGATGCTTACGGCGGAGATGATCAACGGATCGTTCTCGGAATCGAAGTCTACGCCGTTGCCGTTATTGGCCAGCACGGCCAATGTGGTCGTGCTGCTCCCGGTCACCGTAAAAACGTCGTTTTTGGCGATGGGCGGATCGTTTACAGCGATAATCGTGACGGCAACCGTAGCAATGTTCGAGGTGTTGTCGACAATATCCCGAACGGTATAGGTGAACGAGTCGGCGCCCGAATAGTCAAGGGCAGGCGCGTAAGTGATGTTGCCATTGCTGCTGATATCGGCGTTGCCGTGTGCAGGCAATGATGCCAGTGTCACTGTCGCCGGGTTCAGCACGCCATTGGCGCTCGAGTCGTTGGCCATGACACTGATGGAAATTGGCGTGTCTTCGCTGGTTGTCGCTGCGTCATTCAGGGCAACGGGCGCTACCCGGTTCGGCAGGATATTCACCGACACAACCGCCAGTTCCGAGTCACCGAAACCGTCGTTGACCTTGAAGGTAAAAAAATCGCTGCCGGTGGCGTTGTTATTCGGCGTGTAGGTAAATTCACCACCGGCCTGATTCGAAACCACAGCGGTTCCACGAGTACCGTTCGCTACGATGCGATACGTCGGAATGCGTCCGATCAAAATCGTCGCGTTGAAATAGCCCGTCACAGGCGTGTTTTGCAGCGTGGATATCGCGCTCGACTTTACCGTGGCAAGCGCGGAGTCGGTGCCGCCACCGCTGCCTCCCGATCCGCCGCCGCAGCCGGCGAGTGCAAGTAACAGGCACCCGGTTAGGGCGCCGCGCCGGGCATGCGTGATGTGATTGGTGGTATACATCTTGATCGGGAGGAGTTTTTCGTGCCTGTTTACGCAGTCGGGCCCCAAAAGGGGCCCTCAGCGTGGTGAATGTGTGCGATTGTTATCAGCGGCCGCAACGGAACCCGACGTTGACACCTTTGAATGACGGTGCAACATTTGCGACCAGTGCGAACACGCCTGATGACGCGCCTCCGGCATAGGCGCCGCCACGGTATATTGCGCCGGGGAAGTTCGACGAGTTTGTGCCTTGCGTTGCAGCCGGATTGATACCGCTCATGGTATCTGCGCCGTAGTCACTCCCGGCAGTGCCGGTAGATGGCGACCACGTGCCTCCATTGGCGCCGTGTGTCCAGTCGGCCGTCCATTCGTTCAGGTTGCCGATCATATCGAAAGTACCCCAGTTGGACACGCAAGCACCCGAGCCGCCGTTGCTCGCCCCGGTATTAACGACAGCACCCGAATTGGTATTGCAATTGTTTGCGGTGTCGGCCGTCGCGCCCGGGTCAGGAGTGCCGGCCGCGGCCATCTGCCATTCCGCGTTGGTCAGCAGGCGTTTTCCTGAAGTGGCGCAGGCCTGTTGTGCCTGAAACCAGCTAATGTTCGAATCAGGTACCGTGCCGGCAACGCTGCGCGCAAATATCTTGGTCGCGCCGACAGCGCAATCGTTGCCATTATCGGCGCAGGTGTTCGCGTTTATCGCGCTTCCGCCCGTTGCGGAATCCCACAGACTGGCCTCGTACTTGTCGACGCATAACGGCCCCACGCGCACCATGACATCGTTGACGTCGTTGCCAGCACAGGCCACACCGATCTTGCTACCATTCTGCTGAAGGACGGAGATGGCGGTCGTGTTGGCCGCGATATTCGAACCGTTTGTTGCGATCGCCGCGGTATTGGTCACGATATTCGCGGTGTTGGTTGCAGTGTTGGCGACGCCGGTCGCAATACTGGCCGTATTGGTAATAATGTCGGCGGTGTTCTGCGTGATACGGGCGTTATTGTCATCCACAGCGGCTTCGACCGCGCTAAAATTTGCGTTTACATCGGCCGCCACTGCCTTGGTGTCGGCGACAAAGGTGTTCGGAATGGTTAAATCACTGGCCCAGCCGGACGTGCCGCCCAGGATGGTCAGTGCCAGTGTGCTCATCAGAGCCGCGGTTCTCCTTATTGCCATTGCCTTGTTCCTCGTTTAATTTCCAGTTTTATTTGCTTAGCCAGTTCGGTGGCTTATGACCACTTACCCTGATCCCAGGTCATCTGGTTCCACGTCCCGTCTCCGGACGAAGACGAATTATCGCCATGGCAGCCGCTCAGCAGGAACAGCGTCAGGAGACTCGCCACCAACACCCGTAAAGTTTTTCTAGTTTTCATCGCCATGTTTCCTTGCATGGATGCTCTTATTCGTTGCCTTGGGCAATGATATGCTACCGGCTATGGCGGGGTTTGTTGATGGTAAACACGGACCCGCTATCCGAATGACCTGAAGCACAATCTATGCCGTTGGTTTTTAGATATCTATAACGTATTGATGCAACATGGATATGTGGCTAATCGAACATCGCGCCACGGTCAGTATTATAGCAATATCTTTCGAGGCAACAGCAGTTACTGTAAAGTTTTCGAGAAACTCTATCAAGGCGCGGCCATACAAAGGCTTGGGCGGCAGGTTAAGTTGATGAGGAATCAAGAAGTTCATAAGCTGTTACGCTGACGAATTTTCGGTCCGGTAAGGCCTTCCGAATCAGGTTTTAAGCCCTGCCCGACGTTGCCGGAACAATCCCTCGCGATACCTGCAGTGGTTTTCTGGGTCCCGCCGGTAGAAAAGCCGAAGCGGCTGGCTCACATGTTTGGCGCTGGTGCAAGAGATTCTAACTAATGAGAAAAATCGATTTTAGCCAATATTCTTCGTCCCGAATATTGGTAACGGGAGCCAGCGGGTTCATCGGTTCAATGTTATGCGATCGGTTGAGTCAATATGGTGCGGAAGTGCATGCTGTTTCGCGGCGGCCGCACACGGCCGATCGGCAAGGCATCAATTGGTGGCAGGGTGATTTGGCCGACTATGACGGCGTGAAGCGCCTGTTTTCCGCTATTCAACCCGAAATTGTTTTTCATTTGGCTAGCGAAGTGACCGGCAGCCGGGAGTTGGGTCTCGTGCTGCCGACGTTGCGCGGCAATCTGGTCAGTGCAGTAAACGTCTTCATAGCTGCCACGGAAAATAACTGTCTACGCGTTGTGACGGCGGGCTCACTTGAGGAGCCGGATGAAACTGACGTTAAGGCGATTCCGTGCTCGCCTTACGCGGCTGCCAAATGGGCCAGCGGCGGCTATGCGCGCATGTTTCACGCGCTCTATGAAGCGCCGATCGTGGTCGCGCGGTTGTTCATGGTCTATGGCCCCGGTCAGCAGGACCTCCGTAAACTGGTGCCGTACGTAATCTTGTCCTTGCTAAGGGGTGAGTCGCCGAAGCTTTCCAGTGGTCAACGTCCGGTCGACTGGGTGTACGTAGAAGACGTCGTTGACGGATTGCTGGCGATGGGGATTGCGGAGGACATTAACGGCGCTACGATGGATCTGGGCTCGGGGCAATTGGTGACGACGCGCGATGTCGTCGAACGGGTAAGCAGAATTATTGATTCCGGTGTTCCATTGGAGTTTGGGGTGGTTCCCGAGCGGCCCATGGAACGCGTGAGAGTAGCGGACGCTGAAAATACTTATCGGGCGCTGGGCTGGCAACCCGGTTACTCTTTGCAGCGAGGGCTGGAGGAGACGGTTCTTTGGTATCGGCGCCAGCATGAGTCGGGGAAATAATAGATATCCGGCCATTCCGGCTAGAGATGTGCAAGGAAATTGTCCAGCGGATCTCGACGATTGATGTTTCGTCGTAGAACCAACGAGGTGGGCGTTCCGATCAACGGTTCCCAATGAAAAATACGATCAAGAAAATCGCCAAGCGGGTGACTTCAGCATTCGGTGTCGAGATTGTCAGGTGCCGGCATATTGATTCCATTCATGAGAGAGTTATTTCTCTGGCACCAGCGACCGAATCGAAAGGCAGTGTGTTGCTCGCGTTCGTGATTGAGCCCTTCTTGCTCAATCGAGGTGAGACTGTCTCGAACGCGCATAGTCACGACTGGGAGTCACTTCAGATGGCTCAGACCTTTCTGGAGATGGGCTATCGTGTTGATGTGATCAGTTATCTGAATAGAAGGTTCGTTCCCGACAAGCACTATTCGATGTTCGTGGCCGCACGTACCAATTTTGCACGCATCGCCACCGGGCTGAACAACGACTGCATCAAGATCGTTCACCTGGATACCGCACATTGGATCTACAATAACCAGGCCGCGTACAAGCGTTTGCTCGATGTGCAGTCGCGTCGAGGGGTAACCTTGGATAGTGTTCGTATTATCGAACCGAATTGGGCCCTGGAGCACGCCGATTATGCGACTGTCTTGGGGAACGATTTCACCATCGATACTTATCGCTATGGCGGAAAAAAGATATACCGCGTTCCGGTGTCAGTGCCGGCTGTCTATGATTGGCCGGGAAACAAGGATTTCGAGAATTGCCGTACCAACTTTTTGTGGTTCGGGAGCGCGGGTTTTGTTCACAAGGGGCTTGACCTGGTGCTGGAGGCTTTTTCTGATATGCCGGAGCTGCACCTCACGGTATGCGGGCCGATCGATGAAGACAACAGGTTTAAGGCCGCTTATTTCAAGGAGCTATACGAGGCCCAGAATATTCATACTTATGGCTGGGTTGACGTAGCAAGCAGGGAGTTCGAAAGGATTGCCAGGGGTTGCGTCGCGCTGATTTATCCAAGTTGCTCCGAAGGTGGTGGAAGCAGCGTACTTACCTGCATGCATGCGGGGCTGATTCCGATCGTTAGTCGTGAATCAAGTGTAGATATCGGAGATTATGGAATTCTTCTCAAGGAATCCACGGTGGACACACTCAAGAATGAAGCGAGGCGTATTTCTCGGCTACTGCCTGATCAGTGCGAATATATGGCGCGGGAAGCGTGGGATTTCGCAAGGCGGCATCATACACGTGATATATTTTCTGTCGCCTACCAAAACACCATTCATGAGATATTAAGTAGCCATGCTTCGCGTAATTAGCTTCTTGTTTATTCAATAAATGCCGGAATTAATGAGTAAGTGGCCAGTGCGCGGCTCGTGACGTTTCGCGGTTGGCGAACGACAGTGCTTCCCAGGTAGTCGGGCCGTCATGCCTTGGAAAGCAGCCTGTGCTTCAGATGTCTGGCAGCTTCTCTTGGGTTGACGATCATCGTGAGCAGTATTTCGTATAGCAGTCTCAGGTGATTTAGTGGGTACCCCAGTGTTTGAAGCTCTGCCTTTTGGTGTTTCCAGAAACCCGCCTTTCGCAAGTCAAAAACCGTTATTGCCAGGGAGCGATAGTAATCCTTCCATAAATTGGACAGCCGTGAGCTGAATTCCGGGGGATCAAGGTAAGCCGGGCCAAACTTTAACAGTAGATGCAGATGGCTCAAACGCTGTGTGTTAGCACGTTTGGCGTCCTGTGCCGTCATTGACATCTCGTGGGTTCTGATAAAGCTCAATACCTGATGTACGAAGGTGAAATCGCAGTCATGGAGTAACTCATAGAGAGTATCCACGTCCGCATGTAGATATGGTGCGCGGTAAAAGGGATTTCGGTTACGTACCAGATCTGACCGGATCATCAGGCATGACGGCGACCAGAAAAGGTAGATATTGCCGAGCAAGGTTAATTTTGCCAGGTCTTTTCCGCTGATCAAGCTGGTGGTATTCGGCAGGCCGTCACAACGGACACGGTTGCCCGCCAGACAGTACGACCCTATCACCCCGGCCGACGGCGTCGCTTCGGCAGCGTTGACCATACGCTCAATGCATTCGGGGTACAGCCAGTCGTCGGCTTGAACAAGTTTGCAGTACTTTCCGGTCTGGGATATCTGTCGAAACGCGATATTATGATTTTCGATAACGTCGACGAATTGTTCGTTGTCATGGATCCGAATGCGCGCGTCCTGTTTGACGTACTGTGCAATGATTTCTCGCGTTCGATCGGTGCTGCAATTGTTAACGATAATGTATTCCCAGTGCTGGTAGGTCTGGGTCAGAATACTTTCTATACATTCCGATAAATAGCTTTCACCGTTGTATACCGGTGTAATGATGCTGACGAGAGGGCTGCTGCTCATGAATTCTTTGTATACGTTGGTTTGCCGGAGCGAAGGCCGGCTTTTTCAGGAAGGTATTATGCCGCAAAACGGTTCCGATAACCCGTCGGCGGGGCAGGGTCGTCGATCGTTAGCGATGTTGAACCATACGTTTCAGTGCTTGCAGTCGATCGTGTCGGGGATTGTCATGTTGCCATCGTGACGTTGCAGGTCGTGGCGTGACAGGATGTCCGGCAATCGTGGTGACACTGTTCTCGGCAAGACATTCGGTGCCGGCGCCCGGTACTGAACCGAAGAACCCATCGATTTAACAGTCCTCTATAAGGCGCGGTGCCAATATTCTATAGCCAGCGAAAGGTCTGCTCCGCATGAACCAAGGGCATAATCGAGCATCGATATTTCTTACACTATTTCTTGTTGAGGCGCGATTTTCCGATGCTGGCCCACACGGGGCGCGCGTTGCATGTTAAAAAAACATGTAATATATGTCCATGATTAGAAAAAATAATTTGTCGACTATGTCAGTGGCATGGCGTTGGTCATTAGCCAGTATCCGAGAGTCTGGCTTCAATTGTGCATTCGGGGCAAAATCCGTCACCAAGCCATGAAACGCAGCAGACAAGGGAAACAGGGCTAATGCGTTTTTATCGTTTCCGGAATGTATGGACACGTTTCTGGGTGAAACGATCGCACGCTCACCCCGGCGGGCGCATCGCGGCTTTCCTGGCAACCTGGTTCGTTCCCCCATTTTACGGGCAGGTCGCGCTTGCGAATCTGGACGAACGCGGATTTACCGCGCCCGGAGCAACCATTTATCATCCCGGGCTGGTATTGGGACAACATTGTTTTGTTGGTGAGCGGGTACTGATTTATCAGGATGACGATGGCGGCCCGGTGACCCTCGGTAACGGGGTGCATTTACATCGCGAGAGCGTGATTCAAACCGGGGTCGGCGGTAGCGTGATTATCGGTGACGATACCCATGTCCAGCCACGCTGCCAGATTTCCGCCTACAAGGGGTGTCTGCGGATCGGCAAGCGTGTAGAAATTGCGCCTGGTTGCGCGTTTTATCCGTACAATCACGCCGTGGATTCGCGCCGTTCCATTCGCGAGCAACCTGTATATACGGCGGGAGGAATATCCGTTGGCGATGATGTCTGGCTTGGATATGGTGTGATAGTGCTGGATGGTGTTGAAATCGGTAATGGCGCCGTTATCGGGGCGGGGTCTGTGGTAACCGGGAAAATTCCGGACAACGCGATTGCAGTCGGTATTCCGGCTCGCGTGATCCGCTACAGAGGCGATGCGGATCGCGGCGTCGGCTATGTTGTCGATAAACGATAAACGCCAGCGTTTTTCGGTATTGAATAGTCACCTATGAAAGTTTCCTGTAGTCCCAGTTGGATATCATATTGATGAAAAAGATTCTGCTTGTTTCTCCCACGCCCACCCATCCACAAACGGCTGGTAACAGAACAAGAATTGATGGTTTGTTATCCGGCCTTCAGCAACTCGGGCACGACGTGTATTTCTGTCACGTTCAAAGTGAGCCGGGTGACGAAGAAGCGATGAGAAGAGTATGGGGTGATCGATTTTTTTCGGTACCGTATCATCGTCCGCACAGCCGGGGCGCCCGCTGGAAAAGAAAAATCCAGTCAATTTTTAAGCCGGATGCCAGGTACGTCTATTCCATTGATGAATGGTATGACCCATCGATTGACGGCGCTATAACCGCTCTCAATGAGAGGTTCAGATTCGATGTGGTTATCGTCGAATATGTTTTCTTTTCCCGAATCCTCGAGCTGTTTGGCGATGATGTGCTTAAGATCGTCGATACGCACGACGTATTTACCGACCGGCATCTCAAATATCTCAAAAACGGTCAGGTGCCACAGTGGTATTCGACGACTCGTCAAGAGGAAGCGAAGGCGCTCGACAGGGCCGACGTGGTCATCGCCATCCAGGATCTGGAGCGCGATTTTTTCTCAGGTTTGACGTCCAGAAAAGTGATCACGATCGGACACATTGTCGCGCTGCGCGAAGCGTTAAAACGAGACGCAGGAAAACAGATACTGTTTGTCGCTTCTGACAATCCTATTAATAGCGATGGCATTAATCAGTTTATAACTGATGCGTTTCCGGCGATAAGAAACGAAGTTCCACGAGCCGAGCTCGCGCTGGCTGGAAGCGTTTGCAAAGCCGTGAATGACCAGCCCGGTGTTGTGAAACTGGGGCGAGTTGATGATTTAGTGCCGGTATATGAGACCGCTGCGGTGGTGATAAATCCGGTCCGGTTTAATACAGGGCTGAGTATCAAGAATCTCGAGGCCCTGGGGTATTCGAAACCTCTCGTGACTTCGCCGACCGGAGCAGAAGGCCTGGAGGATGGGGTGGGCGGTGCTTTTCTTGTGGCCGACAACCCGGGTGATTTTTCAGAACATATAATTAAGTGTCTCAGCGATAGTGATCACGCGTCACGCCTTGCGAGAGGCGCTTATGAATATGCCTCGGCGTGGAATCGCAAAACGATAGGACAGCTCGGCGATATTCTGGCCTGATTCCGATTCCAGAATTCAATAATAGAAGCGCAGGAGAACGTATCCCGTATGAAATTGTTAACCGTTTTTGGTACGCGGCCAGAAGCGATCAAGATGGCCCCCGTCATTAAGGCCTTGCGGGCGGACGGACGCATAAGCACTTCCGTTTGTATCACTGCCCAGCATCGTGAGATGCTCGATTCCGTACTGCGTTTGTTCAAAATTACGCCCGATTACGATCTGAATATCATGAAGAAGGGGCAGGATCTTACAGCGATCAATTGTGCCGTACTGGAAGGTATGCGGGACGTGATCTCGGCGTTGAAGCCTGACAGAATACTGGTGCATGGCGACACGACGACGACGCTCGCTGCTACTCTGGCGGCGTATTATCACAAAGTTCCGGTCGGCCACGTCGAGGCAGGGCTCCGGACTTGGAATATTTATTCTCCGTGGCCAGAGGAGATCAATCGCAAGCTGACGTCTGGAATTGCAGACCTTCATTTCGCCCCTACCAGTTGGGCGCGGGACAATCTGTTGCGCGAGGGTGTTCCGGAATCGTCGATTCATGTCACCGGAAATACCGTCATAGATGCTCTGCTGGAAGTGGCCGGTTATCTTGAGAGCAACGACGGACTTAACCGGGAGATGTCGGCGCTTTTCCCGTTTCTTGACCCGAGCAGGCGCCTGATTCTTGTGACGGGTCATCGGCGCGAAAGTTTCGGCGGTGGTTTCGAGCGCATATGCCGGGCGCTTGCTACCCTGGCCGCGCGCAATGATGTGCAGATTGTTTACCCGGTACACCTGAATCCCAACGTACAGGAGCCGGTCAATCGAATACTGGGTAGCACCGGTAATGTTTATTTGATAAGCCCTCTGGATTATCTTCCATTTGTTTATCTGATGACCCGGTCATACCTGATACTGACCGATTCGGGAGGTATCCAGGAAGAGGCGCCGTCGTTGGGGAAGCCGGTGCTGGTGATGAGAGACACCACGGAGCGGCCCGAAGCGGTTCAGGCGGGTACGGTGCGTCTGGTCGGTACCGACGAGCAACTGATGGTGACGGAGGCAGAGCGATTGCTGGACGATGACCAGGCTTATAAAGCGATGAGTTTCGCTCACAACCCGTATGGTGACGGAAAGGCCGGTTCAAGAATCGTTAACAGCACGATTCAAGCTCACAAACTTTGAGTTTGATCTGAATAGTTTTATACGGGGACAATTGGCAAATTGGGATAATGGGTAGCGACATGACAATTAACAACTTCTATAAGAGCGTTCTTGGGGACTATGAGAAAAATCTGGGTATCTTTTTCGATCCGGACACTGGGGCTGTTGTCGAGCCGGGCCGTGCAGACGGTACGCCGAGGTTTCTTTTTACCGAGGTCACCGGGTATGCAATTCTCGATGACTTGACGTTGCTGTCGCTGACGGGCAACCGGCGATATCTCGCCAAGGCAAAAAAAAGCGCCGAGTGGATCATGAGCCACGCCCAGGACCCCTCCGGTGGCGTGCTGACCCGGTACTATTTTGAGCGGGATGGCGAGCCGGACCTTGCCGACAAGTCGTTTGCCGGGCGACGGATATTCTCCTTCGATGTCGCGATCTGTTTGCGTGGCATGGTGGCGCTCTACCGGTTTGCCGGTGACGAACCGGTACTACGTTCTGCCATTCGCATGGGCGATTACCTGGTAGAGCGGGTCATCAGCCCGAAAGGCGAGGTCGACGCCATCTATGATGCCGCCAAGGGTGAACCGGTACCCGCCGAGCGGGCCAAGTGGTCGAGGCGCTTTGGCGCATTTCATTCCAAAGTCGCCGAAGCACTTATCGATCTGTACGAAGCCACGAATCAGGAGAAATACTTCTCCGCCGCCGAATCCATCTGTCGGAACGTGCTGCAGTTCCAGTCGCTACGGGGCAACTTCGAGACATCCAGCGGTCGAACCGAATTGCATCCCCATTGCTATGCTACCGAGGGCCTGTTACATGTGGGGCGCAAGACCAATAACGACGTTCTTATCGAGTCGGCCCGGCGAGCGACCGAGTGGGCGCTGGGGCACTGTAAAGAGGGTGAGATTCCTCAGGTCATCGACTCGTCGGAAGACGTCCCGCTGGCGCGTTTCCGAACAGATGCGCTTTCCCAGGTTCTGGCCCTTGCCGCCGATCTGATGCAGATGGGGCGACTCGATTCTGCCTGGCAGCCGGTGTTGGACCGGTTGGCGGCCAAGCTGCTCGAGATGAAAAAGGGCGGCGATGGCTATTTTCAGTATGGTTTCTACGAGAGGGAATTTCAGGGCAAGCTGGAGGCCGACACGCAAAGCTACTGGACCAACATGTTCTGTTTGCGTGGTCTGAGTAAATACTACCTGTCGTCAATTCTGAGCGATACCTATGTGGCGATACTGGCCGGCGGGATCGGGTCGAGGGTTTGGCCTATCTCCTGCGAAAATCGTCCGAAGCCGGTGTCCTATTCCTTGCTTGGCGACCGTTCGTTATTGCAGGAGACCATACGACGATTCACACACGATTACTTCATCAGGCCGGATCGCATATTTATTCTGTGCAGTGCAAACGCGCTGGATAAAGTGTCCGATCAGGCGGGGCAAGAAGGGGTTCCGATAGAGAACTGCGTTATTGAAAAGGAACCCAAGGGAACTATCCCGGCGGTGGGCCTTGCGCTGGATGGTCTGCCCATCGACGGTGATCAGCAAAATCGCCTGGTAATTATTTCCATGGGCGATAATGTGATCGCCCCCTATGCGCGATTTCAGCATGCAGTAGCCTGCGCCTTGATTACCGCGCGAGAGAACAGTTGCATAGTCAGCATAGGGAAACCCGCGGACAAGAGCGCGGCTATCGATATTCGATTCGGGCACCACTTATATACCAGAAAATTGCACTCCTATCGGTCCTATGAGGTCCCCCGGTTTATTGAAAAGCCCGGTCAGGAAGATTTTGAAGAAGTCAGAAATGCGCCTGGAAGCCTCGCGTGGGAATGCGGTGCGATTGTATTCAACGAGTCCTACTATCGAAGGTTGGTGCCTGGCAAGCCGCAGTCCGGAAATCTCGCTGAGAATCTTCTTTCCCGCGCCGCGCCATGGAAACGGGACGACGATGGTCAAGTCAGACTGGCGACGTCGATTCTCGATCCTGAAGCACGCTTCGAGGATTTTGGTGTCCCGGGAACAAGCGTAAAACGGTTTTATCAGGGACACAACAGATTCGATCGCGGCGATGGAAATGTTTGCCTGGGTCAGCCGGAAAAGGTGACGCTGCTTTCCTGTGCCGATAACCTGGTGATTTCGGATGACCTGCCGATCGAGATAATCGGTCTTCGAAACCATGTCGTTATCGACAATGCGATGACCAACACGGCCGTTGTCATGCCGATTGAGGAGGTCCGGCATTTGCCAAATCTTTATCGATTATTCTCCGGATCGAAGCGCTACGAGGCGTTTATTGAAGGAGGGCCCAAGGCATTGGTCGCTGATCCGACGACATTCGTTGAGAAAAGTCCCGATGTCAGCGCAAATTCAGATTTCGGATTGGTCTTTGCCTATAACATAAAGGAAAAGTTGTCCATTCGGCGTAACAAGAGAGGGCTGCGTATCGTCAACGGGACATATCCTGCGCTGCATGACAACGACTTCAATGTCTTAATGAAAAAGCAGTCGGAAGATCCCCGGCTGGTCGAGCATTTGATCGATGTTGGGACGCTGGCAAAGGCTCTTGTTGGTGGATCGGTTGCCCTTTCGGAAACGGGCGCCGATTTGCTGAGCAAGCTCTGTCTGTATCACGCGATTGGCGGGTATCTGACCGAGGCGGGAGAGCGAAAAGAGGCGGAAGCAATTACGCGATTTCGTGCTATTTCGAAACTTGACCGCCGGTTTCTTGATTCGCGGGTCGTTGATGAATTGATGACATTGTACGGCCGAAGCGACGCTGATTCGAATGCCACGTCAGCGCAGCTATTAAGCGACAATGTAAATTCAGCGGTAGCGTTCTTGCGAGCCGGTGTTGTGGAAAATCCCGATTTTCGGGATATTCTCGTGGCGTTGATTCAGGTACAGGATAATCCTCACGCATTTGCTGCATTCAGGAAGGATGTGCTTCAGCCTGTATTTGCTGAGCTGGAGGACGAAATCATCCGGGTGTTCGCGTGTTTCAAGGTGGCAAAAAATATCGTCATGGGGCGTTGGCTATGGCGGCGACGTAACCTGAAGGAGACAGGGGCCGCGCAGGGTATATTTCTTCAGCATGATCGCGGAGATCTGGAAGATTTGCCGTTTATTCTGTCGTTCACGGTGAAGTGGCTCGTCAGCGCTGGCATTGATCCGCAGATATATGTTGATCGCGTCAACGAAATTCTTGCCAGAAACGATAAGGTCTTCATCGACCTCATACATAGATTGCAAGGCGGTACCAAGATGTTGTGGTCCGGCGTCGTTTATCTCGCCATGGTCACGAAAGGGCCCGGCAGCGACCGTGAGTCCATTGCACGCACGCTGGAGGACGCCGTGGAGGATATTGAAAAAAATCCGGATCAATATTTTCAGTACTCGCAGATTCTGGAGCTGCCGTTTCTGTTGGAGGATGTGGCGCCGGTTTGTAGCTCAATAACCCAGGGGTCGGTTGCGATGGTCAGGGAGCTGATAGTCGACTGGTACCACAAAAACTGGAGGAAGATTAAACCGCATGCGCATAACGGGCTCGTTTCCAGGCTGGTCTCGTAATGCGTGATGTATTTGCGGCCCCTCGCAAGGTCCGCGCGGTTTTGGTCGGGATCTGGCGAGCAGTATGTCACGGGTTTTCTCGGCCGTTGGTCCGGATCGTACGGACCATTGGCTGACAATGTTTATATGCCGATTCTAAGACAATGACTTTCGAACGGAGTGGCGATGAATTGCCCGCCAGGCCACAACGCGCTGAACCCTCGGCAGTTGTAATCTCGATGCGGATGAGCGGTCATGCAGGACCGTCCGGCTATGACCGGCTGGTTGATTACCTTCCTTGTAACGTCATTAGACCACCAGTCAACTGGTCTTTTAATCAACGGGCCGTGGCAAAAGTATTAAAGCCGCTTATCAAGAAGGCCGGGTCGCAGTGGTACCAGCGGGGTAATTTGATCTGTGAGTTGGCGGCTGGCGCACGATGGTGGCGAGAGGCGGGACAGGTGTTTCATTTTCTCTACGGGGAGAATTCATATTGCTATCTGGGGCATTTAAAGAAGTTTTCCAAACCGAAGCCGATAGTTTGTACGTACCATTTGCCTCAGGAAAAGTTTCGTAGAATCGTTTTTGACACTAGGCCGATCAAACGACTGGACGCGGTAGTCGTAGTATCCACGGTGCAGCGGGATATATTTTCAGATCTCGTAGGCCAGGATCGGATTCACTACATTCCACATGGAGTCGACGTTCAATACTTCCAGCCACCCACGACCCCTGCCAAGAGCAACAAGTTTCGCTGCCTGTTTGTGGGGTCGCATCTCAGGGATTTTGACGTTTTTGCAGCGGCGGCCAAGATTTTGCGCGGTAAGGAAATAGAGTTCGTTGTCGTAACGTCACCATCCGAACACGATCGTTTCGCCGGGCTCGACAATGTGACGATTTTGAATGGGATAAGTGACAAGGAGCTATTGGAGTTGTATCAATCGTCGCAGCTGTTTGTCATGCCGATAACGGATGCAACTACTAATAATGCGCTGCTTGAGGCGATGGCGTGTGGACTGCCGACAATAACAACCGATTTTGTCGGGATACGCGATTACGTGGACGAGTCCGCGGCTATTCTGACGAAACGAGGGGACGTCTCTTCGTTTGTTGATGGAATAAACTACCTGTACGGTAACGATTCTCGACGAATGGATATGGGGCGTGCTGCCCGCGAACGAGCGCTTGCGCTCAGTTGGGAGCGAGTTGCCGGTCAGGTTACGACGCTATATGGCAGGTTAATTTAGTTTGTTCACGTGTCATTATCGAGCGCGGCGTGAAAGGACGTACCAATGAACGGCAGTCAACTCAATATTGTTTTATATGTGAATAGTTTTCTTCCGGCCCTGGGAGGAAGGGAGTTCGTCATCCACTATCTGGCGGATGCATTATTAACGCTTGGACACAAGGCCAGGGTTGTCGGCCCCGCGGGGTTCTGGAAGCACCGCCAGCTGCGGTTTAACTACCCTGTCCATCGATGGCCAACGCTCAGGGGCATGTTCCCTGAGCAGGTATCAATGGCGCATCTGGCGCTGGATACTGCGCTTTGGTCCTGTGATGTCGTTCACGCGCACAACACCTATCCGACCGGGTACACCGCCGCGCGCTTAAAGCGAACCAGGAGTATTCCGCTGGTTATTACGCCGCACGGGGAGGACATACAGACGATTCCGGAGATAGGCTACGGTCTCATGCTCGATCCGGGCCTCAGACAGAAAATTGTTCTGGCGTTGAAAACCGCAGAACGTATTACCGCGATCAGTACGAAGATACGAGATGTATTAATGGAGGCAGGAGCCGCTGCTGATAAAATCCGGCTGGTGCCGAACGGCGTGGATTTAAAACGATTCGGTCAAGCAGCCACACTGAATGTGCGTGAGTGGCTCAAAGTAGAACAGGACGCGCGTCTGATAGTGACGATAGGACGTTATAATCCGCGCAAAGGGCAGGAGTACTTGGTTCGGGCGATGCCACGAATCCTCGCGCAAGACCAGCATGCAAGATTGGTGATCGTTGGTGAGAAGACAGAAGTGTTAAGGCCCCTCATTAAAGAGGTCGGCATGGAAGGCAAGGTTATTCTTACCGGGGGAATTAACCCGTCGCAAAATATTCTAAATCGCGTAACAAAAACATCGCTTCAGCAAGCTGAGCCGGATTATCTTGCCGAATTATTGTGCAGCAGCGAACTTTATGTATCCGCGGGCACCGATGACAATTCCGAAGGGCTGTCACTGGCGGTACTTGAAGCGATGGGAGCAGGGCTCCCCGTCGTGGCCACTAATATTTCCGGAAACAAGGATGTTGTCAGCGACGGTAAGAACGGGTATCTGGTCGTGCCCTCGAATGAAGCAGAGTTGGCCGATGCGGTCTTAAAGGTGTTTGCGCGTCGTGATGTTCGGAGCGACATGGTTACGGCAGCGCGGGCTGTGGCATCCCAATACGATTGGGTAAACGTTGCTCGTCAATATGTGGATGTCTACCGGGATGCCATCGAATGCCAGAGGCGTAAGTAGTGTTAGTTCCGGAATTTCGCCTATGGAGGCGTCTGGTTTTTGAGCGATATTGCGGGCGCTCTCATGTCGCTTCGGATAGTCCGGAGTGCCGGTATTGTCAATATTTGAAAGGGATTGTCTGTGTGCGGTATAGCCGGTTTCTGTGATTTCCGAAAACGCCTGACTCGTGACGAGCTAAGGCGCATGACCGATGTTTTGTGGCATCGCGGGCCCGACGGTTCCGGTTATGAATTCTACCCAGTGGGCAACGCACATATCGGTTTGGGGCACCGGAGATTGTCGATTATCGATTTGTCCGCCGGTGCTGCACAGCCGTTGAAGGATGAGAGCGGCGACTACGTAATCGCGTTTAATGGCGAAATATATAACTACGTTGAAATACGGGAAGAGCTTAAAAAGCAGGGATTTAAGTTTTTCACTTCCTCCGACACTGAGGTGTTGTTGAAGGCGTATATAAAATGGGGGGTCGACGCGGTACATAAGCTGATCGGCATGTTCGTATTCATCATCTACGACAAAAAGAAAGAGAAGCTGTATCTTTTCCGGGACCGGGCGGGCGTAAAGCCTCTCTATTACAGCTATAAAGACGGGCTATTTCTGTTCGCATCGGAGCTCAAGGCTTTTCATCAAACCGCGGCATTTGAAAAAGAAATCGACGCTGACTCGTTGCCGTTGTATTTCAGGTTCGGATACGTGCCTGCTCCGTACACGATCTTCAAGAATACCTACAAGCTCAAGCCGGGCCATTACTTAACGATCGATTTGAACTCCCGGGACCTGAAAGAAGAAAAATACTGGGATGTTATCGATTATTACAATATGCCGCAGCTCGACATTTCGGAGCCCGACGCGGTTGATGAAATGGAAAAGTTGCTGGTATCGGCCTTTCGGTATCGCATGGTCGCAGACGTACCGGTGGGGGTTTTTCTCAGTAGTGGTTATGACAGTACCGCGGTGACTGCGTTGTTGCAGACCGACATGACGGATCGGCTGAAGACCTTTACGATTGGATTTGACGATAAGCGCCACAACGAAGCGAACGAGGCGAAGGCCATCGCTGAGTATCTAGGTACTGATCATACCGAATATTACTGTTCCGAGGCGGACGCAAAAGAGATCGTGTCGACGCTGCCATATTACTATGATGAGCCGTTTATCGATACCTCTGCCATACCAACGATGCTTGTTAGTCGTATGGCGAGGGAGAACGTAACGGTGGCATTGTCGGCTGATGGCGGAGATGAGACCTTCGTCGGATATGACCATACAGAAGAATATGTTGACGACTACCGTAAGATACTCAGGTATCCGCCCTGGCTAAGGCGATCATTTAACGCATCTACAGGTTATTTATCGAACGTCTCCAAATCGTACCGTGGTTACAACAAGCAGGTTCAGATTCTATTAAACCAATTCTGGAAGCTCAGATCGCGCTGCTCTGTCGATCAGTTAATCGATATCTTTCTACAAGGGAGATGCACGGATTACCGGATCTATCGATTACTCAATACAACGGTAGATACAAAAAACGCGTTCTTTAATAACGCCACCAAATTAAGCGGCGGTATCGATGATATCACCAAGAGTCTGGCGATCGACTATCAGAACTATATGGTCGATGACATCTTAACCAAGGTGGACAGGGCTACGATGTCAGTCAGTCTGGAAGGCCGAGAGCCGCTTCTGGATCATAGAATCATAGAGCTGGCGGCACGCTTGCCGTTGTCGTACAAATATGATCGCGGAAGCCGGAAAAAGATTCTAAAGAAAATTGTACATAGACACGTTCCAGAGCCTCTGATGAACAGACCTAAGAAGGGGTTTGGCATTCCCGTCAATAAGTGGCTGCGAGGGGATCTGTCGAAACTACTTTCGTATTACCTTGATGAGCCGCGACTGAACGATCATGGACTTTTTGATACAGGATATGTGACATACCTGAAGAACAGATATCTCAAGGACGGTTCCGAATACAACATCGTGTGGACGATTCTGGTGTTTCAGATGTGGTATCAGAAGTGGATCAAAGGCGAAGGCGAAATGATTACCTAAAAGGCGATAGAGCAATTCAACGATAATTATCAGGTGTTCGATGTTACGTAATGTCTAAACTGGTACTTGTGTGCTCTCGATCGGCGGATCAATTTCCTCGGGGGGCAAAAACGATCAATGAAATATCTAAAAGGCTGACCCCGGATAATATCTCCGCTCGTCCGCCTATGGTACTTATGGGCGATGGCATAGTGATCGGTATAGTAAATCCTGTCGCGTCGTTGCCAATTAAGCGTTGTAGCGTTTGTCTGGGAACATTTTTTGGCGCTGCTGATGATTGGTGGATGCCCGGAGCCGATGCGCCAGACGGTAACTACGCATTGTTTCGAAGTGGCGAATACCAAGTAGAACTGGTGAGCGATGCCGTTGCGTCTCGGACGATCTGGTATGCGAAAACGGATGAACTGTTTATCGCCTCCACGTCGCAACGCGCCATCGTTTATTTGCTTCAAAGCTACGAGCCGAACACCAGCGTTTATACATGGATGTTGTCGTCAGGAACTCTCGGTTCCGGATTGTCGTGGGATAGGCGAGTTCAAGGCGTTCCAGTCGATGCGCGCCTGATGTTGGACCGACGTGAGTGGACGACCAAGCTATCAACCGAGACGGTTTACTTTTCTGCCGAGAAACTTTCTGATAGAGATCACGAAAGAAACCTGCGGAAAGCGATAACTGATACATTTGATCATCTAGATATGGAATTAGACAAATGGATATTGCCGTTGTCGGGCGGTTATGACAGCCGCGCGATCCTGCAGATGCTGACGGATCGGTCAGGGCTGAAAGCAATCACATGGGGCCTGCGGTCCGCACTCCATAACAAGAAAAGTGATGCCTGTGTCGCGCGCGATCTCGCACAGAAGTACGGGATACCTCATGAATATTTGGAAACGGATTTATCTGATGAGCCTGTGAATGAAATATTCAAGCGATTTCTTGTTGCGGGCGAAGGTCGCGTGGATCACATATCGGGATACATGGATGGGTTTTCGATATGGAAGCATCTTGTTGAGTCTGGTAATTACGGCGTAATTCGCGGAGATTCAGTATTCGGCTGGATACCTGTAGCAAATCCGATCGACGTAAGGCGTGCCGTTGAGTTGTTACTTTTGAGCGATTATCGGAACCTTGGAAAGGTTCCGTTTCATGAGCAGTTTGAACAGCACCTTCCAAAGATATTTGATAAACGGGAGAATGAGTCGTTAGAGGCATGGCGAGATCGTTTATATCAAAGTTTCCGCATACCCGTGGTGATGGCGGCTCTCAATGATTTGAAAAACTCTTACGTCGAAATTATTAACCCACTATTGTCCAGGCGGATAGTTCGCGCTGTTCGAAAAATGCCGGATCGTCTCCGGACAGACAGAATGTTGTTCAAGAAAATCGTTGTCGCTGCAAACAGGGACATTCGGTTTGCGGAATATCCGGCAATAGAAATGTCGTCAAATATCTTGAAAGATACGAGAGTGATCGACCATATCATGGGGACGCTACTCAGCGCGCGCGCCGAGAAGCTGTTTCCCCCCGTTTTAATTCAGCTGTTAAAAAAACATATTTTCGGCGACGGTCAGCTGGCCTCCCCCTATAGGCCTGCTAATACGAATATGAAGGCGATCCTCAAGAATATTCTGCCCAAAAAGGCTATCGATACGGTAAGGCCCGTTGTAGCCTGTCTTTGGCGCTCGTCGTCGAGTATCGAGCTGGATTTATACAAGCTGGCGTTTCGGGCGTACATAATTTGCGAGATGGATCGCATGTTGTGTGAAGATGCAGGCGCTCTAGTCGTAGACAAAACAGCGAAGTCTCTCAAGACCTAGCCGTCGATGTTTCAGAATACCTCGCGGTTGTCGATACCTTTGGTGCCGAGGGGGAATCTGAGCGTGGGGGAGTTTTATGTCGAAAGCGGTGTTTGTCACGACACGAATCGGGGCGCCGGTCAAGTTTGACGGACGCCACATCACGGCGCTATCGGCGCGATTGACGCCGGATAATATTAAGCCGGTACCGCCCACGGTTATTGAAGGTGACGGCATCCTGCTTGGGATTATTAATCCAACAGACTCTTTAAGGATCCAGGGATGCAGTGTTTGCATGGGGACATTGTTCGGTTACAGCCCCGACTGGTGGCGGCCGGAATCGGACGCGCCGGATGGCAGCTACGCGTTGTTTCGGGGGGGTGAGAAGACGGTCGAGCTTCTGACGGATATCCTTGCGTCGCGTACGATCTGGTATGTAAAGACTGATGACTTGTTTATCGCCGCTACCTCGCAGCGGGCCATCGTTTATTTTCTGCAAAGCTACCAACCAAACGAAACTGCCTACCCCTGGATGCTGTCGTCCGGTACTTTGGGGCCCGAGCTATCCTGGGACAAAAGAATACGGTGTCTTCCAGGGGATGCGCGCCTCATACTGGATAGGGAGAGCTGGGAGCTCAAGCTCGACAGAGCGCCGGTTGCTTTCCGTGCGGATAACAGCTCGAAGAATGAGCATGAGCAACGTCTCAGAGACTCAATCCAGAACACTTTTGATGGGCTGGATCTGGATTTTGACCGATGGGTACTACCACTGTCCGGCGGTTACGATAGCCGGGCGATACTCCAGATGTTGAAGGACAGGCCTGGTCTGAAGACAGTCACATGGGGCGTCAAGGCGGCGCTGTCAGATGAAAACGGCGATGCATGTGTGGCGAGGGATCTGGCTAGTCATTATCGCGTTCCTCATCAGTACTTCTATACGGACTTGTCCGATGAGAATGTGGAATATCTCTTTACGCGATTTCTAGTCGCTGGCGAAGGGAGAATTGACCACATCTCCGGATATATGGACGGATTCGCGATTTGGAAAGCTCTATATGAAAGGGGTTATCAAGGAATTATCCGTGGCGATGAGGCTTTCGGATGTCGCGCTATACGGAGTGATCGGCAGGTCTATAAAAACATGGGCATGCAGGTGCTATCCGATTTCGAAAATGTCGGGATGCTTCAAGAGGAATGCGGGGCGGGCATTCAGGTATGGCCACGTAGTATTGAAAGACAACCGGATGAAAGTCGCGAAACATGGCGGGACAGGGCAAATACGTTATTCGAGTTTCCTTTTGTATTTGCTGCGCTCAGCGATCTCAAGCTCTCTTATGTCGAAATCAGCGCACCGCTGCTGTCCAGGAAAATCATTACACAGGTACGATGTATGCCGGATAGTTTGCGGACGAATAAGAGCTTGTTTAAACACATGGTCACGCAGAATGGGCCGGGTATCCGGTACGCGACAGGTGCTGCGATCGAATCGCGAGACGATATTCTACGCAGCGACACGGTCGCGTCTGCCATTCGCAATGGCCTGCGTCAGGAGCGTGCCGGGAGTAAGCGTATCGACATCCTTAGCCGGTTCGCTCTCGAGCTGTTGGCGAATGAAACCGCTTTGCCGGGGAGGCTATCGATCAACAAAGGGGAGAGAATTATTCGGCGGATCAGGGCGATGCTCTCTATCAGGAGTCAGGGTATGTTATTGGATCCTTATCTGTTGGCGTTCCGCGTATACATTATTCGTCGAATGCACGAGATATTGGACAGCGACGCGAGCGCGTTCTCCATGACTGCATTAGGAGATCAATAAGTGGAGCAATGTGACGCTACGTCGCATCGCAATCTTCGTGTCAGCCAACAAGATCGACAATACAGTTATCGGCATATCGAACCCGCTGTCCACGGAAAATGGCCGTCACTTCGGTGGAGTTCTTTAGGGAAGCTTTCATTTATTCTGATATTGTCACTCCCGCGAAAGCGGGAATCCAGTAAACCGTTGAATTTGTAGCACTGGATTCCGGCTCTCCGCTGCGCGCAGCCTGCCCCGCGCAGGCGGGGGGCAGGAATGACGACACATCAGGGGTTCTTTAGGATTAAGGCCTTGGCGCCCATCTTGGCCCGGCTGCCGGCTGCCCCGAATGACTGTAAGCCGTTGTTTATAAGTATAAACAAAGAGTGTCTGTGTAGTATAATTTTCCACATAAAGTTTCAAATTAGCGGCTTGCAGCGATGTTCGGTTCTGGCTCGCCCGGACCCGGTTAGTCGCTGAAACCTGCCCGCTTAGGTATCTTCGCAGACACCGTTCAAAGCCTAATGGCATTTATTCAACCGGCAAATAGGTACTTAAGGAGAAGCTATCCGTGAGGTCTGGCGAGAGGCGATTGTGTATTGTGTCTCCGTGTCATTGGACAGGTGGTTTTGGCGGGTCGGAGCAGCAGATATCACTATTGCTGGATGTACTTGTGGCTCAGACACGATTTGATATCACCTACGTTGCTCGGCAGGCCGATCCGGGGTTCCAACCGACTGGGTACAAAGTGGAGCAGATTAATGTCAGTCCCTTTTCCAGCCGTGTTGGTAATTTGCTTGATGCACGACCATTGTTAGCTGCGCTGCATAAAATACGACCGCACGTTATTTATCAGCGCGTCGGCGGTGCGTATACAGGAATAGCGGCTTACTATGCCAAAAGAAATAACTGCAAGTTGGTGTGGCATATATCGAGTGAGATGAATGTATTGCCGTTTCGAATGGACAAAAACAGGTCTTCGAATACCGTATCGCGGTATATAGAAAAGAAGGCGCTGGAGTACGGCATTCGTAACAGCACCAGCATTATTGCACAGACGGAACAACAAGCAGGGTTGCTTCAAAAGCACTACGGAGTTACCGCCGCGCGGATCGTTCCGAACTTCCAGCCGGTACCCGTCGAGCCGAAAAAACAGGATACCCCTGTCAAGGTAGTATGGGTGTCCAATTTAAAGCCGATGAAGAGACCGGGGTTATTCATCGATCTCGCCAGAAAATATCAGTCAGATGTCGACGTGAAATTTATTATGATTGGCCGCGCAGAAAACTCGTTATGGTGCAAGCAGGTTATCGAGGAAATCAAGGATGTACAATCGCTTGATTACGTCGGAGAACGAACCCAGGAAGAGGTAAACGCTATCCTGGCACAATCGCATATATTCGTGAACACTAGCAGTTACGAAGGCTTTCCTAACACTTTTATTCAAGCATGGATGCGCGAGGTTCCGGTGGTTAGTCTTGATGTCGATCCCGATAATATCCTGTCATCCCGCAGCATCGGGTACCGCTCAGGATCATTCGCCGCCCTTTGCCGGGACCTTGAGAAACTGATTGGAGACAAGCAACTTCGCCAGTCGATGGGAAATGCCGCAAGAGATTATGCGATAGAAAATCATTCGGAAAAGAATATTGAGAGCGTCGTGAAGGAATTAGTCGGATGATGCGCGTGGAGAAACCCGATAAACGGCGAATCATATGGTTGGACGCAGATCGATTCGACACCAAGCCAAATAAAAGTCCGTGGATCGAAATGTCGAAGGTACTTCAGGCGCATGGGTTCGACGTTACGCTTGTCACAGGCTATGAAAAAGCACCATATGAGAATGAACATCTGGATGTTGTATCGCTGCGGGTATGGGACATTCCGTTTATCTTTCGTATAGCGTTATTGATCAGGATGCTCTCATGGGTAGTTAGGAATGCCAGCAGAGACGATATTATTATATTAAAACCGGAATCGTTGCTTATTGCCCCCAGCCTAAAGAGACGCGGCTTCCATAAACTGCATCTCGATGTGCGGACACTGCCGTTGAGAGCGCTAAGCTCTTTCAAAGGAAAGGTAGATCATTGGGTATTCTGGACTTTTACGATCGGACAATTGCGAAAATATGCGTCGAGCTATTCGTTTATCACTGAACGATTGAAATCCGCAATAGAGCAGGAGTTTCGTGCCGTATTCGATGATTATGTCATCTGGCAGTCCAGCGTGAATATGAGCGTCTTCCGATCTGTGGAAGCGCCGGGTCGTGGAATAAGCAGAGAACTATTCACGGTGTTTTACCACGGAAGTATTTATGGAACTCGTGGAATAGATAAGGTCATTGAAGCGATGTCGCTGCTGTCGCCGGCTTATCGAGGCCATATACGGTTTGTGATTGTGGGGCCGGATTCAGGAAAGATCGCGCTGCAGGATATCGTTCGTCGGCACGGAGTCGCCGATAGCGTCACGCTTGTCGGGTACGTTCCGTATGAAGATATTCCAAATAGAATCGCACAGGCCGATTGTTGTATTTGTCCGCTACCGGATCTGCTCGAGTGGAACGTTTCAAGCCCGCTTAAGGTGTTTGAATATATGGCATGTGAGAAGCCTGTTATTCTGACCCCGATTCCAGCCCATAAGGATGTCGCCGATGGGAAGGATTTTGTGGTGTGGACGAAGGGATGCGAGGCCAGTGATATTCGAGAGGCTATCGAATATGCGTTCGATCATCGGAGTCAGCTTGCCGACGCGGCGAGAGCGGCGCGTGATTTTATGCGGGACACGTACGACTGGACAACCCAGGGACGTCACTTCGCCGATTATCTTGGCGGCAGATATCTTCGGGAACCGTCGTGACGTGTTGAGATGAACAAGTTAGTATATTCGATAATTCTCGCGGTATTTTTCTCATCGTATCTCGCATCAGGCATTCACCGTGCCTTTAATCTGGTTCCGGAGGTTCTGTCCGGTATTGTCCTCGTCGTAATTCTGGCGAGGATCGCAGTAAATCACTCTCTATGTGTGAGTCCAAAATATCTGATGTTAGGGGCGATAGCAGTGCTGCACGCGGTATCGGGGATGATTTTAAATACAGTAGATCCCGGCACGATTGTCACCGGATTGCGACCTTACCTGAAATGGATCCCGCTTTTTTTACTGCCCGCAGTGTACCGATTTTCTGAAGAGGAAATCAGCGGGCAGATCAAGCTAATATTGATTCTGGGATTAATGCAATCACCACTGGCGTTTTTTCAAAGATTTGTTCAATACAGGGACGCCGCGACCGGGGACTTTGTGACGGGAACGCTCGGAGAAAGCGCTTCCGGGGTACTTTCAATTTTCTTGCTTTCGGTGATTGCGGTAGTGATAGCATTTTATGTCAGAGGCCGCCTGCGATTTCCGCAGATGTTGCTATTTACGTTAGCACTATTCTTGCCAACGACGATTAATGAAACCAAAGTAACATTGCTGTTGTTACCGCTGGCGATTGTGGTTCCCTATATTGTTGCCTCAAATCGTCTGTCGATGGCGCAATTAGTGGCAATTCCTGTGTTGGGGATTTTGTTAACCACGGGCTTTGTGGTCATTTACGATTATGCAGGTAGTATATGGGGGGCGAGAGGGATCGGTGAATTCGTTGATAAGGAGGCAGGCAGCTATTTATACAGTGAATCGAACGCAACCCGGGGAAATTTGCTGGAGAGAAACAGGATAGGAAGCGGATTGCAGCTGCCAGAGGAGCTGATTAAGCCGGATGAAGGTGGAGGGCGAGTAGAAAAGCTGTTGCTGCCTTTAAAAAATCTTTCGGATAACCCCCTGAAGTTGTGGATGGGTTTAGGGGTGGGTAACGCGTCGCCGTCGATTATTAACGTGTTCTCGGGCACGTATTCTGGCCGCATCGGAAAAATTAGCAGCGAAACGTTGTCTAGCTTTTTACTATGGGAAGTCGGCGTTGGTGGCCTAATTATTTTGTTTACATTTCTGATGCTTCTAATGTATGACACCTATAAGATCGGGAAAGAAAAAAATACACTGGGCGTATTGGCAGCCGGTTGGTTCGGCGTGTTGGTCATCGTGCTGCTTACCGTGCCGTATTTGAATCTGTTTTACTCCAACGTATTGGTTTTCCTGTTCGCACATATGTCGGGATACATCTCCGCGGAACGTCGGTGGGCGCAATATAACCCTGTAAGAACAACCTTGCATAGTTAGCAGGTGTACCTGCGAAAAAGGTTAGAAGGCTAAGAGTAATGCCCACATTGCTGTCTGTTAACAACTATTATTATCCCCGTGGCGGAGCAGAGGTTGTATTTCTCGAGCATAACAAGCTGTTCGAGCATAGCGGATGGCAGGTAGTTCCGTTTGCCATGCATCATCCAAAGAATATTGAAACGCCCTGGTCAGAGTATTTCGTAGACGAAATCGAATATGGGGAGCAATACAATATCCTGGGCAAGCTCCGGCGTGTTCCGAAGACGGTATATTCTCTGGAGGCCCGGCGTAACCTCTCGCGGTTGTTAACCCGGGCCATGCCGGATATCTGCCATCTGCATAACATCTACCATCATATTTCTCCGTCCATACTTGGCCTTTTGAAGAGAAAAGGTGTTCCGGTGGTATTGACGCTTCATGATTTGAAGCTGGCCTGTCCAGCCTACAAGATGCTTACCCATGATGGTATCTGTGAACGATGCAAGGGCGGCAGAGTTTACAATGTCGTCGTTCATCGATGTGTGAAGCAGTCTTATGCGCTTAGCATGCTGGTCGCGATTGAAGCCGCGGTAAGTACTATGCTCGGCAGTTACAAAAAATGCGTTGACCGGTTCATAGTGCCAAGCCGGTTTTACATTAACAAGTTTGTTGAGTGGGGATGGGATCGCGAGCGTTTTGAGTACGTGCCAAATTTCATTCATATCGGCGCTTTTGAGCCAGAGTATCGCTCGGGCAGGTCGTTCGTGTATTTCGGCAGGTTAGGACCGGAGAAGGGGGTGGCAACGTTGATCAAGGCTGCTGCTATGGCGGGAGTGCCGTTACGTATTGTTGGTACGGGGCCGGAAGAGAGCCTATTGCGTAATTCTGCCGCGCGCTCAGGGGGCGATATCGAGTTTCTCGGATATTTGAGCGGAGCGCCCTTGCATGATGTGGTTCGCTCGGCGAGGGCCGTCGTGCTGCCATCGGAATGGTACGAAAATGCGCCCATGTCGGTTCTGGAAGCTTACGCGTTGGGCAAGCCCGTAATCGGTGCCTCCATCGGCGGAATTCCGGAATTGATTCATGAGGGGAAGTCCGGGGTGACTTTTGAGTCCGGGTCTGTAGAGGGGCTGGCCGCGGTCCTGGCCGGGTTTTCCGCATACAAAGACACGCAGATATCGGATATGGGCCACTATGGACGATCATGGATGGAGAAAGAATTTGGCGAGAAACACTACCTCGGCCGCATGCTGGAGATATACGGTGAGCTGGGCGTCGCGGGTGCGCGGACGTGAGGGTAATGGCGCTGGGATTGCGCGGATTTCCGGATGTACAGGGTGGCGTCGAAAAACATGCGGAGCATCTATATCCGTTGTTGGTCCGTCTGGGTTGCGAGGTTGACGTGATCGTCCGGTCACCTTACATGCCCCGTGAAACGCGGGAATGGAGCGGGGTCAGGTTTATACGATTGTGGGCGCCGCGTATAAACGGTATCGAGGCCTTTGTTCACACCTTTCTGGGAGTACTTTACGCGACGGTTTCCCGGCCGGATGTTCTGCATATTCATGCCATAGGGCCGGCAATCATGACGCCATTGGCCAGATTGTTGGGGCTGCGAGTGATCGTGACGCATCATGGCCCGGATTATGATCGCGAAAAGTGGGGTCGCTTCGCGCGAGGGTTGTTGCGTCTGGGTGAGAAATGGGGAATGCGTTATGCCAATCAGCGTATCGCGATTTCCGAGGTCATCAGCGGGCTTGTTAAAGAGCAACACGGCGTTGACTCGGTCGTCATTCCCAACGGTGTTGATTTGCCCGAGATTCCCGAGACCACGAATGTCCTGAATAAATATAGTATCGAAAGACAGCGATATATTCTCCTGGTAAGTCGTTTCGTTCCGGAGAAAAGGCATCTGGATCTGATGCGTGCCTTCAGTAACGCCAGCCTTGCTGGATGGAAGCTTGTATTGGTGGGCGACGCGGATCACCCGGACGAATATTCAAGAACAATGCGCGCCGAGGCGGCCAGGGTTCCGTGCATTGTACTCACTGGCTATCAGAGCGGCCTGGCACTACGCGAACTTTACGCACATGCCGGCCTTTTCGTCCTTCCTTCGTCGCATGAGGGGCTGCCTATTGCGATGCTGGAGGCGTTAAGTTATGGAATTCCTGTTATCGCCAGCGATATTCCCGCTAACCTGGAAATCGGGTTGCCGAAAGAGAATTATTTTCCGTTGGGGAATATTTCTGAACTTGAGGAGCTTATAAAGCGGTTTTCCTCCGTTCAGCAATCAAATATTGCGCATGAAACCACTCGCGCGTGGTTGCGGGATAAGTATGATTGGGAAATAGTTACGAAGAAAACTTTGGAGGTTTATAAGTCAGTATTATCTGGCGAGTGAATCACCACAACCGAGAATCCAGATGAGGTTCTGATTGTTTTTCACCTTCGGGAAATAACTAACAATCGCTTTCGATAAATGACTGGGCATTATGAAAATCTTTACTCGACAAGCAGATGAAATTTCTCTTCTCGTAAAGATAATAAACGCGAAAGGAGAGTTTCTGTCAATCCTTGAGGCTGGCTGCGGACGGCAATGGCCACTTCATATCATATCGAAGTACAAGCTCACCGGCATTGATCTGGATCCTGACGCGCTAAAAACCAGAGTGACTACCATTGGCGATCTCGACGAAGCTATCGTCGGTGATCTCCTGATCCATGACTTCCCATCGGAGTCCTTCGACCTGATTTATAATGCCTACGTCCTCGAGCATATCAATGGTGCCGAGAAAGTCCTCGCCAACTTCACGCGCTGGCTCAAGCCCGGCGGCCTGCTCCTGCTCCAGATCCCCCCGCGTCAGAATAGTTGTCACTGATTTCTGTAATCTCTGGAGCGAGCGGGAGGCGGAAGGTGACGAGAGATGTCGAGGTATTCGCAGAGGAGTTGAAGCAGACTGTGTTGAAGCGAATGATGCCGCCGGAGAGTCGATCGGTGGCGGAGTTATCGAAGGAGACAGGCATCACGGAAACGACCCTGTACAATTGGCGGAGAGCGTGTTCCGGACGTGCAAGTACCGGCCGGAATATCCGAGTGAGGGCTTTGCCACACTGGACAAGGCCCGTGCCTGGATGCTGCGCTTCGAGGCGTGGTACAACACCGGGCACCGGCACAGCGGGCTGAACTTCGTGACACCGGAACAGCGCCATACCGCGCAGGCAGAGGAGATTATGAAACAGCGCATGGATGTTTATGAGACAGCACGTGCGCGCAACCCGCGCCGATGGAGTGGTGACAGCCGGAACTGGTCACTGCCACAGAGTGTCTGCCTCAACCCGGGAAAATCGGCTGACCCACAGGCTCAGGCCCCATGATCGAAACGGTGACAACTATCTTGAAAACCGCCGATGACGCAGTTTCACTATTTATTAGAATCATAAAATGCTTTGGCGGCTGGAAGCATTCCGTAGTTTCTTACTGACGGAATCACCATATCAATCATGTAGGGGTCTCTATTTTCCCAGAACAGGTAATGCGGATTTGTGTACTTGATGGCGCCCTTAAGGAGCGTTTCTGCGATATTACTATCGCCCGCGGCCGTAGTACTGTCCAGATAATTGCTCCATTGAACTTCGGGCGCCACGGGAACGGCGTCATGGTATTTGAGCAAGAGCGGGTAGGCGACGGTCATTATAGAATTTGTCGGCCTTTGTGGTTGTGTGTCAGGGGCTCCAAGTCCGACGCCATTTGAAACCAACCATGCCGCAAATTCCGTGAGATCAAACGCAGCATAGTTAATTTGCTGAATGACGGTTTTGCTCGGAAATGCGCGTTTCGCCGCAAGAGCATTAGCCTTAAAGGCATTAGCTTCGTTCGTTGCGCTATAACCCCATACCGCAGCGTTAGTGTCCCCGGGATAGCCAGTCGACGTTTCGCCGACGTCAAGCCCTTCGAAATAGGGCTCGGCGTTGAAGCGGCTGCCCAGGGCATTGAACAGCGCGGCTACCCTCGCCTGTACATTGGCGTTCCACGCGCATAACAGCCACCCGCCTTGCTGTACGGAGCGTGAATAGTTGCCATAGTTGGCAGAATCGCAGCCATATTTCGAATTGCGCCACATATAGGTGGGTGTCTCGGGCCCGTAAGCAGAATTAAACGTGGTCCATCGTATTTCGATCCACAAGCGTTTGCCTATGGATTGCAGGTAGGCAAGATCGCTTGCCATTTGTGAGAAATCATATTGGCCTTCTGCAGGCTCGAGATTTTTCCAGGTATAGTATTTTTTTACACCAACAAAATCGGGGTTACCTTTAATCCGGTCAAAAGAGAATGCTCCCTCCGTCAATCCTACTGCCATATAATTGCCCGGATGAAAATTTTGGGGATTCACGGTTTTTGGAGCGATGATAGTTGGGCTCGCTACGACGGGTGCGGCTACCGCACACTGAATCCCTTCGGGCGTTTCAATACACAGGCCACCCGGGACGACCGGGGCAGCGGCGAACGAAACAGCCGAAAAACTGGTGGTAAACAGGAACGCGAATGCCAGGAAATATTGGTGGTGTCGAGTCATGATGTGCTTCACCGAGTTTGGTTGCTTGGTTATTTTCATTTCAATGGGTCGATGACGGTTAGTCATTTCCGTTCCCTCTTATATTGCCTGTGCAATCATGCTGCATGCCGGGGTCGACCAGCCTGATAAACCATCGGCATTGTATGCGCGAATCTTGAAGCAGACGCGATTGCCTGCCTGAAGACCCAAATCCGTTTCGGGCGTGTATGTCACAGATGGCGCTGCGGGGGAGAACCCCGCGGAGTCAGTACGAATATCGCCAAGCGGAATACTAACAGAATTTTCGTCGCCTCCATAGTACACGCTGTAGCCCAACACGTTGTCCAGCGACGGGTTGGATGTCCAGGACAGCTTTACCGGTGCGGCCGACACGATGCCTGTATTCGGGCTGATTACCGTCTGTGTCGTGGTAGTGGGTAATTGCTCGAGTTGAATAATCTCTATGGCATCAATTTTCGGGTTCTCTACCACGTGCAGGAAGCGGATATTCATCTGTCCGTCCGTTACGTCGACCGCCACTCCCTTGGTTAATGCGGCGAGTTGTCCGATTTCAGAGTAGATATCCAGCTTATCAAGCGCCGTCCGGCCCTCGATCTGCACATCAAACACGCGCCAGCCGATACGCGATGCCCGATCCATGAAACGGAGGTTCACCAGATAGTGTCCGTTCGGTACGGTAAATTTGTACTCCAGCTCGTCACCGGTCGGGTCATCCCAGCGCTCGCTCTGGTAGAGCACGTCATCACCTGTTCCGGCCACTGGATCAGCCACTGAAAATGCGCTTCCGGTGTTGTATCCATAATCGGCCTTCCACAGATTTCCCGCAGTGTCCGTGTAGTCGCTGCCGCCAGCGTTTACGCGAATAATCAAGTTGCTCGGCGTGGTAATAGTGCCCGTATCCGGTATCGGAGTGACCTCGACGGTTCCGCCGCTGCTCGGAGTAGTAGTCGTGCCCGTGTCGGGTGTAGGCGTTACGTCGACGACTCCGCCACTGCTCACTGGCGCCGGGGGCGCGGTAACATCAACGGATACCGAAGCAGTCGCGATTCTGCCATTGGTTCCGTAACATGTCAGGACAAAATCTGTTCGTGACATAATGGTCGCGGTATTTTCGCTGCCGGACGTGGCCTTCGCACCAGACCAGCCGCCGGAAGCGCTGCACGCGGCGGAGTTCGACGCGGCCCATGTGAGTACCGTGGCTGATCCCTGCACCACTGAGGAGTCTGCGCTGGACAGGTTGACCTTCGGCGTCGAGCTTGCCTTCTGGCCTTTCGCAGTACTGTTGACTCCGGTAACGGATGTCGAATCCGTGGTAACGGTGTTCAGCGCGGTCGTGAAATCGGAAGAGAGGTCGTAAGTTAAGCTTGGGTCGAGTCTAGTCGGTTTGACACTCACTACCAGTGAGTCCAGTGACGCCGTACTCGACTGGCTCGTTAGAACTGTATCGGCAATAATTTTCCGGACAGCGTCTACATTGGCGCTGGAAATCACCGAATTCATTGCCATTAACGCGGCGTCAGTCTGGTTGAGCATCGCTGCGGAAATATCAACGTCCGGTGTGGTTAACGTGCTGCCGGGCGCTGTAAGTTTTAGCGCGTTGTCCATCGCGCTGGTCGCCCAGATGCCGTTTACCTGCAGATTGTTGGTCAACGCCTCGACCAGAACCTGCGCCTCTAATATTTTTGCGACAGCAGCGGTAAGAGGCCGCGCTTCCGCCGTACCCGTGCCATCGAGGAATCCGTCGATAAGATCGGCAGCGAGGATGTCGATTACCTCATTCTCCGTTGAAGATTTGTTTAACGGACTCAAGACATCGTGTACGCGGCGGATCAACTCTGCCAGTATCTCAGACGCCTTAACTACCGGGGCAGCATTTGCGTCGGAGATCTCGGAAGTTATCGGGTCAGGGACCAGCTTTGGATCGAGGCCGAAGCTGAAATTGTGTAACACAATGTCATTTGCCAATTCGAGGTTGGCGCTGGTGATTCCGCCTGGCATTTTCGCTGCCATTTTTGCCATCAGTGTAGTGAACGGATTTATATTCGCTGTTGTGTGGTTTAGCGAGTCGATGACGGAAATCATCTCGAAAGTGGGTTCGGATCCCGTCACCATGTCAACGCCGCCACGCGATATAACCGTCAACGGAAAGGCGGCATCTAATCCTATATTCGCCGAATAGTTGGCCATTGCGTCGCTAGTCGCGGTTGTGACCACGGCCCCTTTGGAATCATAAAAACTGAGCTCTGAACCAGTCACCGGTCCATCCCCGACGCTACCTTTTACCGTTAGGGCGGTGATGCTCAAGCCTGATGTGGTGGACGACGGATCTCCATTCGATGAGTCTCCGCCACAAGCCACCAAGGTCGAGGCGACGATGGCTGAAACGATGGCGGTACGAATGGGATGTATTTTTGGTAGGTGCATTTTGCTTCCTCGCCTGGGGCTGCCAAATTTGGTTGCTGAGGAATACATCGGAAAGCCGTTAGTGATTCCCCGGGCGGCGGGTCACCTAACTGATGTGAAGGCGGTCACAAAAGATGAAACGACCAGGCTGTGAACGAAGAGCGGGGCGCCAGCGTGATCCTTTTCCGCGATACGTCGATGCAGGCCAGCAGGGACTGCGCGGGCTGAAGAGACGCAGAAGCAAGGCTCTTGTCGCGCAGGAAAGCTGTCATACGTAGCTCACCATGAATCGGTTGCCTCGGTAGCTCGATCTCGGGGCCTCTCTCGGCCGGAATGCAGTCGCCGTATCGTTGCTGTCAGTTATTGGGAAGCATCGTCTCGCGGTCACGGGCGCGACCGCGGCCGGGTGACAGAGGGAGGGTGCGGACGCCTGGGTAAGGAGCAGCTGATGACTTGGGAAATCTGCCTTCAGGTAGACTGGAATTCAGTCACGGCGAGGTGGGGGGATGGCATGACAGTGGCTCGAGTAACCGAGTGCTTAGGGATGTTCAAGTCAAAGAACAATGCGCCGTTGATACGGGGAGGTTGACCAGATTCGAGATTTTATTGACTTTGCGGATATTGAAGCTGTCCTGCGTGCAGCAAACGTCGATTGGCTTCGAACGTACTGCTGAGATCACTAATCGATACCGGCGTGAGTGTTGATCTCCTTACGTACGAGAATGTTCGGGAAAGGCGGGGATGCCCAAAAATGCGTATCTGACGGTGAGTGGCGGGCCGCGCCGCTAGGCAGGATAACGCGAATTAAGATATTCGCCTGGTACCGAGCAAACATGAAAGACGCGGGAAACGCTGTGTGGAAGGCTGGAGGGCCCCTATGAACCGGGGCCATCAGCAGTCAGCGTCCTGGACTTAGACCGCCATGCAGACGGGAGCGGAGAACCCGGAGATTCCGGCATCATTGCGCGCCCGGAGCCGGAAACACAGTGTATCGCCCGCGTTTGCCCCCAAATCGGCAACTACATTAAGCTCTACCCGCGATTGAGCTGTTTCCGAGGCCAAGGTAGTCGCGTCTGCCGGAGAAGATCCAAAATAGACCATGTAGATCAGGCTATTGTCGGGAATCGGGTTCCACGATAACGTAACTAGTTTGGCTTCCGGCGCACAGTATTCGCAGATTACGCCGATGGAAATCGTTCCTACTTCAAACGGGCCATTCAGATCCGAAATTTTGTAAACGAAGGTGTCCTGCCCATGGTAACCAACGGATGGCGTGTACACGATTTTGTTATCCCCGAGCACTTCAGTCGAGCCGTTCTGGGGACTAGACTCGATCGACACAACGACATTGCCCTGTGAGGTAGCGGATCGATTTGCAAGAGCACGGGAGACAATATCTATCGTGACCGGAATATTGATGCTGGTTACAACGTTATTGCTTGTTTGGGCGGTATTGTCGGCAGAGTTTCGAGTCGCTAAGTTGCAGCCCGAAAAAACACCAACGACCATGCCAAAATACAATAATCGAATTACGATTTTCTTTAGTAAAAAACCTGGGTTACAGTGCCTTGTTGTTCTATCCATGAGTCCTAGAGGTATTCCCTGTTGTAACCAAGCAACGGGTGAAATCGAAACCAACTAAGCTGCGAAATTGCGCAGGGCAACGCGAATATTTCCGAATACATTGTTCGCCGCGGGTAGGGTAGTCGACTGTACCCGAAGAAGCAACCCAGTATCGCAGGCCTGCCTGACAGTATCGGTCATGACTATTTTCTTTCTTTAAGGCGGGTAGAATATTAATCCGGGTAAATATTCTCGAGTACATTTTTTCAAAAAATGCGATAGTGCATGCCGCCATCACGATAGATTTCCTTCCTTGTGGACGCCAAATTTGATAACCTTTTGATTTTATGGTGGGTTGTTATCTTGGTTCGATCTTTGTGACCTAATCTTATTGATTTCTAGACGTCGTGGACAACCAAATCTTCGAACTTGTTATCAAGTATTTCAGGGAGCCGCATCTTTTTCCGGACCTTGCCAACGTGAATTGCCCGTTGCCTGACGGCGTAAGCGCTTTTCTTGAAATGGCGGTCAATGAAGCAAATATCTCCCCTGAGGGCGCGCCCGAGATATGGTCGTCTAGCGTTGCGGAAGATCGGCGTTCAGCGACGGTATTTTTTGTGAAAAATGTTTTGCTCGCGCAAGGCGGTGACTACTATCGCTGCTTAGGATTGGATCGGGACGCTACCGACGACGACATACGAAGACATTTTCATGCGTTAACCGGTTTATTGACGATTGGCGCGTCAGATGACAAATCGAATTGGGATGAGAATTCCGCTATTCGTATCAATGAAGCCTATAGTGTTCTGCGACAGCCCGACAAGCGGCGCGCCTACGACGCGAATCCGTCAGCACCGAGTGCTCCGTCGGCGAAAAGCGTCGAATATGGCCTGGACAGCCAAACGCCCAAATCGCGTCCCGAACCAACAGTGGCCGCGCCAAGAAATAAGCCCGTCGGCGGTTCTTTTTTGGCAAAGCATCTTGTCGGACAGAACGCCAAACGCGAGCCCGCCAATGAATCGTTAAACGTCCGGTCTGATACCCCGCAGGATACTTCTTCGCAGGAGCGAAGGCCGGATGTTCGTCCGGTAACTGATGCACGCACTGATGAAAAGCAGGCCGCGGCGGACTCCAAACCAGAAAAGCCGTTCCAGAAGTTCCTGGATTCGCATTTTGATCGAGCCGAATCCGCGTTGACTGAAGAGGAGCTGCGTCGCCTGGAATATCTTCAAGTTCGTAATCAAGAAAATTCTGCTGTTGAACATTCTGGTGGCGGAGTTGAGAACCATGCCTCAGAAGAAGTCATCCTGCCTGACTTGAGCGATCACGCGGCACGGATCAACAACGAGGCAGCGAGCGCCAAGTCTGCGCGGGTTGGCCCCCTTGTCATTGTGAGCGTCTCGCTCGCGGTGTTGTTGGCCATTGTCATGTACAGCAAATATTCGGTCCGCACCGGGCTACCGGATCGTGGCAGTGATCAGTCGCAGGTCGGACCGGGAAGCGAGGCGATTCACGATGCAGACACCGTGGATGCCGTGACCAAGGCCGCGGCAGAGACAGCCGATCAGGCGTCTCCGGAATCCGGGACGGCAGGATCACCAACTGACCACGGGCAATTGCTGCTCGATCCCGCCGCGGGAGAGTCCGCTGTCGCAAGCGCCGGAATGGCACCCGACACGGCGCCGGGAGACGATTCGACGCCAACCACTGATTTCGCACCACCGGCGCCTTCGTCCAACCCTTTCGGGCCGATCAAGGCACTTGAACCACCCGCAACAACTTCCAGTATCGTACGACCAGCGGTGACAGCCGGTAGCCGGGCTCGGGAGCAGGACAAGGCGTCGATAGCGTCGGCGGCGTCCCGCGTGACATCGATCGACGTCAAAACCCCTCGAGCGGGTGCGGCGCTGCCGGCTTTATCAGCGGCGAAACCGGGAGCTTTAACTGCACCTCCGTCTTCGCCGGCAAAAAGTCAGAACTCGGCGCAACGAGAAGCCGTCGATGCGCCGCCGGAAAAAGAACAGTCCGAGTCGTCAGGCAGGGCTGAAGTAAATCAGCTGGAGAACACCATCACCAGCGAACCGGTGATTTCATCCGCAGCGGCTTTGACACCTCCTGAAGCGCGAGTGCAAGCAGACACCGAGGTTGCGCCCGTAACGCGCGCAGATGCTTCTGTTCCGCAAGTGCGCGGTACTAGTGCACGCCCGGTCGTCGATACGGGAACGTCGCATGCAATCTCACAAACGGATGTGGATGCGCTTCTCCAGACGTTTGTTTCGACCTACCGCAACGGGGATGTTGCCGGGTTTTTGCGCCTGTTTTCCGACGATGTGCATACTAACGGCCGAAACGATCTTGGTGGCATACGCCAGGACTACCAGAATTTTTTTGGCGAAACCGATGTGCGGGAATTTGTCTTATCGGATATGCACTGGAACCTCATGGAGACATCTGCCGCTGGTCAGGGAAAATTCAATGTAGAAATTCGCTACAAGGGCGACAGGGATACCAAGAACGTTTCGGGAACGATCACCTTTCTCGTGGAGAGTCGGCCAGGAGGCATAGTATTCACGGAGATGTTTCACAGTTATAAATAGACCGCGCTTCACGCCGCGCGTTTTCCAGGTGGTGGGGCATTTTTGAGTCGTTCCGATCGACCTGATAGTATTGACCATGGTCTGGAATCGCGGTGCTCGTTCGGTATGCCGCTTTGTTTCATCCGTTCAACATCACTTCCGTGTCGCTGAATTGTATTGATATTGGTGTCGGGACATTCGTGTGTCCGCCCGCAGGTTTTTGCCATGGTCGAGTATGTAATATGTGAACCTCCGCTCTGTCGGGGTATTTAACGGTTGGATCCGCTATCCGTCGCCGTGTTCTTCCGGATCATCCAGCGGCGCGCCATAACATTCTGTATTAATTGAGGAAAGATCAATTTTTGCGTGAGCGAAGTCGGTTGGTACGCAACATGCTTAACACTATTCCTATACTCGGGTGAACCGACCCGACGGGCGAAATGCGTTTGCTTTCCTCGGAATTTTCAATCACTTGCATATTGGCAAGGAGGAACTATCATTGGCATTTGAAGAGATTATCCGGAATTCCGGCGCCGCTACGGCTGTTTTTGGGTCTGACAGAATGGGTTTTTCCAAGCGTTCAACGGGTTCTTCGGGCGATTCGGTAGTCCGCGCGGGTACCCGCCTGATGGACGCATTCTGGATCGCCGTTACGCTGTGGGCGGTGGATCGCCTTTATGTTGATGGGTGGGCCGACCACTACACGCTTGCGGTCGCCTGCGCGATAGGGCTGTTCATGTTATTTGCCGAGTCGATAGATCTTTATCGCTCCTGGCATGGCGCGTCTCTGATCGGAGACATTCTGCGCATGGTGGCGGCGTGGATACTCGTGGCACTGGGACTGGCGCTGATCGCGTATGTCACAGGGTCAGGCGGAGAATACACGCGTGCTGTCATCTTGACGTGGTTTGTCGCCACCCCGTTTGTGCTGACTGCGGCGCACGCCGGGCTCCATATGTTGCTTGCTATCATTCGGCGGCACGGGTTTAACACGCGTCGCGTTGCGATTGTCGGCGCTCGTGAACTCGGTGCCAACCTGGCGCAGACAATATTGAGAACACCGTCGATGGGCTTGATGCCGGTCGGTTTTTACGACGATCGGAAACTGGCCGGGTCACGACGGGTATCGGGCGAATTGGCCGGCGATCTGGATGATCTCGTCGAGGCGGCCCGCAAGGGGAACGTCGATCTGATCTATATAACTTTACCGATGTTCGCCGAGGCGCGCATCAAGCGGTTGATTAACAAATTGTCGGATAGCACGGTTTCAGTCTATCTGGTGCCCGATGTGTTCATTTACGAATTGCTCCATTCAAAATGGGGCAACATCGGCGACTTACCGGTAATAAGCATTTTTGATACCCCGTTCTATGGCGTCGACGGCTGGCTCAAGCGCGCGCTCGATGTGGTGGCCGGGTCTATCATTCTGTCAATTATTGCCATTCCTATGCTGCTAATAGCGCTAGGGATCAAGCTGACCTCGGCCGGATCGGTGTTTTTCAAGCAGCGGCGGTACGGTATGAACGGCAATATGATCGATGTCTGGAAGTTCAGAACCATGACTGTCAGCGAAGATGGCTCGGATGTTACGCAGGCAAAGAAGAATGATCCCCGCATTACGCCTTTTGGCGCGTTCCTGAGGCGTACCTCCCTTGACGAGCTTCCACAGTTTATCAATGTGCTGCAAGGGACGATGTCCATCGTCGGCCCGAGGCCTCACGCAGTGGCGCATAACGAGCAGTACCGGAAGCTGATCAGCGGCTACATGCTGCGTCACAAGGTCAAGCCTGGAATCACGGGTCTCGCGCAGATCAATGGCTGGCGTGGCGAAACAGACGTAATCGAAAAAATGCAAAAGCGTGTGGAGCACGATCTTGGCTATATCAGTAACTGGTCGCTTGGGCTCGACATAAAAATCATTTTGCTGACCGTGTTCAGGGGGTTTTCCGGCAAGAACGCGTATTAGTGGTCGTTTTGCGTACGGGCAAGCTGTGCGCGTTTGACGCCAGCCTAAGCGGCTGATATATAAAGACCGGTCTACGCCGCAAAATCGGGGCGGCCCAGGACGGTCGGGCGGCGACAGTCACCGGTGAGAAAGGGGTGTATGTATGCGAAAAATAATCAAGGGTTTCGGTTCTTGTCTACCGCTCGCAATCATGCTGTTGGCGGGTGTGGCGTACGCGGAGGGAGATCCGGCCGCCGGTCTGGAGAAGTCCGGGCTTTGTGCTGGTTGCCATGGCGCTGACGGCAACAGTGAGGATGCGACGTTTCCGCGGCTGGCCGGTCAATATGCCGATTACATCGTCAAGCAGATCCGGGACTTTCAAAGTGGTCATCGCGCCAACAACGAGACGATGGCTGCAATGGCGGGCACGGTGGCTTCAGTTGAGGACGCGAGGGATATCGCGGCCTACTTCTCCCAACAGAAGATGAAAGACGCGTCGTTGACGACCCCGGACCGGAATCTGTTGGCAACGGGTGAGAAGTTATTCCGCGAAGGCAATATTCAGTCCGGTCTTTATGGCTGTATCAATTGCCATGGCGAACGCGGCAAGGGCAAGGCGCCGAACATCGCGGTTTTTCCGGTGATCGGCGGTCAGCACCGCGACTACATAATCAAGGAGCTTACCGATCTCAAGGGCGGCGTGCGAGCGAACGATCCGGCCGGCATGATGGGGGCGATCGCGAAGAAACTGTCGGATGACGAGATCAAGGCGGTTGCAGAGTACCTGTCAACGCAACATTAAAAAGATTTTGGATTCAAAGAAAAAGCGGGCATCAGCCCGCTTTTTTGTTAATGGCCGCGCAGCTAGCACAGGAGTAGTTCAAGCAGGGCCTTCTGGGAATGCAGGCGGTTCTCGGCTTCATCCCACACTACGCTCTGGCCGCCGTCGATCACTTCCGCGGTTACTTCCTCACCGCGGTGCGCCGGCAGGCAATGCATGAAGATCGCATCCGCGCTGGCTGCCGCCATCAGCTCGCCGTTTACTTGGAACGGCTGGAACACCTGGCAGCGGTTGCCCTGCTCATCTTCCTGGCCCATGCTGGCCCAGACGTCTGTCACGACCAGATGTGCGCCGCGTACCGCTTCTTGTGGACTGGACACGAGACGCGCCTGGTTGCCGGCCTGCGCGAGGGTATCCGGGTCCGGCTGATGTTCCGCCGGCGTCGCGATCCTCAGCTGAAAGTCGAATTGCCGGGCGGCATCGATATACGAATGGCACATGTTGTTGCCGTCGCCGATCCAGGCGACGGTTTTGCCGCGGATGTCGCCGCGGTGTTCGTAGAACGTCTGCATGTCGGCAAGCAACTGGCACGGGTGATGCCGGTCGGTCAGTGCATTGATCACCGGCACTCCTGAATTGGCGGCAAAGCGCTCGGCCTTTTCGTGCTCGTAGGTGCGTATCATGATGACGTCGACCATGCGCGACAGCACGCGTGCCGTGTCCTCCACGGGTTCACCGCGACCCAGCTGGGTATCGCGTGGCGACAGGAAGATCGCAGTGCCGCCGAACTGGCTCATCGCCACCTCGAATGACACACGCGTACGCGTCGACGATTTCTCGAACACCATCGCGAGCACTTTGTTTTTCAGTGGCTCGTAGGTCTTGCCGTCGCGCTGCATTTGCTTCAGCTCGATCGCGCGCGCGATCAGTCCGCGCAATTCCGCCGGACTCAGGTCCATCAGTGTCAGGAAATGCCGTTTTGCCATGGCTCGCTCGTGATTGTCGGCGGCGTTCCGCTTAATGCGTGAAGCCGGTGACCAGCCGGCTGACGGCGTCCGAGATCTGGTCGGCCTCGGCATCGGTCAGGATCAGCGGCGGCAGCAGCCGAATCACCTTTTCCGCCGTGACGTTGATCAAGACGCCGTGTTCCAGCGCCTGTTTTACCAGCGTGGCGCACGGCCGGTCCAGCTCGACGCCGATCATCAATCCCTTGCCGCGCACGGCTTTCACATGACCGCATCCCGCCAGTTCGCGTTGCAGCGTCGTCAGTATCCGGTTGCCGAGATACGCGGCGCGTTTCACCAGGTCATGACGCCGGATCGTATCGACCACCGCGAGCGCCGCACGGCACGCCAGCGGATTTCCGCCGAACGTCGAGCCGTGGCTGCCTGGCGTGAACGCGGCCGCCGCGACGCCACTCGCCAGGCACGCACCTATCGGCACGCCGTTGCCCAGTCCTTTCGCCAGCGTCATGACGTCCGGTTGAATCCCGTGATGCTGAAACGCGAACCACCTGCCGGTGCGGCCCATGCCGGTCTGTACCTCATCGAGCATCATCAGCCAGTCATGCGTATCGCAAATCGCGCGTACCTGGTTCAGGTAGTCGTCGTCGGGGATATTCACGCCGCTCTCGCCCTGGATCGGTTCCAGCAGCACCGCGACAATATTCTGATCGGATTTCGCCAGCGCGCGCAGCGCCGCAACATCGTTATACGGCACGCGGATGAATCCCGGCATCAGCGGTTCAAAGCCCTGTTGGATTTTCAAATTGCCGGTGGCCGTCAGTGTCGCCAATGTACGGCCGTGGAAACTGTTTTCGGTTACGACTATCGTCGGAATCCCGATGCCCCGCGCATGCCCGACCAGCCGGGCGATCTTGAGCGCCGCCTCGTTGGCTTCCGCGCCGGAGTTACAGAAAAAGCTGTTCTGCATGCGAGACAGCGCGGTCAGCTCCTCGGCCAGCCGCTGCTGATGCTTGATGCTGTAGAGATTAGACGTGTGCACCAGCTGGTTGGCCTGATCGCAGATCGCCTGCGTGACCGCAGGATGCGCGTGCCCCAGCCCGCAGACCGCGACGCCACTGAGCGCGTCCAGGTACCTACGCCCGTGCTCGTCCCATAACCAGGCGCCTTCGCCCCGTTCAAACGTGACCGGCAAGCGGGCGTAATTCGACATCAATGGCTCCGGCATGATCGAAACTTCTGCTTAAAAAAACAAAGGCGGCGTCGCCAGACAGGGATGTCGTAAAAATCCTTCGATCGACTTTTGCGACATCCCGGCAGACGCTGCCGAAGAGCGGAATAATAAGGTTTTGATGCTGTGTTGACAAACCCGGCGTACCGGCCGCTGATCCGGGGGAGAGGAAGCAAGTGCAGGAAACAGTTGCGCGGAAGTGGTTTCCCCTTTCCGCGCAATTACGTCCGCGTGGCGACTAGAACGGCAGGCCGTGGCTCGCGCCGCCCATAAACATCAGCATGGGGATCGACAGCAAGGTGTTGGTGCGCGATGCCAGGAACGCCACGCGCTTCGCACTGGCCTTCTCCTGGTCGGTGGCCGGCACGATGCCAAGCAACTTCTTCTGGTTGGGCCAGATCAGCACCCAGACGTTAAACAGCATGATCGTGCCCAGCCAGGCGCCCATGCCGATCGTCGTGTGATAAAGCGTGCCGCCCTCGGTCAGGCCCAGCGTAAACGCCTTGCTGATATCGCCGCCCAGATAGGCCGCGCCGGTCAACCATGTCACAACCGCCGCCCAGCGAAACCACAGCAGTGCCGGTCGCGCGATATACTTGCTGATGGCGGCCGGTCCCGGACCGTCCTTGTCGGCCGCCGCCCTGGCGACCGCCGGACCCTGAATGAAGTTGAAATAGTAAAGCAACCCGATCCAGGTGATGCCTGCCAGGAAATGCAGCCATCGATCTATCGGTAGAAAATCCATATTAATTACCTCGTCGATTATTCTTGTCGGAACCCTGCCGCAGTCGCGGGCCAATCAAATACGGTGTTACGCGCCCGCCAGCGCCTTGATCACCAACGCGAGAATCGCGGTCAGTATCGCACCGGAGATTATCGTGCCTGGAATGGAATCAAGTGGATTCATATTGCCTCCTGCAAGCCTGTCTGTTGATGCAACGACGTTACCCGTCGAAAGGCCGGCTACTATACTAAGTTTTAACACAAGATGGTAGTTTGGCAAGCCGTATGGCACTGGTTTCACGGCGCAAACTGCCGGATTAGCCGCTGTTCTGCGGAGGCACTCATGGCGACAGCTGCCGGGGCCGTCGCGGTCGCCCGGGAACCGCGCGCCCGCCAATGCGGCGTCGCCGCCAAGCGTCCAGGATCGCCGCGATTTTCCCTGCGCATTAGATACCGCTGCCAAGGCCGTCCGTCGTGTGGCAGGACAGGCAGCAGGGGCTACGGAGGGGGTGTGTCCCGGCGTCGGAGCGGATGTGCCGGAACAAGCCCACAGAAAACCTTGCGTTTTTTTCGACTCACGTTCCCGCTACAATATCCGCCCATGCGACAGCCCTTCCGGCTGTTTTTTTCTGATAAGCGAGAAAGGCGATGGACACAGTCGAACGTATCAAGCAACAGATAGCCGGCAATCCGATTTTACTCTACATGAAGGGCACACCCGATTTCCCGCAATGTGGCTTCTCGAGCCTTGCGACACAGCTGCTCCGGACCTGCGGCGCGAAGTTCGAGACCGTCAACATACTCGAAGAGCCTGACATCCGCCGCACGCTGCCGCAGGTGGCGAACTGGCCGACGTTTCCTCAGCTCTATATCAACGGCGAGCTGATCGGCGGTTCCGACATCATGAAGGAGCTGTACGAGCGTGGCGAACTGCAGAAGCTTGTCGCTGGCGCGAAGCCTGCGGCCTAGGCCGAACCGCTAAAGACCGGTCGTGGCGATCAGGTCATGCCACCGGTTCACCATCTGGCAAAAAAGCGCCGCGGTGATTTCCGCATCGTAGATCGCCGAGTGCGCTTCCTCCTCCTGCCACTCCAGGCCTGCCGCCTGCACCGCGCGGGCGAGCACCGTCTGGCCGTACACCAGTGCCGCCAGCGTCACCGTATCCAGGCTGCTGAACTGGTGAAACGGACTTTTCTTATGCCCGGTACGGGCGATCGCGGCGTTGACAAAGCCGAGATCGAAAAAGGCGTTGTGGCCGACCAGTATCGCGCGCGAGCAACTGGTTTTCCGCACCGCTTCGCGCACCGGTGCGAATACGGCATCCAGCGCCTCGCGCTCGGGCAATGCGTCACGGAACGGATGATGAGGATCGATGCCGTTGAATGCGAGCGAACTCTGTTCAAGGTTCGCGCCGGGGAACGGTTCAACATGGCAGGCGATGGTCTGGCCGGGTGACAATCGGCCCGCGCCGTCCATCGTCAGAATGACCGCCGCGATCTCGAGCAGCGCATCGGTCTGGGCGTTAAAGCCGGCGGTTTCAACATCCACGACCACCGGCAAAAAGCCGCGGAAACGTTCGGCGATTCTGGCGCCCGCGTGGCTGTTAACGGCTTCGGTAGCGTCGGCGGTCATGCGTCAGGCCATCAGTTGCCAGCCGACCGTGCTGCCGGCCATGAACGGCACGAGCTTGTCCTTGCCGAGCGGGAATTCCGGCGCCACCGGCGTGTCGGCGCGTTGCAGCGTGATGCTATCGTCGTTGATCGGCAGCCCGTAGAACGCCGGTCCGAAGCGACTGGCGAAGTTCTCCAGCCGATCAAGCTTGCCGGCCTTGTCAAACACCTGCGTATACAGCTCGATCGCGGCGTGCGCGGTATAGATGCCGGCGCAACCGCAGGCCGCTTCCTTGGTGCGTTTCGCGTGCGGCGCGCTGTCGGTGCCGAGGAAGAACTTCGGGTTGCCGCTGGTCGCGGCAGACACGAGCGCCTGGCGGTCGGTTTCGCGTTTCAGCACCGGCAGACAGTAATGATGCGGGCGGATACCACCGGCCAGCATCGCGTTTCTGTTGAGCAGCAGATGATGCGCGGTAACTGTCGCCGCGACTGTTGCCGGCGCGGAGATCACGAAATCGACCGCGGCCCGGGTGGTAATGTGTTCGAACACAATCTTAAGTTCCGGGAACTGCCTGACCAGCGGCGCCAGCTCCCTGTCGATGAAGATGCGCTCCCGGTCGAAGATATCGATGTCCTTGCCCGCCGACTCGCCGTGCAGCAACAGCGGCATACCGCAGCGTTCCATTTCCGCGAGCACGTTGAAGGTCTTGCGGATGTCGGTCACGCCGGCGGCGGAGTTGGTCGTTGCGCCGACCGGATAGAGCTTGACGGCGCTGACGCTGTTGCCTAGTGCCTGCGTGATCTCGCCGGTTGGCGTGTCGTCGGTCAGGTACAGCGTCATCAGCGGTGTGAATTTCGCGCCGGCCGGTACGGCCGCCAGTATGCGTTGGCGATAGGCCAGCGCCAGTTTGGTGGTGGTGACCGGCGGCACCAGATTGGGCATGACGATCGCGCGGCCGAAACAGCGCGCGACATGGGGCACGGTCGTGGTCAACGCGGCATCGTCACGCAGATGAATGTGCCAGTCGTCGGGACGTGTCAGGGTCAGTTGATCCACCGGGCCATTATGCCAGCTTTCCGGGGCGGCACGAAATCAGCATGAGGATGTAGGCGCGCTAGTTGCGCAGCTTGTAGCCGCTGCGCAGCATCAACAGCGTCAGTGTCACCAGCGTCGCGAATACCGACACCACCACCGCCAGGCTGATCAACGGATCGATATCGGATGCACCGAAGAAGCCGTAACGAAAGCCGTCGATCATGTAAAAGAACGGGTTCAGGTGCGAGGCGCGTTGCCAGAAATCCGGCAGTGCGTGGATCGAGTAGAACACGCCGCTCAGAAACGACAGCGGGATGATGATGAAATTCTGGAAGCCGGCGAGCTGGTCGAACTTTTCCGCCCAGATGCCGGCGATCACGCCGACCGTGCCGAGTGCGGCGCTGTTGAGCACCGCGAACAACACCAGCCAGCCCGGGTTGTGTATCGGCAGTGGCACAAGCAACACGGCTGCCAGGTACACGCCGAGGCCTACCGCGAGGCCGCGCACCACCGCCGCCGCGACAAACGCCAGAAAGAACTCGAAGTGCGACAGCGGCGTCAGCAGGATAAACACGATATTGCCGGTGATCTTGGACTGGATCAGGCTTGACGAGCTGTTGGCAAAGGCGTTCTGCGTGATCGACATCATGATCAGCCCGGCCAGCAGAAACGACGCGTAATCGACGCCGGTGAACACCTGAACACGCTCCTGCAACGCCTGGGCGAACACCAGCAGATACAGCAGCGTCGTCATAACCGGTGCGGCCAGTGTCTGCAGACCGACCTTGTAGAAGCGCAGCAGCTCCTTGCGAAACAGCGTCTGCATGCCGCGCCAGTTCATGCTTTTTTTCGCCTGGTCAGTTCGACAAATACGTCCTCGAGATCTGCCTCCTCGGTGGACAGATCGATGATCGTCGCGCCGCACTGGCGTACGGCATCGAGCATGTCGACCACCGAATCGCTGCGGCGCTCCAGCTGCAGGTCAAGGCGGTTGCCCGCCTGGCGGACGATCTTGGCCGCGTATTTCCCCGTCAGGCCGGTCACCGGCGCGGCGGTCGTTACGCAGACGCGCAGCGTGCGGCCGATGCCGCGCTCCAGCAGGCCCTGGGTCGTATCGAGCGCGATCACTTCGCCGTGATTCAGGATCGCGATGCGGTCGCACAGCGCCTCGGCCTCCTCGAGATAGTGCGTCGTCAATACGATGGTATGGCCGTCACGATGCAAACGCTTCACAAACGCCCACAGCGACTGGCGCAGTTCGACGTCGACGCCCGCAGTCGGCTCGTCGAGCACGACGACCTCCGGTTTGTGCACCAGCGCCTGCGCGATCAACACGCGGCGCTTCATGCCGCCGGACAGCGCGCGCATATTGGTATCGCGCTTGTCGCCGAGCATCAGCGCGTCGAGCAGCTCGTCGATCCACGGGTCATTCCCGCGGCCGAGGCCGAAGTAACCGGCCTGGATGCGCAGCGCCTCGCGCACTGTGAAGAACGGATCGTAGACCAGTTCCTGAGGCACGACGCCGATACAGCGCCGGGACTGGCGGTAATTCCTGACGACGTGATGGCCGAGCACGGCGACGTCGCCTTCATCGGCGCGCGTCAGTCCGGCGATGATATTGATCAGCGTGGACTTGCCGGCGCCGTTCGGTCCGAGCAGGCCGAAAAACTCGCCGCCGTTGATCGTAAGACTCACGCCGTTGAGCGCGTTCACGCTGCCGAAACGTTTGTGTACGGACTGTATGTTGATTGCCGGAGTCATGGTGAGCGGATGCATCAAGGCGGACTATGATAACCAATCCGCGGGGCAAGGGTGCAGCCGGTGAAACAGCAGGCATGATAACGGCAACTTGTTACGCCCGGCGGGGATTGCCAACGCGCACCGGCAATACAGTGGCCCCGGCAGCGCGATACACGAACGGTATCGCGCTGCCGGGGTCTACCGGTGGCAGTGTTTACTTGCCAAGAACGCGCAGCTCGACGCGGCGATTCTGGGCCTGACCTTCCTTGCTGCCGTTATCCGCGATCGGCCGGGTCGGGCCGTAACCCTTGGCCTCGACATTCGCCTCCGCAACACCGTTCTTCACCAGAAACGCCCGTACCGCCTCGGCACGCTGCTGCGAGAGCGCGGTGTTATAGGGTTCCGTTCCGCGGTTATCGGTGTGGCCGCTGATCTCGATGCGCAGTTCCGGACGGTCGCGCAACGTCGCGGCAATGCCCGTCAATACCGTTGAGGATGCCCTCGTCAGTAATGCCGAGTCATATTCAAACGTCACGCCACGTAGCGTGAACGTCTCGCCGGTAACCGAGAACGTAAGACCTGGCGGGACGGACTGATCCATCGCGCTCAGGCAACCATTCGGATCGACCTTGTCACCCGCCCTGGAGCCGGCGCACTGATCCTTGCTGTCCACAATGCCGTCGGCATCGCTGTCCATCTCGCAGCCGAGGGCGCTTACCTTCATGCCGGCAGGCGTGCCGGGGCAGCGGTCGAGGTCGTCGACGACGCCGTCGCGATCGCTGTCGATCTCGCAGCCTTGCGCATTTACCTTGCGCGCGGCCGGCGTCTTCGGGCAGCGGTCCTTGCTGTCGGTGACGCCGTCATGATCGGCATCCACCATGCAACCGGTGCCGTCCACCGGCGTTCCGGCCGGCGTATCCGCACAGCGATCGTCGGCATCGTTGACGCCGTCGCCGTCGCTGTCGCCGACCGGTACCGCTGCCGCCTGCGTTTTTCCGCCGAACGGGATCGCCAAACCGACGTTAAACACCCAGTCCGCGAAGCTGCTCTGACCCGCGCGGCTGGAGTTATCGTCGTCATACCGGTAGCGCGCGTCGACACGCAGCGCAATGCCGCGCTCGTTCAGCGTATGCATCACGCCACCGCCGGCGCTGGCGAGCAGGTTGGCGGCGCTCTTGCCAGGGACTTCGGTATCCATCGTGCCGATACCGAGCAGGCCGTAGGGATTCCAGCGGCGTTCCCGGCTGAAGAAATACAGGCCGTCGAGTTCGATGCCGCCCTGATCGTATTCACCGCTGGTGTTGGTGAAATCCATCGCCGAGTGGATCGCATTCAGCTCGAGATTCCACTTGTCGTTGATCAGCCGCCCGATACCGAGCTGCGTATTGAAGCCGTCATCCGCGGCACGGCCGCTGTCAGACGCGATGTAGCCCAGCGCCGGCGCCAGATACCACTTGCGTTCCGTCTGATCGTCTGCGGTGGCGACCATGCTCAGGCCGAGAAAGGCACAGGCCAGAATGGCCAGGAATTTGTTGTTTATCATTGGTAACTCCCCGCTCCCAAAAAAAATCTTTGATCCCCGCGCAGCTGACCCTGTGGATCGGCTGCAACAAGCGCCCGTATCCCTGATATCCGGTGTGCGTGCCGCGTCTCCGCTAAAAAGCGGGATTGCGCGGAGCTCTCTGGCGATTCATGCCGCGTCTCGCACCAGACGTTACCGCGCCTGTCAGGCGGCGTCGTCAATGCGAGCTGCCGGCGCGTATTGCATGCGAGGACATTTTTCCGCGGATTGTTCTTGTCGCCGGCACCGTCAGGGACGCTCCCGACAGGGAAGCCTATGATACCGAATCTGCGGTCGAATGGCCCGGGCCGGCCGAAAAAAAACGCCTGTTACCCGGTGTAAGCGGTAGAAAGCATAAAAGTCGCGGGGAATATCCGGCGCCCGCCGGTGGCGGCGGGTGCGTGGGGTGCTCCCGGATACCCCTTGTGCGGGTAACCGGGCGACGATTGCTACGCTCTTTCCGGCCAGGATCGACGCGTCTTGCGCTTGCCGGTTTTCTGTCCAGCGCACGGCGCCTTGATCAACGGTTTATCCGACAGCAGCGTCGCCTCATGGCGATTCGATCGACAGCAGTTTGCACAGCTTTAGCGGGTCATCGACGCGTCGTTCACCGCGCAGCATCACGGGTATCGTCAGTAACAGAATTCGGAGATCCAGGAGCAGGGACCTGTTGTCGATGTACCACAGATCCAATTGAATGCGTTGTGACCAGCCTAGCCAGGTATTCCCGCTGATCTGTGCAATTCCCGTGAGTCCCGGCCGCAAGGCCAGTCGCCGCGACTCAACATCGCCGTAAGCGCTGGCCTGACAGGGGATATCCGGCCGTGGTCCGACGAGCGACATGTCGCCCGTCAGGACATTGACCAGCTGTAGTAATTCATCAAGCTTGCTGCGTCTCAATAAATGGCCTACCCGGGTAACACGCGGATCCCCCCAGCGGATTTCCTCGTCCGGAAAGATCCCGAAGCTGTGGGTGTGAAAGGTCCGTAGCTTGTATATCGTAAATGGCCGTCCGCCACGGCCAACGCGAGATTGCGTGAAAATCGGACTCCCGGACGAATCGAGGCGTATCAGCAACATCAACAGCAGCATTAGCGGCAGCGCCATCAAGAACAAGGGAATCGCGATCACCAGATCGACAATCCGTTTGGTATATTCGCCGTGCAGAGTGCCGCCTGTCCGGTCGGATACGGTAGAAAACACGCCCGTCGACTTGTTGATTTGTCTCATCAGTCGCCCACTCGACTGGAGCCAGCCTGTGGCTCCAGTCGTCCCGTCACGGAATATCCTGTATTCAAGCGCTCCCTGGCTCCAAGGTCGGCGTAAAGACGGGTCATCTCCGCAAAATACCGATCACCGCTGTAATGTCGTTCAACAAACAGGCGCGCCCTGCGGCCGAAGAATTCCACTTCGCTATCCGGCATTGAAGCAACTTCATCCAGACGGCTGGCCAGCGCTGCGGCATCACGCGGGGGAAACAACCAGCCGTTATCGCCGTCGATGACCATTTCCGGAATGCCGCCAATGCCGGCAGCAATGACCGGTTTGCCGCTGGCAAACGACTCCAGAATCGCGAGAGACGCGTTCTCGTACCATTCCGACGGCACTACGACAGCACGTGCATTGCCGATCAATGAGGCCAGCAGGGCCGGCGGTACGTGATCGATGAATTCCACCGCGATGTGCAGTTGGTCAGCGAGTGTCTGCAGAAAATTGCGTTCCGCTCCCCAGCCGACGATCTTGATCGCTGCTTTCGCCTGCGCCGCGGCGCGTATAAAAGTCGCGAGTCCTTTCTCGGGCGCGAGCCGGCCGAAATATAAAAAATACCTGCCCGGCTGGAAGGATGGTGTCCACAGCCGTTCGTCGAAGAAGTTACGGAGATGAACCAGTCGTTCGCCCGGCCATCCCCACGCAATAAATTTGTCAAACATAAACCGGCTGGGACATATCAGTCTGTCGATATGACGCTCATAAAACCCTGCCCAGCGGTGAAACACGGACTCCATCGCGACCAGTGAACTCACCGCTGCTGAACCATGCAGGCAGCGCTTGCGGATCAGCGGCAACACCCGGCCGCCACGGCATTCTTCGCACACGCTGTTGCCATCGTACATTTTGTAGGCGGGACAGAGCAGCTTGTAATCGTGAGCGGTCATCACGATCGGCACACTGCGGCGACCCAGTACCGGCAGGATCGCGGGAGAAATATGGTGATAGATACTGTGAATATGTACCACGTCCGGACTGTAACGATCGAGAAGACGGCTGATGTTGGCGCGGGCCTCGCGTGAATACAGCACCTTGCCCGCCAGCCGCAGCCGGGTGGGCAACGAGTAGTCGCCGCCGAACTCGAGCTCATCGACGAAGAATTCCTGCCATGGAGTAGCTAGGTTGTCGCGATGCTTCATGGAGAATACCGCCGTCTGCCAGCCGCGTGCCTGAAACAAACGATCCTGATCCAGGAATAACGCGTCGGAGCCGGCGCGGCGGTAGTGATAGTTATTGATCGAGAGGAGTCGCTTCACGCCGTTATTCACACACTCGTTGTTCGCCGTTAAATCCGTAGACCGCCTTTCCACAAGCATCGATCGCCGGTGATGCCGGCCGTAAAACTATCTCGTCCATGCAGCACACGAGCGTCGTGGAAGAACACAGCATCGCCTTCATTGAGCCGGACCGCAAGCGGCAGTGACCGGTCGACGGTGTCCTGTAGAAAACAATGAAAGTTTTCCACGATGGCAAGCAGATCCGGCGATACCTGATTTCTCATCGTATAATAATTCCACCGCAGAAACGGCCCGTCCGGAGGCGTAGCGATGATCGTCGATTCGACATGCACGCCCGCTTTATTAAATCGCACGATGGCCCCGGTCAGCATGGTCAGCAATTCGGGTCTTTCGGTCGCCAGCACCGACAGTAAACGTTGGCCGTCCAGAAACAGGGTTGCGCCGCCGCGCGGCGCGGCGCGGTGGCAGACCATGAATACGATCGGCGGCGGATCGTAAAGGTAGGCGCCATCGGTGTGCAACGGTTGCGCAGAACTGGAGTGGCGAAAACGTTGCGGGAATTCCGGGTTGAATTCAACGTCGGACCACAAATTCCCGGTCGCGAGGCCGGTCTTGACGTCCTCGTCCACGGGCACACGCTCGCATTGTTCTGCCAGCGCCTCGTCCCAGAATTCCCGGTGGCGACCCACCGCCGGATGCGTGCGCGCGACAACCAGCCGCGCCGTCCGGCAGGCGGCGGTGATACGTGCGCCGACATCCGGGGGGGAATCCAGCTTGCGCAGGTCAAGTCTACAGAACGCTTCCATACGTCAGTCCGCGACCCTGGCACTCTTATGGGATCGGTGCAAGGCTGTGCGGCCGGTCTGGTCAACCACCTCTGAAAATTGATCCACGCAATTTCGCATGGCCAGTAAATCGCGCTCCCCGACATCCGAATGCAACGGCAACGTGAGCAGGCGTCGGGCAAAATCGCCAGCGGCCGGGTGGGCGCCTGAACGCACGTAAGTCGCGGTGGCCGGAATCTCCGAGAGCAAACGACGATACATTCGCGACGGCCCCAGTCCTTGCTGCCAAAGGCTGGCAAACAATCGATCGCGTTCCGTTTCTGACCGCAGCAGCAACGGATACCGCCATAGCCGGTCGGTGCGTGTGGCCGTGCTGCAATCGGCGGCGGCCATGCGCATGCTGTGCGTTGCGACATCAACCCAGGGTACGTCCGGCCCGCGCAGTATCGACTCGATGGTATCTTCGCGCCATCGCCCCGTACTTCTGTGGCGGTCGATCGCCTGTGGCAGGAGTCTGTGCAGACGGCGCGGAAACGGCTCGAGTTCCGTCAATTCACGATAGGAAATGGCGTCGACCGGGACTCTCGCCACACGTGTAAGAAACCGGTAAACCGCAGGTTGAATCGAGAGGTTGTAGAGTAAACAGTTAGCCCGATGCATGAGCCGCCTAACCCCGGTTTCGCTTCTATCGGCGGGCTGCGGGGGTAGCGCGTTCGCTGCGGTTGAGCCGAGTGTCTGCAGCAGAACTCCGCCGCGCCGCAGTGATACCGGCTTGCCACGTCCGAAGCTGATAACAACCAGGTCGGCGCTCGAGCGGACTTGCATGTCCAGCGGGAAAGCGTGCGCGTGGTCTTCAATGAGTAACGGCCCGTCGCTGCCGAGCATGCGGCGCAGTGCCTGGTCGTTCGACGGGAGCCCGAGAAATCTGATCGACAGTAAGGCAACCGTGTGCCGGGTGATGGACCTTTCCACACTTACAGGGTCGAGCCAGGGTAGCTCCGGTAGCGTGTCCGCGAGCACCGGCTGCACGCCGGCGAAGACCGCGGCGCTCACGACATCCGGACACGCATACGCCGGCATCACCACTTCGGGGCGCGTCGTCGTAGCACGATTTGCCGCAAGTTTCAGCGCTGCTGCCAGCGCCGCCGTTCCCGAGCCGTACCAGTGGGCAAGATACCCCGGAAACTGCAGATTTGCCGCCGCGGACGAGGCCTTGTGCCCGGCCGACCGCGGACTGATGCCCCGCAACGGTACGCGTTCACCTGCCGGGCGCAACTGACGCGGGATCATCATGCACAGGTCTTGCGAGCTGAATATTCTTCGAGCGGGCATATCCCGGCAATTATTTCCGCCATGGTCTCCAATTCTTCCTGCGACACTTCAGTAAGCAATGGCAGGCAGAGAATCCGCTTGCTCAGCGATTCCGCGACAGGCATGGCTGGTCCGGACCTGATGAACGGCAGTCGATTGAGCGTCGGATTGAAGTAGATATGGGGAATGAATCCAGCGTTGGTCAACGCGGCCATTGCAGTTTCGCGCAGCTCGGGTGTTGGAAATACGACCGGAAAAAAGGCGTGATTCACCCGGGCCAGCGCATTGAATTGTTGCAGCCCGGTTGCGCTGGACGCCTCCAGCCGCAGCCGAAGTTTCTCGGCGCTTTGACGCCGGTGCGTCATCACCGCATCGATATCGTCGAGCAGGCACAACCCCACTGCTGCGTGCAACTCGCTCAGCCGGCCATTGATACCCGGCGCCTGCACCTGGCCGTCGACCGCCTGGCCATTGTTGACGGCCAACCGGGCACGCCGACAGTGTTCCGCGTCGCGCAGCACAACCGCGCCGCCCTCAACGGTATGAAAAAGCTTGGTGGCGTGCAGGCTGAGTACCGACGCATCGCCGCAGGCAAGCACACTCCGGTCCAGGTAATCAACGCCGAAAGCGTGTGCCGCGTCGTAGATGCACAACAGTCCGCGACGGGCGGCTATCTGATCGATCGCGTCGATATGGCACGGGTTACCGAAGGTATGGGTGGCGAGAATGGCGCGCGTATTCACGGTTATTGCCGCTTCGATTTGGCGCGGATCGATGTTATAGGTGCGGGCATCGATATCGGCGAACTGCGGAGTGAGCCCGAGCCACGCGAGTGAGCTGACGGTCGTTACCCAGGAGAAGGGTGAGGTGACAACCGAGCCTGACACTCCCAGCGCGTGCAGGGCGACCTGCAGTGCCAGCGTGCCACTGCTGGTTAGCACCAGGTACTCGACGCCGAGATAGTCGGCGAGCCGTTCCTCCAGCTCGCGCACCATCGGCCCGTTATTCGTCAACCGGCCGGATGCAAAGATTTCCCTCGCCAGCTGTTCGAAGCGATCGCGGTTCGGCAAGTTGATCAGCGTTGACGCGCCTGCTGATGGCGTCGTTATGCGACGATCGGTTCGAGTGACGTGGCCATGCATGCAAGGTTACCCTCCATTTCTGCGGCACTTGGGAAAGTGAATAGTGCGTAACCCAATATATCTTTCGAGGATGTAAACCGGCTCACAGTCGCGCCGGTCGACGTTGTCAGTTGCATATCGATCGTATAGGGATTCAGGTGTGGCGCCATTCGCAGCCCGCGCAGCTTGCCAGGCGATCTGGAATGAATCATCCACGAGGCGTGAAATCCCGGTGGTTTTTCCGGGCGGAAAGGCAATGTCACCGGTGCGCCGAGCGATTGCATGATGACGATATCCGCCATGTCGACCCCCGTGTGATGTTGAATGAGCAGCGGCAGGCAGTTACCGCCGGCGCGTGGCCCGATCTCGATCAACCACAGGTCACCGTTGTTATCGAACATGGCATCGAGATTGAAGACCAGGTTGTCAATGCCAAGTAACGCCATGAGCCGTTGCAGCTGCTTCAGAAGCGTCTCCCGTCGTTCCGCGGCAAGGTGGCCCGGGAAGCTCTCGCCAACCGGCGCGTATGCCGAACACTCGCTATCGAAATGCTCATCGCCGAGGCAAGTAAAGGCGAGTTTGCCATCGACAACCACGCCATCGCCGGCGATCTGGGCGCTGTCCCGCGCTATCCACTGTTCAACGATTACGCTTGCGCTACGCGAGTAATGCTGCGCGTTGCGGAAAGCCTGGCCCATGTCGGCGGCATTGTCGACACGGCTCACGCCTTTACTTCCGGATGAATCGGCCGGTTTGACCATTACCGGAAGCCCCATGGAGCGTGCCACCTCGCACGCCTCTGGAAGATCGGCAGCAACGGCGAACCCGGGCGTATTAAAGCCGTGATCTCGCAGGAAAGCGCGAAAGAGAGCCTTGTTCGTCAGTACGTGGACCGCGGCCGGAGGGCATCCGGGAAGACCCATTTGATCGGCTACGTACGCCGCAGTCCACGCCGCGGGATCGGACGCAAACGCGATAATGCCGTCAATCCTCAATTTCCTGGCCAATGTAAGGACCGCCCGGTGGTCTGTCGTGCTGACGTTATAATACTCGTGCGCGAGCCGATGCCCTGGATTATGCGGCACATAATCCACCGTGATCACCCGGTGACCCAGCTTGAGAGCACGCAAGATTACCGGCAGCTGGAATATGGATCCGCCGAGGATTAGCAACGTTGACAGATTTCCCCCTTGGCGCCCCGTCGGTATTTTTTTATTTCAGGGCTACGGTTACTACTGCTTGTTTCAATCTAAACGCGGATCGGATTCCCGTCAATAAACGCGTGCTCGACCGGTTGGCCCAGGTGCGATCCGGTGCTAACGGCCGATGAGGATGACGGACCGCCGAACTTCGGATATTTGTGCCACCTTTGCCGGGAAGGTTTTGATTTCCCATTGACGTGCAGGCCGGCGTCCGCGCAGTTTTTTGTTTTGCCGCAACGACTTAAGGTGTGCGGGTGTTGTTAACTGCGTGCGATGGTTTACGTCGGGATCGCCAGGGAATCCTCATGCCCCGGACTCCATTTTATTCCGTCCGGGCCAGGCTTTCTTTTGCGCTTGACGCTTCGCAGTCTTTTTGATCGCGGGCGGCGGTTTGATCACCTGCTTATCGAGCAGCAGGTTCAGCGTGTAGCGGATGCCGAATCCGGTGGTATCGGTCGGTACGTGCGCCAGTCCGCCTTTATTACTACTGGCGCTCAGGTCGACGTGCAGCCAAGGGATATCCTTGCCGACGAAGCGGCTCAAGAAACGCGTCGCGAGGATGTGATCCGCCGTGCCGTCGAGGGCGCACTGCTTGATATCGGCGATGTCGCTGTCAAGCGCCTTGTCGTAATCGGCATCGGTCGGAAACGGCCAGACGCGCTCGCCGCTGTCGCGCCCGGCCGCAATCACGTCGGCCAGCATCTCGTCGCGATTGGTAAACGCGCCGCTGTAGGCGGTGCCCAGCGCATGTACGCAGGAACCGGTCAGCGTTGCATAATCGATGATCAGGTCCGGTTTGGCTTGTGAGGCGATCGCCAGCGTATCGGCCAGCACCATGCGGCCCTCGGCATCGGTATGCACCACTTCAATCGTCGTGCCGTTGCTCGCCGTCACGATGTCGTTTGGCTTGTAGGCCTTGGGGCCGACGTGGTTCTGCGCCAGAGCGAGCCAGCAGTCGACGGCGATGTCGGCCTTGATCCCGGTAAGCGCCAGCAGCGTGCCGAGCGCAACAGCGCTGCCGGCCATGTCTTCGTGCATGCCGTACATGAACTTCGCCGGTTTCACGTTGACGCCGCCGGTGTCGTAACAAATACCCTTGCCGACCAGCGCCAGTTTTCGTTTGGCATGGCGCGGCCGGTATTGCAGATGCACAATGCCGGCATCCGCCGCGGCGCTGCCCTGCGCAACGGCGAGAAATGCGCCGGCCTTTTTGCGCTTTAATGCGGCGGTATCGAGAAACTGCATGCGCCAGCCGTGTTGCCGGGTGAGCGTCGCAATACGTTTGCGATACATCGCCGGCGTCAGCTCGTTCGACGGCAGTATCGTCAGCTCGCGCGCAAGATTATTACCGGCCGCCTCGGCCAGGGTACGGGCAAGATCGATTTGTTTGCCCACGCCGTGCAGTGCGACCGTGGCCAGGCGCTTCGGTTTCGGTTGCTTGCTTTTGAATTGCGGCAGCTCGGCCGATGCGGCGAGCAGCGCCGCCACCAGCGCCAGCGCCGCGTGTTCGGTGTCGGCGGGGGTTAGCCCGGCGAACAGTACATCAATATTGGCGGGATCAGCGCCGAGCAGCGCCGCAACCGCCTTGCGCGCCAGTGTCAGCCGTTGGAACGCGCTGCTGTCCGCTGCCAGCCAGATGCACGCCACCCGGGTACCGGTACCGTTCGGCAGCTCCGTCACGAATGGCTCCGTCGTGCCCACCCGGTCGCCGAGGCGCTCAAAACGCTTCTTGATGATGTCTCGGTACGCAAAAACCGGCCAGGCCGGTTTGGCGTCGCTACACGGCAATACCACGATCAACGCGTCAATAGAATCAACGGCCTTTTCGGCCGGCGCGTTCAGGTTCTGTTTTACCTTGATTTTCATTTAGAATATGCCGGGTTCACCTTGACCAAGGCCATTAAAACACAGATCATATCGCGCTCACGCGATTTCTGGTATCCAAGGTAAGCTGTCTCATGAATAACACTGATAAGAAACGGCTGCTCCGCGACATGCTGTTTTCCCGGCGTTTCGAGGAGCACTGTTACGTAGGCTATGTCGAACGCAAAATCGGCGGATTCCTGCACCTGTATCCGGGTCAGGAGGCCTGCGCCCATGGCGTGATGGCGGCAGCAAAGCCGGGATTCGATTATGTGATTACCGGCTACCGGGATCATGTCCACGCCATGCTGAGCGGCGCCGACCCCAAGGCCGTCATGGCCGAGCTCTACGCGAAAGAAACCGGCACCTGCAAGGGCCGCGGCGGCTCCATGCATATATTTGATGTCGAGCACCGCTTCATGGGCGGCTATGCGCTGGTCGGCGGGCCGTTTCCGCTGGCGGCCGGCATGGCCAAGGCCATCAAGCTGAAGGGCGGCGAAGAGATCGCGATCTGCTTTCTCGGCGATGCCGCCAACAACCAGGGCAGCTTTCATGAGGCGCTGAACATGGCGTCGGTATGGAAACTGCCGGTGCTCTATGTCTGCGAAAACAATCTTTATGGTATCGGCACGCGCATTGACCGTTCGACGGCGGTGCTGGATCAGTACAAGCGCGTCGCCGGTTACAACATTCCATCCGAGCAGGTCGACGGCCAGGACATCGAGATCGTCTACAAAGCCGCGCAGAAAGCGGTCGATCATGTCCGTTCCGGCACGGGACCGTATTTTCTCGAGCTGATGACCTACCGCTATCGCGGCCACTCGATGTCCGATTCCAACACCTACCGCTCCAAGGACGAAGAGAAGGAGTGGATCGAGCGCGACCCGATCAACATCCTGCGCGAGCGTTTGATCAAGGCCAAGGTGCTGACGATGGCCGAGTTCAAGGCGATGGACAAAGAGATACTCGATGAAATAGACAACGAAATCGTGCCGTTCGCCGAACAGTCGCCGGAACCGGACGTCGCCGAACTGGAGAAGTATCTGTTCGCCGAGAACGATCCCTGGGTAACGGGCGGTGCACAGGGAGAGGCGAGCTGATGGCCGAGATACGCTTCTGGGAGGCGATCCGCCGTGCCCATGACGAAGAGATGGCGAACGATCCGCTGGTGATCGCGATGGGCGAAGACATCGGCGTCGCCGGTGGCACCTACAAGGCGACGCAAGGGCTGTACGACAAATACGGCCCTGAACGGATCATCGACACGCCGATTTCAGAGAATGGCTACACCGGCCTCGGTATAGGCGCGTCGTTTCTCGGCGTGCGGCCGATCATCGAGATCATGTCGGTCAACTTCGCCTGGCTGGCGCTGGATCAGATCGCCAATTCCGCCGTCAAGGTGCGTTACATGTCCGGTGGCCAGCTCACAGCGCCAGTGGTGATCCGCTCACCGGGTGGCACCGCGCATCAGCTGGGCGCGCAGCATTCGGCGCGCATGGAAAAGGTATTCATGGGCATCGCCGGTCTAAGAGTTGTCACTCCGTCGACCCCGCGCCAGGCCTACGGCATGCTGAAGTCCGCCGTGCGCTGCAACGACCCGGTGTTCATCTATGAACACGAGCTGATGTACAACATGAAGGGCGAGGTGCCTGACGCTGAATTCTTCCATCCGCTGGTAGGCTCGGAGGTTGCGCGCGAAGGCAAGGACGTGACGCTGTTCGGTTACAACATCTCGGTGCACTGGTGTCTGGAGGCGGCGAAGCTGCTGGCCGACAAGCACGGCATCAATTGCGAGGTCGTTGACCTGTACTGCTTAAGCCCGCTGGATCGGGCAGGCATTAAAAAGTCGGTATCGAAGACGCATCGTGCAATCATCGTCGAAGAGGCCGAACCCGCCGTGGGCGTAGGCGCGGAGGTCATGGCGATTATCAATGAAGAATGTTTCTTCGAACTCGACGCCGCGCCGAAACGCGTCTCCGCCGTCAATATCCCGATCCCCTACAACCACGCCCTCGAAAAAGCCACGATCCCGCATGCCAAGGATGTCGTGAAGGCGGTGCGGGCGATGATGGGGAAGTAAAGGTATTAGTGACGGTAGTAACCGCCGGCTGAATAGTGATCCCCTCACCCCGACTCTCTCCCTGTGGGAGAGGGGGGAAGACAGGGTGGGGCGCAACCAGTCTGAATTTGGTGTCGGTGAATGATTAAAGCGTCCCTTCTCCTTTAGGGAGAAGGACACGACTGCATGGATGCAGGAGGTCGAGCAACGCAGGAGCAGTTGCCGGGGATGAGGGATAGTTAACTAGGGAAGCTCTGATGTGTCGTCATTCCGGGCGGAGCGTAGCGGAGACCCGGAATCCAGCGCTTTCGAAACAGGGTGTTACTGGATTCCCGCGAAGTTCATGCCCGGAGGGTACGGGAATGACAACAAAATGATTAATCAGAGCTTCCCTAGAAGTTTGTTCCCTCACCCCGACCCTACCCCCAGGGAAATCCTAAGGGAGAGGGGGAACGCGCGTAGGATGGGTGCAGCCGCAGGCGCAACCCATCAGAACACTGGATTCCTGCTTGTGCAGGCACGACTAGCAACGGCAGAACTAAAACGATAAACAGCTGACCCGATGTCTCAACCCTACACAATCAAAATGCCGCAGCTCTCCGACACGATGACCGAAGGTGTGGTCGTCAGCTGGGAGAAGAACATCGGCGACAGGATCGAGCGCGGCGACATCGTCGCGACTGTCGAGACCGACAAGGCCATCATGGACGTTGAGGTGTTCCGCGAGGGCTATCTCTCGGGCCCGCGCGCGGCCGTCGACAGCGTCGTGCTGGTTGGTGGCGCGCTAGCCTATCTGGTAGCCAGCGCGAACGAGGTTGTCGCGGAAGCCGGCGCGGCGCCGGTGGCGTCCGGCGATGAGGAAGCATCCGCAGCACCCGCCGCCGCATCGGCCAGCGCCGCGCCGCAGGCATCCGCCGAACCCGAAGGCGTCACCCACATAATCAAAATGCCGCAGCTGTCGGACACGATGACCGAAGGTGTTGTCGTTGAATGGCAGAAGCAGGTTGGCGACAAGATCGAGCGCGGTGACATCGTCGCCAGCGTCGAGACCGACAAGGCGATCATGGACGTCGAGGTGTTTCGCGAGGGCTTTCTGTCCGGCCCGCTGGCCGAGGCCGACAGCGTGATTCCGGTAGGCGCTGCCATGGGTTATCTGGTCGAGGCCAGGGCGCAGGTGCAGAGCGGCGCGATGGCGCCCGTCGCCGCTGCGGCCGCAGAGCCGCAGAAGAAAAAGAAGACCGCCGCGTCGACATCATCGGCGACTACAGCCGGTACGCGTCCCGCGTCGCGCCCGAAGAGCAAGCTCGCGACACCGTATGCGCGCAAACTCGCCGGCGAGACGGGCGTCGATCTCAACATGCTGGCCGGCAGCGGCCCGCGCAACGTGATTGTCGGCGCCGACGTGCATCGCACCGCGCCGGTCGTGCCGGCGGGCGCAGCGTTCCCGGTCGTTGAAGTGCCCGGTGCCGGCCGGCCGATGACCTCGCTGGAGCGCAACATTGCGCAGGCCATGAGCGGCGCGCTAAGCATGCCGACATTCCGGGTTAGTCTGAACGCGCAACCCACGGCACTGATCAGCGCGGCGAAGAAGGCCGGCATCTCGGTCTCGGTCGCGATCGCCAGGGCCTGCGCGCTGGCGATGCAAAAACACCCGAACATGAACTGGGCCTATCAGCCGGTCGACAAACTCGTCGAGCGCGCCAACGTCGATATCGGCGTGGCCGTCGCCGCCGACGATGGCGGGCTGGTGGTGCCGATACTGCGCAACTGCGAATCGCGCACGCTGGCTGAGCTCAATGCCGACTGGAGTGACCTCGTCCCGCGCGCGCGCAAGCGCCGCCTGAAGCCGGTCGAATTTCAAAACCCGACGTTCATGGTGTCGAACATGGGCATGCTCGGTGTGACGTACTTCGATGCGATTCCAACGCCGGGCACTGCCGCGATACTTGCAATCTCGTCAGCCGATGAGCGGGGCATGCCGCTCACGATCACCGCGGATCACCGCGTCGTCAACGGAGCGGATGTGGCCATGTATCTGAACACCCTGAAGCAGTACATCGAACAGCCGGACGGCTGGATGGGCGCGGGCGGTCCGGCGATCCCGGCCGGCAACTGGAACTACGATGTCGTCATCATCGGCGGCGGCCCCGGCGGCGAAGACTGCGCGCGCGAACTTGTCGAACACGGCCTCAAGGTCGCGATGATCAACGATGCGCCGTTTCCCGGCGGCGAATGTCTGTGGCGCGGCTGCATTCCGTCCAAGGCGTGGCGTGCCGCGGCCGATCGCATCCGCGACCGCGTGCATGACGCGCGCCTCGGCATCAAGGGCACGACTACCGCGAAGCTTGACTGGAAGATGCTCGAAAAAACCCGGCGCGGCGTGCTCGAAACACGCGGCGCGATGGCGCTGAAGACCGATACCAGCCTCAAGATCAAGTTCATCCAGGGCTTCGCGCGTTTCGAAAACGATCACACCGTGTTCGTCGATACCTCCGGCAATCAGAAGGACCCGCATGCGCGCGCGCCGCAAGGTGCCGGAAAGAAAGGGCAACGCATCACATTCGGTTGCGCGGTCATCGCAACCGGCGCGCCGCCGTTCGTACCGCCGATCCCCGGCGCGGCTGAAGGCCTCAAGTCCGGCGGCGTGCTCACCTCCGATACCGTCTGGTTCCTGAAACAGGCGCCAAAGAAACTCGCCATCGTTGGCGGCGGTGCAATCGGTGTCGAGATGGCGCAGATTTTCCAGGACTTCGGCGCGCAGGTCACGCTGGTCGAGGTGCAGGAGCGCATCCTTGCCGAGGTCGAACCCGAGGTCGCGAAGAATCTCGCCACGATACTGAATGACGATCCACGCCTGACCGTGCACACGGCTGCGAAGGTCGAAAAGATCAGCGGCAAGCCGGGCAGGATGGAGCTGACTTTCAAGCCCGCCGAAGGCCGCGCGAAGAAACTTGCCGTGGATTACGTGATCATGGCCACCGGCAAGCGTCCGGTGCTCGATCCACTAAACCTCGCCGCCGCCGGTGTCGCCATCGACAAAGGCGTGATCAATGCCGACGCCTCGTGCCGCACCAGCATGCCGCATATCTTCGCGGTCGGCGATGTGATTGGCGGCTACATGCTCGCGCATACCGCCGGCCAGCAGGGCCGCGTCGCCGCCGCCACCATCAGCGGCGAGTCCGCAAAATACGATCAGGACAAGGACTGCGGCGTGATCTTCACGCGCCCGCAGGCCGCGTTCGTCGGCCTGTCGGTTGCACAAGCCAAGCAGAAAAACATCGACGCCGTCGAAGTGAAAATGCCGATGAGCATCGACGCCAAGGCAATGATCACCGGCGAAACACTGGGCATGATTAAACTCGTCGCCGACAAGGCCAGCCGCCGCATCATCGGCGTGCACTTCCTCACCGACCACGCCGACACGCTGATCGGCGAGGCCGTGATGATGGTCGCGGGTCAACTGACGCTCGACCAGGTCGCTCACGCCATCCACCCGCACCCGACCCAGACCGAACTCTTCGGCGAAATGGCTCGCCGGTTGCTGTCGCGCCTGCGGCGTTCGCAAAAGATCGCGGTGAAAAAGTAGCAGATTGTCCACGGCCGGGAAAGCCCGGGCCTTGAACGACGATTCGGTGGTATTACCCGCCTGTCATTTCGAGCCTGGTCCCGAGCGCAGCGAGGGAGCACGCGAGAAATCCGTGTCTCGAACGAGCGTGAAAGACACGGATTTCTCCCTGCGGTCGAAATGACACCGATCCAAGTCGGAATGACACCGACCCAAATTGGGTTAACTGCGTGATTCCCGCCTTAAAACGGTTACCACTCTCCAAACGCGTCGAAGCTAAGTGAAGCCTGGCCGGTAACACGGTGCCAGCCGCCAATGTCTCACGCCGCCGCCTCCCCGGGTTTACACGGCGGCCACGAAAAGCCATTATGGCCGTCAGGGGTTTCTTCGACAGGTGTTCGCGCATGTCCAGGCTGTCGCATACGACGGTAACGGAAATATTCGCCGCGCTGGCGCCCTCCGGGCTCGGGGTTGCCTATGCCGATCTGGCTGGCACGATTCTCGACGTCAATCCATCGTATTGCCGAATGGTCGGCTATTCACGGGAGGCGCTGGTCGGGCGCCGTATTTCAGAGATCACCTCTCCAGATGATGTCCGGAACGACATCCATGGTTTTCAGGAACTGGTTTCCGGGCACGTCCCGAGCTATCGCGTCGAAAAGCGTTATCTGCGCAAGGACAACACCGTTGTCTGGGCATCGGTGCTGGTGCTGCTGATCAAAGGAGACAACGATGCCCCCGCCAACATGCTCGCTCTTATCGAAGACATCACCGATCGCAAGCGGCTCGAAAGCGAGAAGCAGACCATGGAGCTGCGCTACCAGACGCTCTTCAACCAATTGCCGAACAGCGTTGTGCTGATCGACGCCGCTACGAGGATCATCGGCTTCAACGACGAGGCGCTGCGCGTTTACGAATACACGCCAGAGGAAATGTTGCAGCTGTACGTCAAGGATTACTCGCTGGCCTATAACGAGGAGCGGATACAGGAAATCATGCAGCGGCTGCTGGCCACCGGCCGGGCCGATTTTCTGTCGCGGCATAAAACGAAAAATGGACGCGTCCTCGATGTAAAAGTGTCCGTGCGCGCCATCCGGCTGCCGAATGAGGCGCCTCTTTTCCAGTGTGTTTTTCATGACATCACCGCCATCAAGCAGGCCGAGCACGCGCTGACGCAGGAAAAGGCGAACCTCAACGCCATCATGGACAACCTGCCACACCTGCTGTGGCTGAAGGATCGCGAAGGGCGCTACATCGCGGTCAATGCGCCTTTCGCGGCCTCGGCCGGCAAGGCGAGTCCACAGGAAATACTGAATAAAACCGACTTCGATCTCTGGCCGCATGAGCTCGCCGAGAAATTTCGCGCCGACGATGCGGATGTCATGGCGACGCGCCGGCGTAAGCAGCTGGAGGAATATGTGCTGGATAAAGGCCGGTATATCTGGGTCGAGACCAACAAGACGCCGATCCTGGACAGCGACGGCAAACTGCTCGGCACCGTAGGCTTTGCGCGCGACATCACCGCCAGCAAACAGGCCGCGGAAGCCCTGCGGCAAAGCGAAGAAAGGTTGCGGCAGGCGACCCGCGCGTCCCGGGCCGGCATCTTCGATCACGATTACCTCACCAACATGCTCTACTGGTCTCCCGAGCTGCGGGACATCTACGGCCGCGCGCCCAATGACCCGGCGACATTTGACGCATTCATCGCGCATATTCATCCGGACGATCGCGAGCGGGTCATGACGAGCATCCGCAATGCTCACGATCCGGCCATCACCGGGACCGACGATCTGTTTTTCGTCGAGTTCCGGCTGGTGCGCACCGATGGCACGACGCGCTGGGTGATCGCGCGTTCACAGGCCTTATTTGAAGGCCAGGGCGTGGCACGACGTCTGGTACGCACCATCGGCGCCATTGTCGATATCACCGCGCGCAAACGGGCGGAAACCGCACTGCGCGACAGCGAGGAGCGTCTGGCGCTCGCCACGCATGCGGGCGGTGTCGGCATCTGGGACTGGAATATCGACGGCGGTGAGCTTGTCTGGGGCGACGGTATGTTCCAGCTGTATGGCATACGGCGCGAGGATTTCGCGGGACGCTATGACGTGTGGTGCCGCAGCTTCCACCCGGATGATCGGGCGCGGGCGGAAGCCGGGATACAAGCCTGCGTTCTGGACAAGAAATCTTTTGATACCGAATTCCGCATCGTCCGTCCGGACGGTGGAATCCGGCATATCAAGGCCCACGGCGAACTGGTCTGTGACGAACACGGCCGCGTCCAGCGCATGGTTGGCACCAACTGGGACATCTCCGAACTCAAACGCGCCGAGGAGGCGATGCGCGAGGGTCACGAACGGTTGCAGCAGGCGCTGGAGGCGAGCAATACCGGCACCTGGCGCGTTGATCTACGCAGCAATATGGATTCACGCGACGCCTCGCTGAACCGCATGCTTGGCCTGCCGGGGGAGCCAAGCACGCAGTCCGTGGAAGACTGGTTTTCGTATCTGCATCCCGACGAGGCGCCGGCGCTGCACGAGGCCTGGCAGCGCGCGATGGAAACCGGGCTGTATGACGTGGAGCATCGCCTGATCCGTCGCGACGGCACGGTGCTATGGGTGTACGACCGCGGCGTCATGGTGCGCGATGGCGCTGGTCAATTGAGTTACGCGATCGGCGCGGCCATGGACATTACTGAGCGCAAGCAGGCCGAAGAGACCATGCGGCTGGCGGCATCGATCTACCAATCCAGCATGGAAGCCATCCTGGTGACCGACGAGCGCAACCGCATCGTCGACGTCAACCTGGCCTTCACGCGCATTACCGGCTATACACTGTCCGAGATTACCGGCCAGGACCCCAGCATATTGCAGTCCGGCCGGCACGACGACGCGTTTTACCGCGAGATGTGGCGCGCCATTCACGACGACGGTCACTGGCAGGGCGAAATCTGGGACCGGCGCAGGAACGGCGACGTGTATGCCAAATGGGTCAATATCAGCGTCATCCGGCATGCGGACGGCAGCGTGTACCGCCACATCGCGCAGTTCTCCGACATCACCGAAAAAAAGCGTCAGGACGAATTGATCTGGACGCAGGCCAACTACGATGCGCTCACCAGCCTGCCGAACCGCCGGTTGTTCCAGGACCGCCTCGAAGTGGAAATCCGCAAATCCAATCGCACGGGTTCGCCGATCGCGCTGCTGCTGATCGATCTCGACCGCTTCAAGGAGATCAACGACACGCTGGGCCACGCCAAGGGCGACGTGCTGTTGATCGAGGCCGCACGCCGGATCAACGCCTGCGTGCGCGACGCCGACACCGTCGCGCGCCTCGGCGGCGATGAATTCACGGTGATCCTGCCCGAGGTGGCCGACACAACGGACGTCGAGCGCGTTGCGCAGGAAATCATCGAGGAACTGAACAAACCGTTCTCCCTCGGCGGCAAGGAGTTCGGCTACATCTCCGCGACCGTCGGCATCACGCTGTGCCCCGATGACGCGCAGGACTTCGACAGCCTGATGAAACACGTCGACCAGGCCATGTATCGCGCGAAAGGCGAAGGACGTAGCCGCTTCGGCTACTTCACGCCGTCGATGCAACAGGAGGCGCAGGAAAAACGCGCGCTGACTGATGACCTGCGCCAGGCGCTGGCCAGAGGCGAACTCGAGGTGTACTACCAGCCCATCGTCGACATGAAACACCGCAGGATCGTCAAGGCCGAGGCGCTGCTGCGCTGGAAACACCCCGCGCGCGGCATGATCGAGCCCGACGTGTTCATTCCGCTGGCGGAAGAATCCCGCCTGATCGTCGACATCGGCGAATGGGTGTTCGGCGAGGCGTGTGCCCGCGTCGATCAATGGCGCCGGCAGTTCGGCACTATCATCCAGGTCAGCATCAACAAATCCCCGGTGCAATTTGAATTCACCGCCGGCAAATCGTGGGCGAACATACTCGAACGCCACGGTCTGCCCGGCAACAGCATCACCGTCGAAATCACCGAAGGCCTTCTGCTCAAGGAATCAACCAAGATCAAACAGCACCTGCTGGAATTCAGAAACAACGGTATCGAAGTATCGATCGACGACTTCGGCACCGGCTTCTCGTCGCTGTCGTACCTGAAACAATTTAACATTGACTACCTCAAGATCGACCGCTCGTTCGTGCGGTATCTGGCCGGCAACGACAACGACATCGCGCTGGTCGAGGCCATCATCGTCATGGGCCGAAAACTTGGCATCCGCACCGTCGCCGAAGGCATCGAAACCCAGGCCCAGCACGACCTGCTCGCCTCCTTCGGTTGCGACTACGCGCAGGGATTCCTCTATTCCCCCGCGGTGCCGTCGCAGGAGTTTGTGCGGTTGCTGGGGGAGTGAGCGGAGGGCGGCCCGCCGTCCGCTGTCGCGCCTGCGCCGCTCACAAAAGGTAATAAAAAGACCCTCGTCATTCCCGCGAACTCGGGAATCCGGATTTTTTTCCAAACCAACAAACTCTGGATTCCGGGTCGGCGCTGCGCGCCGCCCGGAATGACAGTTTCGAGTTCTGATGGGTTATGCCTGTGGCTCCACCCATCCCGCAAATCGCGGATCCTGCTTTTTACTTCCTCTCCCTCAGGGAGAGGGTTGGGGTGAGGGGGGGGATTCATCGTTGCGGTAAATTCGCCTCGTTCCCGGCAGTATCGCCATGCATTGCCCTCGACCGCCGCTCGCGGCATTGCGCTACCCCGCCGTGCCGGTTGTCACAACCGCGCGGATCGTCGAGAATCACCTCAGGAACCTCTGATTAAGTGTCATTTCGAGCCCTGTCCCGAGCATCGCGATGGAGCTGGCGAGAAATCCGGGTGGTAAACACTTCGAGGCGATTCCACCACATCAGGATTTTTCCCTGCGGTCGAAATGACAAGAAGCCACTTGATCAGGATTTCCCTCATTCAATAAGGGCCACGTAACGATATGACCGCCACACTGATTCGAATTCTGCTTCTTGCCGTCATCGCCAGCGGCGTACTGACCAACGCGTATGCCGCCCCCGGCGATGAGGCCACAGCACCGCCAGCCACAGAGGCCGCGCCCACCCCAGACAACTGGTCGCATCTTGACGTATTGGTCAGCACCATCAACGCCAAACGCCAGGAAATCAGCGTGCGGTACCGCGATCTGGCCGCGAGCGCGGGTGGGCCGGAGCGCGAGCGCATCGCTAACGACATCGATCAACTGAATCTCGACCTGGACTCGCTGCAGACCGCGTGGGAAATGATGGCGACCGGCGGGGCGGACCTCAGCCTGTTCGGCGTGAAGACCGAGACGGCATTCAACTGGCGCACCGAGTTGCAGTCCGTGTTCGAGCCGATACTGGTCGAACTCAAACGGCTCACCGAGCGGCCGCGCAAGATCGAGCGACTGCGTAACGAACAGGTCTACTATCAGCAACGCCTGGAGGCTGCCGAAACCGCGTTGCAAAGCGTCACGCAATATCGCGAAAGCGCGCCGTCGCCGGCGTTGAAAACCGCCTTCGCCGCGCTGGAAGAGCGCTGGCGCAAACGCCGCGACGATTTGCAAAGCCGCATGCAGCTGATCGACTTCGAATTGCAGGAGATGTTCGCGCCCAGCAAGCAGTCACAACGCGATCCGATCGAATCGCTCAAGCAGCTGTTGTCGGGACGCGTGTTAAATCTGGCGATCGCCGCCGTGGCCATGCTGCTGGTCTGGCTGCTGTTGCGTGGCGTGGCGCTTCTCTACAACAAGGTCCGCGCCCGGCAACCGCGCCAACGCAGCGTGATGGCGCGCGCCACCGGCCTGTTTTTTTATCTGGCGACCACGTTGCTGGTATTGTTCTCCGGCATGGCGGTGTTGTACGTGCGGGGTGATTGGCTGTTATTGGGGCTGTTTATTATTTTGCTGGTCGGTGCGGCGTGGGCGATACAAAGGTCCTTGCCGCACTACATCGTCGAGGCCAAGCTGATGCTCAACCTGGGGCCGGTGCGCGAAGGCGAGCGGTTGATCTATTGCGATCTGCCGTGGCAGGTCAAGGCGCTGAACATGTACACCACGCTGGTCAATCCGCTGCTCGACGGCGGCCTGTTGAAAATCCCGGTGCGCGAACTCGTCGGCTACAACTCGCGCGAGCACCACGCCGACGAGCCGTGGTTTCCGTCCCGCAGCGGCGACTTCGTCATGCTCGCCGACGGCAGCTTCGGCCAGGTGATCGCGCAAACGCCGGAACAGGTGCAACTGAAAGTCGCCGGCTCCATCAAGACCTATCGCGCCACGGCGTATCTGGAACAACATCCGCGCAACCTGTCGCAACAGGGCTTTGGGTTGGCCGTGACCTTCGGGCTGGACTATCACCACCAGAAAGACATCGCCGCGATACGCGACACCTTCGAGCAGGAACTCGCCGCCGGACTGCGCCAGAGCGACATCGCGCCGCACCTGACCAGCTTGTCCGTGGAATTCAGCGCGGCCGGCGCCTCATCACTGGATTTCATCGTCATCGCCGCGTTCACCGGTGAAGCGGCCGGGCAGTATCATAAAATCCAGCGCCTGATCCAACGCCTGGCCATTGACGCCTGCAACAAACACAAATGGGTTATGCCTTTCGCACAGATTACCGTGCATCAGGCCTGAGAGAACTGCACACTATTGCCCCCCCCCTCTCACTTAGGGAGAGGGGGGGGTGAGGGGATATATACGATATGCAGTCACTTTTTCTGTGCGCAGGCTCACCGTGCTACCATTTCCATTCCACCTGAATTCAGCATCAACCAGGGACGTCATATGAAAAACCTCAGCGCCATACTGTCCGCCACCATCCTTTCAGCCTTAGCGCTAATCACCACCCCGGCCCACGCCGCCGACGACACCACCGCCGCCCTTAGCAAAGTACTCGCCGGCGAACACCGCTCGGCAGAAAACAAGGCGCGCGATAAATACCGCCACCCGATCGAAACGCTGGAATTCTTTGAAGTCAAACCCGACATGACTGTCGTCGAGATATTCCCCGGTGGTGGTTGGTATACCGAAGTCCTCGCGCCGTTTTTAAAAGACAAAGGCACCTATTACGCCGCCGGTAACGATCCCGAATCCCACAGCAAGTTTTCCAGACAGAGCGCGAAAAGTTTCCAGGAGAAAATGGCATCCAGCGACATCTATAGCAAGGTCAACATCACCGTGCTGGAGCCGCCCAAACACACCACCGTCGCCCCGGCCGGCAGCGCGGACCGCGTGCTGACGTTTCGCAACATCCACAACTGGATGAAGGCCGGCACCGCCGATGCGGTATTCGCCGCGATGTACAAGGCACTGAAACCCGGCGGCATACTCGGCGTCGTCGAACACCGCGGCGACGCCAGCGTGGAGCAAGACCCCGAGGCAGGTTCAGGCTACGTCAACCAGGACTACGCGATTGCGCTCGCCGAAAAAGCCGGCTTCAAATTCGTCGCCAGCAGCGAAATCAACGCAAACCCCAAAGACACCAGGAACTATAAAAAAGGTGTCTGGACATTACCGCCGACACTCGCGCTGAAAGACAAGGACAAAGACGTCTACCTCGCCATCGGCGAGAGCGACCGGTTTACGTTGAAGTTTGTTAAGCAGGGGGAATGAGTAGGAAAACGGCTCTTTCCACTGACCGTCATCGGAAACTCTTATCACGAGTAGAAGGTCAGCGGTTTCACGAAATCCAATTTGATTGGCGGCATGGTTGGTTTTTATTTGGACCGTTTTCCCGTCGTGTGTGAGCGCATCGTAACTACTGGCGCCAGATGGAGCCTTTGTCAGGCTGTAGTGATCGATAGCGATAAGTTCGCCGAAATCCCCAAGTAAGTTTCCCAGGCCGCTCCAGTTATGTTCCGGCGCAAGGTTCCGTAGAGCCTTCTGCGAGGCAAAAATGCTGGCCAGCACGTGTTGGATGGCGGCTATTCTTTGCTGTTTGTCGCCGCTAGTCATTTTTGTGCTTCAAGGGCGGAGAAGCCGGAAATGGTGGGGTCAACGTTCTGCATCGCTATGCCCCTTTCAATTCTTTGAGCAAGCTTTTACGTTGCGTTCTTGGCATCTGTCCTAGCGACAGCATTAGCTCGGCCAGTAGGTCGTCCCTGCAATAGAAGAAAGGCGTCGGTACGCCTAGGGCCCCGGCCAACCGCTCCATGGTTTGGAAGTCCGGGGTGTGTTTGCCGGTTTCGTATTGGTTTATCCGCGGGCTGGCGGAAAATTCATCGATACCCGCTTTAATGCCAAGCGCCTTTTGAGAAAGCCCGGCCCGCTCGCGTGCCTGTCGCAGTCGTTCGGGTATAGGAGTATTGCCAGCCATAATGTCTCTCGACCGATATATCGTTGACTAGCTAAGAGATTCTTAGTATTTTTTGCGTTTTGGATACTAAAGAATCCTTAGATGCGTGGAATCAGGCCGGGAAAGTCGTTGAATGCGACGGTTCGGAGATGCGTCCTCGTGATTCTCGTGTGTCTGGCGCTTGCCTGCGCCACCACCCCACACCTACCCGACGTCGTCGCGACCGGCGATCTGGCCGAGGTCGAACGGTTGATCGAACACGACGCAGCGCTGGACGAACGCGAAAAGCGCTATGGCCGAACGGCATTGCACATGGCGGCGATGGGTGGGCATGTCGAGGTGGTACGGGCGTTGTTGGCGCAGGGCGCGGCGGTGAATGGCGGGGACAGTTACGGGTTTACGGCATTGCATTTGGCGGTATGGCAGGGGCGGGCGGCGGTGGTGGAGGTGTTGTTAGCCGCTGGCGCGGATGTGAATGCCAACCGTAACCACAGGCGCGTGACGCCGTTGCATGTCGCCGCGCAGTTCGGGCATGCGGTAATCGCGCGACGCTTGATCGCGGCGGGGGCGGATGCGAATGTAAGGGCAGGGAACGGGGAGACGGCGTTGGGGGTGGCGAGGCGGTTGGGGAGGAGTAAGGTAGCGGAGGTGTTAGCGGCGGTAAGGGCTGGGTCCGCATGGTTGGTTTGGTGGGCCCAGCCGTAGCGGCGGGTCGGTGTTGGATGTTGGGCTTCGTGGCCCCGGGCTACCCTGCGGGCCTGTATTCAGGGTTTCAAATCGACGCGTAGAAAGGTTTCAATTGGCCGCATGCCTGCCCAATCCCTGATTACTCGCTTTCTGCGCCCGAGATTGATCGAAGCGCTTGCAGACACGCCGGTCGTTCTGGTACATGGTCCTCGCCAGTGCGGTAAGTCGACGCTGGTGCAAACCGTCAAGGGGTATACCTACATCACCTTCGACGATGAGGTGCAACTTGCGGCGGTGAAGGCTGACCCGGTAGGTTTTGTGGCGGATTTACCGGACAGGGTGATTCTTGACGAGGTCCAGCGCGCACCGGGGCTGTTCGCTACGCTGAAGGCGGCAGTGGACCGCGATCGTCGGCCGGGGCGTTTCATTTTGACTGGTTCAGCCAATGTGCTGCTAGCACCGAAATTGTCGGATTCGCTCGCCGGACGGATGGAGTTATTGCGGCTTCACCCCCTGGCGCAGTGTGAGGTCGCGGGGGGCATGCCCCATTTTCTCGATGTGCTTTTCGCGGGTGGGTTCAAGGCGCGGAAGTACGACCGCCTGGGTGCGGAGTTGGCGGAGCGCATCGTCGCAGGTGGATATCCGGCAGCGTTGGCACGCGGCTCCGGCCGTCGCCGGCGTGAATGGTATCGGGCTTACATCGAAGCACTGGTGCAACGCGATGTACGGGAGTTGGCGCGCATCAGCGCATTGGATGCATTGCCACGGTTGCTGCAACTCGCTGCGGGCCAGTCGGCACGATTGCTGAACGTCAGCGAACTAGCCGCGCCGTTTCAATTGAGCCGGCCGACCATTCGCGACTATGTGACGCTGCTGGAACGCATATTTGTGATCGAGATGCTCCCGCCGTGGCACAGCAACCGGCTGAGTCGATTGGTGAAGACTCCAAAATTGCACATGGGCGATACGGGTCTTATAGCGAGTCTGCTTGGCGTAGATGCAGCAGCGCTAGCGAAGGATCGTGCGTTGCTCGGCCAGTTGTTGGAGACATTCGTATTTCAGGAGCTGCGGCGGCAAGCAAGTTGGCATGAGGACGCCATCGGTTTCCATCATTTCCGTGACAAGGACGGCTACGAGGTTGACATTGTACTGGAACGCGAGGGGCGGGACATCGCGGGAGTTGAGATCAAGGCGGCGGCGACGACAGTCACGGAGTCGGATTTCCGCGGGTTGCGAAAACTCAAGGGCACAAGCGGCGCGCGGTTTGTCGCTGGTGTCGTGTTATACGATGGAGAGAGCGCTGTACGGTTCGCAGATGATTTATTCGCAGTGCCAATCAAGGCGCTCTGGGGTATGAAATGAACACATCAAATGGGGTTTGGTGTGTGACGGCATTGGGCGTCATCCATATCCTGATTCTGTGCCATGGTAAATAATTCCGTCGAAATCCGTTACTGCACGCAATGCCGCTGGTTGCTCCGGGCCGCGTGGATGGCGCAGGAGTTATTAACGACCTTTGATCAGGAAATCACTGAACTGACACTGCGACCGGACACCGGCGGTATTTTCGAGGTGTATGCCAACGGCAAGCAGGTATGGTCGAGAAAAGAGGCAGGCCGTTTTCCGGACATTACCGAGCTCAAGCAGCTGGTACGCGATGAGATTGCCGCGGACAAGGACCTCGGGCATGCGGACAGGAAAGGCGCGTAGTCGTTAACGCCAGGCGAAGAGGAGAGATAGACATGAAACACGCCATTACGTTTGTTCTGTTGGTGATGTGGGCCATGCCGTCGCAGGCGTTGGAAGTAGGCGATATCGCGCCTGATTTTTCCTTGCGAGGGTCGGATGGCAAGCTGCATCGGCTGGCGGATTACCGTGGCAAGGAAACGGTGGTGCTGGCCTGGTTCCCCAAGGCCTTTTCGCGGGGTTGCACCATCGAGTGCAAATCGCTGGCCGAGAACGGTCACTTGATCAAGAAATTCGCTGCCACGTATTTTATGGCGAGTGTTGATCCTGTTGCTGACAACACGGGGTTTGCAATGGAACAAAAGGCGGATTTCCCGTTGCTGAGCGATCCCACCAAACAGACGGCGCGCGCCTATGGGGTATTGAGTGAGGCCGGTTATGCCGTTCGCTATACCTTTTATATTGGCGTCGACGGGAAGATACTGGCGATCGACAGCAATGTAAAACCGGCCACATCCGCGGAGGATATGGCCGGCATGCTGGCAACGTTGGGTACGCCGCTGGCGGAGAAGTGACGGAGGGCTGGATTCTCGCGAAGCATATACCCCCGAGGGTGCGGGAGTGACAAAGACTGGATTCCTCGGCGGCTGTTCCCGACGCCGCCCTACCTCCTGCATCCATGCAGTCGCGCTTTCGTGGGAATGACAGAAGGGTGGATTCCCGCCCGACAGGTACGCTAATACCTGCCGTTCGTCTTGCTGATGTAGTTACTCAGCTGCCGGCTTTCGTGGTTCATGCGCATCAGATTCGTGTGCGTGTTACGGAACAAGGCGCGCATCACCTTGTAGACAACACCGGGATTCGTCTCCAGCAGGGCCTCGAACGCGTCGGGTTCAATGGAATAAACAACAGCGTCGCCTGCCGCGCGCAGCTTCGCTGTGCGGGGTGTACGGTCGACAAAGGCGCGGGTTCCGGCGCATTCGCCGGCTTTCATGATGTACAGCTTGATCTCCTGATCTTCCCTCGCTCGGATGACCGCGAGCTTGCCGCTGGCCAGCAGAAACAGCGCATTGTTTTGATCGCCTTCTGATACCAGTATCTCGCCGTCGGTTAAAACACGCGCGACCATGGCGCGCGCCAGCACCTGACATTCCGTGTCATGCAGTTCCGCACCGATAGAAGAGACCCCTATGACTTCAGGGTCTGGCCGATCGTTGATCGCCGGGTGGTCTTCGTTGCACGCCACTGGGCGCGCGTCGTTATTATGTTGAAAACTTTTCACACTAAAGCTCCATATGAATCAAATAAACCAGGGGTTGTGTAATAGATACGGGTCTTCCTGTAACCCGTAGAAGGCGAATCTAACGGCCGACCCTGTCCAATCTTTAGTAGGCGTATCGAAGTAGCAGGAACCGTGATGAAATCGTGACATTCGTGTGACGGAGGTGGGGTGACCCGGGATCTAATACGCGATCAGTGAGAATGAGACACGCGTTATGGCGGTTTGGTTCCAGGTGGCGATGAATGAGTTTGTGATGGCGGGGCTGAGGTTAACGGGGTGGCGGAACACGGATCGGGTTCGAATGTTGGGCTGCGCGGGCGCGGGCAACCTGCGGGACTTGGCACCTGATTTTTCTTCCAGAGTAATAATGTGATGAAAAATACAAAATTTCACGTCGCCTGTTACATACCCGCATGAGCGTGATGCCGATTTCTGACCAGGCAGTGGAAAATACTTTCTTTATTGACGAACCCGGGTATATTGCGTTTACTATCGGGAATTACCTATAAGCGTGACACGGCCAACGGCTGTCATTCCCGCGAAAGCGCGACTGCATGGATGCAGGAGGGGCGGCGTCGGGAACAGCCGCCGAGGAATCCAGCGCCATTCACAACCGCTGGATTCCGGGTCTTCGCTGTGCTCCGCCCGGAATGACGGTCGCGATGTGTTGTCACGTCATTTGGTAATTCTCAATAGTTGTACGCGTTCATTTCTAAAAAATAACACGGAGGTTACACCGATGAAATTACCTCAGGTCGCACTGGTCGCCGCTATCTCGCTTTTCGCCACCGGGAATAGTTGGGCGCAAAACAATTGGTCGAATAGCAATAACACCGGCAACTTCGGCGGAAGCTTCGGTAACAGCTCGTTTTCGCAGACCAGCAACAATATGACCATTTCGCAGCGTACTGGCAGTGGTGCCGATTCGTTCTGCCAGTTTTTCAGCTATTCATTCGGCTTGACGCAAATTATTCAAATCATCCAGGGAAATTCCATGACACAGGTCTTCGGTTCCAACCTTGACCCGGTGACCGATCCCTGCCTGTAAAGCCTTGCAGCAGTCCAGAGAAAAACGGGGCCCAGGAGAATGGGAGCAGCGTTTTTTGCATAACCCACCAAGTGTGCGAAGCACACAAACTGTTTTTTAATGGGTGCCTAGCGGCAAGGTCGGTGGGTTAGGCGCGTAGAACGCGCCTAACCCACCGACTATTCGCAATGGCGTTGCCGAGGGTGCGTGCGCGATTGCATCCGGCGTAATGTGCTTTGCTTATTGCGCCTTGCGGCGTGGTTTGTTCATACGCTATGGGTTCAGCGCGCAAATACCACGATGCCGTTGGCCGGTATGGTGATGCGTGCCGAGGCCGGCAGGCCGTGCAGCGGGGCGCCGTCGGCATGCACACCGCTGCCGTTGCCTGCCACCCAGGGATTGACCCAGTGGTCGTAGACGTCGGCGTTGAAGACCTCGCGCCAGTTACCCGCGCCGGGAAAGCCGAGCGTGTAGTCATGCCAGGTGGTTTCGGCGAGGCTGGCGACGATGACCACATCCTGGCCCACGTCAGGCACCCAGCGATGGAACGCGAGTATGCGGTGTGCATTATGGACATGGAAGATGTGGATGCCGCTGGCGGTCAGCGCCGGTAACGAACGCCGCAACGCGATCAGTTCGCGCGTGTAGCGCAGAAAATCCCTCATGTGACGGTCGGTGTCGAGTCCGCTCCACCCGATGCGGTCCGCGCTTTCCGGATCATCGTGCCACGGTTTGTCTTCGAGAAATTCCTGGCCCATGAACAGATGCGGGATGCCGGCGGCGGTCAGCACCAGGCCAAGCGCAACGCGCGAGCGGCTGCGCGCGTACCACGAGCGCGCGTCGGCGCCGTCAGCGAGGCGCGCAATGCGGGGCTTGCGGCCCTGATAGACGAGGTCGTGATCCTCAATGGCCTGCACCGCGCGCCAGTGATCGCGCACGGCCGGCGAGCGCAGTTGCGCGGCGACGGCGTCCATGTCGACGACGGCATCGCGCCCGCTGGCAGCCTGCGCCACGGCTCCGCGCAGCGCGGTACGCAGGCCGTCGCCGGACGCGGCGTCAAAACCCGCGCCGCCCGTCGCGGCGGGTTCGACGACGGCGCCATCCACCGGCCAGTGCTCGGCGATCTGGATGGCCTCCGGTTTGACGTAGCGGCAGGTGTCGGTCAGCCATTGGCAGAAGCGCCAGCCGTGCTCGCCGCCTTCGTTTCGAATGACGCTGACCTCGTCGTAGCGGAAGCCGTCGCAATGGCATTCGGTGAGGAACATGACGGCGTTGTCGATCAGATACTGTTTGACGTCGTTGTTCCAGTAGGCGTAGACGAGGCCGCCGGCCCAGCCGCGATCGGTGAAGTAGAGGCTGTCGTTGTGATTACCGTAGGGCTTGCGATCCAGGAAGTAGATGCTGCGATCGCCGAAGTCGCCGCCGGCGTGGTTATACACGACATCCATCAACACGGCGATGCCGTAGACATGGCACATATCGACCAGCATGCGGAACTGACCGGCGGTGCCGGTGATATCCTTGCGCTGGTACGGCGCGAGTCCCGGCGCCGCGTCGTGCAGGCGCGCGTTGACCATGGTCAGGTAATCATTCAGCGCCGAATCGTCGTCGTGCACGCCGTAGTCGGTTTCCGGCGAGAACGGATCGACGTTGTTGTAGCCCAGGCTGAACTGGGTTGGGAATTCACTGATCGGCAGCGGCTGGATAGCGGCGATGCCAAGCGCCTTGAGATAGGGCAGTTTGGCGACGACATCGAGAAACGTGCCGTGGCGACGGCCGGGCGGGATATACCAGGTGCCGATGTGTAACTGGTAGATGATCAGTTCATGAAACGCCGGCGGGCGCCAACCCTGGTCATGCCACGGAAACGCGGCAGGATCGACCAGCAGGCACTGACACTCGGGCCACGTGGGTGTTTCGGTGAGATCACGGGCATACGGATCGCGCTTGAGTCCCTCGGTACCACCGACCGGGCCGGTGACATGGAGCATATAACGATCACCGGCCTTGAGCCCCGGCACGAAACCGGCCCGGCGGCCGTTCGCAGTCGCGACCAGTCTGGCCTGGCGATGATGCAGCCAGGTGCCGGCGGACTTGCGATAATCCCACAGCACGCGCACCTCGCGCGCCGCCGGCGCCCACACCTGGAACGTCGCACCCGCGCCCGAGGGCAACAGCTTGCCGCCCATCGGCGTGGCGTCGGTAATATGATCGAGCGTGAGAAAATCGTCCTGCCCGGTCGCCGGAGTGGTGGTGAGTTCGTGCATTGGAAGCTCCTTTTCGCTGGCCGGCGATCCTGCCGATATGATTTCCGGAATGCCGCACCGACGTCCGCGGCGTCCATTGCTGAAGAAGTATAAACGTCCGCCCCGGCAACGAGCAGGTTTACTTCAGCAGCACCCAGGTAAAATGCACGCCGAAATCTGGGGTGTTATCGAAATGAAGGAAGTTCTCCGTGACGCCAAACCCGACGATACCGATGGCGGTATCCCAATTGAGGCCCGCCGTGATCTGGATGGCCGTGTCACTTAGCTCGGAATCGACGTTGGTGCGGTACGGGTGTTCGGCCAGCCGCGTCTGCACGAATGAACGGGTGTTGGCCAGACCCTTGAACCGGTGCAGCCAGCTGATGTTCACGAATGGCAGATTCGGCGGCTCAAAGCCGGTCTGTCGGAACTTGCCGGGAAACACCGCACCGAAATTGACTATCCATGCATCCCGGGTGTAGCGCCGTTCAATCGTCATCTGGTAACCGAAATCCCAACTGCCGGTCGACAGGAATTCGTCCTCGTCCATCAGCGGGATCTTCAGCCCGATTTCCAGATTGCCGTACCAGTCGCGTACCAGCTCCGGCAGTGCGTAACGCAGGAACAGGCTGGGATCGCTCAGGCCGCCGCTCGACGGGCGATCGAGCAGGACGACACCCTGTCCGTTACCCCGGCCGAGCACCACTTGTGCCCGGTTGTTTTCGACGTAGCCCCGTTCGCCCTGGTCGAGGCCGGCGGCATCGTGGAAACTGTATAGATGGTCTGATCGAGTAACTGGCCGCCGTAGTGTATGTAACTGACGCCCAGGCCAATGTCGATGCGATCCGTCAGTCCCCGGTGCACGAAGAACTCGAGCAGGCGGAATTCGCCGTCGATGTAATAGGCCTGCTCCTTTGAAAGACCCAGTATGAAGGCGGCGTCGGCGGCGTCCAGCGCGCGCCGCGTGTTGCCGCGCGTCTGTTTCAGATAGTCCTCGACCTCCGGGCTGACCTGAAAATTGTTGACGATGGAGTAATGCATTTCAATCATGGAACGCCCTTTGCCGAAGGGCGCGGCGGGCGTCGGCGCAAAACCGAGTACCAGAAAGTTGGGGAAGGTCTAGTCCCGGACGCGGAACGGCGCGCCGAGTGAGTCTTCAATGAGCGGAACCGGTTCGCCGTTGGCAATGCCGGCGCCGGCAAACAGGCAGCTCAAACCGATTAACCCGAAGACTTTCCATTGTCTTCCAATCAACAGTCAGTCTCCCAACGATCGCTGAAGCCAGGTCGTATGGATGATTATAGATGATCTGTTGGCGAGGTATTGTCGCGGGCCTGTGGGTAATGGGTCGAATGAACGGCGTGAAACTTGATGCGGATCCCATACTCCGCCACCGGTAGCAGATCACCAGGCCGGGGCTCGTTTGATACGCCGCATAGAGGCAGGGACCCGGGGCGTCAACGGGGCCTGATGCTATTTAAACCAGGCGATTCGCTCGGTCATGCACTCGTGTCCGCCCATCTTAAGGTCACGGCAAACCTGTGGCCGCTGCTCGTAGATCTTGCATTTCATGGTATTGCGGTCCAGGGCCGCGCACCAGCCGTCATCCAGCCACGCCATGCTTCTGCCGCCCCACTGGTCGGTCGCAATAAAATGCCCGGGCACGCCGGTGTCGGAAATCAGCATGACTTCCAAACGGCAACAGCAGGCCTCGCAGTTGGCACAGCTCACGTCGGTTTCGGGCGGGGTAGTTACGTCTATGCTCATCAATCACTCTTCATTTTCGATACAAGCCAGCCGGGGTCGAATCACCGCTCGCGCTAATAAAAAAACGACGGCGTCGGGCCTGCGTTACACTAGCGCATTACTTCGAATCATGGCCTATTCCGCTTTCCCTGGCCACTTTTCCCGCACCATAAACCGAATAGAAACCCCATGGCCCTTAAAGCAACCATATACAAAGCCGAGCTCGGCATCGCCGACATAGACCGGCACTATTACCACGATCACACGCTGACCATCGCCCAACATCCGTCGGAAACCGACGAGCGTTTGATGGTGCGCTTACTCGCTTTTGCGCTGCACGCCCATGAGCACCTTACCTTCGGCAAGGGGCTGAGCATAGAGGACGAACCGGATGTGTGGCTAAAGGATCTCACCGGCGCAATCGACCTGTGGATAGACGTCGGCCAGTCCGACGAGAAGCGGATACGCAAGGCCTGCGGTCGCGCGAAGCACGTCGTTATCTACAGCTACGGCCGTGGCGCGGACGTGTGGTGGGAGAAAAACCGCAGCGCGCTGGCCCGCGCCGGGAATCTCAGTGTGTTTAGTCTGCCGACCGACGCCAGCGCGTCGCTCGCCAAGCTGGCGCAGCGCACCATGCATTTGCAATGCACCGTCCAGGACGGGCAGGTGTGGCTGGCGGATAACGATGACCGGATCGAGGTGGAGATGAAGGCGCTGTTAACCGGGCAGTAAGATGGGCGTTCTGTCGAGAATAGTGTCATACCCGCGTAGGCGGGTATCCAATAACCTGCGAATTATTGAGAATTACCAAATGACGTGACAACACATCGCGACCGTCATTCCGGGCCCCTGCCTTCGCAGGGGCAGGCTGCGCGCAGCGAAGACCCGGAATACAGCGGTTGTGAATGGCACTGGATTCCTCGGCGGCTATTCCCGACGCCGCCCTGCCTCCTGCATCCATGCAGTCGCGCTTTCACGGGAATGACAACCGTTGGCCGTGTCACGCTTATAGGTAATTCTCGATAGAATACGGCCTGAAATTCCTGGATTCCCGTTTCCACGGGAATGACGTATACGTGGGGCAGCCGCGGGTTGCGCCCGTTGTCGTACGTGGTTTGCTAAACATAGACCGGATTAAACGGGAGTCACAACGTGATGACATGGATACGCCTGGCCGCCGGTGGCGTGATGTGGCTATGCACGACGGCCGCGCTGGCGCAGGGCGGCGCGTTCTTCGGCAACACGCGGGGCGGCAGCGATATGTTTTATGGCGGCACCATTAGCGTGAGTCTCGGCGCTGTGGATTACTATGCGCTCGCGCCGATGGTCGGCATGCACCTCGGCGCGCAGGTATCGGTGGGCGGCACGCTGATATACCGCTATCGAAAAGACGACCGGTATGCGCAAACGCTGACGACGGACGACTATGGTGCCAGCATCTTTGGCCGGTATCGTGTGACACCCATTATTTTCGCCCAGGTCGAATACGAATATCTCGACTATGAATATATCCGCACCAACCAGAGTACCGGCCGCGACACCGCCGACAGCCTGTTTGTCGGTGGCGGCATAAACTCGCCGCTGAGCGGCAACGCTTCGATGTATGCCACCGCGCTATACAACGTGCTGCATGACGCCGCCAGCCCTTACGATAGCCCGTGGGCCATTCGGTTTGGCGTCAGCGTCGGGTTTTGATGCGCGAGTTGGTCCCGGAGGTCAGCAGTCAGGATACAATTTAACGCCGAAGTTTGGCGCTATGCCGGTTGCGCCTGCCGCATCCAGGACAAGTACGCAGCAACCTCCGTCGTATTCTCCAGCGGTGACCACGGCGCGAAGTCGCGCTCGGTGGTGGGTATGTACGCGCCCTCCTTCACTTCCAGCGCGACGGTGCCGGATTGCCTGCATACGTAGGCGTGCCAGGTGTTCGGCGGGATCTCGACGGCGCGGGTGGTGGTGCGCGACATCGGTGTGCGCTGGATGACGTGACCGGCATCATTGAAGATCAGCAGATCGATCTGCCCTTCCAGCAAGATAAATAATTCCCACTTGTGTGATTCAGGGTGGCGATGCGGACGCATGTAGGTAGGCGGTTCGGTGGCAATGAACAGGCGCTGTACCGCGGAGTCCAGGGTTTCATGCACATTCAGATGGGCGCGCAAACGCGCCGCCTGCGTGGCTTGGCCGGCGAGTGTGTTCAGGTTGTCTGCTGTTATGGTTTTGATCATATGCGTCAAGTCGAGGTTGGAGATTAGTAGTTTGTTATCTTGAACAAGTCAGGCGCAGAGAACAACGATTTCTGTTCAGCAAGGAGGAGTGTCTTGTCGCGGTGCTCCTGGTCACCATGTTCGCGGCGCCCGTTCCCGACGCCGCTCTCGGTCCTCGCGCCCGGCAGGACGACCCCTCCGTCCCCGGCCCGGGCGTAGGCGGAAAGGACAGGATGTCAGATGCATGGGCCTTTGATCATGATCGCGTGACCCGGCCGGTGCACATCTGGCGGGGAGGCGGATCACTATGTGCCGCTGCTGCCGGCGCAACCGTTGTTCGCTATACGGAACAAGCCAGGCAAGCCTCTATTCCGGCGAAGGCCGCATGCTGCTGTTCCCGCACTGGAACGACATCATCGCGCCGTTTGCGGACCCGGTACCGAGCGCCTGAGCAGGTCAGCGGCAGGCGGGCGTGGAATCGCGTGGGTCGTCTCCCGGGCCTCGGTGTTCACAGGGGCGGGCAGCGCGCAGTGCCAGAATCCCGTAGCAGCGGGTCGCGGAGACCGGGTTGCCGCGTTCACGGGATTGACGGAGTGGGACGTGCGCGAACTTTGTGTCCGCCGGGAGCAGGAACCACACTAATGCCTTCGCCATTTCGGGCGACGCGCAGCGCGGAACCGGAATCCAGTGGTGGATAGCGCTGCTTCAGGATAGATGTCGAGGCTCATGTTGCCGGGTTGCCGCCCCGCTATTTTTCGGGCTCATCAAAATCGAGTGCCGCGATAATTCTGTTCAGGCGGCCCTGCTCGCCGGTCCCCTGCGCAAGCGCTGTATTCGCATCCCCCGCGGTGCGGGTGATGAGCTCAATACGTTCGATATAGACGCGGGTGCATTCGGCGACCTTGGCTTTTAGCAGCGTCAGGAGCGCGACGATTTCGTCGGGATTTTTCACCCATGCCTCGATATAAATGCCTTCTTTGTCTTTTATCTTCGGTTTGGAAGGGTGCTTTGACAGCAGGGTATTAAAGACGTTACACCAGTCGGTGGGCGCCTGATGTGACAGCTTGAAGACGATATCAATATAGGGTTCTTTCCGGATTATCGGTGGTCGTTTCTCATCGATGCCGATAATTTTGATATCACTGATACCTTCCACCAGCCGCTACTCCTTGTTGCACCTGCCTGGAAAATCGCCAGCCATGAAACACCCACCGTCGGGAGCTCTGCAGGCATACATCCGGAACGATCCTCGTTCCGATGTCAGCGGCCGCCGTTTGGGAATCAGCAGTTTTTTCCTGTTCAGGCACCCTCACGGTTCGTGGCCTGCCTGATGTTCCAGTTGCCGTTGCCAGCGCCCGGGCGGCGGGGAATCGATGCTAGTATGATACGACGCTATTTCTGAACGCGAATTCTGTTGGCGGGGTGCTGCTGTGCACCGTTCATCGCGACGCCATGAGGTATGGATGAGACCCTGGGAATTGCTCGATACCGCGCCCGTGCCCGGCGAAGGCGTTGAGTTGCGGCTGTACCGGCGCGGTGATGAGTTCGCGATTAATATTGCCGGCCGTGGCGAACTGATGAACAGCCGGGTCCATGGCTCCGAGGATGCGTTGGCCGAGCAGACCTGCGCCAGGCTGAAGGGTTGCGTGAATCCGCGCTTGCTGATCGGCGGGCTGGGCATGGGGTTTACGCTGGCGGCGGCGCTGCGGCACGTCGGTGATCAGGCGCAGGTAGTCGTGGCGGAACTGGTGCCGGCCGTGGTGACGTGGAACCGGGGGCCGTTGGGGGAGTGTGCCGGCCATCCGTTGCTGGACTCGCGCGTGACGGTGCACGAGGGCGATGTCGCCCGCGTGATCAAGGGCGGGCAGCAGATCTATGATGCGATTTTACTGGACGTGGATAACGGCCCCGAGGGCCTCACGCGCACGGAAAACGACTGGCTGTATAACTTCAGCGGCTTGAGCGCGGCCTGCGCGGCGCTGCGCCCCGGGGGTGTGCTGGCCGTGTGGTCGGCTGGTCCCGACCGGGATTTTGTGGAACGGCTGCGCAAGGTGGGGTTCGACGTCGATGAGATACGCGTGCGTGCGCATGGCGGTAAGGGCGCGCGGCACGTTATCTGGTTCGCCAGGCGTGGGGGTTAAGGAAGCTCTGATTAATCATTTTGTTGTCATTCCCGTACCCTCCGGGCATAAACTTCGCGGGAATCCAGTAACACCCTGTTTCGAAAGCTCTGGATTCCGGGTCTCCGCTACGCTCCGCCCGGAATGACGACACATCAGAGCTTCCTTAATTTATAAAACGATCAGCGGTAAGATCAGCGTATTTTTTAACTATCCGGCGGCGAGGAATCGGCAAAGTGGCATCGGATAACGACAAGTTGCACAAGGTGGTGGCCGACGCGCGGCGCGCCCGTGATAGCCGCGAACAGGATTACCGCGAGCAGGCGCTAAAAATGTACCCGCCGGTTTGCGGGCGCTGCTGCCGCGAGTTTACGCGCAAGAATCTGCATGAGCTGACCGTGCACCACCGTGATCACAATCACGGCAATAATCCCGCCGATGGCAGTAACTGGGAGTTGTTGTGCATGTACTGCCATGACAACGAACACCAGCGGCAGCTGGAGGCGCAACAGGGCAATACCGCCACCGGCAGCGCCAAGGGTGCGACTGCTACGTTTAATCCGTTTGCCGATCTCAAGGCGAAGCTGGGCAAGAAGCCCCCGTAGTCTGGAAGCAGGCGCGTAGCGCCGGAATTCGGGTCGTGGTTCGGCATACCCGGATTTCGCCGCGCGTCATCCAGGCTGCGAGCGAACTGGATGTGGTGCAGGGCGCATACGACTGGTGATATGAATGCCTTCGTATCGGTTTTGGATATGAGCTTGCCATAAGCGTCCCTTCTCCTCCCGGGAGAAGGACAGGATGAGGGGATCTGATAAAGGGGGTACAGGGATAACGGTATGAATTTACCCCCCTCACCCTGAGCCTCGACCCTCCGGGTATGAATCCGGGCGGGAGAGGGACTTCTCAAAAAAGTTTTGTTCGTAGTGCGAGCGAAGCTTCCGAAAAACTTCGCTGTTCACCGTAGCGGCAAAGGGACTGACCTCTGTTTTATTTTATCGAGATTCAGTACATTATTGACAGGCGCCGTCTGATGGGACCGCCGTGGTTGATCGAATGATTTTCCGTCAATTATCAGGAGCAAATATCATGAGCAAAGAACAAAAAAGCAATAAAGAAACGAAGAAGAAACCGGCCATGACGCAAAAAGAAAAGAAGGCGGCGAAGAAGGCCAAGAAGGCATCCAAGTAGTGAACGAATAGCGGGGCCAGGTGTTGCCCCGCGCTCGCATCTTGTCCACGTCGTGTTATGGCTGAACCACGGCGGAATTAACGGACAGAACACTTGAAACACCGGGCGACGGTTTGGGGTAACCCTGATCAGGTGTTCTGACCATTTGGTTGCTTAATTCGGGAAACCGGCTATTTCCGCGCGTTTCAGGCGTCGTTGGCCGGCCAGTCGGTGCGTAGATAAAGTGCCTCAACTTCTTGCCGCGCCCATGGTGTCCGGCGCAGGAATTTGAGACTGGACGTAATGCTGGGATTGCTGGTGAAACACTTAATCTTGATCTGTCGTCCCAGCGCTTCCCAACCGTAGTTTTCCACCAGCCGGGTAACCACCATTTTCAGCGTTACGCCGTGTAGCGGATCCTGAGCGGTTGACTTACTCTTCTGTTGCGGTGCCACGGCCGTTGCCCGCTTCCGGTTTCGTTTCGGCCTTTTTAACCCGGATCCTGCTACCGGCGACATCTGTCGCGTTGAGATTCTTCATCGCTGCCTTGGCATCGCCCTGTTTGGGCATCTCGACAAAGCCGAAGCCCTTGGAGATGCCTGTCACTTTGTCTATGATCAGGGTACAGGACTGCACGGCGCCGTAGGGCTCGAACAGGTTGCGGAGTTCGGCCTCGGTGGTGGTCCGGGCGAGGTTGCGTATCAGTAGTTTCATGGTATCACCGTGTTAACTTGAAGAGCCGGAAGTATACCGCCTGTGGCGGGTAGCGGAATCGATATTCATTGCCCGGTAACCCCGATGGCCCGATTACATCTTACATCCATTAAAGCCGGCAGATTATTCGCTATGAACCTTAAAGTCATCGACAAGGTGGGCATGCCGCATGTCATGGGGTTTATTTTGCATAAACTTGCGGCGTACGACCGCTCGTTGATGGAGTGGATCAAGTTATTGCCATTGAATAAAAAAGCGCGGATGCATGGCTGTTGTGCCTATCCTGTCTATTCCAGGGCCCGGAAGGATGAGCTGGTTAAAGGCTACCGGATACGCGCCAGCGTCAATGTCGAGGTGGCGCCACCGATTGTGTTTCAACACTGGGGCCGCGTGCCGTCGGTCAGCCATAAGCAGGGCTGGTATTCGGGTGAACAAACCTTTGTGTTTGAGGATCTGGAGGAATGCGCGCTGCATACCCTGGCGCATGAGTGTTTTCATTTTCTCAGCCACACGCGGCAGTTGACGCACAAGAATACCGAGGCGAACGCCAACTGGTGGGCGGATCAATGGCTGGACGAGTTCAAGAAGACAAAGGGGTTGGCGCCGGACTAAGTGCCGCGGTTATCGGTGCGGGGAATGCCGGATTTCTCGCGCGCTGCTCCCGGCAGGACGCTGCCTCTTCCATCCATGGAGGCTCGCTTGCGTCGGACAGACGAGGCGCGGATGCGCTTCAGGTAGCCGCCGTTTTTTAACTTGAGTTGCCCCGCTTCATTGCTTCGAGGGTATCGAAATGAAAGCTACCGCTGAATTACAGGTCATTCCGGTTGGCAGTGGCGCGTCCGTCCGGCAGGAGGTGCTGCGGGTGGTCGAGCTGCTCAAGCATTACGATTTTATTATCGAGACCCATGCGGCGGGCACCAATATCGAAGGGGAGCTCGCCGATATCCTTGCCGCGGTCGAGAAAATACACGAGAAGCTGCATCAGCAGGGCAGCGTGCGTCTGCTGAGTTATCTTAAACTGGAAACCCGCATCGATAAGACGCCGACATTGGCAGGCAAACGCCTTTGATGGGCAATGCGTCGCAGTACGCCAGCGCCGACGTGCCTGAGGATGTGGCGACGGGTCCGCTGTTAACCTTGAAAGAACACGTGGCTTTGATCGCGGCCGTACAGGCCGGCGCGCCGCATGTCGAGTGCTCGCTGGATCTCGGCCGGTCGACGGAGAGCGTTGCGATAGGCGTTGACGGCTGGGTCTGGCAAGGCCGGTTATATCCGTACCTCGATATCTGCAAGGACAGAACCATCTACTACCGGGTGGACGGAACGTTTGCGCCGGTATCGCGCTACGCGACGTCGCTGATCAAACTGGTGCCGACCGAGTGGGGACCGCCGACCTTTGAAATCGACGGCATTAAGATGTTGCCGACCGTGCAGACCTCGCCCTATGACGACGCCCGACGCAAGGTCGCGTTGATTCAACCGCGCGGCAAGGTGATTCTGGATACCTGCGGGGGGCTGGGCTATTTCGCCGCGTGGTGCGTGCAGGGTCTGGCCAAACAGGTGCTTTCTTATGAAAAGAATCCCGACGTGATCTGGTTGCGCAGCTTGAATCCCTGGTCGCCCGGCGCAGATGATGTGTTGAGCCTGACGCGGGGCGACATCGTCGAGCAGATTGCGGCGCTGCCCGGCGGTTCGGTCGATGCCATCTTGCACGACCCGCCGCGCTTCGGTATCGCGGGCGAACTCTACTCGCAGGTTTTTTATGACCAGCTTGCCCGGGTGATGAAGCGCAAGGGCAAGCTGTTTCACTACACCGGGACCCCGAACAAATTAACCAGCGGCCGCGACGTACCCAATGAAGTGGTGACACGCTTGCGCCGCGCGGGTTTTGTGGCGGCGCCGAGCGGTGATGGGCTGTTGGCGGTAAAGCGCTAAACGGTAATCCTGCAAAGGGCACGCGCTCTGGCCCCGTTTCTTCGGAATAAGCCGGAAACACGGCGTCAGGCGGCGGCGTGTCAAGAAACCCCCTTATTCTTGACGGAACTAACCCATAACGGCATAGTCTGAATTGGTGTTCGCGGGTCTTGATCACGTCAACACGGATAAGAAGCGCGGACAATTTGCAGTTTGCCGTATTGTTGTTTGTCGGTTAGTAGCGGAATACCCTCTGTGGTGTCCTCCTGTCATCCTTCCTTCATGACTCTCACGCAGACTTTTTTGTAATTAGTTCAAGGAATATTTTTTAATGAAGACTGGTATTGTAAAGTGGTTTGACGCTTCAAAAGGCTTTGGTTTTATTTCTCCCGAAGATGGTGACAAGGATGTGTTTGTACATCACTCCGCTATCACCGGCGATGGATACAAAAGCCTCGATGAAGGTCAGCGGGTATGCTTCGACGTCCAGAACGGCGCGAAAGGCCTGGCCGCTGCCAATGTTGTCGCCGTCTAAAGCGCGCCAACATTAGCAAGGTGTAGTACGGAACCCCGCCAATGGCGGGGTTTCTTTTTTGTGAGGTAAAAAAACAAAGAAAAGTCAGCAGGGTTCGATCTCATTTATTATTTTCTGGAAAAAAAAAGGGTTAACGGATTAGTATGTGTGCCTAACCTGGCTACGTTCCGGCTTTCAATAGCCCCTTGTGTATTTGATCACATTTGCGTGAATCGCTGGATCACAGACCCGCCGGCATTGTCGCGGTGTGTGCGGAGACAATATGGAAAGTATCGTAAGCGGCATCGGCAGCTACCGGGGACTGGCGGTAATCGGTGTTGAATTTGCGCTTGTTGTCATCGCCTTTCTGGTGTGCGCCGGTGTTGCGCGAATTGTCATTAGTCGGCTAAGCGCAGCCGATCTTCTTGGCCAGGCTCAAGGCAAGGCCAAACATCTTCAGCGCACGGCGAACTGGCTGTTCTTGCTGCTGGCAATTCTGGCCTGTGTCGCCGTGGCCGTGATCAACGGCTACTATATTTACAAGGGCGAGGATATATACGCGCGCACCCGGGAATTTATTGCCAACATCCCTCCCGAATACTGGACCCGTTTAGGGTTAGGCCTCGCAAAAATATCCGGTCTTGCCGTTCTCGCGTGGTTCGTTATCCGCATGTTGCGACGTGGCCTGTCCCGTTTACGGGACAAGGCTATGGCCTGGGAAAGAATACGAACGAATGAAGAAAGCGTTGCGAAATTCTTTCGTGCCCTAAATAACATACAAACCAATGGTATCTGGTTGTATATCGTTGCCTTGTCAATCGGCATCCTTGCCCTGCCGGCGACGATAGAAGACACGTTGTATATTGTCCTGAGGATATACTTGATCGTCGCGATTGGCCTTTTGGTGACCAACGCCGTGGCGGCTATAGTCGATAGCATGGATGCCGTGAGCAGGCGCTACGCGAAACCAGGTAACTGGCTGGCCGGAGTATGAACGCATGCGTGTGCTGGTGCCGACGCTCAGGCGAACGCTCGAATACATCCTGTACGTGATCGCAACCAGTTTGATACTGCTGCAACTGGAATTCATCGCGGAACTCGCGAAATACGGGCCGATGATAGTGCAGGCCCTGGGGATCGTGTTTCTGGCGAGAGTGGCGGTGGAAATCGCCGATCTGCTGGTCGACAAGACGATGGTGAAAGGCGACGAGCTATCGAGCCTGGAGCGCCAGCGCGAGCAGACGCTTATTCCTATTATTAAAAACCTGATTAAATACATTTTGTATTTTATTGCCGTTGTTCTGGTCTTGGGGGCAATCAACGTCAATCCCTGGCCATTGCTAGCCGGTGCCGGCATCGTGGGCGTGGTCGTCGGTTTGGGCGCGCAGCCCCTGATAAACGATATTCTTGCTGGATTCTTTATTCTCTTTGAGAATCTTTTTTTGGTCGATGACTTTATCGAAGCCGGTCCAGCGCGTGGTGTTGTCGAAGGTATCCAGATGCGTACCACGCGTATTCGTGATCCTGATGGCCAGCTGCATATCCTGCGCAACGGCGAGATCAGGGAAGTCGTCAATTATTCCAAGGGATTTACCAATGCCGTGGTTGAAGTAGGTGTTGCCTACGACTCGAACCTCTATCATGTTTATACAGTACTCGAAGACGCCGGGAAGGCCCTCAAAGAAACCAACGCCAGCGTGTTGGCACCTACAGTCGTCGAAGGGCTGGTGAGATTCGGCGAATCGGATCTGGCCATCAGGACCGTTACCCGCGTCCGGCCCGGAGCCCATGGGGTCGTCGCACGGTGCAAACTGATAAAAGATGCCTTTGATAAGGAGGGCATTGAAATACCCTATGCGCGCCGCGTACTCATAATAAAAAAAGAAGGCGAACCAGGGGGGGGGCGGGCGTCGAATCGTAAGTTCTACACAGCGCCGTCAGAGCCAATATCCCTGCCCTATCGGTACGTTTCGTGGATTGGGTGATAACCGCCGGCGATTTGTCCGGATTCCCAGACAGGCCGACGCGATGCAGCGGAGAAATTGTGAGAAAAACAGTACCGTCGATCGTCGCGCATCCCCGGATTCTGGTGGAGGTTTGATGGATGTCGCTGAATAAATCGCGGCGTGTTTGCTGGTGTTTGCCGTGTCGCGGGTAACGAAATCGCAGGCTGTTATGACGCAGGGTGTTCATCAGATAATTGTTTTCGTCGCGGTGATGACGGTTATGGTGTTGCTATCTGCGTGCGGGGGTAACAACGATAGCGATGCCGCCGCCAGCTCATTTGGCAGTATTTCCGGAACCGTGCTGGCCGCGAGCGGGTCGCCGCAACCTTCGGTGCATGTGCGAGCGATACTCGAAAGCAATCCGTTGGTCCAGGTCGGGAGGTTCACCGATGGCGACGGCGGTTACCGGATCGACGGTTTGCTTCCCGGTTCCTACCAGGTAGTGGTTGAGAATATTGATGGTCGCGGCACGCCGGCGGTAACGCGCAACCGGATCAGTAATGGCGTTACCGAATCGACGCCGCAGTTTCCCGATGAGTACTATTCCGCCGCTGCGGAAAACGCCACCGATGATCCGGCGCTATCGACCTCGACTACCGTCACCGCCAACCAGCTGATGGATGGTATCAACTTTACATTGAACGATTCCGGCACGCCGGGGGGCGTTGTGTTGCCCGGCGCCGAAAGTGTTGCCGCCATTGCGATCGGCGATACCGTCAACGGGACGCTGGGGGAGCAGGGCGATTTCACCGATGATGTTGGACTGGGCGTCTTCGTCGATTATTTTTCGTTCACCGGGGCCGCAGGCAGGCGCGTGACCGTGAGCCTGGATTCCACGGCCTTTGATGCAGTGCTGATTGTGTGGGGACCGAACGGATTTAATCCCGTCGATGACGATTCCGGTACCGGCGCCAACGCACTGATGACGTTCGCACTGCCCGAGGTCGGCACGTATATTATCGGGGTCACCAGTTATGCGAAGGACCAGAAAGGCGCCTATACGCTGTCGTTACAGGCGGCGGCGCCGGATAACACGCCGGTCATCGCGTTCGGTGCCACCATCAACGGTGCGCTGGCGACCAGTGACACCGTAACGTCAGGGTTTTTCGAGGATACCTACAGGTTCGATGCGACGGCGGGGACGGCGTATACGCTGTCTTTATCGTCGGCCGCGTTTGATTCGTTTCTGATCCTGCTGAGTCCGACCAATCTGTTGACCTTCAATGACGATGCCAATCCGCCGTCGCCGGACGCGCGGCTGTCGGGAACGTTAGCCGAGACGGGGACCTGGTACGTCATCGTATCGTCGTTAGGGCAGGGAGAAACCGGCTCCTACCAGTTAACACTGACCAGTCCATGAAAGTAGACGAGGAAATCAACATGCTTATCCGCATTGGTGTTCTGGCACTATCGATCACGATCAGTACCGTGGCCTGCGCCATGACTCAGGTGAGCTTCACGACGGCGGATATGCTCGATAATGCCGAGCACATCGTGCTTGCGCGGTGCAGCCGCGTGAAGTTCGACACCGGCCGGGGCGTGTTTTTGGGCAAGGCGGGTTATTTCTATTTTGATATCGAGGAAGTCATCAAGGGCGTGCCGCCGCTGCGGAATAGTGAGTTGGTGCTGCGGCTGGGCGGCGTGACCGCGCCGAACGCCCCGTTTGTGGCAGGCGAACGGGTGGTGCTGTTTCTCGGCAAAAAAAACCAGGACGGCTATCCGACGCTGTATGGCTCGCAGAATACCGTACTCCGGGTGATCGAGGCTGCGCGGGAGTTTCCACATCCGGCGCTGCAGGGCCAGCACCAATGGGTCATCAAGAATGGCGTGACCGGCATCGCCGGCGCGCCCGCTGACCCGGCAGCTGCCAAAGCGATATCGCTTGATGCGTTTCTGACGGAGGCCCGCGCTCGCGTGGCGGCATCCAAGAGGTCTGGTCAGTGACAGCGTTACACCGCTTTTTGGTGTCGGCGCTGATTGCGGCGAGCGCGCTGCCCGCGGCAGGCATGGGTTATGGTCAGTTTGACGCGGCGCTGGATGGAATTGCATCGCGCTGGCAGACATTGCCGGTCGAGGTCATCGTCGATGGCGGCACGCTGTTCGGTAACAGCAACGGTCTTGCGCTGGTGCAGCAGGCGGTCGATGCCTGGAACAGTGTGAACGGCGTACCACAGTTGATGTTGCGGCCGCCGGCGCAATCGGCCGACGATTTTGCGTTGGCGAATTTTGCGTCGTGGGACGTTGACGACGGCAAGATCCGGGTGGTGTTCGATGAGGGCGGCGAGATCTTCGCGGCCGTTGGACTGGACCCGGCGGGCGGCGTGCTTGGCCTGGGCAGTACTACAGCGGCGATCAGCACAGGTGTTGCGCTGGGCGGGATCGTGCTGATCAACGGGCACGCCTCCGTCAGCGGATCGGGCGACCTGCTGGGTACCATCGTCCATGAATTCGGGCATGTGCTCGGATTGACGCATACGCCGGTGGGATTTGGTGGTCTCGCGCCATTGCCCAACAGCAAACGACCGACGATGTATCCATTCTCGACCGGCTTTGACGCCGGCACTCTCGAGCCCGACGACGCTGCCGGCATCCGCGCGATATACGGCCACTGATCGATTTCGGTCCTGAGCCCGCCGGTGGCGGCTGGAGTGCCGGTGTTACGTTCCGGACTTCCCGTAGCGTCCAGGACAGGCAGAAAACGCGACGCTTGGTGGAAAACAAGCAGTTCTCCTGGCGGCGTCAACGATGCGATTACCGATCTTATCGGGCTTGTCCGCGACGCTTCGCCCGGAGTGACGAATTATTCGGAGCTTCCCTGGTTATTCAGGTCATTATGCGATCTGCCGATAGGTTGTCCACGTAAACAAGATCTACGCCTTCCCTGCGCATTAAAAGGATCTTGATGCCCGCAAAACATGACCAGAGTCGAAAACATCAGATCGTCATCGGCGTGTTGGCGCTGACAGTGGTTTTCGGGCTGGATATCATCGGCGGCCTGCAACGACTCGAGTGGATGACTTTCGACTGGCGCAGCCAGATGCTGCGAACGCCAGTAAGCGCGCCGGAGGATATCGCGGTGATCCTGATCGACGAGACATCGATCAACGCGATGAATCCGATCGTCGGGCGTTGGCCGTGGCCGCGCTCTGTGCATGCCGACGTTATCGATTATCTGGCGCTCGGACAGCCGCGCGCGGTGCTGTTCGACATTCTGTTTACCGAAAATGAGCGTCAGGACGGACAGTCAGCCGAGGTGACTTCGCCGCCCGATCAGCGATTGATCGATGCGAGCCATGAGGCCGGCATGGTGATTCATGCAATGCAGGTGTTTCGCGATACCGCCGATGACACGAATAGCGTGCTCCTCGACAGGCCGCTACCCGAGGACCTGCCGCGACTCGCGACCGCTGACGCGTCGGCGGTGTTACGGGGTGGTCATGCGCCTGTTAACAACAACTACTATTTGCCGTTCCCCGGCCTGTATCAGACGGCCGCTGGTCTCGGCGTGGTCAATACGGAGCCCGACGCGGACGGCGTTTACCGCCGCATCAAGCTGCTGCACGGCTACCGGCAGGCCATCTTTCCGGCGCTGGGTATAGCGCCGTTACCAGGCATCCGCGCACGGGCATCGGAAAGTGGTGGCGCACAATATCGAATCGGCGATACCGACGTGCCGGTGGATACCGATGGCCGCTATCTGATTAATCATTATGGTCGAGTCAATACCTGGTCCATGAGCGGCGTGCTCGCATCGGCGCAGCAGCTGCGGGCAGGCGATGTCGAGCATCTGCTGATTGATCCCCGGGAGTTTCACGACAAGATCGTATTTATAGGCGCGAGCGCCGCCGGGCTGGAAGATCTGAAAACGACGCCGCTGGGCAGCAGCGTGCCCGGCGTGCTGCTGCATGCCGGCGTGGCGGCTAACCTGCTGGCCGGCGATGTGCTGTGGCCCGTTGCGCGCTCTGTCAATGCGCTGCTGATTATCGCGCTCACCGTATTCACCGTGGCGGGTATTCTGAACCAGAAGCGGCTTTGGTTGCAGCTCGCAGTGCCGCTGGTATTGGGACTGGTCTATGCGGGTGTTGGCATCGCGGCTTTTCAATTGAACCTGCTGCTGCAGATGACAGCGCCGTTGCTCGCGATTGTCGTGGGCAGCGCGTTGTGCTTTCTCTATCTGGTGTTTACCGAAGGCCGTGACAAGCGCCGCGTGCGTACCATGCTGGCGCAATATGTTTCTCCGGCGATGCTTAATACGGTCGTCGAGCGCTACGCGGACCATCTCGATGCGGAAGTCGGCAGCGAGGAGGACTTGAGTATTCTGTTTTCCGACATTCGCGGGTTTACCCATCTTGCCGAATCACTGCCGGCGAGAACAGTGGTGGAGATTCTTAACTATTACTTCTCGAACATGACCGAGGTTATTTTCAGTCACGATGGCACGATCGACAAGTTTATCGGCGATGCGATTATGGCGTTCTGGGGCGCGCCGGTACACGATGACGCGCACGCCGACAAGGCGCTACGCGCGGCACTCGGCATGCATCAGCGCATGGCAACGGTTAATCGATGGTTGCGCGAGCGATCCTTGCCGGAGATTGAGATCGGTATCGGTATCCACAGCGGCAACGTTATTCTGGGTAATATCGGTTCGGAGCAGAAGCTCGACTATACGATAATCGGCGATAACGTGAATCTTGCCTCGCGGCTCGAAGGGCTGACCAAGCAGTACGGAATGCCGATCGCTATCTCGGAGAATCTGCGTAAACGCCTCCGTGACCCACTTGCCTGTTATTTGGTGGATTTGGTGCGTGTCAAAGGCAAGCAGGAGCCTATCTGTATCTACGCGCCGATTCTCGATCATGACGCTGCCGCCGCGGACAGGCTCGCTCAGCTCAGTCAGCTCGCGTTTGCGCATTATATGCAGCAGGACTGGGACCAGGCGATCGCGCTATATGCCAGCCTGCCTGCCGACGTTCTAAAACAGACCTTCACACAGCGCTGCCAGACCTATAAACAGACCCCCCCGCCAGCCGACTGGGATGGCGTACATACGCTCGCCGGCAAATAGCCGAACGGCGGATCGCCCTGGCGGAAGCGGTGTTAACGACGTAGCCCCCCAATAAGGGCCGGTCGTTCGTCCCCACCCCTTGTAAAGACTCACCCGGGAGCGCCGATACAGGGCGGTATGACCGACTTCCTGCGTGTTCGCTACCTAAACCTGGTGACAGTGCCGATACTGGTGCTGGCCCTGAGCGCTGTCACCTACGCCGGGGAACTTGTCTATGTGCAAAGCAAGCAGGCCAAATTACTCAGCATACCGGCGTTCGATGGCGCGCTGGTCGCCACGGTTGAAAAGGGGGCCGCGCTCGAGAAGCTCGCGCTACAGGGGCGTTGGGTCAAGGTGAGCCATGGCGATCAACAGGGTTGGGTGTCGCAACTGCTGGTGGGGCCGCGGCCGCCGTTAGCCAGGGAGTCCGTGATTGACGACGGTGCGGCCGACCTGAAGCAGAATGCGCGACGTCGCGCGTCTGCGACCACGTCAACTGCGGCGGCACGCGGCCTGCGCAATGACGACCGCGCGCGGCAGAGCGATGATTCGGTGGCCGATTACAGTGCGTTGACCGAGATGGAAGGCTTTGCGGTCAGCGACGACGAAGCCAATAAATTTCTCGAGCAGGGGATGCAGTAAATCGGATCGCCAGGGACGGTGTCTACATGCTAACAAGAATCTCCACGCTTGGCCCGTTATTGGTTGCGCTGTGTGTCACTGGCGCCGTCAACGCCGGGCAGGCGTTTCACGATCGTATTCACAGTGATGCACTGACGATTACCACCGGCGACGATATTAAGGCGGAAATCAGTTTCGGGCAGAATGTCGCGGCGCGCGTGCTCGGGCGCTTCAAAATCCATGATGATGCAGCGCTGAATCGCTACATCAATCTCGTCGGTACCGCGCTCGCTGCCAATTCCGGGCGTGGCGAATTGACGTTTCATTTCGCTGTACTGGGTAGCGATAGCGTCAATGCCTATTCCACCCCCGGTGGCTACATATTTATCACGCATGGCGCACTTGCGCTGATGGAGGACGAGGCGGAACTGGCCGCCGTGCTCGCCCATGAAATCGCTCACGTCAGTGAGCGCCATATCGTCAATGCCTTGAACATTCGCGCGACTGACAACAGTGTCGGCAGCGGCTTCAGCCGTCTGATCGGCGCAGGCAACAGCACGACACAGGTGGCGTTTACCCAGGTCGTCGATCAAGCGGTCGAGATTCTCTTCACCAAGGGCTACCAGCAGCAGGACGAGCTGGACGCCGATCGTGTCGCAACGTTGCTCCTGAGCACCGCCGGCTACGACCCGCTGGCGCTGCGGCGTTACCTGGAACGTGCGCAGGCGATCGATGATGAAAACAGCCGCGCGATGAACGCGACGCATCCGCCGTCGCGACAGCGTTTACGCAGCATCGATCAGCTGGTCAAGGAAGAAGGGCTGGATTCCACGCGTCTTGCCCGAATCAAAACGAGGTTTGACCAGCATGTCAGCCATCGTGAATAAACGTATGGGCAAGGCGATAGCCGGAAACATCTCGTTGCTGCTGCTGATGTTGGTCTCCACCGCGCACGCCGACGAGTATCACTACGTCAATACGCCTGTCGGCAATCGGGCGGCCGATCTGGGCGGTGCCTATACGGCGTTGTCGGATGATCCTACCGGCCTGTTTTACAATCCGGCGGGGGTGGTCTACGCCGCTGGATCGAACCTGTCGGCCAGCATGAACACCCTGCAAACCGGCAGCACCACATACAAAAATGTGATCGGCGGCCAAAGTAACTGGGTGCGCAGTTCCAGCACACTGTTGCCGAATTTCTTCGGCGTTGTGCAGCCGCTGGGTAAGGGGGTGTTCGGTTTTTCCTATGCCGTACCCGATGCGATTAATGAAGATCAGGATCAGGTGATCGCGAATGTGGCGACCACCATCGGTACCGCGCAGGAATTGATCATTAACTACAACAATACCGATGACACCTATAACATCGGGCCATCCTACGCCTACCAGATCAACGATCATCTTGCCGTTGGCGGCACGCTCTATTATCACTACCGGCACAAGCAGCGCATTAATAACATCCTGTTGTTGTATGCCAGTGATCGCCTGTGGACCAACGAGTACTATGAAGTAGAGGAATACGGCATCAAGCCGGTGCTCGGCGTCATGTGGTCGCCTGTCGCGCAGTGGTCACTGGGCGCGACGCTGAGCAAGGTCAGTATCATCGGCTCGGATTCGAACTTTCACATCAGCTGCCTCGGTGACAATGCCTCGCCGGCAACGGCGGCATGTCAGCCGGGTGGTGTCGTGATCCATCAGGTGGTCACGGACAATACCGAAAGGGCCTACCCGTTGAAGCTGGCGCTGGGCGCCACGTGGTTTCCCAGTAGCCGGCTGCTGGTGTCCGCTGACGTGACTTATTACGACGGCGTCGACGCCGGAGTTAACAGTCGCGACAGCGTGATCAATGTTGCGGTCGGCAGTGAGTACTATCTGTCTTCCCGCTGGGCGCTGCGCGGCGGGTTTTTCACCGATCTTGCCAGTACCTCGGATTTGCAGCCCAACGTCACCAGCTACAACCAGGCCGAACACGTCGATCTTGTTGGTGTGAGCGTCGGTATCGCCCACTTCAATCGCAACTCATCGCTTAGTCTCGGTGTGACATACAGCGTTGGCAGCGGCAAGTCGCAGATCTTCTCCGGTTCGCCGGCCCTGCAAGATGCCGAGATGGAAAACCTGGGCGTCAGCCTCGCCGCGTCCTACACCTACTGACGATAGCCAACGCGGCGTTAGTCGCGTGGGTTACCCGCTAGCGACCGGTCATCGGTCGCGTGCATTCGTTTCTGTTCATATTCGGGAACACTCCAGGGCGGGATCGCAGGATCGTTGAGGTGCTGGCGCCGCAATGGATTGTCGGGCTCCGCCGCTGCGCCCGTCGTGCGTCTGACCGGATTCCGGCCTGTACAGGATTGACGCTTTATCCGGTTACTGACGGGCGCCTGCGTGCGTTTACCCCCGGACAGCTGCCATGGGATTGCGCGCTGACCTGTCGCGCGGAGCCGGTCTGTTTGTCTATAATGGCGCCCTTTCTGGTTAACGCGTTGGGATTATCCTGTTATGGCAAAATCATCGGCAAAATCGGTTAAAAAAGTCGTGCTGGCCTATTCGGGCGGGCTGGACACGTCGGTCATCCTGAAGTGGCTGGTCGAAACCTACGATTGCGAGGTCGTGACGTTCACGGCGGACATCGGCCAGGGCGAGGAGGTCGAGCCAGCGCGGGCAAAGGCGCAGGCGATGGGCGTCAAGGAGATCTATATCGATGATCTGCGCGAGGAGTTCGTGCGGGATTTCGTGTTTCCGATGTTCCGTGCCAATGCGATCTACGAAGGCGAGTATCTGCTCGGCACGTCGATCGCGCGGCCGCTGATCGCCAAGCGCCAGATCGAGATCGCCAACCAGACCGGCGCCGATGCGGTGTCGCATGGCGCGACCGGCAAGGGTAACGACCAGGTGCGGTTCGAGCTCGGCTATTACGCGCTGAAGCCCGAGGTACGCGTGATCGCGCCGTGGCGCGAGTGGGATCTGACCTCGCGCGAGACGCTGCTGGCCTACGCCGAAAAGCACCATATCCCGGTCGAGATGAAGCGCGGCAAGAAGTCGCCGTACTCGATGGACGCCAACCTGCTGCATATCTCGTATGAAGGCGCCGTGCTGGAAGATCCGTGGGAGGAGCCGGAGGAGTCGATGTGGCGCTGGACGAAGTCGCCCGAAGATGCGCCGGATGCGCCACAGGTAGTCGAGCTGACCTATGCGAAAGGCGATATCGTCGCGCTCGACGGCAAGGCCATGTCGCCGGCGACGGTGCTGGCGACGCTGAACCGTATCGGCGGCGCACACGGCATCGGCCGGCTGGATATTGTCGAGAACCGTTTCGTCGGCATGAAGTCGCGCGGCTGTTACGAAACGCCGGGCGGCACGATCATGTTGAGGGCGCATCGCGCGATCGAGTCGATCACGCTGGACCGTGAGGTCGCGCATCTGAAGGACGAACTGATGCCACGCTACGCCGCTATGATCTACAACGGCTTCTGGTGGACGCCGGAACGGCGCATGCTGCAGCAGATGATCGATGCTTCCCAGCAGCATGTGAACGGGCGGGTACGCGTGAAACTTTACAAGGGCAACGTGACCGTCATTGGCCGCGAATCCGCCAGCGACAGCCTGTTCGACCCGGGTATCGCGACCTTTGAGGACGATGCTGGGGCCTATTCGCAGCAGGACGCCGAGGGTTTTATCAAACTGAACGCGCTCAGGCTCGCGCTGGCGACAAAAAAGCACGGAAAATAGCCACGAATCAACCCGAAACGCCCCCCGGTTTCTCCCGATACCCCGATATGATATCGTCGAGAGCCCGGCTGGTAGACCCGGACCGTCGACGATACCGGGGGCAAGGCAGACCTGTTGCCGGCATTTGCCGCTTTGATCGATCGACGGTCGGGTAGTTGGTTAGACGGGTGATTGCATGAACAGGCCGCTGGCCTATCCGTTACTGGCCGTTGCATTGCTCGCAATCGGGGCAGGATTGATCTGGGCGTTGTCCTTTGAGCCGCCGTATGTCGTTTCCCCGGCGGTCGCCTCCGTTGATACCGCGCGGATATACGAAGCGTTTTCCGTCAACGAACCGATACAGCCGATAGCGCTACCGACGGGTCTCGATCATGCAAAGGTTGTGCTGGGCGAGCGGCTGTTTCACGATCCGCGTCTGTCCCTCGACAATAGTATTTCCTGTGTTTCCTGCCATGACCTGACGCGCGGCGGTACCGATCACCTTACCTATTCGATCGGTGTCGGCGGTGCGGTCGGTCGTATCAACGCCCTGACCGTATTCAACAGTGCGTTCAATTTCCGTCTTTTCTGGGATGGTCGCGCGGAAACGCTCACCGAACAGCTGGACGGGCCGCTGACCAGCCCGACGGAGATGGGCTCGTCCTGGTCGGAAATTGTCGACAAACTGCGGCATGATGATGCGTATGTACGGGAGTTTGCCCTGGTCTTCAGCGACCGTGCGGCTGCACCCTCGTGCGGCAAGGACAGCGCAAGTTGCCGGACTTATGTCACCCGCGAAACCGTCACCGCCGCACTGGCGGAGTTCGTCCGTTCGCTGGCAACGCCCGACGGGCGCTTCGACCGCTACCTGAAAGGCGATTTGTCGGCGATCAGCGCGGACGAAAAAACGGGCTATGATCTGTTCAAATCGTACGGGTGCATCGCCTGCCATCAGGGCGCCAATGTTGGTGGGAACATGTTCCAGATTTTTGGCGTCATGCGGGATTACTTTGCCGAACGCGGTAATGTGACAGAGGTCGATAACGGCCGATTCAATGTCACCGGCCGGGAAGAGGATCGCCACCGTTTTCGCGTGCCCAGCCTGCGTAATGTTGCGTTGACGGCGCCGTATTTCCACGATGGTACCGCGCAGACGCTGGATCAGGCCGTGATGGTAATGGCGCAATACCAGCTCGGCGTCGTCATGCCGATGGAGGACCTCGAGTTGATCGTCAAGTTTCTCGGCACGTTGACCGGGCAATACCGCGGAGAGCCGTTATGAGGTGGCCGGTCGTGACCCAGACGATATTCGGGCTGATGCTTGCGGTGATTTTGACGTTTCTCTATGTCAAGACCCAGGCCGTCGACATGCATGAGCATAACCGCAAGACACAGTTGCTCGGTCAGCTCAAGCAGGTCGATGCGAGCCTGAATGGGAACATGCTGAAATCGCGTAACGAATTGCTGCTGCATTACGATCCGCTGGTCGCGGATATCAATCAACTTAAAGGACTGCTCGGCGAAATCCGTTCCGGGCGGCATGCGATCTACGGCAACAGTTCGGCCGAGATCGATGTGGAAATCGACGAGATTAGTCGTCTGCTGCTCGACAAGGAGCGCTTTCTCGAGGAATTCAAGTCGCACAACGCGATACTGCGCAACTCGCTGCACTATCTGCCGGCCGCCGGGGGGCGTCTGCTGAAGAAGCTTTCCGCGCGGAATATCCCGACGCCGCTGGTGACCATGCTGTCGGATGCCTTGAACGATACGCTAAGCTTCAGCATCCTGTCGACGCCCGAGTTCGCTGCGGAAGTCACCGCCGATATCGAGGCGTTGCGTGCGAATATTACGCGTTTCCCGAATGAATTTGTCCGCGAGATTCAGCATATCGGTGAGCATGCCGAGCGTATCGTTATCGAAAAGCCGCTGGTCGATGATTTGATCAACCGGCTGGTGACGATGCCGACAGTACATCGTTTTAACCAGCTCGGCGCGGCATACAGCAAGTTTCACGAGGCCGTAGTGCAGCGCACCGATGTCTTCCGGCTGTATCTCTATGTGTTCTCGATATTTCTGGTGCTTTATATCTTTTACGTCATGGTTCAGCTGCGGCGCAAGGCCGCCGAGTTGCAATCTACCGTACAGGAGCTGAATTACCAGAAGTTTGCGCTGGATCAGCATGCGGCCGTCAGCGTCGCCGACGCGCGCGGCCGGGTGGTGTACGTCAACAATATCTACAGCGAAATGAGCCAATATCCGCGTGACGAGCTGCTCGGCCAGGATCACCGTATTCTGAATGCGGGTCATCATACGCCTGAAGACTTGGCGGGTGGCTTCTTCAAGGAGATGTCGGACACGATCGCCGGGGGCCGGGTGTGGCGGGGCGAGATCAAGAGCCATAAAAAGGATGGCGGTCACTACTGGACCGATACCACGATCGTGCCGTTTGTCGACAATACGGGGCGTCCGTACCAGTACGTTTCGATCCGTTATGACGTGACCGAGCGCAAGCTGGCCGACGAGGCGCTGTTCGAGGCAAAGGAGCGCGCGCAGACAACGTTGCAGTCGCTGGGCGACGGAGTAATCGCCACGGACAAGACCGGTCACGTCGAATATCTCAATCCGATCGCGGAGATGCTGACCGGATGGTCCAGCGGCGAAGCGCGGGGACGACCGTTGTTGGTGATTTTCCCGATCATATACGAAGCGACTAGGGTGCCGGTGGAGGACCCGATCAGGACTATCGTCGAGAAAAAGGAGATTATCCGGTTTGCCGGCGATCTGTTGCTCACCGGACGGCATGGCAAGGAGTACGCCATCGAGTTGACGGCGGCGCCGATCCGGGACCGCAACACCCTGTTTATCGGCGGTGTGCTGGCATTTCGCGATGTAACGGAGATGCGCGGCATGGCGCGCCAGATGAGTCATCAGGCGGCACACGATGCATTGACCGGCCTGGTCAACCGCCGTGAGTTCGAGCGCCGTCTTGGCCAGTTGCTGAAGAGCGCCAAGGAACGTGATGTTCAGCATGCACTCTGTTACGTCGACCTCGACCAGTTCAAGGTCGTCAACGATACCTGCGGCCATATGGCCGGCGACGAATTATTGCGCCAGCTGGCGACTGTGTTGAAAGGCAAGGTACGCGAACGCGATACGCTCGCGCGCCTGGGCGGTGACGAGTTCGGGATATTGCTGGGCGAGTGTTCCATACAGCGCGCCAAGGAAATCGCCGAAGAGATATGCCGCGCGGTCAACGAATTCCGTTATGTCTGGAAAGACCAGATCTGCGAGATCGGCGCAAGCATCGGCATGGTCCCGATCACGCGCGACAGTGACAGTCTGGCGCAGCTGCTGGGCGCGGCGGACGCGGCCTGTTATGCGGCGAAAGATCGCGGCCGCAACCGCGTGCATGTCTACCAGGAGGACGACGCAGAGGTACAGCGGCGCCACGGCGAGATGCTGTGGGTGCCGCGCATCGTGCTCGCGCTGTCGGAAGGTCGTTTCAGGTTGTATGCGCAGAGCATCCTGCCCGTGAATGGTGATACCGATGAAGGCGATCACTACGAGGTGCTGGTGCGTATGGTCGACGAGCAGGGCAAGCTCGTGCAGCCCGACGACTTTCTGCCGGCGGCGGAGCGGTATGATCTGATGCCGGCGATTGATCGCTGGATTATCCGTGCCTTCTTTGCGATGTACGAGGCTACCTATGGCAACAGCGCGATCAGCCGCCACGATACCGTTGCGCTGAATCTGTCCGGCGCCTCGTTGAACGACGACAAGTTCCTGGACTTTTTGTTTGATCTGATCAGCCACCACTCCGTGCCGCCGCACGTGCTGTGTTTCGAGATCACCGAGACCGTCACGATCTCGAATCTGACCAAGGCAACCGCATTCATGAAGGAGTTGCGCGCCAAGGGTTGCCGGTTTGCACTGGACGATTTCGGCAGCGGTCTGTCGTCATTCGAGTATCTGAAAAACCTGCCGGTCGATTACCTGAAGATTGACGGCTGTTTCGTCAAGGAGATGGTCAAGGATTCCATTGACTACGCGATGGTCGCCTCGATCAACCAGATCGGGCATGTCATGGGGATACAGACCATCGCCGAAAGTGTCGAGAAGAAAATGACGCTCGACAAGCTGGTCGAGATCGGCGTCGATTTCGCCCAGGGTTACCACATCGACAGGCCGGAACCCCTCGAAGAGTATCTGCAAAAGAAAAAGCGACGCGGGCTGACGCTGATCAAGCGCTGACGGCCGGGATGTTCCAGCGCTGGTCGTCGTGTTCCGGGCCGCTGTCGGCGGTATAATACCCGTACACTGCTTTTGTCGAATCCATCAGCCGAAAAAGGAGTAGTAGTGCGTATTCTCCATACCATGCTGCGTGTGCGCGACCTTGAACGTTCGCTCGAATTTTATACCGACGTGCTGGGCATGCGGTTACTGCGTCGGCAGGAATACCCGGGTGGCAGATTCACGCTGGCCTTTGTCGGCTACGGCGAGGAGGCTGCCACCGCGGTGGTTGAATTGACGCACAACTGGGACGTGTCGGACTACCAGATGGGCGATGCGTTCGGCCACATCGCGATAGGCGTCGACGATGTTTACGCCGCCTGTGACGATATCAAACGGCGCGGCGGCAAGGTGGTCCGTGAGGCCGGGCCGATGAAAAACGGCACGACCGTGATCGCCTTCGTCGAAGATCCCGATGGCTACAAAATCGAATTCATTGGCCGGACCTGACGCAACGGAGTGACGACAGCGATGAGACGAAACGTACCCGGTATTTTCGTGGTGATGACGGCCGGCATGCTGTCGTTGGCCTGTTCCGACAAGGGACAGCAGCGCGAGGTTGATGGCATGAGTTTATCGGTGTTTTCCCGGCCAGCGGTATTCGAGGTCGGAAGCAATGCGGAGATTACCGCAACATTGCAGCGCAACGGTAAACCGGCAGGCGACTGCAGTTTGCGCGTGCGGCAGTATATGCCGGGTATGGAGATGGGTGCCGATGCGGCGTGGCATACGATGGAACCCGACCGCTCAGCCGGGAAATTCCGCGCGACGACCGGCGAGTTTTCTATGGGCGGTGACTGGGAGCTCGAATTCGCGATTGAATGCGGCGAGGTCACCCGAAAGGCTGCGTTTCGCTATACCCTTGAGTGGCCCGAGTAAGTAATCGTCCTGGCAGTGAGTGGACCGCTTGATTACAGCAGGCGCTTTAAACCTTCCAGATAACGTCGCTCGTCCGGCGCTGTTCCGCCGCGGTTTGCTTCCCATAAAGTTTCACCCAGGCACTCCATCATCAGGTGCTCGGCGTCGTGCTCGTTACCAGCGCGCATGACCAGTCGACGGTAAACCGGGCCGATTCCCGCGGGTCGGTCCGTGGTTATCTGTTCGTGCAGGGTAATGTGCATGCCCATATGCAGGAAGGGATTCGATTCGCCTATTTCAGGCGCGTAGTCGCGCTCGATAGCGGCTTCCGGACGCGCAAGAATGGCGTGGTACTCGGGATGCTGTGCGATGACGGCGGCCACCAGCTGCTCGAGCGGTTCGAGCGGCTGCGCGTCACGATGCTTGCGCCACGCATCCAGATAGAACTGCCGCAGTTCGTTACGATTGCGCCCGTACATCGCCGGTGATGTGCCGTTTGCCTGCGGACGTCGGTTCGGAAATACGTTTGCCGCGGTATTCGCACAGATCGTTGATCAGACATTCCCCGCAGCGGGGGTTGCGTGCCGTGCAGACGTAACGGCCCTGCAGTATCAGCCAGTGGTGTGCGTCAGGTTTGAACTCATCGGGCACGAACTTCAGCAGTTTTCTTTCCACTTCGGCGACCGTCTTGCCCGGTGCCAGGCCGGTGCGATTGGCGAGACGGAAAATATGCGTATCGACCGCGATCGTCGGATGACCAAATATGGTGTTCAGTATGACGTTGGCGGTTTTTCGGCCGACGCCGGGCAGTGCTTCCAGCGCCGCCCGGTCTTCCGGCACCTTGCCGTGATGTTGCTGCAGCAGGATCTCGCAGGTACGGATGATGTTGCTGGCCTTGGTGTTAAACAGGCCGATTGTGTTGATATATTGTTTTAATCCGCTTACACCGAGCGCCGCGATGGCCCGCGGCGTAGCGGCGGCGCGGAACAGTTTATCGGTGGCCTTGTTAACGCCCTTGTCGGTCGCCTGCGCTGACAGGATGACCGCCACCAACAGTTGAAACGGCGTGCGGTAATGAAGTTCCGTGGTCGGCCTGGCGTTTGCCTGGCGCCAGCGCGTAAATATTTCGATCCGCTTCTGCCTGTTCATGGCCATCAATCATCAATGATGTGCCGGCACCCGGGCAGGTACCGCGTGGGTTCAGGTCGGGGCCGGGACCGCGCCCGGATGAGCGCGGCCAATCACCGTCGCCGGCTGCTTCTTGCCGCGCGCGTCGATGAAGTTCTTCAACGCGACCAGCAGGCCGAGGCCGATGAACGCGCCGGGCGGCAGTATCGCCAGCAGAAAGCCGTGGTAGTCATGGATGACCGTGACCGTGAGCCAGCTAGCCGATTCACCGAACATCATTTCTGCCTGTGCAAACAGTGTTCCTTGGCCCAGTACCTCGCGCATGGCCCCCAGTACCACCAGCACCGCGAGAAATCCCGAGCCTATCGCCAGACCGTCAATGGCTGACGGCACCACGCTGTTCTTGAACGCGAATGCTTCGGCACGCGCAATAATATTGCAATTGGTCACGATCAGCGCGATAAAAATACCCAGGACACTGTATAGCTCGTGAAAATACGCGTTCATCGCCAGTTCGATAGCGGTGACAATGGATGCGATGACCAGCACGAAGATGGGAATCCGTATTTCCGGCCGCGTTTGATGCCTGATCAGCGACACGGCGACATTGGACAGTACGAGCGTCATTAATGTCGCGATCCCGAGGCCGAGTCCGTTGACCACTGACGACGTGACTGCAAGCAGCGGGCACAGACCCAGTATCTGGACCAGCGCGGCATTGTTGTGCCACAGTCCGTCGCGGGTAATCTGGGCGAGGTCGGTATTACTCACTTTCGTTGTCCACCGTGTCTTCGAGGATGGTCGCGACGCGCGGATTGAACAACCCATCGCGATTGATGATGAAGTATTGTAAACATTTATAGACCGCCTTGACTATAGCGCGCGGCGTAATGGTCGCGCCGGTAAACTGGTCGAAAACGCCGCCGTCGCGTTTAACCGCCCATTCGCGACTGTCGGTCGTATACAGCGAATGGCCTGCAAAACTATTGATCCAGGTGCTGCGCCTTATTTCGATCTTGTCGCCCAATCCCGGTGTTTCCTTGTGGGAAACCACGCGTGCGCCCATGACGGTACCGTCGTAATTGATCGCGACCAGCAACCTGATTTCGCCGCTGTAACCGTCCGGTGCCGATGGAGTCATCACGGCCGCTACCGGGACACCGTCCATGCGCGCGCGGTATACGGTTACCGGTGTACTGGTGCCGAGCAGCGCTTCCGACCGTACCAGTAACGTGTCCGTCACAAGTTCATTGTTATAAAGCGACGGCGGAACCAGAACATTGAGGGTTTTCAGCAAGTCCTCGCGCTCTTTCAGCAGAATGAGATCTTTGGTATTCCCGAAGGTGATGGCAACAATGGCCGTTCCGGCGATCCCGAACAGCCCCAGCGCCAACCCTGCGATCATCATGGATTTGCGTAGCACGGCACTACTTCCGGTCGTGACCGAAAACGCGCGGTCTGAAGTAGTAGTCGATGGTTGGTGCGGTCATGTTCATCAGCAGCACCGCGAATGCCACGCCGTCCGGGTAGCCGCCCCAGGCGCGGATCACGTACACCAGTATGCCGATGCCGGCGGCGTAGACGAGCCGTCCGGGATTGGTGGTCGCGGCGCTGACCGGGTCGGTCGCGATAAAGAATGCGCCGAGCATCGTCGCGCCGCTGACGAGATGAAACCACGGCGTCGCGTGGGTATTGGCATCGATCAGATAAAAAATCTCGGCGATAGTAAACAGCGCACCGAGCATGGCGGCCGGAATATGCCAGCTGATGACCTTCATGTAGATCAGCCACAGTCCGCCGATCAGGAATCCGCCGCTGATCCACTCCCAGCCCTTGCCGCCGATATTGCCGAATATCGGGCTGGTGGCAATGACGTTGCTCACGGTTTGATCGAGCAATAGCTGCGTTTTCAGCGTATCCAGCGGCGAGGCCATGGTGAACGCGTCTATCGGCAGGCCCTCGGGCAGGCGGCCCGCAAAGATCGCGCTAGCGGCGTCAATAAGCCCGAGCTTGACCTCGAGCAGCATTTGCGGCGCTGTCCATGAGGTCATTTCCAGCGGAAAGGAGATCAGCAGCATCACATAACCGAGCATCGCCGGATTGAACGGGTTGTAGCCGAGGCCACCGTACAACTGTTTGCCGATGACGATGGCGAACGCAGTGCCGCATAACGTGAGCCACCATGGCGACAGCGGCGGCAACGCCAGTGCCAGCAACATGGCCGTTACCACCGCACTGCCGTCGGTAATGAACGGCCAGACCGGGCGGGAGCGCGCACGCAGCACTGCGCCTTCGCAAACCAGCGCAACCACGCATGCCAGCAGGATATTGATGGCCACGCCCCAGCCGAAGAAATAGATATAGGCCGCAATCCCCGGGATCAGCGCGTAGATCACGCGCAGCATGACACGCGTGACCGACGTGCGTGCGTGACCGTGCGGCGAGGTGGGGGAGTCAAATTGCATAACGGATCCGGGTCGTACTCAGTCGTTGTCGACGGCTTCTTCGGTGTGCGGCGTGTTGTCCTGGTTCTTTGCCAGCGAGGCCTTCTTCAGCCGACGCCTGGCCTCGCGCTCTGCCTTTTCCCGGGCCAGGCGGTCCAGACGGAACTCGTGGCGTTGCCGGGCGATGTCGGCCTGTTCATGTTCGCGCTCTTTGATCCAGATCGCGCCTTTGGCGTAGCGATAGTATTGCACGAGCGGGATATTGCTGGGGCAGACATAGGAGCAACAGCCGCACTCGATGCAGTCGAACAGATTGTACTCCTGTACCTTGTCCAGATCGTTGGTATGCGCGTACCAGTACAGTTGTTGCGGCAGCAGCATCACCGGGCAGGCGTCGGCACAGGCGCCGCAGCGTATGCACGGCATCACCGGCCGCGGCGGCACGATATCGGCCTCGGTGGCAGCGATGATGCAATTGGTGGTTTTGATGACCGGCACGGCGTCCGAATGCAGCGCGTAGCCCATCATCGGACCGCCCATGACCAGGCGCTTGACCGCCGCCGGATCGCCGCCGCACTGGATGATCAGATCACGGACGGGCGTGCCGAACGCCACGTCGAGATTGCGCGGCTGGCTGACGCCGCCGCCGGTGACCGTGACGTAACGCGACACCAGCGGCTGGCCGTCCTGCACTGCCCGGTGTACCGCCAGCGCGGTCGCGACGTTGTGACAGACGATGCCGATATGGATAGCCAGGCCGTTCGCCGGGACCTCTTTGCCGGTGATCACCCTGATCAACTGCTTCTCGCCGCCTTGCGGGTAAACCGTCGGGCACAGTATTACATCGATTCCTGCCTCGTGCAGCGCAGCGTCGTGCAGCGCCCGGAAGGCCTCCGGTTTGTTGTCCTCGATCGCGATGACACATACACGCGCCTGTAAGGCATGCTGCATCACGCGCAGCCCGGCGATGATCTCGCGCGGGTATTCACGCATCAGCATGTCGTCGCAGGTGATATAGGGTTCGCACTCGATACCGTTGAGGATCAGCGTGTCGATCCCGTCGAGTTTGCCGGGGTTCAGCTTGATATAGGACGGAAAGCCCGCGCCGCCAAGGCCGACGATGCCGGCATCGCGAATCAGGTTGCGCAATGCGCTGGGCGCCAGTTGCAGGTAATCGCCGACGCGCGGATGCTCAAGCCCGCGATCTTCGCCGTCCGGTTCGATGACGATGCAGGTGGCGTTCAGGCCCGACGGGTGTGGCACTGCGTAGTCGCCGATATCGACTACCGTGCCGGAGGTGGAGGCATGCACCGGCGCGCTGAGGAACTCCTGGGCGCGCCCGATCATCTGTCCCTTGAGCACCTTGTCGCCGACCTGCACGATCGGCTCGGCCGGTTCGCCAATATGCTGGTGCAGCGGCAATATCAATCGCTCCGGCAGCTTGGCGCGGATCACCGGCAGGTTGGTCGATTCGTGTTTATGCTGTGGCGGATGGATGCCCCCGTGAAATGACCAGAGACGCCGTTGCCCATGCAGGATATCGACACCGTCGTGGTATAGGTTGGCGCTCAACGGTAGCTCCCGGCTATCCTGGCTTTTTCCGGAGCCGGCCAGCGCCAGCTATCGATCGTTTGCGCGATCGGCACCATGCTAATGCAATCCACCGGGCAGGGCGCGACACACAGATCGCAGCCCGTGCACTCTTGCTCGATCACCGTGTGCATCTGCTTCGCCGCACCGAGAATGGCGTCGACCGGGCACGCCTGTATGCACAGCGTGCAGCCGATGCACCGCGGCTCGTCGATCGCGGCCACCATTTTTTCCTTGACCTGCCCGTTTTCAGGGTTCAGCGGCTTCGGGTCGCGGCCGAGCAGATCGGCGAGCGCGAGTATGCCGGCCTCACCGCCCGGCGGGCACTGGTTGATATCGGCCGCACCACTGGCGATCGCGGTGGCATACGGTCGGCATCCGGGATAGCCGCACTGTCCGCACTGTGTCTGGGGCAGAATCGCGTCGATCTTGTCGACCAGCGGATCGCCCTCGACCTTGAAGCGAACGGCGGCAAAGCCCAGCAGCAGGCCGAACACGACCGACATGACGCCCAGTGAGAGTACGGCTGCAAGCATTGAATCAGCCTCGGACCAGACCCGCGAAACCCATGAAGGCCATCGACATCAGCCCGGCGGTGACCAGCGCGATGGCCGGGCCGCGAAACACCACCGGCACATCGGAGGCGGTAATACGCTCGCGCATCGCGGCGAACAATATCAGCACCATCGAGAAGCCCACGGCGGCACCGAAGCCGTAGAAGGCGGACTCAAGAAAGCCGTGCTGTTGCTGCACGTTCAGCAAGGCGACGCCGAGCACCGCGCAATTAGTGGTGATCAGCGGCAGAAAAATACCGAGCACCTGGTACAGCAGCGGGCTGGTTTTATGGATGACCATTTCGGTGAACTGGACGACGAACGCGATGACCAGAATAAACGTGATCGTGCGCAGGTATTCGAGCCCCAGCGGCGCGAGCAGATACTCGTTTGCCAGGTAACTGCATACCGACGACAGTGTCAGCACAAAGGTCGTGGCGAGCCCCATGCCGGTGGCGGTTTCCAGCTTTTTTGAAACGCCCATGAACGGGCACAGGCCAAGAAACTTCACCAGTACGAAGTTATTGACCAGCACCGTGCTCACCAGAATCAGTAAGTAGTCCTGCACCGAGTCTGCCCCCTGTCGCCTGCGTTAGAACGCCGTCATATAAGGTTATCTATCGGGTTTATAAGGAAAAAATAGAGGTTAAATACTATCCGAACGGATGCGTTGCCACAACATGCATAGCGACCGGGCGCCGGTCGAACCGCAACAATGGCACTATTTTACGCGCATTCCGGGTTGGGCGCCGTTATCCGGTTGAATCAACCACAGATCGCCACCACCGGGTCCGGCCGCCAGCACCATACCCTCGGATACACCGAACCGCATCTTACGCGGTTCAAGATTCGCCACCATCACGGTCAGCCTGCCCGCCAGCGATTCCGGTGCGTAAGCGGACTTGATACCCGCAAATACATTCCGGGTTTCACCGCCGATATCGAGTGTCAGCTGCAACAGCTTGTCGGCACCTGCCACGTGCTGTGCCTTGATGATCCGCGCGATACGCAGATCCAGTTTGGCGAAGTCATCGTAGGACACCGGTGGCCGGACGGGATCATCGGTCAACGGCCCGGCGGCGGTCGCGGTATTGGAGGGTTGCATGGTTGTCACCTGTTTAAGTTCCTCGGTCGATGCGGCTAGCATGGCGGCTACTTTATCCGGCTCGACGCGCGTCATTAACGGCGTGAAAGCCTCGATCGTGTGATTCAATAACGGCTTGCTGCTGTCCGTCCAGGCGAACGGCGCGACATTCAGAAAAGCCTCGGCCTTCACCGCCAGCGTCGGCAATACCGGCTTCAGGTAAATCATCAGCAGGCGAAACAGATTCAGGCCCATCGTGCAGATGGCCTGAAGTTCCGCATCACTGCCGGTGTTCTTGGCGACCACCCATGGCTGCTTGTCATCGATATATTGGTTGGCGCGATCGGCCATGGCCATGACGTCGCGCACGGCACGCCCGTATTCGCGGGTTTCGTAATACTCGGCGATGGCAGTGCCACCGGCCACGCAGAAATCCCACAGCGCCTTGTCATCCAAAGCGGGGGCCAGTTTGCCGGCGCAGCGCTTGCTGATGAAGCCCGCGCAGCGGCTGGCGATATTGACCAGCTTGCCGACCAGATCCGCGTTGATGCGCTGCGTGAAGTCGTCGAAATTCAGATCCAGATCGTCGATGCGCCCCGACAGTTTGGTCGCGAAGTAATAGCGCAGGTATTCCGGATTCAGATGATCGAGATAGGTGTGCGCCTTGATGAACGTGCCGCGCGACTTGGACATCTTCTGGCCGTTCACCGTCAAGAAGCCGTGCGCGAAAATCGCCGTCGGTTTGCGCAGGCCCGCGCCCTCGAGCATCGCTGGCCAGAACAGCGCGTGGAAATAAATGATGTCCTTGCCGATGAAGTGATACAGCTCGATATCACTGTCCTGGCGCGTGTACGCGTCGAAATCCATGCCGTTGCGGTCGCAGAGGTTCTTCAGGCTGGCCAGATAGCCGATCGGCGCGTCCAGCCAGACATAGAAGTATTTGCCGGGCCGCTCCGGTATCTCGAAACCGAAGTACGGTGCGTCGCGCGAGATGTCCCACTCCTGCAGGCCGACGGCAAACCATTCATCCAGCTTGTTCGCGACCTGCTCCTGCAGATGCTTGCCGTGCGTCCACTGCTTGAGCATCGGGGCAAAATCCGCCAGTTTGAAGAAATAATGGTCGGATTCCTTTTCGACGGGCTTCGCACCCGATATCGCCGACACGGCGTTCTTCAGATCGGTCGGGGCATAGGTCGCGCCGCATACCTCGCAACTGTCGCCGTACTGATCCGGCGAGCCACAGCGCGGACAGTCGCCCTTGATGAACCGGTCCGGCAGAAACATGTTCTTTTCCGGATCATACGCCTGCCGAATGGTGCGCGACGTGATATGGCCGGCCGCGTCCAGCCGCCGGTAGATCAGTTCGGCCAGCTCGCGGTTTTCGTTCGAGTGGGTCGAGTGATAGTTATCGAATTCGATGGCGAACGCGGCGAAATCCGCGCGGTGTTCGGCGCCGACGCGCTCGATCAACACTTCCGGCGCAATACCTTCCTGTTGCGCACGCAACATGATCGGCGTGCCGTGCGCGTCGTCGGCGCAGACATAGACGCACTGGTGCCCGCACATTTTCTGGAAGCGCACCCAGATGTCGGTCTGGATATACTCGACCAGATGGCCGATATGGATCGGCCCGTTGGCGTAGGGCAACGCGCTGGTTACGAGGATTTTTCGCTGCGTATTGGGCATCGTCGGACAGAAAGTCGGGAAACGCCGCATTATAGCCGATTCCCTGCGGCGGTTGGGTTGCCGTCGATGTGGTTACATGGTCTGGCAGGGTTGCGGCAGGCCGTTCTCGAATACCAGCAGCTGGCCGGCTGTCATCGTGGTCCAGGCTTCGTTGTCCGTCAGCGGTTTTGTCGCGATCACCGCGACGCGGTCGTCGGGCGAAGTGACCTCACGGAAATCGACGGTGACATCCTGATCGATCAGATGGGCCGTGGAAAACGGCGCCTGGCGCACGACGTAATACAGATCCGTCGAGCAGTGCGCGAACAAATAGCGGCCATCCGATAACAGAAAGTTGAACACGCCGTATGACGCGAGTGTCGCGGTGATCTCGCCCAGCGCCCGGGTCAGCTGCGGCTTGTCCGGCTCCGTGTAACCGAAGCGATCAACCAGCGTCTCCAGTATCAGGCAGAACGCATGCTCGCTGTCGGTCGACCCGACCGGCCGGAAGCGGCCGGCCAACGGCGGCAGTTCGCCCTCGAGATCGCCGTTATGGGCGAAGATCCAGTAGCGTCCCCACAGCTCGCGCATGAACGGATGGGTATTGACGAGCGAGACCTCGCCTATCGTCGCCTTGCGGATATGCGCGATCACGTTCTTGGAACGTATCGGGTAGTTGCGCACCATCTCCGCGACCGGCGAGGAGGTCGATGCCTTCGAGTCGATGAACAGCCGGCAGCCGGTATCCTCGAAGAAGGCGATACCCCAGCCATCGCTGTGTTCATCGGTGTGACCACCGCGCGCGCAGAATCCCTCGAACGAAAACAGGATGTCCGTCGGGATGTTACAGTTCATGCCCAGCAGTTGACACATGTCGATCCGTTTCCTGGCAAGTGTTGGCAGACGCCATCATCCCATATCGGCCTGTCCGGGAAAAACGTGCAGTAAGTCCGCGGTGGTGATAGCCACCCGGGTGCTGACCGGGATGCCTCTACCACCGTTCGATGCGACACAGGCTAACTATTGAGAATTACCAAATGACGTGACAACACATCGCGACCGTCATTCCGGGCGGAGCGCAGCGGAGACCCGGAATCCAGCGGTTGTGAATGGCACTGGATTCCTCGGCGGCTGTTCCCGACGCCGCCCTGCCTCCGGCATCCATGCAGTCGCGCTTTCGCGGGAATGACGACACATCAGAGGTTCCCTTTATCGTATCCGCCCTATTGATGATGGCGTTGTACGCACGGTTCGGTTTCGCCAGAATACCCGCCCCGGGACATTTGCCGTCGCTGCCGATGCCGATGGTAATCTACATCCGGTGTCCGGCGGCGGCAGGCGCATTTCGGATCTATCCGGTGTTGCTGTTGGTGTTTATGATGATCTCGCTGATTTTTGATGTCATGGATGTCCGGTGATACTTCGCAGCCAGTGCAACGCCTGACCAGGAGGACAACTCATGAACGAACCCGGCGTCGCACGTCAGGTGCTGGAGGATCGGCTGATCGAGCTGGAATCGCGTACCGCGTTTCAGGAAGATACGATTAGCCGGCTCAACGATATTGTCGCCACGCAGCAGCGACAGCTGGATACGCTGCGCCAGACCGTTGATCTGGTGATCCGGCAGTTGCGTGATAACACGGCTGCGCCCGTCGCGGATGCGGCGAACGAGACACCGCCACCGCATTACTGATTCCGGCGGGTATTTATCGATGTCCGGCTACCGATCAGCGGCCACGTCCAGCTGCAACGCGCCGTCGGCAAAATGCAGACGCCGCTCGCCGTGCAGGAACGCGACGAGCTCATCGCCGACGACGCTTTTGCGCCAGCCCTGCAATACCCGGCTCCCGCCGCTATCGAGCAACAATTGTTCAATATCCCTGCGCGATGCCAGCGTCGCGGGACTCAGCGACTCGCGCGCGCCGCGCAGTCGCACCACTGCCATCAACACATCGGCGAGCGCCTGTTGATCCGGCGTCAGTCGCGTCGCGGCGGCGGCTGGCGCTGCCGGCACCGTGCGCGATTTCGCTGACCGGATAAGATCGAGTAGCGTGTTGCCGTCGCGCTGCAGGTTTTCGCGGCGCAGGCCGCGTATCTGCTCCAGGTCGGCAGTGTTGCCGGGCATCAGGCGCGCGAGATCGATCAGTACCTCATCGCGCAGTATCCAACCGCGCGGCCGGTCCTGTGCAACGGCCGCCGTCTCGCGCCACGCGGCCAGCGCCTCCAGTACGGCGAGCGATTCCGGCCGCAGCCGGTCGGCGCCGCGTATGCGTTGCCAGGTGTCGGCCGGTTCGTTGCGATAGGTGGCGGTATCCGTGAGCTTTGCGAAGTCGTCATCCAGCCATGTCAGGCGGCCACGCGTCGCAAGCTCCCGGTGCAGGTATTGGTAAAGTGGCACAAGATAACGCACGTCGTCGGCGGCGTATTGCAGTTGATCATCCGGTAGCGGTCGCCGCGCCCAGTCGGTGCGGCTGTACGCCTTATCGAGGGTGACGCCAAGTATCTCGGTGACCAGCGTCGCATAGCCGGCCTGATCGGGATAGCCGAGCAGCATCGCCGCTATCTGTGTGTCAAACACCGGGCGCGGCAGATCGCCGGTCAAATGGTAAAAAATTTCCAGGTCCTGGCGCGCGGCATGAAATACCTTGGTGATGCGCGTATCGTAAAACACCTCGAGCAACGGGTCGAGACTGGCCAGCGCCAGCGGGTCGATGCAGAAGACAGCCTCCGGGGTCCCCACCTGGATCAGGCAAAGTTGCGGGAAATAGGTCTTTTCACGGATAAATTCGGTATCGATCGCAAGCCATTCGCATGCGCCGATGCGCCGGCATGCGGCAGCCAGTTGATCGGGCGTAGCAATATATTCAGACGAATTCTTGTAAGCCATTGTATTTATGTACCTAATATTTTATGGCGGATAAAAGGGGCCGGAAACTGGAATGCCGATCAATGAATGTCGATAAAGTATCGAATATAGGGGAGTTGAGGGGTCTCGGCTAGGGGTTATGGATTATCACCGTGCATTAGCGCCGGCTGGACTGGCCGTATTTCTGGTCGTGTTCTCGATTGGAAACTACGCGCTCGGGTTCGACCAGTGGATTGTCCACTGGTGGGCGGACATGGCGTGGACTATCGCGTCCAGTGCGACGGCGTTGATGTGTTACAGCGCCGCCCGCAAGTTGTCGCGTCACGAACGTGCGGCCTGGCTGTTGTTCGCGGCCGGATGCCTCGCCTGGTTTCTGGGCATGCTGGCATGGGATTATCTGGAACTGGTGGCCGGGCAGGCCACGCCGTTCCCGTCGGCGTCCGATTTCGGCTTTCTGCTGCTGCCACCGTTCTTTATGGTCGGACTGATCTATTTTCGTCAGTCGGCTCCATCGGTCGCGCTGACATTGAAACATGTCAGTAATCTGGGTTTTATCCTGTGCAGCCTGGTCGTCGTCATCGTTCTTGTCCTGTTAGAGCATATTCGGAACAGCCAGGATAGCTCGCTGTACATTGCGGTCGCTGTCGCGACACCGGTGCTCTATTTGGGATTACTGCTCTTCGCTCTCTATCTGCTTTATTCCCACCGCTGGGACGCGCAACGAAACGTCATGCTGCTGCTTGTTGCCGGCATGGCGGTTCACGGGATCACTAATACGATTTATGCGCGTGAATTGCTGACGCATGAATATTTTGCCGGGAGCAATCTGGATGTGTTCTGGTTGCTCGGATTTGCTTTCTTCTTCTGGGCCGCGCTGGAAAAACGCAGGCAGGCGGCGGGTGGTATGCCGACTCGTGCTGCGCGCGGCATGCCGCGCGCAGCAGCGCTGGTTGAAGCCATCCTGCCGGTGGTCGCGCTGGTGTTGATTGTCGTTGTCGCGGCAGGGTTCGGTCACGACGTGACCCGTCAGGAATTGACTTATCTGATCCCCGCCGGAATCGGTCTGCTGGTGTTTCTGCTGCTCTGGGAGGGGGCAAAGTACCGTGTCGAGCTAGGCCTGGTCGAGGCCGCGCGGGAATCCGGCGACAGGCTGGAGTCGCTGGTACGCAACATACCCGGTGCGATCTACCGCAGCCGGTGCGTGATCGGTAAAGACCGGTCGATGACCTACGTCAGCGAAGCGATGAAGCTGGTCACTGGCTATCCGGCGAGTGAGTTCACCGGCGGCAGTATCAAATCGTATACGCAACTTGTTCATCCCGACGACTTTCCCGGTGTGGAACAGCGCATTCGTCACGCGATAGACCAGCGCCGGCCTTACGAACTCGAGTACCGGATCATCGACGCCGATGGCGCGGTGCGCTGGCTGTACGAGCGCGGCCAGGCACACTACGGTGCGTCCGGCACGCCTGACTGGCTGGATGGCGCGATCTTCGATGTCACGTTGCGCAAGAAGACAGAGATCGCCTTGCAGGACCGCGAAGAGAAGTTCCGCTCGCTGGTCGAGAACGCGGAAAGTGTCATTCTGTATCTGTCACCGCACGGCGATATTCTCGAATTCAATCCGGCGGCGGAGCGGCTTTATGGCGCGCGGCGCCGGGATGTGCAGGGCAGGAATTACTTCCAGCTATTTGTGCCGGAGCCGGTGCGCGACGCGGTCATTGCGGATATGCGCGAGGTCATGGCCGGCACGCCAACGCGAGGTTACGAAAACGAGGTCCTGGCCGCTGACGGCAAAAGCCGGATACTGGCGTGGTACGTTAACCGGGTGTTGAGTACCGACGGTCAGCCGGCCGGCGTCGTCGCGATGGGCCACGACGTCACCGAAACCAAGGCCGCGGATGCGGCGCTGGTGGAGTCCCAGCGTTTGTTGCATATGGTGCTCGATGCGATCCCGGTGCGCGTGTTCTGGAAGGACCGCGAGTCGCGCTATCTGGGTTGCAACCGGCTGTTCGCCCTGGATGCGGGCCTGATGTCGCCGGCGGGAATTCACGGCGCCAGCGATTTCGATCTCGGCTGGCGTGAGCAGGCCGAGCTCTATCGCACCGACGACCATCAGGTCATGACGACGGGCGTGCCGAGGTTCGACTACGAGGAGCCGCAGACGACGCCCGATGGCCGGCATATCTGGTTGCGTACCAGCAAGGTGCCGCTGACCGACAGCCACGGCGGCATCATCGGCGTGCTGGGCACGTATGAGGACGTCACCGCGCGCAGGCAGATGGAACAAAAGGCAACGGAGCGCAATCTGCGGCTGCAGCGCCTGTCCGAACTGAGTCTGACACTGTCCGGCGATCCGAAAGAGGTATTCCGCCAGGTTTCGCGGATGATAGGCGAGTTGCTCGGCGTGCCGGTCGTTTGCCTGTCCGAGATCGCTGACGAACAGGTGTATTTCGTTGCCGTGTACGCGCACGGCGACGTCACCGTCGACGCCGGATCCTTGCCGCTGGCGGGGACGCCATGTGCGGCCGAGGTCGCAACGGGCGAGGTGCACGTCTACCAGGACGTTACCGAGAAGTTTCCCGGGCTGGAGATGCTGGAGAGATATAACGCCAGCACCTATTGCGGATTCCCGGCGCTGGACCAGCACGGCAACGTGGTCGCGATTACCTGTTTGTTGGACGACAAGCGACGCGAGTTTACCGAAGAGGATCTCGGCTTGCTGCGTATCTTCGGTCAGCGCATCGGCATGGAAATCGAGCGGCAGCGGCACATTAACGAACAAGCGATCGCCGATGCGCAGATGAAGAAGCTGTCCGGCGCCATCGAGCAGACGGCCGATATCGTGCTGATCTCGGACCGGGCCGGTCGGGTCGAATACGTCAATCCGGCGTTCGAGACCGTTACCGGATACACGCTGGCCGAGGTCAAGGGAAAGAAGAGCAACGTGGTCCGCTCGGGCAAGCATGATGACGCCTTCTACAAAGGTCTGTGGGACACGATCAGCAAGGGCGAGGTATTCCAGGATGTCGTTATCAATCGCAAGAAGAGCGGCGACCTCTTCTACGAGGAAAAAACCATCACGCCGTTAAAGGATGCGGCAGGCAACATCACGCACTTTATCTCGACTGGCAAGGATATCACCGAGCGCATGCAGATCCAGGAGCGCCTCTACCATCTTGCCTATCACGATATCCTGACCGAGCTGCCGAACCGGGCGTTGTTTGTCGACCGGCTGGATCACGCGCTGGCCCGCCAGCGGGACGGCGGCAGGTGCATGGCGGTATTGTTCATGGATCTCGACCGGTTCAAGAACATCAACGACACGCTGGGCCATGATATCGGTGACCGGTTGTTGCAGATGCTGTCCGAGCGCCTGCTGGAAAGTCTGCGGGACAGCGATACCGTCGCGCGGCTGGCCGGAGACGAATTCGTGATTCTGCTCGAGGAAGTGGATGCCGCCGGCGACGTTGCGCCGATCTGCCGCAAGATTCTCGAGGCACTGTCGCGGCCGTTTGTGGTCAACGGCAACGAACTTTATATGACCAGCAGCATCGGCATCAGCCTGTATCCATCGGACGGGACCGACGCATCGATATTGATGCGCAATGCGGACGTCGCGATGTACCGCGCCAAGGAACTTGGCCGCAACAATTTCCAGTTTTATTCCGCCGACATGAGCGCCAGAGCCTTTGAACGCCTGACACTGGAGACCAGCCTGCGTCATGCGCTGGAGCGGGACGAGTTTCTGCTCCACTATCAGCCGCAGATCTGTCTGGATACTGGACGCATCATCGGTGTCGAGGCGTTGCTGCGCTGGCAGCATCCCGATTTCGGGCTGATTCAGCCCGGTGAGTTCATTCCGCTGCTCGAGGAGACCGGCCTGATCGTCCCGGTCGGCGAGTGGGTACTGCGTACCGCGATGAACCAGGCGGTGGCATGGCAGGCCGTCGGCCTTGATCCGATTCGCGTCGCCATCAACCTGTCCAGCCGCCAGTTCGACGGCAGGCAGCTGCTGGACACGGTATTGAACCTGGTGAAGGAAACCGGGCTGGAGACCCGCTGGCTGGAACTGGAAATCACCGAGAGCCTGCTGATGAACAACGAGCGTCTGACGCTGGAAATGTTACAGGCGCTGAGCGATGCCGGTATCCGTCTGTCGATCGATGATTTCGGCACCGGCTATTCGTCGCTGGGTTATCTGAAACGTTTCCCGATCGACACACTGAAGATTGACCGGTCGTTCGTGCGCGATATCACCACTGACCCGGACGACGCGGCGATCGTCACGGCCATCATCGCGATGGCGACGTCGCTCAAGCTCGATGTCATCGCCGAGGGCGTCGAGACCCGGGCACAGCTTGACTTCCTGAAAGAACGGCAATGTGTCTGCCTGCAGGGCTACCTGTTCAGCCGGCCACTGCCGGTTGACGGGATGACCGCACTGCTGCGTCGCGACCGCACGGAACGTATTCTATGGCGGGATATTCAGTGATCATTGGCGCGATTGCCGGTTCTTTTTGTGCGTGGCACTTGCCGGACCGCGCTGTCCGGTTCATTATTCCCAGGCAAACAGCCGTAGCCCGGAGGACGGAATGACCAACCGTATTATCGACGAAAAGGAAGAAATGCCGCAGTGGGATGTCGCCATTGAGAGCCTGATCAATGAAGAATACAGCAAGCTGGGACGCCCGCTGGGCGTCGAGGATTTTCAGCGGCTCGGCACGGATTACAAGATCCGTTTCGATGACATCATGGCGACGCTGGCGCAGCTGTGCATGCACGACGAATGGATATTCGAGGGTGAAGACGGGCGGGGCAAGACGATAGGCAGGGAAATCATCGAAGAGCTTTTTCCCTATGGCCGTCTGGAAGAACGGTTGGCCAAGAAGTATGCGGTAATCTGGTTGCCGCGCTAGCGACAACTGGCCGCCCCTGTCACGTCGATCATCCGGTTGTCAGACGATGGAAGAGCCGTCGACGTGGGAAAAAATTCTGTTGGGAGCGGCTGCGCTGCTGGTTCTCGTCTGGTTCATGCCCGGCATCAAGGCGGCCAGCACACGCAGCCGGCAGGCCGGGCCCCGGAACTGGCGCGGCGTGCTGATCCCGCTCGGGCTGGTGATGCTGGTGGTGATATTGCTGATTGCGCTGGTCCGCTGATCCCGTCCCGGTTATCTGATGCCTGAAGAGGGGCTGACATGAATCTCAAGGAATTCGCTTTTGTCGAAAAGTTTGGCACCTACCTGGTCGAGTTGTTTCATCTGCTGGCGCTGTTCGCCATCGGTGCCACCGTGGTCTGGTCGGCCTCATATGAATTCCTCGATATGGTGGACCGCGGTCACGCGACGCTGACCGATATCCTGCTGCTGTTTCTCTACCTGGAAATCGGCGCTATGATCGGCGTCTACTTCAAGACAAGCCGCCTGCCGGTGCGGTTTCTGATTTATATCGCGATTACCGCACTGACCCGTGTGCTGACCATCGATGTCAAGCAGATTACCGGCGAGATGGTGCTGTCGATATCGACGGCGATATTGATCCTGGCGTTAGCGGTTTTTCTGCTGCGCTTTGGCTGCAAGGAATCGGAAGACGATCACAGTCCGTAGCACTGCCGCGGGCGCCGGGTGCGGTGACCGGTGCGCGGCCGGTTTGCACCGTCGCCTGCCGGCGCGTTGCACTTTGGTTCGCTCGTCGCCGCGCTCGGCAGTCTGCTGAATGCGCGCCATCAGGGTGGTGCGTGGCATGTGCGCATCGAGGATATCGATCTGCCGCGTGTACGGCCGGGAGCCGTCCGAGGCTGCGATCTGCTGGACTCCACCCCGCGCCAGGGATGTCTGACGAACGTCTGGGTCTGCCGGTACCGGTCTATGCACATCTGCCGCTCGCCACCGACGCGCGCGGCGAAAAACTCGGCAAGCAGACCGCGGCTTGGCCGGTATCGCGGCGTGATCCGGCCGATGTACTGCTCGCAGCGCTGGTGTTTCCCGGGCAGCGGCCGCCGGTTGAATTGCGTGATGCAACGCGCGGCGAGATCGTACGCCGGGGGATCGCGCACCGGTTGCTGGATGCCGTGCCGAAGGTGAGGTACATCGCCTTCGACTGACCGGCCGACGGCCGGTCAAGGTCAGATATGATGTACCTGCAGGCCCAGATCGCCGGTCTTTTTCAGTGTCGCGGCGCTGGTGATAATCGCGGTGCTGGCGTTTTCCGGTTTCAGATAGGTGGCGGCGACGCGCTTCAGGTCGTCAAGCGTGACGTTGGTGATGCGTTCCCGGAAGCGCTCGCGCAGTTCCGGCGTGCGGCCGATCAAGGCATTGTGGAACGCCTCCTTCGCCTCGCCCGCCGGTGAACCCGGTTTGTCAATGCTGCTGATCACGCCGAGGATCGCTTCCTCCAGCTGACGCCACTCATGGGTGCTATCCAGCAGCCAGTCGATCGACCGGTCGAAGTCCTCCAGCGTTTCGGCCAGGCGCGGGTCACGGTAGGAGTAAAACCGGAAAGACGCGGATTCGCTGTCATAACCGGCGCCACCGCCGTAGGCGCCGCCCTGTTCGCGTATCGCGCGATGCAGGTAACCGTTGCGCAGGAAACCGCCGAGCACGGTCAGTGCGGCGCTGTCGGGATGGGCGGCGGGAACCGCCGGAAATGCCCGGGCGGAAAAATTCACCTGGGTACTGGTGAGCCACGCCTGTAACACGCGCGCGCGCGCCGTTGGCAGACTGAACGGCAGGAAATCGGTCGCGGCGGGTTCCATCCCGCGCCAGCCATCGGCCAGATCGGTGCGAAACTGCGCATGACGTTCGGCCTCGCCGATCATCAGAAACTGGCGTTTCGACGCCACGATACGCTGATGGATGCGGCCGAATCTGGCGATCAGATCCTTCAGCGCCGTCGGCTGCCGGATCCCGTCATCCAGTTTCTTCAGCGCCTGGATGCCGGTCAGTCCGCGCAGCTGGTGGGCCAGCGCCGCCGACGGGCTCATGCCGCTGGTTGCCGCCAGCATCGCCAGGCTCTGCCCGTGGCCGGTCACGCTGGCCTCGCGGCGCGTGCGCATCTGCGCGATGATTTCCCGAATACGATCGCCTTCGTCGAAGCGGACGCGCTCGAATGTTTGCCGTAGCAGGTCGGTGAGCCGGTCATGGTTACGCGCGAGCGCCTTGCCCGACAGTACGAAATAGCCGGCGACCTTCTGTTCGTCGTCCATCATGCCGCGTACCGTGCTATAGGCGTAGACGCCGCCGCTGACGCTGGATTGCCAGGCCTGCGTTGCCAGATAGTTGCGATCGCCGACACCGACCTCGGTCAGGCAGGCGGTATACAATCCGGCAACCTCCAGCAGGTCATCCTCAAGATCCGGCAGGTCGACGACGATCTGTTGATATACCAGCCCGTTGGTGCCCTGGTCGAAAAAGGTCACCAGTGTCGTGCCGATCTGTTCCGTTTCGCCGGCCGGAATGTGCATGTGCGGCGGGATATCGTTAAGCCCGACTTTCGGCAGTACGTCGGGATCATCCAGGCGTTGCTGACGCGCCTGTAGTGCTTGCGCGCGCTGGACCAGTTGTTTTTTTTCCGCGGCGTTGAGTCGCTTGCGTATGGCCGCCAGCCGCGCGGCCTCCTCGCACGCCCGCTCGTCGGCGAGTCCGGTGTCCGGCGCCAGTGTCAGGCGCACGCGGTGGGTATTCTTGATCAGATAGTCGCGTACCACATTTTTAATGTAGTTCGGGTCGCGGATATCCTCGCGCAGTTGCTCCAGGATCGGATCGAGATTCAACGTGGCGACCGGATCGCCACGGTGGATCGCGGTCGGCAGTGCATCCAGAATCAGTTGCAGCCCGTAGGGGTAACTGTCGCCGCCGATCTCGCGCTGATCCAGCTCCAGCTGATGCAGTATCGCTTCGATGCGTTCCTGTGGCACGCCGTTCGTCGCGACGTCGTGCAACACCTCGAATATCAGTTTTTCAAGCTTTGCAGCGTGTTCCGGTTTCGACCCCTCCAGGCCGCAAACAAACACCATCTCGCGGCTGGAGTCCTCCAGGCCACACAAGGGCGACGGCGCAGCGCCGAGCTTGGTGATTTCCAGCGCATGACGCAACGGCGAGGCGCTGTCGTTAAGCAGGATGCCCGACATCAAATGGGCCTTTAATTGCTCTTCAAGACTGATGCTGCGGCCGAGCAGCCAGCCGATCACGATATGTGTTTTGTCTCCAGTCGCTTCGCTTTCATCCAGCGCATAACGTTCCTCGATATTGACCGGCGCCGAAAACCGCTGTTCATCGCTGACATTGATGACCCGATCGAGCGCCTCAAAACGCGACAGCGCCAGATTCTCGAATTTTTCCTGATGCTCGTGGGCCGGGATATCCCCGTAGGTCATGAACACCGCATTCGACGGGTGGTAGTGAACGCGATAAAATTCCTTCAACTGTTCGTAGCTCAGATCGGGTATGTGGCGCGGATCACCGCCGCTGTTGAAGTGGTAGGTCGTGGTCGGAAACAGGTGTTTGGACAGTTCCTGCCACAAGGTGCTGACCGGCGAGCTCATCGCGCCTTTCATTTCATTGAATACAATGCCCTTGAACACCAGGTTGCTGTCCGAATCGTCGGGTTTTTCAAACTCGATACGGTGGCCCTCCTGGGCAAAATCGAGTTCTTCCAGCCGCGAAAAGAATACCGCGTCGAGATAAACATCCGTCAGATTCCAGAAGTCCTTGCGGTTCTGGCTCGCGAACGGGTAGGCCGTCCAGTCGGACGAGGTCATCGCATTCATGAAGGTGTTCAGCGAGCGGCGTATCATCATGAAAAACGGATCGCGCACCGGGTAGCGCTCGCTGCCGCACAGTGCTGTATGTTCGAGGATGTGTGCGACACCGGTGGAATCGGTCGGTATCGTGCGTAACGCCACTAGGAAGGCGTTTTCAGTGTTGTCGGCGGCCAGGTGGATATGCAGCGCGCCTGTTTTCCGGTGACGGTATTCCTCGACCGCCAGATGCAGCGAGTCGACCGGCGTGCGGTGTCGAAGCTCAAAGGCCGGGTGCAGGGTTCCGGGTCGGGCGGTGGCGGAAACCGTGCGGTTGACCGAGGCTGATGTCATCAGGTGATATCCATTGTTTTATATTAAAGTGTCGAATCAGTATAAACCTATCGTCAAGGGGCGGGTGACGGGCGCGGCGGCGGTGACGGATAGCTGGACGCGGTGGCAGATTTCAGTAACCATCCGTTGACGGCAATGCTGGCGGTAATATTGACGAATACGACAACGCTTCAACGCATACGGGAGGCACGAAATGAGGATATTCCGGCTGGGAGTCACGATGTTATTGGCCGCGGCGGCGCTGATCGGATGCACATCCGAAAAGCCGACCGCGAAAGACCATGTTCTTAAAGGGCAGGTTCAGGCCATGGAAAAGGCCAAACAGGTCGAGAACGTCATGCAGGAGCACGTCGATTCGATGAAACAGAAAACAGATGATCAGCAGAAATAAGGGATGCTTCAGGTGAAAAAATACGGTTATAACGTGTACCCGGCCCTGTGGCTGGCGCTGGCTGTCCTGCTGGCGCCCGGCTGTTCCAGCGGCGATCCCGCCAGCCATTCCTGGTTGCACGGTAGCTGGGAGCTGACCTTCAATCCGCAAAAAGACGACGCCGACGTAATCACGTTCAACAGCGACGGTACGGTGAGCATAGCCACCGCCGACGGCCATGGCGTCATAGGCAAGTACGCGGTTTTGGATCAGGAAGTGGCGCTGACGCTGGTGAGCAACCAGAAAATCGTCGATGTCCGGTTCGCGATGTCGCCGGACCATACCCGCCTCGTCTATGAGAACGGCGCGTATTACACGAAAAAACCCTAGTCATGGTTGGGTGTCACGCGACCGTAATATCCGCTGACAGATACACGTCCTGAATCGCGTTCAACAGCTTTATCCCGTCGGCCATCGGTTTCTGGAATGACTTGCGTCCGGAGATCAGGCCCATGCCGCCGGCGCGCTTGTTGATGACGGCGGTACGCACCGCCTGGTGCAGATCATCCTTGCCGGATGGACCGCCCGAATTGATCATACCGGTACGTCCCATGTAGCAGTTGGCGACCTGGTAACGCACCCAGTCGATCGGATGGTCGGTCGTCAGTTCGCTATAGACCCTAGGATGCGTCTTGCCGAACTTGAGCGCCGTGTAGCCACCGTTACATTCCGCCTGTTTCTGTTTGACGATGTCGGCGTCGATCGTCGCGGCGAGATGGTTGGCCTGCCCGGTCAGATCCGCCGCGGTATGGTAATCAATGCCTTCGTGCGTGAACGCGGGATTTCTCAAATAGGCCCACAACACCGCTGCCATGCCCAGCGCATGCGCATGCTCGAACGCCGCGCTGATCTCCTGAATCTGGCGCCGCGACTCCGCCGAGCCGAAATAGACGGTGGCGCCGACCGCTGCCGCGCCCATATCGAACGCCTGATCGACGCTCGCGAACAGCGTCTGGTCATGCATTTCCGGGTAGGTCAGCATCTCGTTGTGATTGATTTTAACGATGAACGGAATCCGGTGCGCGTATTTGCGTGTTACGGAAGACAAAACACCGAGCGTCGAGGCAACCGCATTGCAGCCGCCCTGGATCGCGAGTTCACAGATATTCGCCGGATCGAAGTAGAGCGGATTCGGCGCAAACGATGCACCGGCGGAATGTTCGACACCCTGGTCGACCGGCAGTATCGACAGATAGCCGGTCCCGGCCAGCCGGCCGTGGTCGTATATCGTCTGCAGGTTGCGCATGACGCCCGCCTTGCGCTGCTTGGAGGCCACCACGCGGTCAACATAATCGGGCCCCGGCAGATGCAGCAGATGTTTCGGAATCCCGTTGCATTGATGCGTTAACAGGTATTTGGCTTCGTTGGCCAGAATAGAGACGATGTTGTTCATGGCGATAACTCCTGTAATCTGAACATCCGAAAAGAACCAGGCAAAGTTTGTGACAGGCAAGGGACGCGACCGGCCATCACGTATAATGGTACGTCCAACGCCAGAGTATCGATACCATGAACATGCAATCCACCATCGAATCCCGGCTCGCCGACGGTATCGGCGCGTCGCACATTGAGGTCATCAATGAAAGCGACCGGCACAATGTGCCGCCGGGCTCGGAAAGCCACTTCAAGGTGATTATCGTCTCGGACGAATTTTCCGGCATGACAGCGTTGAAGCGTCATCAGCGTGTCTACCAGTTGCTTGCCGAAGAGCTGCGCAGCGGAGTTCACGCGCTGGCGTTGCATACGTATACCGTGCAGGAATGGCATGAAAAGACCGCGGCGCCGGCATCTCCGCCCTGTCTCGGCGGTGAAAAGCGCGACTGAGGTAGGGCGGTGTCGGGAACAGCCGCCGAGGAATCCAGTGCCGTTCGCAACCGCTGGATTCCGGGTCTCCGCTGCGCGCAGCCTGCCTCTGCGAAGGCAGGGGCCCGGAATGACGGTCGCGATGTGTTGTCACGTCATTTGGTAATTCTCAATAGTCTCGGCTGGCGTTACCCCGTCCCGCGGCCTGGATCACGCCGCTCATGCTGTTTACACGATCCGCCGCGCCACACGGCCGATGGACTAATGGCCGCACATCCCGTTTGCCGGCCTAGCCGGAGATATGATGTTTACCGACGGACCTTACCGTACTCGCCTGCGGTCCCTGCTCGCCGCTCTCCTCGATAAAACGTACCTCGTTATCGATCGCCAGCCTGTCGAAGTTCTCGTCTATCACGCTGTTGCGGTGAAAGTAGACCTCGCGCCCGTCGGCGGTGGCGATCATTCCGTAATCCTGTTCCGGCACCAGTTTTGTGATGCGTCCGTGTGGCGGTGCTTCGTGGTTTTTTACATCGCCGCGGCGGCGCCGCGACAGGTCCTCAAGTTGACGCCGCACCGCGCGGAATGCATCGCGTATCGCGACATAGACATCCTCGTGGGCATGGTTGTCGTGCGGTTCGCGGCTGGCGGTAAGCTCGCCGTTCGGTACCGTGACATGAATACGCACACGGTACAACTTGCCCTTGTGATGATGCTGGTGGGGCATTTCGACCGTGACATCGCACCGTGTGATACGGTCGTAAAACCGCTCCAGCGACGTCATCTTCTCGCGGATTCTCGCCTCGACTGCGGCAGAATGTTCCATGTCACGAAATGTAATTTGCAGAGGGATTTGCATCAGCTTTGTCACTCCCTTTCGCTTGCGTTATCTATCGCTTCAAGTGCAGGTTACCATGTCATATCCGCGTAGCGTCAAGCGCCCGTTTTGCGGGATAATGATCCGGTTTACTCGCACAGTCGTTGCGCGCAATCCCGAGCAATTCGCTACGCTTTTTGTCCATTTCGGGGTTGCCCCGGGCCGGGGCAAAGTATCGGATGGGACCGCTGATTGTTACGCACCTGATTCTGATCCATGCGGCGATCAGGCTCTGTGCTTCGCGCGCCTGCTCATGCGTTACACGTTATGGCCCGCTTGATTGGCTGTGGCTGACAGGCGTGGAATGGCTGATCGTTGCCGGAATCCGGGCAGCGGGGCCGCGTGTCAGATAGCCTGTGTATCGACGCACGCGTTCTTGCCGTTTTTTCCCGGCATGACGTCGCGGACAGAAGCAGCCTTTCAGCGCAGAGGTGATAACGGCGTTACGTAACGGAGCAGACACGCCTGGTACTTACTTGTCGTCCTTCTGAAAGATTGCACCAAGAATATCTTTCCAGGTCAGAATGCCAACCAGCTTGCCATACCAGTCGATCACCGGCAGGCAACTGATGTGTTTATCCAGCATCAGCATTGCCGCCTCGCGGACCGGCGCGTCCGGTTTCACGGAGATAACCTCCCGTGCCATGATCTGATGCGCCTTCTTCGTCAGCGTGTACCGGTCGCGCTCATTTTCGGACGGCGTGCCAAGAAACGGGCTGGTGCACTTGAGGACATCCCGATCCGAGATCACACCCTTGACCTTGCCCTGATCGACGACAACGATATGGTGGATCTTCAGATTATTGAAGTATTCCCTGAGCTCTTTCACGGTCGCATCCGATGGTGCGGTGACGACCTTTTTCGCCATGAAATTTTTGACCGCCATACACTCGACTCCGCTATCGGCAGCAGTTGCTTTCGCTTTTGATACTGGAAAATCGCTCGATAATCAGGCGTTTTAGGTTGGGGCCGATTATCGCACCGCCAGTCCCGTTATCGGAAAAATTTGCGCAAAATCGAGTAACTTCCGGTTTCTCGCAGGTGCGCCCCCGGGATCGCCGGGCGATTGTCCGCTACCGTGCCGGATCAAGCACTACCGTTAAAGCGGGCGAAAGCACGTTTATCCGCTTGCCGTTGTCGCGGCGATGACCGCGGCGTTTGCCAAATCACGCCAATAAACCGGTGATTTGGTTTAAGATAACGGCCTTGTAACGGGATTCAGGTACCTTGAGGGGGCTTCATGCAGCAGTCGAACAGTTGGGCTGTGGTCTGTCATCTGGACTATACGAGTCACGGCAGTATTTCGATCGTGCGTTACGACGGCAAGGCCGCCAGTGTGGAGCGCCTCGATCGCTATCCGGCCAGCGGGCTGGAGGCGGCGCGCCGGCCGGTGTTTCTCGGCATTGCTGCGGATGACTCGGCGGTAGTCATGGACGCGGCAACCAAGGCGGTCAGTCAGCAGGACGGCCTGCCGGAAGACGCGTTCGTGCCGTATGCCTACCGCGATCCCGACCATCAGCGTATCTGGTTCATGAATGACGGCGACGAGGACACCGGCTGCGATGCGCTGAATTGCGGCGACAAAGGCGCGTCGGTGATGATCGTCAACAACAACAAGAAGGCCGCCAGCATCATCAAGACGCTGTGCGTCGGCCGGGGCCATCACGTCACGGTGTTTGCCCGGCCGACCGACAAGGCGCACGGAATTCCAAAGCGGGCGTTTGTCAGTAATCTGGAAGACGGCACCGTGTCGGTGATCGGCAACGACGATGCGGACGCCGCCAGCTATCTGAAGATTCTCGATACCATCAATCTGTGCCAGCCGGACAAGGAAGAGGGCGGCAAGATGACCGTGCCAAACAGCGCCTATCCGCACGGCATGGAGTTCTCGCCGGTGACGGGCAAGATCTATAACCTCTGCAATGGCTATGGCTCGATCAGCGTCATCGACCCGGTCACCAACAGGATAGAAACGACCGTCCCGTTAGAGAAAAGCAGTAACCTGTTGCTAAGTCCCTGCAGCCGTTTCCTGATCGGCAAGGGCGCGGACCGCAAGGCTGATCCCGAGCACGTCATTGGCCAGCTGTCGGTCGTCGATCTGCAGAAAAACGCCGTCGTCAAGACGCTGGACCTGCCGGACGTTTATCCGAGCGTTTACCGTTTCAGCCCCGACGGCACGCGGCTCTACATCACGACCGCGGCCACCGGCAAGGGTCCGCAGCGCGATAATCTGAAAAAGGAAAGCGTGCTGGTATTCGATGCGACCGTGCTGCCCGAGCTGAAGCAACTCAAGGAAATCCGCGTGGGACGCGCCGATTGCGGGCGGCGGCCGCTGGCGTTCACCAAACTGAATGGCGCCCGGCCTTATGTGTTTTTCCCGAACCCGACCGATGGCACCTTGTCGATTGTCGATGGCAAAACCGACGCGGTGCTGAGCACGGTCACCATCGGCGAGCCGAATATCGAAGAACTGCTGTTCTCGTTCTGGCAGGAAGGCGTCTACGGCGCGTGAAGCTACAGCGGGGTGCGGCGGCGCGACCCGCCGCACAGGTTGCGATGGCCCAGCCGCAACGGCAGGGTGCCCGACCGGTTCTGTGCCAGACGCCATTAGGGAAGCTCCGATGTGTCGTCATTCCTGCCCCCCCTGCGCGCAGCGGAGAGCCGGAATCCAGTGCTACAAATTCAACGGTTTACTGGATTCCTCGGCGGCCGTTCCCGACGCCGCTCTACCTCGCCCATCCATGGGCTCGCGCTTTCGCGGGAATGACAATATCAGAATAAATCAGAGCTTCCTTGGTACAGCCGGCCCGGTGTGAAGACCGCACGACAAAGAACCATGCCAACCAAGCCATTTATTTCCGACGACACGCCGCTGCATAAAGCCAGAACCCGTATCGGTACCTGGCTGCTAGCAGGTGGCGTCGCGTGCGGACTGGTTGCGCTGCAAGCCAGTATCGTGCCGCTATGGTTTCTCGGCACGCTGTTGTTCATCGGCGGCGCCTGCGCCGTCATGTTCACCGGCGTGCAGCTGCTAACCGACAACACCGGCACCTTCAAAAACAAAACCTGGCGCGACCGACCGACGCGGTATTGGTAAGTGGGCTGGTTGCCGTTGTGCCGGGTCGCCGACTGTCCAACCTGAGCAGCGGGAAAATGATACGGGCGATTTGGGATACAAGGCTGCCGCACAAGCGCAGGTTATTATCATATTATAAGTTCGTTCCCGGCCGGTAAGCGATCAGGCAGAACGCGACCCATTGCGGGACGAGCGCGGCGGTCTCATACCGTATGCATCGTCGATCTTTCGAGAGTGAAACGTGAAGCGCGGCCCATTGCCGGACCGGTGCCTCATGCGATCGTTGCCGCTGGCTGTAACTCAAACCAGGAGGTTATATGACTGACTCCGTGCACGAACGCGCCGTTTTGGCGGGCGGTTGTTTCTGGGGCATGCAGGAGTTGCTCCGTAAGATGCCGGGCGTCACATCGACGCAGGTCGGCTACAGTGGCGGCGACGTGCCCAACGCGACTTATCGCCATCATGGTACGCATGCCGAAGCCATCGAAATCATTTTTGATCCAAAAATTCTGAGTTACCGCCGCCTGTTGGAGTTCTTTTTTCAGATCCATGATCCAGGCACCCTGAATCGTCAAGGCAATGATCGCGGCAGCGCTTACCGTTCTGGCATCTACTACACTAGTGAAGAGCAGCGGCGTGTCGCAAAGGACACTATTGCCGATGTCGACGCGTCGGGGCTATGGCCGGGAAAAGTGGTGACCGAGGTCGCGCCGGCCGGCCCTTTCTGGGAGGCCGAGCCGGAACACCAGGATTACCTGGAGCGCTATCCGGGTGGGTACACTTGCCACTTTGTACGCGCAGACTGGCGGTTGCCGCATCGCAAGGTGTCATAGCGACGATAGTTCCGTAGTTCCGTGTGTCGCGCCCATTGTTGCGGCGCAGTGACCGCTCGTGGCCGTAACAAGACGCTAATCGAAGATTCGGCATCCCGGGCTGCAGAGCGCAATAGTGTGGCTGTTGAATTAAATAACCGGCTTGTGTTGCTGCGCAACGCCTGGCGGGTTACGCGAAAAGACGTTCACCCACCCTACATTGGATTGGCTGCTTCGAGCGGTGGCCAAACGCTATCGGTGTCCGGTGGTAGTGGTGGAATTCCAATGCAAGGCGGGTGTTGCGGCGATTTTTTACGGTGCCGCGCCGGTCAAGCGATCCATATAGGCATCGGCATCGACGCGTTCTTCGCGGGGTTTTCTATTCAGCATGTTCTGCACGCGCGGGTTGGAGCTGTGGCGCACCTCATCCACCGTGCCGGTGATAAGGATCTCGCCCTTGTCGATGATGGTGATACGGTCGGCGATCTTGAATGCGCTGTGCAGTTCGTGGGTGATGACCACAATCGTCATCTTCATTGCGTCGCGTAACTGAATAATCAGTTCATCGAGTTCCGCCGATACGATCGGATCGAGGCCGGCCGAGGGTTCGTCGAAGAACAGCAGGCGCGGGTCCATGATCAGTGCGCGTGCCAGCGCGACGCGTTTCAGCATTCCGCCCGACAGTTCCGACGGTTTGAGGTTTTCGCAACCGGACAGGTTGACGACCTCGAGCTTCAGCCGGCTCATGATGCGTATCGTCTGGTTGTTGAGTTTCGTGTGCTCGCGCAATGGCAGTTCGACGTTCTCGGCGACCGTCAACGAGCTGAACAGCGCGCCGCCCTGGAAGGCGACGCCGATCTGGCGCCGCACGTCATACATATCCTTGCTGTTGAGTGTGTTGATGTCCTTGCCGAGGATGCGTATCGATCCTGAGGTGGGTTTCTTAAGCCCGAGCATCTGCCGGAACAGTGTCGTTTTGCCGGAGCCGCTGAAGCCCATGATGGCCATGATCTCGCCCGGATAGACCGACAGGTTAAGGCCGTCGATGACCTTGCGTTCCCCGTAGTGGGTGACGAGATCACGTATTTCAATGGCGGGTTCGCGTGGATTGTCGATGGTCACGGGTGCGGCTATCGCGATGAATTCATGCGATGTTACCGGCCCCGGCGGGGGTAGCACAAGCGGCGGGTCGAACGCCGCGCAGGAAGGTCGGTCGATACGTCGCTGTTCGGCTACCGGATGGAAACAAGCGCCATGCCGCTGATCGTTTGATGGATAGGCAGAACCCGGTCGAGGCGAGCGAGCTTGAGTACCTGCATCGCCGGTTCGCTGACGCCGACGAGGCCGAACTGCAGCTTGTGCTGTTTGGCGAGCTGGAAGCCCTCGATGAGGCTGGCGATCCCGGAGCTGTCTATGTACGCGACGTCGGCAAGATCGACCATGACATGGCACTGATCGCCCAGGTATTTCAGTATCTGTTCGCGCGCCTTCGGCGAGTGATGCAGATCCACGTCGCCGCGCAGCGCGATCACGGTGTATTGCCCTTCGGTACGTATCTGGTAGTTCATATATCCCTCCCGTTAATTATTCGATTGTTTTTCTCATCTCAAGCACATTGCCGTCGGCGTGCGCGCATTCCAGGAAGCGCACCTTGTCCATCACCTCGTTGATCAGCAGCACGCCGAGGCCGCCGGGCCGCGACAGGTCTATGGCCTGCGGGCGGACGCAGTCACGGTCCGACGGCCGGGCGTGGTCAATCAGATGAAACACCAGCGCCGTGCCATCCTTGAATATTTTCAGTACGATTTCGGCATCGCATTCCTTGCCATAGGCATGTTCGATAACGTTCGTGCAGGCCTCGTTCACGGCAATCACGATATGGTCTATGCACTCTCTGGAGCACCGATACTGTTCGCAGGCCGAGCGTATCTCGCCGCGCACGCGGTGCAGCTGCGCGGACCGGGACGTAAACCGTATCTCAGTCTGTGCGAGCGCCGTTGTCATGCGGTTTTTCTACCAGCAGTATCGTCGTGTCGTCGCGTAACGGCTCGGGCGAGCGGCGGATACGGTCGACAATCGCCGCCAGTCGTTGCTGTGCCGGCCTGGCGCCGACCTCGAGAATAAGCGTCAGCAGACCCGTGATGCCAAGCGTCTCGTCCTTGGCGATGAAGCCTTCGGTGATGCCGTCGGAAAACAGGTACAGGCCGTAGTCTGACAGATTGAATTCATATTCGGGGAAGGCGGTGTCGGTATCGATGCCGAGCGGCGGTGATTCCGCCTTGTAAGCCTTGTGCGTGCCATTGCGCCCGATCAGCAGCGCCGGCGGATTGCCGGCATTGACCAGCCGGACGGTGCCGTTCGCCGGGTCGTACAGGCCGGCGGTGACCGCGACAAACATGCCGCGCGTGGTCGTTTCGCACAGCTCACGATTGATCTGCTGTAGCAGCTTGCCCGGACTGTGGACGGTTTTGCCCAGGCAGCGGAACAGACTGCTGGTCTTGGCCATCAACAGCGCGGCATTAATGCCCTTGCCGGAAACATCACCGAGGTTGAAATACATGCGCCCGTCGGGCAGCGTGAAGAAGTCATAGAAGTCACCGGACAATTCGCGCGCCGGAAGATTGATGCCGGTAATATATTGTCCCGGCGTGTCCTGATGCGGCAGCAGACTTTTCTGGATTTCCTGGGCCAGCGCGATTTCGCGATTCAGTTCGGCGGCCAGGCGGTCGCGTTCCTCCAGCGTGATCTCGAGCTGCCGTGTCAGTTCCTGATAACTCAGGTTCTCGCTGGCGAGCTTGAGATTCGCTTCCTGCATCACGTCGGCGAATTTAAGCTGGTTGCCGACGCCCAGTCCCAGCGCGGTAGCGGCCTCCTCGACCAGCGACGGCACATTGTCTAAATGTTTCTCGACCACGCCGGGGGCCAGGCCGAAGATCCTGGTGATGGCGTCGCGGCAACGTGTCAGTGTTTCACTCTTGTCATCCGCCGTGAACACGGCCGCCATCCAGTCGACACAATAGGCAAGGCGGCACAGCCGGGTATGGGTCTCGTCCGGCGCGTCGCCATCGGCGCCGTGGTGATTACTGATCGCCTCGCCCAGTTCTGCCGGCAATCCCCATTCCTTGGCCAGCATGCGTCCAACCTTGTCGTGCGTATTGCCGAAGACCCGCTTTTCCATCTGGTAGCGGCTCATCGGGTTCTTGCGGCGCATTTCTGGCCACATCGCCGCCTTGTCGGGTTGCAGGAAAAACATCACCAGCAGCCCGAAGTCCTGCAACAGACCGGCGGTAAAACATTCATCGTGGTCGAGGCGCACGTCCCGGCCGAGCAGGCGGGCACACACCGCGCGGCGCAACGAGTCTTCCCAATAGGTATTGATATCGAAACCCGGAATCGAATCCTGTTTGATCGCATCGCGCACGGCGATGCAGAGCACCAGATTACGCAGTGTGCGTTGTCCCATGACGGTCACCGCGCGGGGAATCGACTGGATTTTCTTGCCGTAGCCGTAGCCAAAGAACGGTGAGTTCGCGACGCGCAGAACCTCGGCGGTGATCACCATGTCGCTGGCCGCGAGGCGCGCCAGTTTCTTGCTGTCGGTGCCATCGTCCGAACAGGCGTGCACGATCTGGATCGCGGCCTGCGGCGGCGCCGGCAGATCAGCTGGCTTGATGCTATTGACGCTTTTGCCGGAGGTGATCCGTGCTGTATCCATGAAATCCGCTATCTGAGTTTACGGACGAAACAGTTGCAGTCCCACCGCAGGGATATCGGTCGATCGAGAGGTTCCTGAAGGCGTAGGCGGTCAGATTACCGGCCTGGGGCCGCGAAAACTACGTTATTTTCCGGGTATATAAAAACAAGCGTTTTCGGCGCCAGCAGAAGGGGGCAGTGATGAAACGGTCATGTATCTGTCCGCGCGCCCACGTTCAGGCGACCGAATCGAGGCGGTTTCCCGCCGCGGTGTGCGCCGGATTTTCCTGATCTGTCAATCGACGTACGGACCCCGCTGGCGGATTGGTTCGCCGTGCGGTGTACCAAGGCATACCATGAACCGTGCGCTCGCCATCGCCGTGATGTCGATCCGGTCCGGTCCTTCGACAAAGCATGATTCGCCGCTGTTCAGCGTTCTTTCGCCGATACGAATCGTGCCCTCCACAAGGTAAATCAGGCCGCGGTACCCGCTCTCCACGGTGTCCTCGTAATGGCCGTCGCTGTGCAGACGCACGTCAAGATAGCGGACCGGCGTATGCAGCCGCAGCGGTGAACCGTCACCGACTATCGTGCGTATGGTGCCGCTTTTCACGGGCGTCTCCGGGAACTGATCGACGTCGACCTGCTGATAGTCCGGCGCGATGGCCTTCTTGCTGCGTGGCAGGTTGATCCACAGCTGGATGCCGCGGCTGACGCTGTCCGGCGCCGGCATTTCCGAATGCTCGATACCGCTGCCCGCGGTAAAGCGTTGTGCCCCGCCGGCACTGACCGTGGATTCATTGCCGAGGTTGTCCTTGTGCTGCATCGTACCCTCGAACATATAGGTAATTGCCTCGAAGCCACGGTGTGGATGCGTCGGAAACCCCGCGCCAGGCGCGACGCTGAAGTCGTCCCATAAAACAAACGGGTCGAAATTCATGAACCCCTGAAGCGGCATCAGGCGTTTCACGTTGGCGCCGGCGCCTTCTTTCATCACCGTCGCGCGGCGAAAGCTTATCGTCGACATTATTCCGCACCTCGTTCCGGTAAAAGCGATTGGCGGGCGGACACTTCGTCCCGCGCTACGCGCACGATCAGCGGCCGCGGCGATGATCCAGGCTCAGGCCGCCGGGCCCCGCCGCGGCAAGCACCAGCAATCCGCCAGCGATCGCGCCGTTTTTCATGAACATGATCATCTGTATCTGATCGTTGAAATTGGTATGGAACATCAATGCCGAGAGTATGCTGAATCCGGCCAGTGCGATTGCTGCCCAGCGGGTCTGCCAGCCAACGATCAGTGCCAGTGCGCCGCCGATCTCGGTCAGGATAACCAGCGGCAACAATGCGCCGGGGACTCCCGTGTTTTCCATGTAACCCTGCGTGCCGGCATAAGCGCCGATCTTGCTGATACCGGCCAGCAGAAACAGCTGGGCCAGCAGGACGCGCCCCGTTAACAGTGTGATTTTTTCCATGACCAGACCCTCCTGGTTGATTCGCGAGTTCGAACGACCCCCATTATAAATTTCAATATCAGATATAAAAGCGCAAAATGTCGGTTATTAATATCGAATAACCAGATATATATGCCCATTCCACATACGACACTGGAGCAATGGCGGGTGTTGCAGGCGGTCGTCGACAGCGGCGGATACGCTCAGGCGGCGGAAAAACTGCATCGTAGCCAGTCGTCGGTGAGCTATACCATCGCCCGTCTACAGGAGCAGGTGGGTGTGCCGTTGCTGGTGATCGAAGGGCGCAAGGCGCAGTTGACGGAAACCGGTACCGCATTGTTGCGCCGGTCGCGCCGCCTGGTCGACGATGCGCTTGAACTCGAGAAGCTCGCGGGCAATCTGGCGGACGGCTGGGAACCCGAGGTCCGGTTGGTGGTCGATGCCGCTTTTCCGGTGGACAGCTTGATGTCAGCGCTGAAGATATTTGCGCCGATCAGCCGTGGTACGCGTGTCCAGTTACAGGAGGTGGTGCTGTCCGGTGCGGAGGAAGCACTCGAGGACGGTAGCGCGGATCTTGCGGTCGGTGCCGAGGTGCCGGCGGGATTCCTCGGCGATGCGCTGCTGGAGATCGAGTTTGTCGCCGTCGCCCATGTCGAGCATCCGTTGCATCATCTCGGACGGGCGGTGACTGCCAATGATCTCCGCCGGGAAATACAGGTGGTAATACGTGATTCCGGGCTGCATCGAAAGAAGGACATCGGCTGGGGCTGGGCGCCGAATACCGTTGGACCGTCACCAGCATTGATACCGCGGTGACGACGGTTTGCAGTGGTCTGGGATTCGGCTGGTTGCCACGCCATCAAATCCGTGAGGCCGTCAGCCGTGGCATTGTCAAAGCGCTGCCTATGCGCGCCGGCGGTGTGCGCAAGGCCTATCTCTATCTGATTTTCGGGCGGCGGGAAAAGGTCGCGGACCCGCGACGCAGCAGCTTGCAGAGAGTCTGCGCCGCGCGGTCGATGGGGATCCGGGCCCGGTCTGACCCTATTTCTGTTTGCCGTCGGTCGGCGCCGGCGTGGCGTCCGCAGCGCGTCCGATACGCCGCTTGCCTTTGACTGAGCTCAGCCCCTGGAGAATAGTGGCGATCTGTTCGTGCGGCAGCGGACGATAGAACAGAAAGCCCTGCATATAGTCGCACCCCAGTCCCTTCATAAAGGCATTTTGCTCCGCCGTTTCGATACCTTCGGCGATGACTTCCAGAGACAGACTTTTGGCCATTGCCAGGATGGCCTTGACGATGGCTACATCGTCGGGGTCGCCCGGTACGTCGTCGACAAAGGACTTGTCAACCTTCAGCATGTCGATGGGAAAGCGCTTCAGGTAACTGAGTGACGAGTATCCGGTACCGAAATCGTCGATTGAAACACGTGTACCGAGCTGCTTCAGTTCCTTGAGTGCATCGATGGTTTTTTCAGCATCCTGCATCACCGCGCCCTCGGTCAGTTCCAGCTCGAGCCAGCGCGGGTCGAGATGAGTGTCCCTTAATACCTGCTTTACCGTTTCGACGAACGCGGGTTGCTCGAACTGGCGCGGCGAAACGTTGACCGCGATCCGGATAGGCGGGTAACCGGCGTCCTGCCACTCACGATTACGGCGACAGGCCTCGTGCAGTACCCATTCGCCGAGGCTGATGATCATGCCGGTCTCCTCGGTCAACGGGATAAAATCGTTTGGCGGCACCATGCCCTGTTTCGGATGCTGCCAGCGCACCAACGCCTCGGTGGCGATGATCTGATCCGGTTGCCCGTTGACCTGTGGCTGATAATGCAGAATGAATTCGTTGCGCTTGAGCGCATGACGCAGATCGGCTTCCATTTCCAGTCGCTTCATCGCGCGGTTGTTCATTTCTGCCGCATAAAATTTATACCGCTGGTGACCGGCACGCTTGCCGATGTGCATCGCGGTATCCGCATTGCGTATCAGCGTCCACAGATTTTTGCCGTCGTCCGGATATAGAGCAATGCCGACGGTCGCTGTCAGGAAGATCTCGTGGCCATTGACGATCAACGGCTTGTCGAGCGCGCCCAGAATATGCTCGGCGACACGGGCGGCGTTATGCGCTTCCTGTATGTTCAGCAGCATGAAGAGAAATTCATCTCCCCCGACGCGTGCGACGACATCGGTTTCACGTATCGACGCGCGCAAGCGCGTGCCGATTTCCTTGAGTAGTTTGTCGCCGGCCTGATGGCCAAGCGTTTCGTTGACACTCTTGAAACGATCGATATCCAGCAGCAGCACTGCCAGCTTCAGGTTATAGCGCTCGGAATACTTGATAGCCCGGTCGAGCCGGTCGTTGAATGCCTGGCGATTCGCCAGCCCGGTCAGCACGTCGCAGGTTGCCAGGAAATGCGCGCGTTGTTCCGCTGCTTCGAGTCGAAGCTGCAGACGGTTGCGTTCCAGGCTGTGGTAGATGGAACGGGCCAAGCCGCGTGGCTCGATGTTGCCCTTGATCAAATAATCCTGCGCGCCCGATTTTAACGCCTCTATGGCCGCTGCCTCGTCGTCCAGGCAGGTCACGACGATCACAGGTAGACCCGGGTAGGCCTTGTTGAGCCGCTTGACCGCTTTCAGGCCGTGATTGTCGTCGCCCTCAATATCGAGAAGAAGAACGTCACACGGCGAGTTTTCCAGTCGATCGCATGCCGCATCAATATCGGCTGCGCCTGCCAGCTCGTAGCGTGCGTTAATCGCGCCGAGCAGATGCCTTTCAATCAGCACGACGGTTTCGCTGTTGCCAGTCACCAGGAGAATATTGAACGACTCCATCATCGTTACCCGTGCAAGTGGAGTCCAAAAGTGGTCAATAAGAAACCGGCCTTGCCTGGGCCGTGGCAGGCGCGGGGGAGAAAGTGTCCAGCAACTACAGTGTCTAACCACATACAGCCTGTCCGGAATGTAAATACGGCACACAGACGCCCGACAACCTTGCCCCGGACGACGCGCGCGCCGTGGCTACTGCGACCGGGGGATGTATCAATATATTGCGGTTGGAGGACTAAAAACTTTAGAAGTGAATAGCTTGGCACGGGGCGCCGCGCTGGCCGGGATAGTTATGCAAATATGTCGGGGTATCAGCTGGATCGCCGGCCCGGCGTGAGGTCAGGTCGCCGCGCAGGCGTTGGCAAACCGCGTGCCCCGGCGGTTGGCTGGGCAGGGATGAGTGCCGGCATTATCGAGGGTCGCTGGCAACTCTTTGCCAGGCAGGCAAGCAGTGTCGCTTAGCTCTGGTGACGGTCGTCAGGCGGGTTGTTACGGCGGTGCTCGATAAATTCGATCGCCTTGCGGATGACGGCATCGACATTATTCTCGATGTCCTGCCGTTCTTCCCGGGTCATGTAAAACGACACATCAACTGCATGCCGGACATAACGCGCAGGCAGCTGATTGAGTGCCACACAGGCAATGTCCTCGGCGTAATCGGGATCGTGCGCCAGGTCGCTGTCGACAAGGAACTCAGTGATCCGGTCCATGACTAATTGCTCGTAATAGTTGCTGATCATGATATCGGCCTGATCCTCGCGAGAGCGATTCTGTTGGTTCGATCAGGCCGTATTGTCACCGTTTTTGTTTGCCATGCCAACCACCTAGTACACGTAGCGGATGGTCACGATGGTTGTGCCACGCACGGGCACGTCATAATATCCGTCGTCGCGGGAGTAATACGGTAGCGCATCGAATTCATGCTCCGGCGCATACCGGGCGCCATGCTCTCGATCATGCCCATGCCCATGACGCCTGTGCTCCTTATGACGGGGTCGGTCATGGTCCTCGTAGCGTGGATAACGGTGTTCCTCACGGATTTCATGCGAGATGACGATCGACCCCGAAGATCGCCACCCTGTTTCGTGGGCGTGGATCGGGGTAGATACCAAGGCGGCTGCCAGCATGACGCCGAGTCCATAAATCGCCGGACGTGTAGTGATAGTGATCATCTTCGCCTCCACTCTGTGGTGCACGAGGGTCAGGCTAGGCCTGCGACGCTGAACATTAGCTGAACATGTTTTTCCGGAAGGTGGGTTGCGTTCGGGCCCGTGATTGGTCAGCGCTGGACAACGATCAGTCGTGTCCGGATGAGGGTAAATCAGGAGTGTTCCCACCGGGGCAGTTTCGGCCGCACCGTTGCCGGGTTTGCCCGGATTCGCGTCTACTCCGCTGCGTGGGCCATCAGGGACATGTACCGTGTGTGGTACTCCACGCGGTTGTCGATAAACCTGTCTTGCGTGAAGTCGCAGGTATTTTCGCGGCAGTAGGTTCCTGCGGTCAGATAGTTGAACACCAATGCCGGTACATCGTAGTGGTGGATGGTGGGGTAGTGCTTTGCAATACCGTTTTCAATGATCAGGACGCGATTCAAATAGCGGCTGTTCTCCTGGTTATCGAGATAACGCAGATCGCGGTAGGTGTTGGGACCGTATTGCAGCGGCGGCAAGTGATCGCTGATCAGGATAATCAGACTGTGCGGGTCAATGTCGATAAGTTTGTTGACGTATTCCGCGATGGCCTGTGTACGGTAGTAATACTGGTTCGCGGCTCGCTCGAGCTGATCGTCCGGGTGATCGGCGATGAGCGTGAGTACCTGGGGCCTTTTCTCGTTATCCAGTGTATGAGGCAGGTGGCCGTAGATACTCAGCACGTAATTGAGTATTGGCGGAGATTGCTTGTCCTTGACGATGTTGGCGACAAAGGCCAGGTTTTGTGCGAACAACGTCCCGTCGAACATGTAGTTCTCGTTACTAACGTCGCCAATACTCAGGTAGGTGTCGGTAGTGCCGGTATATTCCTGTGGAAAGTGTGCCTCGCCAAAACCGATACCCCGATAAGCGGGAACGGCATTGAAGAAGTTCGGTTTGAACGCATTCGATGCAACGGTACGGTACCCGGCAAGTTTCAGCAGCCCCGGCAGGCACCATGCCTGGGCGCCGGTAAACGCATTGAATTCGACGCTCCCGAGTTCCCGAAATGCCGGTACTCCGCACAACACCTCGAACTCGGCCTGCGATGTCCCGCCGCCAAAAACCGGGGAAACCGAAAAGCCCGTAGCGTTGCCGAACAGGCGGGCAAAGTCCGGATGCGTCGGGTTAGTTGTGAAACTCGCGCCACGAAACAGTGTCGGGTCGAGCAGACTTTCCATCACAATCAGATGGACATTGTTGTTGACGCGCTGGTTGCCGATCCGGCCGGCAAACTCGCGAGCCGTGTGATCGTAAGCGGTCCGTGCGCGGAACGGTATGGTCATTTGTTTGGCCGTGACGCGCTGTGCCTCACGATAGAACAGCATCGCAAATCGGCCGTTGTTCTCGACGCTTCTCTGGTCGGACCAGGTGACGATTTCGTTGCCGACTTTTTCGAAAGCGGTTGCATAGCTATTCGGGAAGAACTCGACTGCCGCTGCCATCAACAGCAGAGGCAAACTGCCTCCGGCAATAGCGAAGACCCGGCGGTAATTGATGGAAAATACGAAGATCAGCAGCGGCACCAAAAAAACGACGACGACGAGCGCGATAAACCCCGGGGTGAGGATATCCAGCAGTTCGGGGATTTCCGCGAGCTCGATAATGCGGAACACCCTGCCGTACATCATGTAATAAATGTCCTGGCCAAGGTACGCCAGGAAAATGGGGATAGCGGCGATCAGGGCCTGTACGCGGGAAGGCCGAAGAATCGTATTGAAGTAGTAGTACAGATAAAGGACCAGTGCGGTCTCGACGTAGGACGAGGGTATCGAATCCTCGCCCAGTCCGCCGATTTTCGGGATCGTCGCCGAATAGAGGTAGATGCAGGCAAGAAAGCCCGCGTAGCGATTCAGCAACGCGCCGGCAAGCACGGCGCGCAACCGTGCGATGAAAGTGGCGACACTGGTCGTGACCTGCGATGGGGGAAGACCGGGATTACTCATGAACGATTTTATTGACCAACGATGATTCTTTCTGTTCCACGGCAACGACCGCTATCCGCTCAATTCGTCCGCCGTTGTCCGGGCTTGTTCCCGTTAGTGCGTCCACCTGATCCGTGGCGCGCGGAAGACGCTTTTTATCACACTTCTGGCACTACCGGGGAGGGCTGTATTACGTACATCACACCACTGTCAGATTGCGCGGAATCTGAAAAGTTCGGTCACCCGCCGCATAGTCCGCTACCCGGCACGGCGTAAACCACGGAAACTGCCGTGGTTTGAGACAAGAGGCCGCGGAAAAACCGGCAAACTCAGTTACCGGTCAACCGGCCGAAAATGCGGAAACCCGCCAGATAGGTACCGGCAGCCGCTCCGAACGTGGTAAGCGTGAAGACCAGCAGAATGCGCGCGACACGGTTTTTCCACCAACCCTTCAGATTGGCAGTATCGTGGCGCAAAGCGCTGAAATCGCCGACGGTGGGTTTTCTGATAAACAGCTCGACCGGGGCTGTGACCATCCCGACACCGATCATCGGGTGGAGCGTTGTAATCGGTGCGGCGAGGAATGCCGTGACTATGGTTAACGGATGCGCCAGTGCAATCAGTCCGCCGAACGCCGCGAGGCCGCCGGTGATCAGCACCCAATCGCCGACCATGTGCCAGCCAAGACTCGGGCTCTGCAAAAATCCGGCGACAAATCCCGTCACAATCAGCGCGGCGATGGCCCAGGGCAGTATCTTGAGGAATTTTCCGGCCGGAGGGACTGTTTCCAGCTGGCGGATATTGTCCTTCAAGGACTCGACCGGCAGTGACCGCTGTTCTTCCAGATGACGCTTCATCCCGTTGAGATGCCCGGCACCGACAACCGCCAGCAGATTTTTCTGCTCGCCGTTCTTCAGTCCATCGAGCAGGCGCGCCGCCATGTAACGGTCGCGCTCGTCAATCAGCGGCCTGTACAGGTCGCGTTCCCGCGCGGCGAATTCGGAGAACGCCGTTTCAAGAATATCGCCGTCTTTCAGCCGTTCGATTTCCTCCTCGCTGATTTTGTCGCTGGAAATGACGCTTGCGAACAGGCCGGCCACGAGCCGGATGCGATGCCACCACGGAATTCCGCGATAAATGCGCTTCAACGTGACGCCGATATCGCGGTCGAGCAGCAGTACCGACAAATGCCGCTCGCTCGCCGACTCAATCGCGGCACGCATTTCGGCGCCCGGCTCAATACCGAACTGTTCCGCGAGACGCTGCTGATAGGCTCCAAGCGCGAGATTTGCGGCGACCATGGAGGTTTTGCCGTTGCGCAACATATCGAGCAAGTCCATCTTCGCCAGGCTGTCGGGCTGCACGATGCTCCGGTGGCGGCTCGGGCAAAGCTCCACCGCAACAGCGTCATACTCGCCGGTGGCCAGCATCTGACGAACCTTGTCCGCGCTGGCGCGCGACACGTGCGCGGTGCCCAGCAGCGTTGCGCGCTTGCCGTCGAGTTCGATCGTGACGATGGGCTCTTCTTTGGCGGGTTGGGTCACAGGATGCAACAGTTAAAAAAAGTCAGGCGTAAGGGGCAATAGTCATCGCTGTTATCGTATCGATAGACGGGTATTGGCTTGCGGGCTCAATCCTTGTCGACGTGCTTTAGTCGCCCTGTCAGGCTGGTCACGCCGCCGTCGCGCGGCAAGCCGGTTTCATCCAATTTCTTGTCAAGCAGATCGTAGACGGTCGCGAGGACTTTGTCGATGATCACCTCGGCATGGTTGTGATACAGACGCAGCGTGCACGAAACCTCGTTGTGCACACCGGAGCGACCTGCTGTATCGAACTCGGTCCACGCGATTACCGGGATATCGTTCAGGCTGCCGTCGAAGCACACCCACAAATCTTCATCCAGAAACATGCCCAGGTCGCGCAGGTTGGTCAGTGGCAGGCGCAGCGGCCCGCCCAGACGCGACAACGCGATGCGCACGCGGTTGAAATAGCGGGCACTGACCGAGGATTTTCTGATTTCATAGGCCGGCAGGTTTTCGATTCTGGATTTCACTGTTACGCAGCCGGTCAGGTAGTCAGCGACATGAACAGACCAGGCAGTTTTTCCGGAAGGCGTTGTACATGATCTACAACTGTATACCCTTTGACGCCGAAAATGCGTGAAACATAGTCATCGGCCTCGGGGTCAAGCGTCAGACAGTAAGTCACGATGCCGTTACGCGACAGCTCGTCAACGGCATTTTTGGTATCGTGCCGCAGATATTGCGGATCACGTTCGTCGATGTCCGCCGGTTCGCCGTCCGATACCAGCAGGATCAGTTTTTTCCGTTGCGGCTGGCGCAGCAGAAATTGCCTGGCGTGGCGTAATGCACCGCCCATGCGCGTCGACAGATTGCCCTGCATACCGGCGAGCCGCGCCTTGACGTTAGCATCGTAGGGCTGGTCAAAATCCTTGAGGCGGTAATACTGGACGTCATGCCGGCCGTCGGACGCGAACCCGTGGATCGCGAACGGATCACCGATCGCATCGATCGCCCAGCCCAGTAACGCGGTTGCGTCGCGCGCCAGTTGCAGCACCGGACGGTCGGAACCCGTCAGGGTTTCGTTGGTGGATTCGGACAGATCAAGCAACACCAGCACCGCCAGGTCGCGCGTCTTGTGGACATAGCGAATATTGATGCGCGGGTCTGGCGTGATGCCCATGCGCAGGTCGACCATCGCGCGGATAGCGGCGTTGATGTCGATATCGTCACCGTCTTCCTGGCGTCGCTGGCGAATCACGCCCTGCGGTTGCACGGCATCGATGATATGTTTCAGACGGCTCGCGATGGGTTTGTATTCGGCGAGCGCAGTGTCGATCAGTGCAGGGTCGCCCTTCGGCTGGCGTTTCTCCAGCACAGTAACCCAGTCGGGGCGATGCAGTTGCACCTGGTAATCCCACTCATGGTAATGCGCCGGTTCGGCGACCGGTTCCTTGCCTTCGAGTTGGTTGATCGTGCAGCCTTCCTGATCGAGATAGAACGGTGTTTCCAGCCGCCAGATTTCCTGCGCGTCGTCGCCGGCGAGCTCGCAGTCCACCTCGTTGGCCATTTCCATGACATTCACGGTCTTGCGCACCTGACGCTGGCTGGCGGAAACATGCTCCGCCTCGTCCCAGCCTGCATCGTCGAACGCCCAGATGTAGCGGTTGTCGTCCTGGTAGGGAATCCGGGTGGTTTCGAGTATGCGCAGGCTCGGTATCGACAGGCGCGCACCGAGCTGATTGTAAAACGTGACGCCGATATCCCAGCTCAACTGATTATCGTGCGGCCGTTGCGCGAACTGTTCACGGAACGCCGTGACGGTTTCGCGGATCAGCGCGTCCTCGTCCTGGTAATCGTCATCCAGTAATGCGTGGGCGGCACGATCAAGCATGGCGACGACATCGTCAGCCGCCGGTTCCATGTCCTGAAGTGCCCGATGAAACGATACCCATAGCTGCTTAAGGCCGGGAAATTCGCGTATGGCGAGCTGTTGCACGCGTGCGTCCTCGAACAGGCCGATGAACACCATCTGCGCCGGCGACAGTGCTTCGGCCGAGAGCGGCTCACGCGTGTAAACCAGATGGGCCGCGGCATGCGCCGCAGCGGCGCGGTACAGCTCCTTGCCGGGCAGCCCGCCGAAATCGTCATAGGCGTCGGCGACGTGAATCACGCGCTGCTCGATGAACGGCCGCAGTCCCTCGCGTTTTTCGTGATCGCCCGAGGTGGGTCGGAGAAAGAAATCGCGGCCCCAGAATGCGCGCAGGTAGAAATTCAGTTTGCGTTGCTGATCGATGAACAGCGTGCCGCGGCGTTCCTTTTTCAGTACGGCGATACTGTCCGCCGACTGCAGGCTGAAATAGTCGGTCAGCGCCTTGAAGTCGCGCCCGTGTGCCTGCGCGCCCCATAAGGCCCAGCGCCGCATGCCGCCCAGCGTCAGTTTCGAGAACAGTTCATCGATGCGCGACAGCATCGGCCGCAGGCCACGCGGCGCCCTGGCCGACAGTTGATGCAGCAGACCGAGATAGGATTTCAGCAGATCCGCGTCGCCTAGCCGCCGGGCGGCGGTCGGCAGGCTGGAGAACATCAAGGTAATGATCTCGCCGCTGGTCATCGATGACAGCTTCATCGCGTGCGCGACGCAGTCAGCTACAATATCATCACCGACCTCCTTCGCTACCGCGGGCATTTCCTGCAGATATTCGATCACGAGGTCCGAGCCACGGCCGAGCTGGCTCAAGGCCCGCGCGCCTTCGAGGTAGTTGGCCAGGCCGCGCGGCGACATGACGCGCGCGGCCTCGGCAAAGCTGGATTCGAGCGTATCGTGAACGTGAGGATCGATGTCCTCGAGCAATTTCCGGTAGTCTTCGAGTTTGACGCTCACGGTGCTGGCCGTTCCGGTTCAGTGGCGGTGCCGGTTACTGGAAAAAGGCGCCGACGGCAGCATCGAGCGTTTCGCGTATGTCCGGATCATCGGTTATCGGGCGCACCAGCGCCATCATGCACGCCGCTTTCGGTTCGATGCCCTTGTTGATCAGGTTGCCGGCGTAGACGAGCAGCCGCGTCGAGATACCTTCGTCAAGCCCATGGCCCTTCAGGTTGCGCGCGCGATGCGCGATCTGCACCAGCTTGTGTGCCGTGTCGCTGTCGATGCCGGCCTCATGCGCAACCACTTCCGCCTCGATCGTCGTTTCCGGATAGGCGAAGTCGAGCGCGCCAAAACGCTGCTTGGTCGACTGCTTCAGATCCTTCATCAGATTCTGGTAGCCCGGGTTATAGGAGATCACCAGTTGAAAATCGGCATGCGCATTGACCAGCTCGCCTTTTTTGTCGAGCGGCAGCGTGCGGCGATGGTCGGTCAGCGGATGGATCACCACGGTGGTGTCCTGGCGCGCCTCGACGACTTCATCGAGATAGCAGATCGCGCCGAGGCGCGCCGCAACCGTCAGCGGGCCGTCCTGCCAGCGTGTACCGGTCGCGTCGAGCAGGAAGCGTCCGACCAGGTCCGAGGCGGTCATGTCCTCGTTGCAGGCGACCGTCACCAGCGGCCGTTTCAGTTTCCACGCCATGTATTCGACGAAGCGCGTCTTGCCGCATCCGGTCGGTCCCTTCAGCATGATCGGCATGCGCGCCGCGTAGGCGGCTTCGTAAAGCTTTACCTCGTCACCGACGGTGCGGTAATACGGTTCTTTTTTGATGTTGTACTGGTCGGAGTTGTTAGCACTCATTTTGTTACCCGTCATGGATGGTTAATAACAAAAAGCCAAATGCTGGAAATTGTCCCGGGCAACCGTCACAGTGGCTGGCCGGTGCGGCCATAAAAAAGGCCCCTGTCCGGAACAATCGGGCAGGGGCTTTCGGGGGTTACCGCGAGATCAGGCCTTGATCGGACCGCGGTAAACGACCATCGCCGCGCCCTGCGATTGCGCGGAGTTGTCGTAGCCAACCAGCCGCACGTGGTTGTGCGGATGCGCCTTGTGACAGGCGTCGGCCTCGGCCAATATCCTGTCGACATTGGTTTCACCAAACATCGGCAGCTTCCACATGTACCAGTAGTGATCAAAGGCATTTGCCGGTTCGGTGTGCTCGAGCGCCGGGTTCCAGCCCTTGCTGACAATGTATTCCACCTGCTTGCGGATACCGGCCTTGTCCATCGGCGGCAGGTACGAAAACGTTTCAAACTTGCGGCTCGCCGTGTCGGTCAAGCTCGACTTGTAATCTTGCATCTCACTCATTGTTTCGACCTCAATTTAATAACGTTGGCTGGATCCCGGATCGCGGGTGCGTCCGGGATGACTGCGTCACTTGTGGGCAACGTCAAGCTTGTCGACGGTGTCGAACTCGAACTTGATTTCCTTCCAGGTTTCCATCGCCATCTTCAGCTCGGGGCTGCTCTTCGCCGCATTGATCAGGATTTCCTTGCCTTCTTTTTCGATGGCGCGGCCCTGGTTACGCGCTTCAACACAGGCCTCGAGCGCGACGCGGTTGGCCGCCGCACCAGCCGCGTTACCCCACGGGTGGCCCAGCGTGCCGCCGCCGAACTGCAGGCAGGCGTCGTCGCCGAAGATCGCGACCAGCGCCGGCATGTGCCAGACGTGGATACCGCCGGAGGCGACCGGGAATACGCCGGGCATGGAGCCCCAGTCCTGATCAAAGAAGATACCGCGGGAGCGGTCTTCCTTGATGAACCTTTCGCGCATCAGGTCGATCCAGCCCAAGGTCGCGGCGCGGTCACCTTCCAGCTTGCCGACGACGGTGCCCGAGTGCAGGTGGTCACCACCGGACAGGCGCAGGATCTTGGCCAGCACGCGGAAGTGGATGCCGTGGTGCTTATCCCGGTCAATAACGGCGTGCATCGCGCGGTGGATGTGCAGCAGGACGCCATTGTTACGGCACCAGTTGGCCAAGCCTGTGTTGGCGCAGAAGCCGCCGGTGATATAGTCGTGCATGATGATCGGTGCGCCGATTTCCTTGGCGTACTCGGCACGTTTGTACATCTCTTCCGGGGTCGGCGCGGTCACGTTCAGGTAGTGGCCCTTGCGCTCGCCGGTTTCACGTTCGGCCTTGTGGATGGCTTCCATCACGAAGTCGAAGCGCTGGCGCCAGCGCATGAACGGCTGGCTGTTGACGTTTTCGTCGTCCTTGGTCAGATCCAGACCACCGCGCAGACATTCGTAAACAGCGCGGCCGTAGTTCTTGGCGGACAGGCCGAGCTTGGGCTTGATCGTGCAACCGAGCAACGCGCGGCCGTACTTGTTGAGCATGTCGCGCTCGACCTGAATGCCGTGCGGCGGACCGCCGCAGGTCTTGACGTAGGCAATCGGGAAGCGCACGTCTTCCAGACGCAGTGCACGAATTGCCTTGAAGCCGAATACGTTACCGACCAGCGACGTGAATACGTTAACGACGGAGCCTTCCTCGAACAGGTCGATTGGATAGGCGATAAAGGCATAGAAACAGGTGTCGTCGCCCGGCACGTCCTCAATGCGATAGGCGCGGCCCTTGTAGTAGTCCAGATCGGTCAGCAGATCGGTCCAGACCGTCGTCCAGGTACCGGTCGATGATTCGGCGGCAACGGCGGCAGCCGCTTCTTCGCGCGGAACGCCGGCTTGCGGGGTGATCTTGAAGCAGGCCAGGATATCGGTGTCGTTCGGGGTGTAGTCGGGCATCCAGTATGTTTCACGGTAGTCTTTGACGCCCGCGTTATAAGTCTTCGCCATTGCCAGCTTCCTCCTAAATAATAGAGATATATACGCCTGATCGGTGTACTGGTGGTTAGTAGTTGATAACTAAAGGGTCTATTCAGCGCTGTGTTCCTCGATGAACCGGCCCGGTTGTCTATCGCCAGCGGATTATCGGGGCCGATTGACATAAAGTAAATTCAATAATTATGATATAAACCATAAGCTATATATTATCGATTGGCGTCCATGCACCTAACCCTCAGGCAACTAAAGGTTTTTGCCGCCGTCGCGCGGCACCTGAACTACACGCGGGCGGCCGAAGAGATGCATCTGACCCAGCCGGCGGTCTCGATGCAGATCAAACAGCTGGAGAATAACGTCGGCCTGCCCCTTTTCGAGCAGATTGGCAAGCAGATATACCTGACGGAGGCGGGACGGGAGATGTATCACTATAGTCGCGTGATCGCCCAGCAGCTCGAGGAAGCGGATACCGTCATCGATTCCCTGAAAGGTGTGCAGCGCGGCCGGCTCGCCATCGCGGTCGCGAGCACCGCGAACTATTTCGCACCACGCTTGCTGGCGACCTTCAGCGGAAGCCACACAGCGGTCACCATCAGTCTGGACGTGACCAATCGTGAAGGCCTGCTCAAGCAGCTCGAATCCAATGAAAAAGACCTGGTGATCATGGGACGCCCGCCGGCCCAGATGGATCTGGCCGCCGAGCCGTTTTTGGATAATCCGCTGGTAATTATTGCGTCGCCGGGACATGCGCTGGTCGGACGGCAGAATATTCCGCTGGCGGATTTGCAGCACGAAACGTTTGTTGTGCGAGAGCACGGTTCCGGAACACGTATCGCGATGGAACGCTTTTTTTCCGAGCAGGGTGTGCGTCTGGAAACCGGCATGGAAATGAGCAGTAACGAAGCGATCAAACAGGCCGTCCAGGCCGGCCTCGGTCTGGGTATTGTGTCGATGCACACCTTGGGCCTTGAACTGGAGACAAAACGGTTGGTGGTGCTGAATGTTCAGTCGTTCCCGATCATGCGCCATTGGTATATCGTTCACTGGCGCGGGAAGCGGTTGTCGCCCGTGGCGCAGGCGTTCAAGGAGTTCGTCCTCAACGAGGGAGCGGGGTTAATTTCAGTTCCGGGGCAGGGCTAACCCGTTAATTTTGTATTACGATATCGTGTGGCCGGTGACCAGGCCGGCGATCAGTCGTTGCACCGGTTGACAAAGAACGTATCTGGCCTATCCTGAAAGGGCATGAACCCCTCACGCAAAAGAACCCTTGGCGTCGTATTGATTGTTGCGCTGCTTGCTGCACAGGCCGGCAACGCATGGGCGATGCCCATGGTGGACAGCCATGTATCCAGTGCTGTGGATTATCCGGTGTCGATGATGGCGCATGATCATCATGATATGGAGGCCGGTAGCGCGCAGGACGTCGCGATGTCCGACACTGGCTGCGATAAGCAAACGTCCAGTAGTTGCCTGTCCTGCGGTCACTGTGTTGCGGTTTTGATGGTGTTTGGCATGGTTGCCGACAAGCAGGCGCCGCCGCATTCCGATCGTACTAATCCTGCCGTCACATCCATCACGCGAATTCACTTCAAACCCCCGCGTTCCGTCTGATCACTTCGGCGCCGTGCTGATTTAACCGGCGCGTCGGTACTGTTTCCGTGCCGGTCTTTGCCTGTTCGTTACAGATTGTTGCAGGCGTTCTTGTCGAGCGCCGATCTGCGGTTTTCTCATCCCGATCAATCGGGACGTGTCACCCGTGGGTACGCAGGCCGCAGCGCCACGAACACAGCAACTGTGGTCTCAAGGAGTTGGTCGATGAAATTCATCGTTAACGGAACCGCTGTTGGTCTGGTTGCCGCAGCGCTTTCCGGTCTTTTTCTCACCGGCCCGCCAGGCGCGAGTGCCGCCGAGGCGTCAAATGCCGTGCTGGATATCGATCAGGCGGTGCAGACGGCGCTTGCCAATAATCCCGGGTGGGCCGCGACGCGGGCCCAGGCCCTGGCGACGGCGGAAATACCGGAGCAGGCCGGCGCGCTGCCCGATCCGTGGTTGACGGCGGAACCGGGCCGCGCGGACATGAGTCAGCTGAAGATCGGCATCACTCAGGCGCTGCCGTATCCCGGCAAACGGAATCTTGCCCGGCAGGCGGCCGAATATCGGGCCGAGGCAGCCGGCTTCGAAGCGACCGAAGGCGCGCTGGTACTGACTGCTCAGGTGAAACAGGTATGGTGGCGACTGTTTACGATTGATCGCGCGCTGGAGATACATCATCGCAATCTTGACGTCATGCGCCGGCTGATCCGCGTCGCGGAAACACGCTATCGCGTTGGACAGGGGTTGCAGCAGGATGTACTTCTGGCGCAACTGGAGTTGTCGAAGCTTTTTGAGGAGGAGATCGGCCTTGACGGCGAACGTCGTGTTGCTGTCGCGAAACTTAACGCATTGCTTGACCGCTCTCCGGCGACGCCGGTCAGTCTGCCTGTGCAGACAAACGAGAATCTTCCGTTGGTGGCGCAGGAGCAAACGCTGATCGATCGGGCGCTCGCTACTCGTCCGCTGCTGGCTGCACAGCAGCGGCAGGTCGATGCCGCTGCCGCGCAGGCCGACCTCGCGCGCAAGGACTACCGTCCTGATTTCATGGTGGGCGCCAATTACGAGTGGCGCGACGGCAGTACGGACATGAAAAGCGCGATGTTTGCAATGAGTCTGCCGTTGCGACCGGGCAGCCGGCAGGATCGTGTCGTGAGTCAACGTAACGCGGAACTGTTGATGCAGCGCTACGGACTCCAGGATCTTGAGGCGCGACTCGCAGCGGATGTAGCGGCCGCGCGTGCCGATTACGAGCGCGCCCGCGAGCAGGTGGGTTTGGTCAAAAACGGTGTATTGCCGCAGGCGTCGCTGATGGTCGCATCGATGCTCGCCGGCTACCAGGTGGGCAAGGTGGATTTTCTTAATCTTGCCGGGGCCCAGATCACCGTATTCGAATACGAGATCCGTTACTGGCGGGCGTTAGGCGACGCATGGACCGCGCTGGCGCAGCTGATCGCAACGGTAGGCGAGGAGCAGGTGTATGAATAGACAGATTTTCGTTGTCGCGCTGTTGACTCTCGCGCTCGGTGCCGCTGGCGGTTACCGGTTCGCACGGATGGATACGTCGCACGATATCGCGGCATCCCAACCGTTGCCACCGGCTACGCGGCAGCCGCTGTTTTACCGCCACCCGATGAAACCCGAGATTACGTCGCCGGTGCCGGTGAAGGACAACATGAACATGGACTATATCCCCGTCTACGCGGACGACGCACCGGGTCCCGCCGGGACAGTGAAAATCGATCCGGTCACCGTGCAGAACATCGGCGTGCGTACCGCGCGCGCAGAACGGCGGACGATGGGCAATACCATCCGCGCAGTCGGCCGGGTCGATTACAACGAGGAACGTCTGGCTCGGCTCAATCCCAAGACCGAGGGTTGGGTGGACAAGCTGATGGTCTCCACGACCGGGGAGCGCGTGCGCCGTGGCACGGTGCTGCTCAGCCTGTATTCCCCGCAACTGGTGACCGCGCAACAGGAGTATCTGCTCGCGCTGCAGAATCGCGCGGCGCTGAAGGACAGCGCCTCCCCGGAGCTGCAACGCAATGCGCAACAACTGGTGGACGCAGCGCGCGGCCGTCTTGAACTGCTCGACATGCCCGAGCATCAAATCCTCAAACTTGAACGCAGCAAAGAGGTGATGAAGAATCTGCACATCCACTCGCCCTTCGACGGTGTCGTGGTCAGTATCGGCGCACGGCCCGGTCAATTCGTCACTCCGGGTACCGAGTTGTACCAGATCGCCAATCTCGATCGCCTGTGGGTATACGTGGATATCTATGAAAACGAATTGCCGTGGGTGCGCGTTGGCGACAGCGCCGAGATGCGCGTCAATGCGGCGCCGGGCCGCGTCTTTGAGGGCAAGGTGACCTATCTGTATCCGATGCTGGACGCGAAGACACGCACGGCGCGTCTGCGTCTCGAGTTTTCCAATAGCGACAGGCTGCTAAAGCCCGAGATGTTCGCCGAGGTGACGGTGCGCGGCGGACGCACGCTGAATGCCATCGCCATTCCGAGTGAGGCAGTGGTGCGTTCCGGTATACGCGAACAGGTATACATCGTGCGCACGCCCGGCAAGTTCGAGCCGCGTGAGGTGCAGCCCGGCGTCAGCGCCGACGGATGGACCGAGATTCGCGCCGGCGTGAGTGTTGATGACGTCGTGGTGACGTCGGCGCAGTTCCTGATCGATTCCGAATCGAAGCTGCGCGAAGCGGTCGGCAAGATGCGTGAACCCGCGCCGGTTGCGGCGCCGGCGGCCGCGCTCGATATGTCGGACATGGATATGGGCAACGCCGGCGTCGCCGGGGGCCAGCCATCGCCATGATCAACGCGATTATCGACGCGGCCCTGCGTAACCGTTTCCAGGTATGGCTTGCCACGTTATTGCTGGTTGCCGCCGGCGTCTGGGCGTTGCGCACGCTGCCGCTGGACGCGATACCCGATCTTTCCGATGTGCAGGTGATAGTGTTTACCGACTACGCCGGTCAGTCGCCGCAGGTCGTCGAGGATCAGGTGACCTATCCGCTCACAACGGCATTGCTTGCAGTGCCGCATGCCAAGGTTGTGCGCGGCTACTCGCTGTTCGGCATGTCGTTCGTCTATATTATTTTCTCCGATGGCACAGATCTGTACTGGGCGCGCACGCGCGTGCTGGAGTACCTGAACTACGTGCGTGACCGGCTGCCGCAGGGCGTGAACCCGACGCTGGGTCCCGATGCGACCGGCGTCGGCTGGGTGTATGAGTACGCGCTGGTGGACACGAGCGGGCAGCACGACCTGGCGCAACTGCGCTCGTTGCAGGACTGGTTCCTGCGTTACCAGTTGCAGACCGTGCCAGGCATCGCCGAGGTCGCGTCCATCGGCGGTTACGTCAAGCAATACCAGGTCGAGGTCGACCCGCGGCTGTTGGCGTCATACAACATTCCGCTGGATAAGGTGCGTGCGGCCATCGCCCGCTCGAACAGCGACGTCGGCGGCCGCGTCATCGAGCTTGCCGAAACCGAGTACATGGTGCGCGGGCGCGGCTATCTCAACGGTATCGCCGATCTGGAAGGTATTCCGCTCGACGTCAACGCACGCGGCGTGCCGGTACGGTTGCGCGACATCGCCACGATCCACCTCGGCCCCGAGCTGCGTCGCGGCATCGCCGAACTTAACGGCGAGGGCGAGGTGGCGGGCGGCGTGGTAATCATGCGTTACGGCGAGAATGCGCTGGCGGTGATCCGTCAGGTGCGTGCGAAACTCGCGGCGCTGGCGACTAGCCTGCCGGCTGGTATCGAGATCGTGCCTGTCTATGACCGTGGCGCGCTGATCGAACGCGCGGTCGGCACGTTAAGGCGCGCGCTGATCGAGGAGTCCATCGTCGTGGCACTGGTGTGCATGTTGTTTCTGTTGCATGTGCGTTCGGCACTGGTCGCGATTGTGTCGTTACCGCTGGGTATCCTGGCGGCGCTGCTGATCATGCGCTGGCAGGGTATCAATGCCAACATCATGTCGCTCGGCGGCATCGCCATCGCGATCGGCGCGATGGTCGACGGTGCGATCGTGATGATCGAGAACGCCCACAAACATCTTGAACGTACAGCGCGCGACAAAGGCGACGCGTTGAACAACGGCGAGCGCTGGCAGGCGTGCAGCGCCGCGGCGCGCGAGGTCGGGCCGGCGCTGTTCTTCTCGCTGCTGATCATCACCGTGTCTTTTTTTCCGGTGTTTACACTGCAGGCACAGGAAGGCCGGTTGTTTGCGCCGCTGGCTTACACCAAGAGCTATGCGATGGCGGCCGCGGCGGTGCTGGCGATCACGCTGGTGCCCGTGCTGATGGGTTACTTTATCCGTGGCCGGATATTGCCCGAGGCGAACAATCCGATCAGTCGCGCATTGCATCTGCTGCACGCTCCAGTGCTGGATCTTGCGCTGCGGTGGCGCAGCATTACCATCGCGCTGGCGGTGGTAATGCTAGCGGTTACCGCCTATCCGGCCGCAAAGCTCGGCAGCGAGTTCATGCCGCCGCTCGACGAAGGCGACATACTCTATATGCCGACGATGTTTCCCGGTGCATCCATCACCAAGGCGCGGGAGATTGTGCAGCAGACCGACAATATTCTGAAGACCTTTCCCGAGGTGCGTTCTGTGTTCGGCAAGGTCGGGCGCGCCGAGACCGCGACCGACATGGCGCCGCTGTCGATGCTGGAAACCACGGTGCAATTAACGGCACGTGAGCAGTGGCCACAGCCGGCCAAGACCATCGAGCAGCTGGTACAGGAGATGGATGCGGCGATCCGCTTTCCCGGTGTGACCAACGCGTGGACGTCGCCGATCAAGAATCGCATCGATATGCTGGCTACCGGCATCAAGACGCCGGTTGGTATCAAGGTCAGTGGCCCCGATCTCAATGTGTTACAGGATATGGTGACACGCATCGAGCAGGCACTGAAGGAACTACCCCAAACCCGCTCCGCCTTTGGTGACCGCGCCGTCGGCGGTTATTACCTGGACTTCGACATCCAGCGCGAACAGGCGGCGCGCTACGGGCTGACGGTCGGTGACATTCAGGACGTGATCCAGACCGCCATCGGCGGTATGAACGTCACGCAGACGGTTGAAGGCCTGGAGCGCTATCCGGTGAACCTGCGCTATCCGCGCGAGCTGCGCGACAACCCGGAACAGTTGCAGCGGGTGCTGATCCCGACGCCGACCGGCGCGCAGATTCCGTTATCGCTGGTCGCCGATCTGAAGCTGCGACGCGGTCCGCCGGATATCAAGAGCGAGAACGCGCGGCCCAATGCGTGGATCTACGTTGACATACGCACGTCCGATATCGGCGGTTATATCGCGCGGGCGCGGGAAGCGGTGGCGCGTGAGGTCGCGATGCCGCCCGGATATACGCTCGCTTGGTCCGGGCAGTACGAATACATGGAGCGCGCCGCGCAACGGCTCCGGATAGTGGTGCCGGCTACGCTGCTTATTATTTTTGTGCTGTTGTACTGGAACTTCCGCAACTTCATCGCGCCGCTGGTCGTGATGCTGTCGATCCCGTTTGCGTTAATCGGCGGCGTCTGGCTGGTCTATCTGCTCGGCTACAACCTGTCGGTCGCGGTCGCCGTCGGTTTTATCGCGCTTGCCGGTGTGGCCGCCGAGATCGGCGTACTGGTGCTGACCTTCATCGATCATGAAGTGGCGCGCCGCCGCGCCGCAAGCGACACGGTGCCGGATCTCGCGATGTTCATGGTCGCCGCGCGGGTCGGCGCTGCTGAGCGCGTGCGCCCCATCGCGATGACGGCGACGGCGATCATCGCCGGTCTGTTGCCGATTCTGTGGGGCAGCGGCACCGGTTCAGAGGTCATGCACCGCATTGCCGCGCCGATGATCGGCGGCATGATCAGCACGACACTGCTTTGTCTGGTTGTGCTGCCGGTGGTGTACGGCATGGTGCTGCATGCGACAGCACGTTTTGAGCGCGGCGGTTCGGTAACGACCGCGACGCCGGAGTAATGTCTTGACTCCTGCGAAACGCTTACCGGTCTTTGTTTTCAACAACACATAGGGAGCCCAGAATGAAAATCATGTTTGTCTTCCCGATTCTCGTCGCCGCGGTCGTATCCGGGTGGGCACCGCCAGGCAGTGCCGCGGAAGAAAGTCGCGCGATGAAAAAAAAAATGGCTGCGCCGGTACCGTCCGCAATGCTTGAACAGCAACAGGACATTGACGGTTACCAGGTGACGTTTCATGTCATGGCGGCAGAGCCTGGCAAGACGATGGGTGGTAGCCATGACGTCATGATCAAGGTTGAGCAGGACAGCAATGTCGTCGGTGATGTCCAGATCAATTCAAAGGTGGTGCATCCGGACGGAAGCTCGGAAACCAAAATGATGATGAACATGGGCGACTGGCATATGGCCGGATACGATCTTGGCCATGCCGGTCAGCATCAGGTGATGATTCTGTTCAAGACAGCCGACGGCAGCAAACACAAGGGCGGGGTTCACTATCCCGATAACTGACGCCAGTGCGGCAGGACCCGGCGTAGTACTCCACTGTTGAGAGCATGGCAGTCACATCAGCGGCCCGTGGCCACCGACTGCCGCAAGGCTGTTGATCGCGGACAGTCTTTATCAAGCAAGGTGGCCGCCATCATTTGAACCGAGGCGCTGGAGCGGGTCGAAAAGCGGTTGCAGGAAAGGCGAAAGTCCGTATCGCGCTCGTGCCCGCGGCGCAGCGACGGGTGTGGATCTGTAGCGGCGAGGCGGCCTGCGGCTTTTCGCTAACGAGCGCGATAGTGCTCGAGATGAGCCCCGACGGTATCGGGTTCTTGTGACCATACCGCTGTTGTCCATTGCGGCCGGATTATCAGGAATTATTGATTATTGAGAATTACCAGATTACGTGACAACACATCGCGACCGTCATTCCGGGCGGAGCGCAGCGGAGACCCGGAATCCAGCGGTTGTGAATGGCACTGGATTCCTCGGCGGCTGTTCCCGACGCCGCCCTGCCTCCGGCATCCATGCAGTCGCGCTTTCGCGGGAATGACAGCCGTTGGCCGTGTCACGCTTATAGGTAATTCTCGATAGAACGCGTTGGCGATGCGGGTAACGTGATCCGGAACTGTGTGCGGCTCTCCACGGAAATGACTGTGATCGTTCCACGATGAACATCGACGATTGATTTGACGATCGCCAGTCCCAGGCCGGCCCCGTCGCCGCTTCGTTGTCGTGACGCGTCGACGCGATAAAAGCGTTCGAACAATCTTGGAATATGCTCCGGCGGAATAGTTGGGCCGGGATTCTCGACGGCGATGATTACTTCGTCGCCGTCGGACCGTTCGAGGTACACATGCACGGTTTGCCCGGAGGGCGTATGGCGGATCGCGTTGGATAGCAGATTGCCGAGCGCGCGCCGTAACATCAGTTTGTCTCCGGCGACTGTTGCGTCACCGTCCAGCACCAGCGACACGCCGCGTTCTTCCGCCCAGGCCTCGTAATAGTCGAAGAGTTCCTGTACTTCCTGCGCGAGATCGATATCGGTGGTGTTCAACTCGTACAGTCCGTTGTCCGCTTTGGCGAGGAAGAGCATGTCGCCGATCATCTGTGCCATGCGTTCGTACTCTTCGCTGTTGGAGTAGAGGATTTCGCGGTACTGGTCGATAGTGCGCGCCTGTGAGAGGGCCACCTGGGTCTGGGTCATCAGGTTGGTCACCGGTGTCCGCAGCTCATGGGCGATATCGGCGGAATAGTTCCAGAGCCGCTGAAAGGCTTCCTCCATGCGCTCGAGCATTTCATTGAACGAGGCCGCGAGATCGGTGAGTTCCGCGGGTACCGTTTCGGGAGATAGACGGGTGTCCAGCTGATTCGCGCTGATGCGGCGGATACGGGCGACAATATCGTGGAGCGGCGCATGCCCTTGCCGTACCGCGATCCATCCCATGAGACCCATGACGGCGACGGCGATGGCAACCAGCAGCCACAAGGTGCGGCGGAAGCTGTCGAGAAAGCTCAGATGGTGATCAATCGGCACCGCGACCGTCACTGTGTAACGCTGGCTGTTCGCCGGCGGGCTTTTGCTCATCGGTTGGAGCAGCACCCGGTAGGTGTGATCGGCGTCCGTCCACTGGCTCACCAAGCCATTACCGTGATCACCGTCGACTTCGCGCGCGATTACGGCAAGGTCCGGGCCCGGGCTGGCATAGGTGACGTCTCCGTCCAGTGCAGCGATATACAGCGAAGCGCCGTGATGTCCGGCCAGAATGTCTTCGAACCTTCGTTCAAGTAGCGCGAGACCGGTGTCGGGCCGGGCGGCGGCCAACGCACGCTGCACTGCATCGACGATGACCTGAAGTTCCTTGCTGTCTTCAGCTTCGAAGTGGTTTTCGATCGAGCGGCCGATGATCCAGCCGAACGCCGAGAACACGATCACCGCCGCGATGCCGAAGAGCAGCGTCAGGCGCAGCGCGAGAGATGGAGGACGCCGCATCAGTCCTTGTCCGGAGCATCGAGCATGTAGCCCATGCCGCGTATGGTGTGGATGAGCTTGGGTTCGAAACCGTCATCGATTTTTGCCCGTACCCGGCGGATGGCGACGTCGATAACATTAGTATCGCTGTCGAAGTTCATGTCCCACACCTGCGAGGCGATCAGGGAACGCGGCAATACCTCGCCCTGACGACGCACCAACAGTTCCAGTAGTGCGAATTCCTTGACGGTGAGCAGGATGCGATGACCTGCACGTGTGACACGGCGGCGCATCAGGTCGAGTTCGAGATCGGCAACCTTGAGCGTCGTTTCGGTTGCAGGGGCCGTGCCGCGCCGCAGCAGCGTGCGCACCCGCGCCAATAATTCAGCGAAGGCGAACGGTTTGACCAGATAGTCGTCGGCGCCCAGTTCCAATCCGGTGACGCGCTCGTCAACGCTGTCGCGCGCCGTCAGGAACAATACCGGTACCTTGCTACCCATCTCGCGTAGTGACTTCAGGATACGCCAGCCATCCATGTCCGGGAGCATCACATCGAGAATGATCAGGTCGTAGGGTTCGGTCACGGCGAGGTGATGGCCGTCCAATCCGGTTCGGGCGAGATTCACCACGAAACCGGCCTCGGTGAGCCCTTGGCGGAGATAGTCGCCGATCTTGGTTTCGTCTTCGACAATCAGAAGTTTCATGCGTGGTCCATAGCGGGTTTGACGTGGAAGCCAGCCAGGCGAATTCGTGTTGCGCTCGTGACGGTGGGCCGCCGTCGCCATTCATATGTCGAGGTTACCTGAGAGGGTTGTTTGCAAGATGACAGGATCATTACAAGATTGTAATGGGGTTGTCACGCGGCGGACAGCGGGCCAGCGCTAATGTATGTCTCACCATGGCGGTTCAGCGTCGTTAACGGCGTTGGAGGGATCGCGGCCGGCGCGGGCTGAACACGATGTTTTGCTGGAGGATCCACCGAGATGAGGCCATTGTTCCCGACTACACTAGTTTTACCGAATCTGCCGCGCCGGCGTTTTTTGCAGGGTCTCGCTGCAGGCGGAGTTCTGCTCGGATTATCGCCGTTGATCAAGCCCGCATGGGCGCGTGAGGGTGAAGGGACGGTTACCGGGTCAGCCCCGGTGCTCAGCGGTACGGCGTTCGATCTCACTGTCACCGAAACGGCAGTCAATTTCACCGGTACGCCGCGGATGGCGACGGTCATCAACGGCTCGCTGCCGGCGCCGACGCTGCGGTTCCGTGAAGGCGATACCGTTACGCTGCGCGTGACCAACCGCCTGGCGGAGATGACCGCGATCCATTGGCACGGGTTAATCCTGCCGTTCGAGATGGACGGCGTGCCGGGCGTCAGCTTTCATGGGATCGCACCCGGTGAGACGTTCACGTATCGCTTCAAGGTGCGGCAGGCCGGCACTTACTGGTACCACGCCCATACCTTCCACGAACAGACAGGGCTGTATGGCGCCATCATTATCGATCCCGCTCAGAGCGATCCAGTCCGCGCCGATCGCGATTACGTCGTGCAACTGTCCGACTGGACGGATGAAGATCCGATGACGATCTTCAAGAAACTCAAGAAACAGAGCGATTACTTCAACTTCCATCAGCCGACCGCGGTCGATTTTTTCCGAGACGCCGCTGACAGTGGCATTGCGGCCGCCCTCGACAAGCGCAAGATGTGGAACCAGATGCGCATGAACCCGACGGATCTGACGGATATTTCGGGTTACACCTATACCTACCTTATGAATGGCACCACGCCCGCCGGCAACTGGACAGGCCTGTTCAAGCCCGGCGAGCGCGTGCGTCTGCGCTTTGTCAACGCGGGAACCGCGACTTTCTTTGACGCGCGTATCCCGGGGTTGGCGATGAGCGTGATTCTGGCCGACGGTCAGAACGTCGAGCCCGTCACGGTGGATGAACTCCGCATCGGTCCCGGAGAGACCTACGACGTGGTGGTCGCACCCAAAGATGGCGCGTACACGATCTTTGCGCAATCCATGGATCGCAGTGGTTACGCGCGCGGTACACTCGCTCCACGGCCGGGCACGGCAGCCGAAGTGCCTGCCATGGATAAACCCGAATGGCTCACCATGACCGATATGATGGGCGAGATGGGTGACAGCGCTCATGGCAGTATGGCAATGAGTAGCCCGGCTGTGCGCGTGCGCCACGCCAGCAGCGAGTACGGCCCCAGTGTCGACGCGCGCGTCGACACGCCACGTACCAACCTCGATGATCCCGGTATCGGTCTGCGCAACAACGGCCGCCGTGCAGGACGCACAAGTGCCGCGGGAGCCATGGATGGCGGGAGCGGCCGGCGAGTGCTCACCTATGCCGATCTGCACACGATCGGTGGGCCGCTGGATGAGCGCGATGCCGGGCGCGAGATTGAGATGCATCTCACCGGCAACATGGAGCGCTACGCCTGGTCCATCGACGGCCTTGAGTTCGGAAAATCCACGCCTATCCACTTCCGGCATGGCGAACGCCTGCGGGTCATTATCCATAACGACACGATGATGACCCACCCGATGCACCTGCACGGCATGTGGAGCGAACTCGAAGATGCGCAGGGAAAATTTGTCGCGCGCAAGCACACCATTAACGTGCAACCGGCGCAGCGCATCAGCTTTCTCGTCACGGCCGATGCGCCCGGCCATTGGGCCTGGCATTGCCACCTGCTGTACCACATGGCGGCGGGCATGTTTCGCCAGGTGTTCGTGGCGTGAGGCGGTTGCTGTCGCATGACGGGAAGGAAATAACAATGTGTAACCGAAATATATTGGTCGTCGTTGCGATGGTAATGGCCGGTCTTTCGCCCGCGTGGGCGACCGATACGCACAACGCGCACGCGTCGCCTGACGCCGCCACGGAGCCGATGAATCATGGAGCCATGCCCGGGACGGATCATGGCTCCATGTCAGGGACGGATGAAATGAACATGGAAGGTATGCGGATGAATCACGATGCGATGCCTGATGAAACGCCATCGTCCGGTCTTCGCGATCCCCGCGCCTGGTCGGACGGTTACGATTTCAGCCAGTTTCCGATGCGGCACGAGGGCGGCGGTGTCAAGTTCGGTTCGCTGCGTGTCGACCGGCTCGAAGCAGTGCGCGTTGACGGCAACACCTTTACGACGTATGACCTTCAAGCCGGATACGGCGGCGATTTTGATCGCGCCGTAGTGAAGGCTAAAGGCGATATCGATGGCGGTAAACTCGAGGATGCCAGTACCGAACTGCTGTGGAGCCATGCCATCGCCGCGTTCTGGAATAGGCGGATCGGTTTGCGTCACGATAGCGGCGCGGGCCCGGATCGGAGCTGGCTGGCGGCCGGCATCCAGGGAATCACGCCTTATTGGTTCGAGGTGGATGCCACGGCGTATATCGGCGAAGAAGGGCGTACTGCGCTGAACCTTGAAGCCGAATACGAGTTGCTGCTGACGCAGAAATGGATCTTGCAGCCGCGCCTCGAAGCAGATTTCTATGGCGAGGATGATGTCGGGCGCGCGCTGGGTTCCGGTTTGTCTGACCTGGCAGTCGGGGTTCGGTTGCGCTACGAGATTCGCCGCGAGTTCGCGCCCTATGTCGGCATAGAATGGGCGGGCAAGTTCGGCGGCACGGCCGATTACGCCCGCACGGCGGGGCAGGAAACCGCTCAGGCGCGGGCCATGGCCGGTGTACGCTTCTGGTTCTGAACAACGTTAATCTGAAAGGAAGGTCGTATGTTCGAAATCATTCCCGACTGGCACCCCATCTTCGTACATTTCACTGTGGCGTTGTTTTCGTTGGCGGCGGGGCTCTTTGCAGTGACGCTGTTCGCGAGATCACCCTTGACCGGCCTGACGGGACTCTATGCCTACAACACCGTGACCCGCGACACGCTCTCTCTTGCCGCGATGACCCGGCACCGCAATTGGGCCATCGTCACCATCACACTGATTCTGACGCTGGCAGTCGGGTCCTTCGTACGTGTGCGCTGCAGCCAGGCGCTGAGTTCGGTGTTTATCGCGGCAATGTTGGTCGCTGGTGGCGTGTTGGCCTCGACGGCCTGGTACGGAGGCGAGCTCGTCTATCGTCACGGATTGGGCGTTATGTCATTGCCCAAGACCGACGACCACGAACACGAATATGGCAATGCCGCTCCGGCCCGTGATCACCACGAAGGTAACGACGATCATCACGTCGCGGAAGCGACAACGACTATCGATGAAATCGATTCCAGCAACACGGCCGTCGAATCCGGACTCGCGGGCGAGGCAACGAAGGGCGCCGCCGAACAGGATAACGGTCACAGTCATTCCTCCGACGATTGATATGGAGGCTATTTCATTTATGGAAGATCTGATCAAATGGCCTCTTGTCATTTCGACCGAAGCGAGAAATCCTGATATGGTGGAATCGCCTCGAAGTTTTCACAACTAGGATTTCTCGCTTCGCTCGAAATGACACTTAAGGAAGCTCTGATGTATCGTCATTCCGGGCGGAGCGCAGCGGAGACCCGGAATCCAGTGCTTTCGAAACAGTGTGTTGCTGGATTCCTCGGCGGCCGTTCCCGACGCCGCCCTACCTCGCCCGTCCATGGGCTCGCGCTTTCGCGGCAATGACAACAAAGCGATTAATCAGAGCTTCCTTATTTAATAAATGGAGCGTCGACATGACGACAATTACAACTGCACCCGGTCACCGGTTTCCGTGGTATGTCCGGCTGTTCTTCTGGAACCAGAAACGCCGATATGGCGCCGTACTTGAACCCGCGCGTTTGTGGGGCAGAACGCCCAGGGTATTTATCACGCTTGCGCTGCTCTACGGTGCGCTCGACCGGCGTTCGTCGCCGATTGAACCGCCACTGCGCACACTGGTCACGGTGCGCGTATCGCAGATCAACTGGTGTCCGTTTTGCGTCGACATCAATTCTGCCACCGCGCTGAAGCGAGGTATCAGCGAGGAAAAACTGCTGGGGCTGGCCGATTTTCGCGACAGTGAAATGTTTAGTGGCCGTGAAAAAGCAGCGCTGGTCTATGCCGAGGCTGTGACTTTTACCGACAGGCAGCCGACCGATGCCCACTTCGAGCACTTGCGGCAGTATTTTGACGATGACGCGATCATCGAATTGACCGCGATCATTGCGTTTCAGAACCTTTCCAGTAAATTTAATGCAGCGCTGGGCGTGAAACCGCACGGTTTCTGCGCGGTGGCGCCGTTACCGGATACCACGCTGCGTTCCGGATCGGAAGGACAACGATGAAGCCACACAACAAACCACGCTGTCCGGTCTGTGACATGGAGGTCACGGATGAACGCTACACGACGGTGTACCAGCAGATGAATTTTGTCTTCTGTTCTGCCCAGTGCCGGGACAATTTTACTGCGCACCCGCATCTCTATATCGGGATACCGGGACAGAATTCGCCGCGGCAGGAAGGCCAGGAGGCGCTCAAGCGCCGGCGGATACATCTGGCCGGATCGCTGGATGCCACGGAAGAAACAGGTGTGCAGGATGCCTTGTCCCGATTGATGGGTATCAAAGACGTGGTTTTTGAGCGCGACTGTCTCGCTATTGTCTATGACCTGTTGCAGGTAACCGAAGCGCAGATCGAGACGGCGCTCGTTGACGCCGGCGCGCGGCTTGGCGGCGGATGGAGCGAGCGACTGCGGCGCGGCTGGGTTCACTATGTCGAAGAGACCCAGCTGGAAAGCATGGAGGTTACGCCGTCCACCTGTTGCAACCGGCCACCGCAGGGTCGCTGATCGGAGGAGCACCATGCAATTCAGCAAGGTTACCGCCATTGTGCGTAACCAGATATTCGAGCAGGTGGAATAGAGGTCATGATTTTTCAGCGTGATAATTATGAGGAGAGCAATAGTGATAGAGATTATTCCGAACTGGCATCCGATATTCGTCCATTTTACCGTTGCGCTGTTGTCGGCAGCGGTCGGGTTTTTCCTGCTTGCGACGATTTTCACCGGCCATCGCTGGCGTGAGCAGTGGCTGAACGTGGCGTACTGGAATCTGTGGGCGGGCGGCGCGGCATCGATATTGACCGTCGCGGCGGGTTGGTACGCGTTCAATACGGTGACCCATGACACGCCATCGCATGACGCGATGACCGAGCACCGCAACCTGGCGCTGGTGACGCTTGCGGTGCTGTTGCCGGTCGTCATCTGGTCGGTACGGAATTACACGCGACAGCAGCGTGTCAGTACGATGTTTCTCGGCACGATGTTGCTGATTGCCGGATTGTTGCTGTCGACGGCATGGCACGGTGCCGAGCTGGTCTACCGTCATGGTCTTGGCGTGATGTCGCTGCCCAAACCGGAGACCGGCGCGGACGGGCACGGTCACAGTCATGGCCAGGCAGCCGGTGCCGCAGAATCGGGATCGCCTGCCGACAGTCCGCATCATGACGCGGGTCAAACGGGGTCCATGGATATGAAAATGACAGGTGACGACGCGACGGCAACCCATGACGACGATCATGATCATGACGCGATGGATCCCGGTGATATGGAGACTATGGATGAGCCGGCCGTAACGGATCACGACGACGATCATGCCCATTGATCCGGCGCGGTGGCGGCGATGGCAAGGACAGCACGAGCAAGGAAATGACGATGCAGGATCGCCAGCAGATGATGGAGCGTCGCATGGACATGATGCAGGGCATGATGGAACAGATGATGGAGCAGATGCTGGCGCAGCAGGGAGGCGCAAAGCCGGGCAAGCAGGACAGCAAGGCAGAGAAGGAGCACGATCACAAGGACAAAAAGTGATCGATCCCGATGAAGGCGGTTTCCGGAGAGCGCCACATCCGGGTGACAGGAGCATGACATGAACAAAGTAGCCGATCCGGTGTGTGGCATGGAGGTGGCGGCGGACGCCACGCACCGGTATGAGCACGCCGGTAACGTCTATCGCTTTTGCAGCGAGCGCTGTCTGCAGAAATTCCGGCAGGCCCCGGATAAATATTTGTCCGGGGCACCATCAAAGAAAATGTCCGGTGCACCGGCAGCAGCGGCCGTCTATACCTGTCCGATGCATCCGGAGGTTCGTCAGCAAGGTCCCGGCAGCTGTCCGAAATGCGGCATGACACTGGAACCGGCGTCCGCACCGGTGGCCGCGGCACGGGAGACCGAGTACGTCTGCCCGATGCACCCGGAGGTGGTGCGGGATCATCCGGGGAATTGCCCGAAGTGCGGCATGACACTCGAGCCGCGTACCGTCACGGCTGCGGAAGATACCCGCGAGCTGGATGCGATAACGCTGCGCTTCTGGGTAAGTACGGCGCTCGCCATCCCGACGTTTTTCAGCGCGACGATGGCCGAGTTCCGGCCGGAAGCCATCGCGGTGTGGATAGAGCCGCACTACCGGCAATGGCTCGAAATGGCGCTGGCCACGCCGGTGGTATGGTGGGGCGGCTGGATATTCTTCACGCGCGGCTGGCAGTCGTTGCGCACGCGCAATCTCAATATGTTCACGCTGATAGCTCTGGGCGTAGGCGTGGCGTGGACCTACAGCGTGGTCGCGGCGGTATTTCCCGGCGTCTTTCCGCAGTCAGTATTTAACGAGATGGGTGTGGTGCCGGTTTACTTCGAGGCCGCCGCGGTGATTACCGCGCTGGTATTGCTTGGACAGGTGCTTGAGTTGCGCGCGCGCAGTCAGACCAACGCCGCGATCAAGTTGCTGCTCGGGCTCTCACCGAAGACGGCGCGCATCGTTCGAGATAACGGTGCGGAAGAGGATATCCCGCTCGGGCACGTGCAGCCCGGCGATACGCTGCGCGTACGCCCTGGCGAAAAGATTCCGGTGGACGGAACCGTGACCGAGGGCGCCAGTTACGTCGATGAGTCGATGGTGACCGGTGAACCGGTACCGGTGCCGAAATCCGCCGGCGAGCGACTGATCGGAGCCACCGTCAATGGTACGGGCAGCCTGCTGATGAAGGCGGAGAAGGTTGGCGCGGATACACTGTTGTCGCAGATCGTCAAGATGGTCGCCGAGGCCCAGCGCTCGCGCGCGCCGATACAGAAACTGGTTGACATTGTGTCGGGCTACTTCGTGCCGGCGGTGGTGCTCGTCGCGGTCATTACGATGATCGTCTGGGGTCTGTGGGGCCCCGAGCCGCGCCTGGCACATGCTGTTATCAACGCTGTTGCCGTGCTGATCATTGCCTGTCCGTGCGCGCTGGGTCTGGCGACGCCGATGTCCATCATGGTCGGTACCGGCAAGGGTGCGATGGCTGGTGTGTTGATCAAGAACGCCGAGGCGCTCGAGATCATGCGCAAGGTCGATACGCTGGTCATCGACAAGACCGGCACGCTCACCGAAGGAAAACCGAAACTCGTCGTCGTGATCCCGGTTAACGACTTTAACGAGCAGGACGCGCTGCGATTGGCCGCGAGTCTGGAACAGGGCAGCGAACATCCGCTGGCCGAGGCGATCGTGCGCGGTGCCAAGGAAAAGAAAGTCGGGCTGTCCAGGACGGAGGATTTTCAATCGGTCACCGGTCAGGGGGTGACCGGCAAGGTCGACAATTGTCCTGTGGCGCTCGGCAACATTAAATTGTTCGAAGGTCTTGGTATTGATGCCGGCGATCTGCCGCAGCGCGCCGACGCGATGCGCGCCGAAGGGCAGACCGTGATGTTTCTGGCCATCAATGGCAAGGCGGCCGGTCTCATCGGTGTGGCGGACCCGATCAAGGAATCGACGCCGGAGGCAATCAGCGATCTGCACAAGGAAGGGATCAAGATCGTCATGTTGACCGGCGACAGCCGCAAGACCGCGGAAGCAGTCGCCGGAAAACTGGGTATCGACGAGATACAGGCTGAAGTGCTGCCGGACCAGAAGGCGGCGGTAGTCAAGCAATTGCAGGCCGAAGGCCGGGTGGTCGCGATGGCCGGCGACGGTATCAACGATGCGCCGGCACTGGCGCAGGCGCACGTCGGCATCGCGATGGGCACCGGCACCGATGTCGCGATGGAAAGCGCCGGCGTCACACTGGTCAAGGGCGATCTGCGCGGCATCGTGCGGGCCAGACGCCTGAGCAGGATGACGATGCGCAACATCCGCCAGAACCTGTTCTTCGCATTTGTCTACAACACACTCGGTGTGCCGGTGGCGGCCGGCGTACTGTATCCGTATTTCGGGTGGCTGTTGTCGCCGATGATTGCGGCCGCGGCGATGAGCTTCAGCTCGGTCTCAGTGGTAGTGAATGCGCTGCGCCTGCGACGGGCGCCGCTGTGAGAGTGTAATGACTAGTTCAGCAAAGCGAATAGAGCGATGGTCTGGAAGCAACTGATCGCTGCCCTGTCGATTGCGGTCGTTGTGGGCGGCGCTTTGGCGGGCTGTGACCGGGGGAGTGCCGGTGGTCACATGGGTCAAATGATGGGCGGCGGCATGACGGGACGAATCCCTGCCGGTGATAACGATCCACCGTTGCCGGAGGCGCAATCGCCAGGCGCGAAACTGATTCAGCAATACTGCAGTCAGTGCCATGCGCCGCCGACGCCGGCAGCCCACTCCGCGCAGGTGTGGCCTGCCTTGGTTGCCCGCATGAAACAGCACATGGTCACCCAGGCCGCCGCGGTGCCGGATACTGAGCAGCTTCAGGAAATAATCGCGTATCTGCAGCGGCATGCAGGCTGAACGAGGGGTGTAGGGAAAAGGGAATGAAACACAAGCGGCAATGGAAAGCACCTTTGTAAGCCATGCATATATATGAGGAGAAACAGTCATGACTCAGCAAACGCAGACACACAGCGAGAAATCAACGGTAACGAGAACGGCGGCGAAAGAAACGCCCGGCAGCAAGTCATCGACGCCGCGGCGATGGCGCTGAGTTCGCTACCGGTGATCGTCAACTCGGCCATGCTCAAACGCGCGAGGCTAAGGCCATGAGCGCGCCGCGCAGGGAAGAGCGGAAGCGAAGGGTTCTGCCAGTGTCGCACGAGACACGAGCCCAAGGGTGGGCGAAGGTAGAACAATGCAGGAGCAATTGTCGAGGACGCCGGGAGCGACCGCCGCACAGCCCCATTGCAGGCAAGTTATGCGCGGCTGCCGCCGTTATCTTCGCGGCTATTGTCTTGCGCGTGTGGGGCGTCACGCCGTTCACGCTGTTGCTCGCCATCATCGCCCTGAGCTATCCCGCCGTGAGGCTGTATGGCTGGTGGCTGTCGCGCCGGGCACTGGCTGTGCTCGATGAACCGGCGACGCACACTCACGGCATGACTATGAACTATGCAGCGCCGGTGTACGACTTTTACTGTCCGCTGCTGGGGCTCGGCGCGGAATTCCGCCAGGAAACGCTGCGCCATGCGGACTTGCAGCCGGGACAGCAGGTGCTGGATGTCGGTTGCGGCACCGGTGTGCTGATACGCCTTGCAGCGCGGATGGTGGGGGATACAGGTGAAGCGGTTGGCATCGATCCTTCGCCCGCCATGCTGCAAGTTGCGCGGCGCAATGCAAGCGCCGACGGCTCCAGGGATGGAGGAGTTAGAGCGAAGCAGGAAGCCAGAGCCGAGGCGAACTGCGCGATGTTCAAGGTGGCCGCCATCGAGGCCTTGCCCTTCGAGGCAGGGCGGTTCGATGTCGTGTTCTCCAGCTGCATGCTGCACCATCTGCCGCCGGACGTGAAACGCGCAGGACTCGCCGAGGTATACCGCGTACTCAAACCCGGCGGCCGCTTCGTGATCGTCGATGTCGACCGCCCCGCAACCTGGTGGGTGTGGTTGATCGTCTGGCCTTTGCTGTTCATGCCGATGACCGCGGTTAATCTGCGCGGCGAGATTCCCTCATATTTGCGCGCCGCCGGTTTCGAGCCCGTGAACGCTAAAGGGCGCTGGATAAAATTGCTGAGTTTTTGGGTGGCCGCGAAACCACCGGCCGTGCCGTGATGCACTCATCAAAAAAACAGGTTGTGTGCTGCGCACGCTTGGTGGGCACAAACAACGTGCCCACCCTACATCTGATTGCTTCGCCGCTCCAAGCGAAGCGCAACCATAAATGTAGGGTGGGTTAGGCGCGTTTTTTGCGCCGTAACCCACCAAGCGTGCGCAGCACACAAATTGTTTCTTTAACGTATTTAATTGTCGAGGTGGCGCTATGCCTGATACATATGAACACCATTCACCGCGCGGCGGCAAGAGCAGGGTCAACTGGATATTGACCGGCTTTTTCGCCATCGCCGCGTTTTTCCTTTTCAGCGAGCATCGCGCCCATGCGCTCGGTCTGTTGCCTTATCTGTTGCTGCTCGCTTGTCCGTTGATGCATCTCTTCATGCACCGTGGCCATGGTGGAGGGCACAAACATGACTGAAACCGCGCCCGCCTACGGCCTGTGGTCGCTGGTGATCATCAATTCCGCGATTTTCATCTTCTTTGCGTTCAGCTTTTCCAAGCCGCAGACGAAACGTGACTGGCGTTCATTCAGCGCCTTCTCGGCGTTTCTCGTTGCGCTGTTCACTGAGATGTATGGTTTCCCGCTGACTATCTACTTTCTTTCCGGCTGGCTGCAGACCAACTATCCGCAGGTGGATTGGCTTTCCCATGATGCAGGGCATTTGCTGGAGATGCTGTTCGGCTGGCGTGCCAACCCGCACTGGGGACCGTTTCATATTTTAAGCATGGTGTTCATCGGAGGTGGTTTCTGGTTGCTCGCTTCTGCATGGAGTGTGCTTTACGCCGCACAGACCACAGGCACGCTGGCGACGACAGGCCCTTATGCGCGGATACGCCATCCGCAATACGTCGCATTTGTGATGATCATGTTCGGCTTTCTGCTGCAATGGCCGACGATCCTGACACTCGCGATGTTTCCGCTGCTGGTTTACATGTACCGGCGACTTGCCCGACGCGAGGAGGCAGAGGTACGTCAGGCGTTCGCCGCAGAGTATGCGCGCTATGCGGCGCATACTCCCGCCTGTATCCCGGTCTTTGGGGCGGCAAGGGAATAACCGTGGCGGCAACCGGCAGCCGTACGCTGATGTAGCTGTGGATGCCGTTGTCGACGATGATCAACGGAGGGAATGTGTGGTTTGTTGATGGACAACACGGCTGGTTGATGGTAATCGGGATATTGCACCTGCTGATTCTCTGGGTGCTCGCGATACTCGGGAGTTTTGCGTTGTGGAAATGGTTTTTTGGTGATACGGCGGTCAGTCGGCCTGCGCCGGACAAAACGCCTTTGCAGATACTCCAGGAACGCTACGCCCGTGGTGACCTGGATCGTGAGGCGTACGAGGAGACAAAACGGGATTTGGCAGGCTGAACGAGGGGTGTAGGGAAAAGGGAGTGAAACACAAGCGGCAATGGAAAGCACCTTTGTAAACCATGCATATATATGAGGAGAAACAGTCATGACTCAGCAAACGCAGACACACAGCGAGAAATCAACGGTAACGAGAACGGCGGCGAAAGAAACGCCCGGCAGCAAGACGGCTGACACCGGGCGCCGGGCAGCGGGACGCAAGGCGGCGCGGGTACTTACCCCGGAGGAGCGGCATGGCTTGATTGCCGAAGCGGCGTATCTGATTGCGGAACAGCGCGGTTTCCGGGGAGAAGCAGCACTGGACGACTGGCTGCAGGCGGAGACGGAAATCGACATGCGCCTGTTCGGATCGGCGTAGGACACCGTCGCGTCCGCGGCCGGTACCTTCTGGCATGAGCGGTGCATTGCGCTTCTCGACGGAGATCGCGCTACGTAACGATATTCCGACCGAGGCATGAGGACCGGGTGTCCTTGTCACGGATACCCGGCGTTCCGCGGCCGGTATGGACGTGCGGCTGGTGGCGGTTCCCCGATGACGCGCTCTGGCTGTGGTGCCCATAGGGTGCTTGGCGGAAACGGCCGCCATGACGCACGGCGACATACAGGGATCCGGTCTGCGGGAGGGAGATCGAAAGGGAAAAGGCGGCAATCCACTAAAAGTATAGACACGTATTACTTCTGCTCAGCGTCCTGCCACGATAAGTTCAACGGTTCGCCGCAGGCGTATGCCGGGAAGGAAGCGGGCGGACACGCGCACAAAGGGCGCGGTTAGCGCTCCGTATTTCGCCCCGGGAATTGGGTCAGTCATGCGGCTCGTCACGCTGCCGCGCCGAGATCTGATTCGGAATAGCCAGAACGCCGACAAACCCCAGGCAAAGAGACATCAGGCGCTGACACGCAGACAGCTTTTCGGAGGAGATCGCCAGGGTCTTGATCCCTTGACGGCCGTCGACGCAACCTAGGCCTCGATCCCGCGGAAATGATTTGGTCTTTTGCGTCTTGTCCTCGTCTCCTGCGGTGTCTTGAAGTATCTCAGGACTAGCAGTCGGATCGCGATCTCCGATCAGGGGGATATTATCTATGCCCGGTTTTGCTGTTCGGGCTCTTGCTGCGCGCCATCCGGATGCCCGTGCCCATGTTCGTGTTGATGACCGTGCGGGTGAGAGTGAAGCAACTCGCCGTGACGATGGAGGTGTTCATGCAGTGCGCGCCGCTTGCGCAGGAGGTATATGGCGCCGACCATGCAGAATATTGCTGCACCGAATAGTACGATGGTAGCCCCGGAGGCGGCGTTGAACAGATAGCTGGCATACATGCCGCCTACGCCCATGACGGCGCCGATCGCCGTTGAATAAATCAGCATGCGGCTAAAACTGTCGGTCATCATGCGGGCAGTGACGGCGGGTATGACCAGCGTGGCCGCGATCATGGTGACGCCGACGATATTCATCGACGCGATGATGGACAATGTCAGAATGACGGAGAACACCAGTTGCATGCGTCCGGTACGGATGCCGAAGATATTGGCCGTCTCGGCGTCGAAGGTGGAGAACAGCAGGGGTTTGTACATGAAAAATATCGTGAGGCCAGTAATCAGCGTGACACCCGCGATGATCCACAAATCGTCCGTGGTTACGCCCAGAATGTTGCCGAACAGGGCGGCATCGAAGCTCTTGGTAAATTTACGCACACCACTGATGATGGCGACGCCCAGCGCAAAAAAGGCAGTGGTGACTATGCCTATCGCCGCGTCCGACTTTATCTTGCCGCCCTTGCTGACCTGATTGATCAACAGCGCCGCGAGCAAACCCATGGCCCCCGCACCGACGTAATAGTTGAGGTTCATGGTAAAGCCGACGACCGCGCCGCCAAAGGCGGCGTGTGACAAGCCGTGACCGATATAGCTCATGCCGCGCAACACGATGTACACGCCAATGAGGCCGCACAGCATCCCGACCAACAGCGCGGCGATCAGGCTGTGGCGGAAAAACTCGTATTCGAAAGGGGCGAAGAAGGCGTCCACGGTCAATGCCCCGCTTCGCCAATGTGTAACGGGGTGCTGTTGGCAATCAGAAAATGGCCTTCGTACTCCACGATCACGATATCGCCGCCGAAGGTGCGCGTCAGGATCGAGCTGGTGAAGATGTCGCGTGGCTTGCCTTGTGCGACGAGTCCATTGTTAAAGCAGACGACCCACGGCAAATGTGAAGCTATGGCGTTCAGATCGTGCGTGGTAAGCAGTATCGTAATGCCCTCGTCGGCGTTGAGATCGCCCAGCAAGTGCAGCACGTCGTGCTGCGTCTTGATATCCACGCCAGCGGTGGGTTCGTCGAGGATGAGTAGTTTGGGTTCGCTAATCAGCGCTCGCGCCAGAAAGGCGCGCTGTCGTTGTCCGCCGGAAACGTTGATGATGTGATGATGCAGGCAATCGTGGATGCCCAGGCGTTTTGCCAGTTCCTCAACCGCCGCGCGCTCGGCACGCGATGGCCATGGCCATATATGGCTGTTGGCGTACAAACCCATCAGAATGACTTGTTCGACCGTGACAGGAAAGGTCCAGTCGACGCTTTCGAGTTGCGGTACATATCCTATGGTACCTGCGGGTACCTTATTGTGGCGGTGGCCGAACACCGATACACGGCCCGCGAAGCAGGGTTGTGTGCCGAGTATCGTCTTGAGCAGGGTGGTCTTGCCGGAACCCGTGGGCCCGACGATGCCCGCGAAACGGCCTGCCGGGATATCCAGTTTCAGACGGCTAAAAATAAGTTTGTCGTCGTAACCGACCGTGACATCGTCAAGCTGAATCGCTAGGGTCATAACGTATTAATCCTGCCGTATTCCGGACAATCTCGCCGCATTGTGCGGCGAGGATACACCAGAAGTATCGGTTGGGTAACGACATTGGTTGTGGCTCATCGGTATCCTGGCTCGTCGGTCACGGTGCCGGGACAATATTGGTGGCATCGACGTGTGTCACACAGTCCTTGTTTCCGCCCAGCGCTGCGGCCATATACGCCATGTTGCCTTTCATCATGCCGATAAAGGTGTGTTCGGAACTACCGGCGGGGCCGGGCAGCTCGTCATCGGCGAGCTGATCCACGTATGTGGTGTTGGCCTCGCGTGCAATCTGCTCCAGCACGCGGCTGGGAAATACTTCAGAACCGAAAATTGCCGGTACTTTTTCCTTCTTGAGCTGATCGATAATGCGCATCACCTCGCGCGGGCTGGGCTCGTGAAAATCGGCGGGCTGAATCGCGCCGATCACTGTCATGCCGTAGCGCGGAGCGAAATAGGCGAAGGAGTCGTGATAGGTGACCAACTTGCGTTGCCCCGCGGGAATACTCTTTACGCACGTGAATATGGCTTCGTCGAGTTTCCCGAGTTTGGCGAGATAGGCGGTGGCGTTTGCGGAATAGCTGTCTTTATGCGCGGGATCGAGGGCGATCAGCGCATCGCGCGTAATCTCCGCGTAGCGCATGGCCATCGCGATGTTCGGCCAGAGATGCGGATTGGGGTGACCTTTTCCCCTGGGGAAGCTGAAGTCGTACATCCAGTCTTTTTTTTCAATAGTGCGGGTGGCCAGTTCGACGATGGGGGTGTTCTTCTTTCTTACCTTTTCGGCGAGATGGATGGTAGGGGTTTCCAGGTCCAGGCCGTTCATGATGATGATGTCGGCAGCACTCAACAATTTGGCATCGGTGGGTTGCGGTTCAAAGGTGTGCGAATCCGTACCGTCCGGCACTATGCCCGTGACACTGACATTGTTGCCGCCTACGTTCTGGACAATGTTAGTGATCGGTGCGACCGAGGTGACGACGTTGAGCGTGTCCGCCGCAGTCGCGGGGGGTGTGACGAAACCCGCTGCCACAAGTAACACGATAAGGGTGAATGTATTGCGAGAGAACAGCATGAAACACCTCCAATTATTGTTGAGAAATAAAGCGCGGTTGCGATAGTCGCCCCGGCACGGGAACAAAAACGCGCGCGAGTCTGCAGACCTGGGCCTGTGCGGCGGCGCCCACCGCGGTGCCATTCGGGAAACCCCGCTAAAAATGAGACTGCAACCGGACGCCATACACGAAAGTCGGGTCAATGTTGTCGTTACCGCCGGGATTGGCGACAACCTGAAGGTCCGGGGAAAGATGGAATCCGGTGGTCGATCCGTCGCCGCTTAACACGTATTTGTAGTAAACCTCCAGGTATTGCTCGGTTTTTGAAAACCCCGTGGCATTCTTGTAGCGGTCGCTCGGGAACGTGGCGCCATACCCCAGCGCGAGCGAATCCTTCGGCCGTCCCGCGAATATATGGGTTCTGACGACGCCAAACTGCAGGGCTTTGTCGAACTGCGATACGTCTTTATCCTGGTATCCTAACCGACCCCACACGCCCAGCGAATCCGAAATCTCCTGGTCAAAGCTCATGCCCGCGCCCTGGTTGCTGTCCTTGATCTGCACCTGATCCGCGACGGGAATCAAGTCACAATTCAGGAGCATTTCGGGGGCGCTCGCATTCATGCAATGCGGGGTATTCCGCTTCCAACCATAGATGCGGTAGTTCCCGCCTCTTCCTTCCCAAAGATGGCTGCCTATCGCGACCTGAGCGCCTATCCAGGGATTATCGAAGTAATTGATGTAGTTTCCGTTGCCTTCGAAAAGGAGCAGCGAGGCGGTTACGTTATTTGTCATCCTGGCATCTATAACAGCGCCGCCGCCGAAGAAATTGCCGCTGCCGCCCCAGTCGATGGTTGGGTTATTGTTGAATTGCTGTGTGATGTATTGAATCGTCTCCTTGTTCGCGAAGTTATTTTGGTCAAAATAGGAGGTGAGGTCGATCTGTCCTATGGTGAAAGTGAGGCTGTCCTGGAGCCACCGCTGCTCGATCCGGGCCTCGTTGATATTCAATGACTCCGGGTTGGTGTACGACTCCAGGTCGTTGTTAGTGCCATTGGTATTTCCGTCGGCGTTCGTGAAAACCGGAGGGAGACGCGTCAACCCCGCCCCCTGCTGCACATCGAACCTCAACAGGAACGCCCCATGCTCACCGATAGGACCCTCCATGTACAGGTCGGTTGAATAAGCGGTTTCCGCGCCATTTCCACCGAATTCTGCGCGGTTGTTTGCGCTGCCCTGAGCAATAACGGTGATACCTCCGCTAAGCGAAAGCCCTCTGGCGCTATGTACCGGATGGCGCTCGTGGCCAATGCCATCTTGTGGAATGTTGCTGGTCCCCGCGGCCGGAGGATTTTCCGCGGGCAGATTGAGCAGCAAGCCTTTGCTATCGCCATGATCGTGTTTAGCCGCCTCTTTAATTGTGTCCTGTTCCCGCTCGAGTTGGTCAATCCGTTCCTTGAGTCGCTCAACCTGGTTTACCAGCTCGTGCGCCTGATCGGATTGGTCCCCGCCCGCGCTCGCGGCGACCTTCAGCTCACCCAGCGGCACCGCCGCGGCCGATTCAGGTTGAGAGTCATTACTCGCTTCGTTGTGGGCAACGACGACCGGACCAGACATACCTGAGCCGTGCATTTCCGTCTTTTCGGTATTGGGCAGTGCCGCCACTACCGCAGCCATGGCTGCGCCAGAGGATTGCATAAATCCAAGTAATATAAGGAGAAGATATTTCTGTGCCATGGGTTTGGTGTATTTCCCCTGCTTTGTACCGAATGTCGCGAACCCAGTAGTATTACGTATTTTTTTATCGTAATACTATTTCCTTTGGCGCGCAAGCTGTGAATACCGGATGCGAATTTGACTGGCATTTACGATAGTCATCGGTTCAAGACGGCGGCGATCGCCAGTCGCGATTTCGTTCAGCGGGAAATGGGCGTATATCCGGGGGCAGGCGGGGTTTCGGTGTCGAGCGGCGCTTGATCAGCGCGAGTGGTTGACGGGCCCGTTATTTGAGCCGGAATACTGGTCGCCGCCGAGTCTGTTTGATCTTGCCGTTAACACGGGCTTCGATATCGAAAGCCTGATCTTTTGTTTCGGTATCGGTGGCATCGCGGCAGTTTTTTATAACCTTTTTACCGGCAGGGTGTCGAACACTATTGCGGCGGTGGTATTGTTTTCACCCGGCAGGCGGATGACACACCGTTATCGGGCGAATGCGACGACGTGATCCGCCGCGATGCGGACATTGATCATGGCGCCGATGTCGTATTGTTCGTGGCTCGGAAATACGGACATTACGCTGGCGCCGTTCGGCAGTTGCAGCGTGTACATTACATCTTCGCCCTTGAAGACCTTGTTGACGATCTTGCCGTGCAGTGGTCCGTGCTCGTCGGGGACAACGTCATCCGGTCGTACCAGGACATCGACCGACGTGCCGACAGGCCATTCGAGCGGGGAGTCCCCCTGGATCACACCCGCTTCAGTGTCTACGGAATCCGGCGTCAGTACATTGCCCTGCAGGAATACGCCCTGGCCGATAAAGGTAGCGACAAAGCGGTCGGCGGGTTCGTGATACAGGTTGAATGGCGTGTCCCACTGCAAGATACGTCCGTGGTTCATCACGCCAACCATGTCACACATCGCGAACGCCTCAAGCTGATTATGCGTCACGAGAATCGCGGTAATCTTTTGATCCTTGAGTATTTCCCGGACCTCGAAGCTCAGGCGTGCGCGCAGCTCGACATCCAGGCTCGAGAACGGTTCGTCCATCAGCAGCAGGCGCGGTTTCACGGCGAGCGCGCGCGCGAGCGCGACACGTTGCTGCTGTCCGCCGGAAAGTTCGTGCGGATAGCGTTTGTTGTAACCGGGTAATCCGACCATGGTCAGCATTTCATCGGTGACACGAATTTGTGCGCGGTTGCTCAGACCGCGCAAACCGAAGCAGATGTTTCTCTGTATCGTCATGTGCGGAAACAGCGAGTAGTCCTGGAACACCATGCCGAGGCGGCGTTTCTCCGGCGGAACGACGTAGCCCGGATAGGACATTAATTGATCGCCAAGAAAAATTTCTCCCTCGCGGACAGGCTCAAACCCCGCGATCGCGCGCAATATGCTGGTCTTGCCGCAGCCGCTCGGCCCGAGCAGGCTGACAATTTCGCCTTCGTTGACATGAAACGAGAGGTCAGAGGTTACCACCGTATTCTTGTAACGGATCTCGACGACGTTGACTTGCAGCAGAGGCATCAGCGTCACTTTAATATATTCAGCATCCATATTGACACCTGTCTATGCCGGCTGGGCCGTCAACCTGCCTGTTTCCGCGATCGCGGTTCTACCCTGCGGCGCAGATCGGGAAAGTGTAATCGAACGGCTCAGCAGGATCACCGGTAGTATGCCGGCGGCCACGATGGCGACCGCGGCAGAGGACGCATCCATCAGCCGTTCGTCTGTCGCCAGTTCGTAGGCGCGCACCGCCAGCGTGTTGAAGTTGAACGGCCGCAAGATCAAGGTCGCCGGCAATTCTTTCATGACGTCGACGAACACCAGCAATATCGCGGTCAATATACTGCCCCGCATCAGCGGCAGATGTATCCTGCCCAGTACCTCGAACGGGCGATGCCCGAGCGAGCGCGCAGTTTCATCCATCGATGGCCGGATCTTGCAGAGTCCGGCCTCAACGGTCTGCAGCGATACGGCGAGAAACCGCACCATGTAGGCAAACATAACGGCGAACAATGTACCGCTGAGCAGCAGCCCGGTGGAAACGCCGAACGTCTCGCGTGCCCATGCATCGATCGTGTTATCGAACCAGCCGAACGGCAGCATCACGCCCACGGCGATCACGGTCCCCGGTATCGCATAACCCATGGCAGCCAGTCGTACCGCCGAGTTGGTCCCCATGCCGCCGGTGAGGCGTTTGCTGTAGGCCATGTATAGCGCCAGCAATAACGCGAACAGCGCGGCTGAACCGGCGAGCGTGATACTGTTGAACACGAGTTGCCAGAAGCGTTCATCCACCACATATGCCGCCGTCGCCATGGACCAGCTGACCAGCAGACCGCCCGGTAACAAAAAGCCCAGCGCCAAAGGCAGGCCGCACGCAAGCCACGCCAGACAAGTTTTGCCGATGCGCAGCCGGTACGTCGGCAACGGCGTCGAGCGCTGGCCGGTCATGTGATAGCGCGCGCGCGAGCGCGACCAGCGTTCGATCACGATCAGCGTGAACACGAATGTCATCAACAGTGCGGACAGCTGTGCGGCGGCCGCAGCGTCGCCGAGGCCGAACCAGGTGCGAAATATACCCGTCGTGAAATTACTGACACCGAAATACTGGACGGTGCCGTAATCAGCAAGGGTTTCCATCAGCGCGAGCGACAGACCAGCGATGATCGCGGGGCGCGCCGAGGGCAGCGATATCAGCAGGAAACTGCGCCACGGGCCGCAGCCGAGCATGCGGCTCGCGTCCATCGCGTGCGACGACTGCTCGAGAAACGCGGCGCGCGACAACAGGTATACGTACGGATACAGCACCAGCGACAGCATGACGATGGCGCCGCCGATCGAGCGGATCTCGGGAAACCAGTAATCGCCGTACGACCAGGCAAACCACTCGCGCAAGGTGGTCTGCACCGGTCCGGCAAAATCCAGCAGGCCGGTATAGGTGTAGGCGATGATGTAGGCCGGGAATGCCATCGGCAGCAATAGTGCCCACTCGAAAATGCGGCGGCCGGGAAAGCTGCACATGGTTGTCAGCCACGCGGTGCTGACGCCGATGATCAGCGTGCCGGCCGCGACACCCGCCATTAATATAAGGGAGTTGACGATGTAGTCCTGCAGGACGGTGGCGACGAGATGATCCCAGACCTCGCCGGCGGGAACGAAGATGAAACTTGTAACGGTAATGACCGGCAATGCGATCAAGGTCGCGATCGCGACGGTCCCGGCCACCCATGGGTTCGGCGCGTAACGCCGCCAGCGCGGGCGCGGGACAGGGCGAGGCTTCCGTTGGTTTGGTGACAGTGCCTTTTCCATTCGAATAGGGTTTATGGAAAAGGCGAGGCGTCAGTATGGCGCTACTTCCATCCCGCCCGGTCCATGAGTTTGACTGCTGCCGCGTTGTATTCCCCCAGCTGTGACAGGCTTATGGTATCAGCTTTGAATCGGCCCCATGCCTTGATCAGCGCCGGACTCTCGGGAATACCGGGTTTGGCCGGATATTCGTTATTCACCTGCGCATACCATTCCTGCGCTTCGTCGGTGATCAGGTATTCCAGCAGTTTGACCGCGGTATCACGATGGGGTGCCCAGCGCGTCACACCGGCACCGCTGACGTTGACGTGAACGCCGCGGTCTTTCTGGTTCGGCCAGAAGATGGCGATCTTTTCTGCCGCTGCGCGCTCGCTCGGGTCTCTGGAATGCAACATGCCGCCCAGGTAATAGGTGTTTGCGATGGTGATGTCGCACTGGCCGGCAGCGGCCGCCTTGATCTGATCCTCGTCACCACCACGCGGTGGCCGCGCCAGGTTGTGTACCAGGCCTTCCGCCCATTTTTCGGTCGCTTCCTCACCATTGGCGACGATCATCGAGGCGACCAGGGACTGGTTGTAGATGTTTTCCGAGGACCGGACGCAGATGCGACCTTTCCACTTCGCATCGGCGAGCGCCTCATAGGTCGATAATTCCGCCGGATCGAGCCGACCCTTGGCGTACATGATCGGCCGTGCGCGTAGCGACAGGCCGAACCAGTATCCCTTGGCATCGCGGAATTCAGCGGGAATATTCTTTTCGAGCACTGGCGACGATATCGCCTGCAGCACACCCGCCGCCTTGGCGCGGTGCAGGCGCCCGGCATCAGTAGTAACGAACATGTCCGCCGGCGTGTTCTTTCCCTCGGTTTCCAGGCGCTTCAGCAACGCATCGGCCGAGCCGGTGACGAGATTGACCTTGATCCCCGTTTTGGCAGTGAATTTATCGAGCAGCGGTTTGATCAATTCTTCCTTGCGCGCCGAATACAGGTTGACCTCTTCGGCCGTCGCGCTTTGCCCGGGACCGACGCACAGCACGACGCCGAGCAGCATCGTGAGTCCGACAAGATGTGTAGGCCGCGCCATGTGAGTCAAATTCGTTACCTCCGGAAAATTAGGATAGTGCAGAGACCGGGAACAGGCGGATTATAGCGGGGATCAGTACTTGGGGTCGACCCCGGTGCCCTGTTCCTCGAGCGCGGTGGCGCGCTGGAAATGCTCGATTGCCTTGGCGCGCTTGCCTTTGATCTCATAGGAAAACCCGAGCGCGCGGTGCAATTTGGGAATATCGGGCCGCAGCTCGAGCGCCTGCTCAAACCAGTCGATGGCCCGGTCATGCTGTTTCAGGTTGTCGTGACACACGCCGAGTTTGTAGCGAATCTTGTAGTCGTCGGTTTTTTTTGCGGCAGCGAGTTCGAGGTAGTCCGCGGCATTCTGGTAATCTTCCGCATCGAGATAGGTGATGCCCAGGATCATCGCCGTTTTTGTGGAACGCGAGCTGGCTTCGTGCGCCTTTTTTAACAGGTCGATGCCATGGTCCGACTGGCCGACCTTGGTGTAGCACAGCCCCAGATGCACGAGTATTTCGGGGTCGTCGGGCATGTCCTTGAGCACTTTTTCCAGAATTGGAATGGCCCTTCTGTAAAACCCGCTGCGCGTATATTTGATGCCTTTTTCAAGGAACAATCCTTCGCGCAGGCTGCCATTGAACTGAAACGCGGCGCGAACACCCGACGCGACGTTGACCACGACGTGTTTGGCAACCCGCGCGCCATATTGCGAATACAACTCCACTCTGTCGAAGAGCGTCATTTCGCCGATGGGTGTTTCGTGGTGATCCGAACTCATATCGCCGACCTCCTGGTGCATGCGCCGTCAACGTACGGAACCGTTCGTCTTGCCCGAGGGTAATAATGATTATTGATCAACTGGGTCGCCTGTGATTATCGCTGCACACGTACCGAGTCGTTTCCTGACTCGAGTGTTCCGCGGTACGGCCCGACCGCTTGCGGGATCCTGATTGCAGTGACCGCGACTACGCGAATTTCGTGCATGCATCAAGAGTTGCACACATTAGGTTACCAAAACAGTGGGTTTCTTCAAGCCAAGTGATTGCAAGGTTATTCGCGCCGCGTATCGCCTCGACGCCGACACAATTATCCTGCGGTCTTTGCATGCAGATTGCCGACGAACGCTGACCGATCGGAATTCCGTCATCCGTTGAACGCCTCGCCGTGACGAAAGTTAATTGCGATTGAAAATGGTTCGCACTTTTCTTTAGAAATTGCGCGAGCTTGCGTTGTTTACAGGCCCGTGGAATGTGCTTATGATGCAACTGACTCGTGACTTGACGTACTACAGAATACAAAAATCTGTTGGAGAGTGCTGAAGCAGTTTTCGCCGCGTTGCGAGCGGGCAGATCTTGTGGTCTCTGCCGTTCGCGTACAGGTCGAAATAACCGTGACGGTGAAGACACCATAAACCATGCCACTACCGAAAATTCATTGCCGTACCGTATGGCCACGCCTTGGCTGTGTTGCAGTCTCTCCAGGGCCTCACAGGATTTGGAGAAACGACCATGAATAACATCATCATCGGTTTGCTTGGCGTATCGTTCGGGTTATGGGGCCTGGCTGTATGGTGGTGGTCGTTTGCCGAGTTACTGCGCGGACTGGTGCCACTTATCCTGATTGTCTTCGGTGTTGTCGCGCTCGGTGCAGGCGTTTCGCAGATCCGCACCGGCAAAAAAATCGATGATGATCTTGTCAGCGACAAAGAGTAGCGCCGATGGGAATGCTTAATTTCGGTATCTCCGACCGGTGCGGCCTGGAAACGCGCCGTTACCTCTACGTCCTCGGGGCAGCCGCGATTCTCATCGTGCTCGGCAGCTACTGGTACGTTAATTTCTTCAACAAGGGCATACATGTCGATCTGTCAACGAGGCCGGTGGCCAACGATGCCGCCGGTGCTCAGGCGGCAATGCCGGCGTTCGCAATGCAAAACCAGATGCCCGCCAACGCGATGAATTCGATGCCGGGCATGGGCGATCCAATGCCCGCGTTTGCCAACGCGCAGCCGATGCCGAATGGCGGCGGCAATTTCCCGCAACAGCAAATGCAGCCGCGCTGGACCCCCGAGTCCCTGGCGCCGGCGGCCAGTATGCCGGTCGGCATTCCGCCCGGTGATCTGGCGATGCTGTCCACGAGCCGGTTTGCGCCGGTGGCGGAACAGATGCGTTTCAGCGTCGTGAATATCAACGTTACGCGCTCGGCGTCGGTGGCGGCACAAGAGACTGTTGCGCCTGGTGCGGCATCGGCGGGCGTGCAGTTTACCAGCCCGGCAACCGGCACCGGCAACGAAAGTATCGGCTCCGGCGTCATCGTCCACTCGGACGGTTATGTCATTACGAATTTTCACGTGGTGCGTGGTGCCACGGCAATCTACGTGACCGTATTCCATGACTCGGGTACGCAGCGTTATCTCGCGCAGATGGTCAGGCTGGATGAAGGTATCGATCTCGCGCTGCTGAAAATAAATTCCCGGTTGCCGTTGCGAGCGGCAAAGCTAGCCGATAGCACGAAGATTCAGGTGGCGTCATCCGTGCTGGCGTTCGGCAGCCCGTTTGGTCTCGATCAGACGGTCAGTCGCGGCATTGTGTCGGGGCTGCGTAAATCGCTGACCATCGAGGGGGTCACCCACGGTGATTTGATTCAGACGGATGCCGCCGTGAATCAGGGCAACTCCGGCGGCCCGTTGGTGAATGATCAGGGCGAAGTGATCGGCATCAACACCGCGATATACACGCCGACCGGCGCATTCTCCGGTGTCGGCTTCGCAATTCCATCGAACCGGGTCAGGCAGTTCGTGCAGACCGAAGTCGTGTTGCCGGCGGTATTTCCGGACGCGATGGCGAGTCAGCAGCCGATGGCGCAGCTGGTGGCAATGCAGCAGATTGCGATGCAACCGCCGGGTAACCAGGTCGGTCCGACGCTGGCGGCCGGGACAAGGTCGCCGCATACAGATGGCCGTGAGCGTATGGATTGCCAGATGTGTCATCAGATCGTTGGCGGCCAGCAAGCAGGCGCCAATGCGGTGGCGACGCAGCCGATGATGCAACAGATCGCGCGGCAAATCCGGCCAGACCCGGGCCCGGCGATCATCGCCGGCACACCGGCGCCGCATACGGATGGCCGCGAGCGGATGAACTGCACGATCTGTCACCAGCTGCTTCCGGCGCAGCAGGGTATGAACCAGATCGGCATGTTGATGGGCACGCAACCGGTAATGCAGCAGATCGCGCGGCAAATCCGGCCAGACCCGGGCCCGGCGATCATCGCCGGCACACCGGCGCCGCATACGGATGGCCGCGAGCGGATGAACTGCACGATCTGTCACCAGATGCTCCCGGCACAGCAGGGAATTAATCCGGGCGGCGTTAACGCGATGGCGATCGCGATGCCCCAGTATCAGTTCGCGCGGCCGCCAGCGACGTTGGCAATGAACGTCAATCAGGACCGCCGTCTTGAAAACCAGAATGGCGCCATGGCGCCCGGCATGATGGGCATGGGCCAGGGTATGGCCGGCCAGGACATGATTGGCATGAACATCAACCAGGATCGCCGTCTTGAGAACCAGAATGGCGGGATGCCCGGTATGGCGGGGATGAATCAGGGCGTGGCGGGCATGAACGTCAATCAGGACCTGCGCCCCGAAAACCGTGGCGTGGCGCCGAACGCGATGATGCCAGGCAACGGGCAGGGCATGATGATGGCGCCGCCGGTCCCGATGGGACAGGCAGGCAGCATGGCGCAGATGCCGGGAATGCCTATCGATACTCTGGCCGCCGCGGAACCGGAGGCGCGTGTGATACTCGGTGCAACGGTAATGCCGGTATCGCCGTTTCTGGCGACGCAAATAAATCAGCCGGTAGGCAAGGGCGTGTTTGTCAGTTCGGTCGTGCCGCGTTCGCTGGCCGAAACGTCCGGCCTTGTGGCGGGTGATATCATCCTGAAAATCGACGGAAAACGGGTTCGTACGCCGGATCAGCTGGCGCGTGAACTGAACGCGCTGCAGAGCGGCGATCGGCCGCGGCTGAATATCGATCGGAACGGAGCGGGTCAGAATGTTCGGCTGGATATGATTGTGGCGAATGGCGACCAGGTACCGGCGCCGCTACCGGGCCGGGGGCTTAGAAACGAAGTTAACTGGTTAGGGATGGAGCTTAAGGTTGTTCGTCAGCCTGTGGCCGGTGCGGTCGGCGGACTGCCGGGAGTCGGGCCGCTGATGGGGGCACAGGTCAAGGAGGTCCGCCGCGGTTCGCGTGCCATGCAGGCTGGCATACAGAAGCGGGATGTGGTTATTATGATCAACAATCAGCCGGTAGGGACTCCGGAGTTACTGGACCGCGCAATAGGCAATGCGGCGAACGAACCCAACGTATTGTTTAAACTTAACCGTAACAATCGAGAGATTTTTGTCACGCTTTGATGTATAAATCGGTTCTAAATCTCCATTACCGAAAATAAGCTAATCGAATCAGGTTCGCGGGAGGTAGGGGTGGCTAATAAAAGGTCGCGGGCCGCATCCGCGAAGAAAAGAACAATCAAGGCTACGAAAAAGACAGCTCCGAAGGCCGCTCGCAAAAAGACGGTTGCCCGTACGTCGATGAAGAAGGCGAGGCCTGTCGCTTCCAGGGGCGCTGTTGCGAAGGCATCCGTCAGCGGAAAGCCGTCCGCGATCCTGAAGAATAAGGGCTCAGCGATCCAATCCAGAACTCTGCGCAGGACCACGGTCAACCGGGCCGATGTCGCGGCGCCTGAAGGATCTTGGCTAAGTGTATTTGACGCGTCACCGTGGGCCAATCCAAAACGTAGCGCGACGCCGTCTGTGCCGGCACCAAAAAAACCTGCTGGTCATGGCGGTAGCGAGCCCGGTTCGGCAACGCTAAAGAAAAAGGCCGCGAAAGCATCGGCCGCAGCATCCACAAAAAAGGCGGCTGCAACCGCGACGGCGGTAGTGTATATAGAGAAGCCTGACAGCAAGCATGTTCCGCAGGCGATCGGCGCTTCCGCCGGCCAGAGTCTGGGCGAGATACTGAATGCATCGCCGTGGGCGAGTCGATTGAGAACGGGCGCGGCGTCCGCTGCCGCGCACGATACACGCGGCGATCATGGGCGCCGTCCCGTTGGCGACAAGTCGGCCGTGTCCGCGGAGTTTTCCGATTTGATGGCGGCGTCGCCGTGGGCGACCCGGCCGACGCCGGCGTTCAAGCGTCGCTCGATGCCGGAAAGCACTGGCGTGTCCCGCGCGGCCCCGCAGGTGATAGCTTCACGGGCGACATCGCCACATGTAACAGATCCACCGACGGCGGTGCCGCCGCCGGCGCCGGTGGCGATATCGGCGAGCAGCACGAAACGTGGAGTAGAACCGCGGCGCAGCGCCGCCCCCGTTCCGATGATGGCGCAGGACGCGTCGGTTTCACCGCCGCCGTTGCGCCGGATGCCGGATGTACAAGTTCAGGCTCCGTCGCGTCCGGCAGCGGACGCCCCCCAACAGGAACGGCCGTCGTTCGCGCCGCGGCCAGCACCGGTTAGTCGTCCCGCTCGCGAGGTTCAGCGCGACGAACTGGGTGAGGCGATACGCGAGCTCGCCGGCGCGGTAGCCGAAAGTCAATTCGTGGTCAAGAAGCCGGATACCGGCGGAATCTCGGATGCCGACCGTCTCAAGATGCGGCTGGCGGAGCGGCAACGTGCGGTTTCGCGTGTCGCCGAGGAGCCGTCGCCACGATTTCGGCCGAAGCAACGGGCGCCGATACCGAAGCGCCCCGTCGTTACCGGTGCTGCGGAGGTTGGCAGTCAGCCGCGCGTGCCATTCGATGCCGGTGCAACGCCGCAGGCAACCGTAGCAGCCAGCCGGGCAACGGCAGCAACATCCTCCTCGAGTAGTGAGGCGGCGCAGAAAAAAAAACTGGAGAAAACGATACTGATCGAGGGCTTGGGGAGAGGCGTTTTCAACGCGCTGGGCAACGGGGTGGGCCGGATAGTCCACGTCGGAATGCAGTCCGTATCGGGAATCGCGTTGGGCGCGAAAGATGGCGCGAGATTGGTCAGTGGATTCTTCAAGGAAAAAAAATCGACGACGACTGAGTAGGCGTCGACAACTCGATTGCGAATAGGTATTACGTTAACCGATAGCAGGGGACATAACACATGAGCGCCGCGCATAAAAACGATAATCAATTGCTGCTGGGGATTGATCTCGGAACATCACGTACTGCGATTATGACCAGTCGTGGCACGAGGGAGATGGTGAGATCGGTGGTGGGTTACCCCAAGGATCTGATTGGCGTGAAGCTGTTGGGCAAGCCGTATGCGGTCGGGCAGGAGGCCTTGGACAAACATTCCTATCTGGACCTGCGGTACCCTCTGGGCGAGGGCGTGTTGAAGGAATTGAGCGATCGCGACCTGGATGTCGCCAGACACCTGATCGACTATGTGCTCCAGCTGGCGCAGCCCGAAGACGGCGACGAAATTGCAGGCGTCATCGGTATTCCCGCCCGTGCCTCCGCGGCGGACAAAACGTTGCTGTTGAACATGGCGCAGGAAGTGATGGATACCGCGCTGGTAGTTTCCGAGCCGTTTATGGTCGCCTACGGGCTGGATATTCTGCTGAATGCGATCGTCATTGATATCGGTGCCGGCACTATCGACATCGCGGCGTTGAAGGGCATGATGCCGGGACCGGAAGACCAGATCACGCTGCACAAGGCGGGTGATTATCTGGATGGCAAGCTGAAGGCGGAGTTGCAGGAGGCGTATCCCGATATCCAGTTGACCAACCTGATTGCCTCTCATATCAAGGAGCAACACTCGTTTGTCGGCGATTCCCCGGCGGGTATCATTAACGTCAATTTCCGGGCGGATGGCCGGCCGGTAGTCTATTCGGTGCAGGATCAGATCCGTAACGTTTGCGAGTCGATCGTGCCCGATATTATCGAGAACGTGACGGCGCTGCTCCGCACGTTTGATCCGTCGGTGCAGGACGCGGTGTTGCAGAACATTATTTTGGCGGGCGGTGGCTCCTTGATCCACGGTCTTGACGAAATGATTGCCGATCAGCTGGCGGAGTACGGCGATACCCGCGTGGTAAAAGTGGCCGATGCGAATTTTGCGGCCGCCGAAGGCGCCATCAAACTGGCGATGGATCTCCCGCCGATGTACTGGAACCAGCTGGGCGAAATGATCGGCGCGCCGGAATAGCCGGGGCATACTGAGTTTGTCCGCAGACCTCCCGCAGCACCTGCGATTGCGATAAAGACGCACGGTACCGTCAATGGCACGAATACTCGTGCGCATATCGCGCGGGCATGGCCCCTGCCGTGAGCCACCGTCGCAGGATTGTATTACCGTGCAGATTCTTGTAGCGATTAAGCACTGACGAGTTCTCGTTTATTGAAACTATTCTCATTACGTTTGCATGTGGTGTGTCGCGCACAAAATTTAAAATCATTGTTTGCCACGCCGATGCATTGTAGTCCGTCGTTTCTCTCCGGTAGTTCTCACATAGCAGTCCGCGCAGTTTTGTGTTGAGCGAGCAGAAATAAATAACAATCGTTGTTATTAAGTATTTCTTTTTGTTGCTGTTGTTGTTGACGGAAGCTGGCAGCACTGACAGACTAACCCGTGACAGAAAAGATACGCGCGCGCTCAACACGGTAATGTTTATTTTAAGGGTAATTTTTTACTTATTAGTCATAGTCGCTATCGGCATCTTTGCGTCACAAAACATGAGTATGGTGCCGGTGTATTTATTGGTCGGGCCGCCGGTTCAAGTGCCATTGATTGTTGTTGTAGTGATGGCGTTCATCGTCGGTTATGCGTTCGCATTGCTGGCGGTCGTATTCAGGGCAGCCAAAGGAGGCCGCCGCAAGAGTGCGGGTCGCAACAGGGAATTGATGCGCGCGACCATGGGCCCGAAAGAGTTGGCTCGCAAGCGCGAATAGCGCATTGCCTGCGGAACGGTTTGCAGGATAACGGCAGCGTTGGACGGGATCAGTTGCTCGCTGGATGCGGTGTTTTGTGTTTTGCACGGACCGTAAATGCAACGATCAGATGTTTGTTGGTAGCTGAATGAGTGTTCGCAGCCGGAGCGATACGTCGCGATGAGATATAAAGAGTGTCTGTGGTGTTTTAGATCAGTCGGCTGGGTCGGTCTGGTAACCAACTCGGCGCTGATGCTGATGAAGAGCTTTATCGGGCTGATCGCTGGTTCGAGCGCGCTGCTGGCAGACGCGATGTATTCGGCCAAGGATGTCGTGACATCGATACTGGTGATCGTCGGCGTTAATGTTTCCGGGCAGCCGCTGGATCGTGATCATCCGTATGGTCACGGAAAAATCGAATTCATTCTGTCGCTGATGATCAGCGTCGTGTTTCTGTTTATTACCGCGCTGCTTTTTATCCATGCCTTGCAACTTCTGCTGGACAGCAGCACCCATCGTACACCGCACCTGATCGCGTTATGGGCAGCGTTGATCTCGATCGCCGTCAATGTGGTCATGTATTACTACTCGCGCTGCGTCGCCATCGAAGCCAACAGTCCGATGGTGCGTACCCTGTCGCATCACCATCACGCTGACGCGAGTTCGTCGGCGGCGGTGGCGGTCGGTATCATCGGCGCGAACTATTTGGGTATGCCGTGGATCGATACGCTGGTCGCATTGTTCGAAACAATGCATCTGATGTTCCTTGGCGGAGAGGTTTTCCGGGATTCATATCGCGGGCTGATGGATCGCTCGGTGTCCAAGCCGATGCGGGAAAAGATCGTCGAGATCGTGAAGTCGACGAAGGGTGTACACGAGGTAAACCACCTGCGCACGCGATATATTGGTCAGGAACTCATGGCCGAGGTCGTGCTGCTCGTGGACCCTGACATTACCGTTGAGGAAGCGCACGGTATTACCGACGTCGTACATCATAATATGAGCCGGCGCATCCCCAATCTCGGGCTGGTGCAGATCAAGTTTCAGTCAGAAACCGTGCGAAGCGTCGTGCAGGAAGCGGCGGCGATTCCTGCGGAGGCCGCGGCTGGCTGCGAGCAGGCGGCGGGCTGCAGCAAGTCGAAAGGTTGCAGCACCGCTGTGGCAACGAATCCCAGCAAGGATCTGTCGCTAGATCTGGAGAGCGTACTGGACTGATGAGCGCCAATGCGTTAATCGCCATCGCTATATTTGGTAGCGTGTTTGCGCTGATATTCCGCGGTATCGTTGAGCGGAAAACGGCGGTCGTGGCCGGTGCCGGTGTCATGTTGCTGTTCGGTCTTGTGTCCGGCATCTACCCGCTTGCGCAGGCGATTGATGCTATTTATTTCGAGACGCTGGCGCTGATATTTGGCATGTCTCTGGTGTCGGCGTTGCTGGCTAAATCCGGCGTGTTTGGCCTGGTCGCCAAACGTATGGCTGTCCATTCGATGGGCAACGGCTGGTGGGTGCTGGTGGTCTTCTCGCTCGGGACATACGGGCTCTCGATGCTGGTTAATAATCTCTCGGCGATGGTGGTAATCCTGCCGGTGACCCTGGCAATCTGTCACCAGATAGAGATCAATCCGATCCCGATACTGATTGCCGAGGTTGTCGCGTCGAATCTTGGTGGCGCTTCCACCATGATCGGCGATTTTCCCAATATGATCATAGCGTCGGCCGCTCATTTGCATTTCATCGATTTCATCAGTGGCATGATGGTGCCGTGCCTGATTCTGCTGGCGGCGATGTTTGCGTATTTTCAGTGGCGACGCGACGACATCGATATCGATGGCGGGCGCTCTCCAGGTAATGGCAAACTCGTGGCGGCGATGCGAGACGCGGTCCGCGAGCAACCGTATGAGCCATACTTGCTGAAGGTTGGTTTGGTGCTGCTGGCGGCTGCACTGATCGGGTTTCTCGTGGCGGAGCGTTTTGGTCTCAGCCCGGCGTGGATAGCGTTGTGGACCGGATTTCTGGCGCTGTCGCTTGGACGCTTTGATCGGGATTCACTGTTTTCCGCCTGTGGCGGTGGCGACATATTATTTTTCACCGGTCTGTTTGTCATGGTCGGTGGCTTGGCGGCGGCCGGTGTGCTGCGGGGATTTGAGTGGTTTATCTATGGTGTAAGCGGTGGCTATGAAGTGCTGCAATTGATTGTGTTGATGTGGCTGGCGGCGGTGGCGGCGATATTTCTGAATGCCGGTGCGGCGACAGCGTTTCTGGTGCCCGTGGCCGGCGACATGTATCTCTCGGCCGGTGATCCGGTCGTCTGGTGGGCCTTGTCGCTGGGGATACTGGCAGGGTCGTCTGCGTCGCTGACCGGCGCGACGGCGGGGTCGGTGGCGGCCTCGCATCTCGAACGTTTTGTCGCCGCACACCCCGAAATGCGCGATGCGATGTCCGGCAATGCGACACTCGATTTCAGGAGTTATTTGCGCTGGGGCTTGCCGATCATGTTTTTGTTCCTGGTGCTGTCCACGATCTACGTCATGATCACGGTGCGCTGATGAACTTGGCTGTTTTTTGAGGTTTTAGCAGGAATATTAAAGTATGCAACCTGGACACAAAGCCGCTCAACTCGTCCCGAACACAGTGTTGTTCTGCAAACGCCCGTGGCGTATCCCGGCCTTCGCGCTTACTGCGGCGCTGATACTGACATTTATCTGGGGGTTCTACCTGATACGGGGCGCGATGAACGAAGGCGAGGTGGAACTGGAGGAATTCGCCATTCGCGGTTTCTACCAGGAATCAGCCAATCCCGACATCCAGTTTCTCTACGAGGCGATTCCACCGGCGGTGGTCGGCATCAGCGGACCCGGCATCAATTCCGGCACGCTGGCATCGGGCGCGATCGTCGGTTCAGGCGGCTATGTATTGACCACGTTGCATTCGGTAGTGGAACTGCCGGCCATCAATGTGATGGTAAAAACGCCCCAGGGCGTCAAGCGGTATGACGCAACGATCGTCAAATCGATGCCCGATCATGACATCGTTTTACTGAAGATGCTGACGCAGGATCGCTTCCTCTATCTGACGCTTGCGGATACGCAGGTGTTGCAGACAGGGGATTCGGTATTCGGTTTCGGGCAGGGTGTTCAGGGGAATGCGCTGGTCAGACCCGGATCGTTGACCGGTATCAACATGACGATCCAGCCGGAGACGGTCCGTGTGTCGCACTTGCTAGCCACCAATGCCATTTACACCTGGGAGCAATCCGGCGGGCCGCTGGTAAACGGACGTGGTGAACTGGTCGGCGTCAGTATTGCCGTGACTCGTCCCAACGGCACTGTTGAAGGATTTGCTGTTCCGTCGCATGTGATCATGGCGCATTTCCAGGATGTACTTAAATTCAAGCTCAGCAAAGGCGCGGTTGCGCCAGCGCGCGCGCCGGGTCCGCAGGCGGCGGGGATGGGGGCCAGTAATGCGCCGTCCGTGGTGCAGGTCGCCGGCATGGTGTCACCGGCAGGCTTCGGTGGCATGACCGGCGGGGCCGCCGCGTGGTGGGCCAAGGCGCAGGCGCGGGTTTCCGGTAGTTCCGGTCCGCTGTTCGGCATGAACATCGCGGGCAATAATCCCGGTGTGCCACCTATGGCGGGCGCCGTGAGTGGCAATCCAGCGGCGGCGGCGATGATGCTGGACCCGGGTATTTCCGCGGCGATTCTCGATCCGGAACATCTGCTCGGGCCGCGCATCGGTGGACATCCGCTCGAGAACATCCTCGGGCTGGCGTTGCTGGCATTAATTGCCGGTATTACCGGCGGCATGATGACCATGGGTGGCGGGGTCATTCAGGTCGCCGGCATGATGGTATTTTTCGGTTACGGTATGTACCTGATCCGCCCGGTAGCCTATCTGACCAATATCTTTGTATACGGCGCCTCAGCCTATCGTAACCATAATGCAGGCCTGGTGATGTGGGATAACGTTCGCGCGCTTGCGCCGTGGGCAGTCGTGGGTGTCGTCGTCGGGTATTTCATCGGCAATTCGGTCACCGAGGTTGTGATTTACTACATGCTCGGCATTTTTGCATTGCTGATGGCAATCAAGGCGTTCATGGAGATTTTTGTCGACGATCAGGAACATATCCTGGTCAAGGACCCGGGTGATGCGCGGCGCGCCTCTGATGACGAAATCATGGACGATCTGCTGGCAACGGGGAATGGCGATCAGGATGAGCAGGTATCGTTCATCGGCACACCGGAAAACGCAACGAGGCATGCGGTACTGGGACTGCCGATGGGCCTGATCAGCGGTATTCTGGGTATCAGCGGTGGCGTGGTCGAGGTGCCGTTGCAGCGATATCTCGGGAAAGTGCCCCTGCGTAACGCGATCGCGAACAGCTCCGTGCTGGTATTCTGGGCATCGGTCGGCGGCGCCATCGTGGCATTTTCGCATGGCATCAGCACCGGGCTGATCGAGTGGCAGACCCCTATTACACTCGCGTTGATCATGATCCCGGGCGCGTATTTCGGTGGCATCCTCGGCGCTAAATTGATGAAGGTGTTGCCGATCGTGGCGTTGAAGTGGTTCTACATGGCCATCATGTTGGCGATCGCGGTCAAAATGCTTTTCTTCCGTCCATGAACTATTGGAAATGATGGGTAGAGATGAAATTCGACGGCTTCTTTCCTGGCGTAGTTCTGATCATCCTGGCGGTGACCGTGATGTTTGCGTTGTATGGCGATAATTTCGTGACGCGGTCGTCGTCGAACACCGCGTTGCAGGCGGATGGCACGCTGACATCGGTGCCCGGCATCGGTGTCGGGAACTTTCCGGCGCCAGGTGTCCCGAACGACGCCGGTGCGATTGCCAACATGCAGAACATGAACCCGATGAATGCCGCCCATCTGGATTCCGGTGGCAACGCGGCTGCAGTGCAGGCAATGTTTGGGGCGCCGCAACAACCGGGCGGCCCGCAATTTGTCGCGATCGCCAACACGACGAACATGGGAATGAACGGTGTCGCGATGGACCCGGGTCAGCCCGCCATGGCGGGGTCGCCGCCGCCAGGCAACGAATTCAACATGGGAATGAACGGTGTGGCGATGGACCAGGGCCAACCCGCCATGGCGGGATCGCCGCTACCGGGCAACGAATTTGCGCCCGAGGTTCCGCCCAACTTTATTCCGAAAAACATGGCGGTGGACGAGGCGCACTGGATGGGCATGGATGTGCGTCGGCTCGATAGTGAATTGCGGGGCAAACTCCGGTTTCCCTCCGGTCTTCTCGGAATACTGGTCGGCCAGGTATCGATGGAATCGTCGATGTCGGGTTTACTGGGTGGCGATGTGATTACTCAAGTCAACAACATCGCGGTGTCAACACTGGAGGAATTCCAGGCTGCAACCAAGACCGTCAAGGATCTGAAGGAGTCGTCAATGACGGTGTTGCGCAAGACGAATGTGATGGATACCGCAGGGCGTTACCAGGTGCGCGGCATGTCTCTGACGCTGCGAACCGATGCGGAACTCGGGTTTGCGCAGCTGGAAGGGGCGCCGATGATTCTGCCGGGCGATCAGCGGCCGCATCCGGATCGTGGCCCTTGTACCAACTGTCATGCGATTGGTACCGGCTGGGAGCTGACGCCCGATCCGGATATGGTTACGATGAATCCGCCGCCGATCACCAAGGCGCAGGCGGATCACAAGCAGCAACCGCATCAGGACCGCGGGCCGTGTATCGCGTGCCACATTATCAAGCTGCGTTTATAGGATGATTGACTGGTGTTGATGAGAGGGACGCGCGGAATGATATGTCGAGGATCGATAAGGTGGGATTCGGATGCTCCGATAGCAAACCAGTGGTCGGAGTCCGGGTCGGCGGTTGCGAACGAAACTGATAAAAATTTACCTGTTGGAGGTAGGACGTAATGACTCAGCGAATGAACATTGGTGACACGGTGGAATTGTACGCAGTGGCGAGCGCCAACGTTGCAAAGCGGGTGGCTAATGGCATGATCTCGGGATTTCACTCCCTGTTTACGATAGACGAGAACACGCGCGCCAATTTTTACCGCAACAAAGGTCTTGCCTATGCCAAGAAGAAGGCCTATGCGAAGGCCCTGCCATTGCTGGCGACGCTGCATCAGGAGGACCCGGAAGATCCAGAAATCACGCTGTATCTGGGCATGAGCTATCTCAAAACGGGGCAAATCGAAGACGGGGTCGCGCTGCTGGAGGAGGCTCAGGCGACGCACCCGGATTCCGTCCGCATCGCGTCGGTGCTGGGTATTGCCTATACACAGCTCGAACAATTCGACAAGGCGGTTTCCCTGCTGGAGCTGGCCAGCGAGCGGAATCCGGAAAATTTCAACCTGAAATACAAACTGGGTGTCGCCTACGATCACCTGAAGCAGCATGACAAGGCGATCGAGTGCTTCAAGGCCGCGCTCGAGCTGCGACCGAATGAATCCAAGTTACATCGCGCGATCGGTTTTGCCTATGAGCTGCAGGGTAATCGCGAGACTGCCGTAGAGCATTACAAGCGCGCGAACGAACTTGAGGAAACGGCGGCGAAATAGTCGCTAACTCGGGCTCATCTGATAAATTACTTGCGGTGATCGTTTATGCCTCAATCATTTGACAGTTACGATGAGCTGGATAACGCCGAGTTCCGGCGCATCCAGCAGCCCGGCGCGTTACTGCGCGAGCTCTATCACGACGAGCTGAATCCGCCGGCGGTAGTCACCCGGGTGCGTAATCTCAAGGTGATGCTCTGGATCACCGTGGCGGGGTTGGTGTTGACCATGGCGATCATGGCGATCAAATTCAATCACTTTATCAAGCTGCGAGAGGACTCGATTTCGAAGAAATACAATATGGATGCTTCGTATCAACGCCGCGCGAATCTTTTCGGTAACCTTGTCAAGCTTACGTTGAGTCACGCCGAACTCGAGCATGACGTGTTTTCGACGACATCGAAGTTGCGTGCGGAAATTGTCAAGAACTCGAAGATTCCGGACGACGCGAAGACCGATCTGTTAAAACAGTTCGCTGCAGAGGGTGGTGGTGCCGGCGCGGCCGGGGCTCAGGGGTTGCCGTCGATAGATAAGGGCTTCGCGGAGTCGATGGAAAAGGCGCTGGCCGGTAGCGGCGGGATGGAATCTTCGATCGGCCGGTTGTTGGCGGTTGTTGAGCAGTATCCGAATATCAAGTCATCCGAAACATACAAACACATGATGGATTCCCTGATCGAGATGGAGGATCGCATTTCGCTGAGAACGGTCCAGTATCACGAAGCGCTCCGTATGTATAACCAGGAAATCAGCCGTTTCCCCTGGAAGATGCTGGCAGACGTTACGGGGTTCTCGCGTATGGAGTATGTTCATATGTCGTTCGGAGGCTCGGATAATCCGGTCCTCGAGCCCGAGCTGTACAGGCAATTGATACCTGCGACGCCGGAGATAACAAGATGATCTGGACAGCCCTGGTGCGCGCCGGCGCGGTGCTTTCGATGATCGTCGCGGTCAAGGATCTGCATGACCTGTCGACGCGAGAGATCAAGCCGCACAGAATTTATAACACGGCCGACGTCGCGCGATTTCTGAATACGGACCGGCGTAGTGTCATCAGGTTGCTGCGCGCAGGAGAAATGCGTGGCAAGCAGGTGGGTGGGAACTATCGGGTCCCCGGGCAGGCGATACTGGAATATTTGCACAAATGAGATACGAACGTTGCAAGCTATGCCGGGACGAGGTCGTGTGGTGGGCGTTATTCGTCAACATCGGCTTGGTATTTTACAAGGGCGCCATGGGAATCATTACCGGCAGCGCGGCCCTGGTGGCAGATGCCGTTCATTCAGGCGCTGACGTTGTGGCAACGTCGGTTACGTTATTCAGCCTGAAGCTGTCGTCGCGACCCCCGGACGAGGATCATCCCTACGGTTACGGAAATATCCAGTACATTTCGTCGTCGATTGTCGGGCTGATTCTGTTCTTTGGCGCGCTGTATATCATGTACGAATCGCTGCACGCGATTATTATCGGCAATCTCTCGTCCCCCAACGCCTTTGCGATGCTCGGCGCCGGCGTATCGGTGCTGGTGAATGAGTTGATGTTTCGTTACCAGGGTTGCGTAGGCAGGGAGAACAACAGCCCGGCGATCATTGCGAACGCCTGGGACAATCGTTCCGATGCGATTTCCTCGGTCGCCGTGTTGATCGGGATCGTGTTCGCGGTCTCGGGATTTCCGATCGCCGATGAGATTGCGGCGATTGGTGTCGGAGTTCTGGTTGCCAAGATCGGCATCGAACTTAATATGGATGCGGTGAAGGGATTAATGGATTCGTCGGTCGATATCGACGTGCTCAGGGACGTCTATCGCATCGCCAAGGAGCATCCGAAGGTTGACGGTGTCTGCTATCTCAGGGGGCGGAATGTCGGTGAGGATACCCATCTTGATATCAACCTCTATATCAACCGCGGCATCAAGGTCAGCGAAAGCGACCGGATAGCGGCGGAGATCCGGCAGCGGATATTCGATGAGATTCCCCACGTGCGCGATGTTATCGTTTCGGTGACGCCGGTCGAGGCAGGTCAGAAGCCACGGCGGAGTTTCCGTCGCAAGGCGTCCGTGCCTGCGATGGCCGAATGACACCGGCGAGTTTCGTCCAAGTATAACGACGTTCGGTTGTAGAGAGATGAAGCCGGAGCAGTGGATCACCAGCCTTGGTATTATTTTTGTAATCGGGCTTATCATTGGAGCCTTGCTGCCGGATAATTTCTGGGACCGTCAGCATCAGGGCAATCGCAACGTCGTCGGGCATCGCCTCGCGCATGTGGTTCAAGACGCCGGTCCGGTAGATGCGCCCCAGGCGCCTGACACGCAGCAGCCGGCCGCTGTCCAGGCCGCATGGCCACAAACGAGTACCACTCCGGACGCGACGGGTGGTGGTATGCAGCAGTTTTCAGGGGTGGCCACGGCGCCGGCCGCGCCGGTCCAGGCAAGGAATATCGCTGCGGTCGGATTAGTCCCCTTTGAAGCCGGAACCACCCGCCGCTACGAGGGCCAGGTTCAGCAGATTATGGTGCGCGGTGCGGATGTGGACTGGAGCCAGGTCCATGTCGTTGTCGCGGACCCGGCGGGAGCGGCGCGCGAGATCTCGCTGGCACCGGACTGGTACCTGCTGTACTTGGGCTGCATGGTGAACCCGAACACGCCGGTAGCGGGGATCGCCTTTCAGTTCGACAGAGTGACGTCCAATCCGGTCCTGTATGCAAAGGACATCGTCATCAGTGGCCGGAAGTGCCAGCTGCGCAATGATGAAGGCCTTGCGCTCTGGTCCAATCAATTAAGGTAACTTCGGGAACGCACGGGGCATGCGTTGGCTGGCAAATCTTGCGCACAATCTGGCGGCGAATCCGACCGTAATTTTTTTCATCGTGCTTATCGTCGCCGGTCTTTTGTGGAAATCGTACGGCGAGCGCATGGTCGGCGGTAATCCGGCCTTATCCAGTCGGGTCGCCGCGGGTGTCTTTCAGGGCCGTATACCCGGTCCCGCGGAACAATCGCTGACCGAGTCGGTGCGGAACACGGTGAGCCCGCGTCGCGAATACCGGTTGATGACGATACGTCATATTCCACGTATCGCGCCGGGTGAGCCGATGCCACACCCGTTTGTCGGCGAGTGCACTAACTGCCATTTGATCGAGGGCGGCCCGCCGGCCGGCAGCCAGCCGATCACCCCGGTGGGTGAAATGTTACAGAGGGCCTCCGAGGTCAAGAAACTCGGTCCACCGATCCTGCCCACGTCGCAGCGGCCGCATCCGCCTGCCGGCCGCTGCATTAAATGCCACGATATCGTTGTGCAGGTGCCGGTTGAAAAGAAAGAAGATGGCTTGCGATGGGTGTTGAACGGAATGCCGTAGTGTTTTCATGGCGTGCCGATAGACGAGTCGTTATTATGGAGCGCCATTACGCCAGCAACGATGCCGCACATCCGACTATAACCTCCGGTCCCGCAACCACATGACAGACGCCACCGATCAGACTGACCGCTACCGCGCGTCACGTCAGGTTACCATTATCGGAGCGGTCATCAACCTGGTGCTTTCCGCGCTCAAAATTGTATTCGGTATCATCGGACAGTCGCAGGCGCTGGTTGCCGACGGGATTCATTCCTTCTCCGACCTGCTGAGCGATTTTCTGGTGTTATTTGCGGCCAAGCAAGGCGCCAAGGATGCTGACAGCGCACATCCCTACGGTTACGCAAGAATAGAAACGGTGGCGACCGTTGCCGTTGGCGGGCTGCTGATTGTCGTGGCGATAGGCATCATCGTCGCGGCGGGGGATCGCATCATGAATCCGGGCATGCTGCTCCATCCAGGCATGCTGGCACTCGTGATCGCCTTTGTTTCCGTGGCGGCGAAAGAGGCGATTTACCACTACACCGTGCGCGTCGCCAATCGACTCCGGTCAAACCTGCTGCGCGCCAATGCGTGGCATCACCGCAGTGATTCCGTATCGACGCTGGTCGTGATCGTTGGCATCGTCGGTACCATGGCGGGACTGTCGTATCTCGACACCATCGGGGCGATTATTGTTGCTGTGATGATCGGCAAGATGGGCTGGGAGCTGGGCTGGCAGAGTATTCGCGAGTTGATGGATGCCGGCCTCGATCAGGACAAGGTAGCGCAAATCAGGGGCACGATACTCGCGGTTGAAGGCGTGCGCGAGCTGCACCTGTTGCGCACGCGGCGCACCGGTGCCAACGCGTTTGTCGACGTGCATATCCTTGTCGATCCCAAGGTGAGTATTTCGGAAGGGCACCAGATATCGGAGACCGTCTCGACAAGGTTGACGAACTCGATCGAGGAAGTCGGTGACGTGACGGTGCATATCGATCCCGAGGATGATCAACAGGTGCGCGCCAGCCTCGCGCTGCCGTTGCGCTCCGAGGTACTGCGAAGGCTGCGCGGGCAATGGCAGGGTATCGACGAAATCAACGCGATAAAAACCGTCACATTGCATTACCTCGGTGGCCGATTGCATGTCGAGATCGTGCTGCCATTATCGGTGGCAGGAACGGTTGAGCGTGCCACGACACTGACCGAGCGATTGACGACGGCAGCGAACGCATTACCGGACGTTGGTAGCGTCAAAATACTGTATCAGTGAATGATGGGGGCGGTGGCACGTGCGCCGGGAGTCATTTGACGCGGAACGCAAGCGCATGAAATGAGTTGGGCTGGCATCCTCATTTTCGCGTACAGCATCCGGTATCGAAACAAAAAAGTCGTCGTCCGATGATTAAAGAAAGCGCTCAAATCAGCCGTTATTTTCTTGTCCGTTTCTGACTGGCAGTCCTTTGCTGCGACAGAGTTTACGCCAACGCTGTTCGTGTTTGTTGTGCCGAGGCGTCGCAGTTTTTCCGGCAAGGTAGTTTCGAAATCGGCGGGGTTCCTGAATGATAGTAGTTATCATTTGCCGTGGAGTAATCGATGATGCCGATGCAGGTACTTTTGCTTGAAAAAATCCCCTGGTTGTGGAAGGCTACGCGTAGGGAATTCTCTTTTATTTGCGCCGCGATCGATACGGTGAATGTAACGAAATCGAAGTGGCAACAGACAAGGATAAAGATTGTAAGTTTGAAATTGAAAGATGCGCACCATCAGGATTTTTTTGTAACAGTTTTTGTTTCGAGTCGCTGACGGTTTGTCACGACAACAGAACAAAAGATCGAGCAGATAAGGAGGTGTAACATGGCGGCAGATAATATCGCGGTGGCCGGTGCCGGAATGGTGCGTAGAGAACTGGAGAACGAGGCAAACCGTCAGGCCATGGGTGCTAACGCCATGGCTCGCGGTGGTGATGCTGCCCAGGGTAATGCGATGGCCGGCAACGCCGAGAACGTACGCGAAGCCGCTGAAGGCAAGGCCGTGGTCGGCAAGGCGATGGGCGGGAATGCCGAGAATGCCCGTGAAGTCGTCGAAGGCAAGGCGCTGGCGGGCAAGGCGCTGGGTGGCAAGGGTGCTGCTGCCGGAAAGGCCGCCGCCGGTAAAGGCGCGGCATGCCAGGGCGCGGGAATGACGACGATGAAAGGTGGTGCAGGCGTGAACGCAGCTGCCGGCAAGGGCAGCGCACTGGGCATGAATATCACGTCGACCGAAGCGACCGCCGGTGCTTCCAAGGCGGCGAGTTCGGGTATGACGGCCGCGGGCAAGAGCGCCGCATCCAAGGGTGCAGTCGCCGCCAAGACCGCCGTATCTTCCGGTGGTGCTACCTTGAAGACCGCCGCGGCTGGTACGATCTGGACCGGCAAGGGCGCCAGTCTGGGCCTGGGTCTCGGACTTGGCATCTGGGGCCCGATCATTCTCGGTACGGTAGGGGCGGCCGCCGTTTACGGTTATGTCAGAAGCCGTAAGTCGGAAGAAATGCAGAATGAGGAAGAGTCCGAGTTGCAGTCGGCTCTGGATATGGAAGACCAGCTGGTGAGGACACAGGAATGAATACAGCAGTGTTGCATACCACGGGCACGTTGAGATCACGGATACTCGCGTCGTTCAGTTACCTGGGCGTCCTTTGCTTTGTGCCATTGATCATTAATGGTGAAGATGAGTACGTGTATTTCCACGCCAAGCAGGGTCTGATTATCTGGATGTGGGGCGTGTTAGCGGCGTTCTCCCTCGTCATCCCGGGCCTTGGCAAGGTGTTCTTCAGTTTCTCGATGCTCGCCGTGCTGCTGTTGTCGGTGGTTGGCCTGGTTTCTGTCATGCTCGACAAGGCGTGGAAGTTGCCGGTGGTCTATCCGCTGGCTTCCAGAATCTGAGCGCCCGTTACGGCCGACCTCCGGTTATTCAGAAGGTGTGGGCGATGTGCGGGCGTGTCCGTTGTCATTCCGCCGATGTTGCCTGTGTCTATCAAGCCTTTCCCGTTTGCGTTGTTTGCAGATTCCGGGCTAGGCATGTGATTGCTGCGTCGGTGCCGGTTTCCGCGGCCGATCGAATCGAGAATACGACTGTTAATCATTGACTACTCCCATGTGTGATCACGATGGCTCATCGTATTTTGCGACGCTGTCTGGAGTTATACTGTGAATGCGCATAAGAGAGGGTCAGAAAAATTGGTTTCGTGTGTCGTGCTACATCCGGCAGCTACTTCAGTGTCCCGTGCAGAGACAGGGTGACCATTGTGCCTCGTTCACGTTAACAAGTTATGCGAGATCAATCGTTGCAAGGCTCGGCACAGGAACATCATCAGAATGCACTGTACCTGATCTCGGCGGTGTGCATGATTTTCATGACACTGGAGATTGCGGTTCAGCCGCTGTATCTGCGCAATTTCCTGAATATTCCGTTTGCAAATGCCGGCGCAATCAATGCCGGCGTGAACGTAATTACCGAAGTCCTTGATCTGGTGTTGATCGGATATCTGGGATATCTGTCCGATCGTTACGGGCGTGTGCCAATCATTACGTACGGGTTTTTTGCTGCCGCCATCGGCGCATTTCTGTCGCCTTTCAGTCTGGAGATTGGCGCGTTCTTCGGGTTGAGCGGTCTTACCATCTACTTCCTGACGCGGGTCGTCATGTCCCTGGGCACCGGTGGCGTATGGCCGCAGCTCGCGACCCTCGCCGGGGATTTTTCCAATGCCGAGAATCGGCCGCGCCTGATGGCCAACACGGCGTTCATGATGGCACTCGGTGCGACGATTGTGTATTTGGTGCTGATGCAGATACCGAAACATACTGGCCTGATCGCGGTCATGAGCATGATCGGCGTTGTCGGGCTGATCGGCGCATGGCTTACGAAGACCTGTTTGATCGATGTGGCGCCGCGTCTGGTAAAAACCGAGGTGCCGCTCCGCCGTATCTGGAATCTGGTCCGGAGCGAGCGTCATTTGCGTCTGACGTTTATCACCGCGTTCTTTTCCCGTAACGACATGGTGCTGGTCGGGCTGTTTCTGATGATGTGGTACATCTATTTTGCCGATGTGGTTGGTATCAGCCAGGTGGACGCTGCGGCGCATGCCGGTATGATTCTGGGCCTGGTCGGTATTGTCGTGCTGATCACGATCCCGCTGTGGGGTATATTTATTCAGCATTGCGGTCGTGTCGCAGCGATTGCGGTGGGCCTGGCGCTGTCCGGTATCGGATTTGTCGGTCTGGGATTCGTTGTGAATCCGTTCGATTTTTGGATACTGCTGCCCACCGTGTTATTCGCGACGGGACAGGCAGGGTGCCTGGTGGCGCCACAGGTGTTGACCGTCGATCTTGCGCCCAGGGAGCTGCGAGGTTCGGTGATCGGCGCATTCAATACGATAGGTACAATCGGCATCGTATTCTTCATTCTGATTGGCGGTATTCTGTTCGACGCCATCGGCCCGCATGCACCATTCGTATTCACCGGCGCGGCGAATTTGCTGATCGTTGGTTACGCACTCAGGGTGCTCAATACCGATCTGAAGAACCGCAAGAGGTCGGAAGACGAAATTCTGGCGTGCGATCTGTCGGCGGACGATATCTAGCATTAAATTGATTTACATTGGATAATGCGTTAGAAACATATTTTTTATCGGGAAAAACGGGATGAACAGCATCATACTTGGATTGATATCGATCTCATTCGGCATGTGGGGGCTTACCGTCTGGTGGTGGTCGTTCGCCGAGCTGCTGCGCGGTCTGACCCCGGTTATCCTGATTCTGATCGGCGTGCTGGCGCTGGCGGCCGGCGTTTCGCAGGTGCAGAAGGGTGGTGCCAAGTCACGTAAACAGCCGTTGGGTGACGACGACCTCTAGATGGGTCCGCCCTGCGGGGCATGACGCACCGGTTCCCCAATAGTTTCGTGTGGTCGTGCGCGCCAACCCGCGACAAACCCATCGCAAGTGTTCCTGGACGGATTCGCATGCAAATTGCCGGAATCACACTGTTATGTTTTATAGGGGCGGTACCGTTGCTCGTCGGCTGCGAACGCGCGAGTGACTCGACAACGGTCGAGACCATGGCCGGCAGCAGTGTCAAGCGTATCAATGATCCAGAGCAGATCGCCACGGGTCAGCAGGTCTACCAGGCCAACTGTGCCGGATGTCACGGCGAAAACGCGGCTGGCGCGACCAACTGGCGCCAGCCTGGGGCGGACGGCCGGTACCCCGCGCCACCGCTCGATGGCTCCGGCCATGCGTGGCATCACTCCACCGCCGTTTTGATCCAGATGATCAGGAACGGTAGCCCGGATGGGCAGGGCAATATGCCCGCATGGGGCGACAAATTGTCGGAGCAGGACGTCCGTGCGGTGATCGCGTGGTTCCAATCGCTGTGGCCGGACCCCGTCTACGCCGCGTGGTACGACATGCAGCAACGCTCGCCAAGTGAGTGACGAGTGCTCGACCTGGCTTTCGAGCCGCTGGCCAGGTAACCAGCGACGATGTGAGCGCTATTTGAGCCAGTTGATCTCGGCAGCGGTGACCGCGCCGATCAATGTCTGACCCGGATTTCCGGGGATTTCCGCATTCGTCTGTGAAAGCGGTATCCGGCCGCCCATGATCTCCGCCTTGCTCTGCGGATACAGCGGTTGCTTGTCCGGTTCCGCAAAACCTGCCGGGTGTATCGGCAGGTTGGTGCGCATATCGTATTTGTCCGTCGCGCCGACCGTGTGCAGCAGTTCGTGCGCCATGACCACGTTGTTCTGCCCCTCAAGCCGACGATCCGCGAACGCATTGACGACGCCGAGCAAGCCCTTTTGCAGGCCGAACGAATGCTCGAGCCGGTCATACTGCTTCGGGTCGTGATACACGACGAACATCTGGATGTCCGCCGACGGGCCTTTAAACGTATCGTTTTTCCACGCCCAATACCGCATCTTCAGGCTCCAGGTCATTACGCCGAGCGTGTCGCCGTTCGGCGGCGGTTTGGGTGGAAACTTCGTGACCGGCGGCGCCAGTTTCATGGTGACCGGATTCGCCAGTTTCAGACCGTGACGTTGCGCCTCGCGTGCCATGAATTCCTCAATCGGCACAAACGCCTCGGCGCGCAGATCGCTGATATAGCGGGCCGAGGCATCGCTGCCATCGCCATTGACCGGATACACCACCACCCACAACGGCCGGTCCCAGGCAGTGGAACGCGCCTTCGCGAGCCAGCTGCTTAATGCGACGAACAGCAGGACGAGGAGTAGAAGAAAAATACGGAACGTACGGAAGGTGCTGCGGGTCGCCATGATTTCTATAACCTAGCACATTATGCATAAACTGTTGAGAAGCGGCTGAGTGCGAATAAAATAGTGACCGTTATCGCAGGTGAGTTTTCGCATTAATTCTTCCGTGGGGGATTCGAATTTCTTGATTGCTACGGACCCTGTCGCTACGACTCTTTAGCAGATAACGCGGGGATCATGTACACGATACTCTATATGCCATACAATACTTGGCGGACAATTTTTAACCTTTAAACTAGGAGCAACAATGAGGATGCGTTATCTATTGTTAGCGATGCTCGTAATGTTATTTTCCAGTAGCGCTCTATTCGCGGATGCTACTGACATGAAAGAAATAAGCATATCACGCGCCATGGGCAGTACGACCTTAAATGCAAACGACATGGAGCGTGCGTTCGGGCAGGCTGTAAGCATGCCGGACGTATCTACACTCTCTACCGCTGAAATGGGCGAGATCAAAGGGGGAGCTTGTTACTATTTAATGTATATTGCTGGTCGTTACTACCAGATATCTCTTCCTAACAGTTATTGCAGCTGAGTCCCCCGACGCCTAACTTTAGATGGGTAGCAGGCGCGTTGTAATGTGACCGGGTCTACTGTTCGTTTTCCTGCGTCCTAACGTTTTTGATTATCCTTAAACAGGATTAAAATGCGCTTTTCTATCGGGGCTAGTATCTTGCTCGGGCTGTGCTTGGTGGTGCGAGCAGAAGCCGACGATCAACCTCTTACCGAGGACTTGCTAACACTTTCAAAACACTGGAGTGTTGGCGCCAACCTGGTCTATGCAAACTCCGAAAGCAGGAACAGCGAGGCGGTTGATTTTGTGCAAGTACAAACGGGGCCGGCTCAGTTTGTGCGTGTGCCGTCAGCTGTTGGTGAGCAACATACTGTCACGGACCTGATCATCTACGGCGCGAGCGCGAGCTATGGGTTGACTGAGAATACCGAGTTCTCGGTCCGCGCCAGTGCTTCCTCCAGTTATTTTCGCAGTGAATCGGCTGCTGGCACCATCGCCAGTAACGATTCCCGATTCTCTGACGCGTGGCTCGGGCTTAGCCACAGGTTTGATACCGGCCGAGAGTCCGCCAGTTTATTCGGGTTCGCGCAAACGGCGTTTGCCGAAAATTCAAATGTTAGCGGCACCAATATTGTGAGTGGCAAGTCCTGGTTGATGGGGGTCACGAGTTATCGCAAGGTTGATCCAATGCTTTTTAGCATTACCGCCGCTTATCAATACAGTATGGATAGAAATACCGATAGAGGCGTTCTTGATCCGGGCGATGTTATTGCGATTGACCCTTCGGTCAGTTTTTTGGCCAATCCGGATGTGACGTTGAGTCTCGGTACGAGCTGGAGTTCAAGGCAAGGCGATACACGTGACGGTGGCCCCCAATCCATACGCATTACACAAATGTCCCTGAATGTCGGGGTTGGTTACGCATGGTCGGAAAACACGCTGTTATTTTTCAACACTAACGCCGATATCAGCGGTGCTGGAGGTGCGAGCGTAAGTTTGTCGTTTTTATATCAGCCTCGACATGAGGCCGATCGATAACGACCCGGTTGCCCGACTTCAGGGGAATTGACGAGTCCCGCAGATTGAGATACAGGCCGGAACGTGGTGCGAAAGGGGCATTCATGCCGCTTAGCGGTAAGGTGTTCGTTGCGCATTCCGCAACATCTTGATAGATACCTCGCTCCATGGCTCTGGCTGGCCAAAGAAGCCCTCATTGGTGACGCTGTCGGCGCTATTGGTTTGTGGCAGCACCAAAAAGATTGTCCCGACACGTTCATCATTGCTGCCGGTTTCCCAAAGTCGCGAGAACGTGTCTGTTGGGTAGCGCTGGTTACCGCTGACCGGGTCTGCAAGCCAGATCATATCGTCGCTAATGCCGCGTAATACCGCAAAGTGAGGGCCGGCACGCGTACGTAAAAAGACGATGGCGGGTATTTTGATTTCCTGCAATTGGCGCAGGGTCAGTGCCAGGCCAACGCCTTTATATCCAAAGCGAGGCAGAATTTGCGCCATATCGGCAAATGAAAACCAGGCGTCCTTTCCCGCGGTCTCCAGAATGTCGCTTTCGGAAATATCCAGTCCATAGAACCCGTGGAGTATGGTGGCCAGCGAGGCCGCGCCACAGGAATAATCCAGTTGTTGCTTTATCACCTTGTCATCGCGTTGTTCATTCCATGGCTTGAGGGCTATGCGTCCTTTCATCGTCATGGTTTGCAGCGCGACGGCACCATGGGCCTTCTCCGCTGCAAGGTTGAGCACGAGCGAGAAGATGGCGACTAACAAGGCGGGTGATTTCCGGTACATACCGTTTGACCGCGTGCTATTCGATTGGCTTGTTCGTAGTCATCACTACCATCGGCCCGTCATACCGGGGCATCGCCTTTGGTGCGGCCGACGTTTTCCATCAAGCAGAGAATAACAGAGTGATCGGCGGCAGTCTTTTCCCGGTGCGAATTGACCTTTGATAGGCAATGATACGAAACTCATAATCTCCGCTTCAATCAACTATTCACGGAGCGAAAGGAGATGAAAAAATACTGTTTGCCATTCGCGGCCCTGGTGATGTTCGGTTCGAGCCGCGCCTTGTTCGCGGCGGCCACTGATTTGAATAAAGCGGGCGCATCGAGCGCGGCCACGTCGGCAATGCCTACGGACGGTCCGAACGCGCGCTCCATGTCATGGGCGTCTAGATCATTAGTGACAGTATCATTGGCGGTCACGAGCGAGCTGCCTAAAAGCAACGTTGCGGCCCCCAGTATCTGGTGAATCCTTGTCATGTGGTTGTTCTCCGTTGGTGGATGGATTTATCGAAACGAATGACTGGCGCCTTCGCTATGGCGCCAGCCGGTCAATCGCTGTCAGGTTTGCATTTTGTGTTGGGTTGCGTTGTTATTTGCAGAACTGCGGCGGCAGCGGAATCTGGTAATACAGGCCAGCCGCATACATCAGGTAATAGCAAGAACCTTTTAGCTTCAGGACAGTAATCGTCTCTATGCTTTCAACTGCCTCCACCGCAACAGGGAACTTGGGTGTGGTGGCTGAGACCCGGTTGCCCTTTTCATCGAGTATCTGCAGCTTGCCTTCGGCATCGAATCCAATACTCACCGGGGCGGTGGAGGTGTCCATCGTCGTTGCTTTCTGCCGTGGCATCTCCGCGCAGGCAGAGAGCGACACCGCCACCAGTGCCAGAAATGCGTATATCGATGTTATTTTTTTGTTATTCATACTACATGCTCCTCTGCTTGTTAATGATACCTTAACCCACTTGCCCGTTTGCCGCGCTTTCATTAAAACCACAATGACAGCCGCCCGAACACCAGACGCTCCGGGTACACAGACGGATGGTTCGGGTCGGGGTCGTGATAGCTGAATGACTGATCGAATAGATTGTTTGCCTCGATCGATATCAGCCCATGACGCCCGGGCAGGCGGTATCCGAGGCTGACGTCTGCCAGCCAGAACCGATCGCTGCCTTCCGTCACCGTGCTTGTCAGCGGCGCGATGAACTGTCCTTCCTGGCGTATATGGGTCGTCGTCAGTTTTGCAAACCATCCGGAGGGATGATGATAGGCAGCGCTCAGCGGGAGCGAACGGGTTGTTAAAGAAACGGTGTCGTTGTTTCGGGGCAGGCTGATGGTTGCTTCGAGGTCTTCGTATTGGTACTCGGCGCTTATCGATACATGGGATGTCGGGTTCCAGTAATAATAGACCCGGTGTAACTGTTCCTGCCAGTCTGCTACATTCGTTATCCCACCAACCTGAAATGGCACATCAAGGTCACGTTTGGAAAATTCTATACCGGCGTACGCTTGTTGGGATAGTTGTTGATCGATTGCGATTCCTCCACGCTTGGAATCCGTCCCCGAAGCATCGTCAAAAAACTGATTGAACCCCGCAACCTGGGTGGGCTCTATGGTCTGATTGGCAACCAAATCGCGCTTCAGGCTGCGGAACGCCGCCGTGCGAATGGTTGTAGTCTCTCGAGGCGACCAGGTTATCCCCAGTTTTGGGTTGATCTGGTCGCGATCAATTTGCGTGCCATCAAAGTTGTCTGCACTAACGCCCAGTAGCCAGTTGATGTTACCGGGATAGCGAGTGCTCGAGTAGAGGTAGGCGTTGGTGTGCCGGTTATTATCACTCGTGGTGGTCGGCGTGACTATCAGTGGGAACGGAAAACCAAGATCGACGGTTGTGGTAGTCAGGCTGTCGCTATCAGATTCAAAATAACCGGCGCCACTGATAATCGTTGTCATTTCAGTGCGATATAAATGCTGAATTTCGCTGATGGTTGCATCGTCATTACGGTCAAAATCGATAGCGACTCCTGGCGTGGGAACGTCGTCCTGGGTAAGTTTAAAATCCTGCGTGATCACCGATGCGATTACCTGTGACCGTGGTGAGAAACGGTGGCCCAGTCCCAGGCGAACGGTGTCCGCATCCTCAGTTTCACGGAAGTTCGATTTTTCGGTGCCTGGCAGAAAGCGTAGCGCCAGATCGCCCTTATCCGACTCGGCCGTGCGAAACTCGGCCTGAACAGTGGTAGAGGGCGTGAGGCTTAGTTGCGCGAACGCGTTATAGATGTCCCGGTCGAGATCGCTGTTGGGCCGGAAACCGTCGGTTTCATAATGGAATTGCCCGAGGCTGTAGGAAAATCGGTCCTGTAGGCCGGACACCACGATATCGTCGCCCCAGATGCCGTTGCCACCTTTTATCGCGTTGGCCTGGAACGTCGTACTGTTACGTACGAACAGCGGGTTGAACTCGTTGTATGAGGCATTGGCTGGGCCGGCGCCTTTTAGTATCGCCAGGTCGGTTTCCGCCAGTTGCGGCTGTATCGGGTTCAGGTTCAGCGGTTGTAACAACTGGGCCTGCAAAAGCTCGCTGACCCTGGCGATTTCATGGCGTGGCAATGTGGCATAGGAATCGGCCAGAAAACGGTGTGCGGAATGGTTGCCGGGGTCCGTGTTGACTGACTTCCAGCCCTCGGCCAGTGCCAGCTGACCAAAGCCGACCTCGCTATAGATGCGTGCCAGATTCGCCGATCGCGCGGCCTGATCCTCATCCAGCAGCAGCCGTGAGCGATACACAGCGCGGTTGTCGTTGCGCGCGACTGACTCCTGTAAATCGTCGAGCGCCTCGACCGGGCGGTTGTCGCCCTGCTTGCGCAATGCGTCGTACAGCCAGGGTGTCGGGTCGTTCGGGTCAAGGTCTTTGGCCATGCTGAACTGGTCGCCGGCGAGTTTGTCGCGGCGTTCTTCGTAATAGGCCTTGCCGAGGTAGCTGCGGATCAACGAGCGGTTCGGGTCGAGGACGGCGGCGATTTCCATGTTACGCCGCCCGGCTTCCAGCTCGCCTTTCCGTATCTGCGCGAGTCCGAGTCCGAGGCGTGCCAGTGGATCTGCCTGATCGAGCGCGACCGCTTTTTCGAATGCGCTGATCGCGGCGTTGGTGTCGATCCGGATCAATTCGGCAAAGCCCAGCACGGTCTGTGTGCGCGCCAGCGACGGATTCAAGGCGACCGCCTTGTCGGCGGCCGTCTGCGCGCCATTGAGGTCATGCAGCATCAGGCGCAATTCGGCGAGCCGCGCCCAGGCGAAAGCACTCTCCGGATTCAGGGTCGCGGCAATACGCGCATGCTCCAGCGCCATGTCGAGATGAAACGCTGCCTGATGCGCATACGACTGGGCGAGATGCGCCGCGGCGTTGTCCGGCGCCGCGGTCGTCGCCTGTTCGGCGGACTGCAGCGCCGCAGGAACGTCGTTGCGGGCGATGGCAATGACACTGCGCAGCGCGAGCGCGTCTGCGTCGTCGGCACGTAGCGCCAGCGCGTGACCGATATCGGCCCGCGCCTCGTCGACCCGGCCGACAGATAGCAGCAGGGAAGCGCGGTAACTGAAGAAGCGTGCATCATCCGGCAGTGGCTTGATGTCCTGCACCGCCGCCAGTGCCGCACGGGTATCGCCGGCGTGGGAATGCGCGATCGATTGTGTGAGCGCTTTGGCCAGCGGTTGTGGCATGGTGGCCAGCTCGCGTTCTTCAAAATCAATCACCGGCGGGTAGTACAGTGTCCATTCGACGGCATCGCGCGGTTTGATGACGGTCTGACGCTGGGGCGCCGCACCGGATTGCGCCGTCGCCGACTGGCCGTGGGTCAGTGTGATCGATCCCGCGCGATTATCGGCGATGACGGTTCCTTCGAATACTGCCACGAACGCGTTATCGGCGCCGGCGCGCACGACAAACTCCGTGCCCTCGACGCCGGCATTGACGAACGGTGTGGTGATTTTCAGATTGCGCGGCACGCGGCTGATAAAGTGCGCCGCGCCGCGCAGCATATCCAGCACGGATTCCGACTCGCGCGCCACCGCCGTCAAGGTCAGGGTCGTCGCCTGGTCGAGACGCATCACCGTCTCGTTGACGAGCATCAGCGCGGCGCGCGAACGCTCCGCGACACGGATGCTGTCGCCGGTACAGAAGCGGTCGTTGAGTTCTACGGGTTGCCAGTCGGTGTTACCGGCATGACGTGTATCGACCGAGCCTTCGACGGATACCGCCTGCGCCACCGGGTCGGCGCAGCGGCTTTCGGCCATGGCAGACCCTGGCCCGAAAATCGTGGCAGAACCAAGTAAAACGGCGAAATATCGAAGCGGGAAACGCACCATCACGGTCTGCACTCCCTTGCCCATTTTATTTATTCTTTGAGCAGAAAAGTATAGGTGACCGGTCGACGGCAATGCAATGTTAATATTTCCCGATTTCGACCGCACCCGACCAGTGTCCGGTCGGGGGTAGCTGCCGGTACTGTTCGCACAGCGCCTGATAAAAGCGTGATGGCCCATCATTCGGCCATTGTGTCAGGATGTCGGCGATCAGCCGCTCGGCATCCTCCCAGCACTGAAGTCTGAAATACCCGATGGCGGTGCCGAAGCGTTCGATCAGCTCACGCGGTACGACAGCAATGTGGTCGGGCGAAATAATCTCGTGTATATCCAGCGCCCTGGTTTTTCCGGGCAGAATAAACGCGCCGAGATGGCGCGTCGTGATGCCGTCAATATCCGCGATCGTCTCGCCGGTCGCGAGCAGTCGTGTGCCCAGGGTCTTGTTGAGCGCCTGAACACGATTCGATGTGTTGACGGTGTCGCCGACCGCGCGATACTCGAAGTGATCGAGCGCGCCGATGTTGCCGAGCATGATGCCGCCGCTGTGAATACCCATCCGCGTCGGCAGCGGCCGGGCCCGGTGCCGGTGATTGAACTTCTCGAGCGCGTGCTGTATCTCGAGCACCGCGAGACAGGCATGGCGCCGGACCGTGGCTTGCTCGTGGGGCGCGGTCCATAGTGCAAGCATCGAATCGCCGACGATGTCCGATAGAACACCCCCGTGGCATCGTATTGGCGCGAACACCGTTTCATAGTAATCGTTCATCAGATCGGCCAGCGCCCGCGGCTCCAGCGTCTCGGACAGTGCGGTGTATTGTTCGGCGTCGGTGTACAGGCATACGCCGTACATTTCCTTGCCGCCCGGCGAGACGTTCTGTGCGCCGCGGGTGAACTGCTCGACAACCTCGGGCGGCAGATAGTGGCTGAAGGCGCGCGTGATCGCCTGGCGCTGCCGATGGGTATCGCGGTAGCGCGACAGCGTCGCAATGCCGACCGCGAGCGGAGCCTGGATCAGCAACGGTATCACCACCGGCAGCCACAGATGCTGCGCGCCAAACAACGTGATCGACAGCCAGTAGTAGGCGGCGCCCAGCGCAATGATGACCGGATACGCGGCCGCGACCGGCAAGGCGCGCGCCAGCGTGCCGGCCGCCAGTCCCGATAGCACCAGTAGCGCGAGATACACCGGTGTGTCCGGCCGCTCGACAAACCTGTCGGTCAGCAGATTGCCAAAAACGGTTGCGGCGATCTCGACGCCCGCCAGGTCAATGCCGTCGTCGCGTGAATACACGGTATAAAACGCGTCTTTCTGTTCCTGCAAGCGGCCGTCGGCGAAGCCGACAAAGACCGCCTTGTCATGCATATCCAGCGTGCGGGAGTTGGCATCGTCGGCCAGCAGTTCATGAATGCCGATGGTTTTGATGGTGCGCGGCGGGCCGTAGAAGTTGATGTAGCGACTGCCGCTGGCGTCGCGATAGCGTTGCAGCAGCGAACGGTTGATGCGCTGCGCGCCGGTTTCGGTGCCGGTTGCGGGAGCGGCGCTATCAATGTCGAGTTGATCGGCGAGCGCGGCGTCCTGCTGCAATATACTGCGCAGCTCCGTCATCAACGCCAGCAACCCGTTACCGGTGCGCAGCATGCTGCTGTCGGCCGGCAGACGTTGTGCAAGGTCCGTCCGGTAGCTGACCAGACGCGCTCTCAGGCTGTCATAGTCACGCAGCGCATAGGCCTGGAATGCGGCCATCGGCAGTGTCGGCACGTTACCGGCGCCAGCCTTGAACAGCCATGCCTGCTGGACCTGCACCGGCACTTTGGGTAACGGAAACGGCGCGGTGGCCAGCGCCGCATCGGCGAACAGCGCCAGCGGCGGCAGCTGCTGCTCGATGGCAAGCAGCGGGTTGTCCACGTGCGCATTACCGGTCAGCGGCTGGCGATCGCTGACGACGTTTTCCAGTAACACGATATTGCCGGCACGCCGGATGGCGGCGGCGAACGCCTGATCGGTGGCCGGGTCTTTCGCCTCGCGAAAATGTATATCGAATGCGACGACCGACGCGCCGCGCGCGTGCAGCGTGTCGATCAGCTGCGTATGCAGCGAACGCGGCCAGCGATCCGGTTTGTTCGGCAGACCGAGCGCGTCGGCGGAGGTCTTGTCGAGCGCGACGATGACGACATCCTGCGGCGCCGGTTGCGCGCCGCGCTGCTTGAACAGCCAGTTCAGTCCGTAGCTCGATTCAAGCAGGGTACCGATCGGAGAGATGGCGACCGCGAGGCCAATGAGCGCGGTAAACAGCCCGAAGTACAGCGCCCTGGCGTATGCAGCCATTCAGAACGCCCGGCGCGGCAACGCCGCCGGGCGGGGGATCATCGCGTCGCTAACGTTACCAGGCAGGCGGCAGTTTCTCACGGACGACAATGTGCCTGCCCTCGTTGCTGATATAGCCACCGGTGGTCAGATCCTTGAGTATGCGCGTCACCATCTCGCGCGACGAGCCGACCATATTGGCGATGTCCTGATGCGTCAGCTTCTCCTGAATCACCATCTTGCCGTCGTCCGGTTTGGCGAGATCAAGCAGCGTCCGGGCGACCCGGCCGTACACGTCCATCAAGGCGAGTGACCGGACGTTTTCGGTCAATACCCGCAGGCGGTGCGACAGATCGCGGATCAGGCGGAACGCCAGCTCCGGCGATTCGCTGATGCACTTCATCAGGTCCGCCTTGGAGACGACGTTTACCGTGGTGGGTTCCATGGTGACTATCGAGGCCGAGCGTGGTTCGTCGTCGAGCAGCGCCAGTTCGCCGAAATATTCGCCCGGCCCTTGAAAACTCAGGATCACTTCCTTGCCGTTTTCATCGCGCAGGAATGCCTTGACCTTGCCCGACACCATCACATACAGCGTCTCGCTGCGGTCGCCTTCATTAATAATGTAGGCGTTCTTCGGAAACGTGCGTGCCACGGCCCTGCGCGACAGCAGGTCCAGTTCCGCGTCTTCCAGTCCTGCAAACAATGGAATGTTTTTCAACATGGTGCCTCCCCTTGGCCATGCGATATGGGCCTATTCTAGCGCAGTTATTGTGTTGGCTACGCTGCGCCGGGTCAGATTCGGGCAGGTAGTCCCGGATAAATGGCGAATCCGTTGTGCCGGTCCACCGGTCGCGGGTCTGGGCGGGTATCCACGGGTATCCGTCGGGTTTCGATACGGCAAGGTATCCCCGAGACCCCCTCTCCCTGAGGGAGAGGGGAGTAAATTCATACGGTCACCCATCGACCCCCTCATCCTGTCCTTTTCCCTTAGAGCCTGTTCACGATCTTTTCAAGATTAAGCTGAGAAACGCAAGCACGACCATCTGCACGCTGGTGTTCAGTTTTCGCTCGCAGTTTTTCCACAGTCGTCGACACTTTTCAAGCCACGCA
>JAHFRU010000012.1:0-79366 GCA_023266115.1 Gammaproteobacteria bacterium
TCGCTCGTGCACGCGAGTGCGGGACTACCGTAGAACCGGTGCTCCGACCCCGCACCGTGGTAACCCCGGCCATGCCGTCTGTCTCTGGCGCCGGGCGAATCGATGTCGCGATTGCTCCGGGGTGCGAACGCTGCGCGATAATGCGATATTGAAATATACGCTGATCGTGATGCAAGTGAGTGTCTTGCCATGGAATGGCGAGATACTGGTAGTCGTTCGACCGGGTTTACTGGATTAGTCCCTATTCGTGCCGCGTGTGGTAATACGCGTTGCGCGTCGGGTGCGGGGAGATCACGTCGTTGGTAGTGGTACTGGCTGTCCGTGTGCCGCCAACCGCAATTCGCAGCATCGCCTTCACCACTGACGCGTGCATATCGCGCGAGAAAATAGATACCGGGGGCATCGACCGCGAACGAATCGACGCGGCGTTCCGGATAACTATCGGGTCGCTTTTGGAGTGCGAAAGCCCTGCTTTAATAGAAGAAAAATAGCGTCGTGCGTGAACAGGAAATAAAAAAGGGAGCGACAGCTCCCTTTTTTATTGAGACGGATTAACGGAATTTGTTAATCGTTGACCATGCCTTTCAGTGCTTTCAATGCCTGTACCTTCGCGACGTTGCGGGCGGGTTTGGCCTTGAACATTGTTTCTTCGCCGGTGAAAGGGTTGATACCCTTGCGCGCCTTGGTGGCGGGTTTGCGAACCACCTTGATCTTCAACAGGCCGGGAAGGGTAAAGACTCCTGCGCCACGTTTTCTGACGTGACCATGAATCAGCGATTCGAGAGTTCCAAATACTGCAGCGACATCTTTCTTTGCGAGTCCGGTATCGTCCGCGATGTTTCCAAGGATCTGGCTTTTGGTAAAGGCCGTTGCAATCGGTCCGGAAGCTTTTTTCTTCGCGGCCGGTTTCGCAGTCTTCTTTTTTGCGGTTTTCTTTCTTGCAGCCATGTTCTTCCTCCAAATACGTCAGGGTTAACGCGACGATAACTTTAGCATATTTTTTTCATAATATAGCTATAAATAGGCATTTTTTCCTCAGTCGGCGGGTAACGCCAGCGGGTAAAAAATTCGCCTGTCGTTTACCCCCGGCGCCACTTTCGGGCGGCCCAAATCCAGAATCCGAAGAGCGCGAGAACAACAAACAGTACACCGACGCCATCGACAAAGTACTTGCCCCATTGGCCGACAAACGGCCCGCCGTGTATGTCCAGCACGATTCGTTCCAGCGGCAACACCGTGGTGCGATAGGCCCTGATAATGCTTTCCTGCAATGACGACGGCGGTGCCTGTGGCTCGGCCCAGGCGATTGTGGCCACCTGGAGCGGGAAGGTGCTGACCCGATCGGTATATTCCCGCCATTCGAGAAAGGTGGCGTCCGTCGAGTATTGGCCGTGCGCGGACTGCACGACGAGGTTGCCGGAGTTATCCACCCCGATGCGCGTCATACCACCCGGGACACCGGCAGTACCGGTCAGGCGCTCGATTATGCCGCCCTCCGGCGTCATCAGGACCACGGCGCCCTCGAGCCCCACGACCAGCACGCCTTCCATTACCAGCGCGCCGACCAGCACGCCGGTAAGGTCGTGGATTCGACGGTCGTTCAGGAAGAGTTGGTCACCCAGTTGCGTGACCCAAAGGTTGTCGGCGTGGTAACTGACCGTGTTATCCGGCGCCTTGATGTCATACCAGTCGAGCAGCAACTCGGACTCGACAAACCGCGAGTCAAGTTTGAGCAGCTCCGTGTGGTTTAGCATGATGCCGGTGACGGCAAGAACCAGGATGAATGCCAGGCCCGTCAGCCCCAGATATCGGTGCCAGAGTGTGACGTGATGGGTTTTGGAGCGCTTATTTTTGCTAGGACCCGGTTTTTTTGGACTGGACATAGTGATCTAGATACAGCGCCAAGCGCGCGAGCTTCGTCAGGGCTCTGACCGACAGCGTCGCACCCGAGATCGTATCGATCGAACGATTCAGCTGCCTGTCAGACTGAAGTACCGCCCCCTTAAACTGATCCGTGAAGAAGGTGTATTGTACTTCCTGTCCGCGCGTTTCGCGATAGATCAAGACCTTGACCCGATCGACCTTGCCGTTGTCTACGACAATACCGGTGGTAATCGGCCGCTCCTTGCCGATTTCTTCGAGTATCCATGCGGAACGCCCGTCGCGTTCCCAGTAACGAATACGGAGTGCCTGGAGGGGATGCCCCATGATGCCGGTCGCATCATCGGCGAGGTCCGCCGTCAGCCATAGGACCTGCGGTTTGGGGACGTCACCTGCGAAGACGTCCTGGACGAATTCTTCCGGCTGCTGAAGGACATTGTCGATAGCGAAAACACTGTCTGTCATCAGGAGCAGTATTGACAGTAGAAGAGCGCATTTCGTCCATTTATCGTTCACAGGTGATGTCTTATCCAAAGATCAGGCTATTGTTAATGGAAGCTCCAGCCCACGCCCAGGTTGATCGCATACCTCTCGGTGTTTGCGGGAGATGTTCCCATCGAGTAGTCAGCGTAATCAGCCTTGAAAACGACATTTTCATGCGGCCAGTAGTTGGCACCAACATCGATTTGCTCTTGCTGGGTGTCTACAACGGCGTTGGGCGAGTTATCCCACTGGTTGTAACGCGCAAAAACGCCCCACTGGTCATTGATACGGTAGGATGGCTCGATATAGAAACCATCCTGTTTATCGTTGCCAGCCGCTGCCGCTACAGCGCCATCGAGGCTCCATTGTGCATACAGTGCGCGCAGACCGAACGGGCCCTGGTTATATACCGCATGCAATTCGACCAGCGTCGCACCTACTGCTTCGGCCGACGCTCCCTGGTCAATGTCCGACTGGTTCTGAGCGGTTGCTGCCAGTTCCGTTCCCGGGATACCGGTAAATTTGATACGGCCGGTTACCGCGTAATCATTAGCATCGGCTTTCGAGAGTTTCTGACGCGCTTCGCGGATGTTACCCGGGGAGCCTAATCTGGCGGTATTTAATCCGGACGTCAGGGCGACATCGTATCCCCAGCCCGGCGCGATTTCACCGCTCAGACCAACGCCGCCTTCCCACCAAGTGGTCGGGATGATGTGGGTTTCGATCGGGTTGCGCTCTACACCGTAAAACGTGTCCGGCTCATGCGTCTCGTTCAGGATGCCCACCGGGACCAGAAAGAGACCGGTCTTAAGACGGTGATGATCGTTCAGGTCCATTTCGATATAGGCCTGTTCGACCTCGATTTCACCGTTACCTTCGCCGTTTTCGAAGAATGAATGTTCCAGTTCCAGTTCGGAATACATCCGGATGGCATCGGTGAAATCATGACCGACGAACAGCACTAACCGGCGCATATCGATTTGACGCTGCGTGGCAGTTCCCGCCGGGGTATCGGTATGCGTATTGTTGTAGTTCATCTCGCCATAGCCGCCGATGTGGGTGTTGCCGGCACCGCTGCCATGACCACCGCTGCGCGATTCCATCGCATGGGTCGTCGCGTTCATCTGTTCTTCGAGATTCTTGACTCTGTCTTCCATCGATGCCGCCTGCGCCAGTGAACCGGTGGCAAAAGCGGTGGCCGCGACGGCGGACCAGATCAGTTTCTTTTGATATTTCATGAAAAGCTCCTCGTACATGTGTGTAGTTGTAATTCGTGCCCCCCCCCCTTTACAAACTGCGAGAGGTTCGCCAGGACTGCGTGACCGTGGCGTTATTGATCGAAAAGCTAACTGATTCGTATTAACACCGACTGAATGCTCGACGCCTCCATCGAGCATCCTCGGTGCCGATACGGGGCGGACTGCGTCGCCGCCAAAGAACAAGAGGGCTACTGCGTAGGACAACCAGAAAACTACAACCCGGAATTATCGTTCTTATGCGTGGCAGTATAACTACAACATAATTCGATATGCAACGCTGCGAGAGACCTCTGTGTTGCATGCAGACAACAACTCGGTGCGGTCAATCCGGTCGACGTTATTCGGCCCGCAGCGCCTCGACCGGATCCATCGTGGCGGCGCGCCGCGCAGGCATCACGCCGGCAATCAGGCCGATTACGACCGCCAAAATAACGGCGAATACCACGTAGCTCACCGGTGTGTGGACGGGGAGTGCGGGGACGGCGAGCGTCAGCATTTGCGCGCCGCCGACGCCGAGTAACAGGCCGGCGATACCGCCCAACGCCCCGAGAATGACCGCTTCGCCGAGAAACAGCTTCAGTATCTGTTGTCGGGTACTGCCCAACGCGCGCAACAGGCCGATTTCGCCGGTGCGCTCGGTGACCGAGATCGTCATGATGGTCACGATGCCGACGCTGCCGACGAGCAGCGATATGCTGCCGAGCGCACCGACAGCGAAGGTCAGGATGTCCAGCACATTGCCGAGCACATCGAGCATCTGTTCCTGGGTGGTGATGGTGAAGTCTTCCTTGCCGTGACGTGCGGTCAACACCCGCTTGATGCCCGCGACGACTTCACTGGCCGATGCGCTTTCGCGATACAGCACGTCGATTTCCATCAGACCCTCGCGATTGAACATGTCGAGCGCCCGCGCCGTCGGGATGAAGACACTGTCGTCGAGATCGACGCCGAGCACCTGGCCCTTGGATTCCATGGTGCCGACCACGCGGTAACGATCGCCACCGACGCGGATACGGTTACCGAGCGGATTGGCGTTGCCGAACAGCTCGTCGCGCACCTTGCTGCCGAGCACCGCCAGCGCCCGCGGCGCATCCGGGTTATCCAGCGGCAGGAAGGTCCCGGCGGCGACGGTCAGCGAGAACGTGGTGGGCATCTCCGGCCCGACGCCGTAGACCGTAGCGCGTCGCTGTCGGTTGTTGCCATCGACCTCCGAATTGCCCTGCACCACGGGAACAACGGCGCGCACATGCGGGATACGCACCAGCGCGTCGGCATCGGCCATCGCCAGCGGCCGGTCGGTGCCGAATACCCCGACCGCAACGCCATGAGTGGTGACGCGTCCCGGATTGATCGCCACGATATTGGTGCCGAACTGGCTGAACTCGGCGAGCACGAATTGATGGATACCCTCGCCGATCGAGGTTAATAACACCACGGCGGCGATACCGATCGCGATACCGAGCGAGGTCAGAAAACTACGCAACCGGTGCATGATGATGCTGCTGCCGGTAAGTCGTATGAAATCGCGCGTGTGCATCGTGCGACTACCGGCGGGACAAGGCCTGAATTGGATCCAGACGCGCTGCGCGCCGCGCCGGCATCGCGCCGAACAACAACCCGGTCAGCAGCGCGACGATCAGGGCGGTGACCACCGACCACAGCGGCGCACCGACCGGCAGCGACGGATACAAGTAACCGATCGTGCGGCTGCCGGCTTCGCCGATCACCAGGCCGACGAGCGCGCCAGACAGTGACAACATGGCGGCCTCGGTCATAAACAGTATGATGATCTGTTGGCCCGTCGCGCCGACCGCTTTCAGCAGGCCGATTTCGGCGGTGCGCTGGGCGATGGCGATCAGCATCACGTTCATGATCAGGATGCCGGCGACGGCGAGACTGATGGCCGCGATGCCGGCGACGGTCAGCGTCAAGGCCTGCAGTATTTTATCGAACGTGGCGAGCACGGCGTCCTGCGTGACGACGGTGATGTCTTCCTCGCCCTGATGGCGATCCCGGATGGTATCCAGAACGAACTGACGCGCTTTCGGAACCGCTTCGCGGCTGCTGGCCTGTGCCATGATGCGAAACAGTGCCGGCGAATTGAACAGGATTTGCGCCGAGGCCACCGGGATAATCACCTGGTCCTCGACGTCCATACCGATCGACCGTCCTTCCGTCGCGAGGACACCGATAACCTGGCAGCGACGATCGCCGAGGCGCATCCATTCACCGAGCGCAGGGTTCGCCCCGAACAGCTCTTGCCGAACCTTGGCGCCGATGACGCATATCGGTGCCGCCCGGTCGGCATCGTCCGGCGGCAGGAAGCGGCCCTGGCTCATGGTCCAATGGCGCACCTTGAGCAGTTCCGCCGTCGAACCGAGTACCGCTATTTCGCGTTCCCGCTCATGCCACGAGGCCCTCGCCGCGCCGATCGTGATCGGTGCGACGCGCCTGATCAGGCTGCTGCGGGTTAGCGCGGAGGCATCATCGATGGTCAGGTCACGCGGTGTCGCGCCGACGATCAGTGCCGGAGCGGCGCCGGCGGTTTCGGACCGGCCTGGAATGATGATCAGCAGGTCTGTCCCCAGCGAAGCGAATTCACCGACAACGAAACGCCGCGCACCGTCGCCCAGCGAGGTCAGGATTACCACCGACGCCACACCTATGGCCATCGCGGTGAGAATCAGCGCGGTACGTACCCGGTTACCGCCGAGGGCTCCGAAAGTGAAACGGAGAATGTCGCGGGTGATCATGCCGTCAGCCGCGGGTCTGGTCGGTGACGATACAACCATCCACCATTTTGACGTAGCGCCTCGCACGATCGCCGAGTTGCTGATCGTGCGTTACGATCAGCAAGGTGATGCCCGATGCGTTGAGTCGTTCGAGTGTGTCGATGACCTCTTTGCCCGAGGCCTGGTCGAGATTGCCGGTCGGTTCGTCGGCGAGCAGGATGGCGGGCTTCATGATGGTCGCGCGCGCGATGGCGACGCGCTGTCGCTGGCCGCCGGACAACTGATCCGGGCGGTGATGCGCGCGGTCGCGGATGTCGAGCGCATCCAGCACCTCATCGACGCGCGGCTTGCGCTCGGCCGGCGCGATGCCATCCAGCATCAGCGGCAACTCGATGTTTTCCGCCGCCGTCAGGCGGGGGACGAGATGAAAAAACTGGAATACGAAGCCGATGTCGGAGCGGCGCGTGCGGGCCAGCGCATCCTCGCTCAGCGACGTCACATCGCTACCGCTCAGAAAATAGTGGCCCGATGTCGGACGGTCCAAGAGCCCGAGAACGTTCAGCAGCGTTGATTTTCCCGAGCCGGAGGGTCCCATGATCGACAGATATTCGCCGGGCTCGACATGCAGATTGATGTCATTGAGCGCGTGGACGCGCTGGTCGCCAACCTCAAAAACGCGATCGATCTCTTCTAGTCGAATCATTGTAATAGGGATGTAACTTAGGGCGTATCGTCACGCACGGCCTTGGCGCCGGCGACGGCGCCTTTGCGATCGACCGAGGTGACCACCAGCTCGCCTGAGCGCATGCCAGATACCGCCTCGGTGAGCTTCCAGTTGGTGAGCCCGGTCGTAATCTTGCGTTCGACCAGGCGGCCTTCCGATGGGTCGAACACGAGGACACGGTTGCCTTCAAGGACCGCCTCGGTCGGTACCCGGACGACGTCGTCATGCTTGTCCAGGATGATTTCGACGTCGGCGCTGAAGCCGGGTAGCATCCGGGAAAAATCCTCCGGGTTAAGAAAAACCGTTTCGACATCGACCGTCCGGGCCTGCTTTTCAACCTCCAGCACGTAGGGCGCGACACGCTGCACGATGCCCGGGAAATGCCGGCCGGGAAAGGCATCGACGACGATGCGCGCGTCCATGCCCGCCATGATCGCCGGCGCATCAACCTCGTCAATCGGCGCCGAGATATAGACGCAACTGGTGTCGATCAGATCGACCGCCGCCGGCGTGGCCACGCCGATCGGGGACGGGGTGACAAATTCGGCCAGCTCGCCGTTGATTTTCGCAACGGTGCCGGTAAACGGCGCCACCAGCAGTGTCTGGTCGAGTGCCGCGCGGGCGACGGCAATGCGCGCCTTGCTGACGCTGGCGGTGGCGCGTGCCGCCTCGCAGCGGGCCTGCTGCGCCTTGGCGCTGGTCGTCGCCTGATCGATATCTTTTTCCGACGCGAGCTGCCGCTGTTGAAGCTTCAGTAGCCGGTTGGCTTCGCGTTGCGCCTCATCCGCGACCAGACAGGCTTCAACCGCCTGGGACGCCGATGCCCGCGCTTCGCTTTCGGCGAGATCAAGGCTGGCCCGGCGATCGGCGTTCCAGAGTTCGAGCAATACCTTGCCCGCTTCTACCCGCTCACCCTCGCGGACCCACAATTTCGCGATCTGTCCGCCGGTTTCCGGCGACAGGCGCGCCCGCCTGCAGGCCTTGACGGTTCCGGCGCGGGTATTGGCGACGGTTGATTCCACGCGACCGGTATCCACCGCCTTGACGACGACCGCGACCGGCTTCTCTTCGGTCAGGCGCATCACGGCGATAACAATCAGTGCGATGACAATGACGCCGATAATCGCGCGTCTTACAGCCGGGCGCATGGCAACATTCCGTTTGGCGACTCCCGCTATCGTAACGTATTTGGCAACCGGTTGCGCGCGGAGGACATCGTGGTAGCGGAACGTTATACTAGGCGGATTGCAAGTCACCTGTAGTTAAAACGATGACCCTGGAACAGCTTAATAACGTCAATGTCGTTTCGCAGGAACTGTTGCCGACGCCGGAGTGGATAAAGCAGCAGTTACCGCTGACCGACAAGGCGATGACAACGGTTCTGAAAGGCCGTGATACGGTGCAGCGGATACTGGATCGTGAAGATCACCGGCTCTTTATCGTGGTCGGACCCTGTTCGATTCACGATCTGGACGCCGCGCGTGAATATGCCGCGCGTCTCAAGCAGCTGGCGGACGACGTCAAGGATACGCTGGTGCTGGTCATGCGCGTGTATTTCGAGAAACCGCGCACGACGGTTGGCTGGAAGGGGCTGATCAACGATCCCTATCTCGACGATTCGTTTCACATCGAAAAAGGACTGTATCTCGCCCGACAGTTTCTGCTTGAGGTCGCCGAACTCGGATTGCCGGCGGCCACAGAGGCGCTTGATCCGATTGTGCCGCAGTACCTATCGGACCTGGTTACCTGGACCGCGATTGGTGCCCGGACAACCGAATCGCAAACCCATCGGGAGATGTCGAGCGGTTTGTCGACCCCGGTCGGTTTCAAGAACGGTACGGATGGTAGCCTGATGGTGGCGATCAATGCGCTGCGCTCGGCGGCCTATGCGCATCATTTTCTCGGCATCAATTCCCAGGGGCAGTGCGCCCGATTCCGTACCCGCGGGAATCGTTATGGTCATGTGGTACTGCGTGGCGGCAATAAACCGAATTACGACGCCGTCAGCGTCGCGCTGGCGGAAGCCGAGCTGACAAATGCGGGCATGCCGGTCAATATTATGATCGATTGCAGTCACGGGAATTGTATGAAAGATCCCGAACTTGAGCCGCTGGTATTGAAGAACTGTATCGATCAGATCGTCGACGGAAATCGTTCGATCATCGGCATGATGGTGGAAAGTCATCTGGAGTGGGGCAGCCAGCCTTTGCCGGCGGATTTGACACAGCTGCGCTATGGTGTGTCTATTACCGACCCGTGTATCGACTGGCGAACGACGGATGCAATCGTGCGCGAGGCGCGGGACCGGATACGCGATATTTTGCCGGGACGAACTCGCTAGCCGTTTGCGGCCTCGCCACTGGCGAGTTGACGCACGGCGGCATTGGCCCAGTCGACAGACTCGACGAAGAGTTTTGTCAGATCTACCGAGCGGCTTACTGCTTCCAGTTTTCCCCACTCGCAACGTTCGTACGCCAGCACGCAGGCCAGGGCATGTCCGGCGGGCCCGGTGTGATTAAGCAGGGCGGTTTTGGTTTCGACCGCGAGCGGCAGTTGACGCATTATCTGCGGCATCGGTTGATCCAGCAGTGCGTCCAGTACCGATAACAGGCCGACAGTGAAAAACATCTCCGCCGATTTTTCCTTGGGTGTCATGAGTTCGCACATTCTGGCGCGTACCAGTGCGGTTGCCACCAGCTCCTGCGGTTTGTCGTCTATCTTCGACAATGCAACGAGCGAAAACCAGTTTTTTATCGTCGGCAGGCCGACATAGACAATGGCGTGACGGATCGATTCGATCTTTCTTGGTAACGAGTACAGCGCCGAATTCAGATAGCGCAGCACCTTGTAGCTCAGGCTGACATCGGTCGAGATGATTTTCTCGACGTCGGCGATTCCGGCATCCGGATTCTGAAGCGCGGCCAGTAATTGCAGGATCGCGAGGCGGTTCGGCGTGATAGTCCGGCTCTCGACGACGTTCGGCTTACAAAAAAAGAATCCCTGAAAATAGTCGAAGCCAAGATCCGCTGCCAATTTGAAGTCACTTGGCGTTTCGAGTTTTTCGGCAAGCAGCTTCACCTTGTGATCTTTGAGTATGACGAGGTGGTCATGGATCTCGTCCGGACCGAGCTGCATGAAATCGATTTTGATGATATCCGCAATTTCGACCAGTGGCTTGAGCTTGTCGTGGTAGATGAAATCATCGAGCGCAATCGTAAAACCCCGCTCGGCAAGCTCGCGTACCGCCTTGATCAGGCGGGCGTCTATCGGCGTGGTTTCGAGTATTTCGAGGACCACCTGTTCGGGCGGGAAGGGTAACGGAAGATCCCCCACCAGATAGCTGCGCGGCATATTGATAAACGCCTGATGATCGCCGACGATGCGGTCGAGGCCGAAGTCCATAAACGCGTTTACCACGACCTGCGCGGTGGCCATGTCATCGTCAGTGTGTGTGGCGGCGTTGGCAGAGCTGTCGCGATATAGCAGCTCATACGCGTGGACCTGAAGCTCCTGGTCGTATATTGGTTGCCGCCCGATAAATATGTTGTTCATAAGCCCGGAATTGCCTGGTACCGTCCCTTGATGGATGTCTTATCGGCCAGCCGGCCAATGTGCTTTAGAGTTTGACCGGAATGCCGAGTGGCGCCGGGCTAACAGCCCGCGGGAACCCCCGGTATCGTGGCATATGCAAGCCGTTAGCGGGCAGATCCTCGCGGCAGTTCCAGGCGGAGTAAACAGGTCATGGCGGCAATTTCCGGGATCGGCCTGCTGTCCTCGAGATCGGAGGTGCCTGTGCGTTTGTTCTCGTTAACAACGCCGCATCGTCGGTTGGTCAGGGAACCTCTGATTAATCACCTTTTCGTCATTCCCGTACCCTCCGGGCATAAACTTCGCGGGAATCCAGCAACACACTGTTTCGAAAGCTCTGGATTCCGGGTCTCCGCTACGCTCCGCCTGGAATGACGACACATCAGAGCTTCCTTAGAAATAACGGGCCAGGTCAATCTGCAGGTAGTCGTCGTTGCGCTGACCGGACAGGACGGAGGTGAGCGGGATATTGGAAAAGATTCGGGCTTCGGCGCTCAGCTTCCAGCGATCGCCGATCCGGCGGCTGGCTTCGAGGTTGTAAAGGACGCCGTCACCGTCCGCATCGATGACCGCGCCGATCAGCAATTCGCTGGACTGCGCATCATTAAATGTCAGGCGCGTACCGATCATTACATCGTCCTCAAATGGTGTTGGTGCGCTGTCCTTGCGATCGTCATACAGATATTCCGCGATAATGCCCAGATCGGCCGCCGTTTCAAGGATTCCGACGAAGGTATATTCAAGCCCGCCCGTGAACGCGGTGTAGCGACCGTTCTGCCCGTGCCGCGATATCACCTCGAGTTTCCACAACCAGGCATCCAGCGCCGCCTGCAGATCCAGACTGGTTTGGTCGATCTGCTCATAGAACGGGATCAGTACCGGATTGCCGTTGCCGTCCACGCCCGGCAACAACAGCGGGTCACGACCGGTGCCCGAGAAGTGCGCCACGCCGATATCCCAGTCGCCGAGGATCTTGGTCCAGCGTGCCGCGACATCGACATGCTTGCCCTCGGCACCGGATTCGTATCGGGCCTGGGTCATATCGATATACGGAATGGTGCGCAGGCGGCCGTCCGGACCCGGAAACGTGCGCTCGCGGAATCCCGGAAGTACGAACAGGTTGAGATTTCCCCAGTCGCGAATCAATGCCAGATTTATCATCGGCTGCCCGAGTTTGTCTTCGGTGTCGATGTTTTCAACCAGATCGGTTTGATTGATGATGTCGACCAGATGCTGGGATTCCGTAACGCCCCAGAATACCTTGCCGATGCCGGCCCGCGCTTCCCAGTCATGCGCGACGTGCTGCCACAACAGTTCGTTGACGTCGGCATGACTGCGTTCGTCGTCATGCTGATCCCAGCGTATGAAGGGTGTGAAAATGACACTATCGCCGCCGTCGTTCCAGGCACGGTAATACTCCGGACGCATCGACAAAGCGAGATTATCGCCATGTTGCCCGGCACTTGACGGGTCGTACGCGAACAGACGCAGCTCGGCGGAGACGTATCCGGTCAGTTTGCCGGTAGAGTCAGGGGCGGGTGTCGGATGTGATGCCGTATCCCGGTCGTCGTCAACCGCCGCGTGCGGCGAGAGAGTTTGCACCGGTGCGGCTGTCCGGGATTCATCGTCGGGCTTGTGCTGAGTCGGTAGCGGAGCGGTCTCCGGTGGTTTGGGCGCGGCGCCGATGGCCCCGCCTGACGATGCCGTCGCGCCGTCAGATTCGGCCGTCAGGTCTGGGAAACTGGTGATAAAACCGGGCCAGCCTTGTGCGCGTAGTCGGTGTCGCGCCGCCTCTGCTTTCTGGCGATCTTCGAATGGTCCGACGATCACTGTGTGCAACGGATGACCGTTGACCGTTTTGATGGCGGTAGTGACATTGGTGAACCCCGTTGTCCGAAGTTTTTCCATGTCCTGCAGCGCGTTGCCGGGGCGCGTATATGCGCCGACCTGCACGCCAACGTCGGCGGCGGCGTCACCGAGCGGCGCAAGTATCAGCAGCGCCAGTAATAACAGGTATCGCGAGGTCGTCATGGTGCGGAGTGCTTCGGTGCGGTTCATCAAGAGGGTCCGGTCAGAGGTTTAAATGGACAAGAGGTCCCGATTCTACCGGGCACGCATCAGGCTGCTCTGATCGAAGTCTCGTTCGGTCAGGCCGGTTTTGAACCGGTAATCGTTCCACGTCAGTTCTGTACTCTTGTCGGTCTGATGGTTCACCATGGTCATACGGTTCGCGCGCCAATAGCGGTCGAGATACTGCTTGTAGTTGTCCAGCATCAGGGTCTTCAGCAACGCGTCCTTGCGGTCGTAGAATTCCACCTTCAGTGGCTGGTACATCTGCTGGTCAAGCCAGGTGACCAGGCGCGTATAACCGGAGTTTTCATACGCCGGGGAACGTTCGATAACGTAGGTGTCGCGTCCGTCAAGCTTTTCGTTACGCAAATATTTGTAGTGGTATTTCTGTATCTCCGGCGACGTCAAATCCTCGAACGCGAATTCACTGCCCATGAACGGACCGGATTTGTTTTTGGACGTGATACGCTTGACGCGCTTCAGTGCCGGCAGGTACAGCCATTGGTCATCGGCGTCGAGGGCGTGGGTATAGCTCAGGAACGCGGTCCCCGACACGTCAGCCGGGTGATCGAAAATCGTTAAACTCCGGTCACCGTCGCCGGATACCTCCAGCGTGCTGACGCGCAGTTGCCGCGTACTTTCGTCGCCGGCGCGATTCCGCAGGATCATGACCATCCCGGCCTGGCTGTCACCGAATCCGGTATCGCGACGGTCGGCCTCAGTAACGATTTCGAGTCCACGTTCTTCGGGTGTCTGGGCAAATACCTCAGGAGCCAGCAGGCTCAGCACGAATAGTGGTAGCAACAGTTTCTTCATTGTTTTTCTCCTCGATCTTCATGAGCAACGGCGGTAAAAAGAGCAGGTCAGCGGCCAGTGCCAGCGCAATGACGACGGACGTCAACAACCCCATGTCCGAGTTAAGTTTGAAACTCGATAGCGCGAGCACCATGAAACCGACAATAAGCACCACGGATGTCACCCACACTGCCTTTCCGACGCTGCGGAATGCGTAGCGTACGGAATCGGGCGGACTGAGCCCTTCTTCACGCCGGGCACGCAGATATTTACTCAGCAGGTGTATGGTGTCGTCGACCACAATACCAAGCGTCATGCCCGTAACTACCGACAGTGCCAAGCCGACCTCGCCGACGAAAATGCCCCAGAGACCGAACGCCATTGCCGCGGGTATCAGATTCGGCAGCATGCTGATCAGGCCGATTTTCACAGAGCGCAGGGCGACCACGAGTACCAGAGAAATCAGTATCAGCGCGATTGTGGTGCCACTGAGCATGCTTATGATGTTGCGCTGACCGATATGCGCGAACATGATCGTTGGGCCCGTGCCAGCGCTGTCCGCCAACCGGGGAGTGTTGGCTGACAGCCAGTCGCGAGCGCGTCGCTCAAGCCCAAGCACTTCGTTGCTGGACAGGGTCCTGACCGAAATGGTCATCCGGGTCGCGGATTTGTCGACGTCAACCTGGTTGTTCAGGTCGAGTCCGTACGGTAACGACAGCTCATAAAGAAGGAGATATTGGGCCGCAAGCTCCCGGGTCTCGGGCAGCGTGTACCACGCCGGATCGTCACCGTGCATGTTCTTGTTAAGACGCAGCATGATGTCGGTAAACGTATTGACGTAGGATACCTCCGGCTGGGCGCGCCACCAGTCCGCAAAGGCGACGACGTCTCTGAGGTACGCCGGGTCACTGATACCGCCCGGTTCGCCGGCGGCCAGCGAATAGTCGATGCGGTAGAGCCCGCCCAGATTCGCGTCAACGAAATCCGAGTGGCGGCGGAATTCCACCGTCTCGTCGAAATAGTGGACGAAGACGTCATTGAGTTGATTTTTTGCAATAAACCCGACCAGCACCAGTGTCGCTGCCCCGGTGCTCCACAGCAGCATGGTACGTCTGGCGATGACGAATTCCGCGAGCCGGTCCATGCCGGTCGTCGTTTCTTCCTGAATTCGCTGCCTGACAGGCAGTACCATCATCAGCGCTGGCAGAAAAAAAACGGAGTAGAAAAACGATGCTGCGACACCCAGCGCGACCAGGTTACCCAGATGACGGAACGGCGGTGCGTCGGAGAAATTCATGCTGAGGAAGCCGAACACTGTCGTCAGGCTCGCAAGAAATATCGGTTGCAGATTAACGCGCAGGCTTTCGATCATCGCCGTTTTCTTGTCTGATCCGCGCCGCAATTCATGCAAAAAAGTCACAAGAATATGCACGGAACTGGCGATGGCAAGCGTCAGGATAATGATGGGTGACATGACCGATGGCGGTGTCAGCGTGATGCCGGCATAGCCGCCCAGCCCCATAGCGGTAACGATCGAGAAGACGATCACCAGCGATGTTACGAAGGTACCCGAAAAGCCACGTAACAGCAGACCAATCACCAGCACCATAAGCACAAAAGAGATCGGGAAAAGCGTCTTCAGGTCAATGAATGAAGATTCGGAAAACGCGTTGTTCATCATGACCATGCCGGTCAAATACACGGAAACATCGGGATGCTTCGTGCGCGCCTCGTCGGCGAGATCACGGGCAAATCGAGCGACCGACGGTACTTCGACGGCCTCGTTCTTGCCGGGAAGTTGTATCGTGATGTTGATGCCGGTGACGTGGCCTTGCGGAGACACCAGGTTTCTCGTCAGCAAGGGCTCGTTCAATGCAATAGCCTTGACGCGCGCGACATCCGCAGAACTGTATTGACCGGCGTCCTCGATCAGGTTGCGAACCAGCAGTTCGTCTCCGTCCGCTTCGGTATACTGGAAATTGCTGATCGAGTCGACGCGGGTGGAATACGGCGTCTGCCACGCACGTTGGGTAATTTCCTCGACGAGTGCCAGCACTTCAGGCGTAAATACATTACCGTCGTTCGGCGCAATCACGAACATGACGTTATCGTTTTTGCTGTAAGTCGATTCGAACCGATCGAACGCCAGCAGTTGCGGATTTTCCGGGCCGAAGAAAGCACGGTAATTCGTTGTGAACGTCAGGAATCGCCCGCCGGCCGCCGCTCCGATCACGGCGAGCAATGTCGCGACTATGATCAGCCAGCGGTAGCGAACTACCCAGCGTCCAAGCCCGGCCTCGAATTCATGCATTACCGTTGTCTCCAATTAATCTATCTAGTGTCAGCAGCTATCTGGTCAGTTATTCAGCGGAGCCCGGTCCGGCTGCCGCCGCGCCAGCCCGAGTACCATCAGCCCGACGATGGCGCTGGCGACTTGTTCCAGCTCGGCGGCTGGATAGGGAGTGGCAAATCGTGGCAGGCTGAAAAATAGCAGCGCGGTATGAATGGCGCGCGCCGCGCCGGGAATGTCTTTTACATCGAATTCCTTGCTTTCGTTACCTTGGGCAAGCACAGCCGCGATCATTCCCTGTTCCGCTTCGTATTGGGTATCCCGCAGGTCGCGACGTGCACGGGTAACGCTTTCGAACAGGTCGTTGATCCTCGGTTGCTCGGCGGCATGATTCCGGGTGTGTCGAAACGCGGCGAGAGCAAAGCTCTCGAGACGCTCGCGCGCGGTTTTACCCGGGATATGTATGACCTGGTGCAGCACTTCGTGCCGTTCGCTGACGCATCGCCCGGCGCACGCCGTGGCAATATCCAGTTTGTTCCGAAAGTAGCGATACAGGTTTGCCGCGGACATCCCGACATCCCGTGCTAATTCTGTCATCGTGGTTTTCTGATACCCGTAGTGACGGAAGCGTTCGTGCGCCGCGTCAACGATCTGGCGACGAACGGCGTCGGAGTGGTATGGGGTGTCCGTGGTATTCATGGACGGAAAGGGTATTGTCTGAAAAGTGAATAAACAAGTGAATATTCACATTTTCGGACAAACCGTTCACGCGGTCATAAAAGTGAAATTACCGCGGGTGACGGTCGATCCTGGCATTGCCGGAGCGACCGTCGATCTCAGATCAGACGCACGCCGTAGCGGCCGGGGTTACGACGTCCGTAACGTCGTCATCTACCGAACATGGCAGAGTGTTGATGACCTTCTATCTGACCGCGTAATTCTCCTGGCGGGTTGGCGACGGTATGAAAATTTACGTACGCGTTACCGCGAAGGATGTTGTTGACAGCGTCTTCGAAAGTTACGATGCCCAGCGCCGGTGCTGCCGCCAGGTCACTGGCGGTCAATACACCCGATATCTCCCCGGTCCACGCGCCGTCATTGCGTGGTAACGTAAATGGGGCATTCCCCTGGTCGCCGAACAGCCAGAGGAGTACCGGTCCATTGGCGCCGATGGGGCCGAGGTGGATATGTCCCATGAACAACGGCGTTCCGGTTCCCGATGCGGTGACACGGTAATGCAGTATCGTGCGGTCAGGCGACAGCGAGAACTGCGCCGCTCCCGAACCGCCGGAAACCAGGGGGCCAATCGGAATAGTGACGCAGGCCGGTGTCCCCGTCGCGGGGTTACAGTTACCCGCTGGTCCCGGGACACTGGCCGTGCGCACCTGTTCGGCGCCGCCGAGCTTCGCGCTCAGCCGCGGCGATGCCTGCGCGTGGACAGACACGCAAAAAAAAACAGAAAGCAGAGCAACTGACGGATGTCTCATCTCCGAATCCCTCCGGTTGTGGAAAAGTAGTGTTACGGCAGCGGTGCGCGCTGATTTATACGCCACGTCATTACGCTAGCATAGCAATATCGTTTGTCAACCATGGACGATGCAGGGAATTCGAGCGGTGACCCTGGTCTCGTTTCGCGGCGCAGCATGCGATCAGCCGGTCGCGTGGTATCCATCGCAGAGGACGCCAGCCAATATCCAGAGGATCAAATTTTTTTGGGCGGTGAGGCCTAGTCGCGAAAGTTGGTGTATTGCAGCGGGAGATCGAGCTTGCTGTTGCGTAGCAGCGCAACGACATCCTGCAGATCATCCTTCTTTTTGCCGCTTACGCGAACCTGGTCCCCTTGAATCGCGGCCTGCACCTTGAGCTTCGAATCCTTGACGAGCCTGACGATTTTTCTGGCAAGCTCCTTGTCGATGCCCTGCCGGAGGTTGATGATCTGGCGGGCGCGCTTGCCGGTGATTTCCACCGGTTTGACCTCCAGGTTGCCGATGTCGACACTGCGCTTCGCCATTTTCTGGTATAGGATGTTCAGCATCTGGTCCAGCTGGAAATCGTTGTCTGCTTCCAGTGTCAATACTTTCGCTTCCTGTATGACTGACGCATCGGCGCCCTTGAAATCGTAGCGGGTGCCGACTTCGCGGTTGGTCTGGTCCAGCGCATTGGCCAGCTCGTGCATATTGATTTCGGATACGACATCGAACGAGGGCATAACGCGCTCCGTAGGCGGATGTGGTGAATAAACCTGTCGGTTGATACCATAAACCGCTGGTGCAGCGGCCGTCAACGTGCAGTCCGCGGCCGGCAAATCAATATAAATGAGTTGGATGATGACTAAAAATGATCCTGTTGGACGACGTGACCTGCGCAAACAGTTCGAGGCGCTGGTAGACACTACACGTTTCGAGTATGAAAAGCGCACCGAGATCGGGCGTGCCCACGCCAAGCTTTACGGCGTTATCGCGGCGGGTCTGGCCTACGGGCTCGGATTTATAGGCGGATATTATGCCTGGCAAAATCAGACCTTGCCGGCGGAGCAATTCTCGATGCTGACATGGATGTGGATGGTGCCGTGCACGTTCGTCGGGATACTGGTCTGGAAGCTTGTCAGCACGCGCCGGGAATACCCGGTCCGGCAGGAGATCAAGCGTTATATCAGCGAACTGGAGTCGGGCGGCGGCCTGTTATGGCGCTACGCGCCGTTGCTCGACCAGAACGACATCGGGGGGTCGGTCATCGGGCGCGTGATCGAGCTGTCGCACGACGGGCGGATCAACGAGATTGCGCTGGAGGACTATACAAAGGCGGTAGACAGGATACATGGTCTGCTGAACGGTGCCCGGAACGTAGTACCGACAGCCGACCGTCTCCAACGCGTCGCGCGCAACTTCGGTGATGCGGCATGAATTCACTTCGAACGGGGTAAACCAATGAACGACGTTTCGCCATTAATCGCAGCACAACAACGTTATGTCAATGCCGTGCCGTTTCGCGCACTCCCTGCGCAGCCCTGCCGACTGACCGAGGCGCTGGGGCGGGTCCTGTCCGCCGATTTCGTCGCGCCGATGGACGCGCCGCCTTATTCGCGGGCGATAGCCGAAGGCTTTGTCGTGCATACCGGGGATAGCCGCGGTGCCGACGAAAAAGCGCCGGTGCGTTTTCGTGTCACGGGCGTCTGTAATCCCGGCGATGCGCAGTGCCCGACCTTTGGCAAAGGTGAGGCGGTGAGTGTCGTCACCGGCAGCATCATTCCGGATGGCGAATATTCGGTGGTGCGGATGTGGGACTGCGAACGCAGCAACGATGGATTTTCGATCACGCGGCCGTTCGCGCCGCGGTTTTTTATTGAAGACCGCGGCTGCGATCATTCGCGCGGTAAGCCGGTGGTGTCCGCCGGCACGCTGCTGGGGCCGTCCGAGATCGGGTCGATCGCGAGTTTCGGTGTGGCTACCGTCGGTGTGGCAAGGATTCCGGTGGTCAAGCTGTTTTCTTCCGGCAACGAGGTGATTCCGCTGACAGAAAAAATGCGTCCAGGGGCGATTTTTGATTGCAATGCGCCGATGTTGTCGGCAGCGGTTGCGCAATGCGGGGCGACACCGGTATTCGGCGGCATCATGCGCGACGATTTTGACGCGTTTGTTGTCGCCGTGCGCCAGGCATTGCGTGACTCGGACATGGTATTGATCTCGGGTGGAACCGCGGTGGGTGGACGGGACTTTATCGTCGATCTGGTCGCGGCGGTCGGCGAGTTGATCGTGAATGGTGTGCCGATGAAGTCCGGCAAACCACTGATCATGGGCATAGTCGGCGGCAAGCCGCTGGTCTGTGTCGCGGGCCATCCGCCCGAGGCGTTACGCGGCTTTCGTTTGTTCGGTGTTCCGGCGCTGCACCGCCTGACTGGGCGGAATGCCGAATTGCCGGTTGACGAGTGAGCGCGGCTACGTCCGTCGCTGCTGCTGATCTTTATCTTGCGCTGGATCAGGGCGGACACAGCAGCCGGGCACTGGTCTTCGACGGCCGTGCGCGCATTGTGGCGCAGGGACGGGTGGACATCACGACGCTGAAGCCGCGCGCGGGCTGGGTCGAGAATGATCCGGACGAGGTCGTCAACTCGTTGACCGAGTCCATCCGGCAGGCCGCGCAGGCACTCGGCCCGCGTTGTCGGGAACTGATTGCTGCCGGTCTGGCGACTCAGCGCTCGAGTATTGTTTGCTGGCACCGGCAGAGCGGTGCGGCGCTCAGCCCGGTGATCAGCTGGCAGGATCGGCGCACCCACGCGCAACTCAAACAATACCAACGCAGCGGTGCTGATATACACAAGACGACGGGCCTGTTTCTGACCGCCCATTACGGCGCGACCAAGCTGCGCTGGTGTCTCGATCATCTGCCGGCGGTCCGGCAGGCCCATGGGCAGGGGGAGTTGTGCTGGGGGCCGCTCGCCGCGTTTCTGGTTTTCCGCTTGTTGCGCGAACGCCCGCACCTCGTCGATCCGGCGAATGCATCCCGCACGCTGTTGTGGAGTCTGCGCGATAACGACTGGGAACCGTCGTTGCTCGATCTGTTTGGACTTCCGCCGGGTGTATTGCCTGCGGTAGTGCCGACCCGGCACGGCTACGGAACGTTGCCGGTCGGCGATGCCGCGATTCCGTTGACGATCCTGACCGGCGACCAGTCCGCCGCGATTTTCTCGCTTGGCTACCCACAGCCCGACGCGGTTTACATCAATGTCGGCACCGGTGCGTTCGTGCAACGTATCGAGGGGCAGGTACCGGCGTACAACGCCCGCTTGTTGACCAGTATGGTGTTGCGTGACGACAACCGCAGCGTATATGCGCTGGAAGGTACGGTTAATGGCGCGGCTTCGGCGCTGGACTGGCTGGAGAGCAGCGCAGGCGTGCGTGACGTTATCGGCAATTTATCGGAGTGGTTGGCACGGGCAGGTAGTCCGCCGCTGTTTCTCAATGGTGTCGGCGGCCTCGGTGCGCCGTTCTGGATACCGAATTTTGAGAATCGGTTTATCGGTGAGGGCGAAGCCTGGCAAAAGGCGGTTGCGGTGATCGAAAGCATTGTGTTTCTGCTGATGGTTAATCTGGAGGAGATGCAGACGATGCGATCGCCGCCGGAGACGATACACATCGGCGGCGGTCTGACCGCACAGGACGGTCTCTGCCAGCGACTCGCCGATCTGGCGGGTTTGCCGATCTATCGGGCGGCGGAGCGCGAGTCGACCGCACGCGGCACGGCGTTTCTGCTCGCGGGTTGTCCGGCGCCCTGGCCCGAGCATGTGCACGGTGACTGGTTCACACCGCGCTCCAATGCCGGTCTGCGTGAGCGTTACCGCCGCTGGCACGCGGAGATGCAGCGCAGCGTTACCTAGCAGGCTGTTGAAAAACAGCCTGCATGCGGCGCATGGATGCACAGCCATTTTTCAAACAGGGTTTCAACTGTTTGGAAAATGAAGCAAAGCAAAAATCACATTTTTTGCTTTGCGCGTTGAAAAAGGCCATGGGTGAACTTTTTCAACATCCTGTTAGTCCGGCTGGCGGCGGAAATGTTGCAGCGCGCGCCCGGAATCGATCGCGTCTCGGGCGGCGTTGGCTGCGGCGCGATAAGTCCCGTGGCGCGCCGTATGCACGAGACACAGCGCTGTGCCATATACGAGGCTGTCCCGCGTCAGGCCCGGTGCGCCTTCCAGTGCCCGGATGCCCGCCGTAGCGGCGAACGCCGCGACGGCGGTGGAATCGATACTGCGGTCATCGTTGACGATTGTTGCCGGAACAGGCGCCGCGCGTTGCTCTGCGCGCACATCTACCTGTTCCGGATCGAATGTAATCGCCGCGTCGGGGTTGGTGCCGTGGAATGAATTCCCGACGACTGCTTTATTCAGTGGCGGTATCACCCCGCCTTCAACGCCGCGCACGATAAGCGCAGAGGCGAAGCCGGCGTAGCGGGCCATATCGGTATAGATCGTTGCGTATTCCTTATGCACGAAGCCGGTAACGAGATGTGTCTTGCCGCGCGCCCGCACGGGGCCGGTCATGGTTTCGAGCGTGGTGATACAGGTGCGTTTGACCATCAGCCGCCGCAGGTCGATCAGCCGATGCAGCGCGGGGCAGAACACGCGCTGATCGACATAAGACCAGCCTATCCGTGGATCGGCGAGGCGTGCCGACACCTGGTCGGGTGACAGTCCGACGTCGATACCGGCGGCCGCCAGCACCATATGGTGTGTGATGCCGTATTTCGGCGCGACGGTCCGCAGACCGTGGGAGACGGCAGGCAGGCCGCAGGCGGCGAGTACCGCCGGCAGAAACGGCGCTGCGGGTACGTGGCGCACGTAGCCATTGTAAGGGTCCGCCAGGTCGACCAGCTCATCCACCGGGGCGGTAATCGTGAGCGTGCGGGAGCGGATCGCCTCGAACACGCCACGCGTTTCCGCCTCCGTTTCGCGTTTCATGCGCAGCGCAATCAGAAAAATCGCCGCCTGCACCGGCGCTGTCTGACCGGCGAGTATCGCCTGCATCGCGGCGCGGGCATCCTCGCGCGACAGGTTCTTGCTCATCGTCGGGCCGGTTGCGATTCGTTGTATGCACGATGTAAGCAGCTGATCAGCGTCGGATTGATCCGGGTAATTCATGGCTTGCCACGGGTGAGTGAACGGCGGCTGGTCAGGCTAGAGCGCCCGTTGGCGCGCTTAATATACACCGACATCCAGATAGTTATAGGAAATCTTGCGTATCGCGATCGTGAACGCGGCAGTGCGGAGATCAATAACCTTGTCGTTGGTCGCGAGGATTTCACGCATTTCCTGGTAGGCATTGCGCATCGTGTCATCCAGGCCGGACCTGACCAGGTCGATTTCATCGACACCGCGGTTCAGCCAGCGCTTGGTTTCAGCCGGTATCTGCTCGCCGGTCAGCTGTTCGAGCAGGGCGGTGTATTGATTGTTGCGCACCTCGTCATGACGACGCTGCAGGCGCCCGAACCGGATATGGGACAGGTTACGTATCCACTCGAAATAGGAAACGATGACACCACCCGAGTTTACAAACACGTCCGGCAGAATCGTCACGCCTCGGTGACGCAGGATTTCATCGGCTTCGAAAGTCACCGGTCCGTTGGCGGCCTCGACCACCATCTTGGCCTTGATCCGCCCCGCGTTCGCGCTGGTAATCTGATTCTCCATCGCCGCTGGAATCAGGATATCGCAGTCAAGCTCCAGAGCGCCGGCGCCGTTGGAGTCGAATTTAACGCCGGGAAATCCTGCGACCGATTTGTGCTCGACCATGTGCCGATACACCTCTTCGACGGGGAGACCGTTGTCGTCGATCAGCACGCCGCCGCGTTCAATGATCGCGATGACCTTGACGCGGTCTTCTTCGGACAAAAACTTTGCGGCGTGGTAGCCGACGTTGCCCAGTCCCTGAATCGCGACACGTTTGCCGTCGAGCCCGCCGGACAGACCGGCGCGCTCGACGTCATCCGCATGCCGGAAAAACTCCTGCAACGCGAACTGGACACCGCGACCGGTAGCTTCGGTGCGTCCGCGTATACCCCCCTGATGGACCGGTTTGCCGGTAACGCAGGCGAGGTAGTTGATATCTTCCGGGTGGAGATGCTTGTAGGTATCCACCATCCAGGCCATTTCACGCTGCCCGGTTCCCATGTCCGGCGCCGGCACGTTGGTGGCTGGATTCAGGAAGCCCTTGCGCGCCAACTCCAGCGTAAAGCGCCGTGTAATGAGCTGCATCTCGTCGCGGGTGTACTGGGACGGGTCGATCAGCAGTGCGCCCTTGGAACCGCCGAACGGCACATCCACCAACGCGCACTTGTATGTCATCAGTGCGGCGAGCGCCTCGACTTCGCTTTGGTTTACGTGAGGGGTGTAGCGAATGCCGCCTTTGGACGGCAGGCGATGCGTGCTGTGCACCGCACGCCAACCGGTAATCACCTCGACAGTGCCGCGTATCTTGACGGGGAACTGTACCTTGAGCACGGAACCGCAGCCATGGATGGCTCTGGCCGTGCCAGGATCGAGGTCCAGCGCATCCATCGCGCGTTTGACCATCAGGTCGACACTGTGTTGAAACGTAACGCCGGAAGTTTCGTCAATTGTCATCGTCTCTAGATCCCGTCTGAGTGTCAGTGGAAAAAGTATAGGGGCTGACGAGCGGGCGCGTAAACTTAATTCTCGCAAACACCGGCGTCCTTCGTATCGGCGTAGAAATTTCTATTCCGAGCTTGTGCGGTTCGATGGATGTACCGCATCGCCCGCGTTCAATCAAGCAATAAAAACGGGCCTGCGTATCGACGACGGCAGTCCGTCACCGGAACAACGATGACGGGCTGACTGAATCCGCATCGCTGTCACTGGTTTTATCGTCGACGATCACGACGACGCATGCGCTATCGTTCGCCAGGCCGAACGACATGTCCTCAACCACTAAACTGTTGTTACCTGCACTGACCAGGGCCCACACTGAAAATGTCGGCCTGAAAGACGGTGGTCCGGTTAACAGCCCCGATCAGTGCGCCAACGACCGAATTTCCGTGAATGACGACTTGATTATCACCAGCCTGGGGTCGGGTATCGCGCCGCGCCCCGGTGTCTCTGAATCAATCAGCAAACGCAGGGGATGGAAAAAATAATAACGACGCTCGGAGCGCCACGGCCTTGAGTTTCTTTACTGTGATGGTATCCGTACTAAATCTAAGATTGTTATCCACGCTTTATAGCGTTGATTTCGCTGTTAACAGGAGAGTCCTTGCGCGGGGCCGGAATCAGGCGCACGGGGAAATTTCGCACAGCGAATCTTACGAAGAAGAACAAAAATTCCGATTAGATTTCATGGGGTCGGGACGATATTCGATGACGTTTCGGTGGCGCCGAGACTGGAGTAATTAACTATAATCATTACCAAATAGTTGCAGTTACCGGCCACTTTCGGCGGAATCGTGAATTTCCGCATAATTGTGTATACTTCTGCCGACGGTTTTCGTCGTTCGAGCGTTTGGACAGGGTTGATCTTACAATTAGGACCTTCCGCTCTCGATAAGCCGATAGCCAGCCAGAAAAGAGGAGACAATAATGGCGGAAGATACTCTCGTCGTCGCATCCAAACTCAAGAAATACATCAAGGACAAGGCAGACATGAATACGTCTGCTGGCGCCCTTGAGGTCCTCTCGGACCGGATACGGGCCATGTGTGATCAGGCGATCGAAAACGCCCGGTCGGATGGCCGCAAGACGGTCAAGGACCGCGACTTCTCCTAGCGCCGCAGGTTTGCGGTGACCGAGGGGGGAAGTAGTCAATCTGATCGGATTGAATTGCTTACGAGCCTTTACAATAGACAGTGGTTCATTTGCCGAGCCCGCCATTTTGGCGGGCTTTTTTTGTGATTAGTATACCCCGCCAAGCCGTTGTCCCCGCTCAATAGGAACCGGAGCTGAGCGATTCGGTTGACGACGGTCATGCCGCAGGACGCGGCGATTAATCCCCCGTCGGGGTGAAGTTCGGACGACGTAAAGTCCCGGGAAAACCCCGGCGATCTCAGCGCTCTAGGGACTGCAGTGCCAACCGTAACGCCATCAAGAAGTCAGAAAAAGCAAATATCTTGTGCTTGATTTCCATAATTGCTTCATGTAGCTATAAGCGCCGGGAAAATCTGATTTTCTTGGGTATTTTGACCTTTTGGCTGTCCGTGCATGTGGTTTTTGTGTGCTGGTATGTAGAAGTTGCTTTCTCCAATACTTCACTTGATAACCTTTCATAATCCGCATGCCTGGACGCTACAGACATTTCGATTATGGGGGGATAGTTATGGCGAACGGTACGGTAAAATGGTTTAATGAGTCGAAGGGCTTCGGGTTTATTGCGCCGGAGGATGGATCGGAAGATGTTTTTGTCCATTACTCGTCGATAGAGGGCGCGGGTTTCAAGACGTTGACGGAAGGGCAAAGCGTTACGTTTGAAAGCCAGCGTGGTCCGAAAGGATTAACGGCAGTTAACGTCAATCCAGTATAACCCCCTGATACTTGTCATTCTCGCAACAGGCCCTGCCAGTCGGCGGGGCCTTTTTTTATTTGGATATTATGATAGACAACATTCGAAATATTGCGATTATCGCGCATGTGGATCACGGCAAGACCACGCTTGTTGACAAACTTCTGCAACAGTCCGGTACGTTGGATGTTCGTGGTCCTGTGCTCGAGCGGGTCATGGATAGTAACGATCTGGAAAAAGAACGTGGCATCACGATTCTAGCGAAGAACACGTCTCTGACCTGGCAGGGTTGTCATATCAATATCGTAGACACGCCCGGCCATGCCGATTTTGGTGGCGAGGTTGAGCGCATTCTGTCTATGGTGGATTCGGTGCTGTTGCTGGTGGATGCGGTCGATGGCCCGATGCCTCAAACGCGTTTTGTCACGCAGAAGGCTCTGGCGCGTGGTCTCTGCCCGATAGTTGTTATCAACAAAATCGACCGGCCCGGCGCGCGACCACATTGGGTGCTAGACCAGACCTTTGAGTTGTTCGATCGGCTTGGCGCCAGTGAAAAACAACTCGATTTTCCGATCGTATATGCGTCGGCTTTGCTCGGGTACGCTGTTTTGCAGGCAGAGGATCGTGGCACGGACATGACGCCGCTGTTCCAGACCATCGTCGATCGCGTGCCGCCGCCCGTGGTAGATCCATCCGGGCCGTTCCAGCTGCAAGTGAGCTCGCTGGCCTATGACAACTATGTGGGTGTTATAGGCATAGGCCGGATCAGCCGCGGCCAGGTCCGGACCAATACCGCGGTGACGGTGATTGATCGCGATGGCAATACCCGCCGTGGCCGCGTATTGCAGGTATTCGGGTTTCACGGGCTGAAGCGCGTCGAGATTCCGGAGGCGGGCGCCGGTGATATCATTGCGTTTACCGGTCTCGAGACACTGGATATCTCGGATACGTTATGTGATCCGCTGACGGTTGAGGCATTGCCGGCGCTATCCGTCGATGAGCCGACCGTATCGATGACTTTTCAGGTGAACAAGTCGCCGTTCGCCGGCCGCGAAGGAAAGTATCTGACCTCACGGCAGATTCGTGAGCGGTTGTGGCGGGAACTTAAACACAACGTCGCGTTGCGTGTCCAGGAGACGCCTGATCCAGACAAATTCGTGGTGTCCGGACGCGGCGAGCTTCATCTGTCTATTCTGATTGAGAATATGCGGCGCGAGGGATACGAGCTTGCGGTATCGCGGCCGGAAGTTATCACCAAGATCGTCGACGGGGTTGAACATGAACCGTTCGAACAGCTGACGGTGGATGTGGAAGACGTTCATCAGGGTGCCGTAATGGAGCGCATAGGTGCGCGCGGCGGAGATCTGCAAAGCATGATGCCGGATGGCAAGGGGCGGGTTCGTCTGGATTTCGTCATACCGGCGCGCGCGCTGATTGGATTTCGGACAGAATTTCTGACCGCCACGTCCGGGACGGGTCTTATGTATCACGTGTTCGAACGTTACGCGCCGGCAAAGAAAGGCGGGATCGGTCAGCGCGTCAACGGGGTGCTGATTTCCAACGGGACCGGAAAGGTTCTGGCTTTCGCGTTGTTCAATCTCCAGGAGCGCGGCCGTCTGTTCGTGGGGCCGGGTGACGAGGCATACGAAGGGATGATCGTCGGATTGCATTCTCGCGATAACGATCTCGTCGTCAATCCTTTGAAAGGGAAGCAGCTGAATAATATTCGCGCCGCGGGTTCCGACGAAAACATCATACTTGTCCCGCCGGTGCGGCACAGCCTGGAGCAGGCGCTCGAATTCATCGATGACGATGAATTGGTCGAAGTGACGCCCAAATCCATCCGTATACGCAAGAAGAAGCTCAAAGAGCACGAGCGTAAACGCGACAGCCGTTAGCCGGGTAGCCCGGGCGCATCAGGCGCCCGGCCTCGTTCCTAGTTTTCGATATCGCTAGCTTGTGGATAAGCCATCCGTCGGCGCGATCGTCGCGGGCGCGGTACCCGGATGGAGTTTCTATTCCGCCTAAAGACGCGTTGAGGCAACACCCACACGCGATAGCGGTTGATTTTAATTTCCGTTTTTCTAAACTACTCGAAAACCTTGCGGAGCATTCCAGTGTTGCTGGCCAGTTCGAGTCGTGTCCCTTTGGAACCCGCGCAGTTCGGTGAACCGGAAACGCTGAGAGCGCGATACGAGGGAATCCGGCGACTGACCGAGTATCTTTGCGAACCGCTGGTCGTAGAGGATTACGTGATACAGGGCATGCCGGATGTCAGCCCGCCCAAATGGCATCTTGCGCACGCGACGTGGTTTTTTGAAACGTTCGTGCTGGCATTAACCGGCGGTTACCGCGCGTTCGACCCGCTGTTTTCCAGTTTGTTTAATTCATATTATGAGGGGGCGGGCGCCGTTTATCCGCGTGCGCGGCGTGGCTTGCTGGCCCGACCGACGGTAGACGAGGTTTTTCGCTATCGGGCCTACGTCGATCATTACGTTAACGAGCTTCTCGACAATCTGATCGAACGGGATAACCGCGACAGCATCGCATTTCTTCTTGTGCTTGGACTCAATCACGAACAACAGCATCAGGAGCTGTTGCTGACGGATATCAAATACAATTTCTCGATTAATCCGTTGGCCCCGGTGTATCGGGATATTGGGGTGATCGATGGATCGCTTTCCCCGCCGCTGGAGTTTATCGAGTACGGTGGCGGCCTTTACCAGATCGGGCATGCTGGCGACGGCTTCGCCTATGATAACGAAGGTCCACGGCATCGGGTATGTGTCGAGCCCTATCGCCTTGCAAATCGACCGGTGACAAATGCCGAGTTCGTCCGGTTTATCGAGTCCGGGGGCTATCACGAATCGAGGTACTGGCTGTCGGACGGTTGGCAACTGGTGAAGGAGTTGGGCTGGGAGCATCCCCTCTACTGGCGCCGCATCGATACCGGATGGGAAGTCTCGACGTTGGGCGGGGTGCGTCCGTTAGATCTTCACGAGCCCGTCTGCCATGTCAGTTTCTTTGAGGCTGACGCCTTTGCCCGCTGGGCCGAAAAGCGTCTGCCTACCGAGGCCGAGTGGGAACTGGCGGCTTGCCGCGAGTCGAAAGGCGGAAATTTTCTGGGTTCCGGACATTTTCATCCGGTTGGCGGCGAACTGTCGGCGATGTTTTTCGGTAATATCTGGCAATGGACGCAAAGCCCGTATACCGCGTATCCAGGTTTTCGCGCGCTGAACGGCACGCTGGGCGAATATAACGGAAAATTCATGAGCAACCAGATGGTGCTGCGGGGTGGGTCGTGCGTCACACCGGCGGATCACGTCCGGGCAAGTTATCGTAACTTCTTTTATCCCGGTCAACGCTGGCAGTTCAGCGGTTTCCGCTTGGCAGAAGCCGTCATATGACAGTAGTGGCATCCCAGCGTGTCCGTTTCTACGATACACAACCACCGGCTGCCGGCCTGTGTAGCGAAGTCATCAGAGGACTGGGGCGACGTCCCCGGACATTGCCACCCAAGCTTTTTTACGATGAGCGCGGTTCCGTACTGTTCAACGCTATCTGCGAACTTCCAGAGTACTACCTGACGCGGACGGAAACCGCCATTATCGAGCGCAATCTTGATGAAATCGCGGCTCTGGCCGGACCGGATTGCGTGTTGCTCGAGCTCGGAAGCGGCAGCGGGCGCAAGGCCCGTCCCGTCATAGAACGATTACAACCCCGAACGTACGTACCTCTCGATATTTCCCGCGAGCATCTTTTGGCGGCTTCGACCGAAGTGGCGGATGAGTTTCCGTGGCTGGAAATCCGGGCCACATGCATCGATTACACGACCGACCTGATACTGCCTTTCATTCTGCCGGCATGCCGGCGCGTCGCATTTTTCCCCGGATCGACGATAGGGAACTTTGAGCCGCACGATGCCACGCGCTTTCTGGAGAGTATCCGCCGTATGGTCGGCGTTGGCGGCGCGATCATCATCGGCGTGGATACCAAGAAAGAGGCGCACATGTTAGACGCGGCCTATAACGATTCTTGCGGAATCACGGCGGAGTTCAACAAAAACATCCTGCATCGGATCAATCGGGATCTTGGCGCGAAGTTTATCTGTGACCAATTCGAGCATGATGCGTTTTATAACGAGCCAAGAGGGCGAGTGGAAATGCATCTCGTCAGCACTGTCCATCAGGTCGTGGGGTTCAAGAACATTCGCTTCGTGTTTGAGAAGGGCGAGACTATTCATACGGAAAATTCCTACAAATACACCACGGATGAATTTGTTGCCATAGCAACGGCGGCGGGATTCTCGTCGAGTCGTATCTGGAGCGATGACGCTAACAAATTCAGCGTGCATTACCTGACCGTGCCGCACACGGGCGCGATATGATGTCCAGGATAAAAAAGCGTATCGAGACGATCGGGGACCTGACTCTTTACCATGTCGAGCAGTTCGGCCGTATGGGTGTATTCCTCGCGATATGCACCTGTCATTTTTTTAAACCGCCTTACAAAATCTATCCGATCGTTCGTCAGATCCGCTTTATAGGCGCGGGATCGATATTTGTCATCGGTGTTACCGGGGCTTTCACCGGCATGGTACTCGCGCTGCAGGGCTACTATACCCTGACCAAATTTGGCTCCGAGGATCTGCTCGGTTCGGCAGTAGCGCTAAGTCTGATCAGGGAGCTTGGCCCGGTATTAACGGCCTTGATGGTTATCGGTCGCGCCGGATCGGCGATCTGTGCGGAAATTGGCATCATGCGCACGTCGGAACAGATAGACGCGCTGGAATGCATGGCGATTAATCCGTATCGGTATCTGATGGTGCCGAAATTCGTTGCAGCGATCATGTCTCTGCCACTGCTGGTGTTTATTTTCGACGCGGTTGGGATTGGTGGCGGATATCTTGTTGGAGTGATATTGCTCGGTGTCAACGAGGGTGCTTATTTTCAGGGCATGTACGACAGCGTGGTCTGGAAAGATGTCGAGCTGGGGCTGGTCAAGGCGCTTGTCTTCGGGCTGCTCATCGTATGGATCGCGGCGGCGAAAGGATATTACATGCATCTGGAACGTTCGCCCGTATTCGGAGCGGAGGGGGTCAGCCGTATCACGACTAACGCTGTTGTGCTTGCGTCGGTTACGATACTGATCTGGAATTATCTCATTGGAGCAATCATGCTCTGAGCAGGCCGTCTATCCCGGGAGACACAGGCATCATGAATCGACTCAATGTGGAACTTGCCGTAGGGGTTTTCATGATCGCCGGGTTTCTTTGCTTCGCGTATATCTCAATCAAGCTTGGTGACGTCAAGCTGTTCGAGGAGGATACGTACGCGTTGCAGGCGCGATTCGGGTCGATATCCGGACTAAAAAAGGGCGCCGATATCGAAATCGCCGGTGTCAAGGTCGGCAAGGTCACAGATATTGCCCTGGATGGGAGTCGATACGAAGCGTTGGTGAAGTTGTCGCTCAACAGCAGGTATAAACTACAGCAGGACAGCATTGCCTCCGTTCGTACCGCCGGCGTGATCGGCGACAAGTTTATCAGTATCGCGCCCGGTGGTTCCGAAGAATACCTCAGGGCAGGCGATTCCATACGCGATACAGAATCCTCCATAAGTCTTGAGGAGCTGATCAGTAAATATATCTTTGAAAAGGAATAGGCGAGCGGTGCCAATTTCCGTGCGGTTTATGGCCAGACGTCTTCTGTTGCTCGCATGTCTTTCGGTATCGGTTGTATTGCAGGCCCATGCGGTGGACGAGGTGCCGCCGACGGGCGTCAGCGGCGAACCGACGGATAGCGCGTTTTCGGACGATACATCGCTCGGGTCTGAAGACGACTTTCCTGCTGATGAGGATTTCTCTGTCGTATCCGATCCGCTGGAGAAGATTAACCGGGTGACGTTCTGGTTTAACGACAAGCTGTATTTCTATATGCTAAAACCGGTTGCGCGCGCGTACCGTGTTGTCCCCGAGTCGATTCGGGTATCGGTCGCCAACTTTTTCACGAACCTCGGTTCTCCAGTACGTGCGGTGAATGCAGCATTTCAGATGAAACTTGCAGACGCCGGAAATGAGATGGGGCGTTTCATTATCAACTCCACGTTAGGCATCGGCGGGTTATTCGATCCAGCGGAAAAATACGGGGAAATCCGGGAGACCGATGAAGATTTTGGGCAGACGCTGGGTGCCTATGGTGCTGGTCCGGGGTTCTATGTCGTATTGCCATTCCTGGGGCCGTCCAGCCTGCGGGATGGTGTGGGCATGGTGGTCGACACCGGGATGTCTCCTCTCTACAACTATGCTGAACGCGACGAGAAAGACAACCAGTATTTGGCGCTCAAAGGCCTGGAGGCTGTTAACACCGTTTCGCTGGACAAGGATACCTACGAAAGCATCAAAAGGGATGCGCTTGACCCTTACCAATTTGTCCGTGACGCGTATATTCAAAATCGTCAAGGTAAAATCAGAAAGTAATCACATAATTATCATGGCGGGGTAAAGAATCGCGGTGAACTAACGTTATAGAAAGGGTCGGGGACGTCATCGACGCGATGACAATTTGAACGTAGCCGTCAGCGAGTTGCCTTTGTTCGACCACAGGAAAGACACGTTATGAAAACCAAGCGATTCGCCTTGTTGCTCGCCGTATCGTTGTTATTCTCCGTCGCGGCGTCAGCCGTAGTGGCGCCGGGACCCATGGACCAGATCAAGGCGTCGGTCGACGAGGTTCTCAATATTCTGTCGAATTCAACGCTGGAGGCAAACGACAAAAAAGAACGTATTTCAACGATTATTCGCAAGCGGTTCTATTTTCGCGCGATGGCGCAGCAAACATTGGCGCAAAACTGGCGCAAGGCGACGCCGGATGAGCAAAAGAGCTTCGTTGAATTGTTTTCCAGGCTCGTAATGGCAACGTATATGAATCGTATCGAGGCCTACTCAGGCGAGAGCGTCGAGTTCAAGCGCGAGAATATCGAGGAAGACCGCGCTGTGGTTGACACGACGATTGTAACCCGTACAGTGCAGATTCCGATCAGTTACAAGCTCGTCAAAAAAGACGGCGAATGGCTGGTCTATGACGTGGTTGTGGAAGAGGTCAGCCTGGTGCGTAATTACAGAAGCAGCTATCAGGATATCGTCAACAAGGAAGGGTTCAGTGGCCTGATGGCGAAGATGCAGGAAAAGATTAAGAGCCTGGACGCGCCCCCGGCAAAAACCGGCTAGTTATCCGCGCTTCCAGGCCCTCAACGGCCGATCTCAGTTGACTGAAAGCAACTCGATTTCGAATATCAGCGTCTGGTTTGGTTCGATTGCATTGTTACCGCGTTCGCCATAGGCCAGGCTCGCAGGTATCACCACCTTCCATTTTGCGCCTTGTTTCATCATCGGCAGCACTTCCTGCCAACCCTGTATCACGCCGTTAACCGGGAAGGTAACCGGTTGGCCACGGGCAATGGAACTGTCAAATTCTTCGCCATTGATGAGGGTCCCGCGGTAGTGCACAGATACGCTGTCGGCCGGTAGTGGCTTCTTGCCGGTGCCTTCGTTTATAACAATGTATTGCAGTCCGCTCGCGGTGGTGACAACGCCTTTCTTTTTGCCATTTTCGGCGAGGTAGGCATCGCCGGCCTTCTTGTTCTTTTCGGCCGCGGCCTTTTTCTCTTTTTCACCTTTCTCGATATACGCGCGGCTGGCGGCTTGCATTTCTTCCAGCGTCAGCTTCAGAGGCGCACCGGTCAGTACGTCACGGATCGCGAGGATCATCGCATCCGAGTCCACGTCCAGTCCCTGTTGCTTTAGCCCCTGGGCCATTTGGAAACCCACGGTATAACTGAAACGCTTGATTTCCGTGTCCAACGTTGGCTCGGCAGCAAAAACCGAGGTGACATGAGAAGCGAGGAACAACGCCGGGATAACGTAATATTTCATTTATAAGTTCCTGTAATTAGGGAGGTAGTGTCGTAAGTATGGTATCGGGTTCAAATTTGTCGGAAGGACCGCGCTATCATCGCACAGATATTTCAGAGATTAAAGCAAGCGTCGGACGGTTGGCACCCGCCAGGCGCAGCCCGGACCTGGGCATGAATGCTCACGCACACACCAGGGGTGTGCCTCTATCAGACCGATCCGGAATCGGAATATTCGCGCTACAGATTTCACTAAACTTACTTCAGGGTCCAACGATATACAGAGGTAGGCGCCATAATACGGTGAAAGTTGCTGAGTTTTCCAATAGTTACGACTACGGTACACTTTGGGCTCACACCCGTCGTCTTGCCGGCGGCGGCGACACGGAAGAATGCGGAACAATAAGTAAGGAACCGTCCGAATGAGTTTGATGAAGCGCATGCTCCGCAGCAGCTATTTGTATAGCGGGAACGCGCCATTGATTGAGGAACTTTACGGAGAGTATCTCAAGGATCCCGGCGGGCTCAGTCCCGAATGGCGCGGCTATTTTGACCAGCTGAAACAAAACGGCGAAGCCCCCGAACTGGACCATCACGCGATTCAGAAGTCGTTGGCGCAACAAGCCAAACAACGCCGAATCCATACGCGCCAGCAGACCGACGTCGCGATCGCGCATGCGGAAGCAAAACAGGTAAGCGTTTTGCAGCTGATTAACGCCTATCGCTTTCAGGGTCACCAGTACGCTGACCTTGATCCGCTGCAGCTCGCTGCCCGCGATCCGATCGCCGATCTCGATCTCGAAACTCACGGCCTCGGGTCCATCGACACGGAGGTTGTGTTCAATGCCGGTTCGCTGGTTGGCGTCGGGCAGGCGCCGCTGAGAAAGATTCTGCAACACCTGAAAGATACTTACTGCCGGACTATTGGCGTCGAGTATATGCACATTACGAATACCGAACAGAAGCGCTGGCTACAGGAGCGTCTGGAGCGGACCTGCGCCACCCCGGATTTCGGGGTGGAGATGAAGCGCCATATTCTGGGCAGGATTGTGGCGGCCGAAGGTCTTGAGAAATATTTACATACCAAATATGTCGGTCAGAAACGCTTTTCGCTGGAGGGCGGCGAAAGCGTGATTCCGGCACTCGACGAGATTGTGCAACGCGCCGGCTCAAGCGGCATCGAGGAAGTCGTGCTGGGCATGACGCACCGTGGCCGGTTGAACGTGCTTGTGAACATCCTTGGCAAATCTCCGGCGGATCTGTTCAAGGAATTCGAGGGATTTTTTGACCGCAAGACACTGGGTGGTTCCGGTGATGTCAAATACCATCAGGGATTCTCGTCCGATATTGGTACTGCAGGCGGAGTCGTGCACCTGGCGCTGGCATTCAATCCGTCCCACCTGGAGATCGTTGACCCGGTGGTACAGGGGTCCGTCAGGGCGAGGCAACAGGGCCGCAACGATTATTCGGGCGACAAGGTCTTGCCTGTTCTGATTCATGGCGACGCCGCCTTCGCGGGGCAAGGCGTCGTTATGGAGACGTTCAACATGTCGCAAGCGCGTGGTTACAAGGCGGGCGGTACCGTCCATATCATCATCAACAATCAAATAGGCTTCACCACTAGCAATCCGCTGGATGTGCGCTCGGCGCCGTATTGCACCGAGGTGTCGCGCATGGTTCAGGCGCCTATCTTTCACGTCAACGGCGACGATCCCGAGGCGGTTGTGTTCGTCACGCAGGTTGCGCTGGATTTTCGCATGAAATTCAAACGCGACGTATTGATCGACATTGTGTGCTATCGCCGGCACGGCCACAGCGAGGCGGACGAGCCAAATGCCACGCAGCCGATCATGTACAAGAAGATCAGAAATCATCCGGAAACGACGCAGGTATATGCCAGGAAAATCGCCGGTCAGGGCATTGTCAGCGACCGGGAGTTGGCAGCCATGGCGCTTGCCTATCGCGAGGCGCTAGACAAGGGTCAGAAGGTCGCTTACCAGATCGTCACGGATCCGAAAAAGAAGTATACGTTTGACTGGGAACCCTTCAAGACCTACAACGAACCGCTGCAGGTGACGACGGCCGTCGTGGCCGATACGGTGCGCGAGCTGTCGGAACGTCTTACCAGTCTGCCGGAGGATTTTGAGCTACATCCGCGCGTTGCCCAGATCATCGAGGCCCGTCAGCGCATGGCCGAGGGCAAACGCAAGCTGGACTGGGGATTCACCGAAACCATGGCCTACGCGACCCTGCTGGCGGAAGGGTACTCGGTGCGAATCTCAGGACAGGACAGCGGGCGCGGCACGTTCTTCCATCGCCATGCGGTATTGCATAACCAGAAAGACGGCTCGACCTGCACACCTCTCGCGCAGCTGGCGGGTGACCGATCGCATTTTATCGTGATCGATTCAGTGTTATCGGAAGAGGCTGTTCTGGCCTATGAATATGGCTACAGCACCACGTCGCCGCAGACGCTGGTCGTGTGGGAAGCGCAGTTCGGTGATTTCGCGAACAATGCCCAGGTGGTAATTGACCAGTTCATCACGTCGGGCGAAGCGAAGTGGGGCCGGTTTTGCGGGCTGGTGATGTTTCTGCCGCATGGCTACGACGGTCAGGGTCCCGAGCATTCGTCGGGAAGGCTTGAACGTTACCTGCAATTATGTGCCGAGAACAACATCCAGGTTTGTATGCCGACGCGGCCGGCGCAGATGTTTCACCTGTTGCGTCGCCAGATGTTGCGCCCGTACCGGAAACCACTGGTGATCATGTCACCGAAAAGTCTGTTGCGTCACAAGTCATCGACCTCGACGCTCGATGAACTGACCGAAGGCGATTTTCTGCCGGTGATCGGCGAGATCGAGGAGTTCGATTCGACTGCTGTCGCGCGTATGGTGTTTTGCAGCGGCAAGGTCTATCTGGATTTGCTCGAGGCCAGGGAGTCCGCCGGACGGAAGGACACAGCCATTGTACGCATAGAAGAACTGTATCCACTACCAGCCGAGCTGATACGCACGGAAATTGCCCGTTATCCGCGTATCCGGAATTTTGTCTGGTGTCAGGAAGAGCCGGAGAACCAGGGTGCGTGGCGCTATATCCACTACAATTTCATGACGGCCGGTCTGTTGCCTGAGGGGAACATTCTGCGCTGCGCTGCGCGGCCGCCATCGTCATCCCCCGCGGTCGGCTATTTCAAGCTCCATCTCGAGCAACAGAAAGCGCTGGTGGACAAGGCCTTCGAGATATAGTGTGATGGTAGGGTTGCCGATTACGCACGAATTGCCTGCGGTTTATACATGGAGACAAACGCATGCTGATTGACGTCAAGATTCCGGTGCTCGCCGAGTCGGTGGTGGAGGCCACGTTACTTGAGTGGCACAAGAAGGCGGGTGATGTCGTCAAGCGGGATGACAAACTGGTGGAGCTGGAAACGGACAAGGTCGTTCTGGAAATCACGGCGCCACAGGACGGCGTGCTGAAACAGATCAAAAAGGGTAACGGCAGCACCGTCGTCAGTGGCGAGACAATCGCCATGATCGACAGCGACGTTGGGTCAGTGGCGGCATCGCCCGTGGTCGCGGCGCCAGCGCCTGAAAAAAGCAACGCACCGGGCGTAAAGACCGCTGCCGCCGCGGACGCCCCCAAACTCAGTCCGGCGGTTCGGAAGATCGTCGAGGAGAAAAAACTGGACCCGGGCGTTATCGCGGGCAGTGGCAAGGACGGGCGTATTCTCAAGGAGGATATCCAGCGGCACCTCGATATTCCGGCTTCGACCGCTGACATCGCTAAAGCCATCGCAACCGATGAACGCACGGAAAAGCGCGTGCCGATGACGCGCTTGCGGTCGCGCATCGCGGAACGCCTGCTGGAATCACAGCGGACGACGGCGACGCTGACCACATTCAACGAAGTGAATATGCAGCCGGTCATGGATATTCGCCAGCGTTATCAGGAGAAATTCCAGCGGGAATACGAAATCAAGCTGGGGTTCATGTCGTTCTTCATCAAGGCCGCCGTGGAAGCACTCAAGAAATATCCGATCATCAACGCATCGGTCGATGGCAATGACATCATTTATCATGGATTTTTTGACATCGGTGTGGCGGTGAGCACCGACCGTGGTCTGGTCGTGCCGATTCTGCGGGATGTCGACCAGATGTCGTTTGCGCAGATTGAAACCGGTGTTGCCGGGTACGTCGAGAAGGCACGCAGCGGCAAGCTGGCAATCGAGGAACTCACCGGCGGCACGTTCACGATTACCAACGGCGGTATCTTCGGCTCGTTACTGTCCACGCCGATTCTGAATCCGCCGCAGAGCGCGATCCTTGGCATGCACAAGATCCAGGAACGGGCTGTGGTGGAAAACGGCGAGATCGTCGCCCGACCGATTATGTATCTCGCACTCTCCTACGATCACCGCATTGTCGATGGGCGTGACGCCGTCCTGTTTCTGGTGGCGATCAAGGACGAACTGGAAGACCCTGCCCGCATGTTGCTCGGGATTTAGGACCGCGAAATGAAGAATTATGATGTGGCGGTAATCGGAGCGGGACCCGGTGGATATGTGGCGGCAATACGTTGTGCACAGCTCGGACTCAGCACGGTGTGCATCGATGATACCCGCAACGCGAGCGGCCAGCCGTCACCGGGCGGGACCTGCCTGAATATCGGCTGCATTCCGTCGAAGGCGCTGCTGGACTCGTCCCATCACTATTACCGGTTGTGTCATGAGCTGGGTGAGCACGGTATACACGCCGGCGATGTCAGTATCGATATCGCCACGATGATGCGTCGCAAGGACAAGGTCGTGGCGACCCTGACCAAGGGTGTGGCCGGTTTGCTGCGCAAGAACAAGGTCACCAGCATCGCCGGCCGTGCGCGGCTCAACGGTAATCAGCAGATCGAGATCACCGTCGCGGGGGATGAAGCCAAACCACTGATAAGCGCCGGCAGCATCATCATCGCGACCGGTTCGGTGCCAGCGAAGCCCGGTTCGATACCGCTCGACGGCGATCGCGTCGTGGATTCCACCGGCGCGCTGATGTTTGCCGAGATTCCGCAACGACTCGGTGTTATCGGCGCCGGCGTGATCGGACTTGAACTGGGCAGCGTGTGGAGCCGCCTCGGGTCGGAGGTAACGATTCTGGAGGCTATCGACGGCTTTCTGCCGGCCGCCGAGCCTGACATTGCCGCGGAAACGCGCAAGCAGCTCGAAGCGCAGGGATTAACGATCCGGCTGGGTGCAAAAGTCACGGCAACCCGGGTCAGTAATGCACAGGTCACCGTCGCCTTTCAGGACAGTGACGGTGACCACCAGCTGACAGTGGACCGGCTGCTGGTCGCCGTAGGGCGCAAACCGAATACCGAAGGACTTGGAGTTGCTGAAGCCGGGCTCGCGCTGGACGAGCGCGGCTTTATCCCGGTGGATGAACACTGCGCGACCAACGTTCCCGGTATCTTTGCCGTGGGCGATGTTGTGCGCGGGCCGATGCTGGCGCACAAGGCGTCTGAAGAAGGTGTGATGGTGGCGGAACGCATTGCGGGTCAGGCGGGACACGTCAATTACAACACGGTGCCGTGGGTGATTTACACCCATCCTGAGGTCGCCTGGGTCGGCCAGACCAGCCAGGCGTTGACGGCCCAAGGCGCGGCGTTTCGCGCGGGGCAGTTCCCATTGCTGGCCAGCGGCCGCGCCCGGGCGATGGGGGATACCGCCGGTCTCGTGAAGATTCTCAGCGACAGTCGTACCGACCGGATTCTGGGTGTGCATATCGTCGCACCGAACGCATCGGAACTGATTGCCGAAGCGGTGCTCGCTATGGAATTCGGCGCGAGCGCCGAGGATATTGCGCGCACCGTGCACGCCCATCCTACGCTGGCCGAAGCGGTGCACGAGGCCGCGCTCGCTGTCGACAAACGGGCGATCCATTTCTAGCATGCGATCCGCAGTCCTCAACGTAATATTGTGCATCGCGGTAATCGGCGCTGCCGGGTGGCCGACGGTCGGGAGTACGGCTGCCCGGCCGGAGGCGCAGGTATGCGTCCCGTTGGCCACGTGGGTAGATCCCACGACCCGGAAAGTTGTGCCGGTCGACAAGTTACTGCATATGGTCGCTAAAAAAGACGTGGTGTTGCTGGGCGAACATCACGATCTTGCCGAACACCATCGCTGGCAGTTACAGACGGTCGCGGCGCTTTACGCGTTGAATCCCGATATCGCGCTGGGGTTCGAGATGTTTCCACGACGGGTGCAGCCGGTGCTTGACCGCTGGGTGAATGGCGAACTTACCGTGGAGCAATTTCTCGAACAGTCCGAGTGGCTGGCGAACTGGCACTACGACCCCGATCTTTATCTGGCGCTGTTCCATTTTGCGCGGATGAACCGCATTCCGATGTACGCGCTCAATATCGACAAGCAGCTGATGGCCAAGGTACGCGACAACGGCTGGATGAACATACCGGAAAACGAACGGCAAGGCGTGACCGATCCCGTGGCGGCGAGCAAACCGTATCTGAATTTACTGGCGGAAAGTTTCCGGCATCACGGCAGCGGCGCCCATGCCGGTGGCGACGATGGTGCGATCAGTGATATCGACAAGCCGGCGTTCGCGCGTTTTGTCGAAACCCAGCAACTATGGGACCGGGCGATGGCCGAGATCATCGCCGCCCAGGTCAAGCAACATCCGCGGACGCAATTCATCGGCGTCATGGGTACCGGCCATATTGTCAGCGGTTTCGGTGTGCCGCAGCAGCTCAAGGGCTTGCACGTGGATAATATTGCCACGCTGATACCCTGGTCACACCGGCTCGATTGCGCCGACTTCGAGGCCGGGATAGCCGATGCGGTATTTGGCCTGGCCACGGATGAGCAGCCGGAAAAGCCTAAGCCGCGCCTCGGCGTGCTGCTGGATCAGCGCGAGCAGGGCGTGGTTATTACGGAAGTTATCAAGGACAGCGTCGCTGAAAGCGCTGGTTTACAGAACGAGGATGTTATCGTCGAAATGGCCGGGGTACCGGCACGACGCATGCAGGAGGTGATAGAAACCGTCCTGCAGACCCTGCCCGGAACCTGGCTGCCGATCAAGATCAGGCGCGGTACGGAAGCGGTGGAAATCGTTGCCAGATTTCCACCGTCAACGGGTGCGGAGTAATTTCAGCGGCCGACCGTGAAGGCCGGCAGGCGCTCAATGACTGCCGTTGTGGTGGCTGTTGTCCTTATTTCCCCCGGTAAATCTGCACCACCAGCAGTGCCATCAGGAACGCGACGATGGTGCCTACGACTATGACCAGTCCGGTAATTAAGTCTACGGTAATCATTTGTTATGCCTCTGGGAAAACAAGTCGAACTATCGAGTGACGGCTATTCTACCGCAAGCTTTCAACGTTGAAAATGCCATGTGTCCCGAGTTCAGGCCAATAGTCCGAACCATAGCGGCAGCGAGATGAAACTGAGTAGCGTGGATATCGTAACGGCCATGGCATACGCTCCGGTATCCAGTTGATAGCGGTCGCAAAACACTACACCGAGTACCATGCTGGGCATCGCCGCCTCCAGCACGACCGCGACGAGCCAGGCCGGGTCCAGGCCGACGCCAGCGCCCAGCCACCACACGAGCGCCGGCATGATCGCGAGTTGTATCACGATCACAGGAAGCAGCAGTATCAATGTCGACCGTCGCATCGCTGACCAGTGCAGGCCCATACCGAGCGCCAGCAACATCAGCGGCACGACGGCGCCGCCAAGCATTCCCAGCCAGCGATGCAAGCCGTCGGGGAGCGGAACATCGAATATATTCAGCACCACGCCCAGCGACGCGGCCCACAGCGGCGGTACAGCGAGTAGTGTCTTAAGCGGATTTCCTGCGGCCGGCGCCGTGCCATGCCGGCTCGCGACAAGTACGCCCACGGTCAGCAACAGGGGGGTACAGGCAAACAGGTCATACTGGATGGCGACACTGCGCGCCCACGTGCCCAGCGTCGCTTCGAGCACCGGTAGCCCGAGGTAGGTCGCGTTGGGAAACGCCGCGGCTAGGATCAGCGCCCCGGCAAGCGCCGGCGGCGTACGCAACAGGCGATAGACCATCCCGCTCAGCAGCAGGCCCGCGGCGACACCCGCGCCGGCGAGCAACGCTATCCGTGCGGAATCCACGCCGAGTGGCGCCTGCCATAGCACGTCCAGCACCAGCGCCGGCAGGAACAGTACGTATACCACGCTGGTAATCACCTGTCGGCCGGTCGCGGGAGCGACCACCAACGGCGTCAGGAAGCGCCATAGAACGCCACAGCCGATTAGCGCCGCCATTTGAATTAACGCATCGATCATGTGATAGCGCGGGTCAACGCGTCGTCGTGAACGTAATGAAAACCAGCGTCGTGATGATGGTCAGACGCGCGCGGATGTGCAAATGCGGGATGTCGACCACGAAGGGTTAGCCTGATCGATGTTTCAGGGAAACACCTGTTTGAATGGCCTGACGGACACCGTGCGGTAGACACCGCCCGCGATGTATGGATCCTGGTTCGCCCAGCGCTGCGCGTCGTCGAGTGACGGGAACTCCGCGACGATCACGCTGCCGGTGAATCCGGCGGTACCGGGTTCCGGATTGTCGATAGCGGGACAGGGCCCGGCGAGCACGAGACGGCCATTCCGTTGCAGTTCCTGCAAGCGTGCCACGTGCGACGCACGCACCGCCTGACGTGCTGCGAGGCTGTGTTCAACGTCCTCGCCAAGAATCACGTACAGCACTAGCGGCCTTCCTCGCCGTTGACCTTGACGTGCGGCGCGAGATAAAGCCCCTGGGCGATAATGAACGCCAATGTCAGACCCATCAGGCCGAACAACTTGAAGTTGACCCACGTGTCGGTATCGAAGTTGTAGGCCACGTATAGATTCGCTACACCCATGGCGACAAAGAAAACCACCCAGCCGATATTGAGGCGCGACCAGATCGCATCGGGCAGGGCCAGGTTCTTCCCTGCCATGCGCGCGATCAGCGGTTTCCGGCCGATGAACTGGCTGCCGAGAAAAATCGTGGCAAAAAGCCAGTTAACGACGGTCGGTTTCCACTTGATGAACATTTCGTCCTGCAGCACCAGTGTCGCGCCGCCCAGCAGGATAACCAGCCCAAACGTGGTAAGATGCAGGCTTTCCAGGCGGCGGTGTTTAAGCCAGTACGCGCCCAGCTGGAGCACCGTTGCGGCGATGATCACCATGGTCGCCACATAGATACCGTAGAGTTTGTAGGCGACGAAAAATACGATGATCGGAAAAAAATCAAACAGCAGTTTCATTTGACGGTTCCTGGGTTGACTACGGTCCGTTCCGGATGCCGTTTACGACGTCGGCGAGCAGTATAGCGCATTGCCTGTGCCAGTGCCCGAGCCCCGGTTTTCCTGAAGACATACGAGTGCCGACTGATGATTTTTGACTTACACATGCATTCCCGGGCCTCCGACGGCACGCTCGCCCCGGCCGAGGTCGTGAAGCTTGCCGCGGCCTGCGGGGTGGACGTCATCGCGTTGACCGACCACGACGCGACCGACGGTGTCGCCGAGGCGCGCGCGGAGGCCGGCCGACTCGGGGTTGGCTTCGTCGCTGGCGTCGAGGTCTCGGTGACATGGAACGGGCGGCTGCTGCACATCATCGGTCTGGGCATCGACGAGCGTCATCCCGATTTGCAGCAGGGCCTGGCCGGCCTGCGGGAGGCGCGCCGCGCGCGGGCATTCAAGATGGCGGAAAAGCTTGAGCGTAGTGGTATTCCGGACGCGCTGGCGCGCGTCGAGGAGTACGCGAACGGTCCGGTGATCAGCCGCACCCATTTTGCAAGATTTCTGGTCGACGCCGGTTACGTCGCTACCCCCGAGCAGGCGTTCCGGCGTTATCTGCGCCGTGGCAAGCGCGCTTATGTGCCGATGCAATGGGCACCGCTTGAACAGGCGATAGGCTGGATCAATGGCGCGGGCGGCACGGCGGTCATCGCCCATCCGTTGCGTTACGGCCTGGGTCCGCAGCCGCTGCGTGCGATGGTAGCGGACTTCAAGGCGTGTGGTGGAGAGGCGATCGAAGTGATCGGTAGCGGCCACGATCCGTCCGAGTACGAGCGGCTCGCGAGACTTGCCAACGAGTTCGGGTTGATGGCATCGTGCGGATCGGATTTTCATGATCCGGCCGGCCGCGTATTGCCGGGCAGATATCCCGCGTTGCCGGACGATTGCGTCCCTATCCATGAGCGTGTGCACGCAAGTCTTGCCGCCGCCGCTGCGCGCGGTGTCGCTCAACATACGTCTCGGCCTGCAGCGTGACCGCATGGATTACGTCCGCATCCATGCGCTGAATCCACAACCGCGGCTGGTAACCCAGGTCGTCGCCAGGGTGCGGGCGGGCGGGTTGATCGTGTACCCGACCGATTCGAGTTACGCGCTGGGTTGCCATATCGGTAACAAGGCTGCGCTGGACCGGATTCAACGGCTGCGCAATATCGATGCCCGTCACAACTACACGCTGATGTGCCGCGACCTGTCGGAAATCGCGACCTATGCGGTAGTGGATAACGCCGCGTACCGGATGCTGAAGGCGCTGACGCCGGCCGCCTACACCTTTATCCTGCAGGCGTCGCGCGAGGTGCCGCGACGTTTGCAGAACCCGAAGCGCCGCACCATCGGTATCCGCGTGCCGGATCAGCCGATTGCGCAGGCCTTGCTCGACAGCCTCGGCGAACCGCTGATGACGTCCACATTGTTGTTGCCCGGTGACGATCTGCCGCTGACCGATCCTGCCGAAATCAGCGACCGCATCGGCAATCAGGTCGATATGATTATCGACGGTGGTCACTGCGGCTATGAAATGACCACGGTCGTCGACCTGACCGGCGCGGCGCCCGTCGTGGTCCGCGTCGGCAAGGGAGACCCCGCGGTATTTCACCAATGAGCCCGCGCGTCATGGCATTCCGAACAATCCGGGTATAATCCGCCGATGGATGAACTCACTGCGATACAACGCGTCGCCATCTGGGCGCTGCCGGTGCTGTTTGCGATTACCGTACACGAGGTCGCGCATGGCCTGGTGGCCAAGTGGCTGGGAGACCCGACGGCGAAGATGCTGGGGCGGTTGACGCTGAATCCTGTGAAACATGTCGACCCGGTCGGTACGCTGCTGGTGCCGGGAATCCTGATGCTGCTGGGCGGGGTCGTTTTCGGCTGGGCCAAGCCGGTACCGGTGACGAAGGAGAATCTGCGGAATCCGCGCCGCGATATGGCCCTTGTGGCGGCGGCGGGTCCGGCCGCCAATATTCTGATGGCGATACTTTGGGCGGTGCTGATGAAGATCGGGTTCGCGATCGACGGCTCCATCAGCTGGCTGGCGCAGCCATTGATTTATATGGGCGGCGCCGGCATCACCATCAACGTGATATTGGCGGTGCTCAATCTGTTGCCGCTGCCGCCGCTCGATGGCGGCCGCATCGCATCCGGTCTGTTGCCCGGGCGGCTGTCGATAAAATTCGACCGCCTGGAGCCATACGGCTTCATGATTATTTTGACGCTGCTGCTGACCGGAATACTCGGGCAAATCCTGTTGCCGTCCATCGGTGTGTTACAGAAACTGATTTATATGGCAATGGGAATTTAGCGTTGTCCGGGTACTTGCAGAGGGGATTCAGGTGAATGCGGTAATACAACATCCCGAGCGTGTGCTGTCGGGCATGCGGCCGACGGGACCGCTGCATCTTGGCCATTTGCACGGTGTGCTGAAGAACTGGTTACGCTTGCAACAGCAATACCAGTGTTTCTTTTTCGTTGCCGACTGGCACGCCCTGACCACCGATTATGAGAATACCGCCGGCATCGCCAATAACGTCTGGGATATGGTGATCGACTGGCTGTCCGTCGGCATCAACCCCGGTGCGGCGACCCTGTTCATTCAGTCGCGTGTGCCCGAGCATGCCGAGTTGCACCTGTTGCTGTCGATGGTAACGCCGCTCGGCTGGCTGGAACGGGTGCCGTCGTACAAGGACCAGCAGGAAAAGCTCAGGGAAAAGGATCTCGGCACCTATGGATTTCTCGGCTATCCGTTGTTGCAAAGCGCCGACATCCTGATCTACAAGGCGACGCAGGTGCCGGTGGGTGAGGACCAGGTCGCTCATATTGAACTGACGCGCGAGGTCGCGCGCCGCTTCAACTATCTGTACGGGCGCGAGCCGGACTTCGAAGACAAGGCGGCGCAGTCCGTGAAGAAGCTCGGCAAGAAAAATGCAAAACTTTATAACGAACTACGCCGGAAATATCAGGAGCAAGGTGACCACGAGTCACTGGCGACGGCGCGGGCGCTGCTTGGCTCGACGCAAAATCTGACACTAGGCGATCGGGAGCGGTTGTACGGCTATCTCGAAGGCATTGGCAGGATCATTCTGCCGGAGCCGCAGGCGCTGCTCACGCCAACGCCGAAGATGCCGGGGCTGGACGGGCAGAAGATGTCGAAGTCGTATGGCAACACAATCAGTCTGCGCGAGGCCCCGGAAGAGGTCGAACGTAAACTCAAGACCATGCCGACCGATCCGGCGCGCGTGCGCCGGGCCGATCCCGGCGATCCGGACAAATGCCCGGTGTGGCCATTACATCAGGTGTACTCGAATGAAGCCGTCAAGACCTGGGCGCGTGAAGGCTGCCGGAGCGCCGGGATCGGCTGCCTGGAATGCAAGCAGCCGCTGGTTGACGCGATTCTGACCGAGCAGAAGCCGATTCGGGAAAAAGCGCGGGAATTTATCGAGAATCCCGATCTGGTAAGGAATATAATCAGCGAAGGCTGTGACAAGGCGCGGGATGAGTGCCGCAAGACCCTCGATGAGGTGCGACAGGCCATGGGAATCGCGTACCGCTAAGCAGAAAGGCGTTTTAGAGAGTATATGTCGGGACCGGACACAGTAGTACCTTTCGCCAGGCCGCCAGAAGCGCCGTTGGCTATGGTGCGTGGCTCGCCATTTACGGAGCTGCCGTTGGATCTCTATATCCCGCCGGATGCGCTGGAGGTATTTCTCGAGGCATTCGAGGGGCCGCTCGATCTGCTGCTGTATCTGATCAAGCGCCAGAACCTGGACATTCTGGATATTCCGATCGCCGAGATCACCGCGCAGTACGTCGAGTACATCGATGTGATGAAGTTGATGAGACTCGAACTCGCCGCCGACTATTTGCTGATGGCGGCGATGCTCGCCGAAATCAAGTCGCGCATGTTGCTGCCGCGCCCGGTCGAGGAGGAGGACGAGGACGATCCCCGCGCCGAGCTGATTCGGCGGTTGCAGGAGTATGAGCGGTTCAAAAAGGCGGCCGAGGACTTCGACACTCTGCCGCGTATCGGGCGGGACACGTATACGGTGTCCATCGAACCCCCCGAGAATCGCGTTGTGCGGCTGCCGCCGCAGGTCAATCTCAAGGATATGCTGGAAGCGCTGCGCGATGTCCTGCATCGCGCCGAGATGTACGCGCATCATCATATCCGGCTGGAGCCGCTGTCGGTGCGTGAACGCATGACCCATATTCTCGATATTGTCCGCGAGGAAAAATTCCGTGACTTCACCCGCTTTTTCAAGCCCGAGGAGGGCAAGCTCGGCGTAGTCGTCACATTACTCGCGATACTGGAGTTGTTGAAGGAAGCATTGATCGACATCGTACAGAGCGAGCCGTTTGCCCCTATTTATCTGAAAGCACCCGAGAAAGCTCATGAACCGACAGAGACTTAAACCGATTGTAGAGGCGGCGCTGCTGGCCGCCGGTGCGCCGCTGCCGGTCGACAACCTGCTACGCCTGTTCAGCGATGATGAGCGACCGGAGCCAGGCGAGATCGAGGCCGTGTTGACGGAGATCGAAACGGATTGTGCCGGGCGCGGTTTCGAGCTGGTGCAGGTCAGCAGCGGTTACCGGTTCCAGGTGCGCCAGGAACTGGCGCCGTGGATTTCCCGTTTATGGGAGGAACGACCGACACGTTATTCCCGCGCGCTGCTCGAAACGCTTGCGCTGATCGCCTACCGGCAGCCAACGACGCGTGCGGAGATCGAGGATATCCGCGGCGTCAGCGTCAGCTCGACCATCATGAAGACCTTGCTGGAACGTGAATGGATACGTGTCGTCGGGCATCGAGATGTGCCCGGGCGCCCGGCACTGTACGGCACGACGCGCCATATGCTGGACCATTTCAATTTGAAGAGCCTTGATGAGCTGCCGCCGCTCGGCGAACTCATGGACCTCGACAAGGCGCACGCGCGCTTGCAACGGGACGACGGCGCCGACCTAGGTGACGACGGTCCGCAGCTGTCCCTGGCGACCGCGGCGGTTTCCGACCTGGCGCAGGACGCGGTGGCGGAGGATGCGTTTGCCGGGGAATCGGACGACCTGCCGTTGCGGGACGAACATGCCGCTGATCAGCCCACCAGCGATCGCGTAACGGTTATCCACTGAAGTTGGCAGCAATCCCGGAACGTTTGCAAAAGGTCCTGGCCCGTGCGGGCTATGGGTCGCGGCGCGAAATTGAACGCCTGATCGAGGCCGGCCGGCTCGAGGTCAACGGGCGTGTCGCCACGCTCGGTGAATCGGTCACGCCGGCTGACGAAATATCCCTGGACGGAAAGCGTCTCCCGCTATCCGTCGACCGGGACGCACCGCGTCGTGTCCTGATCTACCACAAGCCCGAGGGCGAGATCTGCACCCGCTCGGATCCCGAAGGGCGCCAGACGGTGTTTGAGCGGCTGCCGAAGCTGCGCACCAGTCGCTGGATATCGATCGGCCGCCTGGATATCAACAGCGCGGGCTTGCTGTTGTTGACGACCGACGGTGAACTCGCCCATCGGCTGATGCACCCCTCGACCGGGATCGAACGGGAGTACGCCGTCAGAGTCCTCGGCACGGTGACCGACGAGCAGCTGACCCGGCTGCGCGAGGGCGTCGAACTCGAGGACGGGCCGGCCCGTTTTATCGATATCGCCGATGCCGGTGGCCAGGGCGCGAACCGGTGGTATCACGTCATTATCGCCGAAGGCCGGCATCGCGAGGTCCGCCGCCTGTGGGAGTCGCAGGATCTGACCGTCAGCCGCCTGATCCGGGTTCGCTACGGTCCGGTCAGCCTGCCGCGTGGCTTGCGGCCGGGAAAATGGGCCGAGCTGGACGAGGACCAACTGGGCGCGTTGTGTATTGCCGCCGGTCTCGTCGAACCGCCGGAAAAGGCGCCGGCCAAACGGCAACGCAAAACGGCCGGTCAACGTAGTGCTGGCGCCAGGCGCAAGCCCCGCGCGAAAACGCGTTAGCATGCAGCTGATTGCTGTGTTTGACAGGCTGCTCGAGCAGCATGGGCCGCAACACTGGTGGCCGGCGGATTCGCTGTTCGAGGTGATGGTCGGCGCGATTCTGACGCAGAACACGGCATGGTCGAATGTCGAGAAGGCGATCGCGAATCTGAAGCGAGCCGGAAAATTATCCGCGCGCGACATTGTCGCGACACCGCACGCGGAACTCGCGGCGTTATTGACGCCGTCGGGTTACTTCAACATCAAGGCGCAGAGACTCCGGCAGTTCTGCGAATGGTTGCTGGAGAACGGCGGATACGCGCGACTGGCGCAGCGCGAAACAGCGCAGCTGCGTCGCGGGTTGTTATCGGTACACGGCATCGGCAACGAGACGGCGGACGACATGCTGCTTTACGCATACGCACGACCGGTGTTTGTTATCGACGCCTATACGCGCCGCCTGTTTGCGCGCCTCGGGCTGGTCGCAGGTGATGAGCCGTATGAGGCCGTGCGCGAATTCTTCGAAGCAACGCTGGCCGGCGAGAGCCCGGCGCGCGACGACGATATGACCGGATTGTTCAGCGAGTATCATGCACTGATTGTCGCCCATGCGAAGCATGTCTGTCGGAAGAATCCCGCCTGTGATCGTTGCTGTCTGCGAGCGGATTGCCCGTCGCGTCAGCAATCATCCGCCGCCTGAAGCGCACAACTATCTCGCTTAACTGTGATTTAATAGGCAGCCATGTACAAGCCACTCGAACTGTTTGTCGGACTTCGCTATACCCGCGCCAAGCGGCGCAACCATTTCATCTCATTTATTTCATTGATCTCGATACTCGGCATCGTGCTGGGGGTCACAGCATTGATCACGGTGATGTCGGTAATGAACGGGTTCGAGAAAGAGATCCGTCACCGCATCCTTGGCGCCGCCGCTCACGGCACGATCGTTGGTGCCCAGGAAAGTTTGCGGGACTGGCCCGGCGTGGTCGAGCTGGCCGGTCGTAACGCGCATGTCACCGGCGCGGCGCCATATGTTGACGGAGAAGGCATGCTGACCAGCGGATCGCAGGTACGTGGCACACTGGTTCGCGGCATTCTGCCTGCCGAGGAACCGAAGGTCTCCGAATTTGGCAATCATATGGTGGTCGGTCGTCTGGCGGATCTGGAATCCGGCGAGTACCGGATCATTCTCGGTGTCGAACTGGCGCGTAAACTCGGCGTGCTGGTCAGCGACAAGGTGACGCTGGTTACGCCGCGCGCGACGATGACGCCGGTCGGCATGATCCCGCGCCTCAAACGCTTCACCGTGGTCGGCATCTTTGATGTGGGTATGTATGAATATGACAGCGCGCTGGCGCTGCTACACATGGATGATGCTGCCAGGCTGTTCGAATTGGATGGCGGCGTCAGCGGCGTGCGTCTGAAACTGGACGACCTGTTTCTGGCGCCGCGTGTGACGCGCGAACTCGCGGCCGAATTTCCCGGGGCGTTCCGGGTGAGCGACTGGACGCAACAACACGTCAACTATTTTCGCGCGGTCAAAACCGAGAAGCGCGTGATGTTTATCATATTGTTGCTGATCGTATCCGTGGCAGCGTTCAACATCGTATCGACGCTGGTCATGCTGGTGACCGACAAGGAAAGCGATATCGCCGTACTGCGTACACTGGGCGCGAGCCCGGCCAGCATCATGATGATTTTTATTATACAGGGGACGGTTGTCGGATTGATCGGTACGGCGCTGGGCGTGGCCGGCGGCGTGACACTGGCACTGAACGTCGAAACGCTGGTACCGGCCATCGAAAAATTTTTCAGCGTAAGTTTCTTTCCGGCCGACGTGTACTACATCAGCGAGATACCGTCCGATATGCATCGAGCCGATGTCGTTACCATCGCCGTGGTGTCGTTCCTTCTGACGGTACTCGCGACCATATATCCGGCGTGGCGCGCCGCCAGCGTTGAACCGGCCGAGGCGTTGCGTTATGAGTGAGCAGGCGAACCAGGCAGTACTTTGTTGTCGTGGGGTGAGCAAACGCTTCAGTGAAGGCGGACTGAACGTGGATGTTCTGAAATCCGTTGATCTGTCCGTTGTGCCGGGCGAGCGGCTTGCGATCATGGGCAGTTCAGGGGCCGGCAAAAGTACCTTGCTCCACCTGCTCGGCGGCCTGGAGGTGCCGAGCAGCGGTGAGGTCCTGGTCAATGGCAGGAATATGGGAATGCTCAATCCGGCAGAGCGCGGCCGATTGCGTAATGAGGCCCTCGGCTTTGTCTACCAGTTGCACCATTTGTTGCCAGAATTTACCGCCCTGGAGAATGTCGCGATGCCGCTGCTTATTCGTGGCGTATCAACACGGGTGGCGGCCGGCAGGGCACGCACGCTCCTGGAAAAGGTCGGCCTGGGCCAGCGCCTCAGGCACAAACCCGGTGAGCTGTCAGGTGGGGAACGGCAACGCGCGGCCGTGGCGCGGGCGCTGGTGACCGAACCGGCCTGTGTCCTGGCGGATGAGCCGACCGGAAATCTCGACCACCGAACCGCCGAACAGGTCTATGCACTGATGCTTGAGCTGAACAAGGATTTTCACACGAGCTTCGTTGTTGTGACGCATGATCCGCGCCTGGCCGAGCGCATGGACAGGGTATTGATGCTGGAGGATGGCGTTTTGCGCGAGGCCCGGCCGCGTTAGCGGGGGCATCGTATCGCCCTGGCAGTAATAATTAACTAAGGAAGCTCTGATGTGTCGTCATTCCGGGCGGAGCGTAGCGGAGACCCGGAATCCAGCGCTTTCGAAACAGGGTGTTACTGGATTCCTCGGCGGCCGTTCCCGACACCGCCCTACCTCGTCCATCCGTGGACTCGCGCTTTCGCGGCAATGACAACAAGATGATTAATTAGCGCTTCCCTAATCGTTATAACTCGCTTTTCTGCTGTAACAGTTTTCTCTGGTTGCGCGATCGAGTGCGGGCCTGCCACTCGCTGACGACCCGCCAGCGCCACAAACGCCGCACCAGCACATAACCGACCGCGGCGCTAAGGGTTCCGAGCACGAAACAGCCGAGTAGAAACGGCTGCCAGATGACGTGCAGGCCGTTGGACAGCCATTCGAACGAAAGTTCGAAATTGAAGTCCCGTTCGGGTTGCTGGAGTATCCACGCGCCGATCTTGTACGCCACGTAGAACACCGGTGGCATGGTGATAGGATTGGTCAGCCAGACCAGACTGGCGGCGATCGGCAGATTTGCGCGCACCAGCATGGCAAGGGCCGCCGCCAACACCATCTGGAACGGGATCGGTACGAACGCCGAAAACAGTCCCACGGCAAACGCGCCGGATACCGAGCGGCGATTGAGATGCCATAGATGGGGATCATGTAACAGGTTACCGAAAAACCTGAGATGTTTATGATCCCGTATCTTGCCGTGATCGGGCAGATAACGTCTAATTAATCGCTTCGACATAGGCCACTTCACAGCAAAGCTCGTTTGTCGGCATCATAGGTTTATTTCAGGCGTATTGGCAATGGCCAGCCCATGTGGTTAGGGACAATCGCATTTCTGACCGGAATCCTGCTTTGTCAGCTGTTGACACGGCTGCCGCCTCCGTACTGGTATCTCTCCGTCATTCCACTGGCGTTGCTTGCGTACAAAGTATCGGCTATACGGATACCCGCGTTAATCGTCGTCGGGTTGTTCTGGGCGATGTGGCGAGCGGACATTATTTTGTCGACCGGGTTGCCTGTCGGGCTCGAAGGCGAGAATGTCACCGTCACCGGATGGGTTGCGTCGATTCCGGAAACAAATGACCGCGGTGTGCGATTTGAATTCGAAATCAGCCACCTGGATTACAGGGGCGAGACTCGCCCGGCGCCAGGCCGCGTCCGCATCAGTTGGTATGACAATGTGCCCGAGATCGATGTCGGCGATGAGTGGCAGCTGACGGTTCGCCTGAAGCGACCGCATGGCTTGATGAATCCGGGCGGATTCGATTTTGAACGGTGGTTGTTCCAGAGCCGCATACGCGCGACCGGTTACGTGCGGCAGGACGGCGCGAATCGGTTGATTCAGTCGCGACTTGATCACTATCCGGTGCAGCGGGTGCGTGCGGCGATTCAGGACGAGATGGCGCGTTTGCTTGGCGATCATTCGTTTGCAGGTATTCTTATGGCGCTCGCGATCGGGAACAGCGATGGCATTTCCCGATCACAATGGGAGGTTTTCAACCGCACGTCGACCAGTCATCTGGTGGCGATATCCGGTCTGCATATCGGGCTGGTTGCCGCGTTACTTTTTTTCCTGTTGCGAAAGCTCTGGGGGTACACCGGGCGTTTCGCGTTATACGTCCCGGCGCCGCGGGCGGCGGCGATAGTCGCGGCAGCCGGTGCGCTGGCGTACTCTGCACTCGCCGGATTCTCGATCCCGACGCAACGCTCACTTATCATGATCAGTGTCGTCATGGCGGGTGTGTTCTTGCAGAAACAACAAGGTTCTTCCCGGGTTTTGGCGCTGGCGCTGCTTGCGGTACTGCTGTTTGATCCGTTGGCGGTATTGTCGGCCGGTTTCTGGTTATCGTTCGCCGCCGTGGCCGCGATGCTCTTTGCAATGGGCGGGCGCCTGTCAGCGCACGGCGCATGGTGGAAATGGGGGCGGGTGCATTTGGTGGTTGCGGTCGCCCTCGCACCGGTTCTGCTGGTCCTGTTTCAGCAAGTTGCCTGGTTATCCCCTGTCGCGAATTTCATCGCGGTACCGGTTGTCAGCCTGGTGATTGTGCCGCTGACGCTGTTGGGCGTGCTTTTTCTGCCGTTACCGGCCATCGGCGGGGCATTGTTACTGCTTGCGGAGTGGTTGTTTTCATGGGTCTGGAAATATCTGGAGTGGTTATCGTCGCCGGAGCTCGCGATCTGGTCATACCAGAGTCCGCCGTTGTGGACACTGGTACCCGCGCTGGTAGGTGTGGTCTGGTTGCTGGCGCCGCGTGGCTGGCCGGCGCGCTGGGTCGGCGTGATATGGCTGATGCCGCTGGTGATGCTGCCATTGGCGCGGCCGGCAGAAGGCGAGGCCTGGTTTACATTGCTCGATGTCGGGCAGGGTCTGGCAGCGGTGGTACAGACGCGCGATCACACGCTGGTCTTCGATACCGGTGCGCGGTTCAGCGACGAGTTCGATGCCGGCGCCGCGGCCGTGGTGCCGTTTTTAAAGAGTCTGGGTGTCACCGATATCGATGTGCTTGTCGTCAGCCACGGCGATAACGATCACATCGGCGGCAGCGCTGCGGTTGTCGACAGCTTTAGCGTCGGACAAATATTTACTTCTGTACCGGAGAAATTTTCGGTGGCGAGCGTACGCAGCTGTACCGATGATCTGAAATGGTCGTGGAATCGGGTGCAATTCACGATGCTGCAACCCGAGGGCGTGCATTTCGACAAAGGCAACAACCGCTCCTGCGTGCTGCATGTGATGACGGCCTCCGGCGCGGCTCTGCTGCCGGGCGATATTGAAAAGTCCGCAGAGCGGTGGCTGGTTAATCACCGCGGGGCGCAGCTTAAGGCGGACATTCTCGTGGCGCCCCATCACGGCAGCAATACCTCATCAACGCAGGAATTCATTGACGCGGTTCAGCCAGGCTATGTACTGTTCCCCGTTGGATACCGCAACCGCTACGGTTTTCCGCGTCCCAAGGTGGTCGAACGATACCGCGCAGCCGGGGCGACGTTGCTTGAATCGTCGCACCATGGCGCGATCACCTTTCGCCTGGCCGCCGCTGAAGGCGCGGTGCTGGCCAAGACCTATCGCCAGTTCGCCAGGCGTTACTGGCACACACTGGATGACGAACAGGTGTTAGTCCCGGGCGCAAACCAGTATCATGACAGTGATGTGGAAAAACCATGATGTTGCAGCAAGGAGCGGGTAAAGGTGCTTGAATTGATCGAATCCGGTGGTTGGTTGATGGTACCGATCATCCTCTGTTCCATTATTGCGCTGGCGATTATCGTGGAGCGCTTCTGGGCGTTGCAGCGATCACGGATATGTCCGCGAAATCTGGTCAATCAGATCTGGCAATGGGCGCGCGGCCGGGAACTTGATGCAACGCGCATCGCGTCGTTGCGTTCGAGTTCGCCGCTGGGATATGTGCTGGCCGCGGGGCTGGTCAATCTGCATCATGACCGTGCCATCATGAAAGAGGCCATCGAAGAGACCGGGCGCCAGGTTGTCATGGAACTGGAGCGTTATTTGAACACCCTCGGGACTATTGCATCGGTTTCCCCGTTACTCGGATTACTGGGCACCGTGTTCGGCATGATCCAGGTGTTCACGAGCATGTCGACGGGGGCAGGGGGTGCCAGCAATCCCGGCGCGTTGGCGGGCGGCATTTCGCAAGCGCTCATTACGACCGCCGCAGGACTTTCCGTGGCGATTCCGAGTTTGATGTTCTACCGCTACTTCCGCGGCAGGGTCGACGAACTGGTATGTACGATGGAGGCGGAGTCATTGAAAATGGTCGAGGTGCTTCAGGGCGAGCGTGAGCGCGATCCAGGCGGGGACGGTAGGCAGTGAACTTCCGTTCATCCAGGTCAGAGGAGCCGGATATTAACCTGACGCCATTGATCGATGTGGTGTTCTTGTTACTTATTTTTTTCATGGTATCGACGACGTTCAAGCGTGAATCCCAACTCAACATCGATCTGCCGCGCGCCAGCGCGCAACCCGTCGACACCAGCGATCATCCGCTGGAAATCACCATTGACGCCGAGGGCCGTATCTTTGTTAATCGGCAGGGTCTGGTGAACAATCAGCTTGCGACGTTGATGAAGGCCATGCAGCAAGCCGTCGGCGACCGGACCGATATGCCGCTGATTATCAGTGCCGACGGGAAAACACCGCATCAAGCGGTTGTGACGGCCATGGATGCGGCGCGCAAGCTCGGCATAACCCACCTGTCGCTGGCGACACAGCACAACGAGTAACCGGGTGAACGGGCAGTGCCGGGCCGGTTGCCGTGGTTCGTCATATTCAGTGGTGCTACGCAGATATGCGCTGGTGGAATTGAAGGCGACTGATGCGCCGTGTGACCTATGAAACGTCTGGACGTGTACTGGTATGACGGTAGCAGGTGGACGGTATTTTTGTCGCCGTTGTCCTGGCTGTTCCGGCTGGTTACCGTGGCGCGGCGTTATGCGTATCATGCGGGGTTGTTGAAGGCGTTCCGGTTGCCGATACCGGTGATCGTCGTCGGGAACATCACCACCGGTGGTACAGGGAAGACGCCGCTGGTGATCTGGCTGGCGCAGTTTCTGAAGGATAAGGGGTTTCGGCCGGGCATCGTTTGTCGCGGCTATCGCGGCCAGGCTACCGCATGGCCGCAAGTGGTCAATGAAGGCAGCGACTCCCGGTGGGTGGGCGATGAGGCGGTGCTGTTGGCACGTCGCACCGGCTGCACCGTCGTCGCCGCGCCAGACCGTGTAACAGCCGCACAGACGGCGCTGGACGCCGGGTGTAACATTATTGTTTCAGACGACGGCTTGCAGCACTATGCGATGGCGCGGGATATAGAGATTGCCGTTATTGACGGTGAGCGGCGGTTCGGTAACGGGCGTTTGTTGCCGGCCGGGCCGTTACGGGAGCCGGTCAGCCGGCTGACGAGTGTTGATTTTGTCGTCACCAATGGTGCGGCGCGAGACCGGGAATATCCTATGACCGTCGTCGGAGAGAAATTTCGCCCACTGGGGTCCGATGCGATGTTCCAGGACGCGGAGTATTTTCAGGGACGCGGTCTTCACGCCGTTGCCGGCACCGGTAATCCGGGGAGATTTTTCCGGTATCTGACGAGCATGGGCCTCACGTTCGTGGCGCATCCGTTTCCTGATCATCACTGTTTTTCGGCAGCCGAACTACGGTTCGGACGTAACGCAGTTGTGCTGATGACCGAGAAAGATGCGGTAAAATTCCCCCGCGACCTTGACGGCGAGTACTGGTACTTGCCGGTGGATGCGCAACCTGATCCGCTTTTCGTCCGTGAGTTTTCGCAACGTCTGGCAAGCCTCGGCAAACAGGACTGACATGATGAACAAAAAACTGCTTGATATTCTGGTATGCCCGATTTGCAAAGGGCCGCTGGTGTACAAACCCGATGTCGATGAGCTGATCTGCAAAGGCGATCGCCTGGCATATCCGATTCGCGATGACATTCCGGTCATGCTTGAGTCGGATGCACGCGAGCTACGGGCCGACGAGGAGGTTTGATGGGTTTCCGGGTCATCATCCCGGCGCGCTTCCTGTCCAGCAGGTTGCCAGGTAAACCGTTGCGTACCTTGGCCGGCAAGCCCTTGATACAGCATGTTTATGAGCGCGCCTCGCGCAGTCTCGCGGACGAGGTGATTATTGCAACGGATGACGAACGCATACGCGCAGTCGCGGAATCCTTTGGTGCGGCGGTATGCATGACGGCAATCACGCATCACTCCGGAACTGATCGCATCGCAGAGGTAGTGCGCGCGCGCGGATACGATGAGCATCAGATTGTCGTCAATGTGCAAGGTGATGAGCCGCTTGTTCCACCGGCGCTCATCAACCAGGTGGCCGCGACCCTTGAGCATCACCGCGATGCCCACGTGGCAACACTATGCCGCCGTATCGACTACGCTGCTGACCTTTTTGACCCGCATGTCGTCAAGGTGGCGCTGGACCGCAACGGCTACGCGCTGTATTTCAGCCGGGCGGCGATCCCCTGGGATCGTGACGCGTTTTCCGTGACGCTTGCGGAGTTGCCGAAACGGTCCGAGCACTATCGTCACATCGGACTGTACGCCTACCGTACCGCGTATTTGCGGGAATATGTCACGTTGCCACCGTGCGCCATTGAAACGATGGAGGCGCTGGAGCAGCTGCGCGTACTGTGGAACGGTGGCCGGATACAGGTCGCGGAGGCCATGGAAGAGCCCGGACGAGGCGTCGACACGGAAGCGGACCTGCGGGGTGTTGAAGTCCTGCTGGCCGCTGAAGATAACGTCGGCAGTCGTAGTTGACATAACAAATGCTTGCCAGCTATTCGAAGAGATTCAAGTCCAGAAAACCGGGCGTATACTCGATGCGGCTCTGATTCAGTACCGGAACGGTTATGGTCGTTGGTACCCGGCGGTGCGCTTCACCGTGCTGGTCGGGCTGGATGGTGGTATGTTTATGGCAGGCTTCCAGAACCAGTGCCGGGTTGTCTTCCAGTACCTCGATTACCGTACATCGCGTGCCATAGTAATCGACGCTGCGCCCGATCAGGCCGCGTAATTGTTCCATATCGATCTCGATTCGGGTTTCGCTCATGGCACCGCCTGCGTAACTATAGACCCCTATTAGACCAGAATTTCGTGATTCACGACACCCGTCGTACCAGGCGGTTAATGACACCCCGGGCATGAGCTATTACACTGGAACTGAGGATTTCACGGGAGTTGCGCGCTGCTACATGAATAACAAGGTCGCTGTACTGTTTGTCTGCATGGGTAATATCTGTCGCTCCCCGACCGCGCAGGGGGTGATGGAGAAACTGCTCGCTCACGAGGGCGTCGCAGACCGGGTATTGGTCGATTCCGCAGGGACTCATGACTATCACATAGGCAAGCCCCCGGATGAGCGGGCGCAGGCGGTGGCCCGGAAACGCGGCATAGACATCAGCCGGCAACGTGCTCGCCAGGCCGATCGAGACGATTTCGAACAATTTGATTACGTGCTGGCGATGGATCGTGACAATCTGGAACTGCTACGTGCCATCTGTCCACGAGGAAGCGAAGAGAGGCTGCGCCTCTTTCTGGAGTTTGCGCCGCAGCTCGAACGAACCGATGTACCGGACCCTTACTGGGGAGCGCCGGACGGATTCGAACGGGTGCTCGACATGATCGAAGCTGCCGCCGACGGATTACTTGCGGATATCCGTCAACGGCATTTCAATAATTAAAACGACCACCTGGCCGTTTCAATACAGCGCGTCAGGAATCCTGGCGCGCTTTTTCCGCTACTTCGTTCTGTCCATGCAAGCTGTGTTCATGCTCACCGTGGTGATGATCGCTGGTCCGGTCTTCGTGTTGCACCGCTGCGGTCGTTTGCGCACGCGCCATGGGTTCATCGGTGTAAGAAAATGTTTCCCGATCGGTATCCCGGTGATCCGTGCGCTCGGGCACGGCGCTATGCGTGGCAGGTCCGCCCGGTCCATCGCGATGCTCATGCGTCGCGTTTGCAGCCTCTTCGGCCATAGGCTGCTCGCCGTGCGTGCTCCCGGACGGTGATGCGCCCTGGTCAGCACCCGGCGGACGCCGGCGCCGACGTCCGCCACGTCGTCCGCGATTCCGACGCGGCCGCTGGGCGGTATTTTCCGCGAGGGCCTGATCGGACGCGATCTCTGCCGGTTGTTGCAGCGCAGGAATCTCTGCGACCTCGGTGCTGGTTACCGCGGGTTTCATTTCGGTCGCGTTGCGCGCGCCACGCTCAGGTCTGCGCCCGCGCTGCTGGCCGCCGCGTCGACTACGATCATCGCGATCCCGGGGCCGGCGCTCTCCGGACTGATGGCGCGGCGGTGTGGTTTTGTCGGGCGTCGCGGCCTGCACCGACGTTTCCCGCGGCAGTTCGACGCTGGTGCTGGGCGAGTTGACGCCGCCGAACAGGTTGCCCCACAGTTTGCGCATGAAACCAGTTTCAGTCTCCGCCTTCGCCGTGGCCGGGAGTGACGATGGCGCCGGAGCTGGTGCTGGCGCCGGAGTGCGGGGCAGTACGGCCTTTACTGCGGGCTCTTCCATAGGCGCTTTTTGCACCAGGGTTTCCGGCACCTGCAATTCCTGTTCGCGATCGACGAGTTCGTAACTGACCTCTGAATTAGCTTCATCGTCATTGCGTACCCGCTCGATACTGTAATGCGGCGTTTCCAGCGAGGCATGCGGTATCAGTAGAACTTCGATCTTGTGCCGCTCTTCGATGGTGTGCAGCGTCCGCCGTTTTTCGTTGAGCAGATAGGTCGCAATGGATACCGGTAAATGGGCAACCACGCGTCCGGTTTTTTCCTTGACGGCCTCCTCCTCGATAATGCGGAGTATCGACAGGGCCAGGGATTCGACACTGCGTATGATGCCTTGGCCGTGGCAACGGGGGCATGCGACCTGGGTCGACTCGCCCAGCGACGGACGCAGTCGCTGCCGCGACATTTCCAGCAGCCCGAAACGCGAAATACGTCCGAGCTGGACCCGGGCGCGGTCGGTTTTCAACGCATCACGCAGCCGGTTTTCCACCTCACGCTGGTTGCGTGAAGGCGTCATGTCGATAAAATCGATCACGATCAATCCGCCGAGATCGCGCAAGCGTAACTGCCGGCCGATTTCGTCGGCCGCTTCGAGATTGGTATGCAGGGCCGTTTCTTCAATGTCGGCGCCCTTGGTCGCGCGGGACGAATTGATGTCGATCGACACCAACGCTTCGGTGCGGTCGATAACGATCGCACCGCCAGAGGGCAGGCGCACTTCGCGTTGGTAGGCGGTTTCTATCTGACTTTCAAATTGAAAGCGCGTAAACAGCGGGACGTCGTCCTGATAGAGCTTGATCTTGTTCAGGAAGTGCGGCATCACCTGATTGATAAAATCGCCCGCCTGTTCGAAGACCTCGGGGTTGTCGATCAGGACCTCACCAATGTCCTGGCTGAGATGGTCGCGCAACGCCCGGATGATGATGTTGCTTTCCTGGTAGATCAGGAATGGTGCCGGCTTTTCCGCTGCCGCGGCCTCGATTGCGCGCCACAGACGCAGCAGGTAATCGAGATCCCACTTGAATTCCTCAATCCCCTTGCCGACGCCCGCAGTGCGGACGATGGCGCCCATGCCATCGGGAATATCCAGTTCACTGATGATCTGGCGCAACTCCGTACGGTCATCCGAATCGACGCGCCGCGATACGCCACCCGCACCAGGACTATTGGGCATCAGCACCAGATAGCGGCCGGCAAGACTGACGTAGGTTGTCAGCGCAGCACCCTTGGTGCCGCGTGCTTCCTTGTCGATTTGAACGACGATCTGCTGACCTTCTTTCAGGACCTCCCGGATATTCGGTCGTTTCGACTCGTCCGTGACCGGGACCTTGAAGTAGCTCGGGATGATTTCCTTGATGGACAGAAACCCGTGCCGTTCGGCGCCATAGTCGACGAACGCGGCGTCAAGACTGGGCTCGACGCGGGTGATTGTACCTTTGTAGATATTGGCTTTTTTCTTTTCGAGGGACGGAATTTCGACGTCCAGATCGTAAAGGTATTGTCCATCCACACGGGCGATACGCAACTCCTCTGGCTGAGTTGCGTTAATCAACATTCTTTTCATTCAACAATCTCTCTGCGCTCCGTCACAACCGGCTGTCGGTGGCGGGGGCGTCGGACCGCGACGATGTTTCGTCAGGATGTTTGTTATTCGTTTTTATCGAACAACCCGGTCCCTAGTCGGCCCGATCAGCGCGCCAGAAAAACGGCGGCACGCAAGCGCAAATTACTATCGCTCCGTCGCGGGTCGAGCGATCTATAACCCGTGTTTCGTACCCGTGATTGCCGCGACGCAACAGGTGCGACAACTGCATCACTGCCCGACGCTACCGCCTGTCGAACTACTCGCGAGGTTAGTGGGGCCAGAACCCGCGCCTTACCACCCGCGCTCTGACACGGCTGTCCGTCGTCAGGTAACGAGGTAATCGCGATTCTGGTCAGTCCCATTAATCGGGCCGCGATGCGTACCGGGTACGCAAAAAACCATTTAAAAATCTGCATTAAAAGCCACGAATATCAGGACGTGGCTTAATTGCATCGGGTACTATAACAGCGTTTCGGACAGGCATCAAACGGGTCAATAGTCTGTTATTTCAGAGAAAACGGGATGAAGGTGCAGAAAGAAGCGGTGGCCGGGGTGCGAATGATTGATATTGGGGCGGACCACGACGGACAGCGCATAGACAATTTTCTGGCGTCAGAGCTCAAGGGAGTGCCCAAGAGTCATATATATCGGATCCTCCGGCGCGGTGAAGTACGCGTGAACAAGTGCCGGATCGCGCCGAAATATCGCCTGAAGGCCGGCGACGTCGTACGCCTCCCGCCGGTACGGGTCGCCGACCGCGCCGCGCCCCCGCGCCCGGCCGAGCGCCAGATGGCGCAGATTGAGCAGGCCATCCTCTACGAGGACGATCGGCTGGTGGTTCTGAACAAGCCATCCGGTATTGCCGTTCACGGCGGCAGCGGGCAGTCATGGGGAATTATCGAGTTACTTCGGGCGGCTCGGCCAGGCGCGCCGTCCCTCGAGCTCGTCCACCGCGTCGACAAAGAGACGTCGGGTTGCCTGATGATTGCCAAAAAACGCAGCATGCTGCGTGCGTTGCATGAGGTCTTCCGCAGCCAGCAGATCGACAAGCGGTACCTAGCGCTACTGGAAGGGCAGTGGCGCGGGGGTGACAAAAGCGTCCGGTCGAAACTGCGCAAGAACGTGCTGCAGTCGGGTGAGCGTATGGTGCGCGTCGCCGAGGATGGCAAGGAGGCGGAAAGCCTGTTCTCGCCATTGCGGAGTTTTTCGATGGCCAGTCTGGTCGAGGTCCGCATCATGACGGGACGTACGCACCAGATTCGCGTGCAGGCGGCCGATATGGGGCGGGCGGTAGCCGGAGACGGAAAGTACGGCTCGACGGATTTTAACCGTCTGATGCGCGCGGTCGGTTTGCAGCGCCTGTTCCTGCATGCCCATTCATTGGCTTTCCGGATGCCTGGCACAAACGAGCAATTCAGGATTGTCGCGCCACTGGGCGGTGATCTGCAGCAGGTACTCGATAAACTGGAAAAAGGAACTGAAGCGACGTGAACAGCATGAACGAACGCCAGGGCTTTACCCTGCTGGTGTTTGATTGGGACGGTACCTTGATGGACTCGATCGATCGCATCGTCGCGAGCATGGAAGCAGCGGCCACTGATCTTGGTCTCGCGCCACTGGAACGTGTCGATGTTCTAAACATCATTGGCCTGGGATTGCCCGAGGCGATCGCAAGGCTGTTTCCTCAGGCGGAACAGAAAATGCATTCGCGGTTCGCCGATCGCTACCGGCATTATTTCGTCGAGGCCAGCCCGGTACCGGCGCCGTTATTTCCCGGCGCTGCGGCGACGCTGGCGAGTCTGCGCGAGCAGGGCTATTTGTTGGCCGTGGCCACTGGCAAGGCGCGCCGCGGCCTGGATCGGGCGCTGGCTGATACCGGCTGCGCGCATTTTTTCCACGCCTCGCGCTGTGCGGACGAGGTGAAATCCAAACCGCACCCGCAGATGTTGCTGGAAATTATGGCGCAACTGGATGTGCTGCCGCGCCGCACGTTGATGATCGGCGATACGGACTACGATATGAAAATGGCCGCCAGCGCCGGTGTCCCGGCGCTGGCAGTCAGCTACGGTGTGCATACGGCCGAGCAGCTGCGACAACACGGACCCCTGGCGTGCCTGGACGCGATCGACGAACTGGCGCCGTGGCTGACACGTTATTATGGAAGTTGACAAGCACGCCGCGACCCTGACAATTTAGCGCCCAACACCCACCGAGGGATGCATCACGATGACCAGTAACGGAAGCAAAGAGGAACCGCACTTCAGCGCGAACGGGGTTGAGTCCCCGGAGCCGTACTCAGGCCGCGGCAATCAGGTGACGTGGGAACGGGAAGTCATAGAGCGGCTGGCAACATTCGGTCTCAAGGAGCAGCGCAGCCGACGGCGCTGGGGGATTTTTTTCAAGGTGTTGCTGGTGGCTTACATACTCGTGCTGTCGTGGCAGGCGTTACCGCGGTTTTTTGGTGATGACGCGCTTACCGGCGGCAAGCATACGGCGCTGGTGGATATCTACGGCGAAATCTCCGACGCCGCGGAAGCGAACGCGGACAGCATCATCTCCGGTTTGCGCGACGCGTTTGAGGACAAGCAGACAGCGGGCGTGATACTGCGCATTAACAGCCCGGGTGGCAGCCCGGTGCAGGCCGGGTATGTCAACGACGAGATGACGCGATTGCGCGGCCTGTATCCCAATATTCCGTTGTACGTCGTGATTACCGACATGTGTGCCTCGGGCGGATACTACATCGCCGCCGCAGCGGACAAGATCTATGCGGATAAGGCCAGTATCGTGGGTTCCATCGGTGTATTGATGAACGGCTTTGGATTTGTCGGCACGCTCGACAAGCTGGGTGTCGAGCGCCGGCTGTTGACCGCGGGCGAACACAAGGGATTCCTTGATCCATTTTCTCCGGCGAAAGACGAAGACGTCCGGCATATCAACGGACTGCTTAGTTCTATCCATGCACAGTTCATTGCCGCGGTAAAAAAGGGACGCGGTGATCGTCTTAAGGACAGTCCGGAAATCTTCAGCGGTCTGGTGTGGACGGGCGAACAAGGGATCGCGCTGGGGCTCGTGGACGGTCTTGGCAACAGCAGTTACGTCGCACGCGAGGTCATCGGCGAGAAAAGGATCGTCGACTATACCCGTCGTCCGCCGTTGTTCGACCGCTTTGTCGAGCGTATCGGCGTGACGTTGGTACGGGTTGCCGGGTTGACGCAGATGCGCCTGAACTAGACCGACAGGACGTCAATACCCTCGTTGTCCAGCATCTGCACCAGACGGTACAGCGGCAAGCCGATCAGTGCGCCTGGATCATCGCCGGTCGACCGCTCGACCAGCGCGGCGCCCAGTCCTTCTGACTTGAACGCGCCGGAACAATCCAGCGGACGTTCCCGCTCGACATAGCGCCGTATCTGTTCGTCGGTGAGCCTGCGGAAGAATACCGAGTAACAGACCAGCGCTGCTTGCTGTCGACCGGTTGCGGTGTTCAGCAGACATATCCCGGTCATAAAATCCACGCGCTTGCCCGAAGTCTGCTGCAGCTGTCGGACGGCATTCGCCGTGGTACCCGGTTTGCCCAGAAACGTGCCGTCCACGGCCGCGACTTGATCCGATCCGATCACCAGTGCCGCCGGCCACCGCGCGCCAACGGCGGTGGCCTTGGCGATTGCCAGACGTGTCGCCAGATCGGCCGGGGACTCATCCCGCAGCCGGCCTTCGTCGATTTCCGGCGTATCCACCGAGAAAGGCAGACCAAGGCGCTGCAGCAACTCGCGCCTATAGCGCGAACTGGACGCGAGAACCAAGGTAGAGGGTGGTGTCATGGATTTTGGCGCGGCTGGTTTGAGGTGGTGAAGGGGCTCGATGACCATACTACGTAGACTGTTTCAAAACGGTTGGATTTTATAGCATTTTTTTGACAGGCGCTTGCCATAATTATATTATGCCGCGCCTATGTCAGAGCGGTTGAATAAGCGGCGGATCGATCCGGCGAAGTGGGCCCGTGCCGGACAGTGCCTGAAAGGCATGGTGGATCTCGCGGTGTTGCCTCGGTTGACGGCGCTGTTGACCTGCAGTGATGGTGTCGCCACTGTGAATTTGCAGTTCGGCGTCGACCGCGACGGTCAGCCAGGCATACTCGGTGTGGTGACCGCAACGCTGCAAACGACCTGTCAGCGATGTCTGGAAAAAATGCAGCTCGATGTCGGCGCTGCGGTATCGCTTGGAATCGTCTCGTCGCCGGAACAGGCGCAGCAACTGTCGATGGCGTATGAGCCGCTGATCGTGGGTGAGGACCCGGTGTCCATTGCCGCGCTGGTCGAAGACGAGTTGATTCTAGCGCTGCCCATTGTCGCCGTGCATCCGCCGGCGGAATGTGGCGTCGGCGATCGGGTTGTAGCCAGGGGCGTGGTGGAACCGGTGCCTGACGAAACCACGGACCGCCGGGGCAGAAAGGGGAAAAAGAATCCCTTTGAAGTGCTGAAGAAGTTGCGGGAGGGGCGATAACCCGGGTTTTTTGGTGTCGCGCCCCGATTGCCGTCATAATGACGGGTCTGGATTTAGGAAAACCTTGTAATACGGAGCAAATACAATGGCTGTTCAAAAGAGTAAAAAATCACCTTCGCGACGGGGCATGCGTCGCGCTCATGACGCGCTGCGGGGACCGGCGTTATCGGTTGAGCCGACCAGCGGCGAAACCCATCGTCGTCATCATGTCAGCCCTGACGGGTATTACCGCGGACGCAAGGTAGTCGAGACCCGGGACGAATAGCGCTTGGCAATTCGAATTGCGCTGGATGCGATGGGCGGGGATTTCGGGGCCCCGGTCGTCGTACCGGCGGCTTTGCACGTCCTCGATGAGCAGCCGGAGTTATCGCTGGTGCTGGTCGGTGACCAGACCGTATTGCTGCAGGAACTGGCGGCTCGCCGGCGTGAGCCGGGTGACCGGTTAACAATTCATCATGCCTCGCAGCGGGTTGAAATGGACGAGGCACCTTCCGCTGCACTACGGGGCAAGAAGGACTCGTCAATGCGCGTGGCCATCAATCTGGTGAAAGAGCGTGCTGTCGACGCGTGCGTCAGTGCCGGCAACACCGGGGCGTTGATGGCGACCGCCCGCTACGTACTCAAAACGCTACCTGGCATCGACCGTCCCGCCATATGCGCCGTAATGCCGACTATCACCGGGCATACCCACATGCTGGATCTTGGCGCTAACGTCGACCTGTCCGCCGACCATTTGTTCCAGCTCGCTGTGATGGGTGCCGAATTGACGGCGGCGGTTGATAACAAGGCGCGGCCCACGGTCGGTTTGCTCAATATTGGCGAGGAAGAAATCAAGGGTAACGATCAGGTCAAGCGGGCGGCGCAGCTGTTGGAAAACAGCAGCCTGAATTACTACGGATTCATCGAGGGCGACGACATATTCAAGGGGACTGTGGACGTCGTGGTCTGTGATGGTTTCGTCGGGAATATCGCGTTAAAGACCAGCGAAGGCGTTGCCCGTATGATCAGTCACTTCATGAAAGAAGAGTTTTTGCGGTCGCCTTGGAACAAAATGATTGGCCTCATGGCGAAGCGGATACTGGATAATTTCCGTCTGCGGATTGATCCGCGCCAGTATAACGGTGCGAGTTTCGTTGGCTTGCAGGGAATTGTCGTCAAGAGCCATGGCGGCGCCGATGAGTTTGCGTTTGCCCAGGCGATCCGGGAAGCCGTGGTCGAGATTAGGAAGAATGTGCCGGAGCGTATCCGGGCAAATCTTGAGGCGCTGTTGATTGAAAGGCCTGTGAGTTGATTTATTCAAAGATCATAGGGACCGGCAGTTATCTTCCCGAGAAGGTTTTGTCCAATCACGATCTCGAGAAAATGGTCGAGACCTCGGACGAATGGATCTTTGAGCGTACCGGCATACGCAAGCGTCATATCGCGGCCGATGATGAAACCTGTTGTGATATGGCCGAAGTCGCCGCCCGACGTGCGCTTGAGGCCGCCGGCATCGGCGCGGGGGAGATTGACCTGGTGATCGTCGCGACCACGACCCCGGACCGGGTATTTCCGAGCACGGCGTGTCTGTTGCAACAGCGACTCGATATTCACGGTCCCGCGGCCTTTGACGTTCAGGCGGTATGCACCGGGTTTATTTATGCGCTCAGCATCGCTGACAAATTTATTCGTACTGGCGCTGCCAGCAAGGCGGTGGTGGTTGGTGCCGAGACACTGTCGCGCATCATCGACTGGACCGATCGCGGTACCTGTGTGCTGTTCGGCGACGGTGCCGGTGCCGTGGTGCTGGCGGCGAGCGATCAACCCGGGATTCTGTCCACGCATCTGCATGCCGATGGCCAGTTCGAGAGTTTGTTGAATGTACCCGCGGGAATCTCCAGTGGCTACGATCTGGTTCAGAAAGGCCAGGCCTATATACACATGCAGGGCAACGAGGTCTTCAGGGTGGCGGTAAACACCCTCGGCCGGATTGTGGATGAAACACTCGCCGCCAATAATCTGAAACAGGAAGACATCGACTGGCTGGTGCCGCATCAGGCGAATATCCGGATTATCGAGGCGACCGCACGCAAACTGCGCATGCCGCTGGAGCGGGTGGTGATTACCGTCGACCGGCACGGCAACACATCAGCCGCGTCTGTGCCTTTGGCGCTCGACGTCGCCGTCCGGGATGGCCGGATCAAGCATGGCGATACGCTGCTGCTCGAGGCCTTCGGCGGCGGGTTCACGTGGGGATCCGCGCTGCTTCGTTATTGACGAGGTAACGAGACGACACGATGAAGCAAGAGTCCGGCAAGTCCGCCGTCGCAATCATTTTCCCCGGCCAGGGGTCGCAGTCCGTTGGCATGCTGGCGGCGCTCGCGGCCCAGTATCCGGCCGTTGAAGCAACCTTCGCCGAGGCATCCTCGGCCCTGGGCTACGATCTCTGGGGCATGGTGCAAAACGGCCCTGACACCGAGCTGAACCGTACCGACATTACTCAACCGGCGATGTTGACCGCGGGGGTCGCTGTATGGCGTGTATGGCAACTGCGCGATGGTCTGCTGCCCGCCGTGGTCGCTGGCCACAGTCTGGGTGAATACAGTGCGTTGGTATGCGCTGGCGCGATGAGTTTTCAGGATGCCGTCAAACTGGTTCGTGACCGGGGACGTTTCATGCAGGAGGCGGTGCCGGCTGGGGAGGGTGCGATGGCGGCGCTGCTCGGCCTCGATAACCTGGCGGTGGCATCCGTCTGCGCAGACGCGGCACAGGGCGATGTGGTCGCAGCGGTCAATTTCAACGCGCCGGGACAGGTGGTGATTGCCGGCAACGCGTCGGCAGTGACGCGAGCAATGGAACTGGCAAAGAAGGCCGGTGCGAAGCGCGCGATTCCCTTGCCGGTCAGTGTCCCGTCGCACTGCGCTCTGATGAAACCGGCGGCAGAACGACTGGCGGCATTATTGCGGAACGTGCCGATACAAAAACCGCTGATCCCGGTCATAAACAACGTCGATGTCGCCATTTGCGAGCATCCGGACACAATCCGCGATGCATTGACGCGCCAGCTTTACCTGCCGGTCAGATGGGTCGAAATAGTGGAACATATTTCCGGCACCGGAATTCAGGCGATTGTGGAAAGCGGTCCAGGCAAAGTGCTGGCCGGCCTCAACAAGCGTATAAGAAAAGGCATGGCGGTTTATCCCGTTGACGATCCCGATACACTGGATCAGGCGCTGCAGGGAATTTTACAATCGCAGGAGGGGGCGGATGACGCTGAATAATGAAGTGGCGCTCGTCACAGGTGCGAGTCGTGGCATCGGCAAAGCGATCGCATTGACGCTCGGCCGGCTGGGTGCGTGGGTCATCGGGACGGCAACGACGTCTCATGGCGCTGACGCCATCAGCGACTACATGCAGCAGCACGAAATCAACGGCGGGGGTGTGGCGCTGGACGTTACCGATGCCGATCAGATTACGGCGGTCATTGGCGATATATCGACGCAATACGGGGCGCCGACCATTTTAGTAAATAATGCCGGTATAACGCGGGACAATATTCTGTTGCGCATGAAAGAGGAAGAGTGGGATGACGTCATCAACACCAATCTCACTGCCGTTTTCCGACTATCGAAGGTCTGTTTACGGGCCATGCTCAAGGCCAGACACGGCCGTATTGTCAATATCGCCTCGGTAGTGGGTTTGACCGGTAATCCCGGGCAGGCGAACTACGCGGCTGCGAAGGCCGGCATGATCGGTTTCACCAAGTCGCTGGCACGGGAAATCGCTTCCCGCGGCATCACGGTCAATTGCGTGGCCCCCGGCTATATCCAGACCGATATGACGGCGGCGCTGGACGACGTGCAGCGGGCCGCCATTACCGCACAGATCCCGGCGGGGCGCCTTGGTACCCCTGAGGATATCGCAGCGGCGGTCGCCTATCTCGCCTCACCCGAGGCAGGCTATATCACTGGTGAAACCATGCATATAAACGGCGGAATGTTCATGGCTTGAAACTGGCGTGCGACACACGCTCGCCAGCGTATCGCTTTAACATTTACAGTGTTTTTCAATGCAATGAAAAGCAAGATGATTACTTCAGGTTGTTTTGAAAAATTCCGCGGTAATCCACGGAAGTTTTCGCTTGCAACTTGGCGCTTATTCTATAAAATACCCAGCGCAGCTAAAGCTGTTTACTGAATTTGGGAGGATCCAACTGTCATGAGTAATGTCGCAGATCGCGTCAAGAAAATTGTTGTCGAACAACTCGGTGTCAAGGAAGAGGAAGTGAGCGAGGAATCCTCCTTTGTGGATGATCTGGGCGCGGATTCTCTGGACACCGTTGAGTTGGTGATGGCGCTGGAAGAGGAATTTGAATGCGAAATCCCGGATGAGGAAGCGGAGAAGATTACGACTGTTCAGCAGGCCATCGATTACATCAATAACCATCTTAATTGATCCGCACGTCCGTCACGACTATTGGCCGTCCCTGATAAGAAACTGCACGGCCTTTCGTTTTAAGCATTCCGGTTGCCTATGAACCAAAAGCGTCGCGTTGTTGTTACAGGGCTTGGTATGGTGGGTCCCGTCGGCCTCAACGTTCCGGATTCGTGGCGGAATATTCTTGCGGGACATAGCGGTATCGGGCCGCTTACACATTTTGACGTTACTGATTTTTCGGTGCGCTTCGGCGGATCGGTATGGGATTTTGATATAACACCGTATGTTTCGCCCAAAGAGGCGAAAAAGATGGACCCGTTCATTCACTACGGTATCGCGGCGGCATCCCAGGCGATCGAGGATGCCGGTCTCGAGGTGACAGAACAGAACGCCGAGCGCATCGGTGTCGCCATTGGCTCCGGAATCGGCGGCCTCCCCGGTATAGAAAAGGGTTATGACGCCTTTCTTAAAGGCGGACCACGCAAGATCTCGCCGTTTTTCGTGCCCAGTAACATTATCAATATGGTTGCGGGAAATCTGTCGATCAAATATGGCCTGAAGGGACCGAATATCTCCATCGTCAGCGCCTGTACGACAGGCACGCACAATATCGGTGAGGCGGCACGTATTATTGCCTATGGTGACGCCGATGTAATGGTTGCCGGCGGTACCGAGATGGCGACATCGCCATCGGGGCTGGGAGGGTTCGCGGCTGCCCGCGCGTTGTCGACGCGCAACGACGATCCGCAGACGGCCAGCAGGCCATGGGACAAGGAGCGCGACGGCTTCGTTCTCAGCGACGGTGCGGGTGTGCTGGTAATCGAGGAGTACGAGTTTGCCAGGCGGCGTGGTGCAGCGATCTACGCGGAGCTCATCGGGTTCGGTATGAGCGCTGATGCATATCACATGACGCTGCCATGCAGCGGCGGCGATGGCGCGCAGCGGTGCATGCGGAATGCGTTGCGTGACGCTCGGCTGAACCCGGAAGACGTGGATTACGTTAATGCTCATGGCACGTCCACGCCCGCCGGTGACAAGGCTGAAACCGAAGCAATCAAGGCCGTATTCGGCGCGAGCGCGCGCAAGATTGCGGTGAGTTCGACGAAATCGATGACCGGCCATCAGTTGGGTGCGGCCGGTGGCGTGGAAGCCGCCTTCAGCGTACTGGCCATTCGCGATCAGGTCGCGCCCCCGACGATCAATTATTCAACGCCGGATCCGGAGTGTGATCTGGATTACGTCCCTAACCAGCCCCGTCAAATGAAGGTTGACGTTGTATTGTCCAATTCATTCGGATTTGGCGGCACAAACGGCACGCTGGTATTTCGCAAGTTGCAGTAGAGCGATAGATGCGCCGGGGCGCACCATGAGTTCTGATACCGGCCCTATCTCGGTCACGCACTTCGATGATCCGCTCGAATATCGCGTTGACCATGTCGTTTTGCGGGTTGACGCGGATATCGATCTCCTCGCGTTACATCGGGCATATCCCGATCGTTATCCCCATCTGCTCGAAAGTGTTGCGTGTGGCAATCCGCAAGCGCGTTTTGACATCCTGTTCGCGTTCCCTGGTAGTACGCTCGTCCTCGATACGTCCGGGACTGTCACCCTCGATGAACAGAAGTCCGGTGACCAGACGTTCCTGGCGGGGTTCGACGCGTGGTGGCAGCGGGAACGCTGCATGTCGGATTCACCTCTTCAGTTACCTTTTCGCGGCGGCTGGTTCGTCTATCTCGGTTACGAACTGGTCGCGGAGATCGAGCCACGCCTGCGATTGAAGCGGGATACCGGGCCGCTTCCGGCGGCTTTTGCGACGCGGTTTTACGCGGCAGTGATTCGTGATCGGGTTCAGCGTAGCGTCAGCATAGTTGCCGAGCCGGGACACGAGGGAAAAGTCCGACAGATCGACGAGGACCTGCGGATCAGCGCCGGCGGCAGGACCGCGGCGGGAGGTGCTCCGGTTTTCGATGTCACCGAGGATAACCCGGGAACATTTCTGCGGCAGGTAGAGCGAATCAAACGATATATTCGGGCCGGCGACGTTTTTCAGGTAAATCTGTCTCGCGCATGGCGGATGGTCAGTCGAACGGATTTCAGTGCCGCGAACGTCTATTCCCGGCTGCGCACCACAAATCCGGCGCCATTCAGCGGGATCGCTACTTGGCGCGATTGCGCAATACTCAGTTCGTCTCCGGAACGCCTGGTACAGGTTGTCGGCGACACAATCCAGACGCGACCTGTCGCCGGCACCCGTCCACGTGGTGCTACAGTGGAAGACGACGCGCGTCTGTCGGCGTCGCTCCTCGCACATCCCAAGGAGCGTGCGGAACACATCATGCTTATTGATCTGGAACGTAACGATCTTGGCCGGGTCTGCAAGCCGGGCACCGTACACGTCGACGAATTGATGGCGCTGGAGTCGTACGCGCATGTGCATCACATTGTGTCAAATATCACCGGTCGCTTGAATGAGTATGTAACACCGGGCCAGGTGATACGCGCCGTGTTTCCCGGTGGCACTATCACCGGCTGCCCCAAGATCAGATGTATGGAAATCATTGCTGAACTCGAGCAGAAGGCGCGCGGACCCTACACGGGATCGTTTGGATACATCAATCGGGATGGAAGTCTCGATATGAATATATTGATACGCACGATCGTCAAGGAGGGTCGCCACCTGACGTTGCGCGCCGGCGCCGGCATCGTCGCGGATTCTGTTCCCCGGAAAGAGCTGGACGAGACGCGGGCAAAGGCCCGCGGCCTGTTGCTCGCCATTGACGAAGAGACTCGCTGACATGCCGCTAGTCAACGGTCGTGAGGACGATAAGCTTTCGATCCATGATCGCGGGTTGCACTACGGCGACGGTCTGTTCGAGACGATCGCAATCCGCGACGGCAAGCTGCCGGTTCTTTGGGATCGGCATATGGCCCGGTTACGCCTCGGTTGTCAGCGGCTGGGTATTTTGCCGGTCGACGACGAGCTTCTTCGGGAGGAAGCGACCCTTTGTATACAGGCCGTCACGGACGGTGTTCTGAAGATTATTATCAGCCGCGGTGTCAGTGGCCGCGGTTACCGGGCGCCATCTGCCGGCGACGTTACCCGTATTTTAACGACCTATCCGGCATCTACGTATCCTGCGAGTTATCGCGATGACGGCATCGTGATGCGTGTTTGCCGAACGCGGTTGGGGTGTAACGAGACGTTGGCGGGGATTAAACACCTGAATCGTCTCGAGCAAGTGCTGGCGCGCGTCGAGTGGACCGATCCTGAAATCATCGAAGGCGTAATGCTCGATAGTGACGAAAACGTTATCGAAGGAACAATGACCAATCTGTTTTTTGTTGACTCGGGTGGACTCAAGACACCTGATATATCACAATGTGGCGTAGCCGGAGTCCTGCGCGAGTGGATCATCAATATCGCCACTGAGAACGCGATGCGTTGTGAGATCGGGCGTTATACGCTGCAGGAGCTTGAGCAAGCAGACGAGATATTTGTATGCAACAGCGTCATCGGAGTTTGGCCCGTCAGACAATTGGGTCACCGAATCTATCGAAAAGGCCCGGTCACGGAACGAATTGCCCGATGGCTGGTGTTTTAGCTGGCATTATCGGGTTCGTGCGAAATCCAAATCGTCAGCAAGGCGGTCCTCAGTGCTGACGGCGCTTAGAAAAATACTCGGCATTGTTATTATTGCGGCGAGTTTTATCGTGGGCTGGTTGCTGATGGATATGCGGACATTCATGGTTACGCCGCTGAATATCCCGGACACAGGCTACAATTATACTATCGCGCCCAACGCTACGCTCAAGCGTTTCGCCTATGACCTGGATGATGCTGGAGTACTAACCCATCCCGGTTATCTGATATTGCTCGCACGCTGGAATGAATTGTCCGGCAAGATCAAGGCGGGGGAGTATCACTTTTTGCAAGGCATAACGCCGGAGCGCTTGCTGCAGCAGGTTATTCAAGGAAAGGTTGTCCAGCATTCACTGACAGTGGTAGAGGGTTGGACATTCCGGCAGCTGATGGATGCGATCCGCAAGGACGAAAAACTGATCCAGACGTTGCAAGCACTCGACGATGCCAGCATCATGGCGCGGCTGGGTTTGCCGGAGCGGCATCCGGAAGGACTATTTTATCCGGATACGTATTACTTCCTACGGGATACCACCGATCTCGAGATCCTCGAAAGGGCCTATCGCACGATGGAACGACGCCTGATGGCGGAATGGGAGAGCCGTGCCGAAGATTTACCGCTACAAACGCCGTACGAGGCATTGATCCTGGCATCCATCATCGAGCGGGAAACGGCGCTGCCGCAGGAGCGCGCACAAATCGCCGGTGTTTTTACCAGGCGCTTGAAACGCGGCATGCCGCTGCAGACGGATCCAACGGTTATTTATGGCCTGGGCGAGGCTTTCGACGGTAATTTACGCCGTCGGGATCTTTTGGCAGAGTCGCCATATAATACGTACCGGATCAAGGGTCTTCCGCCGACACCGATCGCATTACCGCATGGTGATTCTATCCACGCCGCCTTGCACCCGGCGGATGGGGACGCCATATTTTTTGTCAGCCGCGGTGACGGCAGCCATGAGTTCTCGGCGACGCTCGTCGGGCACAACGACGCAGTGAGAAAATTTCAGCTAAACAAAAACGCCCCTGACCGGCCTGTTAAGAGATAGACCCAGATGCGCGCGGCAACCCGAGGTCGGTTCATTACCCTGGAGGGTATCGAAGGGGTAGGCAAGAGCACGAATCTCGAATACGTTCGAGACTTCCTGGCCGCTGCCGGTAAGAATATTGTACAAACGCGAGAGCCGGGGGGGACGCCTGTCGGCGAGCAGGTGCGCGGGCTTCTGCTCAGTAACAGGAACCTTGGCATGGCCGACGATACCGAGCTGCTGCTGATGTTCGCTGCAAGGGCCGAACATGTCGCGAAGGTGATACGACCGGCGCTCGATAACGGACTATGGGTAGTAAGCGATCGGTTTACGGACGCCACCTACGCTTATCAGGGCGGTGGCCGCGGGGTTCCCAATCACCGCATCGCCGCGCTCGAAGAATGGGTTCAGGGTGGCTTACGGCCGGACATGACTATATTGCTCGATGCACCTGTGGAGACGGGCCTTGTGCGTGCCGGAAACCGTGGAACGCTTGATCGTTTCGAAAATGAGGCGCGTGGATTTTTTGAGCGTGTCCGCCTGGAATATCTGCAGCAGGCCGCGCGGCATGGTGACCGTTTCAGAGTCATAGATGCGGCCCAGCCGTTGGCACGGGTACAACAGCACATCGCTATGGCGCTGAACGACTTCCTGTCGGAAGCGGGGGGAGATCGGCATTGAGCGTATCGCTACCCTGGCATGAGCCGCAATTTCAATCGCTGTTAACGCGGTTGCGGGAAAACAGATTTCCGCATGCGCTGCTGTTGACCGGTCGTCCAGGGCTCGGCAAACACTTTTTCTCCGCCAAGCTTGCTGAAGTCCTGTTGTGCCTGGAACGACACACGGTCGGGTCCGCGTGTGGCAAGTGTCGCGGCTGCCAGCTATACCGCGCGCACACGCACACTGATTTGCACGAAGTTAACGTGCTGGAAGACAAAAAGGTTATCGGTGTAGACCAGATCCGCGCGATAAGCGATTACCTGTCGCTGAAATCGCAGTTTGGCGGTTACAAGATCGTCATCATTTCGCCAGCGGACAAAATGAATATCAATGCCGCCAATAGTCTGCTGAAGACGCTGGAAGAGCCGCCGATGTGGTCGTTATTGATACTGGTGACTGCGCATCCGGCGTCATTGCCGCCGACGATACGCAGCCGCTGCCAGCAGCTGTCCTTTGTCACCCCGCGACAAGAGGTTGCCCGGGCGTGGCTCAACGAGCAGGGGGCCAACGGAGATGATCTGGAGCTGGCGCTTCGCCTCGCTGGCGGCGCCCCGCTGGCGGCACTGGAGATTGCCACAGGCGACTGGCTGGAGCGTCGCCGGCAGATTTTCGCGGGGTTTGAAAAAGTCTTGTTAAACAAGGTCGATCCGATAACAACTGCGGCGGAATGGTTAAAGTTTGACGCCAGGGCCACGATATACTGGCTGTACAGTTGGATAACGGACATGATCCGGTTAAGAACAGGGAATGATTCGGAAGGTATTATTAACGGAGACATTGGCGGTCGGCTTGAGCAGTTGTCTGGCGTTATTACGTCGCAGTCCTGGTTCAAGTGTCTGGACGAGGCGAGCGATGCTTGGCGGTACGCGGAAAGTCAGGTCAATACCCCGTTACTGTTTGAAAATCTTTTGGTTGCCTTGGCCAATAGAAAATAGGATGTAATCAGGGAAGTTAGTCGACGGAATTATGTCAGACCAGGAACAAAAGCCTGCCGTATCGGCGCCCCAGCGCCAACGCATTCTATCGCTGACCATCAAGGACAAGAGCGCGCTGTATGCCGCCTACATGCCGTTTCTTGATGGCGGTGGTCTGTTTATTCCGACCACCGATAAATACAAGATAGGCGACGAAGTATTTTTGCTGTTGTCCCTGATTGATGAGCCGGAAAAACTCCCGGTGATTGGGCATGTGATCTGGATTACACCGAAAGGCGCGCAGGGCAATCGTGCCGCCGGGATCGGCATTCAGTTCAGCAAGCATGAGGACTCGCAGGTAGTCAAGCTGCTTGAAACTCACCTCGCGGGTGCATTGCAGTCGGACCGTGCTACGCACACGATGTAGCGCCCGGATTGCGCGCGCGTGGGCGATTGCCTAATATTCACGCCTCCCTCAAGAAAGCATCGTTTTGAACATTATGTCGCTCGCGCTGGTCGATACTCACTGCCACCTCGATATGCTCGATCTAGAGGCCATTGGAGGCGATCTCGATAGCGTCATCCGGAACGCCGCGGAAAACGGCGTAACACGTTTCCTGACGGTCTCTATCAGCCTCGAAAACATCCCGACGGTTATTGCGATAGCCCGTCGATATGAGACCGTTTACGCGTCTGCAGGCGTTCACCCGAACGAGCGCAATGGGCGCGAACCGGACGTGGATGATTTAATCAAGCTCGGAGCTGACAGTAACGTCATCGCAATTGGCGAGACCGGACTGGATTATTATCGCAGTACCGGCGACCTGAAATGGCAACGCGAACGCTTCCGACGCCATATTTCCGCCGCGAAATACTTATCCAAACCGTTGATCGTCCACAGTCGGGATGCGCGCGAGGATACGCTGCGAATCCTGGCCGAGGACGACGCAGCGCAGGCTGGTGGCGTTATGCATTGCTTTGCCGAGGATCTGGCGACCGCGCAGCGATGCATCGAAATGAATTTCTACATTTCGTTCTCGGGGATTGTGACGTTCAAGAATACGATACAGTTACAGCAGGTCGCGCGTGAGATTCCGCTGGGCCGCATGTTGCTGGAAACTGACTCGCCGTATCTCGCGCCGGTACCGTTTCGGGGCAAGACAAATCAGCCAGCGTATGTACGCCATGTAGCGATGCGAATCGCGGAACTGCGAGGCATCAGCGTAGAAGAAGTTGCAGAAGTTACTACACAGAATTTCGTTGATGCCTTTGGAGTTGCCGCCTAACGAGGCGCCAGTTCAAATAACACATCCAACGCCTTTTCGAGCTGTTCGTTTCGGGTATAGAAATGCGGCGAAAAGCGGAGCCCTCCCGCCCGAACCGCACAAAAAATCTGCCGGTCCTTAAGCGCTCTGACCAGCCGCCCCGAATCCGCGCCACGGTGTCGGCAGTTGACGATACCAGCATAATGCCCGATCTGTGTTGGACTCAGCAATTCAAAGCGGACATCGGCGGAGAGCCGCTCGATCAGCCGGGAAGATTTCTCCAGTACCAGCTTTTCTACCTGATTCATCCCAACCTCCAACAGCAACGACAGGCTCGCGCTTAACGCGTGGATGCCAAGCATATTCGGGCTACCGCATTCAAAGCGTCTTGCAGAACGTGCAGGCTCCCAATGCATGGCGTCATAATTGCCCACCGCCTCGACCATGTGCCAGCCGAACTGCTGAAGGTTCAATTGCTCACGTAGCTCTGCGCGGCAGTAAAACAACGCGACTCCTTAACAACTGTCACCATCAGGCCTCACAATCAACGTAATCCGTGGTTTCAATCCGCGCCCGCTCTGATGAGCGGGCGATACGTAGTCTGCCTGCACTGGGCAGAGCTCAAATGAGGTTTCAATCCGCGCCCGCTCTGATGAGCGGGCGATACCCGACGCCAACGCGCCCGTAATTGCCCGGTATTTGTTTCAATCCGCGCCCGCTCTGATGAGCGGGCGATACGGCAACGGTACGTCGTTGGGTTACGGGCAGACGTTGTTTCAATCCGCGCCCGCTCTGATGAGCGGGCGATACATTCCGCCACAATTGCTTGAATTACTTGAAATTAGTTTCAATCCGCGCCCGCTCTGATGAGCGGGCGATACTAGATTCCCAGTTCAACGAGTGGGCCAGTAAAAGTTTCAATCCGCGCCCGCTCTGATGAGCGGGCGATACATGTATTCGTCATCGCCCGCGCCTACGGGTACGGGGTTTCAATCCGCGCCCGCTCTGATGAGCGGGCGATACTTGGGCCACGCGCGCGCGCGCGGGCGGGGTGGGCGTTTCAATCCGCGCCCGCTCTGATGAGCGGGCGATACTCCGCGCCTCCGTCCAGCGTCGCGGTGCGTGACAGTTTCAATCCGCGCCCGCTCTGATGAGCGGGCGATACTGGCGGTATCGAATACGCCGGCCATGTCCAGTATGTTTCAATCCGCGCCCGCTCTGATGAGCGGGCGATACTCCTGTCTGTGTATCCACTGTATGTCTCTCCCGGGTTTCAATCCGCGCCCGCTCTGATGAGCGGGCGATACATAATCCGCAGGCAATCGGCCGGATTCCACAGGATGTTTCAATCCGCGCCCGCTCTGATGAGCGGGCGATACCGCTAGCGACAGGCCTCCGATGGCGCCGGTTAGTGTTTCAATCCGCGCCCGCTCTGATGAGCGGGCGATACCCAGCCCTCCGGGAACAGATCGGGCCGCGTCTGAGTTTCAATCCGCGCCCGCTCTGATGAGCGGGCGATACC
>JAHFRU010000012.1:79466-80074 GCA_023266115.1 Gammaproteobacteria bacterium
CGTTTCAATCCGCGCCCGCTCTGATGAGCGGGCGATACAATGTGCGCACAGCACCGGCCCTGATTGTGCCGGGTTTCAATCCGCGCCCGCTCTGATGAGCGGGCGATACGGCGGCCGGCCAGTAGGCGTATGCCGGCGAGAGATGTTTCAATCCGCGCCCGCTCTGATGAGCGGGCGATACCTGCGTCTCCCGGAAGGTTCGCGTGCGATTATGGGTTTCAATCCGCGCCCGCTCTGATGAGCGGGCGATACACGCGTCTTGAAACTTCGATGCCTCGTTAATAGCGTTTCAATCCGCGCCCGCTCTGATGAGCGGGCGATACCGCCGGCGCCGATCAATTCGCGTACCTGTTTGGTGTTTCAATCCGCGCCCGCTCTGATGAGCGGGCGATACCTGTTTATAGCGCGATATCTGCCGGCGCAAGCTGGTTTCAATCCGCGCCCGCTCTGATGAGCGGGCGATACCCAGCCCTCCGGGAACAGATCGGGCCGCGTCTGAGTTTCAATCCGCGCCCGCTCTGATGAGCGGGCGATACTAACGTTTCGTTATCGATTCAACGCCTGAAAAATGTTTCAATCCGCGCCCGCTCTGATGAGCGGGCGATACC
>JAHFRU010000012.1:80108-81284 GCA_023266115.1 Gammaproteobacteria bacterium
GTTTCAATCCGCGCCCGCTCTGATGAGCGGGCGATACCAGTGCTGGAAGCCTATCCCAGCTCGAAAAACTGGTTTCAATCCGCGCCCGCTCTGATGAGCGGGCGATACACGTTTGATCCTTGTTCGTAATAATCGGATCGGTGTTTCAATCCGCGCCCGCTCTGATGAGCGGGCGATACACGTTTGATCCTTGTTCGTAATAATCGGATCGGTGTTTCAATCCGCGCCCGCTCTGATGAGCGGGCGATACGCTGCGCTCGCTCCACAATATATCAAAGTATTATTGTTTCAATCCGCGCCCGCTCTGATGAGCGGGCGATACGCGCCGTCGCTGATATACCGATGCTCCACGATATGTTTCAATCCGCGCCCGCTCTGATGAGCGGGCGATACGCCGGTGGCGCAGGTTCTCGGGCTGGTTTCCAGCGTTTCAATCCGCGCCCGCTCTGATGAGCGGGCGATACCTCAGAGCTCAGAGATGAGGCCCGACAAACAGGCGTTTCAATCCGCGCCCGCTCTGATGAGCGGGCGATACCGGCGCGACAAGAATCCCTCCGCGCCGCCACCTAGTTTCAATCCGCGCCCGCTCTGATGAGCGGGCGATACGGTAATTCCATGACGTCATGGTGTCGTTGCAGGAGTTTCAATCCGCGCCCGCTCTGATGAGCGGGCGATACGTCGCGCACGGCCTCCCTGCTGCGCGCGGACTGGGTTTCAATCCGCGCCCGCTCTGATGAGCGGGCGATACGTGCCCGTCAGGAGTCGCTACAGGCCTCAAAATAGTTTCAATCCGCGCCCGCTCTGATGAGCGGGCGATACATCCATAGGCGGAGGTTAGGCTTTGATTTTTGTCGTTTCAATCCGCGCCCGCTCTGATGAGCGGGCGATACACTGCCAACACGCGAGGAATGGGTGCGGGAGCAAGTTTCAATCCGCGCCCGCTCTGATGAGCGGGCGATACACCATTGGCCAAGCCATCGGCCATCACATAGAGCGGTTTCAATCCGCGCCCGCTCTGATGAGCGGGCGATACTGTCGCGCACGGCCTCCCTGCTGCGCGCGGACTGGGTTTCAATCCGCGCCCGCTCTGATGAGCGGGCGATACCGCTAAGTCTTTGATAAATAACGATACAGCACTTGTTTCAATCCGCGCCCGCTCTGATGAGCGGGCGATAC
>JAHFRU010000012.1:81384-90346 GCA_023266115.1 Gammaproteobacteria bacterium
GTTTCAATCCGCGCCCGCTCTGATGAGCGGGCGATACACAGGCAACTACGGCGCAGCCGTGCAGGCCGCTAAGTTTCAATCCGCGCCCGCTCTGATGAGCGGGCGATACTGCTTTACGACAACTCCCTTATTTTCAGGATAAAACATCGCGACTTGCGCGAACATAGTCGCTACCGGGCAAGGGAAACCCCGGATACTGTCTAGCCCGTAACAAACCATATTGTAAAAGAACAAGTTATACATCCCGCGAACCCCCCGGCGTTTTGCCGGTCGCTTCAGGTTCGCGCTACACCACCAACGGACCGTCAAAATCCACGGCCTTGAATTTTCCGAACTCCTTAACATGCTCTTCAACCGGCTCATTCAATCGGTATAGCCGCAAGTTATCCTCGTCCGAATCAATTTCGTCAAGCAGGCATTTTTCGAGTAGCTCGTACGCGGTTTTGTCCACTTTGCACTCAAACACCGATTTCTGCACACGCTGTCCATAGTTCTGGCACACCTTCGCCACGCGCCGCAAGCGACGCCGGCCGGCGCGTGTTTCGGTAGATACATCGTATGTGACAAGTATCAGCATGGCATCCCCTATCTGTGGAGATACGGCACGTATGCTGGCGCTTCACTACGCAGATGGCGGGCCAGCAGCCGCGCCTGAATGTGCGGCAACAAACCAATCGGCATCACCTGCTCCAGCACAGAATGCGTCAACGTCTCCTGCTTGCGCTCCTGGTAGGCCGCGATCACCGCTTTCCGGCCTTCATCATTCAGTAATACGGCCCCGCCTTCGCGCTTGTCAAAATGGTTCGCCTGTATCTGTCCACGGTTAACCAACGTTAATGCCAATCGGTCGGCGATCACGGAGCGGAATTCCTCCAATAGATCGAGCGCCAAGGCGGCACGCCCGGGGCGCACGGCGTGCAGAAAACCGAGCTGCGGGTCGAGCCCGACGGATTCCAGTGCGCTGCGGCAGTCGTGCAGCAGCACGGCATAGAGAAAGGACAGCAATGCATTCATGGGGTCAGTCGGTGGCCGGCGGCTGCGCACGTCGAAAGCGAAGTCGTTGCGAACGGGCTGGCGAATGAGATGCTGCATAGACTGAAAGTAAATGCGGGCCGCGTTGCCTTCCTCACCACGCAGGCTGTCCAGGTCCGGGGCATGGGGTAGCTTGCGCAAATGTCCGGCCACGAGACGCGCATTTTGTACGAGCGCGGCGCGCTCCGTATCGTTCTGACTGTCGCGCGCGCCACGCAACAGCACGTTGCGACTGTTGCGCAGCTTTCCTGCGAGGAAGGCGCGCGCCAGATCAATCGTTTTGGCTGGGTCATCGGCCGCCCGGTATTGCGCTTGCCGCAGCAGGATGTTGCCGTTCACCGGGCCTTCGACACGCGCCTGAAAGCGCCCGTTGCGTTCCAGCCACACCACGCTGCGGCCATCCGCCATGCAGCGACCCAGCAGAGCGGGGCTAAGCATCACGTCGCCAAAGCAGACAACGCTGCCCAAGTGATGCATGGGCACCTGCAACCGCTTTTCTTTTTCCACCATCACGCACACGGTTTCCCCTTCGAGCCGCAGGTACGCCTCCGGCGTCGTGACATAGAGGGTGTTGAGCAATACCATCACCGCTTATTCTTCCTCGGGCTCGAACAGGGCCGCGCGAAGCGCCACCAGCTTCTTGCCGGCGCGCGCCAGTTCCGGCTGACAGATGTCGCGCAACGAACACTCCGGGCAACGCAGGGTATCGTCCACGGGAGGCGGCAACTGGCCGCCGGCAAGCATCTGGCGGATTTCCCGTGCCGCCGTCTCGACGGCCTGCCGCAGGGCGTCGTCAATCTCGACTTCGCGGCGCCGTCGTGACTGCTGGTGATATATAGCACCCTTGGGGATCGCGACGCCTAGTATTTCCTCCAGACACAATGCCTGCGCCGCAAGTTGAAGGTCATCATTGCTCCATTTCCGCCGCTTGCCATGCTTGTACTCAACAGGGTAGATCGTCCCGTCCGGGTGATGCTCGACGGCATCGCACTTGCCGCTGAGTCCTAGCCTGCGGCTCCACACCGGCAGCCCATACTCCACCCGTAAGCCCGCGCTCACCTCGTGACGTTGTTGATCTACCCGTTCGTGCTCGTGCGTGCCGCGCAGCGTGTGCACGTTGTCCACGAACTCGCCCTCCGCGTGGATCAGGTAGCAGCGGCGAGGGCAGTAGCTATATTGATTCAGCGCGGAGAGCGGTATCAGTCCCTCATCCTGCGTCGTCACGATCAGCGGTGCTCGATCAGTTCCACTCCTGAAGGTATCCGATCCTTATGTATGCTCACGGCGTAATCGGCGAAGGCCCGAGGCGAGCCGGTGAGCCCCTCACGATGACCGATCTCGATGATGGCGTTTTCGATCCTGCGTTTGGGCGTTGAGAAATCCAGCAGCCAGTGTGCCGGGGCGCAACCGAGCATGGCCTGGCGGACGCGCTGTGCTTCGTCGCTGTCGGTGCCGACGTGCTTGAAGACATACAGTCCACGGCAAGACATCATGCCCTTGGAAGCGGACCGGTCGTGGTCCCACATGGTCTTGAGCGCATCCCAGAGGTGGTTCAGGTCATCGTCGGAGAAGCCGGTGCCTTTAGCAAGATGGGCAGAGACAAAGCCCTTGCAGGCATAGAGACCGTAAGGGATAAGGGCCTTGCGACCCATGGTACGGAGTTTGTCTTCTTCCTGTTCGTTCTCCCACTTCTCGTAGTCCGCAACCGTCTTGGCATCTTTTACCTTTTCGGCCACAGCCATACGGGTAATGGAAACATCCATCGGCAGGATAGAATCAATGGAACGTGAGAAAGCCACCTGAACCGGCCCCCGCACCTGCCCAGCATTCGCTCCGGTGGACATAACGGCGCCAAAGGTACGCACGTCGAAAAACTGTTGGCACATCCAGTTGCGTGCGTTGTTGACCTGGCTGCGGTTGCCGCCGCCGCTGGGCGCGCCGTTTGTCGCCACATGGGCGGCGGTGATTGGCTTGTTAAGGTTGGTCGCGTGCTCCACGAAGATCGCATTGGGTGCGGTGTTGCCGAATGCCGTCTGAATGTAGTTGCGCACCCGCCGCTTGATCGCCACATCGGACACCAAGCCGTGCATATCCTCCGGATCGATGCGCGGGCTGTTGCCGGCGTCGGGGTCGCCGTTGGGGTTCCCGTTCTCGCAGTCGAAGAGATATAGGAATTCGTAACGGTTCTGCATAGCGGTCATTTAGCTTCTCCTTGGTCGGTGGTGTCGGTAGCAGCGGCGGCGTTCGTGTTTTTGTTTCCTGCACGAAGCGCCGCGATTTGCTGGTAGTACCCGAGGGCAAATAATCCTTGACCTTCGAGGTCGAGGATGCGAGGGGCACCATCTCCCAGCCGACCCATTACGTCGGCAATTTTGGTTTCGTACCAAAACGCCAGTCCGCCTTCGAGTTTGCCAAGGTGGTTGCGGGCGTTCGACGTGAGCCTGCCCAAGATGAGGCCGGGCGTCTGGCTGGCAGCGGCGTAGTAGCGCTGCACCACGCCCGCGCCTACATCGCCCAAGGCAGCACGTTGCAGATTGGCCAGCACAGCAAGTAGCCGCCCGCAATGGTAGGCTGCGGCTGGATGGTCGGGATTGAGATAAGCGGTCATGGTTTTGTCACCTCCTGGTTTGAGTCGAAAGAAGTACGTTTTGATGAGACCCATGCGAGCATGGTTGAACGGGGGTTGGTCTTTATCTACGAGGTCGGTGCGGAAACGCGCAAGCGCCTGTGCCATCAGTGGCTGCGGAATGGGCAGACGCTGCACAGCAACCTTCCACAGCGTGGCAGCGGTGGGGGCGGGCAGGTCTTTAAGATCGCGTACCAGCGCACCACACACTGCCATGAACTTGGGGTCACGGGCGTTGCCCATGCCATCGCGCGCAACAATTGCAAGGTCAGTAAACCAGGCTTCGACATTGCACACCAAATCCTCGAAACGGCCTTCCATCCAGTCGCGCACCATCACACGACCGGATGCACCGGAGAGGGTCAGCGCGTAATAGCGGTTGCCGCCCAGGGTGGCGCGTTCACCGCTACGGATAGCATCAAGCAGACGGCGTGCCGCCACCTGCGCAGCGGCCTCGGTCTGCTCTTGTGACTCGAAACCATTGAGCCATTCCAGCGGGTCGTCTTCTTGGGCTACCTGCTCCTTGAACCAATGCACTACCAGCGCGTTGGCGAGCTTGCGGGAGTGGTTGCGAATCAAATCATTCAAGCCATCGGCATATTTCTGCGCGGCCTCGGCGCTCATGGCGGCATTTGCCGACTGATTCAGCCCGAAGGAACCAAAGGCTGCCTTATCGAAACCGACCATTACGTCGCCCGTGCCCAAACCGCCTACGCCAGTCAACCCGGTGATCTTGGGGTGGGTGGGTAAGGGCTGAACAGCTTCGCCCGTCAGGTAGCAAACCATCGCGCCATCACGGGCGTTATCGGAAGACGGTGCGGAATCGGGTGGCTCATTACCCATATCCGTGCGCCGCCATTCGCGCCACCATGCCTGAACGGTATTGTTCTCGCGAGGGTCAACCCCATCCACACGCCAGCCCAACCAGTCGGTGGGCTTGGCTTTATGGTGTGCCAGTGCTTCACGAACTTCAGTCAGCCTTGTTTCATCTTCTAGCGTGTTTGCCAGCGCGATTAACACAGGAACCGCATTGGAAGCTTTGCGCAGCATGTCAACAAAGAAGCCGTGCTTGTCTTCACTGCCGGCGATTTTCTTGGAGTCTTCATTGGCCTTGAATAACAGTGCAACGGTTTGAACCGTTTCCACCAAGAAATGCGACTTGCCCCCCGCGTTCATGTTGTGCATGTCCGGACAACGAGGCTGCATTTGCCCGCGTTTGCCATCACCCAACGGCAGCACGTTGAGAAAACGCCCGTCGGTGGCCAGTTCAATACACCAGCGCACTTCGCGGGCTTTGAACCCGGGCTCGGAGTCGAGCCCACTTCCGTAATCCATCAGTGCTTGCAACATGGCTATGCCCTCCCCGGTTTCTTCACCGCTGCGCTATCGAAGGGCGGCACATCCAATACACCGCCAATAAGCGATGCATCGAAGAGCGTGATGAAGGGTTTGTCGTTATCATTGACTACATCTTTGCGCAAATCGAAAACGTCATAAAGCATGAAGCCAAGAGGCTGATTAAGGAGCACGGGCAAGCAAGGATTGGCAACTGGGTCTTCGATGTATTCAAAAAATACCGGGAACTCGCGGCAACCGAAGTAGGGTTGCTGGAAACACTTGCCGGCTCGTGCGCGACGCTGAAAGCAGGCGTTGAGTTTGCCCCAGTCGTTGCCGGGTTTCGGGACGATCTTGGCGGTGAGACGGTAGCGGACGTTTTTCAGTGCCATGGTCTGGCGTTGGGTACGCCCGGTGGTTTCATCGTCACGATCGGCCCAGAGAACGGGTTCGGATTTCTCAAAGTCACCTTTCATCCACCGATTGAGCACCGCGGTTCCCGGCACCCTGCCCTTAACCTCATTGCGCCGCAGCGCGATGTAGCGCGGGACTTCCAGCACCTCAATGCGCGTCACCTGCCAGTGGAAATAGGGTCGCATGGTGGCGCCGTCGCGCTTGCCATCCCAGTAGATGGCGTCGAAGATGCCGCGCGCGGCTGAAGGCGTGATGACGGGATACGAAAAGCGTTCGACCTTCATTTCCGGCCGAGTGAAACAGGCCAGATCGCCCCAGACTTCCAGAGTGTGTGTGCCGTTTGCCATGCGTCCTCCTATGCGATGAAAACCTGTTCCCCTTTGGGCGGATTCAGCCCGAGGATGTCGTCGTAGAAATTCCCTTCGAGGATGAACCACTCGTCGGAGAAACCGCCACGCCGCAGCTTCGCCGGAATTGCCCAAGCTGGCGGACCATCTTTGGTGCGATAGACACTCACCGCAAATCCTTGAGCGCGGCGCATCCAGTTAGCGGAAATTCCATCCCGTTCGGCTTCGAGACGAAGTTGATCGAATAACGGCCTGCGCACCTTCCACGGTACGAGCACCTGTATCGCATTCTGTTCGATGATACGGTACGCCTTGGCAATTTCCGGGAAATCGATGGCCTTGATCGCGTCGTCAAGCTCGGCGTTCTGGCTGGCTGGATCATTCAGGTCGTAGAGTCGGTGGTAATACGCACGGAAAACCTCAGGCTCATTGATGTCCAGATTGCCGCGCATGTTGAGCAACGTTTTTGTGACCTGGGCCGCCTGATAGTATGTGAACGTTGGGAACCGTTTCCGCCAGCCGCCTTCCTCATCCGGTTCAAAGACCACGACATCACCAAGACGACCCTGTTCATTGAGTCTGCCTTCCCGATTGCAGCGACCTGCCGCCTGGGCGATGGATTCCAGTGGCGCCATGGCGCGGAAGACAATGGGGAAATCCACGTCCACGCCGGCCTCGACGCATTGGGTTGAAACGAGGCGACAGGGAAGTCCCTCCATAAGCTGTGCCTTGACCTTGTCCATGACCGCCCGCCGGTGTTCGGCGCAGAGGTTGGTCGATAGGTGGAAAAGGCCGTCTGTTCCGGTCAATGTTTCAAGCAGTGCCAAGGCATGGCGTTTAAGATTCACTACCACCAGCGCCTGATTCGCTTTGCGTACCTCGGCGGCCAACTCGACCCAGGTGCTTTTCCGATCTCTTTCCGGCCAGCGCACGGCGACACGCTCAAGGGCTCTGAACAGCGCCGGATGATCCGGTACGGCTTCCCGTGGTTGCCAACCATTGACGGCATGCTTCCTCACCGCTGCATCCAGGGTGTCGAAGGCGGGTTGAGTAGCGGTAGCGAAGACCACGGTGGAACGATAGGTCGCCGCCAAGTGAGACAACGCTGCCAAGGTAGGCACTGCCAGGTGCTGCGGCAGGCTCTGCGCTTCGTCAAACAGGATCACCGAGTCCATGAGGTTGTGTAGTTTGCGGCAGGATGACGGCCGGTTGGAAAAGAGCGATTCGAGCAATTGGACGTTGGTAGTAAGCACGATGGGTGCATCCCAGTTCTCGGCCAACAGGCGTCGCTGGCGCTCACCTTCTCCTTCTGCGTCCCGTCGTTCCGTCTCGATGCCCAAACCGGCCAAGCTGTGGTGTTCGAGCACGAAGTTGTCGGGGAAGCCGGCAAACACCCGCCGATAGACGCGGGCCGTCTGCTCGATGACCGTGAGGAAGGGCACCACCAGCACGATGCGCTTCATCCCGTGCCGGATGGCGTGCTCCAGAGCGAAGCGCAGCATCGCCAGTGTCTTGCCGGAACCTGTCGGTGCCGTTAGCGTGAACAGTCCGGGCGGCAACTGCCCGGCGTGGATGATGGCGCTCCAAAGAGCTTCCCGCGCATCTTTGACATTGGCCTGTGCCAAAGTGGAAGCGCGCAAGCCAGTCATGTGGACATCAAGAGCGGCCAGTGCCCTTTCGGCCTCCAGACGCGGGCCTGCGGGCCGGTAGCGTTTGCCTTTGGAATCGCCTTCGAAGTGCGCCTCGGTGTCCAGGAAGTCGGCATCCACCAGACAAGAAAAAAGCATACGCACATCAAGCATGGCAGCCACAGATTGTGCCCATGAGATGACAGGGAGGGCGGCAGGCTTGTGAAACTCCAGTCCATCCGCGGCCGCGCGGGATTGCAGCCGCGTAAGGTCAGGATCGGAGAGCGCCAAGCCTGGTAGGACAGCGGATGCAAGGTTCTCGGGAATCAATCGCCGTAAGGAATCCTTGCCGCCACGCTGTAGGCCGATATGGTGGCCTTCGATAGCCAAGGCCGCTGCAACCGCGTGAAATTCGGTCAGAGCCAGCGAAGCGCCTTGGGACCAGTGGTCCAGACCTGAGTCTTTTCCCTGTAAGCGTGCTTGGAAACGATCGCCGTACTTGCCAAGGTCATGCAACAGTCCGGTGAGAGCGGCCTCCTCAGAGCGAGGATGTCCATCCAGGAACTTACGGGCAAGCGCAGCGACGCTGGCCAGGTGATCTTTCAGAGAATGAGTTGCTTCAACGTCATTCGCGCTGTGGGCGAGATAACCATTCGAGGTGAGACGTGTAGCTGTCGAAATGTTGGTTGGCATGTTTTTATCATTTAGTGGAATCGGCCGACCGTCTCACTCGATACTCTGTAGCGCCTGATTAACATCATCAAGATCAAACGCATCGGGGGCGAAAGGTCCGCCGACCCACTCGGCCATCTCTTTGTGTTCCCCGTGCTGCGGGTCCCGCAGCACTTCGAGCAGGTGCTCATACCCCGGCGGCCCACCGCAGTCCTCGGGCGGGCAGGCGCGTTTGCCGGCGAGGCAGACGGGGTAGCGCGTGCCGGGTTCGGCGGGTGACACCTGTTCGATCTTGATCTCATGCTCCCAGCCATCGCCGAAGTCGTATTCATATATAAAGGTATCGCCTTCGGCGGCAATGCTGTCGAGCCGGACATTGCGCTCGTTTTTTATGTCGGCGGGAAATTCGGGATCGGGTTCGCCGTAACTTGTGCGGCCGACGCGAAACGCGTGAAGATGGCTGTTGGTCCAACCCATCGTCGCCTGGAGAATCCGATGCAGCTTGCCAAGCCTGGTATCGCCGGCAATCTGAATGCGCCGCCAGACCGGTGGGCGGATGTGTCTGAGCGCTATCTTTATCTGGTAAGTATTTGTCATATCCTCGTCCCGTATGCGCATTCCAGTTTATGGCGTCTACCGTGTGGCGAACGGCTGAAGCATGTAAGGTGGATTCTGGCCGTGCGGCCTTTAGCACTTCTTTTATCACACCCACCCGGTCAAAAAGTGACCAGGCGTGACTGGTGCTCTTATCCCGAGTACATTGCTGCGGTTTTTGCAGCCAGCGAATGGACACAGGCGCGCAGGCTTTTGGGGCCGATAACCTCGACCTCCGGGCCGTAGCGCAGGATGTCGCCAGCGAGTTCGCGCGGATCGCTGTAGGGCACGCGCAGTTCGTATTCGCCGGCGGG
>JAHFRU010000027.1 GCA_023266115.1 Gammaproteobacteria bacterium
CCAACTCGTCCAACCTCACAAACCCACGAAACTTAATATACTTTGCGGCAACGCTCAGGCTTTTGTTGACCATTTGTTCCGACTGCCGCTGTCCATATGACAAACCTTGAGGTGCCCCCGGCGACGAAGGCGGGCATGTCGGTATGCGCGATCAGTGTCGTGCCGCGCATGTGCCGGCGGGCGACGGCCGGCTGTGCCGGACGTGCGATCCAGAGCCGGTAGGCGGCCACTAGCGCGCTTGCGGTACCAATCAGGCCGGCGAGGACCAGGGTGGCCTCGATCGTCTTCAGGCGGGCCGGATTGGGCGCGGTGCCGGCGAGATGCAGCTTGAGGTTGGCCCAGAAGGCGAACCAGTGGGCGGGCTGGCCCTTGTCGCCGAACGTATAGCCGGCCCACAGCATCAGCGAGCGGAAGCCGGTCGTCCCAGGCGGCATCCCGAACCGCAGGACCCCGGCGACGATCGGGAAGGCGATGGTCGCGACGACGGCGGTGACGAGCAGCGTCAGCACGACCAGACCGGCGACGATAGGCGTTCGTTGCAGGATGCGCCGGCAAACCGACCGGATTGAACGTCGCTCCCCGTCGCCCCAGGTCGTGGAAGATGACCACCGGGTCGTTGCGCCATGGCGTGACCGCGACGCCGATGCGATGCTCGCCGATCTCGATCTCGCGATACTGCCCGTAATAGGGATCGGTGACGGGCGGGATCTCGTAATTGGGCTGTTCCATGGCATCCAGCTTCCCGGTCAGAGCTTCCCGGATGAAACTGGACACGTTCAGATCGCCTTCCTGGCGTGCGGCACAGACCCTCGCATAGAGGTCATCGCCGAGCCGCACCGAGATCGTGTTAAGTTTCTTTCCGGTCATGGGCCTATCCTCACCAGGCCGCACTCGAGCGCAACGAAAGCCGCGTATTACAACAGGGTCGTAGCGTATTACCCTGGCAGGGTGCGGTTACGCGCCGGCGTCATTGTTCATCATTCCTGGCGGCAACCGACTTGAGTGTGTCGACCAGGCCGGCGACCACCTTCTTGTCGTGGTCGCGCAGAGGTTCGGCGTCGAGGATGGCGAGGAGCCGGCCGGCCAAGCTGGGGGATCGTAGCGCCTGGGAAATAACCGCGGCGCCAACGACGATCTTCTGCCGGGTGTCTTCGGAGCGTGCTTTATCCTTGAGGCGGGCGAGGTTGGCCTGCGCCTCCGCGATCTTCTGTTCGAGCGTGCGAGCCATGGCAATCTCCTGAGGGAAGAGGCTCGCACGAAGCCGCAAACTGCGTCAACCATCCCGAGCGAAGAATGAGTAAAGGGCACGCTTATACATTGACGATTGTCAATGTGCGTGGTCTCTAGGGGCTATGCCCCGCCGACGGCTCCCCGAGCGCTTGCACGCTATGAGGCTCCCGCCTCAAACTCCGGCCAGCGTCATGGCGCTGGACCCCGTTTCGTAAGTGGCGATCTACCGCTTCTCGGCCGCGATCATTTCTCGCGCCAAGGGGCGCTCATCGGTCGCAGCAGCAGCGTATCGATCGGGCGCCGAATTGGTGGATGAGCGGACCGGAGCGGTGCACGACTACACGCGCAAGTCCGACATCCAGCACAGCGAAATTATGGCGCCGGAGGGGGCGCCCGATTGGTCGCTGGATCGACCGGCGTTGTGGAACGCGGTCGAGGCGGGCGAGCGGCGGAAGGACGCCCAGCTCGCCCGCGAAGTACAGCTTGCCTTGCCGCGCGAGCTGGACGCGGATCGGCAGATCGCGCTCTTACGCGGGTTCGTGCGTGACGAGTTCGTGGCGCGGGGGATGGTGGCGGACTTCTCGCTGCACGATCACGTCGGTAGCGATGGGCAGCCCCAGCCGCACGCGCATGTGATGCTCACCATGCGGTCGATCGACGAGACCGGGTTCGGGTTGAAGGTGCGCGACTGGAACAGTGACGAGCTGCTAGTGCATTGGCGCGAGCAGTGGGCGCACCAGGCCAACGCGCAGCTCGCCGAGGCGGGTGAAGAGGTGCGGATCGATCACCGCACACTCGCCGCGCAGCGGGCGGAGGCGCAGGCCCATGCTGCGGCCGAGCCCGAAGGCGAGCAGCGCGATGCTCTGGAGACGCGGGCGGCCGGGATGGATCGCGAGCCGTCACCCTACCTGCGGGCGTCCTGGTACATGGAGCAGAAGGCGCGGGTAGCGGCGGAGGCGGCGGGGCTGGCCTATGAGCCGGTTACCGATCGCGGGGGTTGGCTGGCAGAGGTGCGGACGATCGCGGCCGAGCGGTTGGAGGCGGTGAGGACGTTCGCACAGGAGCTGGCCCAGCGGGCCGCGCAAACGTGGCGGCATTGGACGGGGCAGGACCGGGAGGACGCGTCCGCGGCGACGAACGACGCTGGCAGCGACGCGGCCGATCGGCTGCGCCGGGGCAGGGAAGCCGCCCAGGCGGGCCAGTCCGCCGCACCGGCTTCGTCGGCGGCCGAGCTGCTGCAGCGTGCCGGCCAATTCGCCGAGGCCGGGCAGGAGCAAGGTGCGTCGGGTGCTGATCGCCTGCAACGCGCCAGGGAGATCGCTCAGAATCAGGGGCAGGCACCATCACGCCCGCGTGACGGGCAGGGACAGGGTTAAGCGAGGCAGAAAGGTCTACGCGGCTTTCTGCAAGTCACTTAGCTTCTGGAACTCGCCCAGGATGTCGGCGTGATGCTGGGCGAGGTAGCGCACCACCCGGGCGCTGTTGAGCAGGCGGTTCACGTACCCCGCGGCTAGCATGAGGTCGAACTGGTCGGCGCTGTAGCTCTGCTCCACCAGCCGAAACTGCCGATCTACGTTCTCGCTCTCGTGCCGCATGGTCGCGACCTGATCGGCGGTGAGGCCCGGCACCGGGCGAGGCTTGCCCGCCACCAGCTCGTCGTCGGACGAGGAGGCGACCAGCGATTTGGCGTAGCTGATCGAGAAGCGGTTCATGGTGATCATGTTCTGGACCACCTCCACCTGACGGACGGGCTTGAGGAACCGCAGCTCCCCGAACACGCGCAGCGGCACATGGCGGTCTTTCAGCAGGTCGGCCGCCTCCGGGCAGATGCCGACCAGCAGGTTTCGCTTCATGCGGATGTTGGCGATATCGACGTTCAGAGCCCGGGCCAGTCGCTCCTCCGACACACCCTTCTTGACCGCATTCAGGATCATTCGGTGCTCCTGGATGGTCGCGATCCGGCTGATCCGCTTGTTGTAGGTGAAAGCCTCGTCGTCGATCGCGACCAGGCATACGATCTCGGGGTCGCCGCGCTCGCGCACGATCTCGACGCGCAGGTGGCCGTCGAGCAGGTGGTAGCGGCTGGGGTCCGTCGCGTCCCGGGCGACCACGGGCGGCTCAATGATGCCGACCTCGTTGATGGAGGCGGCAATCTGGCCGTACTTCACCGACTTCTTCACGGTCGCGGACACGACGCGGAGCGGCATGATGTGATCGACCGGAATGCGAAGGCTCGCCTCCTCGAAGGCCAGCTTGACCGGCCTGCCTGGGCCCGGCTGCCCGGCGGTCACGATGCCGCCTCCATCCGGTCGAGGCGCGCGGCGAGGTTCTCGGGCACCGATAGCTCGCGGCTGTACTCGGCCGCCATGGTGCGCTTGACGGTCTTGATGATGGACGAGCTGATGCTGCCGTCGTTGCGGAACTGCTCGGCGCAATATTCCACCTGGATGCCGGCGGCGCGGATACGCAGTTCGTGGGTGGCGGCCTCGTCCGGATCCTGGAAGCGTCCGAGCCGGCTCACGTCATAGACGAGCAGCGCCTGAAAGTCGGTGCGGCCCGCGTCGATGTCGGCGAGCAGGCTCCTCAGCCCCGATCGGCCGGACAGGTTCAGGCCGCTCTTGCCGTCGTCCTTGTAGGTGTGAACGATCTCGTAGCCGTTCGCCTCGGCGTAGCGCCGGATCGCCACAGCCTGGTTGTCGGTCGAGTATTGCTGATGCTCGGTCGACATGCGGACATATTCCGCCGCACGAACCCGGGGCGGGTCGGGCGGCTCTTCGTCCTGTGGCGTGTTCCAGTTGATGACCATACGCGCCTCTGAGCGGGAGGCGCATGCGCCCATAGCCGCCACTACCCTGGAAGGGGTGGCAACATGTTTCCGAAAACTGGCAACAAGTTTCCGAGGCGGCCAGAGAGGTTGAGCGAAGCGGCCTATGCCGCGGCGATCAGCGAGGCGCTTAAGGCGGAACTCGGGACAAGCGCCAGCGCCGCCAAGCAGATCCAGCGCTGGACGGGAGTCGCGGATCGGACAGCCCGCAACTGGTTGTACGGTGTTGTCGGGCCCCGCGGGCATCACTTGATGGAGCTGGCGCGGGAGTCCGACGCTGTGCTCTTGGCCGTCATCGCCATGATGAATAGGCCAGAGCTGGCGCTGGCACCTGACCTTCACGCGGTGGAGGTCGCGCTTGCGAAGGCGAGCGGAGCGTTCGAGGTGCTACGTCGTCAGCGGGGAGGGTCGAGGTAGCCCACCGCATCCGAGCGCGTCACAACTGCTCGGTTTTGACACCGAGCATGGTGCGAAAAATTGACTGGGATCAGGACGACGCCCGACCCGCGTACCCGCGACTTATTTGACAGGCACTTGTGCCACGATCCCGACCCAGCCATCCTTCCCCAATGGTGGTGCGCCGGCGTCAAAGGCCGAAAAGGTAGCGCAGCCACGCCCACAGCCGCGAGACGCGAGGGCGAAGGGCGACATCACAATCTACGTGTCGGGCCTCTGCGACGGGAACCGCGCGCTCGGGTTCTCCGCGCTCGGCAAGCACGCGCCTGACATCAAACGACGGGTCGCCGACTTGGTCCTCAGGATGATGCGGACAGATCATCCCGGCGAGCTGCTTTACCCAAGGGCTGGGCGCGACCGTGCCCTTGTTGCCATCGTAGACCAAGTGCGCGAAACCCGTGCCGCGCTGGTGCCATGGCGTGAACGTCTGCACCATCAGGCCGATTGCGGTGGAGGCGAGCACGCCGTTGGGCCAGACGACCTGCGGTCGCCCGCCCGCGTCGCCGTAAAGCTTTGCCTCCTCTTGCAGCTTCTCGTCCGTGACGAAACCGCAGCAGCGCATGCACGGTTCGCCCGGCATGGAGGCGATCACTTGCCCCGAGATCAGGAAAGCGCCCTTGCCAAGCGTGACCACGTCCATGCCGACGTCGATGTAAGGGATCAGGAATCGGCGGCAGAACGCCTCAATCTGGTCGCGCGCGACCACCGAGTCGACCGCGCCCATAATTACGTCGCAGCCCTTCAGATCCTCCGTAGATTCCTGCCACGTCCGCTTCAGCGTCAGCACGCGCGCGCGCGGCTGCAGCGAACGGATGGTCCGCTCCGCGATAGCTACCTTGGCGACCTTCTCGGTGACGTCGGCTAGCGTGCCCGATACTAGCCTGTTGCTGTTGCCGAGGTCGATCTCGTCCGGGTCAACGAGGACGTAACCGCCGACGCCGAGATGCGCCGCCTGCTGCACCATGTGCGATCCGCCCCCGCCCAGGCCGATGAAGCCGACCGTCAGCCCGGCCAGGACCGCGTCGCTGTTCTCGCCCAAGAACCCTTGCCGAATAAGCCTGCTCATGCCCGTCCCCATTTCGTAGTGGCGGGCCCCACGACCGTGAAGTCACGTAGGGGCACCGCCGCATCGCCCCGCGTCAGCCAACACTGACCCAGTGCCGCGTCATTGCTCAGCACGATGGCACCGTGTAGCGCGTGCGGCGCGACCTTGAGGAAATCTGGCACGAACTTGACGTTCTCGCGCAGATCCACGCCGCTGAAAGCGGGGACGCCGCGGCCGCCGTGGGTGTGGACGTGGAAGATGGCGTCGCGGGCAAACAGCGCGCGCTCCTGCGCCTTCCTGATCGCGTCCGGCGCCATCATCGCACCGACGCCCGGCGTGTCGACGTAATCGTCGTCGTCGACCGGGCGGTAGTCGCGTGCAATCGCCAGCACGCCCCCGGCAAAGGTGCAGAGGCCCGCGGTGATGAAGCCGACGCGCTCGTGCGCGAACCGGTGCCGGCGCCGCAGATCGATGCGGACCCGGTCGAGCAGATCGGCGCGGATCTTGAACCGGAGATTCATGCCACCGCCCTCAGGTGGTCGGCGAGGATTTCGGTCCAGGGCCGGTCCTCCAGCACCCCGCGCCAGGACGGAGACCACCAAGTCTGGCCGCACACGACGTGCACGTGCCAGACCTGGTCGGCGGTGAGCTGGCGGCGGAAGAAAAGCCGCGTCTCGTAGCCGCTGTGTGTGAAGGGGACGAGCAGCACGTCCTCGGCCGCTGGCTGGCCGCGCAGCTTGAACGCGAAGCCGGGTAGGAAGGCGGCATGGCGACCGCCCTCCGGCCAGAGCTGGGCCTCGGGGCAGAGGCCGCGCAGGCGGTCGAGCTCCTCGGCGGCGTCCCTCACGACGACGCTCCGCCCGGCGCCTGGCTGAAGAACTCCATACCCTCTTTGACGGTGACGTGCTGGCCGGGCTTGAGGGTGTCGAGCCCGCCGGGCCGCTTCAGGTTGAGGAGGTAGCCCGGCTCGACGCCGAGCAGGCGCAGCAGCTCCTCGGTGGTGTGGTCGCCGCGCGCGATGGTCCGGGCCTCCCCGTCGATGGTGACCTCGACGTCGCGCGAGCGGGTGCGCAGGTGCTCCACGCCCTTGGGGGTAAGCGGCAGCCGGTCGCCGGGGGCCAGCAGGCGCGGGCGCTCGTCCTCGCGCTCGACCTCCAGCACCAGCTCTGGCCGGATTTGCGCAATGTCGCGGATTGCGTCCTCGGCAATGTCGGCTTCGCCCCACTGGAAGCCATGCGTGTCGACGGTGAAGAGGTGGATGTCGCCGCCGCGGAAGGCGTAGAAGACGGGCTTCTCACCGGGCGCGATCTCGATCGTCTGGTCGATCGAGACCACGCGCGAGCCGGGCCGCATGCGCTGGATCAGCACGAAGTCGTCGACCGGCTCGCACCCGGCGGAGGCCAGGATCTGGTCGCCCTGCGGCTCCGCGTCGCGGACCGTGAACTCCTGGCCGTTGACGACCACCACGCCGCGCGTCCGGTCGCGGCCCCCGTGCTCGTTGATGACGCTCGCCATGGCGACCTCCGATTTGATTGCGTGACAGGGGCCTTATGCCGTATCGGACCCCATCTGTCTACAATGCAAACTAAAAAAATGTGCATATCACAAACAAGGTGGCCTGCGGTGAAGTGTTGAGGGGATGAGAGACGACGAGGTTCTGGTGGGGTGGGCGCGCGTTTCGACATGCCGCGGCAGGCGCGGGTGACGGGTCTGATCGTCGAGGGGGGCGGGCTAGCCGAGCAGCCGGGCGAGGTGGTCGCGGTAGCCGGCGAGCAGTTCGAGGGCGACGGGGTCGCCCCCGGCAATGAGCTCGACAGCCGCGTCGTGCGCGGCGCGAGCGGTCGTCCACTTCACAGTTGCGTCGCCGTTGCCGTCTCTCCGCAGGGCCGCAAGCGCGTGCATCTCAGCCCTGTGGTCGGGATGCAGCAGGTGCTCGGCGTGGTCGAAGACGACGCGCCGGCCGAAGTGTCGGAGCCGCGGGTCATCCATGCTCTCGACCACCGCGGGCCTCTGAGCCCATGGCGATTCGTGGAACCGCGCCATGCGGCGGGAGTCCTCGATTGAGGCGAAGCCGTCGTAGATTTGCTCCTCGAAGTGCTCCGACGCCTCGCGCTCCTCCCTGGCGGCGATGGTGGCCTCCACCAGTCGCTTGCGCAGCGCCGCGTCCGCCCGAATCGCGCGCGCCCGCGACGCGATCTCGGCCGCCCCGAGAGCGCCCAGAAGGGCGGGCGGCACATCGTCGAGGCAGGCAAGTGCCGGGGCGGCGTTGAGGCGGATGCGTCGGACCGGTTTCGGCGATCGCTTGACGAGCTTGGCGAGGTCCTCGTCCGGCATTGCCGCAAGCCGGGCCGGGTCGTGACGAAGGTCGAGGCAGAGCGCGGCCGACGCCTGCCCTGGGTCACGCGCGAATGCGCACAGGACGTAGTGGTAGGCCCTGTTAAAGTAGACCTCGGTAAGGAGGAACGCGTCTTCGTCGTCAACGAAGCTGGCGGCAGCCGCCTTCGACGAGAACCGCACGAAGCGGTCCCAGCAGTCGGGCGCGCGTTCCATAACGCAGCGCGCCATGTGTATGGTGGCCTCGACATCGGCAAGCGCGTCGTGTGCGTTGCCGTGGTCAAAGCCGTTGGCGGGCGCGAGCTGATCCAGCTTGTAGACGGGCTTGCCATCGTGGTGCGGCACAACGATGCAGTCGCACTCGATCGCGGCGGCGACCTGGACCAGCGCGAGGGCGTCGGCGCGGCAGTTGCCGCCGGTGTTGGTAAGGTACGGCGGGTGCAGGGTCTGGAAGAGCGCCTGCCGGAGCAGCTGCTCGTCGAACCTCATCGAGTTGTAGCCGACGAAGACGGCCGGCGACCAGGCGGACAGCCGCTCGACGATGGCGCGGACCATCTCGTAGTGGCTGGGGAGCGAGTGGTCGCTCACCCGTTCGAAGCTCATGCCGGTGACGCGCAACGCGCCGGGATGCGGCAGAACGTGGGGCTGCAGGCGGCAGCGGATCTCGAAGCGATCGAGCTCGACCAGGTCCTCGTCGGTTCGGATCGCGGCAAACTGGAGGATCTGGTCGAAGTCGGTGGAGACGCCCGTCGTCTCTGTGTCGTAGAACACAAATCCCATCGCCGCCCCCGCCGCGCCCGCCTAGCCTCAGCTCGGATCGCGGGTGAGCGAGAGCAGGCGGTTCTGCAGGGTGGCCGTGCTGACGCGGAAGCGCTTGGCGAGCGCCGTGACTTCGTCGTCGGCGTCCAGATCGGCCTGCACCGCGATGGAGCGCTTGAGCCACTCTGCGGGAACCAGCAGCTCGGCCGCGAACGCGTTGGCGTCAATCTCCAGCGCGTCAGTCCCAGTGGCGCTGTTTCCGTCCCTGTTCAGCACGAAGGCCTTGTCGACGTGCACCTCGGCAGTGATGAGGTCGCGGTGGAGCACCAGATGAGCGATCTCGTGCGCGATGGTGAACCGCTGGCGATTGGGATGGTGGAGCGAGTTGACGCCAATAATCGGCACGCCGTCTTTAATGTAGGCCATGCCGGAAAGTGCGTCGTCGAGCGGCGCGTATCGGACGCGCGCGCCGAGCGCCTTGGCGATGCGCTCGACCGGCACGGGCGGCGCGGTCAGCCGGTGCGTCTCCAACAGCTCTCGTGCGCGACTGATTGCAACGACGCGACCGACGGCAGCGAAGCTCATCGAACTTGTCCCGACGACGTCACGCCACCGCCAGCAGGCGGCTGATCTGATCGCGCTCGCGCCGGGTCAGGCCCGCGTCGCTAATGGGCGCTTCCGTTCCGCCGGGCTGCAATTGGGGCAGCGGCAGGAGGTCGCGCGGATCCTCTACGTCGAGGGCTCGTGCGATCGCGTACAGCTGATGCACCAGCACGCGCTGCCTGCCGACCTCGATATTGGCTAAGCTCGGGCGCGACATGCCGACCTTCGCTGCAACCTTCGCTTGGGTGAGATCCAGCGCATCGCGCCGGGCGGCGATCAGCGCGCCAATTTCCTGATAGATGGTTTCCTCGTCCACGTCGCAGCTATAGCTACGCGTGAAACGCTGTCAACGTCACAAACAACGCGGTTGTGTGATGGGCTACGCCGCGGTGAGACCAATGGCATCCCGGCGGGTCCACCAACGCTAGCTCACTCACCAGCTCGGTAACTTAGTAGACGCGCAGCCACGATACCGCTTTTTGGTTCCTCACCATCCAGCGCAAGGTTGCTGGCTCGTCGACCTTCACTTTCCCCCGAACCGCAGCGCATGGTAGCCCGCCCTATGCGTAGTGATCCGTACCTTGATCCCCTGAGCGACGCGCCTTCGCTGGAAGGGCTGGACCACGAAGCGCGCGTCGAAGCGATGGTAGCCTGGTTCTATGAGAATTTCGAGGATCCCGCCAATGAGATGCCCTACGACGGCAAGGAAGGCGGGTATCAATACATCCACGGCGGCCCCTACGAGGCTGCCGACTACATCCCGGACGCTTTCCCCGATGCCGACGAGGAAGACCACATTGCCGCGATCGATACCATTGACGCGGACGGGCCGGACTACGCTCCGGCGGGGCATCGCGTGCGTTACCCCGAGGAGCCGGAGCCCCGTGAGGAGCTACCCTCCCTTCCCGACCGGCTGAACGCCCTTGGCGGGCAGCTTGACCGCATCGAGGAGGTCGTCGACCGGCTGCTCGCCGTGCGGTGGGAGAGGCCCGCGGGCATCGGGCACAATCACCCGCCCGAGGACGCGGACGGTCCGCCCGCTTACAATGACCTGCTCGACGTCAAGCAAAGCGTCGACGAAGTGCGCCAGGAATTGACCAAATCGGACGCGGCGAACAACGCCGACGTCGCGGTGCTGGAGCGCGCCCAGGGTCGCATTGCTTGGCTGAAGCAGAAGCTACTTTGGATCGGCAAAGCCTTTCTTAGCGGCTCGATTGCGGCGGTGGGCGGCTGGGCAACCAAGCAGATACTGGACGACCCGGCGGGCGCCATCCAGCTAGCGGGCCACGTGGTGTCGACACTCGGGCACTGGATCGTGAACATCCAGCCCTTGTTTTAAGCCGTGCAGCTCGCCTTACGGAACGGTGAACGCGTCGAGGCCTTTCCTGGCGGCCTGGCGGTCTGCCCTACATGCGGTGCGGAGATGATCGCGAAATGCGGCCCGCGGATTATGCACCACTGGGCGCATCAGGGGCGGCGTAGTTGCGACCCTTGGTGGGAGAACGAAACCGAGTGGCATCGGGAGTGGAAGAACCAATTTCCTGTGGCGTGCCGCGAGATTTCGTACACCGCACCTGACGGGGAGGTGCATCGCGCCGATATCGTAACAGCCACCGGCATCACGATTGAAGTCCAGCATTCCGCCATGACGGACGCCGAGCGCATCTCCCGGGAGGCATTCTACCGAAACTTGGTGTGGGTGATCGACGGGCGGGGCTTCAGGAACAATTTCGACCTGTACCACATGCTGCCCGACCCCACCGCGCCAATGGCGGCCGATCTGGTCTGGTTTTCTGCCCGGCGCGGCATGGACGGGGCGAACGACGGAGCATTCTGGCGGCGCTCCGAAAATCCCAACGCCGGACGAGGGTCGGGGTCCATGGTGCTCATCCATCCCTTCCGGGACATCCGGCGCGAGGTGATGGCTAACTACTGTGGGCATCAGCAATACGATTGGGTTCGGCCCCGCACGACGTGGCTTAGCGCCCGCTGTCCGGTCTATGTCGATTTTGGCGATGAGTGGCTGTTTCGACTGGAGCAGTATGGTGGGTCGAGCCTGCGCTGCGTGTACCGGATCGCTAAGCGCAAATTCATTCACGACGCGATGATCGAGATGCGCGCGGGCGATATTGCCTCACGCTTTTACCCCGTAGGCGCCAGCGCCCCCGTATAGGACTAGGAAGTCCGGACGCACCCTGCAGTATGATCGCGCCCAAGGGTTTCACAACCGGACGGTTGTGAAACTGCATCGCGCGTCGAGCAGAGGCGAAAAGTTCTACCTTTCTCTCTGCGCTAGGCGGTGCCGCGTCGAACGCTATAGTCCCGTCATGACGGCAAAATCCCGTAATACTGTACCTGCTGCAAAGGCTGCCAAGGGGCGGAACGTCGCCGATAAGCCCAAGCGCTCGGCCGGAGGCGCTAGGAAGCCAGACATTCGGATCTTCGTGTCATACTCGCACCACGATGCCGCAGCGCAGGCGAAGCTGAACACGCACCTGGCGCCCTGGCAGCGCGACGGCGTCACGGTCTGGTATGACGAGAATATCGAGCCCGGAGCAGGGCTCGACACCGAGATCGCACGGGAACTTCGGCGCGCTCATATCTTCGTTGCGCTGTTCAGCCCCGCTTACCTCGCCAGCCACTACTGCTGGAACATCGAATACAAGCGTGCCATGGGCCGGCGCGAGCGCAAGCTTATGCGGGTGGTGGCGGTTGTAGTGAAGCCCTGTTCCTGGAAACAGACCCGTGCAGCTGGGTTCAAACTGTTGCCGAGAGACGGCATTCCGCCCGAGCGATGGTCGAGCAGCGACGCTGCTTTTGTCAACGTCGCTGAAGGCATCGGTGAGGTAATTAAAACAGTCCGTCGAGAGTTGGAGATGAAACCGGCCAAGCCGCCCCGCGCCATGCCTAAATCCGGACCAAAGCCGAAATCCGGCTCCAAACCTTCGAAGGCCACAGTTTCGAAATCCAGAAAAGTAGGCGCAAACTCAACCGTGCCAGGTAAGCGTTTGCGATTGCGAAAGTTCCGACCCAAGCTTTGACGACGGTGTCACAATCGCTTGATAGCGTAGGAGGGACTATGATAGCAGTCTATACTGTTACGCAGAGGCGAAGCCGAGAGACTCAAGGTAACGAATACCAGCATCGGTGATCGATAATCCGTCATCAGTCCTAACTGCGTATCCTTGTGCAAAGGGACCATTAGGAGTGGTTCTATGCGAAATAACGTTCCTAATGATTTGATGCCACTGCGGTTGGCGTTCGCGCGTGCGTGATGGTTCAAGATCGAGCGGCGACGGGTTAAACAGACGAACAGCTTGCTCGATCAGTTGTTCGGTTGTTGCAGTGCGATCAGGCATGACGCTAGCTACTTTGAGCGCTATCAATCTTGCTTCCGGCTCGCGTAGTCGATCGTTTGAGTTACGATGTAGTGTTCCATATTCGAAAGCCATGCCGCGACGCCAGGCTATAGCTGGTTTTGGGACTTGTAGCTCCTCAATTGCTCTAGTAATTGCGTGCTGAACGTCGGCCGGGCTGCCGAAGTCCAATGATAGGTATAAGGTCGTCGTTCCCGCAGGATGGCCATCATAAATCCGGAGGTCAAATCTAAGCCAGTTCCCAACTTCATACGTTATGAAGTAGAAGTGATCTAGCTCGTCTGCATCTTGCCTCATTTCTGGCGTGAACCAATGAAGAGGGCGCCAAAAGATGGCTTCAGGCACTACATCGCCGACCCCGTGGGGGAGAGAGTATATTCTAAGCATGTCTCTTTAAGGCTGCCTGTTAGTCACAGCAGCAGCGATTGAGGCAAAAACCTCGTTGTGCCGTATGCGTTCCTCCACTCCTGGCGTACGACCAAGATACCATCGCACTTCAAAAGGTGATCCGTTGGGGTAGGGATCAATAGGCGTCGTAAACTCGACCCCCCGTCGCGCTGCTGGTAAGGAAAGCGGATAAGCCTGCACTGTAGGCACTATGCCACCTCGTGGTGTGCGCCCCCAAATCTCTCCGCTCTCAGTCTGCTCAGTAGCTACAGCGCTCGTTTGTGTCGGACTCTCTAAGCGATGATAGGGGCCAGGCATCAGGAGTTCCTAACCAACGCTATCATAGTACGATCATCCTGTATCTCAGCCGTCTTCAACATATCGCATATTGATATGCCTTGGGCTTCTCGTCGAGGCATATCCATCTTCGATGGCGTGGTCATGCATCAATTTCCGCATCGGGTTGCCCTGCCTGCAAGGCATTAATCCAGGCGAGTGTAAGGTCTCGGCTACGATAGCGGCCCCAACGTGTTGTTTCTTCACGCTCGACGATTGGGAAAGTAGAGAAGATGTAGCGTACATCATCGCGAGAGGTGATGCCGTAGAGAATGAAGAACACGGCATCTAGACGCGCTCGCAGGCGCAGCCGTCGGTCCTCGTCCCATGCGAATGGTGGCAGCACCGCTCCCTCAGCATCAACGTAACCAAGGCCACTCGCAAACGGGGCAATATCGCATGCAGTGTAGCTCAATTCCAGTACACTTCTTAGAACGATTTCTGCTGCAGTAATACTGCCAAAGCAAAGTCCATATTCATTGGCAGCGATAAACGGCAATTGTTCCACTATAAACCAGTTCAAGTTCTGGCCTTGTACTTTCTGACGCAATATATAGTCTAATGGAATAGAATTAAGACAACCAGCCAAAAGAGCCCCAGTTTTTGAATCGCCACTTACATCTATGAGAGGCAGCGAGTTCCCTGCCCCATAGCCAGGAATAATCGCTGCTATCATTGATCGAACATTGGTGGGAGATGTCACATGCTTAAAGGCAAGGTGCCAACCCTCTTTAGGAGCGACGACCTTCTCGGCAACCCAAAATTGAGGTTCGGGTAACCATGTTGGGCTTCTATGTTGCTCATCGGTTGCAGCAATTGGTTGGGCAGGACGCTTAACATTAGCCTCATTGACCACAACGCTTGCGGCACGGTGGTCGAATGCCTGCACCATCTTCCCCTCGTATAGAGGGACCCATTCGCCCGTCGTGGATGCAAAGCGGTTGCCGCCGATCGGCCAAGCCCCTTCGCGCTCTTCTAATTCCACGCGGGTGTGGAATAGGCGGCTGTCATTGGTCATATCGAACATCCGGACGTAGCGTACTGGCCAAGTGGCAACGGGCGTACCGGTGGAGCGATCGATCAAGACCGGCACGCGAGTGTAAATGCTGGTCGTAAGTTCTACGTCACGGCGCGACCGGAAGATTGGCGCGGTCCCGGTGTTAGGATTGACCGTAGCGAATCCCTCCGCCGTAATGGCGAACGCTCGCTCAGGGTCTGTAATCTCCAATACGTCCTGAAGGAAGAATGCGCAGGTCGCCACCGGGAACGTGCGGCCGGGACTGAAAATCATCGCCGCGAATTTGAAACGACCGTCAACATCGGGAAAGAAAGGCTCCTTGCCATAGCGGGTTCGGCGGTTTTCAAAGTCGTATAGCGCCTTCAGGTGCCCGCCGGTTGCGACATCACGGAAGAATGGAGCGGCCGAAAGGTCTGAGGCGATGCCGCTGGGAGTGAGTAGGCCAACCATGCCATCGGGTTTGACTAGTGCGTACGCTCGCTCGACGAACAGGCTGTAGATATTGACGTCGCCGCGTCCAAGCAGTGGATAAGCGGCCCGCGACATCCGTAGCGCACCGGCCGCACGCTCATCTGCCAGCGCAAAGTCGGAGGCGAGCGTGTCACCGTTTGCCCTCAATGCTGCGATCATCCGAGTGCGGTCGGAAGCGCGGGTAGCGCGCGCGATGTCGGGGCGTCGCGCGGCAAACCACTCGACCTGTTGCAGCTTGATTCGGTCCCACGGCGGATTGCCGACTACCGCGTCGAAGCCGCCATGGCGTGCCCCACTCGACCATTCGGTCCACACGCCTGGAAAGGCGACCTGCCAATTAAGGAAGCGTTCGCTCTCGACCAAGGTGCGAGCGCGGACGAGAATGGCGCCAAACCGCTCACCGAGTTGGCGGTCGCGTTCTAATAGCGGCTCGGCACGCCCGCGGGCGATGTCTATCGGATTGCCGAACACCCCGTCTAGCCAGGCGCGCACCGCCGCCTTGTCCTCGCGGACCTTCAAGTCGAGCCAGTCGAGCGCATGGAGAAGAGCCATGAACCCATCAAGTGGTGCGACCTGCTGCTGCACCCCGTAGAAAGTGTCAGCTGACTGGTGTGCCTCCGCGATCTCGGCATCGGTCAGCCGCTCGATAATTTGCATCGCCGCCGCTGCCGACTGCGCTTCGCGCAAAGGGCCGGCGTAAAGAAGCTGCCCGCCTCCCCAACTCTCAGCTCGATCAATCGCGTCGCGGACCCAAAAGCCAAACAGGCTGTCGCCGGCACGCAGGTGATGATCAACAAAAGACAGCGGCGCCCCGACGGTGAAGGTGTGCAGCCAGAGCGCGACCTTAGCCAATTCGACAGCCATTGGATTTTTATCGACGCCGTAGATGCAACGCTTCAGCACCATGCGGCGGACGATGTGGCGGTCGTCGAGCTGCGCTTCCTCGATCGCCCAATTGGCGGCGCGGGCGTTGCTGAGGATGCGGTTGCGCGTCTTGACGATCTCGTCGGCTAGTGGAGAGCGGTGATCGAGTTCGGCACCGGCGACGGCGACCTCCGCCATCGCATCGAGGACGTGGTCGGTCAGCGTATCAACCAAACTCACAAGAAAATGGCCTGACCCCATTGCAGGATCGAGCACGCGCAGACCGAGGATTGCCTCGGCTGGATCGGCGACATCTAGTTCGCGGCGGCGATAATCCTCGCTGTCGGTCGGACGCAACCCACCGAGCGCATTCTTGAAGGTGTCGCGCCGTTCCGCGATCAGCGGCTCCAATGTCTGATCGAGGATCAGGCCAACCAGCGCATCGGGCGTGTAATAGCTGCCGCTGTTCTTACGTGCAAAGGCATTGGGGCGGATGCTGAGCGCGCCGTCTTCGACTATCAATTCATGTTCGAGTAGTCGTTCGTAGATGCTGCCAAGCTGCTGCACCGACAAATCGCGATAGTTGATGTAGCGGCGCAGCATCCCGGTTCGCTCAAACGACAGAGCGTCGATCGCCAGCGCCATGACCGCGTCAGGTATACGGATACGGTCGAGCAGCGGCGTCTTCTCAGCCGAGAAAAGGCCGCCATTATAGGGCGGCAGGCCGACTGAGGCGTCACCCTTGTCGAGGCTCCGCGACAGATCTGTGACGCGGTACCAGATCGGCGACGCGCTGACCGAAAAGGCATCGCCCTCATCCATCCGGCGGCCAATCTCCTCACGTAGCGGCCGCAACGCGTAATCGTCATAGCGACGGTCCTGCACGGGCAGCAGCCCGCGATCTTCAGCGTAGAGCAGGAAGAGCAGGCGATAGAGCAGGACGAGGCTTGCCTCGCGGACCTCCTGCAAGGGTGCGGCCGGCGCAGCATCAGCGATAGCCCGCGCGATGGCGGGAAACACCTCCGTGAATACCAATGTGGCTAAATTGGCGGCAACGCGCTCTTCGTAGAAGGCTGCCTGACGCAGCGCACGGGCGTGAAAGGTTGTGCCGTCGGCGTCTTTCAGGAACGCCGGCCGGCCGAACATCACCGCGAAAACGCGGAGCCAATGCTCGTGATCGTCGGGCGCGGCAGACAGATCATCGCTTGTCCGCCCCAACACACGAGCAAGGTCGATTTCCAGGAATCCCTCGGATACCGATCGCGCGCCAGCCCAGTAGAGCCGCCAGCGGTTTCCGTTGGTCAGGATGCCCCAACGGAGCTGGCCGCGAGTTAGATCGTCGATACGGCGCAGGTAGCGCAGGATTTGCGTCGAGGGTGCGGTCGCCTCATCGCGACGTCCCGCTCGGTCGAGCGGACGGGCCCAACGCTTGCTTTCGACTACCGCCAGACCGTGGCCGTACCGTTGCCATTCGTGCGCGCTGGCATTCGCCCGCGCCTTAGCAGCCGCATCCTCAAACAGCAGGCCATCGGGTACGTCTTCGCGACCGGTAGTGGTTAAGTTCTGCTGGCGCAGTGCCTCGGTCCAACCCAGCGCTGCAAGAACGGGCCAAATCAGATCATCTTCTGTCTGAGCCTCGTTGGGCTGCGATGCAGCGGGAAAGGTGTCGACGATCGTGGAAAGCCGAGCAGCCAGAGCCACCGTATCGACCGCCTTATAATCGGCGGTCTCAGTGATGCCGTGGGTTAGGTAGTCGCTGGTAAACAGGCTTCCGGCAGTGAACAGCGTGGTGTCAGTCAAGCAGATCGTCTCCCCACCCGACCCCTATCCCCGCATCCATCGCTAGACCAGCACGTCCGGCGTCCGGCTAAGAACCGGTGCGTCGTTCAGAACAGCTCAGCGAGCGGTTGCAGACGGTGGCTCGCCTGGACCAAGCCGCTTTTCCGAAGACGGTCGAGGTAATCTTCGGCGGTGACAGCAGGGCTGCGGAACTGCCGGCGCTGATTGCCGAGCGCGGTGAGCGCCTTGGCCGTATCGAGGTCGATGACATTGACGATGAAGTCATCGGGATGCTTCACCTCGATGCCATGGCGGGCGGCCACGTCGACCGGAAAATCCTTGAGGTTGTAGGTGACGATCGCATCGGCCCTGCCGTGAATCGCTGCCGCAAGAACATGGACATCCTTGGGGTCAGGCAGCGCCAGGGCGGGCATTAGCGGTTCGTAGCCTTCCACTAACGCGCCCCCAAAGCTGTCCATGTAGGTCCGTTGCCGTTGAAAGTGATTGGCCGCCAGATCGGGAAACCGCCGTCGCAGGCTTTCTTCCCACTCAGCCAGGATCGCCTCGCTCCAGAGCGGTCGGAACAGCCGGCTGGCGGCAAACCACAAGAGTGCACCCCGCACGATGGCGGGGTGCATGACGTTGGCATCGAGCAGGACGGTGTAGCGACCGACCAGCATCAGGGGCGATCGAGGGTCGCGTGATCGTCGAAGAGGCCAGCTTCCTGATCCAGGTCCGCCATTCCCTGCAAGGCATCATGCCGGGCCGCATCCATGCGACTGCGGTAGGTCAGTACGTCGCGGCCGAGCAGCTTGCGATGTGTCCCTACCATCCGGAACGGCAGGTCGCCGCGTTCCAGGAGCTTGATAAGGTGGGGACGTGACATGTTGAGCAGGTCGGCTGCTTGGCTGGTGGTGAGTTCTGCCTGAACAGGCACGACCGTGACAGCATGACCGTTGCCGATCTCAACCAGCATCCTGACGATGCTGTTGAACACACCGGACGGCAGGCTGATGACGCCGTCTCCTGCTCCTTCCACAGTCAGATGAACGGGGCGGCTGGAATCCACGCGCGACAGCACGCGGGCGGCGTTGCCCGCTGCCTCAATCTCCTGTGCGTTGGGCTCATAGGCCTCGTCGATATTGAAGGCCACGGCGGCCATGTTTCATCTCCCCAAGGCGGATACTATCTAGTGAGTGCGATGCATAAACGCAATAAGTGAAACAGGCATCCAATGGGAGAGCGTTCCGGTGCGGCCATCGCAATGTTCGAAAACGGCATGCTCAAGAGCGTTGCTGATCGACTAAAAGAATGCAGGACGCAGAACGTCCACCCGTTAGGGCCACACCACCCAGGATGTGAAACGGGTTCGCCCTCTGGCTCTCTCTACCGTGTTTACCGCGCATCCCTTCGGGGGATCAGTCCTGGCCCCCACCGTTGGACAGCGGCAGCTTGCCTACGTCCGAGCGTGGTCCTCAAAGTGACCCGAAAAAATCGGGCCGTGGCGTTTTAAGCGCGTATATCCGCGTCGGCATCCAGACAGCCTTCGCGAGGGGCGGGTGATACCCCCACGATACAGGTCCGTTAACGGGGACCAATCGTTTTGGGATCTTCCACTTGTCCGCGAATGTCGGATGCTATGTCGTCGATCCAAGGCAGCTTCATTGATTAGGAGTGGGGGAAGCGCCAACGCGCATAGACCACTTTGCAGATGGCTCGAGGGTTGCCCTGCATGGGACCTGTCGAACCGGCGTACCTATCGCCTTTCGAGTTCCGTTGCGTGCAATCACAACCCGGAACCAGATACCGTTCTACAGGCGTTCCAATCCTTATTCCAGAACATATTGGCACAAATCGCCATAAGTCACCAGAATGGATGAGGAAAAAGGCCAGGTGCGGCGCCGGCTAAAGCGCCTTTACCCCGATCTGTGCTCGCCGAGCATGCTGATTGGCGTGGGTGTGATCCAGTCGGCTCCGAGACGCGGGTAAGGACCAGAGAAAAGATCACCGAGTGCGCGTCGATAATGCGCATTCATCCAGCGCCGACGCCGATGCTCCGGGCCGTCGTGGATCATATGGCAGCGCTGGCAAAGCGCTGCCAGCTGGTGGAGTGCACTATCACTGGGATCATGGTTGAGGTGCGCGCAGGCCAACACCACCGGAGTCCAGGCACCGCCCATCAGGATGTTCTCTGTCGGACGCCGAACACGCCGGCCCTGCCCGTTACGCCAGCAGCGCCGCCTCCGGTCCCACCAACGCCCATCCCGTAAATGGAACACCCTCTGGCCGTGCGGTCGCCCGCAATGCTCGCAAGCGCCCCCTGCCCGTACGAAGCGTACGTGATGCGAGAGCTGGGGCCAATCGATCGGATATAGAAAGATATGCTCGGGTCGGATCGGCATCAGGCCTTTCCTTCCGGCGTATCGAGCGGTGGAGTGATCTGCTTCACGGGATCACCGCCGTGGCGGTCAGAGCCCGGTATAGCGTAGCATGGTGGCACTTAAGCAGCTTGGCGGCTTCTCGCACCGATGTGCCTTCGCTTACCAATCGTTCGCCAAGTGCGATCTGATCGGGAGTGAGCTTGGGCGGGCGACCGAAGCGTACCCCCCTCGCCTTTGCGGCGACCCGCCCGCTGCTGGTACGCTGGTGGATCAACTCGCGCTCGAACTCGGCGATGCCCGCAAATACCGTCAGCACCATGCGACCAGCTGGCGATGTCGTATCCGCCCAGGGCTCGGCCAGCGAGCGCAGGCCAGCGCCCGCTTCCTTCAGCTTCTCGGCAATATCGAGAAGATCGCGAGTGGAGCGTGCCAGCCTGTCGAGCCGCGTCACCACCACAGTGTCATCGTCGCGCAGCTGTTCGATCATCTTGGCCAGCTCAGGCCGGTCGCGTTTTGCTCCTGACACCTTCTCCTCGAACGTCCGCTTGCATCCGGCCTCCTTCAACGCGGCGCGTTGAAGCCGGAGATCCTGGTCATCGGTGGACACACGGGCGTAGCCGATCAGCATGTCGCAAAACTGTATCACAACTACGGCGTTATGCAACAGACTTTTGCGACAGGAGTGCACGAGAGAATATGAGCGTTGGAAGCGCTGTCGCGAAAATTAGGACATCCGCGACACCGTATCGCTCTTAGCTGACAGCTATCTGGAACGGGCTTAAATCTAGGGGTGTCGACTTGGGCACCGAGATGGCGAGGCCCGGACCCTGGTCGATTAAATGTATGTGCCAGTAGGTGGTGCCGCCCTTGTTGGTGGTTGTGTGCAGAGACGGCAACAGCGGCTGCATGGCCGCGTGAGGAACAGCGAACGCCGTCTCCAGATCCATACATCCGAGCACGAAGAAGCCGCGATCGGCCTCGCCGAGGAACGTGTCCCACTGCGGATGGTAGGCGTACCAGTACGGAGCCTGGTTCTTTCCGGCGTACCGTTTGGACATGGAGCAGGCCGCACGCACATCCCGTTGAGCGTTCCAGTAGAGCGCGCGGCTCTTCCTCACTAAGCTGGCCGTCTCCCGGCGACCGAGGGCGGCGATCACGTCCTCGCGCTTCGCTTGCAGGAGCTGCGCGTCCGTGAAGTGCCAGGTGCCCTTGCCGGTCGTCGCCAGGTCGGCCGCCGTCACGATCGCCGGTGCGACCTTCATCGTGTCGGAGGCGGGCATGGCGGACACGGGCTCGTCGTCGGTCTGCTCGTCCGGTTCGGGCTCCTCCTCCACGTCCGTGGCCGTCGTGAACATCACGTCGACCATGCGATCGAGGCGGGTGTATTCGATCGGCGTCAGCAGGCTGCGCATCTTCAGCCCGGTCTCGGCCGCTTCCGTGTTCTCCTTCAGCAGCACCAGCTTGATGAGCGCTTCCGCGCTGATGACGCGTATGTCCCAGGCGTGGCGGGAACCCCTGATCTGCGCCTCCAGCTCCCCCGTGTCCTGGCGTCCGACCACGATCAGGATGGAGGACTCGGCCGATAGCTTACCGGCCTCTGCGAGCCTGGCGCGATAGGTCGCCAACGTGTCCAAGGAGAACCGATACGCATCGGTGGTCTTCACCTCGACGACGAGCGTGTGCCCTTCGGGCGACAGCCATAGCCCGTCGAAGCCGATCTTGCCTTGGACCCCCTGATAGCGTCCGTTCGTCGCCACGTAGTCCAGGCGGCGGCCGAGTTCGTTCACCAGGTCCTGGAGCACCATGCCGTTCTTTGGGAAGGCGACAGAGAGGCAGTGTTCCACATACCGCGCGATCTCGCCTGTCCCGACCTTGCCTAGATATTCGCGCAGCTCGGCGGAGCACGTGCTGTCGTCCTTCAGCGCACCGTCGCCCGCCGTCGACACCACCTGCTCGATGCTGAATTTGGCGACGCTCTCGGGTGCGTTCTCAAAAATGGAAATCAGGGGCATTTGCGGAACGTAGCGGGGGAGCGGATCAGTGCAAACCACTGTCTGACCTCGAGCCAGCGGATCATGGTTGCGCAAACGTGCCGTTCTGCATACCGTCAAAACAACAACTCTGAAGGTGTGCACACATGCAGATAATCACACTTGCAGCTCAAAAAGGGGGTGTTGGCAAGACGACGCTAGCGGTCAATCTGGCAGTCGCTGCCCAAGCGGCCGGGATCAAGACAGCCTTGTTTGATCTTGATCCGCAGGAGAGCGCGACGGCGTGGAGCGAACGCCGAACGGCCGACCTGCCCCATGTCGAGCCTATCAGCGCGCGTAGGCTCAACCAGGCGATCGACGCGGCCGAAGCTAACGGTTTCGCGCTCACCATCATCGACACGCCGCCCGCTGCTGGCTCAGAGGCTGCGGCCGCGGCGCAGCGTGCCGACCTTATCGTCATTCCGTGCCGCCCCTCACTGATCGACTTGGACGCGATCAAGCGCACCGCGCAGCTCATCACCAGCACTGGGCGAACGGGTGCGGTCGTGCTGAACGCGGCTCCCCCGACCGCCACTACGCTGCTGGACGATGCACGGACACTCGCCGAAGCGACCGGATTGAGAGTGGCACGTGTCGTGTTGCGGGAGCGGAGCGCCTACCGAGCCGCGTGGCCTTACGGCTTAGGCGTCATCGAGCACGAGCCGAAGGGTAAGGCTGCTCAAGAAGTTGCAGCCTTGCAGAAACACCTTTTTGATGATCTGATGGTCTGCACACCTGCAAATGTGAAGGCTTGAACATGGCAAAGCGGACTTCCTTGCTGGCTCCGGCCATGGCGCCCCAATCACGTCCCGAGGCCGAGCAGGATAAAGCGCCGGCCGTCTCGGCGCCGCAGGCGAGCGCAGCGCGATCGAGCGGTAAGCGGCCGGGTAAGTACCACCTCGGCGCTTACTTCGATCCGGCCGATCCAACGGCCGAGGCCTTCCGGGTCCTGGCGGCACGAACGAGGCGCAGCCACCAGGACCTTCTTGCCGAGGCGATCGGCGAACTGGTCGCAAAGTACGAGGCCGACAAGCAATTCGGCCGAGCCTGATAATGTGCACACCTGCATAAATGCAGAACGGCAGGATTGACGTTGCGTGACCAAACGCCAGAACCCTAACCCCGAGTTCGACCTTTTCATCCCGCTGATGGGCGACCTCCCGCTGAAGGATCAGCGGGAGACGATGGAGCGGCCGTTCTTCTCGCTCCAGAAGCGCAAGCGGGTGAAGCCGATCGAGTATAGCAGCCCGGACGGCGAGACGTGGGTGAAGATCGAGGCGATCCCCGCCTATGGCATGGCGACCATCTGGGATGCTGACATCCTCATATGGGCAGCCTCGACGCTCAACCGGATGCGGGAGCAGGGGGCGAACGACATTCCGCGGACGCTGAGAACCACGTCCTACGATCTGTTACGGGCCATCAAACGCGATACCAGCGGCCGAGCCTACCAGGAGCTGCAAGCGGCTCTCCAGCGGCTTCAGACGACTTCCATATCCACGTCGATCCGCGCCCCAAAACGCCGCACGAAGGCCGGCTTCAACTGGCTCGATAAATGGACGCTAGAGGTAGACCCCGAGACCGACCAGCCTCGGGGCATGACCATCACCCTGTCCGATTGGGTCTACGATGGCATCATGGGGGAGCGTTCGCTGCTTACCATGCACCAGGACTACTTCCTGCTGACCGGCGGGCTGGAACGCGCCTTGTACCGGATCGCGCGCAAACACGCCGGCAACCAGAAGGGCGGATGGACGTGCCGGGTGGAGGTGCTGCGCGACAAGACCGGCAGCGACAGCAAGCCAAAGGAGTTCAATCGGATGCTCCGCAAGGTGGTAGAGGCCGACCAGCTCCCCGATTACGCGATGGAGATGGCGACGACGGCAGACGGCAGCCCTGCCGTACTGTTCCGGTTGCGGGGGGAAGCGGAGGCCTTGGCGCTGACTGCGAGGCTGGAGGCCGAGCAAGAGCGACGACACCGCTTCGACGCCGATCGCCGCCGTGCGACCGAGGTGGATGACCTCATGGATAGGCTCGCCGGCGGACGCTAACTATCGTGGTTTCACACACCGCTTTGAGTGAAACACAATTTGGGGTGTCCTGAAGAGGGGGCGATGGGGGTGCTCGACGGGCAGCAATAGCGGCGCTGACGGCTAGTTGATCGTCGTGGTTTCACACACCGCAGCGTCGTGGGATCACACACCCTACTATCGTGGGATCACACACCGAATCACGTGGGATCACACACCGGGCTGTCTCTGAACGCCGCAGAAAACCTGGGTTTTCCCGCCCATTTTTTCAGCTTAACCTTCTTAACGATTCCTATTTAACAGAATCTCTTAACCAGCCGGCGGAGATCACGCTGGCAGGGAGGACACAAGCGGAATTGCCCCTACGGGGCCAATGCACCTTTGCTGCGTGCCGGCTTCGCCGTCACCAAGGCGGCCTAACGGCCGCAGGCTTCCGAAGAAGCCAGGCCGATCCGGCGGTGTGTACGTGCGTCGTTGCGCGCGCGGAGAGGGCAGGGTGAGCAGATACCCCAAAGCTCACTGTTCGGGCCGACCGACCGAGAGGTTGACCGGCAGGACGCGGTTGATGCCGGCGAACGTCACGAACCCGGTGCGCTCGGGCAGGGTACGGATGTCGGTCGCGAGCTGGACGGGCGAGCGGGCATATTGGCTGGAGAACGAGGTGTTCTCGCCTGTGGACGTGCGGTTCTGCGACTGGCGGCTGCGGCTCGTGGCGGTCTGGGTGCGAGTTTCCTCATATTCCGCCTCGCCCAGCTCACGGGCGACCCGCTCGGCGAGGTCGATCGCGGTGCAGCGCAGGAACAGCCGGTTGGAGAAGCAGCCGAACAGGGTCTGCGCGGTCTCGCGGCCGTAGCGCTCGACGAGCTGGCTCAGGTCCTGGATCGCGGCGACCACCGCGACGTTGCTCTTGCGCAACCGGGTGACGGCTTCCTTCAACCCGCCAATGGTGCCGATCGAGTCCAGCTCGTCGATGATGATCCAAGTGCGGTGGGTGCTTGCCTGCTCGGCGCGTTCCAAGCCGGCGAGGACAAGCATGTCGATCCAGGCGGCGATCGCCGGCCCCTGCGTGCCCTTCTCCATGTCGCGATAGGGCAGCCATAGCCAGCGCCGATCGTCGCCGGTCATGTAGCGGCGCAGCGAGAAGTCGCCTGACGTGCCGTATTTCCAGCTCGCCAGCTTTTCGCCGAGATTGTTGCGGACGCTGACCAGGTAGCGGTCGCCGCCTTCGGCCAGCAGGGAGGCCGCGGGCGTGCCTTCGAGGACCGGGGCGAGGGCGGCGGTATCCCAGGCGGTGGCGATGATCAGCAGCTCCTTGTTGGTCGTCTCGGTGCCGACTTGCTCGCAGATCGCGGTGAGGAAGGCTTGCGCCTTACGGATCCATTCGCCCGAATCCCCGCCGCCGGTGACCGGCGCCACCGCGGCGACGAACCGGGCCCATTCGGAAGGGCGGCGGACCTCGTTGCGCAAATCCCAGCCGAGCGAGGCGTCATCGCCGGCGGACAGCACCAGGTCCTCGTCGCGGCGAAACGAGCGGGAGAGATCGTGGCCGGCATCGATGACGATCGCGCGATCACCCCGGCGCCGGATGTCGGCGAGGAGCTGGCGGAGCGCCACGGTCTTGCCGGTGCCGGTCGAGGCGCAGATCAGGCTGTGCAGCGTCTCGACATCGGGCGGCATCGCCACGCTGCCGAAGCGCACCAGGCCGTGGCGAGCGGCCTCGTCGCCGATCAGGTTCATGCGGGCGTCGGCCGAGGCTTCCGCCTTGGTCAGCTCGCGCTTCTGCCGGCGCGCGTCATCGAGGATGAAGCGGACATCGGCATCGCTCGGCTTGATGGCGGCGAGGGCGCGTTCGTCGCGGCGGCGCCGGCGATCGTCGGCTGGGTTGAGCGCACGGGCGACCAGGCCGGCGAGGGAGCACCTCAAGGTTTGTGACACGGACAGCGGTAAGCTGAACAGGTAGCGAACAGGGCGGCTCAGGCCACCTTGGCTCCGGGTCCGCCGGCGATGTTGAGTGCGCGGTAGCCGTCTTG
>JAHFRU010000034.1 GCA_023266115.1 Gammaproteobacteria bacterium
GGTCGGTTTCAGTACGTCCGCAATCCGCTGAATACACATCGCATTGCGGAGCAGTAGGATTTGAAGGAGCGTTCTGCGATAATCTGATCCCAGATCACAGTAAGCCGTTGATTCTAAAGCGGAGAGATGTCCGAGTGGTTGAAGGAGCACGCTTGGAAAACGATTGTGGTGACTCTCGCCAAGCGATACTGAAACACCTCTTGTCGTAGACGGAGCAACGATTTAGCTTCGCGAAATGCGCCCCGATGTGACTCCGTAAACGTCGGTATTTCTCGCCAGTCTTGCCCTCACCTTACACAGTTTCTACACAGTTTTCAGTTTCAGTTGCTTCCGCCCGTCGTGGCAGGACCCGGTGTCTCCACCGGTCCTGCACGTGGTAAAGCCTACGCACGAACACTAACCGGCGTTGAAAGCCGTGTTGCTGCTCTTGGCGCGCCAGGCCTTGATATCGTTCAGCACGGAGTTGTGATGCTGCTCGACAAGCTGGACGGCGTCGGCGCCGACCGGCAGGTGAAGTGGCGGTTTTCTCTCCGCTGCGATTTCAACAAGCAGGCGGCCGAGAGCGTTCGGATCGCCTTGTTGGGCATGGTTGGCGGTCTCCGTGGCGGCGCGAAACGCAGCATTTGAGGCGCGATAGTCCTCGATGAGCGTCGCCGGTTCGAGAATCGCCGAGGACTTGTCTAGAAAATCGGTGCGGAAGTATCCGGGTCCGACAATTGTCGCGGTGATGCCGAACTCCTCGAGTTCGAGGGCGAGCGACTCTGTGAAGCCGGCCACCGCAAACTTGGACGCGGCGTACGCTGTCCCGCGTGATCCACCGAGGTAGCCGCCCATCGAAGCGATCGTGAACAAGTGCCCGCTGCGCTGGCGTCGCATGACTGGCAACACGGCGCGAGTGACGTTCATCACGCCGTATACGTTGGTTGCGAATTGCTGGTGGATTTGTTCAGGCGACATTTCCTCAAACGCAGTGATGAGACCGTAGCCCGCGTTGTTGACGAGGACATCGATTCGACCAAAGTGATCGACAGCGTCAGAGACGACTCTCGTCGCGGCAGTTGGGTCGGTTACGTCCAGAGAAGCCGTCATTAGCCGGGTGGCAGCCTCGTCGGGAATCGCGTATGCGGCGTTCTTGGGGATCTGATGCGTGTCGAACCAGTTTGGATTTTTGGACCCGACGACCGACACGGTGATCTCGCCCACCGTCGCCCTCCAGCGCCTATCCGCGCGCGACAAAAAGCGGGGCTAGGTCGTTTTCGGCCCTCCTTTGAGATCTGCCATGGGCAACGAGCGTTCGGCCCAGACGGCGACGACTAATCGAACTATCGGTTCAACGGTGTTCCGGCCGAACGCGCTTCTTGCTGATACAGATATTTCTGGAAGCCGATGAAGACTCGTCCAATGTCCTCAGGCTTGCCCAGGTCAGCCACCGCGTCGGCAATTGAGTTGTTGTATTTCAACCGCAACAATGGGGTCAGTTTCTCTTGGTCGAGTTCCTGCACGCCAACACGGACGTAGTGAGAGAGCACGAAGTCGAGAAAGGCTTGCTCTTTGCTCTCAAACGCCGCGCTGATCGCAACCTTGGCTCTCGCCGCGCGTTCCTCTCGGGTAAAGTCGTGTCTGCTGTAAGTTTTCATAGGAAACGAACGGCAGAAAACTACCGGCGTGGCTATTCGCTGCGGAGCGCTACGTTGGGATCGACCGCCGCGGCCCTGCGGGCCGGCAAGTAGCAGGCAAAGAACGCGGCACAGATCAACGGAATCGGCGTCACCACCAGCATCCACGGATCGACGATGGCGACGTCCAGCTCGAGATACGCGCGCGCGATCGCCCGGCCGACGAGGCCAATCGACAACCCGAAGATGAGCCCGTCGAGGACAGGACGATAGCCGTCCACGAGCACCATGCGCTTGATCTGTCCGGCGGTGGCCCCCAACGACATCCGCACGCCGATCTCCCGCGTGCGGTTTGCAATGATATGCGACTGGATGCCGTAGAGGCCCGCCATGGCGAGAAGCAGCGTGATCGCGCCGAGGCCGATCGCCGTCATGCCGAGCCCGCGCAGGACCTGAAACGGTCCGGCGAGCACCGATCGTCCCGTCCCGATGGTGTCGACCGCCACGTCCGGATCGGCACGCCGGATGGCCTCGCGCATCGCGCCCACCGCATTCGTCACCGATCCGGATGCCCGCGCGACGACCGTGATGAGCGGCTGGTAGTGCTGCGTCAGCGGCACGTAGGCCAGTGGCCGCGGATCCGCGAAGATACTGCCCACGTCCGTATCGGCGGCAACGCCGACGATCGTGGCCGTCGTGGACCGCGTCTGGCCGACCGCCATCTCCCGCCCGACGACGTCGGCGGTACCGAACATCTGCCGTGCCGTGAATTCGCTCAGGACCACGACGCGTGGCGCGGCCGGCCCGTCGCGATCGTCGAAACCGCGTCCACGAAGGATCTCCACCCCCAGCGTTCGGAACATCGAGGGGGCCCCGGCGATCGTCGTCACCACCTGCGGGTCCATTCGCGCGGCGCTCGTCTGTTCCAGTGGTGAGATGGACAGACGCAGCGTACTCGGCACGCCGAAGGGCAATCCACTCGACAGTGAGGCCGCCTCGACCGACGGATGGCGCCGCAGCTCGTCGAGTACCCGGTCGAAGATGCGCCGTGCGCGAGGCTCGTTCCACTCCGGCGTGTCGAAATTGAGAACGGCGACGCCGATTCGATCCAGGTCGATGCCGGAATCATGGCGCGCCTCCGCGATCGAGTACTTCACGAACATGGTGGCGATGATGAAGAACCCGGCCGCGATGGCGACCTGCCACCGCAGGAGAAGCCGCTGGCGCCGGCCGCGCTGCGGTCCGGCGGCCGATCCGCCGGCGAGCGCGCCGCGAACGTCGAGCGTGCGCGTCAGCTGAATCGCCGGCTCGAGGCCGAAGACGACGAGCGCGATGAGGAGCGACGAGACCGCGATCGTCAGCGCCGGCACGTTCAGCGCGGGATGAAACGACAGCGTGGTACGGCCGCCGAAAGGCATGGCGAGGCTGAACTCGGTGTCCATCACGACGCGCAACAGCTCGAACATGACGTAGGACGCGAATGCGCCGCCGGCCGCCAGCATCACGCTCTCGAGACACTGTTCGCGCACGAGCCGCCACCTCGATGCGCCGAGGGCGCGCCGCACGGCGAGCTCGCGCAGCCGTGTACTTCCGCGGGCGAGCACGAGGTTGCCGAGGTTCGTGCAGGCGACGACCAGCACCAACCCGACGAGCGCCACGAGCGTCATCCCGAACCGGCGCACGGCGGAGTCCTCGTCGTCGGAGATCGCCGCCATGGTCTTTGCGCGCCACGGGCGATCCGTGGCGCCGACGCCCTTGCCACGGAATCGCGGCGGAAAAAACTCGTCGAGCCGCTCGGCGATGGTCTGCATTTCCGCCGATGCCGCGGCGATCGTCACCTCCGTTGCGAGGCGGCCAAAGACGGTGAGCCGTCGATCGTCTCGTGCTGTGGCGCGCGGCGCCGCCGTCCGGGGGGACTCCTTCAACCGTGACTCGGTACCGAGTGGAATCCAGAACTGCGTGCCCACCAGCCATCCGCGAGGACCGCTGAACGAGGCCGGCGCCACGCCGATAATCTCGAAGGGTTCTCCGGAGATCGCCACGGTGGCGCCGACGATCCGCGGATCGGACGCGAACCGCCGTCGCCACAGCGTATCGCTCAGCATCACCACACGTCCGCCGCCGGCATCGTCGCTCGGCTGAATCGTGCGTCCGAGCTTGGCGCCCACGCCGAGCGTGGCGAAGTACGATCCGCTCACCGACTCGCCGATGACCATCTCCGTCACGGACGGCAGGGCAAGGCGGCGAACGAACGTGGCGGACGCGGCGACGTGGGAGAACGACGTCTGGGCGGTCTGCACATCGCGGAAGTCCGGCTCCGACACCGTGCCGGTCAGCAGCCGTCCGCTGTACGGGGTGACGATGACGGCGACGCGATCGGGCTCGTGGATGCCGAGGCCGCGCAGGAACACCGCATCGACGATCGAATACACGGCTGTCGTGATCGCGACGCCGACCGCGAGCGAGAGAATCGCGAAGGTTGTGAAGAGAGGCGTCGCGCCGAGCCGCCTGAGCGCGAGCCTGATGTCGCGGCCCACGGCTGTCGAGGGTAGCACGCCCGGCTACCGGCCGATCACGACCTTGAAGCCGCCGCCGGCGTAGAAATGCCCTCCGTCGTCGGAGAACACCGAATGGCCGATGTTCGCGTACACGACGACGTTGCGCACGCCGTCGATGATGCCGGCGTTCACCAGCACGAGCCGATCTCGCTGGAAGTCGATGCTCGATTCGGTGCGCAGCTCGATCATCGCGGCGACCTTCCGCGTGAACGCCCGGCCGAACGCGAAGCCGAATTCGGATGCGAACCTCCCGCGATGGATCGTGCAACGGTTTTTCGAGCTCGCCGTTGAGCACGAACGTGAACGCGTGAAACTCGCGCGCGACGAGGAGCGGCAGCACGATGGTCTGGCCGGCCTCCGAGAGTCCCTTCTCGGCCCCGTGCGCCGGCGCGAATTCGAGCTGTGGATACACCGCGACGGAAATGCCGCGGCGCTCGTCCCCATAGAAGTCGAACTTCGCGCCGATCGCAGTCGTCCCGATGCCGGCCTTGTAACCCTCTCCGGCCTCATTGGCGGCGGAAACCGGGTCTTACACGATTCGCGCGATCAACTGTTGATGTGTGTCTTGTAAGCTGCTGATTCCAAGCCTGATGGAAGAACGCTGGGAATTGAAGGAGGGTTTTGCGTTACACTGTTCCTGGCCGTCCGCAAGTGCTTGATTCTAAACGGAGAGATGTCGGAGTGGTCGATCGAGCACGCTTGGAAAGCGAAGCGGGCTGTCGGGCTGGCTGAGGGTCTGTCGGGAGGGCCGAGGGTCCGAGAACGGGTTCCGTCAACTTCGAGACCCCGCTAATACTTCCTATCGTCTTAATCCGTTGGTCGGCGGTTCGAATCCGCCACGAGCTACCAACGTCTTGATGTAGCGCCGTTTCGTCGTCGGCCTGATGCCTACGCAGTCCGTAGGTCAAAAGGACCGGAGAAACACAGA
>JAHFRU010000013.1 GCA_023266115.1 Gammaproteobacteria bacterium
GGATATAGGTGTAGGCGGTCGTCGCGGCGCCGTCGTTGAGTGTCAGGCGGTTGCCGTTTTTGTCGTAGCGGTAGTCGCGGCTGCCAAAGCTGCCGGTGGCGGTGTCGAGGCGGTTGAGGGCGTCGTATTGGTAGTTCTGCGCAGCGCCGTCGATGTTGCGACTTTGGAGGTTGCCGTTGGCGTCATACGCGGTGTAGCTGATCGCGAGTGCGGCGCCGGTACTCTGGCCGGTGAGGCGGTAGGCGCTGTCGAGGGTTTGATTGAGTAGCAGGCCGTTGCCAAAGGTCAGTTGGGTCACCGGGCCGAACGGGGCGTACTGGAGGTTGCTCGCCAGCAGTGTCGTGGTCGCGCCTTGTGTGAGTTGGATCTGGTTCACGTGCCCTGCGGCGTCGTAGCTATAGGTGACGACGTTGCCGGATGGATAGGTGAGGGTCTTGATGCGGTTGACGCTGTCGTAGGTATAGGCCACATTCTGGTGGCTGGTGACATTGCCGAAGCCGTCGTAGCTGTACGCGGCGCTGGTGGTGGCGGTGGTGACGGCGCACAACCGGCCTGTCCCATTGGTGCAGCTGTCGTAGCTATAGCCGGTGTCGTCCGCGGTGCCGGGGGCGTCGAGTTGCGTCAACCGGTTGAGCGCGTCGTAGCTGTAGGTAAACACCTGGCCCTTGGCGTCCATCTGTTGGGTGACGTTGCCGGCGCCGTCGTGGCTAAACGTCGTGGCGCCGGTGTCGGGGCTCACCTGCACCGTCAGGTTGCCGAGGTCGTCGTACAAATATGTCGTCGTGCCGTTGTTCGGGTCGGTGACGGTGGTCAGGCGGTCCTGCGCGTCGTAACCATACCGGGTCAGCGCGTTCTGCGTGCCGGTGTCGGTGCCGCCGAGGTCTTGCGTGACCGAGATCAGGCGTTTGAGATTGTCGTAGCTGTAATCGGTGATGCGGCCGTTGCCGTCGGTTTGTTTGTCCAGTGTGCCGTCGGGGGCGAAGTCGCTGTTGAGGGTTTCGTTGGCCTGCGTGGTGACATCGAGGCGGTTGTAGACGTCGAAGGTGCGGCTGATGGCCTTGCGCAGCACGTTCGCGGCATCACGGATATTTTCTGCCGTTTGATTGCCTTCGGTGTCGAGCGTGTATTCGATGGTGTCGCCAATACCGTCGGTGATGCGCGTCAGGCGGCGGGCGTCGTCATAGGTAAAGGTCAGTGTGGTGGCGTCCGCCGTACCGTGCCCGGTGGTGATGCTCTGCACCTCGCCGGTGGCGAGGTAGGTCCAGTGGGTCGTCTTCGCGACGCTGCCAGCGGACTCGGTCAGCATTTCGAGGCGGTCGTTGCCGGGGTAGTACGTGTAACTGACGGCCAGGCCGTTCGGGCGGGCCTCGCTCTGTACCTTGCCGGTCGCGGTGTATTGGATGTTGTCGCGCAGCACCAGCCCGCCGCTGGTAACCTTTTTGAGCCGCGCGCGGTTGTTGCCTTCGGCGGCGTCGTTCGGGTAATAGTCGAACGCGGTGATATCGGCGACGCTGACGCGCGGGCCGTCGATCTGCGTGAGCTGGTTGAGCGGGCCGAGGTATTGCAGGCTGGTCGTGCGCGACACCGGCAGGCCGCTGGGCGTGTAGCCGCTGACGAGGGTCTGGGTCAGGTTGCCGTTAGTGTCGTAACTGTGGGTGGTGACTTTCTTCGCATTGCCATAGACCGATGGCGCGGTGATGGTCTGCACCTTGCGGAAGAAGCGGCTGTCATACGTGTAGTCCGTGCGGCGTTCCTGCGGCGTGCCTTGCGCGTCGATCATGAATCCGGCGTTGCCGTTGGCGTCATAGCTGCCGTATTCGGTGACGAGTCCTTCCTTTATTTTCTTCAGCAGGTTGCCGCTGGAATCGTAGTCGAACGAGGTATTGCCGCTGCCGCAGGTGGTACACCCGGGGCCGGCGATGTCGGTCACCACGCTGACACTGGCGCGTTTTTCGGTGGTGTAGGTCGACGGGACGCCGCGGCTGTTGGTCAGCACGCGCGTGCCGTCGCTGTTGTAGGTGATGTCGACGCGCTCGGCATTGTTGGCGTGCGTACTGAGAATCGCGCGGCCTTCGCTGTCATAGGCCCAGGTCGCGTAGCGTATGCCGCGCTCGTCGGTAATGCCGGTGAGGTAGGTGGTGAATTCGGGATTTTCGTAGTGATAACGCCGGCTGGTGCCGTCCGGGTTGTCGACGTATTCAAGCATGCCGTTAGCGTTGTAGCGAAAGCCCCAGACGCGCCCGGTGTTATCGGTGATCGACGATACGACACCGTTGGTGTAGCCGAAGGTCGCCGATACACCGGCGGCTGTGGTAATGCCGGCGAGTTGGCCGGCGGTGTTATAGGCCAGTGTTTTTGCAATCCCCGATATGTCTTTGATCGACAACAGCTTGCCCGTCGTGTCGTACGACTCGATCTCATTTTTTTCCGATAGATAGCGGTAACCGGTGACCTTGCCGGCGGTACCGAGGATCGCTTCCAGACGGCCGGCACTGGCGACGCTGCTGCGCCAGATGCCGGTAGCATCCTTGAGAAACCGGATCACATTACCGTTCGGCCGGTGAACGTTCGCAATGCCGTATCCCTGAATTTGATGCGCGACATGAGTGTATTCGTCGACATTGTTGCGCGAATATACGGGAATGGACGCCATCAACCGGCCCTTGCTATTCAGGATTTCGCACCGACCGTTAGCGTATCGGCTGGTCGAAGCGCTCGCCCACGGATAGCTCGATTGTGTTTTCAGTGTGTTCCAGCCGGTTTCACAGGCAACGCGAGCTGACGTATAGGTGGCGCTAAGCGTATAGTTTGGCGCCGGTGGCGTGGGTAAAATGAATTCCAGCCGGCTTTCATATTCGTGCTTCCAGCGCGGCCCGAACGCGCCTGCACTGTTTGAAAGGCTATTGTAAGCGCGCGTAACACTGATAGAACTTTCGCCAGTACCGATGATGAGTGCTTCTATCTGATGTTTGTCACCGGTAGCAGGGTTGACAGGATTTCCCACCATATTGGGGCATTGGCCTTCGACAAGCGGAACGACCTCTTCGACCTTGACCGCATCGTTAAAAGCAATCTGGAATTTACTTCCCCACTGGAAACCGGCTGCCAGCGGGTAACGGTCGCTCCGTGCCCAGGTGTAATAGCCATAGGGAGATATGCTGGGGACCGTCGATACGCAGCCTGATATTCCCGCCGCAGTCCCTGAACCGCACGCGAAGTACGCCTCGTTGTTTCCGCCGTAGGGGCCGTAGTAGTGGTCATATTTCCAGTCGTTGGGGCACTGGCTCGCGTTGTTCACATATGACCATGAGGCGAGGGTGACGAACCCGTCACCGGCGTGATTCCGGGCGTCAAGCCGCGTGGTCTCAGTCTCCGTGCAATAGTCCGCCCCGTTGGCTTCCGTCCATTCAAGACAGGCGTACGCGGCCTCTTTCGGACAGGCGCAGACCCACGCATTGGGATAAGCCAGAGAGCAATTCGGCTCCGAATGATTGTCGTGGGCTACCGCCAGCGACGGCAGAACGAGCAACAGCGCGATTACGAGCAGTGCGATCGGCGGCGGGTTTCCTGAGCATAGATCGCGTGAGACAGCGGCATGCACCGGCGCATGCCGACAAAACGGGGCGTCAACCTCCGCCATCGGCTCGGTGTAACCATAATGTTCCGGCGCACTGCTCACTGACTTTTCCGCTCCCCTATAGACACCCCGCGAGACACCCCGCGCAATCGAGGTATCGTCGCGCGAGGCTTCAGACGCACTATTCCCGACGGAGCCTCTCGGCCCGTTTTTATTTCAGTTACGGCGGGTACAGCAATACAGCTAACAGAACGTTACTGCGACAGCTTATGTTCGTTCATGGTTCTTTGCGACCATTCGAACCGTTCGAATACTAGCAAGGTATGTCTGGTCCGGCAACAGACGTTTGTGTAAACACTTTCGACGCACGGATAGGAAGCGTGACGTATCATGCATGGCATATGGCATGCTAACGGCGCGTCGTGCTCAGCGATGAACGATATGGTGTTGCTTCAGATAGGAATCGACAAGCTTCGCACAGGTTGCGAGATCGGCGGCACCCGTATCAATAACGAGCTCGGCATGTTCCGGCGCTTCGTACGGTGACGAGATGCCGGTGAACTCCTTGATGACGCCGGCGCGTGCCTTTTTATACATACCCTTCGGATCGCGCTGTTCGCAGATATCCAGCGACGCATCGCAGAAGACCTCGATAAAGTCGCCCGGCGTAACGAGACCGCGGACACGATCGCGGTCGGTACGAAACGGCGAAATGAATGCGGTCAGGACGATTACGCCGGCCTCAACGAACAGCTTGGCGACCTCGCCGATGCGGCGGATGTTTTCGACGCGGTCGTCGTCGGAGAAACCAAGGTCACCGTTCAGGCCGTGACGGATGTTGTCGCCATCAAGCACGATGGTGCTGCAGCCCTTTTTATGCAGAATATCCTCGACGGCATGCGACAACGTCGACTTGCCGGAACCCGAAAGACCGGTGAACCAGATGATTGCACCCTTGTGCTTGTGCATCGCCTCGCGCTCGGCACGTGTGATGGTGGATTCGTGCCAGACGACGTTGGTGCTTTTGCTCGATTTGCTCATTGGGTTACTCGCTTCGTCACGTGATTATATGCCGCGGCACGCGCCGCGTTATTTTCCCATCATGGGTTACAGCCCGTTGTGTTACCACCGGAGCTGCTGAAGGATCATTCGATGGGTTACGCCCTTCGGGCTGTACCCATCCTACGAATATTTCAGTGCAAAGCAGAGGGTGAGACGTATCGTGCAGCCCATTGGACCGTCAGGCACCAAACGCCCATCGCGCAAGCGCGGGCCGGGAATCCGATCGCCCTGCTGCACCCACCGACGCCGCCAACCTTCGCGTACCGTCGTCCGTCTTTGTAACATTAATTGGTCGGGGCGAGAGGATTTGAACCTCCGACCACCTGAACCCCATTCAGGTGCGCTACCAGGCTGCGCTACGCCCCGTGTGTCTGGTGTGATGTCGCGCGTCGCATCGGACGCGCGAAAAACAAGTATACGGATATATTGTTCGCGCTATTCCTTGAGAATGTCGCGTATTTCCTCGAGTTCCTTGCACAGCTGGCGGACGATCTGTTTCCGCTGGCTGATGTCTGTCTTCGCCTCGGTGCCGGAAAGTTTCTGCCGTGCGCCCGTAATCGTGAAGCCCTGCTCGTAGAGCAGGTCACGTATCTGCCGAATCAATACGACGTCCTGCCGCTGGTAGTAGCGACGGTTGCCACGCCGTTTGACGGGTTTCAGTTGGGGGAATTCCTGTTCCCAGTACCGCAGCACATGCGGTTTTACTTCACAGAGTTCGCCAACTTCGCCTATCGTCAAATAGCGCTTGTTCGGTATCGCAGCGTATTCCTTACTTATCGCTCGGTCCACTATAGGCCTCGACACGGGCTTTAAGTTTCTGACCGGGATGGAATGTCACCACCCGGCGAGCGGTAATTGGAATCTCTTCCCCCGTTTTAGGATTCCGTCCGGGCCGTTGTCGCTTGGTTCTCAGGTTGAAGTTACCGAAACCCGATAACTTGACCTGCCCCCCCGCTTCCAGGGCAGCTCGGATTTCTTCGAAGAAAATCTCGACAAAATCCTTGGCCTCCCGTTTGTTCAGTCCCAAATCCTGAAAAAGCCGTTCTGCTAATTCTGCTTTGGTTAGCGCCATAGACTAATCTCTCAATTTAGCATTATGTTTTCCAGAAACCGCCGCAACTACCTGCTCCATAAGGGAATCAACCTCCCGGTCCGTAAGAGTGCGCGAAAATTGCTGTACCGTCAAGCCGAAGGCGAGACTTTTTTTCCCTGAATCAATACCTTTCATATGAAATACGTCAAATAACTGTAAGTCTACAAGCGCGTCTCCGGCGGCGTTCGCAATGGTATCCCGCAACGCGCCGGCCTCCGTACGTCCGTCCACAATGAAGGCCAGGTCCCGCCGGATCGCGGGAAATTTCGACAACTCCGCGAACCGGGCGGCAGACGCACAACGAAGGGCCGCGGCAGCAATCTCGAACAACACTACGCGCCCGACCAGGCCAAGTTTCCGCGCTATTGCCGGATGCACGTCGCCTATCCAGCCGACCGCACTATCGATCGCCGACACTACGCGTGCCGCACGTCCGGGTTGCAACGCGGGATGCTCTGCCGCTTCGAAACGAAAATCCCCTGGTCGACCACTGAGTGCCAGCAAGGCCTCGATATCTCCCTTTGCGTCATAAAAGTCTACGTCGGGATTTGCATTGCGGTCTATACCCCATTGTTCCGGGTAACGGCTCCCGGCCATCACACCGGAAACGTATTTTTCCTCTTTGACTTCATTGTCTTGAAGACTGTACTTCAGGCCTATTTCGAAAAAGCGAATGCGGCTCTGCTGACGGTTTTGATTGTACATCAGCGCCTGCAGCAGGCCCGGCCAGAGGCTGGCGCGCATCTCGGACATGTCATCGGATATCGGATTCGCCAGCGCGATGGTGCGGGCGCCACCGGTGAAACTGGCTTGCAGTTGCGCGTTGACGAAGCTATAGGTGATCGCCTCGAAGTAGCCGCGGTCCACGAGTATCTGCCTGATCGCCGCGGGCCGCCGCGCCTCTTCCGAGCGCGGCACGAGCGTCAGCTTGCCCGTCAGCGGCGTCTTCGGCAGTTCGTTGTAGCCGTAGATACGCGCCACCTCTTCAATCAGGTCCGCCTCGATGGCGATATCGAATCGAAAACCGGGCGGCGTCACCTTCCACTGCGTTCCCTCCTCGCGCACGTCCATACCAAGGCGTCGCAGAATATCTGTCACCTCGTCGGCCGGTATGGACATCCCGAGCAACTGCTCAAGGTGGCTCGCTCGCAACGTTACCGCGCGGCGCGCCGGCAGCTCACTGTCGATGACCACTTCGATCACCGGCCCCGCCTGACCGCCGACGATGTCGAGCAACAGCGCAGTCGCGCGCTCCATCGCCGTACGGGCGCGCCCGGGATCGACACCGCGCTCGAAACGATGCGATGAATCCGTGTGCAGGCCGTGCTTGCGGGCGCGCCCGGCAATGACGTCTGGCGAAAAGAATGCGCTTTCGAGAAATATATTGGCGGTGTTATCGCTGACGGCAGAGGCCTGGCCACCCATGATGCCGGCAAGCGCCTGCGCCTGTTGGTGATCTGCAATCACCAGCGCGTTGTCGTCGAGCGTAATCGTCTGACCGTCGAGCAACGTCAGCGTTTCGCTCGCCCGTGCGTAGCGGATACGGATACCACCATTGAGCCGATCCAGGTCAAACGCATGCATCGGCTGACCGAGTTCCAGCAGTACATAGTTGGTGACGTCGACCACGGCGCTGATACTGCGCACGCCGCTGCGCCGCAAGCGCTCGCGCAGCCACATCGGCGTGCTTGCCTGCGCGTTGATCCCCTTGATGACACGGCCGACGTAACGCGGACACGCCTGCGGCGCATCGATATCGACAACAACACTGTCCTCGATCATCGCCGCAACCGGCACTATCACCGGCGCGGCGACCGCCACCTTGTTGAGCACACCGACCTCGCGCGCGATTCCGGCTACGCTCAGGCAATCGGCGCGGTTTGGCGTCAGATCAACCTCTATGCTGTGATCGTCCAGACGTAAATAATCGGCTAGCGAGGCGCCCGGCACGGCGTCGTCCGGCAATTCCAGCAGGCCGTCGGATGTGTCGGCAAGACCGAGTTCCACGGCGGAACACAGCATGCCGCTCGATTCGACGCCGCGCAGTTTGGCCTTCTTGATCGCCATGCCATTCGGCAGACGCGCACCGGTCAATGCCGCCGGCACGAGAATTCCGGCACGCACGTTCGCGGCACCGCAAACGATCTGCAACGGCTCCGGCGCGCCGACATCGACGCGGCATACGGTCAGCTTGTCGGCGTCGGGATGCCGGTCGACCGACACCACCCGGCCCACCACTACGCCGTCCGATGATGCAGCGGCCGGTTCCACACTATCCACCTCGAGACCAGCCATCGTCAGCTGGGCCACCAGCTGTTCGGTGGTAATTCCAGGATCGACCCATTCGCGCAACCAGGCTACACTGAATTTCATCGTGATATCCGTTAGCTGAATTGCCGGAGAAAGCGCAGGTCGTTTTCGAAAAACAGGCGCAGATCATTGACGCCGTGCCGCAACATGGCCATGCGTTCGACGCCGAGGCCGAACGCAAACCCCGTGTAACGTTCGCTGTCGATGCCGACGTTGGTCAGCACCTGCGGATGTATCATGCCGCAGCCCATGATCTCCAGCCAGCCGCTCTGCTTGCAGACCCGGCAGCCGTCACCGCCACAGATCACACACTGGATATCGACTTCGGCCGACGGCTCGGTGAAGGGGAAATAGGACGGGCGGAACCGTACGGCAAGATCGCGCTCGAAGAATGACTGCAGGAAATCGTTGAGCATGCCTTTCAGATCGGCAAAGCTGACGCGCTCATCGACCATGAATCCCTCGACCTGATGAAACATCGGCGTATGCGTCACGTCGGAATCGCAGCGATAGACGCGGCCGGGCGCGATGATGCGCAGCGGCGGCCGGCGCTGCTCCATGACACGAATCTGCACCGGCGACGTGTGCGTACGCAGCAACCGCTGCTCATCGATGTAGAAAGTATCGTGCATCGCACGGGCCGGGTGGTTGGCCGGAATGTTTAGCGCCTCGAAATTATGAAAGGCGTCTTCGATCTCGGGCCCTTCGGCGACTTCGAATCCGGCCTGTATGAACAGCGCCTCGATCCTGTCGAGGGTTTGCGTCACAGGATGCAAGCCGCCGCCTGCCTGACCGCGACCGGGCAGCGTGACGTCTATCGCCTCATCGGCGAGCTTGGCTTCGAGCGTTGCGGCCTGGAATTGGGCGCGGCGCGATTCAATCAAGGTCTGAACGGTCTGCTTGGCGTCATTGATCGCCTGGCCGGCCGTCGGGCGCTCCGTCTCCGGCAACTGGCCCAGTTGTTTGAGCTGTTCGGTCAGCAGGCCCTTCTTGCCGAGGAATCGCACACGCACGTCGTCGAGCGACTTCAGATCGCTCGCTGAAGTCGTTGCCGTCAGCGCTTCATCGACAAGATCTTCCAGCCGCTGCATACGAAATTCCCTTGGTGTCGCGGAGATCAAAGATACAAGATAGCAGGGCAACGGGGATATCCATCGGTGGCACCCGCATTCGCTAGCCGCTCTGACTACGTCATCCCCGTGCAAACAGGGATCCAGGCACTTTTTTCAGTCCGGGCTCCCGCCTGCGCGGGAGTGACGGATAATGCCGATGTTCAGCTACTCCACGAACCCGGACTACCTGCCGGCACCCTCTCGTTACTGCTTGCCCTCGTAACCTTTCCCTTGTTGTTGTCATAAACAAGAAGGGGAAAGACCTCGCAGCCTTCCCCCTTCTTTGCAGCATCACTAAACAAATAATGCTTACGCGGCCAGGCAGGTCTTCGCTCTTTCAGCCAATGCCGCAAAACTGCTCTTGTCGTAGACCGCGATATCGGCGAGCACCTTGCGGTCGATCTCGATCTCGGCCTTATTGAGGCCGTTGATCAATCGGCTGTACGACAGGCCACATTCACGCGCCGCCGCATTGATACGCACAACCCACAATGCACGGAACTGGCGCTTCTTCTGCCGCCGGTCGCGATAGGCATACTGGCCTGCCTTGATGACCGCCTGATTGGCAGCACGGAACACATTCTTGCGCCGCGCCATATACCCCTTCGCCTGGACAAGTACTTTTTTGTGTCGGGCTCGGGCGGTTACCCCACGCTTTACTCTGGACATGCTGCAATCCTCAACTATACGGCAACAGACGACGCACGCCGGCGACATCCGATTCGTTAACCATCATTCCACCGCGCAAATGACGCTTACGTTTGGCACTCTTCTTGGTAAGAATATGCCTCTTGAACGACTGGCCGCGCTTGAATCCGCCCGAACCGGTTCGCTTGAAGCGTTTCGCGGCACCACTGTTTGTCTTTAACTTCGGCATTTAAAAAACTCCGGCTCCAATTCCAACTTAATGTTTCTTCCTGGGTGACACCACCATCACCATCTGACGACCTTCCAGTCGCGGCGACTGCTCGACGATGCCATGCTCCGTAAGATCCTGTTCGACACGCTTCAGCAGCTTGAGACCCAGCTCCTGATGCGCCATCTCGCGACCGCGAAAGCGTAACGTCACCTTGGCCTTGTCGCCCTCTTCCAGAAAACGTATCAACGCACGCAGCTTGACCTGGTAATCGCCGATATCCGTACCCGGCCGGAACTTGATTTCCTTTACCTGGGTCGTTTTCTGTCTTTTCCTGGCCGCGTGCCGCTTCTTGTTTTCCGCAAAGATAAATTTGCCGTAATCCATGATGCGGCAAACCGGCGGGTCGGCATTCGGTACTATCTCGACAAGATCAAGTTCGGCTTCCACCGCGCTTTTTTGCGCATCGACTACCGAAACAACTCCGACTTGTCCACCTTCTGCATCAATGAGCCGCACCATAGGCGACGTGATCTGCTCATTCAAGCGAGTGCGTTTATCAGCTGTAATTACTACTCTCCTTATCTATCACGCGGCTGCGACTCGCTATGTCGGCTGACAGGTGTTTTTGAAAGGCTTCCAGTGACATGCCTCCTAGGTCTTCGCCTGTACGCGTACGCACGGCCACGGTTCGTTCGTTCATTTCGCGATCCCCGATAATCAACTGATACGGGACGCGACTCAGCGTGTGCTCGCGGATTTTAAAGCTGATCTTTTCATTTCTCAAGTCCGATTTGACCCTGAACCCCTGTTTTCTCAGGATTTCTTCAACCTCGGCGACGTATCCGGCCTGTTTGTCGGTAATATTCATCACGACGGCCTGCAGCGGGGCCAGCCAGATCGGCAACGAACCACCTGAATCCTCAATCAAAATACCGATAAACCGCTCCATCGACCCGAGGATGGCGCGGTGCAGCATCACAGGCACCTGCTTGCTGCCGTCCTCGGCGATAAAGTGGGCGCCCAACCGGCCCGGCATCGAGAAATCGACCTGCATCGTACCGCACTGCCAGATCCGCCCCAGACAGTCCTTGAGCGAGAACTCGATCTTCGGCCCATAGAACGCGCCCTCTCCCGGCTGCAGATCCCAGTCCAAATTCTTGTCGTTCAAGGCCTTTTCGAGCGCATGCTCGGCCTTGTCCCAGGCGCTGTCATCGCCGACGCGGTTTTCCGGCCGGGTCGACAGCTTGATGATGATCTCGGTGAAGCCGAAGTCTGCATACACCTTGAACAACAGATCGATAAACGCCGACACCTCGGCCTGGATCTGCTTCTCGCTGCAAAATATATGGGCGTCGTCCTGCACGAAGTTGCGCAACCGCATCAGGCCGTGCAAGGTGCCAGACGGTTCGTTGCGATGGCACGAACCGAATTCCGCCAGGCGCAGCGGCAGGTCACGGTAACTGGTCACGCCCTGGTTGAAGATCTGTACGTGGCACGGACAGTTCATCGGCTTGATCGCGTACTCGCGGTTCTCCGAGCTGGTCGTGAACATGTCGGCGTGGAATTTTTCCCAGTGGCCGGATTTCTCCCACAGGCTGCGGTCCACCACCTGCGGCGTGCGCACTTCCTGATAGCCGTGCTCAGCCAGCACGGAGCGGATGTAATTTTCGATTTCGCGGTAGACAGCCCAGCCGTTCGCGTGCCAGAAGATCATGCCCGGCGCTTCCGGCTGTATATGGAACAGGTCGAGGCGCCTGGCGAGTTTTCGGTGATCGCGCTTTTCCGCTTCCTCAATGCGATGCAGATAGCCCTTCAGCGCCTTCGCGTCCGGCCACGCGGTACCGTAGATGCGCTGCAACATCTCGTTGCTTGCATCGCCACGCCAGTAGGCGCCGGCCAGCTTGGTCAGCTTGAACGCCTTGAGTTTGCCGGTGTTCGGCACGTGCGGTCCGCGACACAGGTCGACGAATTCACCCTGCCCGTACAGCGAAATCGGATCATGCACGGGGATCTCTTCGATGATGCGGGCCTTGTACTCCTCGCCTATACCACGGAAATAGGCGATCGCCTCCTCCCGCGATTTCACCGACCGGGCGACCGGTAAATCCTGCGCCGCCAGTTCGTTCATGCGCTGCTCGATCTTTTCGAGATCGTCCGGCGTAAAGCCGCGCGGATAGGCGAAGTCGTAATAAAAGCCGTCCTCGATCACCGGACCGATGGTCACCTGCGCGCCGGGAAACAATTGCTTGACCGCGTGCGCGAGCAGATGCGCGGTCGAATGGCGGATGATTTCCAGGCCTTCGGCATCGCGGTCGGTGATGATCGACAGGCGTGCGTCAGCGTCGATGACGTGAGACATATCGACCACCTTGCCGTCGACCTTGCCGGCCAGCGCCGCCTTGGCAAGACCCGCACCGATGGACGCCGCGACCTCCTGCACCGTCGGGGGATGATCGAATGTTCGCTGACTGTTGTCCGGCAGCGTGATGACCGGCATATTCTCTTATCCAGTGTGTTCCCAGAGAGCCGTCCGGCGGACCTAAAAACGCACCCCGTCGAGGCAGTGCCACTCAATCTGGTAGGCGCGATTGGACTCGAACCAACGACCCCCACCATGTCAAGGTGGTGCTCTAACCAGCTGAGCTACGCGCCTACAATCGAAGGGGCGAGAGCATACAGGAATGCCCTTCCCGGTGACAAGGGGACGCCGGTTATCGTGCGCCAGCGGCCCGCGTTGCCGGCAATCCCAGCCCCACTTCCTGCAAGTGAGCAATTTCGTCGCGGATGCGCGCGGCGTCCTCGAACTCAAGATTCTGGGCGTGTTTGTGCATCTGCTGCTCAAGCTGCTTGACCTTCTTCATGATCATCTCCGGCGACATCGCGGCGTACCGCATGACCTCCTCGGCCACCTGGGCGTATTGGTACGCCGGCAGCGGCGCGCCCGGATGGGTGCGCGCGCCTTCCATAATATCCGTGACGGCCTTGATGATGCTGCGCGGCGTGATGCCGTGCTCCGTGTTGTAGGCGACTTGCCTGGCGCGGCGGCGCTCGGTCTCGTCAATCGCACGCCGCATCGAACCGGTTATCTGATCGCCATACAAAATGGCCTTGCCGTTCAGGTTGCGCGCCGCCCGCCCCATGGTCTGGATCAACGAGCGCTCCGAGCGCAGGAATCCCTCCTTGTCGGCGTCGAGTATCGCCACCAGCGACACCTCCGGCATGTCCAGACCCTCGCGCAGCAGATTGATGCCGACCAGCACGTCGAATTTGCCCAGGCGCAGGTCGCGGATGATTTCGACGCGCTCCACCGTTTCGATGTCCGAATGCAGGTAACGCACGCGCACGCCATGCTCGTCGAGGTATTCCGTCAAGTCCTCGGCCATGCGCTTGGTCAATGTCGTCACCAGAACGCGCTCCGCTACCGCCACGCGCTTGTGGATCTCGGACAACAGATCGTCCACCTGCGTCGTCACCGGACGGACCTCGACCTCGGGATCGATCAGGCCGGTCGGCCGCACCAGTTGCTCGGCGATCGCGCCGGCATGCTCCATTTCGTAGCTACCCGGCGTCGCGGACACATAAATGGTCTGCGGTGACAGGCGCTGGAACTCTTCAAAGCGCAACGGCCGGTTGTCGAGCGCCGATGGCAGGCGGAAACCGTACTCGACCAGCGTCTCCTTGCGTGACCGGTCGCCGCGGTACATGCCGCCAAGCTGCGGCACGGTGACATGACTTTCATCGATCACCAGCAACGCGTCGGGCGGCAGGTAATCAAACAACGTCGGCGGCGGCTCGCCCGCCTGCCGCCCGGACAAATAACGCGAATAGTTCTCGATGCCCGAGCAATAGCCCAACTCACGCATCATCTCCATATCAAAGGTGGTGCGCTGTTCGAGGCGCTGCGCCTCAAGCAGCTTCCCATTCGCACGCTGGAACTCCAGCCGCTCCTTCAATTCTTCCTTGATCTGATCGATCGCGCGCAGCACGGTCTCCCGCGGCGTCACATAATGCGACTTCGGATAGACGGTCAGACGCGGCGTGTCCCGCAGTATCTCGCCGGTCAGCGGATCGAAATAGCCGAGCGATTCGATCTCGTCGTCAAACAGCCGGACCCGGACGGCCTCCCGGTCCGACTCCGCCGGGAAAATGTCGATAACGTCGCCGCGGGCCCGGTAGGTGGCGCGATTCAGCTCGATATCGTTGCGGGTGTACTGGAGCTCGGACAGACGGCGCAACACGGCATGGCGGTCGATCACGTCGCCACGCACTAGATGCAAAACCATGCCGAGGTAGGATTTGGGATCGCCGAGACCGTAGATGGCCGACACCGAGGCGACGATAATCGCGTCGCGGCGCTCCAGCAACGCCTTGGTCGCCGACAACCGCATCTGTTCGATGTGCTCGTTAATGGACGCGTCTTTCTCGATAAAAGTATCCGACGCGGGCACGTAGGCTTCCGGCTGATAGTAGTCATAGTACGACACGAAGTACTCGACGGCATTGTGCGGAAAGAACTCGCGCATTTCCCCGTACAACTGCGCCGCCAGCGTCTTGTTCGGCGCCAGGATCAGCGTCGGCCGCTGCACCCGTTCTATGACCGACGCAATGGTGAACGTCTTGCCGGAGCCCGTGACCCCGAGCAGCACCTGATGCGCCAGCCCGGACGCCAGCCCGTCGAGCAGGCATTTTATCGCCGACGGCTGATCGCCGGCGGGCTCAAAGGCCGCGGTTAATTCAAAAGTTCGACTCATGCTCTTTCGGACTCCTACGGACTTCAACTATTATAGTGCCGCCACACCGACCGAGTTTGTCACAAATACGCAATCGGGAATTCGTTCACCTACACCGGACCGTCGACCAAGTACATGACCATACAAGTTTCCAAGCGCGCACTAAGCATCAAACCGTCACCAACCCTGGCTGTCACGGCCCGGGCGAAGGAACTTAAGGCGGCCGGCAAGGATATCATCGGCCTCGGCGCCGGCGAACCCGATTTCGATACGCCGGAGCACATCAAGAAGGCGGCGATCGACGCGATCAAGAAAGGCTTCACCAAATACACGGCCGCCGAAGGCACGCCCGAACTGAAGAATGCGATCATCGCCAAGTTCCAGCGCGACAACGCGCTCGCCTACAAGCCGGACCAGATTCTGGTTTCCTGCGGTGCCAAACATAGTCTCTACAATCTTGCCCAGGCACTGCTCAATCCGGGCGATGAAGTCATTATTCCGGCGCCCTACTGGGTCTCATATCCGGATATCACGCTGCTGGCCGGCGGCGTGCCGGTCATCGTCTCGGCGGGGCTGGATCAGGGCTTCAAGATATCGGCGAAACAGCTCGAATCCGCCATCACGGCGATGACCCGGCTGGTCGTCATCAACAGCCCGTCCAATCCGACCGGCGTTGCCTACACACGCAAGGAGCTGTCGGCGCTCGCGGATGTGCTGAAGAATCATCCGAAGATTACCATCGTCAGCGATGATATCTACGAACATATCTGGTGGACCGACGATCCGTTCTGCAACATCCTCAACGTGTCTCCGGAACTCTATAACCGTACGCTCGTCGTCAACGGCGTATCGAAGTCGTACTCGATGACCGGCTGGCGCATCGGCTACACGGCAGGACCAGCAAACGTCATCAAGGCCATGGCCAACATCCAGTCGCAGAGCACGTCGAATCCGACGTCGATCGCACAGGTCGCGGCACAGGCGGCGCTTGAAGGCGATCAGGGCTGCATTCAGGAGATGGTCGTCGCGTTCAAGAAACGCCACGATTTCGTGGTGGCGGCGCTGAATGATATGGACGGCGTCGAATGTCTCGAGTCCCAGGGGGCGTTCTACAGTTTTCCGAACATGCGCGAGGTCATCAAAAAAATCGATGGCGTGCATAACGACCTGGAGCTCGCGGAATACCTGATCAATGAAGCCAACGTCGCGCTGGTTCCCGGCTCGGCGTTCGGCGCCCCTGGGTATATGCGCCTGTCGTTCGCGACGGATATGAAGACGCTCGAGAAGGCCATGCAGCGCCTGAAAAAAGCGCTGACCGTGTAGGATTCCCGCCGCATCACACAAGGGCGCGGCAGTGACCGGCAATTTGGCCATTTCTATTGACCCGCCGGGATGCCATCCGTACCATACGCACCTTCGATGTTTCCGGATCCCCGGTAGCTCAGTCGGTAGAGCAGGTGACTGTTAATCATCTGGTCGGCGGTTCGAGTCCGTCCCGGGGAGCCATTTCCAAGTTTCAGGGAATCCATATAGCGTCCAAAAGCATCTGCTTCTCGAGCGCTTTTTTGTTTTCCGCCTCTCTATGTAGCTACCGCAAAGTTTGTTGACTTCCCGTACGGATTTGGGGAGTCTTGAGCATGTCTGAGGGCGACCGCTATTGCAGCGACCCCTGTTGATGAATCCACCGTCGGCTATTTAACGTTATGTCTCACCGCCCTACCCGCCGCACCGTGCTCAAGGCCTTCGCCGCCATTGTGGTACAGGGAATCGGCTGGGCGGCCGTTCCCGCGTCGGCGTACGCGCGCGTGCGCGCGCCTTTCCCAGTTGATCCGCTGAAACATACGCTGCAGACGCTGTTCCCCGACGGGGTTACCGCGAGCGCCATGGCGCACCGCTATCGTGAACACTATCCAACGATGGCCGCCAACGCCCTGCCGAACGTACGCCGCTTGCTGGCGCCTTATTATGGCGAGCCAAAGCTGATCGCGCGCGCGATCAAACAACAGCGCTCAACAGACTTCGCGCAAGGCGACAGCGTGATTATCAACGGCTGGGTAGTCGCCCGCTGCGAGGCGGATCTTTGTACAGCGGCGTTGCTGTTTTTAGATGTTTGATCGTCGATGCTAGCAGACCTGCGCCGGATTCAGACCAAACAGATTGACGCCGACCTGTGCATTATCGGCGCAGGCGCGGCAGGCATGACGCTCGCTCGCGCGTTCATCGGGTCCGGTGTCCGCGTCTGTCTGCTCGAAAGCGGCGGTTTCGAACATGAAGAAGCGACACAGGCACTCTACGACGGCGAAGACACCGGCTATCGCCAGCTCTATGATGTCGGCAAATCACGCCTGCGGTTTTTCGGCGGCACGACTAACCACTGGGTCGGGCATTGTGCGCCGTTGACCGAGATAGACTTTGAAACACGTCCGTGGGTGCCGTATAGCGGATGGCCGATTAAGAAGGCGGCGCTGGATCCGTACTATGCGCCGGCGCAGGCATTGTGCGAACTCGGTACTGACAGCTTCGACCTCGCCTCGTTTTCGGATATACACCCCGACCTGCCGCCGTTCGATACCGCCAAATTCTCACCCCGCGTCTGGCACCTCAGTCCACCGACCCGCTTCGGCAAGAAATATCGCGATGAGCTGGTCAACGCCGTCAATATTGCTATTTATCTGAACGCCAATGTCACCGAGCTGGAGACCGACAAGGACGTGTCGCGCATCGTCGGCGCCACCGTAAAGACATTGACCGGCGAGCAGACCAGAGTGGTCGCGCATAACTATGTTCTGGCCTGCGGCGGCATAGAAAACGCCCGGATATTGTTGCTGTCGAACCGTTCGGCGCCCCGGGGGCTCGGCAACGACCATGACCTGGTCGGCCGGTTTTATATCGATCAGTTGCGCTGCGAGGAAGCGGCGTTCGTCGTGGCCGAGAACAATCGCCTGTTCGACACCATGGTCGGTGGTTTCCGGAAAAACGGTCTTGGTTTCGAGGCGATGCTTGGCCCGTCCAGAGCCACGCAAGAGCGCCATGAAACATTGAACTGGGTCGCCGAGTTCGAGACCATGCGGGCAACGAGCGACTGGGCGCTGTCGATGTACCACCTGAAGAATTTGCTGCAAACGGGCCGGTGGCCCGCCGACCTCGGTCACGACATCTGGGCGGTGATCACCCACCTCGACGCGGTCGGCAAGGACATATACCAACGCCAGACCGCGCGACCGTTGAGCATTCTGGCCCGGTGCGAGGTCGCGCCTGACCCGGAGAGCCGCATCACCCTGACAACGGAACGTGACGCGCTCGGACAAAACAAGGTGCGTCGCCACTTGCGGGTGACGCTACGCGAAAAACATACGCTGCGCAGCGCGATGCGTTCGATAGGCGAAGAGCTGGGCCGCATCGGTGCCGGTCGTGTCCGGCTGGCGGACTGGTTGCTGGCCGACAACGACGAGTGGCCCCGCCCGGAACAACAGTACGCTGGTGTACATCACATCGGGACCACCCGTATGGCGGCTGATCCGGCACACGGCGTCGTTGACCGCGACTGTCGTGTGCACGGCATTGCGAATCTCTACGTCGGCGGCAGCTCGGTCTTCCCTACCGCCGGGTACGCGCATCCAACGCTGTCGATCGTTGCCATGGCGCTGCGCCTCGCCGACCACCTGAAGGAACGCCTGCCGCGCTAGCGCACGCTATACGTGACCTTCACTGACGAAATTGCACGCTGAAACTCGACGCGGCCTTTAAGGTCGTCGGGTATTTTCACCTGATCGGGCACGGCCTCGAACGTATGGAATACCAGCCGGCTTATGCCGGGAAGGTAGAATTGCTGATACTGCTTGCGGATCCATTCTTCACCCGGCGTATCGGCGGCGTCGGTAAACACCGCGGCAAGTAATTCGCCCCCGCTGTCGTACAAGAACGGGTTATTCATCAAGAATGATCTCGCCCCGGCGGTGGCGTGTAACAAACGAATATAAAAGCCGCTGCTTCGATCGCCGAGTACGCCCATGCCCCATTTCTTCTTGTACTGCAGCACGCCATCCTTGAGAAAGGCACGCGTCGCACCCAGATGCACCTGGTCATACCCTCGCTCTGACAAATACAGATAGCGGTAATAATATAGCGCGGCCAGCGCGCCGGCCTTAACATGGTCATAGTTTCCGTTCACGACGCCGCTGCACCAGAATCTCGCACCGTCGCGTTCATAAACGATGATTTCGCCGGCGATAACGTCGCCATCCCGTTTAACCAACAGCAAGTCACTACGATCAGACGCGCTCATCACGGTATCCAGCGAGTGCGGAACCGCTTCATCGCCGTGGGCCTGCAGGGTATAGGGCAGATACATGCGATGGTAGAAGTCCAGAAACAGATCCTGACGCCGGGTTACTTCATACGTCAGGCCGTTTTTGCGAATGCGGCGCAAATCGCTTTTCAAGCGCTCACTCACCTTCATGAGGCGGGATATATCGTCGAACGACGTCTCCCCGTCTATCCAGACCGGCACATAGTAGCCACGCGCCCCGCTCCACGCCTGCAACCGTCTATTGATTTCCATGATCAACACGTCACCCCGGTCGTGGCGCACCCGACCGATTTTCCTGACATCCCAAAGCCATTTCTTTCCAAGATAGATCTCGGTGAAATTTTCGGCAAACGCCATATTGGCGATGTAGTTTTTGTTCTTTTCACAGCCGGCATACACAATGCTCAGGCTGGCGCCTGAATCCCGCTCATTACCGGTCAACGACCACAGACCGAAACGATAATCGCGAGCAAATTCGCGCAAGGCGGTCACTATGCCCATAGTAAATGCGGTTCCTGTGTAGAGAGTGTCGGGATGACCGTGCGCGACATTGGCCATCGCCCGATATACGGCTTCGCGGCCACGTCATCGTTACCGCGTATACCGAATCGAAATCGGCCAACAACAGTATATCGAACGCGCCTGGTTTTTCGTATGTTCACTGGATTTGCATTCCGACAAGATCCGCTTCGTCACTGGAGGAAAGCCGCGGAACTACCCGGCCATGAGATCCGGCCAGGGTATATTTTGAATCAGGATCTTTGCGCTGGCCGATAACGATCCGGGATCAAACCGATTCGATCAGGCCCGCCAGACTACGGAACGGATAAAGGCGTAACTCCTCAATAAACATGAAACCGGTTCCATTCTGGTGATGTATCACGGTCGCCAGTACACGACGCCGTTCCTGGCTATCCTCGACCAGTAAATTGAATTCAATCTCGACCAGCGCGTTCTTCGGCAGATCCTCCTGGGTCTCGACCAACATGCCGTCCAGACTGATATTCCGCGCACGGCAATCTGGCAAGTTACGGCCGCGGCAGCGCAGCGCTACCGTGAAATCCACTTGATGACGAACATTCTGGCGATGCTCCATGGCTGCCTTAACGTCCCGAACGAGCCCGAACTTTAACAATACTTGTCGCGCAAACCCGTGCCGTTATCCCGTTATGATATCGACCGCCTATGATATCGACCGCCGCTCAATACCCGCCACGCCGATATCGGCCCGGCGACGGACGCGGTCACATGCGCCACGTTTTCCAGGAAATCGCATAGGTCTGGTCGATTTTCGGAATATGATTCGTTAACCAGTGCTTCGGAAAAACGATCATACCCACAGGCACCCGCCTGCCAGTCCGATACTGTTCCTGAAATTCAGGCAGCCTGTACCGCAAAATTAGCGTGCTCGGCGATATGGCCTTCCGACCCCGGATATCCAGGCCGGTTCAGCATACCGTTCTCAACGCGAAAATGGTTGTCGGCGTAGTCCATCAATCCGTCGAGAACCTCGCCGATGACCTGCGGATCGGGCTCCGGTTGTGACGCTTCGTCATACCATCGGTTGGTTGCGTCCACCAGCCAGCGGTGCTGGATGTCGATGATTCGAAAACCGGTGAGAAACGCGTCGGTCCAGGGCATGAATGCCATGATCGTCATCTCCGCTCACCGTTTACACCGGATTTTTTCGCGCCAATTCGGCCCCGCTATCGCCAAACCGTGTTTCCCTCTACCCTATCATGGTTTTCCAGTCCTTAGGGCAGCGACCGGGCTGTTGATATTTTTCCTGCCGAATATCTGCATGGATCACTTGTCATTAGCGATATATATATTTGTTTACTATAATTTTCGCACTTGCAAACAAGCCAAATAATTTTTTGAACGCCGCCATGCCCCGCAAGCCACCCGTATCCGACCTCGACGCACAGTTGTTCCGCGACGCCGTCGCCGACGTCCGTCCACTGCCGGCACCGGCTGAAAACCAGACCCGGCGCAGTAAACGACCAGCACCGCGACCACAGAAACGGCGCGATGAACGCCCGACGGCATCCACACCGTCCAACGAGATGCGCGAGGTCGCGCCGGTCGGCGCGGAAGAATCCCTGGACTTCGTGCGACCCGGGCTGCAGCACAGCCTGTTACGACGGCTGCGGCGCGGCCAGATTACGCTTGAAGGCAGGCTCGACCTGCATGGCATGACCGCGAATGAAGCGGGCCTGGCGCTCGACCGGTTTATTGAACTCAGCACCAGCAATCGCCGCCGTTACGTACTCGTGGTTCACGGCAAGGGACACCGGTCCGCCACCGCCTACCCGGTATTGAAATCGCAGGTAAACGGCTGGTTGCGGCAACGCCCGGATGTGCTTGCGTTCTACTCGGCGCTGCCCGCGGACGGTGGCACCGGGGCTGTTTACATCCTGCTGAAAACAAGACGGTAGTTTGCTGCTCAATATGCCAAAATGCGCCTTTTCCATCGCTCGCTGAAACGCGATAAGTCTCCTTAATCTCGCTGGACCCTGCATCATGCCCGATACGGCTGTCACTGCCGACGCTTCCGAACCGCGCGCAAGCCCGCTGGCGCCGCCATTACCGTCTGAACCGGGCGACCGTATCGCATGGGGCCGGCTTTACGGCAGTAGCGACGGACTTGTCGTCGCGATGGCGGCGCACCGGCACCACGCGCCGGTGGTACTGATCACGGCCGATGCCCGCACGTCTGCGCGTGTGACGCAGGAGCTCGAGTTCTTCAATCCGGATCCGCAGAACCTGCCGCTGCTGACTTTTCCGGATTGGGAGACATTGCCGTACGACGCGTTTTCGCCCCACCAGGACATCGTCTCGGAACGGCTGGCGTCGTTATACCGCCTGCCACGGCTGACCCACGGCGTGCTCGTGGTATCCGTAACGACCGCGATGCACCGGTTGCTGCCGCACGACTATCTGGACCGGTCGAGCCTGATGCTCGACGTTGGCGAGAAACTTGATCCCACGGTCATGCGCGACCGCTTCACCACGTGCGGTTACCGTTGCGTCTCGCAAGTGATGGAGCACGGCGAGTTTGCCGTGCGCGGCAATCTTGTCGATCTGTTCCCGATGGGCAGCGACATCCCCTACCGCATCGACCTGTTCGACGACGAGGTCGAGAGCATTCGCGCCTTCGACCCCGAAACACAGCGATCGATGGCCAGCGTAGCCTCCGTGCGCCTGCTGCCGGCACGCGAGTTTCCGCTCGACGAAGCGGCCGTCGCCCGCTTCCGCGAAAACTATCGCGCGACCTTCGAGGGTGATCCGCGACGCAGCATTATCTATCGGGACGTCAGCAACGGCATTGCGCCGGCAGGTATCGAATACTACCTGCCGTTGTTCTTCGACAACACCGCAACGCTGTTTGACTATCTGCCCAGGAACACCCTGTTCATTATCAGCGACGGGGCCAGGGAGGCGGCCGATCGGTTCTGGCTCGATGCCGTGGAACGATACGAGCAACATCGCCTCGATCCCGAGCGCCCGCCGTTGCCGCCGCAACAGATTTACCTGCAGTCACCCGAATTCTTCCAGTTGGCCGGCAAGCTGCCGCGCGTCGCCCTCGGTCACTTTGAGCTGGAGAAACGTGCCGGCTTTTACAACATGGCGACCCAGGCTGTGCCGACCCTGACGATCCAGCACCGGGCCGCAGAACCGGCCGCGGCTCTGACGACGTTTCTAAAGAATTTTGACGGACGCGCGCTGTTTGCCGCTGAAAGCGCCGGCCGGCGCGAAACTCTGCTGGAACTGCTCCGTCAGTACCGCGTGCATCCCGCGCCGTTTGAGCGCTGGCAGGCATTTCTGGATAGCTCCGCACCGGTCGGCATCACCGTGGCTGCGCTGGAGAACGGGTTGATGCTCGAGAACCCGTCCATCGCCGTCATTGCCGAAGTGCAGCTGTTCGGCGAGCAGGCCATGCAGCGCCGCCGCCGCAAGGCACGTACCCGCGACTCCGACGCCGTGGTACGTAACCTGACCGAGCTGGAGATCGGCGCGCCGGTCGTACACGAAGACTATGGCGTGGGCCGTTACCAGGGGTTGCAGATACTCGACGTAGGAGGATCAACGACGGAGTTTCTGACGCTTACTTACGCCGATGGCGACAAACTCTACGTACCGGTCGCGTCGCTGCATCTGATCAGCCGTTACACCGGCGCGTCTCCCGAGCACGCTCCGTTGCACAGGCTCGGTGGCGAGCAGTGGCAACGCGCCAAGCGGCGCGCTGCCGAACGCGTCCGCGATGTCGCCGCCGAGTTGCTGGATATCTACGCCCGACGCGCCGCACGCAGCGGCCATGCGTTTCCGGTGGCCGACGACGAATACGCCGGCTTCTCGGCCACTTTTCCGTTCGAGGAAACGCCGGACCAGCAGTCGGCGATCGATGCGGTACTGGCCGACATGCGACGCGAACAACCCATGGACCGCTTGGTGTGCGGCGACGTCGGCTTCGGTAAGACCGAAGTGGCGATGCGCGCGGCATTCGTCGCGACCCAGGGGGGCAAGCAGGTCGCGGTCCTCGTGCCGACGACGCTGCTCGCGCAACAGCATTTCCAGAATTTCCAGGATCGATTCGCCGACTGGCCGGTACGCATCGACCTGTTGTCGCGATTCCGCAGCCGCAAGGAACAGGCGGCGGTATTGCACGAGCTTGAGGACGGCAGGCTCGATATCGTCATCGGCACGCATAAGCTCCTGCAGGAAAACGTCCGGTTTTCCCGGCTGGGTCTGGTGATACTCGACGAAGAGCATCGCTTCGGTGTCCGGCAGAAAGAGCGCATGAAGGCGCTGCGTTCGGAGGTGGATGTGCTGACACTGACCGCGACGCCCATTCCACGCACTCTTAATATGGCGTTATCCGGCATCCGCGATCTGTCGATCATCGCAACGCCGCCGGCGCACCGTCTTGCTATCAAGACATTTGTCAGCGAATGGAACGATCCGCTGATCCGCGAGGCCATTCTGCGTGAAATACGCCGCGGCGGGCAGGTGTATTTTCTGCACAATCAGGTCGAATCGATCGAGAACACGGCTCGCAAACTCGCCCAGCTGGTGCCGGAGGTCGAGATACGGGTGGCGCACGGCCAGATGCGCGAGCGTGACCTTGAACGCGTCATGCTGGACTTCTACCACCAGCGTTTCAATGTGCTGGTATGCAGCACGATCATCGAAAGCGGCATCGACATCCCGACGGCGAATACCATCATCATCAATCGCGCCGATCGGCTCGGACTGGCGCAGCTGTACCAGCTGCGCGGGCGCGTCGGGCGTTCGCACCATCGCGCCTACGCCTACCTGCTGGTGCCGCCGCGCAACGCGATGACGGCAGACGCGATAAAGCGCCTGGAGGCCATCGAGTCGCTGGAAGAGCTCGGTGCCGGATTCATGCTGGCGACGCACGATCTTGAAATCCGCGGTGCCGGCGAATTGCTTGGCGATGAACAGAGCGGCCAGATACACGAGATCGGCTTTACACTCTATACCCAATTGCTGGAACGGGCCGTGGCGGCGCTGAAATTGGGGCAGCAGCCGGACCTCGACAAGCCGCTGACGCATGGCGCCGAGGTCGACCTGGGTATTCCGGCGCTGATTACCGCCGATTATTTGCCGGATGTTCATAGCCGGCTGGTGATGTACAAGCGCATCGCGAATGCCGCATCAATCGAGGAGTTGCGAGACCTGCAGGTCGAAATGATTGATCGCTTCGGTCTGCTGCCGGAGGCCACCAGGAACCTGTTCGCGATCACCGAGCTGAAAGTGCAGGCGCAACCACTGGGGATACGCAAGATAGAAGCGGGGAATGACGGCGGCAGAATTATTTTCGATGAGCAGCCACGGATTGACGCCGCGAAAATCATCCAGCTGGTGCAGAAACAACCGCAGGTCTATCGGCTGCAGGGGCAGGAAAAACTGCGTTTCAGCATGAAACTCCCGGCGGGTGCGCAACGGGTTCAGGCGGTCGCCAGGGTGCTCGACGCGATAACGCCCTGATCTTTTCCGACGATTCAGGTCCGGAACTGAACCACCAGGCGCTGCAAGCGTGCCGCCAGCTCCTGAACCCGGTCGCTGGCTTTTTTGGTCTGTTCGGCCCCTTCGGACGTTTCCTCGGCATCCTGATGAACGGCGTGTATCGTTTTGTTTATTTCTTCGGCAACCGAGGTCTGTTCCTCCGCAGCTGTAGCGATCTGGTCCGTCATCGACCGTATGGTGGTAATCATCTCCATGATGTTTTCCAATGAGCTGCCGGCGTCCGCCGCATGCTCGACGCTCTCTTTCGCCTTCATCTGACTCAACTGCATGGTCTTTGCCGCCCGCGAAGCATCCTGCTGCAGCGTCTCGATGATTTCCTTTATTTCCGCGGTCGATTGCTGCGTACGATGCGACAGATTACGCACCTCATCGGCAACCACGGCGAAACCGCGCCCCTGCTCTCCGGCCCGTGCGGCCTCGATCGCTGCGTTCAATGCCAGCAGATTGGTCTGGTCGGCGATACCGCGAATCACATCGAGCACCTTGCCGATGTCTCCACTGCGCGTCTCGACGGTCTTGATCATGCCCGCCAGCCGCTCGACTTCCTCCGCGAGTCCGTCGATCTTGTTGACGGTCTCCATGACGATGACCTTGCCGGTTTGTGCTGTCGTTTCGGCAATGATCGCTGCCTGCGCGGTCTCGATGGTGTTTCTGGCAATCTCCTGCACTGCCGATGACATCTGGTTCATCGCGGCGGCTGCCTGTTCGGCATGCACCTGATTCCGGCCCATCACCATACTGGCTTGCCCGGTGATGCTCGTCATGCGTACCGAGGCGTCCGCGAGTTCGCTTGACGCATCGGCAACGCGACCGAGCGCAGTGCGGATGCGCGCTTTAAGAATTTTTACCACGACGCGCAGTTGCACGAAGTCGTCATATTCGCCGCCGAACATTCTGTTTGACAGCGCGTTATCCATGACGTTACGGGTTTCGTGGGCCAGGCGCGCCATAGGTTTGGCGAGAACGTGACTGGCGAGGAACGACAGCACAATAGTACAAAATGCACCCGCGGCGCCGACACCAAATCCGGCATTCGCATACCATGCGAGCATCAGCTGCGGCGGCATCGCAACGAGCAGCATGCACAGACCTATTTTTGAGCGCAGGCTGGAATCGCTGTAGCGCGGAATCCGCGGTCCCGACCCGCGTAATCGTGCGTATACCGTCTCCGCGCGTCTGATGTCATCCCGATCCGCTGGCGTCCGGACCGACTGGTAACCGACTACCTGCTGCCTGTCGTCATACAGCGGACAGACATACGCCTCTACCCAGTAGTGATCGCCGTTCTTGCAGCGGTTCTTGATAACCCCCAGCCATTGCCGCCCGGCCTTCAGGTTACCCCAGAAATCGGCGTATACCCCCGGCGGAACATCCGGGTGACGAACAATATTATGACTCTGACCGAGCAGTTCATCACGCGAAAACCCTGACACACGCACAAAGTCGTCGTTGACGTAGGTCACGACCCCGTTCATATCCGTTGCCGAAATCAGGATTTTGCCGCTATCCAGATGCTGCTCGACACCGGTCACCGGCTGGTTGTTTTTCATGACAAATACGCGACGTGGCGCGCTGGTCTAATCCGATTGAGTAAATTTTAGAAATCCCTGCCCAGGGACGCCCCCTCCCATGTATCGGTAGACAGACACAAAACCTTTATAGCCGAAGAGTCGCCGGGAAAATGGCTCGGGCAGTGGCTACATCGGCATCACGGACCGGGGCGCCTAACTCTCGGGAAAAGACTCCGGTTGGCCGGATTCCGCCAGTTCGTCGTCGAAACCGAACATGCGCATATCCCGGATACGCTGCGGATAGAGGATACCATCGAGATGGTCGCACTCATGCTGTACGACGCGCGCGTGAAATCCGTCGACCTTCCGGTCAATGATATTCCCGTGCTGATCCATGCCGCGGTACCGGATCGCGAGATATCGGGGAACGAGACCCCGCATGCCGGGAACGCTCAGACACCCTTCCCAGCCTTCCTCGAGGCCGTCGTCGAGCACGGTAATTTCCGGATTGATCAACACGGTGGTCGGCACCGGTTCGACATCCGGGTAACGCGGATTGGCGTCAACGCCGAATATGACGACACGCAGCCCGACACCGATCTGCGGCGCGGCCAGCCCGGCCCCGTCGGCTGCGGCCATCGTATCGAACATATCGCTAATCAGGGCCTCGAGCGCCGGGGTATTGAACTCCGTCACCGCGATAGCGGTGTTCAGCAACGTCTGTTCACCGATACGCAGAATCTTTTTAATGGCCATAGGTCAAGACTTGGCTACAATAGTGGCTGCCCGGGGGGACAATACGGGATTACCGGAACATTACCAAACAATCTATTTTAAAATAATGATGCACATTCTGACCGTTTTTCTGCTCGTTTGGTTCACCGGCAGCGCCTATGCAGCCGAAGACATCCAGTGGTTTGAAGTCGAGCTGATTGTATTTAAATACATGGCCGGCGAGAATACTGCCAGCGAACGATGGCCGGCCGATCCTGGAACACCTTCTCTGCAAGACGCGGTTATTCTACGGCCGTCCAGCACGCTGTCACTCAAGAGCGGCGCGGATGGCAAGCCGGAGCTGGCAGCGGTCAATCCCGCCATCGCACATCGTTTCGTCCCGCTGTCGGCGCCCGGGGGTTCCGTGGCAACGCCCGCCGCCGGCGCCATCGGCCAGGGTCCCGCAAGGTCCGGTATCGTCAAGGTCCAGGTCTATCCGGAGCCGTTCGAACTGATCGATGAAAAGTCGCTACGGTTGTCCGGCGCATTACGCTCTTTACGGCGATCGACCGCCTATGAACCGTTGCTGCACGTCGGCTGGGTCCAGCCCGGAACGGTCAAGAATGGCAGCGTGTACATTAGTGCCGGAACCGCCGGGAATAAAACGCTGGAAGGAATCGTACAAGTCAATCTGAGCCGCTACCTGCACCTTGCGGTCGATCTGGTCCTGCGTGAAGCCGATCTCCGTCCTGCTTCGATGGCGGCGGCTACCGGCATAGAACAAGCCCTAAACCCCGTGACCACGTTCCGGCTAACGGAATCGCGCCGCATGCGCAGTCAGGAACTGCATTATTTTGATCACCCGAAATTCGGGGTCATCGCGCAGATAACGCCGTACGAACCACCGGTCATCGAGATGTCGGGGCCTGTACCAACCCCGCGCCCCGATGCGCTTCCGGGCGGCGCATCACCGACAGTTCCGGATTCGTCCAAAGCGGTAGCGCCGCCACCAAGACCCTGAGCGGTACTCGGCCAACGGCCCGATCAGAGCAGCGGCACAAGATGTTCCAGCAATGTGCGCACATTTTCCATTCCGCTCTTGAGGTGCTGCTCGATCTGGCGCATGGTGATCACGCCATCGCCTCTGCCGGCAGCCATGTTCGCGATAACGGCACAGGTCGCGTAGGATAAATCAAGCTCCCGTGCCAGCACCGCTTCAGGCATACCCGTCATACCGACTATGGTGCAGCCATCGCTCTCCAAACGGTTGATCTCGGCCGCCGTCTCCAGTCGCGGGCCTTGCGTCGCACCGTAGGTTCCTTCCTCGGCGATATCGAGCCGTGCTGCCTTCGCGGCCTTGATAATCAGGTCGCGCAGATCGTTACCGTATGGATAGGTAAAATCGACATGGGTAACATGTGTGAGCCCGTCTTCGAAAAAGGTGTTCGCCCGTGACCACGTGTAGTCGATAATCTGGTCGGGGACCACCAGCCGCCCGGGCACCATGTCGGTACGAATACCGCCGACGGCGGCAACAGCGATTACCTTTGTCACGCCCGTTTCTTTCAGCGCGCTGATATTCGCGCGGTAATTGATGCGATGCGGCGGTATGTTGTGCCCGGAACCGTGACGCGGCAGGAACACGACCTCCTTTCCTCCCAGCTCACCGTAGGTAAGCGGACCAGACGGTTCGCCATAGGGCGTATGCACGACCTCGCGCCGGACGATGTGGAGATTATGCAGCGAGGTGAGCCCCGTTCCACCGATAATGGCAAGTTCAGGCATGTTCTTTTACCGCGAATATTCCATTGGCATTGCGCAAATATCCCTTGTAGTCCATTCCGTAACCGAACACGTAGCGATCTTCAACATCAAGCCCGACGAAATCGGCTTCCATCCCGTTCTTTCTTTCGTGCAACTTGTTGACGAGTACCGCGATATAAACGGCGATCGCACCGGCAGCCAGGCACTCATCGCGGATTGTCTTGAGCGTCACGCCTTCGTCGAGAATGTCATCAATCAGCAGCACGACACGTCCCTTGACCGGTGTTGTCGGCCGCGCGATCCAGCGAACTTCGCCACCGCTGGTATCACCGCCATAGCGCGTCGCATGGATATAGTCGATGTGCAATGGAAAATCGAGACGAGGCAACAGCATGCCCATCGGCACCATGCCGCCAGTCAGCACGCACAACAATAACGGATTGGTTCCCGCAAGCTTGCCGGATATCGCCGTTCCAAGACTGTCCAGCGCGGCTTCCACCTGGGCTGCGCTATACAAACAGTCGGCTTCCGCGTGAACGGCCAGTGCCTGCTCGGGGGTCATCATAGACAATCCGGTAGTCGCAAACGTCGTTATGTTTCTTGATCCGGATTATAGGTGGGATGGGCGGGATTGACCACCCTGCGCCCGATCAATGTTCCGCAGTCGCGCGGCGCGCGCGATACACACCAAATATTCCGACGAGTAGCGTCAGCAACCAACCGAATGCACCGCCGCCGCCGCCACCGCTCGGCGCGGGCGCGGCATCGTCATCGATGATCGTTACGGCGGCACTACCGGACGAACCGATTAGATAAGCTGACTGGCTGGCGAGCGTCAGCGTCACGGTTTCATCGCCCTCGACCAGACTGTCGTTAACCGGCTTGATTGCTATCACAACGTTGCTGCTGCCGGCGGGGATAATCACGCTGCTGCCACTGATCGCCGTGTAGTCGCTGACAGGCGTCGCCGTGCCTCCCACCGAGAAAAACACCGCCAGCGGGTTCGTCTTCAGACCCGTCCGGCTGACGGTAAAAAAGCCCTGGGTCCCATCGGATTCCCGGGCGTTCACACTACTCGCCGTCACCGTGACGGTCGGCACCAGCGGCACCTCGTCATCGAAGATCGTGACGGTGGCAGTGCCCGGAGTACCTACTGCGTATCCGGTGCCCGGCGACAGCGTGACCGTAACCGTTTCATCACCCTCGAGGAGATTGTCATCCACCGGCGTTATCGTCATGGTCACCGTCTGGTTACCGATTATCACTGTCGCCGGCGAAGCCAGCAGCGGCGCGTAATCGCTGCCGGCGTGATTGGCCGTACCGGTGACGCCAAAGCTTATATCGGTGTTGGCCGTTGCAACTCCGTTTAAACTGATGGTAAATGTACCCGGGTCCCGACCAAGTTCGGCGGCGTTCTCGTCGGTCGCGGTGATCGTCGCGATATACTTGTCATCGTCGCTATTCGTCACGGTAATATCCGCGACGTCGACACCGATGTAATTTGCGTCGCTACCGGCGTCTATCGCGGCGACGATCGTAACAACCTTGTTTCCGTCGGCGACGCTATCGTCCACCGCTGTCAGCGCGATGTCCTGCGGAGTATTCCAGTTCGCATTGGTAAACGTCAACTGCGCTGATGTGCCGCCATTGACTTTCACCTCGGCGGGGTCACTTGAGGTGAAGCTGATCATAACGGGATTCGTTGGCTGCGTATGCAGCACCACCCCGACATTGACCGCCGTAACCGTGTCGGCTTCGGACAATACGATTCCGGAAGCGGGAATCACCGTAACCGCATGCCGACTGCCAGTGCCGTAGCGGACAATCACATCGGATACGAGGGGGCTGTTACCGCCGGCGGGCACAAGCGTAACTTTATAGGCTAATACCCGATCGTTCGCAGGTGTCTGTGCCTGGTTAAGCGAAGCCGGAATACTGGTGCAGGCGACCCAGATCGATCGCTTGAAACAACCACCAGGCAGATCGTTGGCCGAATTCCAGTATGAAGCAAACGTGCTATCAGGTCCTACGAAATAGGTAGCAGCAGTATTGACATCGAAATAATTGGCATTAGTGGGATTAGGCGGATCGGCAAGCGCATTTGCATCTTTATCGCTTATGTTACCTCCCTGATCGGCAGCGGCAAGCTTAAGCTGCACTTTCGATCCCGGCGGCAGTGTCGCGTCCTCGGTCCAGTAGATGGCGTCGATATGATTGGCCACGGCATTTGTATCGAGCCTCGATGAACTTAGTAACCGCGGCGTCGTATCCGGATCATCCCGGTAATTCAGCATTATGCTGTTAAGCGTCGGCGCCCCGCCCAACGGGGCGACAATTTCCGTCTTGTATTGAAAGTATCTTTTCACCCCGAGGCTCGCGAGACTGGCCGGGCTCGCCGCTAATATTTGAGTCCACGCCGTCCAGCTAGCCGGCGATGCCGTCGGGCTGGGCTGGCTGCCGGCGCGGACGAATATATATACATTACTGCTCGACGGCGTTGTGCGGTCGAAATCCAGTGTGGTTAATTCCCGCCCCTTGGTTAAATCCAGAATCTTGGAAAGATAGGTACCGCTCGAAAATCCGGCCTTGAGCCCGACGCTGTCCCCGGTGACTTCAACACCGGTACCGCTGGGAAAATTGACGTAGCCGACGGTGACATCATCCAGCGTCGGCGATACGGCCGCATTGTTGGTCGCAAACCGCGCCTCGTACTGCACGTACCGTCGCTCAAGGAACGAGCCTATCGTAAATCCGTTGGCAAGCTCCTGCCACGCCGTCCATGTGCCGTCGGGGGGCGTGGTGTTGCCGGCCCGCAGGTAAATTGTGGCGGTGAACTGTCCGGGATCGCCGTCCGCACTGATCGTCGTGCCCGACGGCACCGTTGCGGAGAACAGCACGTTTTTCAGGCCGTAATGAGCACCCGGCAGGTAGGTATCTATCAGCGTCGACGTATACGTACCGCTGACTTGCCCGGACACCAGCTGGATACTACCACCGGAAACATCGACGTTCGTCAATACTGGCGGCACCCCGGCAAAGGTTGCCGTGAAGTCGGCATCACTGGTACGAGTGACGAAATCCTGCGCGAACGCGAAATCGCTATCCAACGTATGCAGGATGGAAATGATCGGTCCGACCGCGAGCAGATCGGCCCCACCGTTAACTGCCGAGAGCAGATTGTCCTTCAATTTCCATTTGTTCCAGCCGGTGTTGTTCGCCGGCGCCAGCGCTGGCGAGTCGGTATTTCCGCCACCCCAGTTGGTTTGATTGAAACTGGATGCTCCGTCCGCAAACAACAACGACGGCATCGCAGTAAAAACTACCAGCCCAAGGAGGATAGAACGCGGATCGATACGAAAACGCAGCCACTCGCGCCGTGGCGTCACGGCGGCGGGAAGGTGCTGAAATTTACCGATTACGTCATCGTTCACAGTCAGTAATCCGGGTTTTTCTGGCCGACGTGCCAAAAAATCCCTGTCATTGTCTGGCAAACATGAACCGTTTCGAGATTCGACCGAAAGATCCGGTTTTCGGCAGGCAGTAATAGTCGGTCGGCTACTGCAGGTTGGCAAAGTTTACAGTTTACCTTTGTATTATCGGCAATTTTTTCAATTACCTTAGGGGACTGTAGATCGTTTTAGCCTCTAAAACAGAGAGTTATATCGGGACTCCTTTCGCTGACCGACAGTACAATCTGCTCTCTGCCAACCTTTATCTGGACACAGCAACAACGGTGCCACCCGATTTTTAGCGGTTAATTATAAACGGTTTTACCGCGCTTAACCATGACGGATACACGAAACCTCCGCCGCGTAATGACCCGATACGTACTCAATTCCGACACTGAGCGTGCTGCTCCAGCCAGCTACTCGACCACCGCATCAGGCGGCAATTCGGGCGGCGCGATCCGCGGAAACCGGCCGCCGAGACTTTGCAGGAAGGCGACTATGTCTTTCACGTCGGCGGCGGCGACTTCCTTGTTCAGCTGAGTTTTGGCCATGACGCGCACGGCTTCATCCAGCGTCGCCACCGAGCCGTTATGGAAATACGGCGCGGTAACCACAATATTCCGCAACGTCGGTACCCGCCACATGTACCGGTGACCCTCGACGCCCGTTACGCGAACACGTCCCGGATCGTCCAGCAAATGGTACTGCTGCTCATATCGACTGCCACGATAGTTCGGAAACAGCTCCCAGAACCCTTCGCCCATTGCAAGCTGCAGACCGGGCTGCGGACCGGCCAGATTAACCCAGAAATGGCAGGCCGCGCAGCCGGTTTCGATGAAAGTGGCAAAGCCGCGTTGCTGCTGATCTGTCAACGCGCGCTTGTTGCCACGCAGATAGCGGTCGAAGGCGCTGTCGGGCGTGATGAGCGTACGCTCGAAGTCGGCGATTGCTCGCGCGATGTTTTGCGATGTAACAGCATTGACGCCGCCGAACACCCGATCGAACTGCTGCCGGTAGCCGTCGATTGCGGCGATGCGTTGCTCCAGCATCGCGGCGTCCTTCAGCCCCATGATGTCCGCATCCAGCACATGCGTCTGCACCTGATCCTCGAGGCTGGGCGAACGGCCGTCCTGATACAGCGCGCCGTAAAAGGCGGCGTTCCACAGCGTCGGTGTCGAGCGCTGGCCGTGGCGTCCATGCGCTCCAACCGACACCTGCCTGCCGTCGTCGCCGCCCGACATCAGATCGTGGCAGGAATTACACGACACCGAGCGGTCATCCGACAATCGGCGATCGAAGAACAACTGTTTACCCAGCGCTATCTTGGCCTTGGTCGGCAGGTTATCCGCAGGATACGGCGGCTGCTTCGGCAGCGGCTGGAACGCGTCGAATGCCGCTACCGGTGGAATACATAACAATGCGAACACAACACTGGCGATGCGGCCTGATACCGTCATGAGTCTCTATCACTCTCCATCGGTTTGTTTCAAATTAATGCGAGGGTTTCCGGCGGCGCGTAAGCCAACACCGCGCGTGATGCCTGCAGCCATCGCGGATCTTTGCCTAGCTGGCCGCGGCCGATCGAGTGGCGTCCGTGCATCCTTGCCAGGCGAATCGCCGCGACCGGATCGCTGGTGTGGCGCAGCTCGTCCAGCATGCCCGGAAGCAGCTCGAGCTGGTGGCACACCAACACCATGTCACAGCCGGCATCCAGTGCCGCCTGTGCACGATCGACGACGTTACCGATGACACTGGCGCCCGTCATTGTCAGGTCATCAGAAAAAATCGCCCCCTGAAAACCGATGCGGTCGCGTAACACGGTTCGCAGCCAGAAAGGCGAAAATCCCGCAGGATGGGGATCTATACTTGAATAGACCACGTGGGCAATCATGAGCGCCGGCAATCCATAGTGAATCATCCGCTCGAAGGGCAGCAGATCCTCGAATTCGAGGTCCGCGTAACTGCGTTCGTCCGTGGCGACCGCGGTATGAGTGTCCGCCGCGACGAAACCGTGCCCGGGAAAGTGCTTGCCGGTCGCCGACATGCCCGCCGCCGTCATACCGTTCATGTACGCATGGGCAAGCTCCGCGACAATCTGCGGATCGCGGTGGAATGCGCGGTCGCCGATGACCCCGCTGCGGCCGGTATCCAGATCGAGCACCGGCGCGAAACTGATGTCGATGCCAACAGAACGGAGTTCCCTCGCCATCAACCAGCCCGTGGTTTCGGCCAGTGTCTTCGCGCGCCGGGGGTCTTGATCGTGGATGTGACCCAGCTCGCGCACGGCCGGCAACAAGGTGAAACCCTTGCGCAGCCGCTGCACCCGGCCGCCTTCCTGGTCAACCGCCACCAGCAAAGGCGGCTCGCGCAGCGCATGAACGTTGCGCACCAGCGCGGTGATCTGCTCCGGTGATTCGATATTGTGGCCAAACAGGATGACACCGCCGATCAGCGGATGGCGCAGATATTCTTGTTCAACCGGGGTCAATTCGCAGCCCGACAGGCCGACCATCAGCGGTCCCAGCGACATCGTGTTTCGTTATCCTCCCGACAACACAGCTATTCAAACTTGCCTGTCACGCGCGGCAGCCCGTACGTCCAGCCTGTCACGCAGTCGATCACCGAGCAGATTGACCGACAGCACAACCAGCATCAGCGCCACCCCGGGTACCAGCACGATATGAGGCGCTACCAGCATGTAGCGGGTGCCGTCGCGTATCATACTGCCCCATGAGGCATCCGGCGGCTGGATACCCAGACCAAGAAACGACAGTCCGGCCTCGCCGATAATAACACCGGCGACCGCGAAGCTCGCCTCGACTATCAGCGGCGCCAGGATCAGCGGTAGCAGATGTCTGACGATGATCCGCGCCTGGCCGGTACCCAGCGCCACGGCGGCCTGGACATGTTCGCGATGCTTGATCGACAGCACCTGCGCGCGCGCCAGCCGGGCAAAGCCCACCCAGCCGACCGTACTCAATGCGATGACGACGTTATCGATACCGGGCCCCATCAGGCCAGCCATCGCGATCGCCAGCAAAATTCCGGGAAACGCGAGAAAGATATCGATGACTCTGACCGTTACGTGGTCCCACCAGCCGCCCAGATAGCCGCTTGCCGCACCGATCGCGGTACCGGCCATGAACGAAACGGCGACCACCCAGAGCGCCACAAAAAACGATGTTTGTGCACCGGCAACCACGCGGTCCCCCAACGCCCTGCCCAGATCGTCATAGCCAAACCAGGCCCCCTCGCCCGGCGGCACGATGATCTTGTCGAGCTGAATATAATCCGGCTGCAAGGCGAAGAACGGTCCGGCGATCGCCATGACAAACCAGATCAGCAGTACCGCCCCCGGCAGCCAGAGACGCATCACCCTCCCTCCTGCAAACGTATGCGCGGATCCACCCAGGCGTACACCAGGTCGGTCATGGTATTGACGAGGACATAGGTGAAACTGATCAGCAACACGGCGGCCTGTACCAATGGATAATCGCGCCGCTGTATCGCATCGATCGTCACCTGCCCGACCCCGGGCCAGCTGAACACGATTTCCGTCACCACGGCCCCGGCCAGCAGCACGCCGAGCTGCAATCCCAGCAGCGTGATAATAGGCAACAACGCGTTACGCAATGCGTGTACGCCAATCACCCGTCGTTCGTCCAGCCCCTTCGCCCGTGCGGTACGAATAAAGTCCTCACCGAGCACCTCCAGCAGCGTCGCGCGTATCATGCGGGCCAGTATCGCCGCCATTGCCGTACCGAGCGTCAGTGCGGGCAGCACCAATGACGCCAGCCCTTCGCGCCCGCTCACCGGCAACCAGCCGAGCCACAGCGAGAACAGCAGGATTAACATCGGGCCGAGCCAGAAATTCGGTATCGAAACTCCCAGCAGCGATACCCCCATCGACGTGTAATCCCACAGCGTGTCCTTGCGTATCGCCGCGAGTATCCCAAGCGGAAACGCGACGGCGACGGCGACGGCGAGCGCCGCCACCGCCAGCTCGGCAGTCGCCGGAACGCGTTCCAGCAGTATGTCGACCACCGGTTGACGGGAATGCAGCGAAACCCCCAGATCAAGGCGTAGCAGCCCGTCGAAAAAATTCACCAGCTGCGTTAGCAGCGGCAGATCAAGCCCCAGGGCATGCCGCAAAGCCTCGCGATCGGCCAGCTGCGCCGATTCCCCGAGCATGACCTCAATCGGGTCGCCCGGCACCAGATGGATTAAAAAGAAGACGAGACAGGACACACCCAGCATCACCAGCAGCGCACTGATCAATCGGGATACCGAGATATTTAACATAATAATAGTTATTCTTCGGTTATCGGGGGCCTGCCGACCGGGATGAGTTCGTCATGGCCTGATCAGCACACGGGTTCCGGCCATGACCCTGTCGAACAGCGCGATGACGTCCGCGTTGTGCATCCGCACACAGCCATGCGACGCGGGCACGCCCATAGTTGTGGCATCCGGGCTGCCGTGAATATAAATATAACGCCGCATCGTATCGACATCGCCAAGGCGGTTTCTGCCAGGCTCCAGCCCGCTCAACCACAGTATCCGGGTCAGTATCCAGTCGCGTCCGGGAAAGCGCGCACCGAGTTCCGCGGTGTAAATCTCGCCAGTCGGGCGTCGCGCGGCAAACACCGTGTCAACCGGGCTTCCGGCACCAATGCGCGCGCGGATAACGTGCCAGCCGCGCGGCGTGCACTCGCTGCCGTTACGTTCTCCGGCACCGTTGCGTGCAGTCGACACCGCCGCGATAAACACCACCTTTGCGTTATCGAGCAATCGCAGGCGTTGGCTCGCCAGTTCGATGTCGATATACGGGTCGCTCCGAAGGGTCATCGCGTCCGTTTCACCCGTTCCAGGCCGTCATAGTTACCATCCGCCGCGAGGCGGTAACCGGTTACCTGACGGCGCGTCACGACGATATGATCCTCATACCATAATGGAACATAGGGCAGCCGCTGGTACAAGAGTTCCTGGAGTTTGCGGTAGTCCGCCGCCTGACTCGCCGTATCGGCGGCAGTTTCAGCCGCCTCGATCAAGCCGTCCACGCCTGCGTCCGCCAGATGCCCCCGGTTGGCACCGCCAGGCGGCACCGACTGTGAATGAAATACATAGCGGAAGATATCCGGTGTCTTGATGCCTACCCAGCTCAGACTGTACATCTGGAACCGGCCTGACTTGATGTCACCGTAGAACGTCCCCCAATCGTAGCTGCGCAACGCCACCCGGATACCGACATCGGCGAGCTGGCTCTGGATAATCGTCGCCAGACGGATACGAAACGGGTCACTGGACGTTTTGTACGTTAGCGCCAGCGGCCGCTCGCTACTGTATCCGGCATCATGCAACAGTCTTCGCGATAACGCCGGGTCATAGGCATAACCTGGCAGTCCGGGATGGCCCGCCCAATGATCCGGCACTAGTAACGCGCTGGCCGGCCGGGCGGCATCGCCCAGCACATGGGTGATGATGGCCTGCCGATCCAGCGCATGGGCAATCGCCTGGCGCACATCGAGACGACCGACGTCCGGATCCTGCAGGTTAAAACCCAGATAGCTGAAGTTGGCACCGTTGCCACGCACAACTGTCACATCGTCCTGTTGCGCCAGGTACCGGACCAACTCCGGGGGCAGGTCGTTCTGTATGATATCGAGCTCACCGCGCAACAGTTTGAGTACGCGTACCGTCGGATCAGGCACATAGAGAAAACGAAACGCCTGCCCGTCAGGCACACGCTGCAGTGTCAGGCGCCCCTCCTGCGGCCAGTCAACAAATCGGAACGGCCCACTCCCGACCGGCAGCTTGTTGAAGGCGTGGCCGGTATCGATCAGGTTCGCCGGCACGATACCGATTACCAACTGGCCCGGAAAAATCAGGTCGGGCTCTTTGAGAAAAAAATCCACCGTGTCGTCATCCACCACCTCGATGCGCTCGATCGTGCCCAGGGTACCGCGATGCGGCGACGCATTCTGCTCATCCAGCACGTAATCGTAGGTTGCCTTGACGTCCGCCGCGGTAAGGTGCGCGCCATTGTGAAAATCCCTGCCATGTCGCTGCAGCCGGAATCGATAGTGGCGATCGGCGAGTTTCTCCCAGCGCGCCAGCGCCGGAACCGGTTGATAGGTGTCGTCAAAGTCTACCAGTTGGCGGTAGACAAGGCGGTTGAGGCGGGCCGAAACGGCATCAGTAGCGAAGCGGGGATCGAGCGTGACCGGCCGGGCGGCCAGCCCAAAATTCACAACCCCGTCAGGCGGGGGAGCGCATCCGGCGACGAGCGACAGCAAAAACGCGATGGTGAGAATTTTCACGGGGCCGACGGCACAATAAGGCATCCAACAATGAGGTCGTCGTCACCCGTGTCATTCGGCATGGTTTTCTTTCGTGGTCATGACAACAACACCGCCAATCAACGTTTGCCGCCCCAGCTCCGGTACGGATGCCTCACCAGACACACGTTATAGTAACGCGGGTCATCGGATACTTCATCTCCGGCCCATACCGGTTTCTGAAACGCCTCGTTCTGGTCCGTCAGCTCGATTTCCGCGACGATCAGGCCGGCGTTCTCCCCGGAAAAGACATCCACATCCCAGACGTGTTCGCCGTGCATAACATGGTAGCGGACCTTCTCGACCAGCGGCCGTTCGCACAAGGTCGCCAGCAATTCGTTAGCGTCCTCGGCGGGTATGTTGTAATCGAACTCGGCGCGAGTGACACCGAGCGTCGCACTCTTGATATTCAGCCACGCCTCGTCGCCGGCAACGCGCACCCGTACCGAACTCTTCTCGCTGCCAAGCAAATACCCTTGCCGCATTGCAATGCCGTCACCGGCGCGCTGCTTCCAGGCATCGCTGACCACGAGAAACTTGCGCTCGATTTCGGTTGCCATCGGTTATTGCCGCTCAAACAAGGCGATCGATTCCACGTGCGACGTATGCGGAAACATATCCATGACGCCGGCGCTAATCAACCGGTAACCCTGATTCGCCACCAGCTCACCGGCATCGCGCGCAAGCGTCGCGGTGTCACAGGACACATAGACGATGCGCGAGGCACTGATCGCCGACATACCGGACACAACGTCCCACGCCCCCGAGCGCGGCGGATCGAGCAGCACCTTGTCGGGCGACAGCCCCTTAAAGCGTTTCATGACGCCGTCGACCGCCAGATTCTCCATCAGGAAGCCTGCGTTGGTAATTTCGTTCTCGCGGGCATTGTCGCGCGCTTTCAGCACCAGACGCGCGTCGCCCTCGACGCCGGTTAGCCGCCCGGTGGTGCGCGCCAACGGCAACGAAAAATTTCCTATGCCGCAAAACAGATCGAGCACATGCTCATGAGTCCCGGGCGCAAGCAGTTCGACCGCTCGCGCAATCATACGGTGATTGATGTCGGCATTGACCTGCGTGAAATCGCTCGGCTCGAAGCGCATCGCCAACCCGTACTCCTCCAGCCGGTAGAACAGTGACGAGTCTTGTGGCCATAGTGGTTTTATAGTGTCAACGCCGCCGGATTGCAGGTAGATATGAAACTGATGCTGCTTGCCGAACTCGACGAGTTTGGCGCTGTCCGCCGCATCAAGCGCGACGAGGTGGCGTACCACGATCGCCGCGGCGTTGTCGGCGACGGCCACTTCCAGTTGCGCGACTTGATCGTAAGCCTTGAGGGACGCAACCAGTTCCCGCAGCTCAACGATACGCTCGCCGATACGCGGGTCGAGCACCGGGCACCGCTCGATCTCGGTAATGAACGAGTTGCGCTTTTCCCGGAAACCAACAAGCAGCGCGTTTTTTTTACGGACGAAGCGGACGCCGAGTCGCGCCTTGCGCCGATAGCCCCAGGCAGGCCCGGTTATCGGCGCCAGCACTTGATCGGGAATTACGTGACCGATGCGGTCGAGGTTATCGAGCAAGGTCTGCTGTTTGTGCGCTACCTGTCCCTGGCTACTCAGGTGCTGCAGACTGCAACCGCCACACCGCTCAAAATATTCGCACCCTGGCACGACGCGATCCACGGAGGCGCGGACGATCTCCACTACCCGTCCTTCATCGTAACGCCGACTGCGCGCACGATACTCAACCAGCACCTGCTCACCGGGTAACGCACCGTCGATGAACAGTGTCTTGCCATCGACCTGAGCGACACCCCGGCCGTCATGGGCAAGCGACCGCACCTCGGTAACAACTGGCTCCGGCAGGGGTCGTTTGCGGCTGCGCCCGGTAGTCACCGGCATCCGGAGGTGCTCTAGCCCAGTTTGCCGTGATCCCATGCCCGCAAAAACTCCGTAAAATGGGGTTGAGTCATCTTTTCCAGTTCTTCCCGAACCACGCCACATTCCTTTTGATACTGATCGGCGGTCAACTGATCACGAATCAATTGATAGCGTAGGTAGATCAGGTAGGTATTCAATACGTCGACCTCGCAATAACTGCGTATATCGTTAATCTTTCCTTGCTGATAACTATCCCAGACATGCGCGCCGCCAATACCGATTTTGCCGGGAAACCCCAGCAAGATAGCGATTTCATTCAGTGGTGCACTGGCCCGCCCCTGATAGGCAGCCAACACGTCCATTAAATCGGTGTGACGTGCATGATAACGATTGAGGTAGTTGTTCCAGCGGAAATCCTTATCGTCATCTCCGGTATCCCAGTAGCGCCGCCCGGCGACGCCATGCAACAGCGCGCGATAGTGCATGACCGGCAGGTCGAAAGACGCGCCGTTCCATGACACCAGCGTTGGCAAAAACCGGTCGATACCATCGAAAAATCGTTGTATCAGCTCCCGCTCGTCGGACTCGGGCTCGCCCAGCGACCAGACCTTGAACGCGTCGCGCGACCGTAACACCGCCGAGATGGCCACGATACGATGCAGGTGGGGTTTAAGAAACTCGGACTCGCCGGTTTCCTGGCGCCGCCGGTGGTACATGACGTTGGCGACATCGGCGTCGCTGAGCCCTTCGAGATCGTACAGGTGACGGCCTGTCGCCACGTCCGGCACGGTTTCAATATCAAACACCAGAACATTCATACCCTGCACCGTAACGGTTGACACGAACCCGGCGTCGAGATGCCGGGCCCGACGCTATGCCGGAAAAACCCCGGTGGACAGATAGCGATCGCCGCGATCGCAGACTATCGTGACGATGACCGCGTGCTCGACCTCGCGCGACAGGCGCAGTGCAGCACTGATCGCGCCGCCCGATGAGATGCCGGCGAATATACCCTCTTCTGCAGCCAGCGCCCGCGTCGTCTCCACTGCCTCGTCCTCACTGACGTCGATGATCCGGTCGACATACGACGCATCATATATACGCGGCAGATAAGCCTTCGGCCAACGGCGGATACCCGGGATGCAGGCCCCCTCGATCGGCTGCACACCGACAATCTGAATCGCAGAATTTTTCTCTTTCAAATAGCGTGACACCCCCATGATCGTTCCGGTAGTACCCATCGAACTGACGAAGTGGGTGATCTTGCCGCGGGTGTCGCGCCATATCTCGGGTCCGGTGCTCTCGTAGTGCGCTCGCGGATTATCCTGATTCGAGAACTGGTCCAGCACCTTGCCCTTGCCCTCCGCCGCCATCGCCCTAGCGAGGTCAATCGCGGCCTCCATGCTGCCTTCTTTCGGCGTCAGGACTATTTCGGCGCCGAAAGCCTTCATCACCGCGCGCCGCTCGATGCTCATATGTTCCGGCATGACGAGAATCATCCGGTAACCCTTGACCGCCGCGGCCATAGCCAGCGCGATGCCGGTATTCCCGCTGGTCGGCTCAATCAAGGTATCGCCGGGGGCAATGTCACCACGCGCCTCGGCGTGCCGGATCATGCTGAGCGCCGGTCGGTCCTTGACCGAGCCGGCCGGGTTATTACCTTCCAGCTTCGCCATAATGATGTTAGACGTCTGACCGGGCAGGCGCTGCAACCTGACCAGCGGCGTATTACCGACAAAGCTTTCCAGCGTCGGAAACTCGCCGCTCAACGATATTGTGTTCTGGGAGTTCGATCGCACGGCTTTCCGGTACTGTTCACGTTACTGGCGCCTGACCGCCGCAACGACGATCAAAACGGCATTCTACCGCACCAGATGCGGGTTTAATACCTGACCATGCAGCGATTTCCCGCCTTCGATGCGCGACTTGCGGCAGCGATATCAACCAGAGGCTCGAGACTTGTCCGGTGCGGGCACCGCTGCCGCGGTGTCTGGGATGGGGAGTAGGCTGCCAAGATAACGACGAAACCCGTCTTTTAATACCGGATGCTGTAGCGCATATTCGACGGTAGCCTTGAGATAACCCAGTTTGTCGCCGCAGTCGTAACGCTTGCCGTGGAACCGGTAGGCATAGACCTTTTCTTCCGCTAACAAACGCGCGATGGCATCGGTCAGCTGGATCTCGCCACCGGCTCCGCGCCTGGTTTGTTCAAGCATCTGAAAAATCCTTGGCGTCAGGATATAACGCCCCACCACACCAAGATCGGACGGGGCATCGCTCGGCCGTGGTTTCTCAACGATACTATCCATCTCATAAAGACGCTCGCTGATCTCGCGTGCTTTCACAATGCCATATTTATCGGTCTCGTCCGGCGACACTTGTTCGACGCCTAGCACACTGCATCCGCGCTGATCGTAAATCTCGACCATTTGCCGCAGGCAACTGCGGCCGCCGCCATCGATCAGATCGTCGGCAAGGATAACCGCGAACGGATCATCCCCGACAACATCGCGTGCACATCCAACCGCATGCCCGAGACCGAGCGCCTCCGGCTGTCGCACGTAAACACACGAAACACCTTTTGGCACAACGCCGCGCAGGATTTCGAGCAGATCAAACTTGCCGCGCTTTTCCAGTTCCGATTCCATTTCGTAGTTCTTGTCGAAATGATCCTCGATAGCCCGCTTGCTGCTGCTGGTGACAAAAATCAGCTCGGTGATACCCGCCGCAATCGCTTCCTCCGCCGCATACTGGATCAAGGGCTTGTCCACGATGGGCAACATTTCCTTGGGATTGGCCTTGGTTGCAGGCAGAAACCGCGTGCCCATGCCAGCCACAGGAAAAACCGCTTTTTTCAACTTTTGTATCATGCCTGCACAACTCCCTGCGGACGCGGTAACGGTATAACGTTGTCACGCCCGTTCATATCAGCCTGACTCATCTCAGGCACCATCACTTTTAACAGCGCCCGTGCCGTCTCTTCATCGTACTGGCGGCACGCATTCTCCAGTTGCTCCAGTCTGTCGTTGAGCGCGTTCCAGTCGGTCTCACGGGAATGCGCGAGCAAAATCTTCTCATGAGACGTCGCAGAAAAACTCTCCTGCGAGTAGAACAGCTCTTCATACAACTTCTCGCCAGGCCGCAGCCCGACATAGACAATATCGACATCCTCGCCGGGAACCTTGCCGGATAGACGGATCATCTGCTCGGCCAGATAACGGATCTTGACGGACTCACCCATGTTCAGCACGAAGATCTCGCCGCCGTTGCCCATGACGCTGGCCTGCAGAATCAGTTGCGATGCCTCCGCGATCGTCATGAAATAGCGCGTCACTTCCGGGTGCGTGACCGTGACCGGTCCGCCTGACTCGATTTGCCGCTTGAACAGTGGTACCACGCTTCCGGCGGAACCCAGTACATTGCCGAATCGCACCGTCAGAAACCGCGTCTTCGAGCGCCTGCTTAGGGTCTGACACAGGATTTCCGCAATCCGCTTGGTCGCACCCATCACGTTCGCCGGGTTGACCGCCTTGTCCGTCGAAACCATGACAAACGTGGTGCAACCGTATTTGTCGGCGGCAACGGCAAGGTTTCTGGTGCCGAAAATGTTGTTGCGCGACGCCGCGCGAACCTGTTCTTCGAGCATCGGCACATGCTTGTACGCGGCCGCGTGGAAAACTATCGATGGACGGTGATCGCGGAACACACGATCGACGCAGGCGGGATCGCATATATCACCGAGCCGGGCATGCAGGATCAACCCAGGAAATTTTTCCCTGAGTTCTGTCTCGATCGAGTAGAGCGCGAATTCGCTCTGCTCCAGTATGATCAACGCCTGCGGCCCAAGCCTCGCGATCTGCCTGCACAGCTCGGAACCGATCGATCCTCCCCCGCCGCTGACCAGCACCACCTTGCCCGCAAGCCCCTGGCTGATACGTCTCCAGTCCAGGGTCACCGGTTCCCTGCCGAGCAAATCCTCAATCGCCACCTCACGCAATGCCTTCACGACCGGGCCGCCGGAGACAAGATCCTGTAATCTGGGCAACGTTCGGAACGGCACTCCGGTTTTTTCACACAGTTCGACAACCTGGCGCATCTGCGTGTTGGTCGCCGAAGGTAACGCGATCACAATGATGTCGATGTCAATATGACTAATGACATCGCCGATGTCGGTGATGCGGCCGAGGACCGGGATGCCGTGCACCTTTGCGCCATGGAGCCGCGCGTCATCATCGAGGAATCCGATCACAACGCAACTCACATCGCGCCGCATCTCGCGCGCCAGCATCTCGCCCGCCCGTCCCGCGCCGAGTATAAGTACGCGCTGCCTGCCCGATACTCTCTGCAGATTCAACCCGTGATCCTTCCACATCCGGTATATCAACCGTGGCGACCCAAGGAGAAACACCAGAAACACCGGGTATAACAACAACGACGTACGCGGCACACCGTCCAGACGGTTGTAGATAAACAATGCGAGACTTACGGCCAATGCGCCTAGAAACGCCGCGCGGATGATATTCCACAGGTCCGGGATGCTCGCAAATCGCCACACGCCACGATAGAGTCGGGTCCACCAGAGTATGGCGCCCTGAATCGTGATCACCAGAGCAAGCATCTGGAGCAACGGCTGCCAACCAAGGTGTTGAAAGGAGAAGTTATAGCGGGAGAGATATGCGAGAGCGAACGCGATACCCACCATGAAAAGATCGTGGGCAATAACGGCCAGGCGGCGATTGGGAAATCTCATCAGTTCTTGTTATCTTTCATCGGCGATGATGCAACGGATCCATGCTGCCTGTCCCGGCGTTCCCCTGACAAGCAGTTATCCGCAGGGTGATGTGGAGTATACCACTTCTCCCCCCGGGACAATGCCCGCGCGAGCAGCGGCGAACCGGGGAGTCATCGCGAACATCGGCCTGATGCCTGCCGGATGTTCGGATTCCGTCCGACACCAGATGGAATCCGGTGATTGCGCTAATCTGTAATGAGCTATCCTCCCGGAGCCTTGCGGGAATATCTGCCGCTCGGCGGAAAACAAGCCTCGACGCGATGCACCCCGGCTATCGCCGCGATATACACCACCACCACGCCGCCAAGTATAAGCCATTGAACCGCTGCGGGCGCATTAACCGCGACAATCGCCGTGAAACCACATACGATCATTAATGCGTATTCCCACAGTACGGCTCGCCGATGGCTCCAGCCCGCTTGCACCAAGCGCTGGTAATAATGCCTACGATGCGCCTGCCAGACCCGTTCCCGCTTCACGAGGCGACGTCCCAGCGTTACTGACGCATCGACGATGAACGGTGAAAAAACCAGCGCGGTTATCCACAGTGGAAACACGCCCTGCCGGTCTGCCCACAAACCCATCGTGGCCGCCAGCAGGCCGAGCGTTGACGAACCGGTATCGCCCATAAAAATCCGGGCCGGAGGGAAGTTAAGGATCAGAAATCCTCCGGCCGCTGCGGCAATCACCCAGTTCATCGAGGCAAAGTAACTGTCACCCGCGAGATATCCAAGCGTACCCAGCGTACCAAACCCCAACACAGCCATACCGCCCGAAAAACCGTCCATACCATCCATAAAATTGTAGAGATTGGTCATCCACACGCCGAACAGCACGGTCAGCACAAGCGCTGCCTCCGGTGCGACTTCCAATTGCAATCCCGGCAACCGGATTGTATCCAGGCCGAGCCCGCCTTGAATCAACAGCACGACGGCGATGATATGAACTGCAAGGCGCACACCGGCAGACAAATCAAAGCGGTCGTCGATAACGGATACAATACCGACCGCCAGTGCCGACGTGCCGATCCACATTATTTTATCGTGAATACCGCTATGCGTAACGACAATCATCATACCGAAAACCAAGCCTAACCATATTCCGAGTCCTCCTGTGCGCGGTGTCGGAACGTTATGCAGTGATCGCTCATTGGGTTGATCCAATATTTGCCAACCGCCATTGAAACGGCACAAGAACCGGGTCGTCACGAAGGCAACCACGAGCGCAAGCGCAACAGCAGATAAAGCAATGCTCATGAAGGTTATGTTGGCATAGCGGATTAATTCCGGCGCCGCGCCAGAAAGTCCTCAGCCGTCTGTCTCAAGGCCTCGTCGACGCTGACTGGCGGCTGCCAATGCAGCACTTCCCTCACTTTACTCGAGTCAACCTGCAACGTTCCAAGCAAACGCTCGGCCATCGCTCGTCTCCCGATCAGCGCCGCTCCCGACTTCAGAAACCACACCGGCACCGGAAACAACCGCGCGTGCACACCCAGCGCCACCGACATTCGGTTAAGCAATTCCGTCGTTGAAAGATCTTCGTTGTCACTTACCAGAAAAATCTGGTTTGCCGCCGCCGGGTGATCGAGACATACGACAATCAGATCGACAAGATTGGCCAGCGCCACAAGGCTGCGTTTGTTATGCACCGCACCCATGGGCAAAGGAACACCTTTGTAAAGCCAGCGGATCATACTCAGGAAATTCGCCTTGACACCTGGCCCATAAACAAGCGGCGAGCGAATAATGACCACGGCCATATCGGTCTCGGACGCGATCCTGCGTAATCCGGTTTCGGCTTCCAGCTTGCTCACCCCATACGCATCCCTCGGCGCCAGCGTATCGGTCTCTGTGTACGGAAACTGCGACACCCAATCGGAAGACCGTTGCCCTGTAGAAACATAGCAACCCTCTCCGTGTACCTTCACAGAACTCAGGAATACAAATCGCTTGACCCCGGCCACCGCCGCCGCGCGCGCCAGACTCAAGGTACCTGCCACATTGACGCGACGAAACTCTGCCAGCGGATCCGTAACGCTGTCTCGCATGACATGCACGCGCGCACCGAGATGAATAACGGCGTCCACGCCTTCCAACGTATGCTGCCACGGTGTGTCAGGCCCTAACTCGCCAATAACCGCCGTTTCGACCTCCGGTGGGAACCGCGCCGAATCGAATCGCACGGCAGCGCGCACATGATACCGTGCATCGACAGCCAATCTGGCTATCACGCCGGCGGCGACGAATCCGGTAGCACCGGTGACCAGTACCTTCAAGAACCGTCCTCCGCATACAGCGCGAGCGTTTCGCGAATCACCTGGCGCAAGCCGAACTCTCGTTCAGCGCGTGCCCGTCCGCTCACCCCCATCCGCCGGCGCAGCCCGGAATCGCCGATCAACCGGATAAGGCTAGCCACCAGCCGCTCCACATCACGCGGCGGCACCAGCATTCCATTGTCATCATGACGCACAATCTCCCGGCAACCCGGCATGTCAGTGGTAACGATGGGTCGGCCCGCCGCAGCAGCCTCGATCAGCGACTTCGGAATACCCTCGCCATAATAGGAAGGCAGGCAGACGATATGACTTTGCGCCAGTGCTTCCGGCATGTTATTCACCCAGCCCCGGCACTCAACAACTCCTTCGCGGACCCACGTTTCAACCTGAGCGGATGGAACCGACGACGGATTGGCTTCGTCCGGCGCACCGATCAGTACGAATCGCGCCGGTATTCCCCGGTTCCGGATACGCCGCGCGGCCTCTACGAATTCGCCGACACCCTTGTCCCACAGCAGCCGCGCCGGCAATATCACGGTGGGCTTGCCGACCGGTTCGGGTTGCGGCACAAATTGCTCAAGATCGACGCCCGATCCGGCAATCCTTCGGATCCCTGCTTCCGGAACTCCAAGTTTAATTAGTACGCGCTGGTCATCAGGGTTCTGCACGAGCGTGATGCCAGACCGCAATACTTGCCCGAGTGCCACACGTACCGCGGGTTTAATCCATCGCGCAAGCCCGGCCGAGGAAGCGAACAACCATCCCAGGCCCGCAAGCGCATTCACTCTGTGCGGCACGCGCGCGAGACGCGCCGCAATGCTCCCGTACAACACCGGCTTAATGGCGACGTGATGCACAATATCGGGCCGCTCCCGCATGTACAATGCCGCGAGCCTGGCCAGCGTCCAAAGCTCAACGATCGGATTCATTCCGCTACGCGAATTCTCGAACGGGATCAGCCTGAGGCCAGCATTGCGAATCGCATCTCCGCATTCCGATACGCGCGTTATCACGCTGACGTCGTATCCCGCTTCACATGCCGCGACAGCGAGAGGAAGACGATGCGACACAAAATACCAATCCTCTGTCACATAAAAGAACAGCTTCTTTCGGCTGCCATCTTTCACCATCTTGAACAGAACTCCTAGCGCAGCACCACGTCACAGCCAGATACGCAGAGATCATCCTCCGTCAGATTCCTGAATTCAGCCGCCAGCCGGCCTCTGGGAACCGGAAGCGCTGCCCAATGATTTACGTCTAAAACTTCGGCTTCGAAACCTGCCTGCCTGAACAGCTCCAGCATTCGGCCATACTGAATGCGATTGGTGTAAAATCCGGAACGCGCGAAGATTCGGGATTCCCATGTGCGCTCGCTGAAACGCAGATTGTTCAGCCCGCCACCCAGGTGGTCACGGAAATCCACCCGATGCGAACCGATGCCGTCGCTCCCCAATATACGCCTGCACTGTTTCATCGTCTCGAGGAAGTCATGTCGCCGGATATGCTCTAGAACAGCGTGTGAAAATATCATGTCAACGGACCGGCCTTCGATCTGACCGAGGCTTTCTAGTCCGTCCGTGAGATATCGGGCGTCACATCGAGCCAATACTTCATCTATGTCCCGGCAATCGGCCAGGTCCGGTGGCGTCATGCCCCTGTGTTTGAGCGCCTTGACCAGAGCCAGATACGGTGCGACATCCTTGCGAATATATGAGCCGCTGTCGACCAGCACCGCGCGCGCGCCATTGGCCGCTGCGATGACCGCCGTGGCAACACTATCGCCGGGGCCGAGTTCCATAATCAGCTTTCCATGCAACCGCCCGGTCAAACCGACTCTATCCACGTGCGTACTGAAGACGCCGATGGCGTAGTCACTGGAATCCATGCTGCCGTGACGAAATATCCCGAGCCTTTGCCACATGGCATAGCCGAACGGCAGTCTCGCCAGCACCAGTTTCGCGCCGAGCTTCGCCCACCATGGAATCTGCATACGCACTATGGGAGATTTTACCGGCTCTGTGTGTCCAGCCAGGACTGAAACATCAGCACATTCCATAGCTGGTACTGCCAGTTCCGCCTGCCGGAAATGTGTTCCAGCCATTTTTGGCGCACCGGCGCGGGGTGCAGATAACCTTGACGACGTAAGCGAGACTCGTCGAGGAGTGCCTCTGCCCATGCGCGAAGCGGCCCCCTCAGCCACGTGTCGATGGGCACGCCAAAACCCATCTTCGGCCGATCTACAAGCTCGTCCGGCACGTATTTGCGAAGTAACTGCCGCACAATCCATTTCCCCTGGCCGCCACGAATCTTCATGCGTAGTGGCAGTTTCCACGCGAACTCCACTACCCTGTGATCGAGAAATGGAACGCGGGTTTCCAACGAATATGCCATGGCGGCGCGATCCACCTTGCACAGTATGTCGTCCGGCAAATAAGTCATCGTATCCAGCGCCATCATGCGAAGTTCCGAAACACTAAGGTCCTCGAAATCATCCCATAACTGGATTGAATCCGCCGATTCATGGCCATTGATAACCACGTCACCCGGTTCTGCCCAGGTCGATACCAGTTGCTGATAGATGGCCATATCCGACTTGCCGGTCAACACCGGCATCAGCTTGTACGCGCGATCTCCCAACATGCGCATGCGCAGCGACGCTGGCAACATGCGACCGAGGGTCTCATTGAGATAGTCCCACTGACCAGGGCTCAAAAGCCCGAGTGCGGTCGCGAGCAAGCGACGCATAGGCGCAGGCACGCTGCACACACGGCGCACCCATGTATACCGGTTATAGCCGCCGAAAAGCTCATCCCCGCCGTCGCCGGACAATGCTACCGTTACGCTGCGACGCGCCAGTTCGCTCACGAGCATCGTTGGAATCTGCGATGAATCGGCGAAAGGCTCGTCATAACTCACCGGAAGACGCGGAATTATGGCCAGAGTCTGTTCCGGTGTTACATACAGTTCGGTATGTTGCGTACCGAGGTGCTTGGCGACTGCGCGAGCGTGGACCGCTTCGTTGTATTGATGATTATCAAACCCGATCGTAAACGTATGAACGGGACGACTGGCCTTTGCCTGCATTAGGGCAACAACAGTGGATGAATCAATCCCCCCTGACAGAAATGCACCCAGCGGCACATCAGAGACCTGCTGCAACGCCACCGATTGAGCGAGCCTCTCTTCGAGTTCCACTACCGCTTCGGGATCCGTGCCGCCAAACGCTTCTTGCATCCCACGCCGCGCGACATCCGGTACCGACCAATACGGCACAGGACGTGGTATATCACCCTGATCAGCCCATATAACCAGCAACGTGCCAGATAGCAGCTTGAATATGCCTCGGTAAATAGACTGCGGCGCAGGAACGTAGCTGAAACGCATAAACGCGGTCAGCGCGTGCCGATCAATTTCTCCATGAAAATCCGGATGCGCGCGTAACGCCTTCAGTTCTGAACCGAACAGAAACGCATTGTTCTGCCAGCCATAGTACAGCGGCTTTTCACCTAATCGATCACGCGCCAACGTCAATGTACGGTCGCGCCTGTCCCAGACAGCAAAAGCAAACATACCGACCGCCCGCTGAACCGTATTTCTAACTCCCCACGCGTCAAAACCGGCTAGCAAGGTTTCAGTATCCGACCGACCCCGCCAGGCAACGCTTTGCAGCGACGCACGCAAATCAAGATGATTGTAAATCTCGCCGTTAAAGGCGACTACGTAGCGGCCGCTGCCGCTCTGCATCGGCTGATGACCGGAAGGAGAAAGATCCAGAATGGAGAGCCGTCGATGAACCAGCGCCACGCCGGCGTCCGCGTCGCGCCAGATGCCTGCGTCATCAGGGCCGCGATGCCGGATTGCCGCGCCCATTTGCTGCAGTATCTCCTCATCGACTCTGCCCAGGCACAGGAATCCCGCAAAACCGCACACGTGTTACTTCTTGTATCCGACAGCACAATAGAACGGCGGATGCGAACTGAACTGAACTCTTTCCAAACCCTCTGCTTCCAGCATATGCTGAATTTGCCGCCTGGTGAAGCGTTTCTCCAGTGTGGTGCCAAACCGGTCAAGTGCATCTGTACGCATAGAATATAAAGATCGGTCGCGGTACGCACTCAGAGGCCAGCTGTGCACGGGAAAGCCCATTTTTTCCCAACCGAGCGCCATACGGGCAAGCGGATAGTAAACTGCAAGTGCAATGATTTGCGACAGGAAATATTTCACTCCCGCGGGTAACCGGCAGATTACACGGCGTACAATATCACTCGCTTTCCACAGCGATCTGAACCACACAGGCTGATTATCGAACGCGTAGTACAAGTACACCAGAAAAGGCGACCCCGATTTCAGTTTACGTACACAATCGCGGACTCCACGCTGCGTATCCGGAAGGTGATGTAATACGCCTAATGAGTATCCAAAATCCATCGAATCGTCGGCGAAAGGCATATCATCAATAGTGACCCGATGAAACGAGCAATTTTGAAAGCTCTCGAGATTCTTCCTCGCGACCTCCAATGCACCAGACGGGTCCACGCAATGCAGGTGCGCTACCCGTGGCGCGACCAACGTGGCCCATCTCCCCGATCCACAACCGGCATCGAAGCCAACCGCATCCTGCGGCAGGCTGTCCCATGGAAACAATGAAAAATAGCCTTCGAACTGACTCTTTCTCTCACTATCAGTCAGTGCTGACTGGTCAAAGCGCTGCCACTCGTCCCCAAAGTCGCTCACGACAGCGTGATCCACGTTGCTCTGCCGCGTCGTAGCATCTGCTGCCTTATGATTGCTCATTTACGTGCTCACTCCATACGCGATTGTACTGCGCGACCATCTGGTCAATTCCGTAGTTATGAATAATGCGGTTCCGGGCGGCTGATTTCCGTGCTCCCCACTTGACGGGATCTCTAAGCTCCCTCATGCCGTCAACAATAGCATCCGCCAACGCGCGTGAGTTAGAGGGTGGCACAACCCAGCCAGTAGTACCGACGATCTTAGCGGCATCTCCAACGTCCGCGGTAATACACGGGGTTCCGCAAGCCATTGCCTCGGCTATCACGTTTGGAAACGATTCTGCGGCACTTGAAAGGATGTGAATATCCAGGGCAGCCATTATCGTTGAAACGTCTTCTCGCGGACCGAGCAGCCTGACCACTCCTTCCACGCCGTATTGTCGGGCAAGATAAACGAATGTTTGATTAGTGCTGTCCACGCCGGCGCCGACCAGCAAGCATGTCACTGAACCGGCCACCGCTCCTAGCGCAGCCAACGCGCCGAACAGATTTTCATGATCCTTGTGCGGGTCAAAGCGTGCGATCATTCCTAGCAAGAGGCCACCCTTCGGCAGATTAAACTCGCGCTCGATCCGTTGGCGCGCCGCTGGATCCGGTCGAAAATCGTCCACCGAATAGCCGTTTGGAATAACGACCAACTTGGCGGGCACATAGCCCGCATTCACATGTGCATGCATCGCATACTCAGAGTTACTGATAATCGCTGCCGGCAGCCATTTCGAGAGGCGAGCGCACGCCCAAATGACAGCCTTCGTTGAAAACGGTGTTCTTGCAGCATCGAACGGCCCCCGGATTCCCCAACATATTACCTTAACGCCACTGAGACGGCCTATGACGCCTCCAATGAGATCACTGTGATACATCCATGTCTGGACGACATCCGGCTTTATATTTCGAATGAGACGGTACAAGCGCACTGCACCGCTCAGCGTCGCTCGCCCGCGAGGCATTTGCAACGCCTGGACAGAAACGCCCTTGGCGGCCAAACGAGGCCCATAAACTCCGCTGTCCATCATCGAAACAACCTGATGGACATTGCGACGATCGGCCATGACAAGGCGACATAACGCTGCCTCCGCGCCACCGCTGCCTAGTCCGGTGATAACGTGCAGGATCTTCACTCTTGCCTATGAGCGATCCGCAGCTGACAGCGGGGACCTGCCCTGCTCCGACCTCGAATATGCGAAGGCGCCGATAACGCCAAGCGCAATCCAGAACACGCGCCCGCGCAACACATCATGCGTCGCCATAAACATCATCATGGACACAAGCGCGAAAATTGCCGGACATATGACAACATTTCGACTGATAGATGCCTTACGCAGCACGTGAGCCACCAACGCAGCAAAAACAAGGAATCCGGCAGCTCCTGTCGTAAACAGTAGTTCGAGGTAGGAGTTATGAATGTTCTTGCCAAATAACGTTTCGAATGTTCCTGCTCCGAAACCAACGGACGCAATCTGCAGCGGGAACTCTCCAATCTGATGAAAGAAAAATCGTATCGACTCGAATCGTTCCCCCAACGAATCATCATTTACGACAGTCAGTTTGTACATTAGCGCATCGACGCCATACCGGTCTGCCGCAGAATCTCGTACGTCATATAGTGACGCAATACTCAGGCCATACATTGAGCTCACGATAACTCCTCCGATCACCACGGCTGCCCCAATGGCGATTCTTATTCGGCTAAGCTGGAACTCCCGGTTCCGCAGCGCCTGAAAAACCGCAAATATTCCTCCCAATAAAATAACAAGGACAAATCCGAATACGCCCGCCCGCGAAGTCGCCAGAAAAATCGATGCCGCGCCGATAACAAATGCAATCATGTCCGTCCACGCAAATTGCAGACGTTGAAAGACGAACCGCGCGTACATGAATGACAACGCAAACAGGATAAGCATTCCATTCTTCGTGGGACCGTCGGATACTCCGGACGCGATCGCCAGGGGCGGATCACCCGCCGCCAGAAGCGCTGCGGGAAAGTACTTGCCGGTGACCAGTTGCAGCATCATAAAAATGCCGTTAACTATCAGAAAATACTTACACGTTGAATACAGAAAGGCCACGCTGTCGGCGGTAGTGTTTTCCTTTACATATACGTAGGTTGCAAGCATCAATACATATGCCTGAAGATCTGACCACGTTGCGGTTTCCATATTTACCAGATATCCGGCCAGAATTATCATCAGCAACAGGCACACCAAAAGATAATCACGCGGGATTCGCGCCTCAGCGCCACGACGCCCGCCGGCGAGTGACGGAAGCAGCAGAAACAAACCGATTAGCATAAGCCAGGTATGTACCGTTCCGGGGAAATATTTGGTCTGATAATGAACAAAAAATATGTTGATAACAAAAAGTCTGAAGACAACGCCGTTCAGCCAACGTAACGACATGGGAGATGCGTTCATCGAATTTACTCGATCCTTGTCGATGCCTTGGCGCTACTCAAATGACAGACATCCAGGATAGACGCCTCCGTTTTGTCCACCATCACGTCAATCCCATATAATCGTAAGATGCGGTCACGCGCACTGCTGCCGAGTCTGTGCATGGCGTCCGAAGGCAACTCGCGTAGCGATGACCACGACTGGGCGATAGCGGATGGCGAATCCGGTTCAACAACTTTCCCACAATCACCCACAATGCTTTTAGAGTCCCCCACGTCCGTGACTACACACGGGGTCTCGCACGCCATCGCCTCCGCTACGGCATTTGAAAAACCTTCTCCGTAGATCGATGCAGATGTGTAGATGTTCATCGCGCTGTAATATCGCACGACGTCGCGAGTCTTTGGCACCCAAATCACGTTATTTTTTTGTCCTAACAACCGCGCTTTATCTTTGAGCGCAGCCGTATAGGTATCAGGACCTGAGCCAATGATCAGGAAATACGTGTCGGGAAATAACTGCCAATGCGCGGCGGCGGCCAGTAAAAACATTTCGAGCCCCTTCATGGGATCATGCCTGGCAACCGTGCCGATAATGAAGGAATCGAGTGGAATACCCAGCGCAGTGCGACACTCGCGGCCCGCGTCCTCGCTGCGCCTGAACCGACGGGTGTCAATGCCGTTTGCGATAACAAGGATGTGTCTGTTTCGGAAACCGTCAGCAATCGCTTCTGCCCGGCCAGCATCGGCATTCGCGATAACCAGATCAGAAAACACTGAGAGCCGACTCTCCAACCGTCGGAAAAGACGAGGTAGAACGCCGTACTCCTTCAGCCGCATATTCGATGATCTGACCCCCCAGACGATGCGCACAGCACAGCCACTCATCGGTGCCAGCAGCGAAATGACCGACGCAGTACTCATGAACGCGTAAATCACATCAGGACGTATTTCGCGCACGACCCTGAGAAACCGGGTAGCAAATCCGAGAATATCCCATCGACCTTCCTTGTTCAGCGAAATCTGCCGATATTTATTTTTCGCCGAGGGGTCGGCCGAAAAAGCATATTCGTCGGCATCATAGAACGTCAGCACCGCGACATCATGACGTTTGGACAGTCCCTCGGCGAGATTCAGCAGCTGACGTTCCGCTCCGCCTAATTCCAGCGACCGGATAAATAAAATAATCTTCATCGGCTAGTGACCCATGTCCAGCGTGCGCCCGGAACAGCGGGTCTTCATCACCAATGCGTAGAAACACGCCTCTCGCGCCGCGGGATTATCCATGTCATTTCTGATCGCGTGACGCAAATCCCGGGCGTACGTTACCGAATCGTGCTGCCGCTTATCGCCCTTTCCCAGATAGCCGGGAATGGTTACCCAGCGTCTATGCAGCGCATTGCATCTTGCCGAGCCAAGGCGAAAAAGTGTTTTCTGCGTAGCCTCAGGAAACAACCGGGTAATCTTCGAGACGGTTCGCGGAGTGTACTGACGAATCCCGTGCCATGGAAACGTCGTCACGCATCCCGCTGACGGTATCAAATGCACCTGGATCACAGGATGTGTTGCCTGCGATACAAAGTCCGCCACCTGATTTATAAATATTAGATCACCGTCGAAGTGCTCGAGAGCGCTCTGCGTGAAAATGAAATTCGCGTCCCGGAGATGTTCATGTATACCAGCAGCGCTCGCGACGCTGAAATCGCAATTACCCCGTTTCCTGTGGAGCTCCCACGTCGCATGCGGAGCAATATCTACGCCTCGATAAAAGACTCGCTCGCTCAGTGCGCTATCCAGATACGCGCCGTAAATACCACTTCCGCACCCCACCTCAAGTGCCCGCACCTGCCCGCCCAGTTCGGTTGCCATGGATTGCAGAGGAAGATGTTCCCAAAACAGATCACAAAGGCGCCGCGCAGGTGATGTGGTGCGCCGGAATCCTTCCCAACGCGGATCAATGTCATCCACCACAAAGTCCCCTTGCCGAAGACCAGTATCTACCCGCGCCCCGGGAAAGGTATTGTTGATCATATTCAACGCCAACCACGCCACTTTTCCGGCAATCCCAAGGCCGCAATCGGCGTTCAAGGAGTGGATCGAGGTCGAGACCATTCTTCTTTTCACAGAGTTCCGGAGGATTGGATCGCCGCTGGCCTGGCAACACCGTAGAGGTTGCGATGCGCGATGGGCTGCTTAAGGAAGCGGTCCGCTACGTAACGTTTAAATGGATAGATATTCTCGGTTTCGATGAATTCAATCGAGAATCCAGCCCGCTCGAGAATTCCTCGCAGCCTCGCCATTGTTGTAGGATTACAGTGCGGTAAACCCGCAATGCGCTCCTTGTATGAACGGCCCGTGCCGATGAGCAAGCAGGCATCGATAATTGCCGCATACGCGCGAACCACTCGCTCAAACCAGCGGGAAGGTAACCACTTTACAAGCGCCAGTGGCCAATGCAACAGATCACGACTGAAAAACAGATAGTCGAACTGCAACGGAAAAGTATAGAACACCAGCGCGCCTCTGCTACTTAAACGTCGACGGACAAACTGCAGAAACGCTCCCAGTTCGTCATCATGAAGATGCTCAAATATGTCGAAGCAAATGGCGATATCAAACAGCGTGTCGCTGAATGTCCCCAGGTCGGCAACGTCGCACTGAAAGAACTGAACATTCACCCGTTCCTCATGCGCCAGCGTACGCGCTATGTCCAGCGCGGATGAATCGAAATCGACCCCGCAGGCGGTAAATCCCCGCAATGCCATCTCGATGGCCATCGTGCCGATGGAACAGCCGACATCCAGCGTCTTGATGTCACTCGCCGCGACACCGTCCAGTCTCGGCAACACGTGGCGGTCAATCAGCGTATGCGCAAGAGCGATTCTCGGCTTCCAGTGGTTCTCGTGTCGATGCCTGTGCTTTTCCGCCTGCTCAAGCTGATATGCCAGGCCATATTCGTAAGACGTCGCTTTCGGAAACTCAACCATGGTGCCCTGATTATTCGTGAAGGTAACGACCGGCCACATCGACCTGCCTGGACGCCTGTTGCCGGCGACAGAGAAACATCTACCGTACGGATACCACTCTGGCAGGAACGCCCACCGCCGTGGCATGATCCGGAACCGACGACGTAACAACGCTGCCGGCGCCGATAATGGCATGCCTGCCTATGCGCACGCCGTCGAGAATACGACTACCAGCGCCGATCCAGGCATAATCCTCGATTTGTATTCCTTTGGCTGAGACGCCCTGCAGGTAGAGAGGGACATCCTCGTCTCCCCTCTTGTGATTGGCCGGAATAACAACCACGTGGGCGGCAATTCTGACGCCATTTCCGATCACAAGTCCTCCATGGCCGTACAGTATGGAAAAAGGATTTACACTGCAATGGTCGCCAATGGTGACATCGCCGCCATACGAAAGAATCATCGAGTAGTCGTGCAACTCCACGTACTTTCCGATTCTGATCGAGCCTCCATGGCGCACATTGATAGTACACCGGCGCGGCACCCACGAAGTACGATGTATCGATATTCTTTTATTCGGAAAACGGACAGCGTTCCTGCAAAACGAAATCACATTTTTTGCTTCGCGACCGATTGCCATCTAGATAGCCGGCCTCTCGTCCTCGCGTTCTATCAGACGACCCTGCGCCTCACGCGAAATCACCAGATTTTCAAATAACACATTGTACGCATTTTGAAGCATTGCCAAATCCGCCTCCGTCAACCGCCGGGGATTTGTTCCATACATTCTGTTTACCTCACCATCAAATATGCGGCCACGGTAGTCGGTGAGGAATTCAATGACATCACTCCGCCAGTTTTCCGGAGGCGGCTTGTCGATGAGTGCGGCGACCAGCGCTGGCAGTTCTGGCGGAGAGCCGCAATAGTGAACTGTTGGAAGCGCGTTAAAATAGTTCTTCGCAAACGCAATTACCGGTTTTCCACGAAGGCCTGCCTCGTAACCGATCGTGCCCGCCAGTGTAAAAACCAGGGACGTCTTCACAATCAGTTCGAGTGAATCAACGTCTGCTCCAATCAATCTGACGCCGCGTATCTTCTTGATACGCATATAGAATGCCCATGTCTTCCCGTCTACGTCTGTCGGATGGACCTTGACGTACAATTCATGAGAGACGGGGAGAGACCGGGCGATGAAGGCGATGAGAGCGATTTGATCCGAGAAAAAAGAGCCGGCGACATCAATAGATGATTCCGGTTGCGTATGAAGCGCGTAAATACAGAAAGGCCCGGTACCCGGCGATGTCCACGGGGAAACTATATTAAACGTGATCATGTTGATTCTGCGTTTTGCGTACATCCCGATAATTTTCGGAATTGTGTACCGCGAGAAATCGTTTCCTCTGTCAAAGTAACTTCGTTTCAGCAAGTTGAGAAAGTGCAAGAAGTGCGGTCGTATCAGGGAAAAAACGTCTTTAAAACTGCTCGCCGCGACCTTCAAAGCAGGACGGCTACTTGTATCCTGATAATTTTCAAGCACGCTCTCCGACCATTTCCGATCGTCCGGCCGCCTTTGCCGGATCCGCAGAAAATTGTCTGCATCGTGACCCGCACAGAACCCGTATGTCTCCTTCGGGATCCTGAGTCGTGTCGGCACCACCCAGGGAATTCCCATGCTGCGGCAGACAAGCATGGCCATCAGCTGCAGCGCCGAATCCCTGCCGCTGGTAACAATTGAAATCTCCTTTTCCGCGAAAAACCGGGACAGCTTATCCCGGATGTGTTCGAGATATTGCAATGCGAACGGAAGGTCCTTTTCCCGCAGCATGCGATCCATCATGATGATGTCGTAGATCCTGGGACCTTCGCTACCTTCCAAATACGCCAGCTTTTCCCTGCAGGCACTCGTATCGCAGTTTCGATCCTTCAATCCCGCATTTACGTCCAACACCTGGCGTGGAGGCACGCTCATATTCCGCAGCAGATACTGTGCGTCAGACCGATTGATACATACCCAGAACACGTTGAATCCGCCGCGCCCTAGCACGCTGCCGAACTGCGCGAAATAATCCCCAGGGTAATTGATCAACGCGATGTTCTTACGTTTCATGGCGCCCCGCCGAGTGTATTGTCTTCCAAGCACGCCCCGTGGTCAGAGAGCGTCCGGGATCGCGACTCTTGCCAGTTCATCCGCAATCCGAGGCCCTGCGTTACCGGTGCCAAAACGATAATCCGGTTGATACCGACCGTGGGCAATCTGTTCACGGATCTTCATCGTAATTTCGTCTTTGTCATAGCCGGCAAACGCCACGTTTTTTCCATGTTCCCGTCCGTGCTGTCGATCACCAACCATAACCACCGGAACCCCGAGGTAAGCACATTCTCGAATAAAAGACGATGAATTTCCGACACAGCAAACCGCGTTGTTCAGTACCCGCGCGTAGTCTTCCGGCGCGAAATTCTTAAAATACGAGATCGGCGCGCCCATATTATTTTCCCGGAAGTGACGAATCCCCTTGGAAACATGATCGCTGCCCGCGTCGATGTTCGGCCACATCACGATCTTCGGGATTTCCGGTACTTTTTTCAGCGCCTCCAGGGTCTCGCCGACCTGCGTGAATCCGTGGCCATAACTGGTGGTTACCGGATGCTGCAACATCAGGAGATACGGTTTTTCCCAATCCGCTTTGCACCCGACTCCGTGGTACATCGCCATGTCATCATTACTGATGGACAGGTCCTCATTTGCAAGCACATCCATCGCGGGACAGCCATAGTTGAACACGTATCCGGGATCCTCTCCCATCGAAATGACACAACGTGCCGAAAGCTCCGACGCCACGAAATGGATGTCTGCCAGCTTGGTGATGGCGTGACGAACCCGATCATCAATGTTACCGCTGATCTCGCCGCCCTGAAGGTGCACAAGCGGAATGTTGAGATATGTGGCGGCCACCGCAGTTGCCATGGTCTCGAAGCGATCTGCCACCGTGACGACCATATCAGGCTTCAAGTCCTCAAACGCAGTCGTCAGTTCGACTATTCCCATGCCCGTAGACTTCGCCTGTGTCGAAAGCGTCTCGCCTTCGACGACGTAATAGATCGACCTGAGCGGGACGAACCCGTCGGCCGTAATAATATCGACGGCGCGGCCAAAGCGTTCCAGCAGCGTTGACGCTCCCACAATTAACTGAAGCTCCAGTTTTGGATGGTTCTGCACCGCCTTCATCACGTACTTGACGCGCCCATAATTTGCGCGGCTCGCGACCACCACACACACCTTTCTCTTCATTCGAGATCTTCCTGACGCAGAAATTCCCATTGTTTTATATCGCGCGTCACCTTCTTTCCAATGACCGAGCGCAGCTGATCGACCGGCAAACCTGCGTCGGCCGGCTTTTTACCCTCCAGAACCTCAAAGCGCAACGTCTCTCCGCGCCGCACGGCGCGATTGACCGCCAGCGCCTTACCAAACATCCGCCTAAGATCTCGCCTGCTGTCAGTGCCCGCTTTATCGGCGCCGAAACCACGCGCCGCCTCAAGGAACCGGATACCCTCAACCAAAGTTGCCAGTTCATTGATTGTCAGCGAAGCAGATGCGTCCGGACCGAACATCCGACGATCGAAGGTTACATGAAATTCCACCGCCGCTGCGCCCAGCGCAACCGCTCCCAGCATCGCATATATCGTTCCTGAATGATCCGATAAACCGACCGGACAGGCGTAACGCTCCCGCAGCTTTCCCAGCCAGGCAAGACCCGTATCCGCTGCCTCTGCCGGATACTTCGTCGCGCATTGGAGCAAAGCATACGAATTCCCGTGTTCGCGCAACAGCGCCACCGCGGCGTCGATCTCCTCGATCGTTCCGAGGCCGGTGGAAAGAATGACCTCTTTACCTGTAAGCGCAACCTTCGTCAGCAATAGCGGATTGGCCGCATCGCCCGACCCCACCTTGTATCGTGTGACACCTACCTGTTCGAGCAAATCGATAGCTGCGTTCGAAAACGGTGTCGCCAGAAACTCGACCCCGAGCTCGTCGCAGTGCGCCTTTAGCCCCTTCCACTGCTCCGCTGTAAGCTCCATACGCTTCCAGTAATCAAATCGCGTGCGATCCACGTAGGAGAATGCCACACGAAACGGCTCCATGACGCTGCTCTCAGCCTCTGCTATATGAACCTGAAACTTCACAGCGTCCACACCGCACTTTGCGGCGGCCTCCAAAAGGGAATGCAGAATACCGACGCTACCGTCGTGCGCCTGGGCTATCTCTGCGACAACAAATGTCCGCCCGATTTCTTCGTATTCCGTCAATTTCATACGGTTGCCCTGATGCGCTGTTCCAGCAGATCCACAATAAAGCGTTCAGTTCTGGCCATCGACGTCACAGTTGCGCCACCAATATGCGGTGTGACAATGACATTTTCACGCTGACTCGCGCGCCGCCAGTCAGCAAGTCGATTATTTCCCGTTTCATCGGAGATCACATCCGTCGCAACACCCGCCAAACGGCGATCAGCAATAGCCGCCAGCAACGCCGGCTCGTCCACCAGTTCGCCACGCGCCGTATTCACGAAATATCGTCCGGTCAGCGCCGCGACCTCCTTTTTGCCGATTATCGGCGGGTCCCCATTATTGTACGACGCACACAAGACAATAATCTTGCCGGCATCAATCACAGACCGAATGTCCGGCAACAACCGCCACTTATCTTCCGCTTCCACGGATACCCTGTCGTAATAGACCACCCGGGCACCAAATACCGAACAGTAACGGGCCACGCAACGGCCTACGCGACCGAGCCCGATAATACCTACCGTCTGGCCAAACAGTTCCTCACCGCGAAACAAATCGCGGTTCCATCCGCCAGAATCCACGTGCGTCAACGCCATTTTATAACGACGCAACAGCGCCAGAATTAACCCGAATGTGTGCTCCGGAGTCGCTCTGACCGTCTCGAGAAACGAACGATGCCCGCGCAGGCTGATCAACTCCACCTTTCCTGCCGACAGCGCCGTCTCGTCCAGATGGGTATGACTGGTCGTTGGGCTGCATAGATAACGAAGACCGGGCGCCAACTTCAGGAACTCTTTATCTATATCAAACGCCAGCCTGACAAACAGCACGTTCAGAGGCGCCAGAAATCGACCGAGATCGCCGCCTTCATAACGAGCCACGGCACCAAGCCTCGAAAGCCCGGCCGCCGCATCGGCATCAAAACCCATTGGCTCCAGAATACCTATTTGCATGACTCTAATACGGCGCGCAGCAACTTGAGATCATCCGGCGTATCCACGTCAATGGAATCGACTTTGCTCATCTGCATGAACATCGGGCGATCGCATACCAGTTGCCCGGTCGCGCGCAGGTACGGGACACGCGTAATATAAAGCGCACCGTTTCTGATTAAGGCCGCTTGCTGCTCCTGGCGCCTGAGCCCCTTATTATGTAACGGACTTCGCGGCCGAAGCGTTCCGTCCCCCAAATCGTCATACATCACCAATTCGGTGATATAGTCCTCTCTGTAACACGAAATCAATGAATGAAAACTCTGCGAAGCAAACCGCTCTGTCGCTTCCTTAATCGCCCTTGAATTGCGGAGTGGACTGGTTGGTTGCAACAACATCACCGCATCGTAGCTTCCGTCCGTTTTCTCCAAAACCTCCAGTGCGTGCATCACATATGCTATGGCCTTCGCAGTGTCGGTAGCGGCATCAGCCGGGCGCATAAACGGGACGTCGGCGCGCATATTGCGCGCCACCATCGCGATTTCCGCGTCATCGGTTGACACAATGCAACGCGATAAAGTCCCCGAATCGAGCAGGTCAAGTCCGGTGTCAATCGAGTACGCAATTAGCGGCCGACCACAAACATCCGCAAGATTTTTCCTGGGAATGCCTTTCGAACCCCCGCGAGCAGGAATAATACCTAGAATTTGCATTGCTGATTACCACCCGCCCTTACAAGCCAAACTGAGATCCCGAATTATTAACATGCCTCACGCCACTCGGCCACATTGTTCGTGTCGATTCGGCTCAAAAACAATCTGCCCGGCCTCCTTCCGGCACCCGAAGTGATTGCGTGCCAGGTCGGACTGCTCCTTCTGCGCTGTATAGTAATTGCGCTCTTTTCCGCTGATCACCGCCGCCACTTCGAATCGCTTCGCAAGCGCAACAGCAAAATAGCGATGTCGGCTATTCGTGCTGATCAACACAAGACCCTTCAGTGACGGGTTCCTTTATCGAGAAATTCTCGCGCCCATAGTTCGAGATTAATCCATTGCCAGATAAAAAATGAGTTGTCCTGGGTTCCAGCCAGATAATTCTGGTAAGTCTGTTTAGCGCGACCCGGATCTATCCAGCCGCGCTGCATAAATGAATCCGATCCCAGCACCGACTCCACCAGTGGACGCCATTCGTTCGCCAGCCACTCTCGCTGGGGTGACTGCACCGACCTTTTGGGCGCATAAGCCACGGATGCCTGGCCTTTCTTTGCCAACAACTCTCTGAAAATGGCTTTCGTCCCGTGACGAGTCAGGAGCTTTTCGGTCGGGATTCCAAACGCGAACTCCACAAGCCGGTGATCAAGGTACGGAACTCGCAACTCCCGTGAGTGGGCCATCGATACCCGATCATTGAAACGCAAACCGCGCGGGATTTTTACGTACAAAAGATCCTGGATCGCCGCTCGCCGCACGGGGTCCTCGATTGACGGTACGGACGACGACGGCAACGGATCGACGCCTGCCAATTGCGCTGACATGGCTTCCGGCCTTAACCCTGATGTCCCATCGACCGCGCTGCCGGCCATTGGCCGTGACGGCGCCTTACCCCAGAAGTGAATGTAATCAGCGGCACGGCGTGCGCGTATCGCCTCGGTAGGTGCTGAATAGACATAGATCTGGTGATAGCGCATGTATCCCAGGAAAATTTCGTCAACGCCATTCCCGTCCAGTAACACAGTGATGCCGTTCTTTACGGCCAACTGATACAACGCGTTGTAGCCGCATACGACGATACCCCCAAACGGCTCCGCCTGTGACCTCACGGTCCCGGGCAGCCACGCTTCAATGGTCTGCGGGGTAATATTTGCCACGTGTAATACGCCGCCAGTAGATACCTCCCTGACCCATGGCAACTCGCTGTATCCGTCATAGTCCTGATTGAACAGATGAACGCCAGCGATATTCTCAAGCGCCACAGTAACGAGCATCGAAGAATCAACACCGCCGGAAACATTCAATCCGACATCAACATCGGCGACGAGATGAGACTTGATCGCTGCATCGATGTGGCTGGCGGCGGCCGACTCAAGTTCCTCATCAGTCGCTGAAGTCAGATCCGGGATATGCTTCTCCAGATCGTACCAGCGACGCGGAATCCACTGGCCACTGTTTAAATCGATATCGACCAGAGTGCCGGGCTCTACTGCATATACATCCTGGAAAAACGTGTAACGGCTATGGCTGTAATCACCGGATTCCAGGTATGTGCGTATGGTTGACTCTTTCGCTCGCACATCGTTATTCAGGCGCAACAGCGGTGGAATCTCGCTGGCGAATACCCAACCGTCACCGGCCGAGCGATAGTACAAAGGCTTGATCCCGAATCGGTCACGCACCACCGTGACGTGTCTGCGTTCGGCGTCGTAGATCGCCAAGGCAAACATCCCAATCAGGTATTGCAGGCATTCTGCACCCCACTTTGCCCAGGACGCGAGCAGAACCTCGGTGTCACTGCGGGTGCGCCACGCCCAAAAGTCGCCAAGACGGGATTTGATGTCGAGATAATTGAATATCTCGCCGTTGAACACCATCGTATATCGCCCACAGGGTGAGCTGATCGGCTGATTGGCGCTATCCGACGTGTCGATAATCTTCAACCTTGTATGGGCAAATTGCAGCCGGTGGCCTTCGAACCACTTTTCTGCTTGCGCATCCGGTCCGCGATGACGGAGGTCGCCCAAGGCCGCCTTCAGCGGAACCGTCCAGCGCCCTGAGGGATCCCACGCAACGATCAAACCGCACATCTTAGGAATTTTTGCTGTTATGCATTAACCAGTCGATGATCGACAGCCCCGGAATAAACGTGTCGGCGGTGCCGTACGTCACCGGCTGGAAATTCTGATAGACGAGCTCAATACCGGCATCAGCAAAACGTTGATCTTCCTGATAGTCGCCGGAGCCGCCGCCGCACAGGTAGGCGCTTGCACCCAGATGCTTGCAAATGGCGACCAGCCGTTCCGTAGACGTTTCGGACATGTGAGGCAATGCCGATTGTCGAATCCACTCGACCTGGTGTCCCAACAGACGCGACAGGTGCTGAATAACGTTTACATTAAAGTCGGCCAGGCTGTCCGTCGCGTAGTCCAGAAGCCCGCTGACCACGTCGTATGCCTGGGTAAAATCAGGCGCGTGCCGATAATTCGCATCGAGACGCTTGCGCAAATCGTCGCGCCAGGGTCGATGATTATTGATATGAACGGCGTCAATCAGCTGACGACCGTGTGCGCGGACGACAGGGCATGATATCCATGCCGCTTTCCCGCCCTCGTTGATTTTCACGCGGTTACACCACGAGCTCATACTGCTTCCGCTCTTTGGATAGTCCACATGATCAAGAAATACGAACACGTCCGCGCGAGCGATCTTGTCAAAATATCCCATCCATGGAAAAAAGTTAGGCTGATGAATCGCGCAGACTTTTGCCGCCATCAGTTCGCTCTCGTGTTTCCATCGAATTTCTGTACTGCCGCCGGAGCGTCGCACTGAAAACTCCCATCGTTCCACGATGAGCCACCGAACGTTCCAGCCTCGATGCTCTCGATTGCTTCCTGAAACTGCGCGGCGCGCGCAGCCACGGAATGCTTTCGTAAAACCAGGGTTCGCCCGGCAGACGCGATAGCTTCAAATGGGGAAGAGTCACGCGCCACAGCCTTGACGATCTCGACAGCCTCGGTGTTTTCACGGACGAAAACGCAATTTTCTCCGTGCCGAAAACCCAGCCTCTCCGCTCCTACGGCGGGCCAACACACCATAAGAGCGCCCGCCGCCGGAATTTCAAAAAATTTTCGGACAGGATAATTGTTCGCCCCGCCGTCGGTTACACAAGCCCTGGATTCCGCGAGGCACTTCTGGAACGCCAGGTTATAAAGATTCACCAGATAAAAGTTCGAAAAAGGACGGAGCGCGAGTCGGTTCGCGATCTGGAACGGGTACCGGTACCTGCCATCCGCAATCCGAACGTCAGATAGCCTGGCGAGAACAGGCCGCATTTCGCGACGTCTCGCATAGCGAGATCCCGGTACCGCGACGTCGTACCCGCGGGCCGACAGTGAACCCCAATAAAATTCGCTGTCAGCGACAAAATGGCCAATGTTTATGAATTTGTACCGGTTGTCTTCCGCGAATTTGTCGAGCAGCCCTATCTGATAACCTTTCCTCAATTGCTTCTGGATGTAGTTCTCTTTTCCCACCGCTCTGGTATCCGACTTTGCATCCAAAAATCCGTGCCCCCACCCCATAAAGTATTCCGCATGCTCGAATAATAAATCGAGCCTGGATTGCTGAGTTGTGTGCGGATCGAGCTCCGATATTGCGCAGATCACTCGCCTGCGATTTTCCTTGCAGTAACGTTCGACGTCACGCAGAAACTGCTCACTGATTCGGCCCTTATTGAACACCGCGGTAAAACGCTGCAGATATCGCGCCAGTTCCGCAATTTCGAGCTTGATAACACACTGCGCCGTGACCACGATAAAGTCGACACCGCCGATTTTATCGACGTATTGACCGATACCTTTGTCGAGTGTTTGCGGATCGACAAAACCCGGCCCGTAGGTATACATTTCGGCGCATCGTGCGATGGCCGCCGGTAACAGCGAGCTTGTCGCGTTCATATAGCGTTGATTGATCGCTACAAACAGTATCTTTCGTCGATCAGCCACCATGCTCCGCCACCTTCGAAAAATTGCTGTGTATATGCCGTAACCTCGAATCCAGACTTGGAGATTCAGGCGCCAGACGACGCATCATCGAGTCGACATTCATAATCTGCTCACCTCCGGGAATCGTATTACCAAACCGGATCTCGCTGCGAGAATCCGAAATATCAATAATGCGCTCGGCCAGATCGCTTAACTTCGGAACCAAATGACTGGCGATGTTCATACATTGAAACGACTCCGGCATTTCCGCTCCAAACACAGCCTGAAGCGCATCGACGGCATCTTCAATAAACAATAACTGAAATCGCTGTCTTGCACTATTGACCATCACGGGCTCCCCTCTCGCAGCCGCACGCATCATGTGGTATACGCACCCGCTCATGCGCCCCGAGCCATGAATCCCCGCCAGACGCAAGGCGATACCTCGAAGAAAACTCATCCCACAGACTAACCTAACGCATTCCTCTCCCGCATATTTGCTCCAGCCGTAGTAACTCTTCGGCTGCACATGCACATTCTCCGTCCATCCTTGTGCATCATAGGGCAAGTCTTCGTACACGCTGATCGACGAACAATAAACAAATTGCCTGCAACCAATGTCAGCGGCGGCTTCTGCGAGATTAGCCGTGGCCAGAACATTCGATAATACCGCCCTGTGCAAAAATCCCGCTTTTCCGTCCAGAAGCACTGCGGCAGTATGAAGCACCGATTCAATCCGCAATTTTGTGAACAGAGCTTTAACCGCTTCACTATCCGTCAGATCACACCGCTCATAACGTATGTTCGCCGGATCTGGTTTGCCGACATGGCTGTCGTTGTTGTGCCAGACAGCGACAACATCCTTTCCCGATTGGGCAAACCTTTCGACGCACCGGCGGCCCAGAAAACCATTCGCACCGGTAATTAACAGCGCCCCGCTCATTTTGGATCCGCCAACAGTCCCCCAAGAGCGCTGACAATGTAATCGACCTGTTTGTCTTCCATCTCCGGGAAGAGCGGCAAACAAAGCGAGCGATTCAACGTGAGCTCGGTATTCGCAAAGGTGCCGTCATCAAGATCCCGGAATATCTTCTCCTGATGAAGCGGCAAATAAATCGGTTTGGTGGGTATGCCGTAACCCTCTTTGAGACGATCACGCAGGCTATCGTAATCAACGTCTGGCGCGATGAAGACCGTATAGTGATACCACGTCGGGAGATTTCCTTCCGGTATGTGCAACAGCTTCAACCCGGATATTGCGTGTAATTTGCTGTTATAGCGATCCGCGATCGCCCTGCGTCTGGCAAGGGCGCTATCCAGTTCCAATAGCTGGTAATAGCCGAGGCAGGCGCGTATTTCGTCCATAAACCAGTCGTTGCCTTCGCGTACGACTGTGCCCACACCATTTTCCCTGCCGAACAACCGAAGTTCACGAGCGCTCTTTTCTAAGGCTGCATCGTTTGTCGTCAGAATGCCGCCGGTCCCGGTAGTCATAGGTTTCGTGGGATAAAAACTGAAACATCCGACATCGCCAATTGTTCCTGCCTTTATACCGTCGACAGAAGCGCCATGGGCGTGCGCACAATCCTCGATCAGGAAAAGACCATGATCGCGCGCAAATTTGACGATGTCGCGCCAGGCAGGCGAAATCATGCCTGTCAGGTGTACCCATATGATGCCTTTCGTCCTGGCCGTGAGCTTGCGCTTCAGATCATCCAGATCGAACGACAAGGTTTCCGGATCCGTATCGACCAATACCGGAACGCCCCCGGCCCAACGAACTGAACTAACATCCGTCAGAAACGAGGCGTCCGGAACGAGAACCTCGGCGTTCTGCACGTCATGGTGCATAAGAGAAATCTGCAGTGCGGTGGTGCAACTGTTGGTTGTTACTGCTGTTGATGATCCGATATAAGACGCGAACCCGGCCTCAAATTTGCTCGTGAACTCGCCGAGCATCAATCGCCCACTCGAAAGGATCGCATCGATATCCTTGCAGATTCCACGACGGGCCTCGGCGGAGAAATAGGGCTTTGCAAAAGGGATCGACATGTCAGGCCCCGGGTCGCGACTGTATTGATTGCACCAGTGATGCCCACTTGTCGACTATTTCACGATCGGAATCATTATTTTCCACACGCACCAGGCTGGTTTCACGCTTCACTGTTGTGTTTCCCGCACCATCCGGAAGTCGACGAATACCGTCATAATGGATCTCGGATGAAGAACCCCATTCGCCCAGCGCTGCCATAACGCGACAAATAAACACGCATCCCTCGACGAGTAATTCTGTAGCCACCTCACCAACGTGAGCAACATTTTCGCGTATCGTGCTCCATCGTCTGTAATCGTCTTCGCTTACGCCGGCAAGCACGGCGCAGGGCTTTCCAAACACGACTGAAAACAAGTCACCATCTTTGGTAGTGATTCTCCCCGTCCTCAGAACCATGTCAACTTCATGTGCCGGTGCATTCCACACATTGACAAGCAATGTACGGCACATTGCATAAAGCTGTCGTTCGTGTAGCCGCCACAATTCTGTGAACAAGCAGTCATACTGACGCATGTTCCATAGATAATCGCAGGTCCGAAAGGTGGACGGATCGGACCGCTGAAAAATGCGGAGATTCCCGGAAGGCCCCGCAATGTTTTCACGCCCATGCGTATGCAGCAGATCATCATAAAAGTCCATTGTTGCGATCGCGCGCCCGTACACGCTGCGAAACACCCGTTCTCTCGGCTCCAAAGGCTTCTCTTGCCACCACGCGTCGTGGGTAAGCACCTGGAGGTACTCGTTACCGGGGTCACGCAGTGCATCGTGCAACCGCTGAAAACGCCAGTACCCGTTGGAATCCGAGCAATAGCAAATCTTTTGCTTGAAGGTACGTGAATAGCAGTTAATCAACCCACCATATTGATCCTGCTCACAAGAAAGAAGCAACGTGCTTGGATTGTGAAAACTGAACGCCACCGGTTTAACGCCAAACCAGTCATACAACCAGCCCGCCTCTCTCGCGACCAACTCATCGAGGTCATTTTCCGAACGGACTTCATAGTAAGCCGCGTCAAAGTGCAGCCCGATATCGTGCCCGAGCGAAATAATCGTCTCGACGATACGGGCCTGATCGGCTTCGAGCGGATTGTAGAACTCCGAATGTGGATTCAGAAAGTACGTTGCCCTGATATCGTATTCTCGCTCTATCCCGGCCAGGCGCAATGAGCGGTTCAACGAAAAGTCGCAATCGTGTCTCCATAGAACGAAACGGCTACCGAACTCGATGTCGCCATACCCGATGAATCGGTAGTTTTCCTTGGCGAGCTTCAACAGTTCACGGTAATGAGCGACAGTGAAATCTTCAATATAATTCGATGGCAAAGACATGATCGATCAGTAGTAATTCGTGTTAAATGCGCGTATCGGAGACATGATGGCGCGCGAATTCACATCTTCGCGATCGCATCTTCACTCGACGATGCAACATGGTGTGCCGTACGCTTTTGCATCCGAAGGTATATCGCTTAATACAAGACTATTCGCACCGATGATGCAACGGTCGCCAATCGTCACTCCCTTCGAAATCACCGTATTCGGGCCGATATAACAGTGATCCCCGATGGTTGTTTTTGCGTATTCGTAAGGCGCTTCACCACCGGTTACCGCCCAACGCACCGAATCATGGCTGTATATCTGCACACCTGCGGAAATCGAGCAGTTCGACCCGATCGCCAGGCCTCCGGAACCATCAAGAATGACAAATGGGCCGATCCACGTCTTCTCGCCTACCGTCACATCTCCAAAGACAAGAACGCTGTCATAAACCGACGTACCATTACCAAATCCCAGGGCTTTCGCCTTCCGCCAGCGATCGACAATGTAGTCCGCGAACGGTAACGACCGCTGCCACTGCGCTCGAACTTCAGCCTGGCGCCTGGCCCACACCTCTTCCAGCAATGTGACAAATCCATCGAGCTGCGGTGAACCGCGCAAGCCCTTGAGCATATCCTCAATTTCCTTACTTGTCGGCAACTTTCCGCTCATCGATATTCCCGTTGGGCGCGATGCATCACTAAATACTCAGCGAGGTTCAGATTCTGTCTCGTTCTTATCGCGGGCACATCAAAACTGACGTTGACCTCGCTCAGGCGCCTGCCGAGTTCGGTCAGTTGGCGTGCCATCCCCCACTTCGATAAGGTTGGGCTCGACGAACGTTAGCGGGACCGATGATACCCCGCGCAAACGTCCCTGAAACGACTCTCTGTTTACAGTCATGCGCTTCATCATACGAGGATGCCGTTCAATGAACTGAGTCGAGCCAGGCTTCAACGCTCAATAACGACCATATCAGCAGTCTCCGATTCTCGTTCCCGCTAAGGTGCTCGTTAACCAATTCCTGCAGCGTGTCCCGATCCAGCCATTGATAGACTCGTGCGTTATCGTGCATCAGCCTGCGTCGCACAAAATCCATACTTTCTCCTTTGAACCAGCTATGGTCCGGAGCGGAGAATCCCTGTTTCTCCGCGTCGGCGATGTCGTCCGGAATATAACGCCTGACGACATCGCGCAGAATCTGCTTGCCGTCTCGCGTCTTCTGGAAGTACTTATGTTTTTTTCCACCCGGCTCATTTTCGTTGATACGGACAACCTCCGACAGATTGTTGAGCTTGAGACTTACCGGGCATCGCATGGCGAAGTCCACCAGATCGTTATCCATGAAAGGGACACGCGTTTCGAGGCTATGCGCCATACTGAGCTTGTCCTCGATAACAAATAGTCCATGCAAAAACGTTTTTGCCTCGAAGTACAACGAGTGGTTAATATAATCCTCCGGCCGGTCCAACTCGTTGTCATGCGCAAAAAACACATCCCGAAAGATATCCCGCGTGCAAACATTCTTTACATCATCCCAGATCGGCGCAAAAACTTTGGCGACGACCCTGTTGGGTATTAGACGCTGCCAGAACGAGTAGTACTGATCAATGTAATGCTCGAAATCATTACAGACTGTCGCGCGATAGTAGCGCCACGGATAACCGCCAAACAGCTCATCACCACCAGCGCCTGAGAGAACGACTTTGACGAACTTGCTCGCAAGCTGAGCCGCATAGAAATTAGGGTAACTTTGACCGACGCGCGGCTCTTCGATATGTCGCGCCAGTCTTGGTAGACAGCGTTCCATGTCACCGGCCTTGAGAACCATTTCATAATGCTCGGTTTTGAAACGGGCGGACATCGCTTCAGCCCGGGTCCTTTCGTCGAAGGCCAATTCGATACCGGATGCCGAACTGAGGTCAAAACCGCACGTAAATGTTTTCACATAAGGGAGTTCGCGCGCGGCCAATGCGGTAACAGTTCCCGAGTCCAATCCTCCCGACAGATAAGAGCCCAGCTCGACATCCGCCACCAGTTGCCGGCTCACGGCCTGCCGCAGCAGGCGATCAAGTTCCTCCCGGTATTCGCGCGGATCGCCCGGCTGATCTGGCTCTCGAAAGCGAAAATCCCAGTATCGCGTTACATGAGGCACGCCGTTACCACCCAACGTGACTCGCACTATCGAGGCCGGCGGCAACAGCTTGATTCCCTTAAGCAGCGTGCGATCGGAAAAAATGTTCTGAAATGTGAAGTACTCGAGCAGCGCCTGCTTATCTAGCTCCCGCGGGACGAAGGGGTGGGCAAGAATCGCCTTCTGTTCGGAGCCGAAAACAAATGTGTTCTGCCAGCATCCATAATAGACCGGCTTTATACCGTAGCGGTCACGAACGAGAAAGAGGGCTTGCTCACGCCTGTCCCAGATTGCGAATGCGAACATTCCATTGAAGCGGGAAACACTCGTCGGCCCCCATTCCACCCACGCGTTGAGGACCACTTCAGAATCGGTTTGTGAATGAAATTGGTGACCAAGCGCTTCAAGTTCCGCTCGCAGCTCCCTAAAATTATATATCTCGCCGTTATATGTCAGCGTCACCTGCCCGTCCCGGGATCTCATCGGTTGATGGCCGGCAGGCGAAAGATCTATGATCGCCAACCGGCGATGACCAAGCCCCACCATACCATCATTATAAAAGCCCTCACCGTCGGGACCGCGGTGTGCTATCGCATCCGTCATCCGACGTAAAATCACCGATGAGACCGGCTCTCCGTTCAGGTTGAAGATACCGGCTATGCCACACATATCAACGGATGGAACGCAGTGAATCGATGACGTAATCGAAGTCGTCCTTCGTCATCCGGTTGTGGAGAGGAATAGCCATGGTGTTGAGGCTGCAATCCCGCGCACCCGGGTAATCCTCCGGACGAAAGCCGAATCGATCTTGATAGTAGCCGAGCATATGCACGGCATGGGTGCCGGGTCTTGTAGAAACGGAATTTTTCTGAAGCGCTTCCATGATCTCGTTACGTGGTCGTGGCGCACGTTCCGGGTCAACCCAGACCACGAAAGCCTGCCACGCGTGCGTTCCGCCCTCAGGAAAAACGGGCATGCGCAGCCACGGAATATCGGCGAGCCTGTCGCGATAGTACTGAGCCCATCGCTGACGCTCAACAATGAACCTGTCCAGTTTACTCAGTTGTACCAGGCCCACCGCCCCTTGCAGATCCGTCATGCGATAGTTAAATCCCAGCAGGTTGAACTCCGGCAGCAAATATGGGCGAGGGCCACGGTGACGTTGTTCTTCCGATATGCTCGCCCCGTGATTGCGCAACATGTTCGCCGTTTCGAACAGTGCGTCGTCGTTCGTTGTCACCATACCGCCTTCGCCCGTCGTAATGGATTTACGAGGGTGAAACGAAAAAGCGGCGGCATCGCCCAAACCACCGGCAGGAGAACCGCGATAACTGGCACCGGCAGCGCAGGCGGCGTCTTCAATGATCTTGACATGCGACGGAATAACTTTTCTGAGGCCATCCATGTCCGCGCATAAGCCGAACAGATGGACGACAATCACGGCCTTGGTGCGCTCGGTTATCTTTTTCGCTACATCCGCCACGCTGATATTGTTCGTGGCTCTGTCGACATCAACGAGAACAGGCGTCGCTCCGCAGTAAAGCACGACATTTGCCGTCGCAACCCAGGTGAACGCTGGAACAATAACTTCGTCGCCCGATCCGATCTCCAGGGCTGCCAGAATCAGATGCAGGCCCGTGGTACAACTCGTCGTCGCAAGCGCATGCTTCATCTTATGCCGCTCGGCAAATGCCTTTTCGAATGCCGCTACCTTCGGGCCCTGGGTCAGCCAGCCACTCGACAGCGGCTCACGAACTGCATGCCACTCTTCGTCGCCAGTGCTCGGAAGCGAGATCGCAATGTCCTTGCGTTTAGTCATATGCATCATCCCTTATGGGCTTCGCGCCACGCGATCAGATTAAGCAGACCGTCTCGAAGCGTATCCTTGTAAACGAACCCGATGTCCACCTCGGCCTTTTTTGGACACCCTATGCGATTCTGCACCAGGCGACGCGCGTCGCCGGCTTCATAGGGCTTGTAGGTCACTTTCAGTTTCGATCCTTTTAATTCAAGGATCAAATCACACAGTTCGCGGATGCTGGTCTGTACGCCCGTACCGACGTTGTAACACTCATCATCAACACTCGCTTGCAGTGCCAGAACATTACAGCGCGCCGTATCCCGGGCCGAGATAAAATCGTATGCTTGGCTCCCGTCCCCGTTAATCACCGGCGCCTCGTTTGCATCGATCTTGTTCAACATAATCGGTATTACGCCGGTATATACCGCGGTTTGATCCTGGTGCGGTCCATACACGTTCATATACCGTAGGCCCACATAACTTAAACCATACCGATCATGAAAAGCACGACACATCGCCTCGCCTGCAATTTTTGTGGCACCGTAGAAATTTCGATTATTGAATGGATGTTTCTCGGTCATGGGAACTTCGGCAGCGTCTCCATACACTGAAGCCGACGACGAATATACAAGGCGCTTTACGCCGCTCCGAACACAGGCTTCCAGCACATTGAACGTTCCTTCGATATTGACGTGAAACGCGGTACGAGGGAAATCCTTGCAGTGCAGCAACCACATCGCGGCGAGATGTATGACACCGTCGACACCCTTCATGGCATCCGCAAGCACATCAACATCACGAATATCGCCGCCATTTCCATACACCGCGCACCTGCGATCGCTTAAATAAGGTGCGATATTACTGAACTTGCCACGGACAAAGTTATCGTAGATCAACACCTGCTCAACATCGGTTCCGAGTAGCTCCGCAACAACATGACTGCCAATGAATCCGGCGCCTCCGATGACAAGAATTTTTTTACCACGAATATCCATTACTCTCCCCCTTTAAAACAGCGGATGTTCAGTGAACAGCGGTACCTGTCTCCACAGGAAATCGTGCGCCCAGCGCTCTGTTCTACACCGGAACATGAGGCGTAACGGCCAGGTCTCACGCACTTAGCACCGGGCGAAGCGCTTCAAGCAAAGCATTCGTCACACGCGCTTGCTCATGCGGCGCCAGGTCCGGCCCCATCGGTAGACTTATCACGTGCTGCGCCAGCCAGTCGGCGACCGGTGTGTCGTCACCACGACAACAATGCCGGTATGCGGGCTGTTTATTAATCGGCACCGGATAATGCACCGCCGTGGGGATACCAGCTTTCTGTAACGCGGCCTGTACCCGCGCACGTTCCGGCACCATTACGGTGTATTGCGCATAGACGCTCGAACACCCTTTACCGAGAGAGAAAGTACGAACGCCGGACAGCGGTCGCCCCACTTCGTTCATCGCCAGCGGCCTCGCGTCCGGCAGCGTCTGATGAATCAGATCGGTATACCCATCGCCGATTTCCACTCGCCGCGTCACCTCCCAATCGAAGCGCGTCAATTTGGCAAGCACGACCGCACACTGAAGTGTATCCATTCTCCCTCCCACGCCGATGCGGGTGTGAACATAGCGCTCACTTTGCCCATGCACGCGAATCTCGCGTGCGGCCTGAGCAATTGCATCGTCATTGGTAAACAACGCGCCACCGTCGCCATAGCAACCGAGTGGCTTGCTTGGAAAAAAGCTGGTGCAGCCGATCGTCGACAGGCCACAGCTCCGCTTTCCCCCCAAGGTTGCGCCGAAACTCTGCGCTGCATCTTCAATGACTGGAATACGCCTGTGCCGTGCAGCGATGGCGTTGATGTTCTGCATGTCAGCCACCTGGCCGTACAAGCCGACCGGCATGATGGCTTTGGTACGCGACGTAATCTTGTTCTCGATCTGGGCGGCATCAATATTCGCCGTCAGGGGATTCACATCGACGAATACCGGCACGCCACCCAAAAGCACGATCACCTCCGCCGTCGCAACGAATGTAAAGGGGGTAGTAATAATCTCGTCGCCCGGCCGGATGCCCAGCGCCATCAACGATATCAACAGCGCCTCGGTACCACTGGCGACAGTAATGCAGTGAGTGACACCGACGTAAGCCGCCAAAGCGCGCTCCAGCTCACCTACCTCGGGACCCATGATGAATTTGCCATGGGACAGCACTGCAGCGATACGGCGATCAAGCTCTTGCCCGATCGCGGCCTGCTGCGCTTTAAGATCAATGAACTCCACGGCTGTTACAGGCGCTCGACAATACTGTCCATCATTCGATACCGCGCCCCGGTGGCAGCGCATGTTGCCTGACCGTCTCCGTCCAGGGGAAGATCGAGTCGCTCGCCGTGTTCGTTCATCCATCCGATGTGTCTCGCCGGAACCCCGACAACCAACGCATATGCCGGCACGTCGCGATTAACGACAGCCCCTGCCGCGATGAAGGCATACTTGCCAATTGTGACACCACACACGATCGTACAATTCGCTCCCAATGTCGCGCCACGCCTCACCACGGTATCGCGATACTCATGTTTGCGCGACACATGGCTTCTCGGGTTATAGACATTCGTGAAAACCATACTCGGGCCGCAAAACACGTCATCCTCGAGCGTCACATTGTCATACACCGATACGTTATTCTGAATCTTGACGTTATTTCCGATGATGACCTTGCTCCCGATAAATACGTTCTGACCGAGCGAACAATCCCTGCCGATTCTTGCACCGGCGCAAATATGAACCCAATGCCAGATGCGGGTGTTGTCGCCAATCTGCGCCCCGGCGTCAATGATCGCGGTTTCGTGGGCCATGTACGCCATAATCAATATTCCAGAGGCAGGGCCATCGTGCGGCCATCACGGGCGGATAGATACGCTGCAATCAGCACCTCAAGAGAACGCAGGCCTTCTCTTCCATCCGTTTCCGGTTCCGCCTCGCCGCGCAGCACATTGATGACGTTATCGTAATAGAGCGGATGACCGAACCCGTAAAGACTGGTCGTCTGATAGCTTGCATCGCGGATTGTCTGATCATAATCGCGTGGTTCCGAAAATCCCCAGTGCTGAATTTCATTCACCGCAACACCGCCGATTCTGACTGTGCCGTTTTCGCCCAATACCGTTATCGAGCCCTCGTAATTCTTGGGGTACGTCAGCATCGTGACGCTCATGGAACCCAGCGCACCGGAGCGCCAGCGAATATTGAGCACGCCAGTATCCTCGACTTGTATGCTGCGCGCCAGCGTGCCCGTCATCGCCTGTACGCTCTCCACCGGCCCGATCAGCCAATCGAGAAGGTCCACGTAATGGCTCGCCTGATTCATCAATGCGCCGCCATCCAGTTCCCACGTGCCACGCCACTTCGCGCTGTCATAGTAAGACTGCGGTCGTGTCCAGAACACATTGATGTTGACCATGTAGATGCGCCCGAATCGCTTTTCTTCAATGGCGCGCTTTAGTAGCTGTAGCGTCGTATTGCGGCGATTCTGTTTGACGACAAAAAGATAGACTCCCGCGACATCGCACGCCCGCACCATCGCCAGTCCATCCTGCCAGCGGGTCGCCATGGGTTTCTCAGTCATCACATGACGCCCGGATTCAGCGATCTGAATGGTCTGCCGCGGATGCAAGCCCGATGGGGTGGCGAGAACAACACAGTCGGCTCGAGTAGACTTCAATAAACTGGCAAGATCGCTATGTCCTTCTGCACCGGCCTTACGGACTGCTTCGTTTAGTGCCTTCGGATCGGTGTCACAAATATCAACGAGCTCGCAACGATCGGAGTGTCTTTCGATCGCCGAGAAATGGTTCTGAGCGATTCGCCCAGCCCCCACAATGGCAAAGCGGATCTTACGGTCTATGATCGACATGTTCAGTCCTCAACGGGATACGACATGCTTTATATAGGGTGCGGTGTACGCTTTTCGTCAAAGCAGACATCGTCGGCGATCATAGGGAGGCAAGCAGACTATGGGGGGTTCCTTCTTCCGCCAGCGTGCCCTTGTCGATCCGGCATAGTCGGTCACAATGCTCAACGGTGGACAGCCGATGCGCAACGATAAGGATAGTTTTTCGTCCCCGAAGCGCCATGACCGCCCGCATGACATCGCGTTCGGTGACGGTGTCCAGCGCACTCGTCGCCTCGTCCAACACCAGTACTTCAGGATCATGATAGAGGGCACGAGCTATTCCTATACGCTGCCGCTGCCCGCCTGACAGTCGAACACCGCGCTCGCCGACCAGCGTCTCCAGCCCTTGCGGCAGGCTACTGACAAACGTCTCCAACTGCGCCGCCTTGATTGCGCGCCACACGGCGGCATCATCTATTTGGTCACTTGGCAAACCAAATGCCACATTCCGGCGGAGTGTGTCATCCGTGAGATAGATAGCCTGGGGTACGTATCCGATCTGGTCTTGCCACGAGCGCAGATTCAGATGGATGTCCCGCCCATCGACCAGCACTTGCCCATTATCGGGCGAGAGCAAGCCCAGGATTATGTCGACCAGCGTACTTTTTCCAGAGCCGCTGGGGCCGATGATTCCTACGGTTTCGCCCTTTCGGACCACGAATAACAGATGACTAAGTGTTGGCGATATTGCGCCAGGGTAAGTAAAGCCGACATCGATGAGACGTATCTCCTTTTGTAAAATGTTCCGGTCAGCGGGATCGTGAATTACCGGGTCAACCGGGCGAAGGCAAAGTTCCGCGTGAAGCGTATTGATTACCGGCAACCCGTAGCGCAGAGATTGCACTGAGCTCAGCACCCGGGTAACAGACGGCATTAGCCGGAATGCCGCCGCCGCAAAGAGTCCAAGAGTCGGAATAACGCTTGCCATGTTGCGCCCTTGCGCCAACATAACCAGTACCAGAATCGCAAGTCCTGTGACAGCGAGAACCTCCATCCAGAGGCGCGGAATCTGGTGCAGCGTGGCATGCAGCCGCATGGTTCTGGCGCTCTGCGCATTGTGAACATCATATCTCATCAAGAACTCGCGCTCGCGTCCCAGCAGCTTTACATCCTTCACGCCGCCAAGCCCCTCCTGCAATTGCTGGAGACGCAGGCCTTCGTGGTACTGGCGCAGCCGGCCCCAGTGCAATACGTGCGCGTGGGTAGCGCGATAGAATCCCCACACAGCGAGGCTCAGCACAAAAACAACCGTCAATGCTCCCAACGGCTCGAATACAAATAACAGACTTGCGATACCAATCAAAATCATACCTTCAGTAAGAAGCAATGTACCGGGAATCACCGCGTTACTGGTAAAAACACCCACTTCAGTAATAGCATTACGAATCAGTTGCGCTGAGTTGTGCTGCAGGTGAAAGGTATACGGTTGATGCAAGTAGATAGTAAAAAGCTGCTGCGAGAGACGTGCTTGAAGGTTAAAAGCAAAGCGCATCTGTCGCCACGCAAGAAACGCAAGGAACGTTGCTTTGATGAAATAAATACCGACGAGCATGAGCACGCCCGCAATGATCAGCGCCTCGTGATCGGGATTCCCAAGCGCGTCAAGCGCCGGCCGGAGCGCCGGGTATCTATCGGTAACATCTTCCTGTGCCAATAAAGAAACAGCAGGAATAACCATTCCAATACCCAGTGTCTCCAGCATCATGCCAACGACCATCAATACCAGCAATGCCATTGCACCCTTGCGCTCACTCGGCGCAAGGATGTTCCACACTTTCCGGAGCGAAGAAACATTCATGTAGAAACTTACAAACCCATTAACCGGCAGTTTTCTTCACGCGCGGGGACCGGGCATATGGTCCGAAATCGGCGCACATCGCGCCTGCGCGGAATTCCGGATCCCACAGAAAGCGTATCGCTCATCTGATCCCGCTCAAGCGGACCAAACACGCTATTGACCCTGCAACACATCGGTACCCTTCCGCACTCTTTCAATGAAATCGGCCAGAAATGCCGCGATCACACCCAGCATCAGTCCGAGAGCGACCGCCAGCGCGATAATCATATTTTTCTTTGGCTTTACCGGGTATTTCGTGGCAACTATTTCGCCATCTTGCGTATACGGCCTGAAGTTATCACCAGGGAACTTATAACTATTCAGTCGCTCGATCTCAATCTGCTTTTCGCGCAAATGGTCGATATAAGGATCGTCCGCCTCTCGCTTTAGCAGGGCCTCAAGTTCCGCTTGCAGCACCGCAGTCCCTCGCATATAACCGCGCACCATGTCATTGCTGGCGATGATAGCGATCTCATTTCTTCCGTCAGTGCCCCCTGACGAACGCAACAACACGTTGCCTTTTATTCCTAACTGTTTTGCCAAAGCCAAATCCTGTTGCAAACGTGCTATCTCATCCTCGCGAGACATCCGGGCTTTCTGCCGAAGCATGGCGATATCCAACACTGCGCTATCCCTCACCGCCTCCAGTCTACTTTTTACCCCGGCAATAAGATTGGCGATATATCGTTCACGCGTGAAATCCAGATACTGGCGCAGAATCCTGGCGGACAATGCCGGATCCTGATGCGTGTAGGAAATAGTTACGTGCGAAACGGGGAAATCTTTTTCTCTGCCAAATATAATCGGAACAGGATTGCGCAACCATCTCGCCTGGTCATTAGTCGCTCCCGGAAACAGTTCCGGGGTTTTTTCCACGAACAGCCGCCATTGCTCGCGGAGCCGGAGCGTTGCCTGAAATTCCTGAAATACTGCTTCTGACTTGAACTCGGCAGAGGGATGATGAGGCACACTCACAACTACAGTGTCAGTACCCGGTGCCAGTAACTTTACCGATGCCTCATACGCCGGTGGTGTAATGAATACATAGAAAATTGCCATAAACAATGTGGCGGCACAGACGCAAAAAATCAGCGCTTTTCTCTTGACCAGTAAACGATATATATCGAGCGTCGATATCTCATCGCCCGGAAATTGAACTATCTGCAAGCGGCGATCATTTGCATCAATCATCTTGAGACTACCTCGTTATCAGTCGTTGATATCCGCTATTGAAGTCAACGGAACGTGATTTGACCCCGACGCGGTATATCGTTGGCTCCAAAACCTCACGGAATTCCCACGCTACCGCCCTGCAGTGAACCTTTCCGGACCGCATCCTTCTCCTTTCACTTCATCGCACGGACACTTGTCCGTGATACGCATCAACCGATCAGACGTTCCCGCCCTGATCCGGACCCGCGTCAAACCGCAGGATACTGGGCACCAGAACACGCCCGTCGTCATACTGACTGACCAGCACCCGATACGTGTCCGCAGGAGACACCAGCTCAGTAACTACGAACGCATGGCACGCTGGTACTTCAGCCAGCGTCCGATATACTGGCTTTTTCACGACACGCTCGCATTTTGTGCCTGTGTCAAAAACACCAATCACGTCGATTTCCATTTCGATGGCACGCAATGACGCAATTTCTGCAAGATCCGATACGCCGCATAACACGATTTCGTTCCAGCCGTTGCTGCGGCATTTATCAAAAACCCTGGCGCATGAATCGCTCGCCTCCCGATAAAACGAGAAGGAGTATGAAAGATAACGCGACGTCAACCGGCTCTTTTCCGCAAATCCCGTCGGTGTCAGGTAATAAAGATAACGATTCGCGGGTACTTGGGATATCTTGACGTAACCCGTGCGAATACACCGCTTCAGATACGAATTCGCCAACCCCAGCGCGACGCCCATTTGCTTGGCCAAGTGGCGCTGACTGACCTCACCCTGCCGGTCGATCGCGTCGAGCAGCTGTAACGTCAGATGATCCTTCTTTATTTTCTTGTCATCCGACATGCGCCGCTCCGGGCATCAAACAATGCTGAAACGATCAACTCGCCAACGCGACCAGACGGACGTCAACGTTGAGCCGCACCTGCTTGCCCATGATATCGAGCAACACCAGCACGCGTTCAGTGCCTGACGCCGCAAGAAATATCGCCTCGTAACCGGCCATGGGTCCACCCTCGATCCGGATACGATCGCCCGGCCTTGCAACCGCATAATCCAGCTCATGTAGCCCGTCGCTGCCTTCACGTGCCCTGAGCAAATCGATCAGACCGTCAGGAACGACCGCCGGCGCGTACCCGAAGCGAACGAGATTTGCCACACCGCGCGTCGACCGGATCGGCGACCAATTGTCGGTTTTCTCATCGAGGTATATGAACAGGTAGCGGGGAAACAATGGTGTGACGGTCGTTACGCTACGACGTGACCGCAGGGAATTCAGCTGCGCCATGGGTAAATAGACCGGAAACCCCTGTCGCTCGAGATGGGTTCGCGCAACGGTCTCTTGGCGCGGCCTTGTATGCACTACGTACCAGCGTCCTGCGTCAGCCCCCTTCTGCGACATCTGCCAGGCCTGCTCCGGAGAAGAATCCATTTTCAATTTGTAAACAGACGGTTATTAGCGTTCATAGCGTGAACGCGCGCATTAGACCGCAACGACGGTAAAAATGCAAATCGGGGGTTGCCGCCGGCACATTGGTCAACATTCCCGCGATATCGGATCAGAATGCTTTCATCGAAGGCTTCAACCGGACCTGCCGCAACAACACGCTGGTTGCCGGACCTGCCACGCCGAGACTGTAAATCAGATTGTGTAACTGCTCATAGACCAATACTCTTAATAGTAAAGGAGAAGGGAAATGAGCAGAACAGTCATTCCAGAAGATATCGCGGCATTGGCCCGCAAGGTTGGCA
>JAHFRU010000014.1 GCA_023266115.1 Gammaproteobacteria bacterium
GCGGACATACCTATGGCGCGCCCCGCATTTTATGCGACCTGCGAGAGGTGGGCGAACTACGGAAGCGAAGCAAGTCCATTCTGTGAAGATGAAGTGTCCACCGAAGCGGGTCAAGTCCAGCTTCAGATCAATATTTGAGCCTCTCGCCATGAAAAAATTGAGCATTGTATTAATTCCATTTTTGCTCTTATCGATCAGCCCCTCTGCGCTGGCACAGCCGAACGAGGAAGATGACCTGGCATTGATATACGGCGACGAGGAATTTGTCAGCATTGCTACTGGACGCAAGCAGCCTATCGCTCGCGCTCCGTCAGTCGCCAGTGTTATTACATCGGCGGACATTACCGCTATCGGAGCGACCGACCTTGATCAAATTATAGATACCGTCCCGGGATTTCATGTTTCAAATTCCGCTGGCGGCCTTAATCCCGTTTACATAGCGCGAGGCATCCACTCTCAATTTAATCCGCAAGTTCTGGTGCTGATTAATGGGATCCCCATCACCAACCAGTTTCTGGGCAACAGAAGCCAAATTTGGGGAGGGATGCCGATAAAAGACATCTCGCGCATCGAAATTATACGTGGCCCGGGTTCTGCCTTATATGGGGCGGATGCCTTTGCAGGAGTGATCAACATTATCACCAAGTCCGCTGAGGATATTGACGGAACCGAGGTCGGAGGGCGTGTCGGGACATACCATACAAGCGATGCATGGTTATTGCACGGTAGAAATTCCGGCGACCTTGACGTGGCGCTATCACTGCAAATCCACGACACCGATGGGTACAGGAAACCTGTTGTTGCGGATGTTCAATCTGGACTTGATGGCCTGTTCGGGACCAGTGTCTCCTTGGCGCCGGGTCCAGTCAATACCGATCGGAATAATGTTGATGCGCGCTTAGACATCGGGTACGCCGATACACGACTTCGAATTGGCTATCAAGGCAGGAAGAATGCTGGGACAGGTGATGGTGGTAGTCAAGCCTTAGATCCGGCTGGGACCAACGACAGTGACCGCTACAACTTAGATCTAACTCACCATAAACTTGCGATAACACCAAACTGGGACCTGACAACTCAACTTAGCCTATTCAATACCAGCGCGAAATCAGATCTCGTGTTGCTACCACCGGGGCACACGAACCCATTCGGCGCATTTCCAGATGGCGTAATTGGGAACCCATATATTTTCGAACGTCATACTCGCCTGGGAGTCACTGGGGCTTACACTGGCGGTACGCCGCATCAGATACTAGTCGGAGCGGGCTTCAATTACATCGACATGTACAAAGTGCGTGAATCCAAGAACTTTTCTACTGGCCCTGGTGGACTACCAATACCGCTCGGCTCTGTTGTCGATGCTAGCAATGACCCAACCCTCGTGTTTATTCAACCGCATGATCGCGAGGTATATTACGTCTTCGCTCAGGATGAGTGGTCTTTTGCTCCCGACTGGAGCTTCACTGCTGGCGTGAGATACGACGATTATTCGGACTTCGGTAATACGGTGAACCCGCGGTTAGCGCTGGTATGGCAAACAAGGTTCGATTTGACCAGCAAATTGCTTTATGGTCGTGCGTTCAGGCCGCCCTCGTTCGCAGAGCTTTATAACATCAACAACCCTATCGCGTTCGGCAATCCTGATCTGGATGCCGAGACAATCGACACGGTAGAACTCTCATTTGATTTGCGTTCGACAAATGGACTACGCAATAATCTTTCGTTATTCCGATACGAGATGAATGATATTATTCGCTTCGTCGCGGATCCCACCCCGGCCATAACATCGACTGCACGCAACGCCGGCGAACAATCTGGTTACGGACTGGAATGGGAATCGGCCTGGCAATACGATAACGACCTGACGTTACGCGGAAACTATGCCTTTCAACGCGCCAAGGATCGAGCCACGAACAGCGATGCTGGACACGCGCCGCACCATCAAATTTACCTCCGAGCGGATCAACGCCTGAGATCAGGCCTGCTCATTAATACTCAATTAAACTGGGTGATTGACCGTGATCGCGTCGCGGGGGACACGCGGCCGCCGGTGGAAGATTACGCTACGCTTGATATCACTCTACGGCATCGCCGGCCGAAAAGCCCGCTGGAATTAGCCGCATCGATCCACAACCTTTTTGACGAAGACGCGTTCGAACCGAGCCCCGCACCGGGATTGATTCCAAACGATTTACCATTGCCGGGCCGTAGTTTCTTTTTAGAAGCGAACTATCGTTTATAAGTGCGCCACATCTTTCTATATCCCCAAGTCCCGTTGCGGGGATGCCCCGTCGAATGACTGACGTTCCATATGCTCGTTATTCTCGGCAATCGGCAACGGGATATACACGGTAAATCGGGTTCCCTTGCCCGGCGTACTATCCAGATCTATCCGGCCACCCATCATGGCGCAGAAGCGCTGGCTGATCGTTAATCCAAGCCCGGTACCGCCGAAATGGCGTGTGGTACTCATATCGGCCTGGCGAAACGCCTCGAATACCCTCGCCTGCTGCGCGACGTCCATGCCGATGCCGGTATCACGGACAGCGACCTTCAGTTCGTGACGTGCATGCGCAACGTCGAGCACTACAGTTCCATTGGTGGTGAACTTGGCGGCATTACTCAGCAGATTCAGCAGGATTTGCTGTAGTTTTGCCGAGTCTACCGCCAATAAATCAGCGTCTTGTTTGATCTCGATCCGGAACTCGTTGTTGTTCTTTTTCATTAGAGGCCTGACGGTATCAGCTACCTGATCTATAAGTTCATGAAGGTTGACCGGATCAATAAAAATATCCATCCGGCCAGATTCAATCTTAGCGAGGTCAAGAATGCTGTTTATCAATGAAAGCAAGTGATTTGCGGAATTCTGTACCCTTTTTAGATCCGAGATACTTTCCGCCTGGCCGATAGCCTCCAGCTCCTCCATCACCATTTCCGTGTAACCAAGAATCGAGTTCATCGGCGTGCGTAGCTCATGACTCATGTTCGCCAGAAATTCGGACTTATGACGGCTGGCTGCTATTGCCTCATCCCGCGCCTGGACGAGCTCCAGTGTGCGCAATGCGACTTCACGCTCCAGGCCATCGCGCTGTTCACGCAACCGCTGGTCGCGATCCTCCAGTGCTGTCATCATCTTATTGAAGGCATGCGCCATATGAACCACTTCGGCGGGCCCTTGTTCAGCGGCACGCAACGCCGTTTCCCCCACCTCGGATCGCGTCATGATCTGCGAAAGATCCTGTATCGGCGTAGTCATGCGGCCGACAATGCGACGAAGAAACACGAGCAATACGACCGTGATCGACAAGGAAATAACAACATTTTGTGCAAAAATGAGCTTCTGCTCGAGAAGCAACGCCTCTTTTGTCATGGCAATATGGACAAACCCGATCAACTCGGGCTCCACGGCGGTCGACTCAAACGGTGAGACTGCTACATCCGATCTCCCGGTAAAAACCGGCGCGACGAAATGAATCAAGCGATCGGTCTCACGCGAAAGCAACTGACCTTCATGTCTTGGTAGCACATCGATGGGTGGTTCCCAGTCTACGGCACGGCCCACTTTGAGCAGGGTATCCCCACCCTGGTCATAAATCGCGACGTGATACACATCAGGAAAGGCAAGCGTCGCATGAGCCGAATCTACGGCATTCTCTTCCGCACCGACCAGCAGCGCCAACCGGCTCTGATCCGCAAAGTTCTGCGCAACCTGGGTGCCTTGCTGTACTAGCTGACCATGCGCGCTGGTGCTGGCAAGCCACGCCGTCGTCAGCGACGATGCCAGTGCCAGAAAAACGATTCCGATCGAAACGGTCATCAGCAACTGTTTCTGGAAGCTGGATCTGGGTGACACGATTTTCTTGAGAAACTTCATACGGTCTTCAGGGCGCCGGAAACATCAGATCAAATTTTTGCTGCTGTTCCCTTGTTATGCTGATGCCGAGATGATCCGCCGTACGGCGATTAACCGCTATCCTCACATCACGCAGTGGAAAAATTACCGGGTCAAACCGCGCGCCGTCGGAAATACTTTGTTCGGCCATGGTGGCCAGCCTTCTTCCCAGCGCGACGTTGTCTGGATAAAACGAGAAGAGGGCACCTCTCTTCGCATGCGCTGGATTACTTGAAAATACCAGTATGCTGCGGTCCCACGACTCCTTGAGGACCAATGGCAATATGACCTTTTCATCAACCGTTCCGGCATCCACTGGAATCCATAATGCAGAATTACGGGGGTCCGCTTTTTCAAGCACGTCCCGATACAACCTCGCGGACTGCTTCATGCCCTCCGCCGGGTACGCGAACAACTCAAGGCCGTGGTGACGCGCCGCGATTCTCGCAAGGTCTATCAACCACGCACTGGCCAATGGGTCATAAATAACGTGAACGCGTTGCATAGCAGGCGCGAGCGCCTTGAGTTGCTCGAACAGCGTCTCAGGATCTGTATCCAGACTGATGCCGGATTCCCGCCTGGCTGGATCGGGCGTTAACAACAGCGCTCCACCGATGACTGGAACCAGGTCAGCGACAGATTTAGCGGCATTAACGCCACTGCGGCCCAGCGCAATAATTGCTCCAATATTATTGCCGGTGAGCCAGGCCTCCAGTGCCTTCTGCTCATATTCACGGGATAGCACATACGTCTTGACTTGACGCGTCGACTGCTCGTCTACACCGGCGATGATTTCCTGAAAAACGCCTTGATATGGCTCCCGAACATCGGGGTAAATCACCGCCAACGGTCTTTCACCGGAAAAACCTGGCGCTGGCAACAACGCCAGTAAAATGCTGGCGACCAAGCAGCGAAATGTTTTCCGAGCGATAGACTCCGTTCTCATTTTGCCGGGGAACAAGATAGCCAAAACAACGCATGGATTCGCAGACTGTTATTATTCTCGGACTGTACAGCCACGCTAAATTCTAGGTTATTTACTGAAAACTTAACAGCGACGGAATGCGGCAAGTCTGCCATATCGGGCCACACCGACAAGAGATGTTAAAAAGGCCGCGAGATCAAAATGCCCAGTGCGCCGCGGGCGACTATGCTTCAACGAATCCGCCCGGCATTAAGTCGCGTTCAAAGCCGATACCCAACCTGGAAGCCAAATACGTACATTTCGCTTTTCGGCTGCAGCACCAACACCGGCGTACCCCCGATCGATGTCGAAACGGGCGCCGACTTACTGAAGCGGTAACTTTCATAATAAAGGGTTAGCCCAAGCCTGGATGACGGGGCAGCATGGCCGAACGTGTACTTGGCAAACATCGACCATTCCCGGCCTGGCGAAAGCGTGACAGGGCCGTCAAAAATTGCTACCCCCTCGCGCGTTTGAAACGGCTTCCTCGCACCCACCTGGAGATAGTTCGTGCTCTCACCGCGCAGGCCCATCAGCCCGATACCAAACTCAGAAAAAGAAACTTGGTAAGTTTCCTTTATGCCAAGCGCCTTGACACCGGAAGCGGTCACACCATCTTCGATGTTTCTTGTCCAATTCTCTATTCCAAGGCCACCCAAAACATCCACCATATTCATAAACGGCCATATGTCCAAACGGACCCGTCCACCTAGTGCAAGTCTCAGCTGGTTTCCCTGATAGGCGACGTTGGTATCCAGAGGCTGTCCACTTTGTGTCTGCCCATCGTAGATCAGGTCACCAAAATAATTTTTTAATTGAACCTCATAGAGAGGCCCGGCAGTGCGCCGGTCGAGGTTGTTCTTCGAAACACCAAGCGTATATCGGACGCCGGTTTCCTGTAACAAACGCCTGTCGGCGTCGCCAAATTCCTCCCAAATAAAAAACTCCGCACCAACAACAACATCAGGACCCGACCGAACGCCCGACTCGCCGGCATACACGGACGAGTCTATCTGACAGACGGATATCAGCAGCAGGAAAAGAAATGGCGCATAGCGATTCCGGTGACAGCGGGGCACGTGCGCCTCCATGCGATTATCCACCAACCAAACCATAATGACGGGGGTGTCCAGAAAGACTTATCCGCCCGGGTTAGACCCACAGTTGTTATTAGTCTTATAAACGCGCCACGGGCTATGACATTTGTCGGCTATGGTAGCAGGTTCTTTAGCGCATCGGGCGTTCCCGGCAGATCAACGAGGGCGCGTATAAGATCGACGCGAGTCACCACGGGAAACACTGTATAAACCGCTGCGGGAAAGATGCGCAGCGGCTTAACTTACTGCGGCGGTACAGCGCTGGCAACGCCAGCTTAACGGGGAAGCGAGGGTTCTTTAATCCTGATCGTCCACGGTACGAAAATCCATGTCCCCAAAGTCAGCCATGTCATCCCATTCGTTACCCCATTTGTCGAACAAAATACTCTTGACCGACTTTTGCTGATACTCCTGCATATAGAGCGGATCTTCTGTCACTTCCATCAGCCGAAGATGCGTGTCATATCCGCTTTGCTGGGTGGGCTTTTTCATGGCCTTAACCTCCGGGTTGTTCCTTGCTACAGAAGGAATCACATCGCCTTAACGCCCTGCACCTGGTAGCGCCTCCGACATCAGTCGCCGTTGACGCGTCTTACCTATAATATCGGCGCTGAATTTCGATGACTTTAGCGGAATATTCCGGCGCGACCCCTGACCGGCTATTGGTGACCACGAACCACGGTGACCGTTCCCGTCGTTGACCTGCATGGTTTGTCAGAATACGTCGCCAGAAAAAAGCCGGGCGTGTACAGCAACCAAAGAAAAGTGATTGTGGAGAGGCTGAACAGACAACTATCAGCAGCGAAAAAGCTCCGGTGAGATCAGGACGTCGTATCGTAAATTCGAAGGAATCGATCGGTCCGGCGCAGACAGAAATCCAGCAGCATCGAGAGAAACTCGTTCAAACGCCGCTTCTCAAACCGACTGTACATAGCAGCGTTGGGATACGGGTACAGCGGCGCATGAGGCGACCGGCTCTGGTAGCTGACGACCTCTGCGGCGCGGGCATCATGGTAGATACGCAGCGTCATCGACGGATCAGTCACCCAACGGCTGTTAATCTTGAGGCGAAGTATCAGCGCGATCGTCGTCGTATATTTTGCACTGTCGATCACGCGAATCTGCAACTCAAGGTCACGTGGATTTCTAAAAACGAGACCATCCCCCAGTTGATCGATGTCTGGCACCAACGCGATCAACTTGTCATAATTCTCGTCGTACAGCTCCAACGGCCGGTAGGCGACAATTTTTTTCGAAAATGTCTGCATACATTGTCATTGTCGATGTTTTTATTGTTATCGGCAATAACCTTCCCGTATTTATCGAATCTTCCGTAACTGCTCCGGCAATCGGTCTACCGTGTTTCCCATGAACCTTAGGAAGTTTTTTTGGCGAAGTTCTCGATAACTTTCTGCAGAGGCGCGATCAAATCCATTGGCAAGGGGAAAACAATGGTATTTGTTTTGTTGCCGGCTATCTCCGTCAAGGTCTGCAGATAACGTAACTGGATCGAACGCGGATCCTGTGATAGCACACGCGAGGCCTCCAGCAAATGCTGCGAAGCCTGGAACTCGCCCTCGGCATGAATGACCTTTGCACGACGCTCACGTTCCGCCTCGGCCTGACGGGCAATCGCCCTTATCATACTTTCATCAATATCCACGTGTTTGATCTCGACATTCGACACCTTGATGCCCCACGCGTCAGTCTGCTTGTCGAGGATGTCCTGAATATGATTGTTCAACTTTACGCGCTCGGCCAGTATTTCATCCAGTTCATGCTGACCCAGTACAGACCGTAACGTGGTTTGAGCGAGCTGACTGGTGGCGATCTGATAATGCTCAACCTGTATGATCGCTTTTTCCGGATCGATCACCCGAAAGTAAATAACGGCATTGACCTTGACGGACACGTTATCGCGCGAGATGACATCCTGGCTTGGCACATCCATCGTTATCGTGCGGAGATCGACCCGCTCCATCTGCTGAACGACCGGGATAAGAACGCTCAGGCCTGGACCTTTGATCTTGTAAAAGCGGCCGAGCAGAAAAACAACGCCGCGCTCATACTCACGCAGCACGCGAAACGCCGACGCAAAAAAGACAATCACGAGCCCAACGATGATGTAACTCATATAAGCCATCGGTTAGTTCTCCTCTGAGGATTTCTGATCATCCGCTTTCACGTCAAGCGTCAATCCATGAATCTCCGTCACACACACATTCTGTCCACGTTTCAGAGGTCCAGCAGATCGCGCGCCCCAGATCTCGCCATGCACCCTGATTCGCCCATTGCCTTCAAAATCGTCCAGCACCTCCCCGATGCTACCGATCATCTGCTCATGACCACTGACCACCGGTCGCCGACGCGCCTTGAACGCCATACCGAGGAAAAAGATAAAGAAACCGGCATTCAGGAACGCAAACGCAGCTATCAGCGGGTACGAAATGCCGAACCCCGGCGCACCGGTATCGAGCAAAATAATGGAGCCGATGACGAACGCGATAACACCGCCAACACCGAGCGCACCAAAACTGGGGACAAAAACCTCCCCGATCATAAAGGCGACGCCCAGCAACATCAGCCCAAGGCCCGCATAGTTGATCGATAACACCTGAAACGCGAACAAGGCGAGCAGCAGACATACGGTGCCGGCGACGCCAGGCAACACCATACCGGGATTGGCGAACTCATAGATTAATCCGTAGATTCCGACGAGCATCAAAATATAGGCGACATTGGGATCAGTGATAGTTGTCAGTAACCGTGTCCGCCAACCCGGATCCAAACGCTGCACGGTCATCCCCGATGTACGGACCTCACGATCCTGGCCGAGTACGCTGATCTTCTTCCCATCCAATTGTGCGAGTAAAGTGGGCACACCGTCCGCGATGTACTCGATCACCCCCTCTTTCAACGCGTCTTCGGCGGACAGGCTGGCCGCGTCACGCACTGCCAGTGCCGCCCATTCCACATTGCGGCCACGCAGTTGTGCAAGTCCGCGGATATAGGCGACCGCATCGTTGACGATCTTGCGTTTCATCGCATCATCATGCCCCTCTTTGTCCGCGGACTTCGAATCGTCACCCCCGCCTTTGTCGCCGGGCATGCAGGCGCGGCGATCTGGACAGGGGTGGCAGCACCAAGATTGGTCCCGGGTGACATCGCTGCAACGTGGGCGGCGTATAAGATGTATGTGCCCGCGCTCGCGGCACGCGCGCCGGCCGGCGCAACGTATACAGCGACCGGGACCGGCGAAGCGACTATGTCCTGGATAATCTGCCGCATCGACGTATCGAGGCCGCCGGTGGTATCGATCTGGATGATGGCCAACTCCGCCTGGCCGTCGCGGGCCTTTTCAAGACCACGCTTGATGTAGTCGCCCGCCGCCTGGTCCTATAACACCCCGAACTTCGAGGAGCACAATATTCCCCTTATTTAGCGCAAGGTTTAATGCCGAGAGAACAATAAGGGAAAGGAATAGCGCAACGCGCGAAATGCATAATTGCCTATGACGGATTTTTGCGGTCATTCGAGATATTAACGGTATCCAACCCATGAATAACCGCAAAATCGACGATCAGATTTTCAAATACAGCCGTTGGCGCCACGATCTTCACGGCCGAAATACCTGACTCTTAGGCTCGATAATACCTGCTTCATCTGGCTTTTTTCGTTCGCTGCCTAGGCGACTATCGGTTTCGCCTCTATACTACGCGCCTTTTTTTGTACGGTAAAAGGATTCAGGATATGCATATGGATATGCCAACCGCAGAAACCCGCGGCGGCACGAGTAATACGATATCCCGCACGGCTCGCCAGCTGTGCGGACTGGCGCTTGCAGCGGTCGTGTTGTGCGCCTATCAATGGCTGGAACTCGTCGCCATCAACAGTGGCGGCACAGCGCCGTTATGTAACGTCAGCGAAACCGTTAATTGCGCCGCCGTCTGGAACTCGCCGGTATCGGTCGCGGTTCACCATATAACCGGTATTCCGATCGCCGGCTGGGGCCTGACGTGGGGCATGGCGGTTCTTGCTCTCGCCGTGCTCATGCTGATGCAGAGCACACCAACCGCGCCGGCAGGTATCCCGATTCGGGCACTACAGTTAACCATCGGCGTCGCACTCGCGGTATGCCTGCTACTACTCGCGTATAGTATCGCCATTGCGGTATTCTGTCCGACATGCTTGGCGTTTTATCTATTCGTGGGAGTGATGACTTATATGATTACGCGCATACCTGCTGGAAATAACGCGAACTGGCTCAAGGCCGCGGGGTTGAGTGCCGCGGTACTGATACCGGTACTGGCCGTCGTCTTTGCAATTAGCTTGTACAGCACACGCGACAGTTTTGCGGAAAGTACACCCTCCCCCCAGGGTACAACTTCCTCGTCAGAAAACCCGCTGGCACGTTTTCTGACGTCGCAACCTAAAGACCTGCAGCAATATCTGAGCAATGTATTGGCCGAGTATCGCCATACCAAGCCCGGCAATGGCGGCGTGGATGCGACACGCGTGACCTGGGGCGACAAGAATGCTCCGGTTCACCTTGTCGAGTGGATAGAGATCCGCTGCTCGCATTGCCGCGATCTCCATAAGAACCTCGATCAACTGCGCGAGCTGGCGCCGCCTGATGCGTGGAACATCGAAACACGTTTCTTTCCGCTCGACAGCGAGTGCAACAGTTCTGTGCAACGCTCACCTGGAAACGGCGTCAGCTGCCTTGCGGCGAAATTACTGATCTGTCTGGCGGGCGACCAAAAAGAGGACGCGGTACGCGCGGCGCTGTTTCAAAACCAGTCTCAACTCACGACAGCGAGCATTTGGGAACTCGCCGGTACCAGTGGAATCAAGCGCGAAAAATTACAGCCATGTATAGATGCGCCGGCCACCGCGAAAACGCTGCAGCAGGACATCGACCTCGCCTTGCAGTACAAAATTGAAGGGACACCGCTGGTAGTGATCAATGGACGCAAAACCGTGGCACTACCTCACATGATATTTGCGCTGATCATAAGCCAGGGACGCGCCGACGACCCGGGATTCGACGTACTGCCTCCGCCGGAGGTGACGGGCAAGACCGACAACCAGGCGTTATAACCTAACCGCGCCATTGCGCCCGGACATGGTCGCGGTTCAGCGCCAGCCATTGCAGCGCAATGATGGGTGCTGCGGAATTCAGGCGTCCGTCGCGCAAGGCTTCGTGCGCCTCTTCCCATGTCATCACTACCACACGGATATCCTCCCCCTCTTCGTCTAGGCCGTGAATTCCGCCTGCCTGTGACGCGTCCACCTTACCGCAAAACAGGTGAATGCTCTCGGTAGAGCCGCCGGGACTGACAAGATAGCTGCATATCGGAATCAGCGCCTCTATCCGGCAACCGGCTTCCTCCATCGCTTCGCGATGCACCACCTGGTCAGGCATCTCGCCACTGCGAACCGCCCCCGCGACGATTTCCGTGGTCCAGGCGCCGCCCGGTATCTGCATGGCTCCGATCCTGAATTGCTCGATAAACACCAGCATGTCGGCACGCGAATCATAAAGCAGCACCGCTGCGCCATCATCGCGCCGGAACAACTCGCGAGCAATCTCGTCGCTCCAGCCGCCGGCAAAAAGACGATGACGCAATCGGTAGCGCTCCAGGCGAAAGTACCCGTCGTAACAAACCGTTTTTTCGAGAATTTCAATGTCGTGGTCTTGCATGGCTGGTGTTCCGTAATCTTCGGCAGTTCGTTAAATGAACGAAAACCCGTGTACGCAGGTCTCGCCACTCCGCTACCATAAACGCTGGCGCTATAGTGTCATTGTTATCGAAAAATGTCAGATCGATACTGGGAACATTTTCATCACGAGGCCGACATTGGCGTCCGCGGCGTAGGGCCCACTGTCGCAGATGCCTTCGGCGAGGTCGCGTTAACGGCCGTTATTACCGATCCGGCGACGGTAGTTGGGCGAGCAACCATCGCCATCCGCTGTGAGGCACCCGACCCAGAGCTGTTGTTAGTAGACTGGCTGAACGCGCTTGTTTTCGAAATGACGACCAGAAAAATGTTGTTCAGCCGCTTTTCTGTATCCATCACCGGCCAGCAGTTACACGGCACAGCGACTGGAGAAACGATTGATATCGCCCGTCATGAACCGGCCGTGGAAGTTAAGGGCGCAACCCTGACGGAACTCAAGGTGTTCAAGGACAACCATGGCCTGTGGCATGCACAGTGCGTGGTCGACGTGTGATATCGATGGATATTTCGTTATTTGAGCGCATGTCCGATTTCGCCTGGCGCATCAACCCGAGCGGCAATATGCGCGTGCCGGCGATCATTTACGCAAGCGAGGATCTCATCCGCGACATGGACGACAAGGTCCGGGAACAAATAATGAATGTTGCCACTCTGCCCGGTATCGTCGATGCGGCCTATGCGATGCCGGATGCCCATTGGGGTTACGGCTTTCCTATCGGCGGTGTGGCCGCGTTCGACGCCGACGACGGAGGCGTGATTTCCGCAGGCGGGGTCGGCTTCGATATTTCCTGCGGTGTCCGCAATCTCCACACCGGCCTGACGCTGGCGGATCTGCTACTGCTGAGAAAGGAACTTGCCGACGCGCCCTATACAACGATTCCAGCCGGGCTCGGCAGCACCGGCCGGGTACACCTCAACAAGAAACAAATGAACGCGATGCTGGAAGGCGGCGCACGATGGGCCGTTGAACAGGGCTACGGCACGACCGGCGACCTCGCCCATATCGAGGAGCACGGATGCATATCCGGCGCAGATCCCACGCAGGTGTCCGAACGCGCCAAAAAACGCCAGCAGGATGAAATGGGCACGCTCGGTTCCGGCAACCACTATGTCGAAGTGCAGCATGTGGACGAAATTTTCGATGTCTCTGCGGCAACGACCTTTGGCCTGCACACGGGAGACCTCATTGTCAGCATTCATTGCGGGTCACGGGGGTTGGGGCATCAGATCGGCACCGAATTCCTACGGCGCATGGCGATTGACGCGGCGAGCTATAAACTCCGGCTACCTGACCGCGAGCTGGCCTGCGCCCCTATCCTCTCGCCAACGGGAAAGGACTATCTGGGCGCGATGCGCTCAGCGATCAACTGTGCGCTTGCGAATCGTCAAATCATCACTCACCTGGTTCGCGAAGTGTTCGCCCGGTTGTTTCCGGACAATCGTTTGAACCTGATCTACGACGTGTCGCACAACACCTGCAAGGTTGAAGAACACGTCGTGGCCGGTCAACGACGCCGGCTATTCGTGCATCGCAAGGGTGCGACTCGCGCGTTCGGGCCCGGCCATTCCGCGATTCCCGAGGCCTACCGCGCGGTCGGCCAGCCGGTGTTGATCGGCGGTACCATGGGTACCGCTTCCTATATGCTGGTCGGCACCGAGCAATCCGGGTATCTTTCGTTCGGTTCCGCCTGTCACGGCGCCGGCCGAGCGATGAGTCGCCGCCAGGCGAACAAGCAATGGCAAGGCCGACAAGTGATTGATCAACTCGCGGCCGGCGGGATCATCGTCTGCAGCCCGTCTACCCGTGGCGTTGCGGAAGAGGCGCCCGGTGCATACAAGGACGTCAGCGCTGTCGTCGACGCAACGGCCGATGCCGGCCTGGCACGCAAGGTCGCCCGACTCAGGCCCCTGATCTGTATCAAGGGCTGATGGCTATTTTGCGATGCGGATGCAAAATGCGGATGGCGCCGTTCCCGGCGGTTACGGCGCTATCCTAACCGGCGTCAACGCTGTAGCACGCCATGTTTCGGTTACCGGTAATACAGGCACGCCCATGATCGAGAAAAACAAGGTGGACCGGCATGCACAAAAAATGCGCGGCCATTAGGTCCCACTGGAAAGAACGGTTCATATGGCTGAACATCCAACGCAAACCCCGGTAACGCATTGGCCCGTCCTTGCGGGACTGACTGTACTGGCGGTCGTTGCCGTGATGGTAATCCAGTCAAAAATGCCGGCATCGGAATCCGCTGGCTGGCGGCCAGGATGGCAAGCTGCGGCACCATTCAACATTCCGCGCCGCGCGCTCGCCGCTGTCGCGGCGCCTGCGCCATCACCCGGCATCAGCACCAACGCACAGAATGCCCACGCCTACCTTTATGTCATCGGTGGCGTCGATAATTCCGGGCACTATGTGCGCGATACCGAGTATGCACCTATCTTGCCCGACGCTTCGCTGGGCCCGTGGCGCAAAACCTCCGCTTTGGCTGAAGACCGATTCTATCTGGCGGCCGCGACGCTGAACGGATACCTATACGCCGCCGGCGGCGGCCAGGGCGATCTGGGCTCCGACAACTTGCCGGTCGCTTCGGTGGAAAGAGCAAAAATACTGCCTGATGGCAGCCTGGAACCCTGGGAACGCGCGTCGTATATGACCACGCCCCGGCGCGGACTGAAGCTCGTCACACACGATAACTACCTGTATGCGATCGGCGGCTACAACGGTGCTTTCCTGAAAAGCACCGAGCGAGCTCCGTTACTGCCGGACGGGGCGCTCGGCGAATGGCTGATCGACCCGGAACTGTCGGTCGTCGACCGTTACATTCACTCGGCCGCGATACGAAATGACACTGTTTACCTGGTGGGTGGACATGTGCAGGGTGGAAAAACGATGAGTTATGGCGACGTCGAGAGCAGTCGTACGCGACGCGACGGCTCCCTGTCACCATGGCAAGTGGAAAAAACATTTCTGAAAATGCCACGCTTCATCGCGTCAAGTTTTGCACTGCACGATTTCATTTACATACTCGGTGGCCACGACGGCGCGCAACGCATGCGCAGCGTCGAATTCGCCTCCCTTGACGCCAACGGTCATGTCGGCCCGTGGACATTCACCGCCGATATGCGATCACCGCGCAGCGCTACCTCCCTCGCGGTATACAACGATACCGTCTATGTCCTTGGCGGCATGGGAGAGTCCGGTGCATTGAATACGGTTGAATCGGCGCGGCAACTGCGCGATGGCCATCTGGGCTATCACCCGGTGGACTAGCGGATTTTATGGACTGGTCTCAAGGTGCAGTTTATCCGCATCGGCAATACGTTTTGCAAGCGTGGTGAAACGCCGCATGGAGTCCGTGTTGTTGATGGCGATGCGCAACGCCTTCTGCTGACCGACAATGACCACCAACCGGCACCCCCGGGTAATCGCCGTATATAGCAAGTTGCGTTGCAACAATGGATAGTGCTGCGTCGACAGCGGTATTACCACCACCGGATATTCCGAGCCCTGGGCCTTATGGACCGTCGTCGCATACGCCAGGGCAAGCGCATCCATATCCGCCAGCCGGTAGTCGACGTCACGACCATCGAAACAGACGGTAATAACCGCGTCATCGAGATCAATACGGGCGACAGTGCCGATATCGCCGTTAAAGACCTCCTTCTCATAGTCATTGGCCGTCTGGATGACCTTGTCACCGGTCGCAAACGTCCAGCCGTAGCGCGCGACCTTCATCGGTGGATCGGGGTTCAGGATCGCCTGCAACTCAATATTCAGCGATCTGGTACCGAGTCCACCGCGATTCATCGGACTCAGCACCTGAATATCCCGCACCGGATGAACACCAAAACGCTGTGGAATACGTTCGGTCACGACATGCATCAACTTGTCATGGACCTCCTCCGGCGTCTCGGCATTGATGAAGTAAAAATCGGCAGCGTCCCCGGCGCCCGGCGACGACGAAAGGCCCGGCGTCGGAAATATCGGCAACTCGCCGTTTTTTATGCGATGCGCATTGACCACGATGGTGGACTCCGCGGCCTGACGAAATATCTCGGTCAGGTGCACCACAGGCACCCGCGCGGAGGCAATGATATCGGCGAGCACCATACCGGGCCCGACGGAGGGCAGCTGATCCGCGTCGCCGACAATCACCAGCGCCGCGCTGCCCGGAATTGCCCGCAGCAACTGATACATCAGCACCACATCGACCATCGATGCCTCATCGATGACTACCAGGTCGGCCTGCAAGGGATTGTCGCTGTTTCGCCGGAAACCGAAGGTCGCCGGATCAAACTCCAGCACGCGATGTATGGTCTTGGCCTCCATGCCGGTAGAATCCGCCAGACGCTTGGCGGCGCGGCCGGTCGGCGCGCACAACACCACCTCAGCGGACGTGGCCTGTATGCAGCGTAATATCGTGTTGATAACCGTCGTCTTGCCGACACCGGGTCCGCCGGTGATAACACTGATCTTGCTTGCCAGCACGCGAGTGACCGCGCGTTGTTGGCTGGCGGACAAGGCGATACCGGTTTCCGCCTCGACTCCCGGGATAACGCGAACCGGATCGATTCCAACCCAGAATGGCTCGCCGTTCAGCAACCGATGCAAGTGCGCCGCGACACCGGTTTCGGCACGGTGGAGCACCACGGAAAATACGCACGGTACGCCATCGATCTCTTCACCAACGAGATGGCCGTCGTGCATTTCTTCATCCGTAGCACGCTCCACAAGGTCCTGACCGACATCGAGGAGCCGCGCGGCGTCCAACACGAGTTTTGTTCGTTCGGCGCCGCAGTCACCCCTCTGGGCGTAACCGCCCAGCACATGCCGGATGCCGGCCCGGATACGCAGCACCGCGTCCGGCGCGATTCCGAGTCGTTGCGCCAACGCGTCGGCGGTTTTAAACCCTATCCCATCCATATCCAGCGTCAGCCGGTACGGGTCCTCGCTGATTTTCGCGATCGCCTCATTACCGTATAGCTTGTAAATTCTGACCGCGCGCGTTGTGCCGATACCGTGGGAATGCAGAAAAGTCATGATATCTTTGACCGATTTCTGCTCAGCCCAGGAGCGGGAGATACGCTCGACCCGCCGGACGCCGATGCCGCCAATCTCCGTCAATCGAGCCGGTTCGAACTCGATAACGTCGAACACGTTCGCGCCAAACCGATCCACCAGTGCCTTGGCGAAATGCGCGCCAATCCCGTCGATCGTGCCCGATGCCAGGTACTTCTCAATCCCCTCCAGTGTTGCCGGTGGCACCACGGCAATGTGCGTCGTGCGGAACTGGAGTCCGTAGGTGCGATCGTTGATCCACTTACCGTGACATTCGATGGTTTCGCCCGGCGACAGTACCGCGGCGGTGCCGACCACCGTCACCGGCTCTTTCGTATCCGAAACCTTGACTCTGGCGACGCAAAAACCGGTATCACCCGCGTGAAACACGATGCGCACCACGACACCGCCAAGACGCTGCCCGGACTCGTTGGCCTGCTCGCCAGGCAAAATGGATTGGGTCATGGGTGGATAAGGCGGTAAAGCCTGTCATACGTTGTAAGAATATTTCGGTCCAGGCATTTTAACCTGTCGCGTTCCTTTACATAATCAGTCGGGAATTCATACCGCCATCCGCAAGACCACTGATTAGAAGATGATTCCATTATTTTTTTTTGATATGGCATACAAACTGCTGCCGTCTCCCCATACGGATTCGACAGCCGTAATCAGTCCAGGGCGGCTTCATCCAAGCGTAGCAACACGGTTGCGCGCCATTGAAACACGCGCTTCGTCACGCACGAAGACGGGGTAGGCAATGGGGGTAGAAGATATGGTTGTACGTGCCAATGGCTTGATAAGTAACGCCGCCGATCTCACGGAAAGCGACAGTGATAGTAACGATATCGTCGATGTCGAAAATCTGCTCCCGGAAGATATTCTCGACGGCGACGATCTGAATGACCCATCCGCCAACACGTCACACCAGGCCGACCGCCCCCGCTCCCGCCGCCGGGAACTCGAAGCATACCTCGAACAAAAACGGCTGGAAGAATGGCTCTACGACCCCCTGGACGATACATCACATTAGTCGCCCTCCTGAAAACCTTATGACATTCCCCGCTGACAAGACCGCGCCTGGAATCACTGGTTTCTGCGAAAAAGTATAAATGTCATATCGTCCGGTTTGCTTGGATGTCCTGCTTCCTGCATCGCCATGTAGTGACGACACTCCTCCATCAGTTGCATCGAACATCGTCGCAACGGCCCCTTGCGAATCAGATTGACAATCTCCTCATCAAAAAGATTATCCGACACACCGTCGCTTGCCAGAATTATCGTGTCCCGCGCGGCGAGTTTCAGCGTCGGCCCGATATCAATATGCATTTCGTTACTACCGAGGACGTTGGAAACGAGATGCCGGTCCGCATGATTGGCGGCCTCAGTCTCGTCCAGCATACCGGACTCAACTGCATAGCCCACCGGTGAGTGAGAAATTGTGCGGAATTTGATCTTGCCACGCTGGCCGGCCACGAGAATCATGGAATCACCTATATGGTAAGTTCGACAGACGTTGTCCTGAATCTCGACCACGGCCAGTGTCGTTGCCGCCCCTACTCCCAGACCGACGATCGCCTCATTCGCCTTCTCGATGCCATCGAGAATGCCATCCCGCAGGCTTTGGCCGCTACGTTGCGCGGCCGCAATCGCCGCGGCGATATGCTCTATCGACAATCGCGCCGCATCGCGTCCCGACGGAGCGCCACCCAACCCGTCTGCAACGATCAACACGCCGCTATCCTCGCCAAACGGCACAACGGCGGCCGCATCTTCGTTCGGCGATTCCCTTCCCGGTGAACGCCGCGTAAACAGAGTGACGCTTGCACCACTGAACAACACTTCTTGCGGCGCTGGCAGATCCTGCTCAATAAATGACCGATATTCAGCTACCATATCCAACCTGTCTGGCGCTTACACAGCGCTATTCCCACTGCATGGTTTCGAGATAAATCTTCAGTTTTCCAGCTGTCTTGAATTTTTTCAGTATCAACGAACGTTTGAGGCCGGAACAGATGCTCTTCATTTCTCCGGGCAGCCTGGCATAATGTTTCTTTCCGCCCAGAGCCTCGTAAAAGATATGGATCATGCTGACCACATCATCCTGGATGTTCTGCGCGCTTGGCGCGCCCCAATGGAACATGTCTAGTAGCTTCAGCTCAAAACCAAGGCCGTAACGGCAAACGATGATGTTGTCAGAATGCAGATCACCGTGGTATTCGCCGACCCGGTGAATCCCTTCGATACCATTGGTAAGCGCGTGCAATAGATGGAGCGCCTGGAACGGCATGAACCGCTTGCCGGGCTGACGCTGCAACAGGCTGCTCAGCAGCTCACCCTCGACAAACTCTGACACCAGAAACGACACGGGGATTCCGTGGTAAACAATCGTGTCCTGGGTATGATACTGAATGACAAATGGACAATGACGCAGCTTGTGTAACTTTCTCGCATAAAACTTCAGCGCCTTGTCACGGACATTCCGCTTCGGGAAAAAGAATTTCGCGGTACGCTCTATGCCAGTGGCCCGCTCCCGAATCTGGTATACCTCGCCTTCCCAACCCGCGCCAAGCAGTGACACGACTTCGTACTTCCCCGCGAGAATTCGCCCCGGGCTGAAATTGAATTCTTCTATCTGATTGCCGCGCGGTGTCAGCGCCATAACATACCCGTTCGCGACCGCTTCGTCGATACGTCTGGCCTGTCACATACGACCATCCGCTGATTTTACCTAACGTAGAACGATATACCTAGCCGGGATTTGCGGCTCGCTCGCGTAGCGCAACCCTGTCACCATCGACCCGGGCAGCCGGAACAGCGTCGCAAGCGCGCCACAAGCGTTGAAAGAAATTTCTCGAGTAGTACTGAGCTCGGACCACGGCATCGGCGCGATCGGTCATTTTTGTCCTGCATCGAGAGGCATAACAGGGATCGATTAAAGTGATGAGCGACGCTCGGGCCGTCAGCTTCTCCACCCGCGTACACCTTCGGGGTACCGTTCGATGGTAATCCAATGCCCGCCTCGCTGACCGGCCTGGGCCGCCGGAACCCCGAAATTCCTCCGTCTCCAACGCTTTACCGACCCGAAAGCAGCCTTAAGTCAGGGAGGGGTGCGCCGATACAGAGGTAAGGCCTGAGATGCACCGCGAAGTACTGCTTAACGGAAACCCTTATGACCAGATATGTACGCCGCAACCTTCACCTTGTCGGCGCCATCCTGTTGCAGGTCTGGCTGGTTACCCCTGTCCTCGCGATACCCCATAACCAGGCGGAACTTCTTGAACGTCAGGACTTTAGTTCCTTAGCGCTGGAAATTCTGCCAGAAGCGGAACGCGGTAACCTGGACGCGCTTTACAAGCTCGGCGTGATGTATGCCCACGGAATCGGCGTAACCAAGGATATCAACCAGGGGTTACGTCTTCTGAAAGAGGCCGCGAGTTATGGCAGTACCGACGCACAGTTGATGCTCGGTTTGCTTTACCAGATGGGCGCTGACGTGACGGCGGACAATGCCGTCGCATTTGACTGGTTTCACCAGGCCGCCGTCCACGGCAATAATGACGCCCAACTGTTTGTTGGCCTGATGTATGCGAAAGGACAAGGGGTAGACCCGGATTTTACGCAGGCGGTATCATGGTTCCGGGAAGCCGCCACGCATGGTAACGGCATGGCCGAATTCAGCCTGGGTGTTATGTACACCATGGGACACGGCGTGCCTCAGGATTTCAAGACTGCCCTTTCCTGGTACTTCAAGGCGGCGAAACAAGGCAACGCGCGGGCACAATACAATATCGGGGTAATGTATGACCTGGGCGCTGGCGTGGATAAAAGCGACAAAGACGCCGTCCACTGGCTGCGCGAGGCTGCGGCACAAGGGTTCCCGCTTGCGCATATCTATCTTCAGCAGAAGCAGACCGAGGAGCAGGTACTCGCCCCATCACACGCATTCGCATCATTCTAGGTTTACTGACCGATCAATTTCAGCAATTAAGCCAACCAATTCGTCGGCCCTATCCTGATCCCGCGCGACCACCAGCGGAATACGCCTGTGTGTTGGAATGAACGTGCTCACTTTCGAGAATGAACGGGACATCCATCCAGAGACAGTCGTTGTGCTGACAGGTGGACAAATTCCACAGCGGACGGTGCAAGAGTACCTCGTAGGCAAGTACAACGTAGCGGGTGCCGAAACCGGGGGCCGGCAAAATTCTCCTGGTACAGCTGCTCATATAGCCCAAGAAACCGCGCCTCGTCGAAAGCAAGCGTCGCTCCAACCTCATCCCGAGAAAGACGGCGGAACGCTTGCTCGACGGGCTCGTCCTAAAAAATCCAGCTACCCGGGACAACCCAGTATCCGCGGGCCGGCGCATTGTCCCGCAATCCGGGCAATATGCGGCTATCGCCGCCCCTGACAATCAGATCGATCGATACCAACGGCGTCAGGCGAACTATCTCAGCAACTTCCGCGCAATCGAGCGACGTCGGCATTGAGTCAGTTTCAAGATGAACAGTATTTTTTCACGACACGATTTGGAACGATGAAACCTTCGCTTTCGGCCGATACCGGCCTGGTGCCGAAGAAAAACTACTGATACGTGATCGCTCCCCAAAATAACGCCGTATCGTGGCGCCGCCTGGCGGCGTCATCAGCAGCCCCCCGCGTCAGAATAGTTGTCACTGATTTCTGTAATCTCTGGAGCGAGCGGGAGGCGGAAGGTGACGAGAGATGTCGAGGTATTCGCAGGAGTTGAAGCAGACTGTGTTGAAGCGAATGATGCCGCCGGAGAGTCGATCGGTGGCGGAGTTATCGAGGGAGACAGGCATCACGGAAACGACCCTGTACAATTGGCGGAATGTGGCCAGACGAGCGGGGGCGGTGATGCCGGGAAGAGGACAGCAGAAGGCGGAGGAATGGGATTCCCCGGCGAAGTTTAAGGAGAAGGCGTTGGCGGAGGCGGCGACCTTGCTGGTGCCGGCAAAAAAATATCGGGCGCTCCCGCTACAGGACGAGGACATCTGACTGAACTGTCGGAGCGCCGGGTGATGATCGAAGATATTGGCAAGGCACGCGGTGAAGGTGCGCGTCTGGTAGCGGCGTGTGAAGTGGCCGGCATCAGCCTGCGCACCTATCGACGCTGGACGCAGGGTGACGACGTGCGGGCGGATGGTCGCCTGACGGCCGTGCATCTGCCGCCGGCCCATCGGTTAAGCGAGGCGGAGTGCGCCGAGGTGCTGCGTGTGTGCGGTGAACCGCGCTTTGCCAGCCTGCCCCCGTCGCAGATCGTGCCAAGGCTAGCGGATGAGGGCGTGTACCTGGCCTCGGAGTCGAGCTTCTATCGGGTGCTGCACGCCGACAACGGCTCACCGATGAAATCGGCGACCCTGCTGGCTACCTTGCAGTGGCTGGGCGTGACGCCTTCGCACAGTCGGCCGCGCGTGTCGAATGACAACGCCTAGGCGGAGAGCGTGTTCCGGACGTGCAAGTACCGGCCGGAATATCCGAGTGAGGGCTTTGCCACACTGGACAAGGCCCGTGCCTGGATGCTGCGCTTCGAGGCGTGGTACAACACCGGGCACCGGCACAGCGGGCTGAACTTCGTGACACCGGAACAGCGCCATACCGCGCAGGCAGAGGAGATTATGAAACAGCGCATGGATGTTTATGAGACAGCACGTGCGCGCAACCCGCGCCGATGGAGTGGTGACAGCCGGAACTGGTCACTGCCACAGAGTGTCTGCCTCAACCCGGGAAAATCGGCTGACCCACAGGCTCAGGCCCCATGATCGAAACGGTGACAACTATCTTGAAAACTGCCGGCAACCCGCTAACGCCGTTCGAGATCACTATCGGCGCTGGACAAGAGTTTTCTCAGCTGCTCCATATCCCTGCTGCGAATCTCCAAAATATCCAATTGGACCCCGACGCGATAACGACCAGCTTCTGGTACAAAAGTGACGTGCCGGATGACCCCCTTTACGGATACGAGCTTTGCTGATTCTATTTTTATGTAGAGCTGCACCTGGTCCCCAGCGCCAAATTCCTGAGCCGTATCAAATCCAATCCCGAATTGATTGAAGTCGACGGACTCAACTTTTCCCGGCTTGGCGAACAGACCCCGCCATCCGGTCTTTTGGATGAAAACGTCAATTCCATTCGTGACAAAACGCTCGCGTTTCCGCCTGTCGGGGCCATCGTACATCACGACGCCCCTCCGCAGTGACCGACGCTGAACGCGAGTGCTATCTCATGAAACATAGGCACTCTCCTGAACGCACTTTCACTTGAATGAGCCGGAATGTATCATAAAGCTCTGACCGAGAGCACGAGAGCGAGCCCCTCCTTTCCATTTCAAAACCTTGACAGCAAACATGGAACCTTCCCTTCAGGATGACCCAACGCTCCGGATTCTTGAATCCAGAGTGGGTAGAGTCCATTTGCGACAACGCCTTGGAATCGAAACGGATTATGAAGCAAAGATATTCGGTCAGGGCCGCAATTTTTTTCATATAGAAAACTGGATATCGATCCGCTCCGTTATCCGCCATACACTCCGGCTGTTCGGACTATATGCACGTGGCCGACGGAATGCGCGAAATATCCAGCGACGTGAAAATATTATTCCGGTAAGAAACCTCCCGACTGCTTTCGACGGCTACACGTTGCTACATATCACTGATCTTCACCTGGACATGGACGATGACATTCCTCAGGCGCTTATTGCCGCGCTGAGCGGGCTTCAGTACGACGTCTGCGTACTGACCGGGGATTTCCGCGCCAACACGTTTGGCCCCATCGATGCGGCAATGCGAGCCATGGAAATGATACGCCGCTATCTTGAAGAACCGATCTACGGCATCCTTGGGAACCACGACAGCATCCGGATGGTCCCGGGCTTCGAAGCAATCGGCATTCGCATGTTGCTAAACGAATTCGTGAGAATCGATCGGGCAGGAGAGGCGATATACATTTCCGGAATAGACGACCCCCATTATTACGGAGCCGATAACATGGAAAAGGCATCCGATAACATTCCACCGGAGGCCGTTTCGATACTCCTGGCCCACTCTCCCGAGGTATACCGGCATGCCGCACACGCCGAGTTCGACGTCATGCTGTGCGGACATACCCATGGAGGCCAGATCTGTTTGCCCGGGGGCTTTCCAATGCTGCTTAATGCGGATTGCCCACGCCGATTCTGCGCCGGCGCCTGGCAATATCACCAGCTGCAGGGTTACACGTCCGTCGGCTCGGGTCCATGCGTCGTCGACGCCCGTCTCAACTGTCCTCCAGAAATCACACTACATCGTCTTGTGAGATCCGCTTAGCGCTGCCAGCACCGTACATCAGGTGCGGCGTACCGGAAATATTCCGGATATGCGCGATAACAGCAAACCGATTATCACGAATCCGGCGACCACGAACGCCTCGTCCTTCCAACCCAACGCAAACTCCTGGCCTAACGCAATTGTGGGCACCAGTGACTCCGGCGTTTGATCAAGAACGGACGCCCTGCCGCTAGGGGCGATGCCCATACGCCTTTTAACAAAGCTGGAGAAAATGTCCCCCGCCATCGCGAGCAGCCCAACCATCAGACCCGTTTGTATCGAAACGCCCACAAGCGGCGCGGCAAATGCCGTCACGGTGACGGCGCCAGCGAAGCCCCGAATCGTTTTCGCTGCCCCCAGCATCGGCCTGCCATCCACGAACAAGGCCCCGCCATCCAGTGGATAGCCGAACCTTTCTCGCAAGAAATAGCGGATAATTATCGGAGCGCCGTTTGCAATCAGCAGCAGGGCTAACAACTTCAACGAAGATATGACGTCCATTGCCTGCGGGAGTGATAATATTGTGATCGGCGATTCCAGATACCAGCAACGACTCGACCAAATTTTGTCATAAGAATGAATCAATCGGGAAGCGGGTTTTTAAAACAGAAACTCAACGAGCTCCGGATCGAGCACCGTGATCTCGATGACGTCATCGCACGGTTAGCGGCGGATATCGACGTAGACCAGCTGCGGCTAAAACGGCTAAAAAAGCGCAAACTGTTTCTAAAGGACTGCATCGCCGCGCTCGAGAGCCGGCTAATCCCGGATCTTGATGCCTGAAAACTCCCGATCCAATACAGCCGAGGGAGCCCCCTTACGCAACTTTTAGAGATGCCGCTCATAACAGCGCACGAACAGCGCCAATGATACGTTCGATACCGCCGACGTCGCACCGCGACTCCAGCAACCAGACAGCATACGGAACGGCAGGAGCGCGCTCCGAAAGTTTACGGAAGGCGCTGGCGAACTCTTGTAACTCACGCATGGCCGATTCATCTACTGACAGCGGGCCAGCTGGCTATCGGGCCTGAACGCCGAACTGCATCCAGGCCACGTATCGCTGCCCTGCCTTCTCCGGCGCCAAATGCCTATCACGGAAAACCGACCGCCACGAATCAGCACCATTCGCTAGCTAACCAACCATCCTAGTTGGCTACCCGCCATTCAAGAACAGCGTGTCGCCGTCGCTAGACCGGACATGAAGCTTACGCGCATTGCATGCCTGCTGCTGCTCGTCGCAAGACCACTGGCAGCCAGCGGAGAAACCGTTAATTACTGTAATGACGCGGAGGTACAACAGGATTGGTCGAAACTGATGGCCAAATACCGGCACATTCCGGAATGGCAGGATATCGATCGCTATCGCACCACCCTTTGCAACGAAGTTAACAGCGGCGAAATATCCGTCGAAGCGGCAATAGAGCTGTTTGAAAATGCCCGCACACAGAAAATAGAAGAACTACGCGAGCGCATCAAACGTCAGATGCCAACCGAACAGGACCGAGCATCCCGGTCGCAGATCGGCTGACGTCGTCTCCGCCCTAAACGCGGCGGCGTATCCCGACGCCTGCCGTTCCAGCGGCAATCATCAGGAAGAAAAGCTCGAGCAATCCGAACGCGCCGGTAACAGCGTCGGGCGATGTCCCGGTCGACGCCGACGCTACGTCGCTGGATCCGGCCGTGCTGCCTGCCGGACTGCTGGTCGTGGAGGACGTATCGGTACCGGTCTGCGCGACGGTAGTGGTATTCGTCGTACTGCCGCCACCGGTTTGCGCAACAACCCCGACTGGCAACTCGAATTTTGCCGAAAAAATCTCCGCTGTATTGTCACTGTTAGAACCTGCGAGGTCCGCAGCGGTGTAAAAAAACGCGGTGGCGCCGTCGGCGGAAACTTTTGCCTTGATGTAGTTACGTTCCTGATCCGCATGGGTCAGCTGGGTAAGCCCCGTACCGTCACTGCGAATCGCGAAGATCTGCTGGTAATTCCCGGTGCTTATTCCGTCAGCAAGGAGTGACTCCGACGAAAAAATGACCACGCTACCGTCTGCCGAAATACTCGGCCATTGCGCGTCATCATTTTTGTCATCGCCAAAGGTAAGCTGTGTCAGGCCGCTACCATCGCGCTTGACGACGAAAATGGCGTCGGCCAAGGCTGCATTCGTCCCGGGAATTCCGTTTGCCGGATCGCCCCATGGATTGATGCATGCTGAAAATGCGATCCGGGTACCGTCGGCCGAGATGCTGGCCTGGAACGACTCTTCCTGTGATATATGGCCAGGTGCGACGATATCCGTATCCGTCACCTGAACGACGTAATCGGCCCGGTTGCCGCCGGCGGTCAGATAACCGGCGAGATCAAACACAAAGATCTCGTCGCTTCTATCATCATTCAACGGCGGTGTCAGATCCTGGAACGAGTCAAAAGCAACGGTTGTACCATCCGCAGAGATCACCGCATTGCGGGAGGCGTCATCTCGAATATAGTACCCGGCGCCCTGCGGTATCGGCGAACCCACCGTGAGCTGCTTCAGCCCGGTACCGTCCGCGCGGATGGCAAACAACTCCTTGGTATTATCCGTATTTTCCCCGAGCGGGTCACGATTGGATTCAAACACGATAACGCTTCCGTCACCGGAAATGTCGGGTTTCAAGGCATAGTCACCGACGCCGTGGGTCAGTTGTTTAAGACCGGTGCCATCGGTATTCATCACGAAAATCTGCGGCTGTGGATAATACTGCGTAACGGTTATAGGTTGAGCATTCTCGTCAACGGTATCGACGTTGATAACTTCCGGCGGATTTTCGCCGGTAAGATCCGACGACGACTCGAACACCACCACGGAACCATCCGCCGACAACTTGGGGTAGCGCGCATCACCGCTGGTCGTATGGGTGAGCTGCCGCACCCCGGTTCCGTCGCTGTTCATCACAAAGATACTGTAGATCGCCAGAGGATTCTGCCCGGCTACCAGATCGGCATCGGAACTGAACGCTATCGTGGACCCATCCGCCGACACACTGGGGTAGAACGCGCCCAAAGCATAGCTTCGGGGGTCGACAGGATCGTTAGGGTCTAACGGCAGCGGTGGCGGCGTGAACGCCGTCAGCTGCACTATCGAAGGCGCTTCCGTCGCGAATACGGGCGAAGCAACCGCCATCAATAGCGCCACACCGGCGACAAACAGTCTGGAAGCGCATTTGTCCGTCATCTGATCCCCCGGAATACCTGGCATGTTCGCGTGCCTGCTATCAGTTACGATAATATAAGCAAAAACCGAACCCTTAAAAACTATTTCTCTATTTACAATGAGTTACCGACAAGCTAACACCGGCACCCTGTGTTCCTAAACGAAAAATGTAAACAGGGCCGACGCCCATCCGGTGTCCGGATGCACGCTAGTCCGTTAGCGCCGATGGAATTTTCCCTACCCTTGAATAGCCCGCACTATACGCGGTTTTCTGCGCCACGACAATTACCTTGGCGCTCACCGCGCAGCCGATGCCGGTTGTTGACGCCCGAACCTACCGAATACCTCTCACGGATTGTATCGTTACGCCGCTAAACCCTGTAGTAATACAGGGCATGTTTCGGGTAAGAAATTTTGGTTACGGACAACAACGTGTGGCCTGTCGATGAAAGTACCGTCTCCCTTCGAGCATTTTGATCCGATACAGGGCGCCGCGCCGACCATTGGCGGTACCAATCTCGGCTACATCGCCACGCGGGCGCGCAAAATACTGCAGCATCGCGACAGCGCTGCGGTCAAGTATGCGATGCCGACGCTGAACTGGATCCTGCACCAGGAGGACCGCGACCTGATCGTTCGGACGATAACGCGGAAAAACGAGGACGCTTCGTATCTTTCGCCGACATTGATTTTGCGCTACCAGATGCAGCTGTTCGATATCTCCGGACAGATAGAATTTCCCGATGCCACGTGGCCGGAGTATTTCGCCGTACTGTCGCTCGCGTTGGTCGGAAACGTGTACCGGCCGCCACTCGCGTTGCGTAGCAACAGGAAGTTGAGCGAATCCGAGATCAGCATCCGCTTCCGCGAATATGCCGGGCAGTTAAGCACCGATGCCATGGAGGCCATATGTTTTGCGGAATTGTTACTGGAAAAGACCAGCCAGGCTGCGGAGCATGATCCCGACGGTCAAATTCGCATTGCAGATTCACTCGACGACGTTGAGACCTTTGAACAACGTGAACAGTTGAAACTCGATTTTCTCGCGTTCTTCCTCGCCAAGAAATTCAAGAGTTTTACCGATGCGGCGCATGCGTATCTAAAGCAACTCGGTCCCGAAGAAAAAAAGGCGGTACAGAATTCAACGGCCATAGCAACCTTGGCAGACGCGCTGCGGGCGTTTGAAGAACGCAGCCGCGCCTTCGAAGACCGCCTGAACAAATCGCAGTACCCGTAGAACAACAGGACAGTTTGGTTCGTTAGCGAGGACCCGGCTCTGAACCAGAGCCGTCATCAGCATCGCCTATGCCGCCGTAGTATCGCTGCGCCAGCGCCCAGGCGTCCTTGCCGACCCGCGCACAAGTATCCAGGCCACGCCGATCATCCACCTCCACGTGAATTCCTCCCCATAATCGCGAAATGCCCGCCTCATCCGCGGCATCGTAGAACGATGCCCATTGCAACACGATATCCTCGGTCGGGCCAATCTCGAAGTGGCGAAAATGGTCCCGTGGCGCACGCTTCTCTCCCAGCCGCCCGGAAAGTACTTGCTACCGGTAAACTCGGTCAATACCTCGGCACCCGCACGACTGAACGTGCTGTGGCCGGACACATGTCCTGCAAACGGCGGCGTCACGAAGGTGTTGCGCTGGTACGGCGCCCATGCCACGGCGCGTTGCCATTTCGCACCGCTGAACTCATGCTCGACGTCCCCCGGCTGGCCGGGCCACGTAATTATCGCGATCCCGCCTTCATGCCCCTCCAGATCGTAATGGCGGGCGCCAGGCGCCGTCGTGTCTCGCGTAATGACCTCGACCAAACCGGGGACCAGCGGCAACCCGTCGGGGTGATACACCGGCAGCGCCGGGGTCGCGGATTGTCCGAGACCGCCCATATAGCGGGTGGCGGAGATCGGCCCTCTTCCCCCGATTCTCTCCACAAGGGGATGATCGCTGACGTAGTTGGCAAGCGTGTTCCAATGCCCCGGCGGGGTTTCCGATGACGGCCCGTCCGCCCAGAACTCGGCGAGCACGCGCCCGTAATCACGGTGTTTAACGATGTTGAGCTCGTAGGACTTGCCGGTGTACGGATTCGCGGTATAACCGTGACCGTCGTTATTTCCCAGCGTATTGCTGCCCTTGGAACGCGGCGAATCACGGCAAGCACATGCTCGTTCCAGCGACCTGCCACCGACCAGCGTTCGTCATCAACGAGAACCGGCAGGCCCGTAGCAGCGGCGTCCTTCGTTGCGGACACGACCGGCGCGGTCGCCGGTGCCAGCGCTGACGGCGGCTCGGCCGGTGGCTGTGTTAGTTCGACAAGCAACGCGAATCCGATGACCCCGACGACCAGCAGCAAAACGATAACCTTCGGCACGCCAATCCTATGGCCAGGCTGGCGATGCTGCTGCGCGAGGTTTGCTTCGTTCGATTGATCCGGCACCGGTAGTGCGGTCAAGAATCCGGTAAACTGCCCCAACACCCGGACGCGCTAGTTTTCAAAACAGATTTCCACGAAGAAAACCCCCGTGTCGACGGTGAACGGCAGGATGATCTTGGGGCCCCGCGATTTGTGATCGACTACGTGGTTCTTGCCCGACACCACCGCTGGCAGCGCCATATCGAAATCATAACCCTGGTCACCCAGCAATTTTTTAGCGCCGCCGGAGACCATGTTGATGATCTCACCAACCAGATCGGTCACCGTCGCATCGACGCCCGCAGGTTCTTCATTCAGCATGCGTTTTGCGATATCCAGGATCACCGGTTCCGGAAACGAAATCGCGATCGACCCCCGGGCCTTGCTCCCGGTCATACCGATGATGCCAGTGACATCGCCGCGCGATACGTCGCCCTGTTTGACCGCCGGGCGACCGGGCTTGGCATCAATCTTTGCCATGGTCGACAGGACGTTCAGTATGGACACCAAAATCGGATTAACAAATTCTACGTTCACGAATCCTATATCGCCCGATTATTCGTTATTTTTTGTTATATCGGTTCGGCAACCCGAATCGTTGAGTGCCGGCGGGCCCTAATTGACACCGGCCGGCGAAGAACACGCAAGCGGGCGCTTCTTATCGGCCAAAGATCAGTCTAACAGCTTGTTGCTCGACGCCGGTTTCAGCGGGATCAGCTACTTTGAAGGACACCTGGCGGGCTGGCGCAGTGGTGGATTCCCACTGGGAAAACCGCCAAATCACTGATCCAGCGCACCGCCGTTACGCGCCGTCTGCACACTCGGCGGGACACGCTTACCCGGAAAACAGGTCAATCAGCAGGCCGACGCACAAGCGCGGAACTCCGCCTCGCAATCGGCATTTTCTTCCCTGGACCCGTCACCGTGCGCCACGCATGTCGGGTAGGCGTCAGTACAGCTGGCGACACAGGACGATTTGGTCGGTTGCTCGGGCGCGGCGGCTGGCTCAGATGTCGTCGCTACTGCATCCTGATGAACAGGATTACCGCCGCAAGCCGTGACAAACAGGGTGACAAACGCAATCACAACGATGGCTTTCGTTTTCATTTCCCCCTCGCGAACACATTTGTATCTTGGCGTCCCGCAAGGCACGGGACGTGAACACAGAACAGCCGTACTAGTGTTTTTGACTGCTGGCGTTATTTTCCGGCGGAATACCCGGCGTAGCCGGCGTGCGTTTAACCACGGGCTGCGGCTCAGGTTCGGCGCTCAGCGTCGGGTAGACGCAATACACCGACTTCGCCTGCTTGGCGGCATCAATGATATCGAGGCTCTTCTGAAAGACGATACCGGCATCGATGATCGCGTCGGCTGCCAGGACGGCACCGACGCCGCTGACGATTGATGTTGCACGTGCGGATGAACGTTTCAGCACCAGAACCGCAATTGCCGGTGCAAGTCTCGCAATCGCGATGCCGCTGGAAGTTTTCAGAACACCCGAGGATAACGGGACACCGAGCCACTCGCTCAGATACTGGTACATCAGGCGATCGATACATTGCTCGCTCTCCGCCCGCGCCAGCGCAGGATGTTCGACGCGATCAACCAGGTTCGGTGCACTAGCAGCGTAATCCGCAACCCGTGTGCCGCGCGGACCACGCATCGCGTGACCCACCGTACTCGCACCAGGCACCCATTCCCACCACGCCATGAGGCGTTCCTCCGAATCCTGAACAACGGAATCTTAGTTTATAGCCCTATGTCTACCAAACAACAAGTGATGCATTAACTATTCCACTGCGATAGCGGAAATTATGCGTCCGGAGGCGCCCGTAGCCTTGTTAACGAAAAATGGTGGGCCGTGTTGGAGTCGAACCAACGACCATCGGATTAAAAGTCCGGTGCTCTACCGACTGAGCTAACGGCCCGAAAAAAAAGAAAATTCGCCATCATACTGATATGGCGCGGAAGCGCAAGTGCTGGATCGCCGATGTTTCGTGATTCAAATACTTGACGACACGGCATACGGGGTCGGATCCGCCACACCTGCCTGCCGAAAACCCGCCGCCCGCAGGCGGCACGAGTCACACTTTGCGCACGCCCGTCCATTGGCGTCCGCCTGATAACACGACACCGTCATCGAGAAATCGACGCCCCGCTGCGCCCCGGCCTGGATAATCTGCGCCTTGGTCATCGCGATCAACGGCGCGCGAATATGACAGGCGTCGCCGTCGACACCGGCACGCGTGGCAAGATTGGCAACCTGCTCGAACGCCTCGATAAATTCCGGCCGACAATCCGGATAACCGGAATAATCAAGCGCATTGACACCGATAAAGATATCGCGCGCCGCCAGCACCTCCGCCCATCCCAGCGCCAACGCAAGAAACACCGTATTACGAGCCGGCACGTAGGTTACCGGAATACCGGCCGTCGGCTGTTCGGGAACCGCTATCGACAAGTCAGTCAGCGCTGACCCGCCGATAGCACCAAGATCCAGCGGCATGATCTTGTGGGCCACAACGCCGAGTGCGGCAGCGACGCGCTGCGCCGCCTGAACTTCGACACGATGACGCTGACCATAATCGAAGCTCAGCGCATGGCAATCGAAACCCTCGTCCCGGGCGATCGCCAGCGCTGTTGCGGAATCCAGCCCACCGGACAACAACACCACCGCTCTGCGTCGCTTATTCGCCATTTCCTGATGTCTGCACGCTATGGGTCACCCGGCATCTGGACATGCCGGCCGCGCTTAATGACCGGGGACAGCGCCCCAGAGATATTTGTGCAACTGTACCTGCATGCGTACCGGCAACTGGTCGGCAAGAATCCAGTCCGCCAGCCGGGTCGCATCAAGCTGCTGGTAACTTGGCGAGAACAGTATCTCGCAGCACCGGGCCAGCTCATGTTCGACGACCATCGTTTTCGCCCATGCGTAATCATTTTCATCGCACATCACGAATTTGATCTGGTCGGACGGCTTCAGATGCTCGAGATTATCGTAACGATTTTTTGCCTGTTCGCCGGAACCCGGCGTCTTCAGATCCATGACGATCACCACGCGGCGGTCGACTTCCTTGATATCGAGCGCACCGCTCGTCTCCAGCGACACATCGTAGCCGATATCACACAACTTCCTAAGCAGATCCAGGCAGGGTTTTTGCGCCAGAGGTTCGCCGCCGGTAACCGTCACGTAACGGGTATGATAGCGCGCGACCTGCTCGATGATGCCATCAATACCCTGCAACTCGCCACCGTGAAACGCATACTCGGTATCGCAGTAACCGCAACGCAACGGGCATCCGGTCAGGCGCACGAACACCGTGGGCAGCCCGACCGTCCGCGACTCGCCCTGCAGCGAGTAGAATATCTCGGTAACGCGTAACTTCGCCGGGCTTTCCTGTATTGCTGTCGACATTGTTCCGTGTTCCTGCGTGGGCCGGGGAATCATCGTGGCGGGCAACAAAGCCCGGAGCAATCGGTTCTGAGGTATAACAAACAGACTCGGCCGGTGCTACCGTCCTTCCTGCTTCATTTTTTGTAGACGTTGCTGGCCAAGCCGGGCGGCAGTCGACTCGGGGAATCGCTGCGCGAGTCGCTCCAGGATCTGAAGCGCCTGCGCCCATTCCTGTAACTCATAATAGGAAAAGCCGATCTTTACCATGGCGTCAGGCACCTTGGCGCTCGTCGGATAAAGCTGCTCAACCTTTTTAAACTCCTCGACCGCAGTCGGGAACCGGCGCATGACGTAGGTCGCCTCGCCTATCCAGTACTGCGCATTATCCCGGTAACTCCCGCTGGAATAATCCGCCAGATACTTGCGAAACGCGGTTATCGCGTCATCGTAGCGGCGGGTCTTCAGCAACTCGAACGCCTGTTCGTAGGCGGCCTGTTCCTGCGCGGCGTTGACAACGGCACCAGCAGCGGGGGCAGTGGCAACGGGGCCCGCGGACACGGGCGCTGCAGGCGCCCCGGCCACGCCGCCTTTTTCAACGTCCCGTAATCGCCGGTCGATGTCGACATAGAGATCGCGTTGCCGCTCACGGACACCATCCAGTTCGTGCGTCTGCTCCTCGAACTGGCCACGTAGCGCCTGTACCTCCTCCTGCAAAACCTGCAGACGGCGGAACATATCGATCAGCGTCTGGTTTTCGCCGCCGGCACGCTGGACAACACCGGTCTCCGGCGCACCGGATAGCACTGAGTCGCCGGATGCGGCGTCAATAACCGGAGGCAACCCATCCGGCGCCGCGATTGCCGACGGCACCACCAGATACGCGGCAACAACTACCGCGCCTATCGCGATGAAGCGGTCCGGTAACTGCATTAACGGCTGGTATAGACGATCTCGACGCGGCGATTCAGGCGCCAGGAATCCTCTTCATGCCCGAGAGCGACCGGGCGTTCCTCGCCATAGCTGACGACGTCGAGCTGGCCGGATGAAGCGCCCTGCAACATCAGAAACTGGCGCACAGCCTTCGCACGGCGCTCACCCAGCGCCATGTTGTACTCACGCGTACCACGCTCGTCACCATGGCCTTCCAGCGTCACTTTCGCCGCCGGATGACCCGCCATATACGCCGCGTGGGCTTCTATAACCGCGGTAAATTCATCGCGCACGACGCTGCTGTCGAAATCAAAATAGACAACGCGCTTGGCGAGCATGCCGTTAGGATCATCGAGCGCGTTACCACTAAAGCCGCGGTCGTCAGAAATACCTATGCCCGAACGGACGTCCCGGCTGGTGTCCGTGGCGGCGTTGCTCTCCGGCATTGCAGCACCTTTCTTGGCGGCCTTGTCACCGCTCGCACACGCAACCAGCAACACCAGCGGTATCGCTGTCACCAGAACTTTTACAAAACTCTTCATTGCCTACTCCTCGTAGTATGGTTATTACTGTCTAAACGGTGACCAGGCGGGCTCACGGGCTTCGCCGCGTTGTTCACTTAATCGTTGATGCACCCGACCGTCGACGGAGACTGCTGCCAGCACCCCGCGGTTACGATCCTCGGTAGCGTAAATTACCATGCTACCATTTGGCGCGAAACTTGGCGACTCGTCCAGTCTGCCCTTGGTCAGTACCCGCAGGGTCTTCGTCGCCAATTCCAGAATCGCCACCCGGTAATTACCGCCCTGGGCATGCACCATCGCGACCAGCTTGCCGTCCGGGGAAACCCCGGGCCGGGCATTATACGTACCTTCGTAGGTCAGGCGTTCGGCGCTACCCCCGCGGCTGGACACCCGGTAGATCTGCGGCTTGCCGCCACGGTCGGACGTGAAGATGATCGAGCGGCCATCCGGAGTCCATGCCGGCTCGGTGTCGATCGCAAAACTGTCGGTTATCCGGCGTAACTGGCCGGTGCCCAGCGTCATGACGTAGATATCCGGGTTACCGTCTTTCGACAATACCAGCGCCAGCTCCTTGCCGTTGGGCGACCACGCCGGCGCCCCGTTGAGACCGCCGAACGCGGCAATCCGGTCACGTTTACCGGAGGCGATCTCCTGGGTATAAATCGCCGGCCGGCCGCTCTCGAACGATACATAGGCCAGCGTCGACCCGTCCGGTGACCAGGACGGCGACAGGATCGGTTGACGCGAATTCAGCACCGGGCGCGGGCTATCACCGTCCGCATCGGCCACCAGCAGCGAATACTGCGTCGTGCCGCCGCTGGTCGTCGCGGTCACATAGGCAATGCGCGTTGCAAATGCCCCCGGGACGCCGGTAATCGTCTCGAAGATGATATCGCTGATCTGGTGTGCGGTGCGCCGCAAATCCTGCTCGTTCGAGTGCACGCTGTAACCGGTCAGCTGCACGCCCTTGAATACGTCGAACAGTTGAAACTGGACCGCGTAGCCACCGCCCTGCCGGCTGATCTTGCCGATGACCAGATTCGCCGCGCCCAGAATTTTCCAGTCCAGAAAATTGACCTGCGCCGCATCGCGCGGCCGCGCCAGGAAATCCTTCTCCGGCAACGGCGAAAAAATCCCGCTGCGCCTCAGGTCCGAGTTGATGATCGCGGCGAAATCGAGCGGCGGCGAGGCGGGCTCGTCCCAGCCAAACGGCGAGACGGCGATCGGCAGCGCGCTTTCAACGCCTTGCGTGATCTCGATATCGAGTACCGCGTGGGCACGTCCGGCGACGAGCAACAGCCCCGTCGCCACAAGCCAGCTCATACGCATGAATTTTTTCAACATTTAGCCTTCCGGTTTAAAGGTGAACAGTATCTCACGATCGAACAGCGCCGGGTCGGGCGGCGGCGGCAGAGGTGAGGCGCGATGCACGGCGGATTCCACCGATCGCTTGAACACGGCGTCACCATTACAGTTGATGGCCTCCACGCCGACCACTTCCCCGCCGGGTATCTGTGTCACCCGCACCTGGCAAGACCAGCCCGACTGGGCCGTCGCCGGTCTCGGCCAGTTGCGTTCGACCTTCTGGGCAATCGCGCGTTCATATTGCCCGCGCAGCGAACTCAGCCGCCGGTTACGCTCGGCATCCAACGACTGCTGTTCCGATGCCAGCTGCTCCTGCAACGCGCTCTCTGCCTCCTGCCGGCGTTTCTCTTCCTCGGCCTTGCGCTTCTTGTCGATTTCCGCCTGCTTCTTCTTGCGCTCGGCGTCTTCAGCGGCGCGTTTCTTGTCCTGTTCTGCCTGATTTTTCTTGCGCGCGATCTCTTCCGCGGCGCGCTTTGTTTCAGCCTCCGCCTGTTTCTTCTTCAGCGCGGCGTCATCGGCCGCGCGCTTCTTTTGCAGATCGGCCTGCTGTTTAATATCTTCCTGGCGTTTTTGTTCGGCGAGTTTCAGCTTTTGCTGTTCCTCGATCTGCTGCTGCCTGGCCTCGGCGAGGCGCTGCTCCTCACTCTCGTGCGCCTGTTGTGCCTCCTGCACCTTGCGCTCCTCCTCGATCCGGCGCGCCTCGTCCCGCTCGCGTTTCTGCTCGTCGGCCTTGACCCGTTTCTCAACCTCGGCGCTGAGCTTGGCCTCGTCGACGACAACGGCCTGGATAACGTCGGCAGGCGCTGCCGGCGGTGGCCTGGAGGGCAGGCCCAGGCTGACAACGGCGATGATCGCGAGAGCCACATGGCTCAGAACGGCGTACAGAAACGGTCGCGCATTGTCGCGATAAGGCGGCTGCATCGGGCCGGACTACTTGCTCTTCGCAGGCGGCGGTTCGGTCATCAGGCCGACGCTGGGCGCACCGGCCCGTTGCAGCAACGCCATCGCGGTCACCACCGAACCGTAGGCAACGTCCTTGTCGCCGCGCACCAGCACCGGCGTACCGGGCTGAAGACGCAACACGATGGCGACGCGGTCAACCAGCGTCTCGTGATCGATGCCTTCTTCCTGGCCATCACCGACACTGAGGAAAAACTGGCCATTCTTGTTGACCGTCACCACCAGTGGATCTTTATCCTTACGGTCAACCGGCGCCGCGGTCGCCTGCGGCAGGTCGACATCGACACCCTGCTGCAACAGCGGTGCGGTGATCATAAAAATTACCAGTAACACCAGCATCACGTCGATGTACGGTACGACGTTGATGTCCGACATCGGTCGTTTTGTGCGTTGTTGGGGCACGATAATTCCTCGAATGGATAATCAGGCCGTGCGGGTCTCGCCCTGCGGGACGACGACATGCGCCTGACGCTGCAGGATGCTGGAAAACTCCTCGACAAACGCCTCGTAACGATTCTCCAGCCGCACCACGTCATCGTTGTAGCGGTTATAGGCAATCACCGCCGGTATCGCCGCGAACAGACCCATCGCCGTCGCGATCAGCGCCTCGGCGATACCGGGGGCCACCAGCGCGAGCGTCGCCTGGTGCACGTTACCGAGCGAACGGAACGAGTTCATGATACCCCAGACGGTACCGAACAGACCGACATAAGGACTGGTCGAACCGACCGTGGCGAGAAACGACAAATGCGCTTCCAGCGCCTCGATCTCGCGGCCCCGCGCCACGCGCATGCCGCGTTGCGCGCCTTCGAGTATCGCCTTCGGATCGATGCCCGGCTGCTTGCGCAGGCGGACAAACTCCCGGAAACCGGATTCAAAGATCGCGTCCATGCCGCTCGGCTTCTCATCGCGCGACGCCAGCTTCTTGTACAGCGTATTGAGATCGCCGCCTGACCAGAAATTCGCCTCGAAATCGTCGGCGGCACCATGGGCATCGCGGGTCACCCGCCATTTGCGGAATATGATCGTCCACGAGATGATCGAAATGACCAGCAACAGCAGCATGACAAGCTGCACCACAAAACTCGCGTTGGCAATCAGATGGAAAAGCGATAGGTCAGCGGTCACCGAATATCTCCGTTATTAAATTGGGCGGAATCGCCTGTGGCTTCATCGTGGCCGCATTGACACACGCCACTTTGACCTCCGCGACGCATAAAGTTTCCCGGTTGTCGTCATCGCGCACGACTTTTTGTGCAAACACCAAGCTCGCCCGGCCGCGCGAGGCGATCGTCGACACCACCGTCAACCGGTCATTGAATCTTCCGGGCCGGAAAAATTCGACATTGGCGGATCGCACCGCGAAGATGATCCCGTCCTGGCTGAGCAGTTTATCCTGTTCGACGCCAAAACTGCGCAGCCATTCAGTACGGGCACGCTCCATGAATCTGAGGTAATTGGCGTAATACACCACGCCACCACTGTCCGTATCCTCGTAATAGACCCTGACCGGCCAGCTAAATTCGCTCACCCCGGCACCTGCTAGTCATTTCCCGGCGCGGTATCGTTAAACAGGTTCATCAGCTGCGGCGACTGGTCGTCACGCCGCGGCGCGGCCAGTCCGAAGTGCAGATAGGCGTTCCGCGTCGCCATGCGCCCGCGCAAGGTGCGCATCAGAAACCCCTGCTGGATCAGAAACGGTTCCAGCACATCCTCAATCGTGGTGCGCTCCTCGCCTATGGCCGCCGACAGGCTGTCAACACCCACCGGACCGCCGTCGAACTTCTCGATGATGGCCAGCAGCAGCTTGCGGTCCATGGCATCAAACCCGTTCTGATCAACGTCGAGCATATCGAGCGCGGCGACCGCCAACAGGCCGGTGATATGTCCGTCGCCCTTCACCTCGGCGTAGTCGCGCACACGGCGCAATAGCCGGTTGGCGATGCGCGGCGTGCCGCGCGAACGTCGCGCGATCTCGGTTGCGCCGTGGCGATCGGCGACAATATCGAAAATACTGGCCGACCGCTCGACGATATGGACCAGCTCATCGACACTGTAGAACTCGAGACGCTGTACGATGCCGAACCGGTCGCGCAGCGGCGACGTCAGCAGTCCGGCACGCGTGGTCGCGCCGACCAGTGTGAACGGCGGCAGATCGAGCTTGATCGAGCGCGCCGCCGGCCCCTCGCCGATCATGATATCGAGCTGGAAATCCTCCATCGCCGGGTACAGCACCTCCTCGATCACCGGGCTCAGGCGATGGATCTCGTCGACAAACAACACGTCGCGCGGCTCGAGATTGGTCAGCAGCGCCGCGACATCGCCGGCGCGCTCCAGCACCGGCCCCGAGGTATGGCGGATATTGCTGCCTAACTCGTTGGCGATGATATGCGCCAGCGTCGTCTTGCCCAGTCCCGGCGGGCCGAATATCAAGGTGTGATCCAGCGCTTCGCCGCGCTGCTTCGCCGCCTGGATGAAAATTTCCATCTGCGCGCGCATCGCCGCCTGGCCGATGTAATCCGCGAGGCGCGCCGGACGAATCGAGTGATCCAGCGCCTCGTCTTCGTGCGCGATGCTGACGGGCGCCACCAGCCGATCGGTCTCGATCATGCCGGCGCTCCGGATGCACTGTTCAGGTCACTGTTCATATCGATCATGCAGCAACTACTTCACCGCGGACTGTAACGCCCGCCGGATGATCTCCTCGCTCGACAGGCCGCGGGCGTCGACCACGCGCACCATGCGGCTCGCCTCATTGGGTTTGTAACCGAGCGCGACCAGCGCGCTAACCGCGTCACCCAGCGGCGTGACATCCGCCGCAACACCGGACATCCCGGCACCGCTTGCGCCCGGTTCCGCTTCCCAGTCCTCGAGCCGGTCACGCATTTCCACCACCAGCCGTTCGGCGGTCTTTTTGCCGACGCCGGGCAGACGCGTCAACGTCGCCGTATCCTTGTTGAGCACGCAGCTGACGAACACGTCGGCGGCAACGCCGGACAGTATCGTCAATGCCAGCTTGGCACCGACGCCGCTGACCTTGATCAACTGGCGGAACAAGCGCCGTTCGCGCTCACTGGCAAAACCGTAGAGCAAGTGCGCGTCGTCGCGTACGACGAGGTGCGTATACAGCGTGATTTCCTTGCCGACCGGCGGCAGGTTGTAGAACGTCGTCATCGGCGCGTCGACCTCGTAACCGACGCCGTTGACATCCAGCACCAGTGACGGCGCCTGTTTGGCCAACAATGTACCGCGCAAGCGGCCGATCATGACCAGCGTCCCTGCGCCGCGCCGGCCACCGCGCGCCGATAGCCGGAATGCCTGAGATGACTGTGACACAGCGCCACGGCCAGCGCGTCGGCCGCGTCCGCCTGCGGCTCTCCCTGCAGTGCCAGCAACGCCTTGACCATATGCAGCACCTGGTGTTTCTCGGCGTTGCCCTTGCCGGCAATCCCCTGCTTGATCTGCGCGGGCGTATATTCGGCCACCGGCAGCGACTGCATCACGGCGGCACAAATCGCCGCGCCCTGGGCCTGCCCGAGCTTCAGCGCCGAATCGACGTTGCGATTCATAAACACCGTTTCGATGGCGATCTCATCCGGCTGGTGAGCCGCGATGAGGTCCGTGACCTCGCTGAAGATCGCCTTCAGGCGCGACGGTATATCGCCGGGCGGGACACGGATGCAACCGCTGGTGACGTACAACGAGGTATGCCCCCGCGTTTCGATGATGCCGAAGCCGGTAATGCGCGAGCCCGGATCGATGCCAAGAATGCGCGTCACAATTGCTTCTTCACGTCTGGTTGCCTTTGCCGCCTGTCTCGATCGGACTCAGAATAAACCCGGAAATATCCTCGCGCGCACGGGGCCGGATACTGGCGACCATCATTACGCGAAAGTCCGCCTTATGCAATCTCTGCCAGCACGTCGTCGGGGATATCCGCATTCGAATAGACGTTTTGCACGTCATCGTCTTCTTCGAGCATTTCGAGCAGCTTGACCATCTTGATGCCGTCTTCGGTATCCAGCGCCGCATCGGTAGTCGCGCGCATTGTCACCTCGGCGACTTCCGGCATAAGCCCGGCCGCAGTCATCGCGTCGCGCACGTGCGCAAACTGTTCCGGCGATGTCAGCACGTCTATCGAACCGTCTGCGTGGGCCACAATATCATCGGCACCCGCTTCCAGTGCCGCCTCCATCACGGCATCCTCACCAATGCCGGCGGGAAAACTGATCACGCCGGTCTCGGTGAACAAAAAAGCCACCGAGCCGCTGGTACCGAGATTACCGCCACACTTGGTAAACGCATGACGCACCTCGGCCACCGTGCGGTTGCGGTTGTCGGTCATGCAGTCGACGATCACGGCCGCGCCGCCGGGCCCGTAGCCTTCGTAACGGATCTCTTCCAGCGCATCGGCCTCATCGGCGCCGGCGCCGCGCCGCACCGCACGTTCCAGCGTATCCTTGGCCATATTCGCGGCCAGCGCCTTGTCGATGGCGAGCCGCAGGCGCGGGTTTGCCGACGGGTCAGCACCGCCGTGGCGCGCGGCGATTGTCACTTCACGGATCAGCCGGGTAAAGATCTTGCCGCGCTTCGAATCCTGGGCCTTTTTGCGGTGCTGGATGTTCGCCCACTTGCTGTGCCCTGCCATGGTCCTGCTCTTCGCGTTGAAAACCGGCGCAAGTCTATCACTGCGGCCCCGTCCGTTTAAACGCCCGCCGGTGCGTCCGGAAAATGGCCGGTGGCAAGAAAGCCGTTGACGTTACGCGCGACCGCCGGCGACAACAACAGGCCGGTATGGGTGGTCCTGATGGTCAGGTGCGCCGTGGCGCCGGGCAGCCGAGTTTCGGCGACGGCGACCGTACCATCGCTCGGCCCGTCAAACCGGCAGAACAACCGACCGGCCCCGTGCGGGGAAATGCCGGCGATAATGCCGATCTCGGGCGGTTTCTCGCCGACACGAACCGGCGCCAGCAACCCGTCGATTCCACCCGGCCCGAGCAGCCAGCGCCCCCAGCCTGATCCGGCCAGCATACCGGCGACACGACTGCCAAGAAACGGCGTGCCGAGGGCGACCACGCGACCGGGTTTTCGGTCCGGATACTCATTGAGTAGTTGCCATACGACGCACCCGCCAAGACTGTGCGCGACATAATGCACGGTGTCGTTGGGCAGGGCTGATGCGAACTGGCGCAGTTGCGCGGCATGATCGGCGATGGACGCCTGCCGGGAATGATACGGAAACCGGTGTACAGCGAAGCCGCGTTTTTTCAGGTGCCGCGCCAGCCAGGCCATTTCATGACCGCTCATCCAGAGGCCATGGACCAGAATGACAGCGGGGCATCGCGGTGCGACTGACGAGGCCGATCCCGGCCTGTTAACCATCGTAGCCGGAGCTCAGCCTAAGGAAAGAATTCGCGAACATTTGATCTATTGCCGAATCGTCATTGCCGCGTACGCAGGAATCCCGAAAGCGATGCTGTCAAACTGGGTGCCGGCTCGCGGGAAGCGGCCGGAAGACGGGATCCATCAACGGTGCGCAAGTATTCAGCGGCGCGTTAGCTGACCGCAAACATCCGTTCGAGCGCCAGTCGTGCCGGTTGCGCCTCGTGTGCGGCGACGCGCACCTGGTTGACGATATTACCGTCGACCAGATTCTCCAGCGCCCGCAACAACTGCGGCGGGTTGATGCGAAACATCGTCGAGCACATGCTGATGGTCGTCGCCATGAAGTGCACCGCCTTGCCCTCGCCTTTGAACTGCTCGTGCAGGCGGTTAACCAGATTCAACTCGGTGCCGACCAGCCAGCGCGTGCCTGGCGCGGAATTCGCGATGGTGTTGATGATGTATTCCGTGGAGCCGACGTAATGTGATTTCTCGCAGACCTCGAACGAGGCCTCGGGATGCGAGATGACCTGCGCGTCGGGGTACTTCGCCAGAAACTCGTCTATTTGCTCCGGATGGAACATCTGGTGCACCGAACAATGCCCTTTCCACAGAATCACGCGCGCATCGCGGATCTGCTCCGGCGTCAGGCCGCCGCGCGGCTGCGTGTAGTCCCAGACGACCATCTGCTCCAGCGGTATGCCCATGCGGTAGCCGGTGTTGCGGCCGAGATGCTGGTCGGGGAAGAACAGCACCTTGGGGCGCTGCGCAAAACTCCAGTCGAACACCTTGCGTGCATTGGTCGAGGTGCAAACGATACCGCCGTGGCTGCCGCAAAAGGCCTTCAGGTCGGCAGCGGAATTGATATAGGTGGCCGGCGTGACGTCGGCCTCGACATCGATGACCTCGCCCAGTTCGCGCCACGCGCGCGCTACATTGGCGAGGTTGGCCATGTCGGCCATCGAACAGCCGGCCGCCAGATCGGGGATCATCACGATCTGATCCGGGCGCGTCAGGATGTCCGCAACCTCGGCCATGAAGTGCACGCCGCAAAACATGATGTACTCGGCCTCGGTACCGGCCGCCTGCCGGGACAGCTTCAGTGAGTCGCCGGTAAAATCGGCATGCCGGTAGACCTCGTTGCGTTGATAGTGATGGGCGAGGACCACCAGCCGGTCTCCGAGCGCCCGCTTGGCCGCGCGGATGCGCTCGGCGATCGCGTCGTCCGGCAACGCGGTCAGTTCTGCTATCGCTTGTGCGGCTACCGCCATCGCTGCTCCGATCGCCTAATAACGGGTCAATACGCCGTCGTGAATTCAGACTGAATGATCAGGTGTTGGTTCATCGCCAAACGACTATACGCCGAAACCGTTAGCTGAAAAACCGGAACCGGACGGTGTTTGTATTGCGTTAGCGCCGGTCGCCGGGGGCTGGGCAAGACGGATACCGAGTTCGCGCAACTGCTTCGCGTCGACAGCCGCCGGTGCCGCCGTCAGCGGACAGGCGGCCGACTGGGTCTTTGGAAACGCGATGACATCGCGGATCGACGCCGAACCGCTCATCAGCATCACCAGCCGGTCGAGCCCGAACGCGATGCCGCCGTGCGGCGGGCAGCCGTACTTGAGCGCCTCAAGCAGAAAACCGAATTTCTCCGCGGCCTCGTTATCGCCGATGCCGAGCAGCCGGAATATCCCCGCCTGCACGTCGGAGCGATGATTCCGAATCGAGCCGCCGCCGATCTCGATGCCGTTGAGCACCATGTCGTAGGCGCGCGACAGCGCATCGCCGGGGTTGGCCTCCAGCTGCGCGATATCGTCGATGGCCGGCGCCGTGAACGGATGATGCAACGACGACCAGCCCGCGCTCTTCTCGTCCCACTCAAACATCGGGAAGTCCGTCACCCACACCGGCCGCCAGCCGCGCTCGACCAAGCCCAGGTCATGTCCGAGCCTGACGCGCAGCGCACCGAGCGCCTCATTGACGATCCTGGCCTTGTCGGCGCCGAAGAAGATCAGATCGCCGTCGCGCGCGCCAGTGCGTTTCAGCACGGTGTTGATCGTGTCATCCGGCAGGAATTTCAGGATCGGCGACTGCAAGCCGTCGCGGCCTTTATCAATCCGGTTGACCTTGATATAGGCCAGACCCCGGGCGCCATAGATGCCGACGAATTTAGTGTAGTCGTCGATCTGGCCGCGCGTCAGCTCGCCGCCGTTGGGCACGCGCAAGGCGGCGACACGGCCGGCGACATCACGCGCCGGTCCGGCGAATACCTTGAACTCGACGTCCTGCATCAAGTCACTGACCTCGACCAGTTCCAGCGGGATGCGCAGGTCCGGACGGTCGATGCCGTAACGCGCCAGCGCCTCCTTGTGCGATATCCGCGGGAACGGCGCAGGCAGCGCCTCTTCCAGTACCTTGGTGAACAACTCGCGGATCATCGCCTCCATCAGCGCCATGATCTGTTCCTCGTCGATGAACGACGCCTCGATGTCGACCTGGGTAAATTCCGGCTGGCGATCGGCGCGCAGATCCTCGTCGCGGAAACAGCGCACAATCTGGTAATAGCGATCCATACCCGACATCATCAACAACTGCTTGAACAACTGCGGTGACTGCGGCAGCGCGAAGAACGAACCCGGATGGGTACGGCTCGGCACCAGATAATCGCGCGCGCCTTCCGGCGTCGCCCGGGTCAGAAACGGCGTTTCGATATCGAGAAAGCCCTGTGCGTCGAGATAGTTGCGCAGCACGCGCGTGGCATCAACACGCAGCTTCATGCGCCGGAACATGTCGGGGCGGCGCAGATCGAGGTAGCGGTAACGCAGCCGCACCTCTTCGCTGGCCTCGACTTCCTCGTCGATTTGAAACGGCAGCGGTTCCGAGCGGGCAAGTATCGCCAGGCGGATACCAAGCACCTCGATCTGGCCGGTGGCCAGATCGGCGTTCACCGTCCCGGCCGGCCGGCGCCGGACGAGGCCCGACACACGCAGCACGAATTCGCTGCGCACCTGCTCCGCGGTCTGAAAGCTCTCCGGGGCGTCAGGATCGAACACCAGCTGCACGATGCCCTCGCGGTCGCGCAGGTCGATAAAAATCACGCCGCCATGGTCGCGGCGGCGGTGCACCCAGCCGCACAGTTCGACCTGGCTGTCTACCTGTGTCTCGTTCAGTTGCCCGCAATAGTGACTACGCATAATGGAAAGTCCTGAAACCGGCAAAGGCCGGAATGTTACGGTCCAGGCGTGCCGCGCGCAACTCCGCCGGCCGGTCCGGCCGGTTTTCGCCCCGCTGCCGCGTTATTCTCGCGCGGCGTGACGACCCCCATGGAGATTATCATCTTCAACGCGTCATCGACGCTCATGTCCAGTTCCACGACGTCCTGGCGCGGCACCAGGATAACGAAGCCGGAGGTCGGATTGGGCGTGGTCGGCACGTAGATATTGATCAGGTCATAACCGGTCTTCGCTTTCGCCTCGGACGCGGTCTCGCCGGTCTGGAACCCGATCGTCCAGATACCGTTGCGCGGGTACTGTATCAATAGCGCCTTGCGAAACGACTTGCCGTTCGAACTCAGCAGCGTTTCGACGACCTGTTTCACGGCGTTATATATACTGCGCACCAGCGGGATACGCGCCAGCACCGCCTCCCAGGCGGACACCAGCCGGCGGCCAAAGAAGTTGGCGACGATCATGCCGGTCAGCACCACCACCACCACTGTCAACACGATGCCCAGTCCGGGGATGTGGAAACCCAGTAGCGTGTCGGGACGCAGCGCCGCCGGCAACAGCAACAGGCTGCGGTCCATCAGGTTGACCAGCAGGTTGAGCACCAGCAGCGTCACCCCCAGTGGCACCCACACCAGCAGACCGGCAATCAAATAACGTCGCATCATGATTCACACCTGCTCGTTGGCCGCGGGCCTTTATGAAGCAGCATCGCCGGTCTTCTTGGCATCAACAGTCTTGCCGGCGTCGACGACCTTCTTTTCGCCCGACCCTGAAGCGGCATCGGACGAGGCCTTGTCGGTCTTGTTTTCCGTTTTGTCCGTCGCAGTCTTCTCCGCGGGTTTCTTGCCGCGATTCTTGAAATCGGTTTCGTACCAGCCGGTACCCTTCAGCCGAAAGCCCGCCGCCGACACCAGTTTTTTCAGCTTGCCTTGACCGCCGCAGTCAGGACAATCCGCCAGCGGCGCATCGCTGATTTTCTGGATAACCTCCAGGCAATGGCCGCATTCCGCACATTCGTATTCGTATATAGGCACAACGTTACTCCCGAAAACTATTCAACCTGATAGAAACGCGTCATTCATGAGGGCCGCCAGCGGCGATTTCAAGTCCGCCATGGTACCACGCTACGCGCTGTCGCAGTGGCGTTGTGCCCGGCGGGACCCGCCGTATTTGCGCCGCTGTCCGCCACTCTGGTAGCTTCGTCAGGATGAGCACCAGGAAAACCGGCGACTGGTCGGCGATACGAACCGTACTGCCCTTTCTCTGGGAACACCGAAGACGCGTGACTCTCGCCGTGACGTGCCTGGTGATTGCCAAGCTCGCCAATGTCGGTGTACCACTGCTGCTGAAGGGGATCGTCGATGCGCTGGACGCAACCCAAAACGCGGTACTCGTCGTGCCTTTGGCATTGGTGGCGGGTTACGGTGCGCTGCGCCTGACGACCTCGCTGTTCAATGAATTGCGCGACGCAATTTTCGCGAGGGTGACACAGCATTCGATCCGGCGCATTGCGCTGAAGGTCTTCCGGCATCTGCACGAACTGGCGCTCAGCTTCCATCTCGACCGGCGTACCGGCGGTATCTCCCGCGATATCGAGCGCGGCAGTCGCGGCATCAGCTTTTTACTCAATTTCATGTTGTTCAACATCGTGCCGACGCTGGTCGAGATCGGCCTGATCGCCACCATACTATTGGTCGTTTACGCGCCGTCGTTCGCGATCATCACGTTCGTGACCATTGCCATCTACATCGCGTTCACGCTGGCAGTGACCGAGTGGCGCATGAAGTTCCGGCGCACGATGAACGACCTCGATTCTAGGGCGAATACCAAGGCGATCGACGGTCTGCTGAATTACGAAACCGTGAAGTATTTCGGTAACGAGGAGTACGAAGCGACGCGCTACGATAACAATCTGCGCGAGTGGGAAACGGCAGCGGTCAAGAACCAGACGTCGCTCGCGCTGTTGAATATCGGCCAGGGAACGGTGATCGCCGTCGGTATTACCGCTCTGCTCTATCTTGCCAGTCAGGGTGTCGTCGACGGCACGCTGACGATGGGCGACCTGGTGTTGATCAATGCCTACTTGCTGCAACTGTTCATCCCGATGAACTTTCTCGGCTTCGTCTATCGCGAAATCAAGCATTCGCTGGCGGACATGGAAAAGATGTTCAGCCTGATGAATCAGCCGATCGATATCAAGGACAAACCGGCGGCGCCGCCGCTGGTAGTTGGCGACGGACACGTGCGCTTCGAGCACGTCAGCTTCAGTTACGCGGCCAACCGGCAAATCCTGTTCGACGTCGCCTTCGAGGTTCCGCCGGGGCATAAGGTGGCGGTGGTCGGCCCCAGCGGCGGCGGAAAATCGACGCTGGCGCGGTTGTTGTTCCGCTTTTACGATGTCAGCGGCGGCGCTATCACGATCAACGGCCAGGATCTTCGCGATGTGACCCAGGCCAGCCTGCGCGCCGCGATCGGCATCGTGCCGCAAGATACGGTACTGTTCAACGATACGATCTATTACAACATCGCCTACGCCCGACCGGGCGCAAACCGTGACGCGATTGTCCGTGCGGCGCAGCATGCGCATATTCATACGTTCATTGAATCGCTGCCGGATGGCTATGACAGCCAGGTCGGCGAACGCGGCCTGAAACTGTCAGGTGGCGAAAAGCAACGCATCGCGATCGCGCGCACGATTCTGAAAAATCCCAGGATACTTATTTTTGACGAGGCGACCTCGGCGCTGGATTCCAAATCCGAACAGGCGATACAGGCGGCGCTCGCCGAAGTGGCGCAAAACCACACGACACTGGTAATCGCTCACCGGCTGTCCACGGTCGTCGACGCCGACGAGATACTGGTGATGGAACACGGCCGCATCGTCGAACGCGGCACACATCGCACGCTGCTGGCCGCCGCTGGCCGCTACGCCAACATGTGGGCATTGCAACGCGAGGAACGGGAGCACGCGCAGCCTGCACTGGCCTGAGCGACAGCCATCTCACGGAACATTCCCGCGCCCGGTCACTCGAATCATGCAGCAGTGCTGATCGCTATCGCCACCGAGATCGACCGGATCGCCCATGCCTTCGCCATACTCACCGATACAACTGCTGCTGTTTTTAGCCGCGCTTGGATTCCTGCCGGCATTGGTACAGATCGGGCTGGTCACCATTGCCTTCGAGAAACTCGGCCTGTCGCAGACCTCGGCGTTTTTGCTGTTGCTGGGCAGCTCGATCAACCTGCCGCTGTTCAGCATCGCTGCAACGCGCCCACCGGACGAACTGATACCCAGGCAACTGCGCGGCCTGCTGCGCCAGACGGCACGACAGTTCACCGGCAGAACGCTGATCGCCGTCAATGTCGGGGACTGCGTGATTCCGCTGATGTTCTCGCTCTATCTGATACAACACCATCCCGTCACGCTCGACACGGTAATCTACGCCACGCTGCTGGTGGCATTGATCTGCTATGTGGCCGCGCGCCCGATACCGGGCGTCGGTATCGGCATCCCGATATTCGTCGCGCCGCTGGTCGCGGCCGCGGTCGCCACGCTGATCGCACCGGATTACAGTGCACCGCTCGCCTACATCGGCGGGACGCTCGGCGTGCTGCTCGGCGCCGACATTCTGCGCTGGCGCGATATCCGCACGATTGGCGCACCTGTTGCATCGATTGGAGGGGTGGGCACGTTCGACGGCATATTTTTGACGGGTATCGTCGCGGTGTTGCTGGCATGAGCAGCACGCCGCACAATACCAACAGGTAACGTGTCACGGGGAGGAGATGTTTAATGACGGCACCGCAGCGAGAGTTCCTATGTATCAGCATAACGACGCACTGAGCGAGCTAAACAACAAGAAATCGCTTTCCGGGAAACTGCAAAGCGTCCATGGCGTTCTCAAGCAACAGCACGACTGCATCGCGAGGATCGCGGTCGCCGTTTACGACCCCAAGACGGATCTGATCAAGACCTTTATTCACAGCAGCGGCAACACCGCGCCACTGTCGCATTACCAGGCGAAGCTGTCTGAATCGCACTCGTTGCTGGAGATCGTCAGCACGCGGCGGCCGCGCGTGGTTAATGACATGTCGGTGTTCGCCGACGGCAGGCAGGAACACACGCGACGCATAGCCCAGACCGGCTACGGCTCCAGCTATACGATGCCGATGTTTCAGGAAAACGAACTGTTCGGCTTCATCTTTTTCAATTCATTTGAAAAAGATGTCATGAAACCGGAGTTGCTCTACCACCTCGACCTGTTCGGGCACCTGATCACGCTGGTCGTCATCAATGATCTGAATTCCGTACGAACGCTGCTGTCGACGATCAAGGCGGCACGCGACATGACCAACTTCCGCGATATGGAAACCGGCTCTCACCTGGACCGGATGTCACGTTTCGCGCGCCTGATCGCCCGGGAACTCGCCGATAAACACGGCTTTGACGACGAATTCATCGAGCGGATTTTCCGTTTCTCGCCGTTGCACGACATCGGCAAGATCGGTGTGCCCGATCGCATTCTGCAGAAACCCGCCCCGCTCAGCGACGAGGAATGGGCGACGATGAAAACCCATGCATACAAGGGCCGCGAAATCATCGACACCATACTTGCCGACTTCGGTCTCGGCTCGGCGCAGCACATGGACGTGCTGCGCAACATTGCTGAACTGCATCACGAGACCATGGACGGCAGCGGCTATCCGCATGGCCTGACTGGACAACAGATTCCGATCGAAGCACGCATCGTTGCCGTCGCCGACGTGTTCGATGCCTTGACGAGCAAGCGCCCCTACAAGGAACGCTGGAGCAACGACGACGCGTTCCGCATGCTCGATTCACTGGCCGGCACCAGACTGGACGCCGACTGCGTCAATGCGCTGGTCAGCAATCGCGCAGAGGTCGAACGCATACAGGCACAGTTCGACGAGAGTCAGTACGGCTAACGCGGATTTAATACTGAACAACCGTGTGAATACAAAACGTTTGCTGCCGAATCGCGCCATAGCGCGAGCATCGCGATCTGCCGTATTCCAATACAGGTAATATCAGGTTATACTCCCGCCCGTTTTCTGCAGGACCCGACTACCAATTCCGTCTCTTTAACGAATTTGGTTGTTTCGTTTAGCCAGGACGCTAAATCAGCACTGATTGCTGTTGCTACAGCAATTCCAGGCTGAATCTGAAAACGCGACAAGAATCTTTCCGTTCATGGGGAGCGGGCCTTTTGTTTCTTGACGTTTTGCGTTGCGCTCGTGCGCGATGCGACTGGGCTGATTACAATGAAAAGAATCAGTATCGCCGCCGCCTGCATGCTCAGCATGGGGGTGGAAGCGGCCGACCTCACGTTGAAATGGAATAATTACAGCCCGCCGTTTGGCCACAATATCGTCGCTTATTGCGGCGTCAATGGCGCGGCGGCCCGGGAAATCACCTCGGTAGCAGCAACCGAAACGGCCGCATCGTTTTTCATACCGGTCACCGCCGGCGATACCGTGCGTTGTTACGTCCGCGCGCTGCGATTAAGTGATCTGGCGCTTTCCAGTCCCAGCGTAGCGGTGGTCTATAACGCCACCATCACCGACGCGCCTGCTGCCAAACCAGCACCTGTTCCTGCGCCCGCACCTGCGCCCGTACCCGCGCCAACACCCGCGTCTGTTCCTGCACCTGCTCCCGCACCTGTTCCACCACCGGCACCGACAATTCCCATCGGCAGTAGTAATACGCCGCCTGGAATCAGCGGAATGCCGCTCGCGCGCATCCCCTATGGCGACAGCTACTATTTTCGTCCGGTGACCACCGACGCGGACGGCGACTATCTGTATTACGACATCACCAATCGACCCGCCTGGGCGGAATTCGATAGCGTAACCGCCGAATTACGCAGCTTGCGCGGTCGCCCGGCGATTTATGACATCGGCTTTTACAGTGGCATCGTGATTACCGTCAGTGACGGCCATACCACGCGGTCGCTACCACCGTTCAGCATCGAGGTCTACAGCCCGGGTGCCGCGCCCACCGTGACGCCGCCACCGGCAACAGCGCCGGTAGTGACCGTGCCGGCACCTACACCCGAACCAGCGCCGGCGCCGGCACCTACGCCAACACCAACACCAGCGCCAGCGACTGCCACTGCGAACAGCGCGCCGACCATCACCGGCACGCCACCAGCAATAGCAATCGTTAACTCGGTCTACCTGTTTATACCGTACGCGCGCGATGACGAATACGACCTGCTGGACTTCAGCATCCAGAACCTGCCGCCTTGGGCCCAATTCAACAGCGCCACCGGTGAGCTGCGCGGCATGCGAATCATGACGCCGGTGGGCTGGATCAAGCGACCGAACAGTTCTGACGTCGGCGTTTACCGAAACATCATTATTTCGGTGACCGATGGCAAGAAAACGACATCCCTGCCACCGTTCACAATAACGGTAACGTACTGACCGTCGATCACCTGCAGGTTACCATGGCCCGTCGGCAACCAGCTCCGGCGGGGACCTGTCCATGAAAAAGTCTGTTTTGATCACGGGCTGCTCCAGCGGCATCGGCTTGTGCGTTGCCACTGGACTGGCGGCGCGCGGTTACCATGTATTCGCCACTGCCCGCAAAGCCGAAGACCTCGCACGACTTCGGCAACTCGGGCTGGACGCGCTGGCACTCGACTTGGACGACCCGACATCGATCAACGCCGCGGTTGACCATGTATTGAACAAAACCGGCGGTACGCTCGATGCACTGTTCAATAACGGCGCGTATGGACAACCCGGTGCGGTGGAGGACTTAAGCCGCGACGCGCTGCGCGCGCAATTCGAAACCAACCTGTTCGGCACCATCGAACTCACCAACCGCATCATTCCAGTGATGCGCAGACAAGGTCACGGCCGCATCATCCAGAACAGCTCGGTGCTTGGACTGGTAGCGCTGCGCTACCGTGGCGCCTATACGGCGACCAAGTTTGCACTCGAAGCACTGTCGGATACCTTGCGCCTCGAACTGCGGAATACCGGCATACACGTGTCGCTGATCGAACCGGGCCCGATACTGAGCCGTTTCCGGGAAAACTCGCACGCCGCGTACCGACGGTGGATACGACCGGAGACGAGTCCGCATCGTGAACAGTATCGCGCGCTGGAACAGCGTCTCGCGACGGCGGGAGCGGCCGTCCCGTTCACGCTTCCACCCGAGGCGGTGCTGAAAAAGGTGGTTCACGCGCTGGAAAGCCCGCGCCCACACGTGCGTTATTACGTGACCGTTCCGACCTGGCTGCTGGCCGTGTTGCGACGGATATTGCCGTACCGCGTGATGGACCGGGTACTGCGAAAGATATAACCCTCTGCAACGGCGCACCGGCGACCGCAGCCAACCGACCCGTCGATGTAGTCACACCGGCGGTTTCATGGTAAAAACATTCAGTTATTCAGACGTCCGGGTGATCCAGACCCGTCCTTTTGCAGGCACGGCCAGACAAGACAGGAAGATACGCTTGGACAGTTTCAAGACGACTGCAACGCTCACCGCCGCAGGCAAAACATACCATTACCGCTCACTGCGGGTACTGGAAGAACAGGGCATCGCCGAACTGGCGCGTCTGCCGTACTCGATACGTATTCTGCTTGAAAATCTGCTGCGCCATGAAGACGGCGAGACGGTCACTGCCGACGATATCCGCGCGCTCGCGAACTGGGGCAAGGACGGCAATTCGGACAGCGAGATATTTTTCATGCCGTCGCGGGTGCTGTTGCAAGACTTCACCGGCGTACCGGCGGTTGCCGATCTGGCGGCGATGCGCTCGGCGCTGAAGCGCCTGGGCGGCGACCCGAAACGCATCAACCCGTATACCCCGGCCGATCTGGTCATCGACCACTCGGTGCAGGTGGACAGTTACGGCAACGCCCTGGCATTCGACGCGAACGCCGCACTGGAGATGGAACGCAACCGCGAGCGTTATCAGTTTCTGCGCTGGGGCCAGAACGCGCTGAACAACTTCCGTGTCGTACCGCCGGACAGTGGCATCGTCCATCAGGTCAATCTTGAACATCTGGCCAGCGTAGTGATGACCGCGGAGCGCGACGGCGCAACCTGGGCCTATCCGGATTCGCTGATCGGCACGGATTCGCACAGCACCATGATCAACGGCCTCGGCGTGCTCGGCTGGGGCGTCGGTGGTATCGAGGCGGAAGCGGCGCTGCTGGGCCAGCCATCGTCGCTGCTGACGCCGAAAGTTGTCGGCTTCAAACTCAGCGGCGCGCTGCCGACCGGATGCACCGCCACGGATCTGGTGCTGTCGATCACCGAACGCCTGCGCAAGCATGGCGTGGTCGGCAAGTTCGTGGAGTTTTTCGGCCCCAGCCTCGATACGCTGTCGCTCGCCGATCGCGCAACGATCGCCAACATGGCGCCCGAGTATGGCGCAACGATGGGGCTCTTCCCGGTCGATGACCGGACCATCGATTACCTGCACCTGACCGGACGCGACGCGTACATCCCGCTGGTTGAGCAGTATTACAAGACACAAGGCCTGTGGTACACGGCCAGCCAGCCGGAACCGGTCTTTTCCGAGACCGTTGCCTTCGACATGAGCAAGGTGGTGCCGAGCATGGCCGGGCCCAGCCGGCCGCAGGACCGGGTCCCGTTGCAGTCGGTACGCACCTCATTCCGTAAAATGCTCGCCGATCAGCTCAAGGACAAAAACACCGGTGTGGACCCTGCCGCGATACAGAGCTGGCTGGGCGAAGGCGGCAGCCCCGCGCTGAACGCGCCGGAACTGGCCACCAGTCATCCGGACGCGGCGCTGAAAGAGCTCGGTAAAACCGTGCCGGTGCGCCAACCCGATGGCGTGGCCTACAATCTGTGTCACGGCTCCGTCGTCATCGCGGCGATTACCAGTTGCACCAATACGTCGAACCCGGCGGTGATGATCGCCGCCGGACTGCTGGCACGCAACGCAGTGAGACGCGGCTTGCAGGTCAAGCCATGGGTCAAGACCAGCCTGGCACCCGGCTCACTGGTCGTTACCGACTACCTGGTATCGTCCGGCCTGATGCCGTATCTGGAGGCGCTGCGCTTCCATCTGGTCGGTTATGGCTGTACCACCTGCATCGGCAACAGCGGCCCGCTGCCGCCACATATCCGCGCCGCGATTGAAAGCGGCGGCCTCGCGGTCGCGGCGGTGCTGTCCGGCAACCGAAATTTCGAGGGTCGGGTCAACGCGCGGGTGCGCGCCAACTACCTGGGCTCGCCGCCGCTGGTTGTCGCCTACGCGCTGGCCGGCAATATCAACATTGATCTGACCAGGGACCCGCTCGGCGCGGATTCGGCGGGGCAATTTGTTTACCTGAAGGACATCTGGCCGTCGCGGGAGGAAATCAACAGCGTCGTCGAGCACTCCGTGCTGCCAGCGCAGTTTGAACGCAGTTACCGGGATATATTCAAGGGCGACAAAAAGTGGAACAGCCTGCCGGTCCCCACCGGCGAGCTGTATGAATGGGACGAGAAATCGACCTATATCAAGGAGCCGCCGTTTTTCGCGAATCTCACCGCCAAACCGGCACCACTGGTGGACATCAGCCATGCGCGGGTCCTCGCGCTGCTCGGCGATTCGGTTACGACGGACCATATATCGCCCGCCGGCTCGATCGGCAAGGACTCCCCGGCCGGCCGGTACCTGCTCGGTCTCGGTATCGAACAGAAGGACTTCAATTCCTACGGCGCGCGGCGCGGCAATCATGAAGTGATGGTGCGCGGCACGTTCGCCAACGTGCGGTTGCGTAACCAGCTGGTGCCGGGCGTCGAGGGCGGCATGACGATCCATCTGCCGGACAAGACGCCGATGCCGATCTACGACGCCGCGATGAAATACCGGCAGGAGAAAGTAGCGCTGGTCGTGCTCGCCGGCAAGGAATACGGCACCGGCTCGTCGCGCGACTGGGCCGCCAAAGGGCCCAAGTTGCTCGGCATACGTGCGGCGATCGCCGAAAGCTACGAGCGCATACACCGCTCCAATCTGATCGGCATGGGCATCCTGCCATTGCAATACCGGGACGGGGAAAACGCCGCGTCACTCGGCCTGACCGGGCACGAGACGTTCGATATCGCCGGCCTCGCCGCATTGGCGCCGGGACAGATGATCACCGTGACCGCGAAAAGCGGCAACGGCGAGCAAAAGGTGTTCAAGGTCACCACACGCATCGACACACCGAACGAGCTGGAATATTTCCGTAACGACGGCATCCTGTCGTTCGTCTTGCGGCAAACGCTGTAGGCCGATGCGGTTTCAGCGGCGCGGCCTGCTGCTGGCCATCTGGTTTCCGGCGGCATCGGCGTTGACAAGACGGATAGCGACGATACTCCGGGCCCGGAGCTGTCGTTTCAGCGTAAAGAAATCCGTCAGTTTCCGGCACCGCCGGTGCAAATCGCCGGGGGCCATGCTAGCATCCCGGCATATCCATACGAATTCGCAGGGGGGATTACGATGGAGCATGACCAGCGCCAACACACGCGTGTCGACCTGTCGCTCGAAACCATCTATTACGCCGAAGACGTCATCGGCGACGAGAGGGATCGCATGCACTACTTCGGCACCATCACCAATATGAGCAAGGGTGGCGTCGGCATGGTGGTCGGCTCCCCGCATGAAGTCAACGAGGAGCTATGGCTGGAAGGGATAGGACAATCCCCCATGCCACTCGCCGGCCTGGTACGCTGGATACGCAGTTACCAAGGCAAATACGAGATGGGGCTGCAGTTCAGATCCGCTGACGCCTGACGGCCCGATCGCCCGCGCGACACCCTGTCAGACAAATCGCGTCTCAGGCCGCGGACGCCGCGCGGCGCGCACTTTTGGCAAACAGCAGACCTTCCCCGCTCAGCTCTACCTCTATCGTATCGCCCGGAGCGAATTCACCCGCCAGGATGCGTTCGGCCAGCGGATTCTCCAGCAGCTGCTGGATGGCACGCTGCAGCGGTCGCGCGCCGTAGACCGGATCAAATCCCGCCTCGCCTATCCTGTCGAGCGCCGCGTCGCTGATTCGGATGTCCATGTCACGGTCGCGCAGGCGCTGGCGCAACCCGCTGATCTGGATGGTGGCGATCGAACGGATATGTTCACGACCCAGCGGATGGAACACCACCACGTCATCGATACGGTTGATAAACTCGGGCCGAAAGTTCTGCGCAACAATCTCCGTCACAGCCGCCTTCATCGCCTGATAGTTCTCTTCTCCGGCCATTTCCTGAATGATGTGCGAACCCAGATTCGACGTCATTACGATCACCGTGTTGCGGAAATCCACGACCCGGCCGTGACCGTCGGTCAGGCGTCCGTCATCGAGCACCTGCAACAGGATATTGAATACCTCCGGATGCGCCTTCTCGACCTCGTCCAGTAAAATTACCGAATACGGTTTGCGACGCACCACCTCGGTCAGATAACCGCCCTCCTCGTAACCGACGTAGCCGGGCGGCGCGCCGATCAGCCGCGACACCGAGTGTTTTTCCATGAACTCCGACATATCGATACGCACCATGGCGTCGCGCGTATCGAACAAAAATTGCGCGAGCGCTTTGCAGAGCTCGGTCTTGCCGACGCCGGTCGGCCCGAGAAACAGGAATGACCCGTTCGGCCGGTTCGGATTCGACAGCCCGGCACGCGAACGGCGGATCGCGTTCGCCACGACGCGCACAGCCTCTTCCTGCCCGACGATCTGTTGATGCAGCAATTCTTCCATGCGCAACAGCTTGTCGCGCTCGCCCTCGAGCATCTTGGTCACCGGTATGCCGGTCCAGCTCGACACGATCTCGGCGATCTCCTCCTCGGTCACGCGATTGCGCAGCAGCTTCATCGTCTTGACATCGGCGCGCGACGCACCCTCAAGTTGTTTTTCAAGCTCGGGAATTCGACCGTACTGCAGTTCCGACATGCGCGCGAGATCACTGGCGCGACGCGCGGTTTCGAGCTCGATGCGGGCCCGGTCCAGATCCTCCTTGATCTGCTGCGCGCCCTGGACAATCGCCTTCTCCGTCTTCCAGATTTCCTCAAGATCGGAAAACTCGCGTTGCAGGGTGGCAATCTCGTTTTCGAGGTTCTGCAGCCGCTTCTTCGACGACTCGTCCGTTTCCTTGGTGAGCGCCTCGCGTTCGATCTTGAGCTGTATCAAGCGGCGCTCGAGACGATCCATAGCCTCCGGTTTGGAATCGATCTCGATACGGATACGACTCGCCGCCTCGTCGACCAGATCGATCGCCTTGTCCGGCAGATTCCGGTCAGTGATATAGCGGTGCGACAGGACAGCGGCGGAAACCAGCGCCGGATCGGTAATCTCGACGCCGTGATGGACCTCGTATTTGTCTTTCAGGCCGCGCAGGATCGCGATCGTGTCCTCGACAGACGGCTCATCGACGAGCACCTTCTGAAAACGCCGCTCCAGCGCCGCGTCTTTTTCGATGTACTTGCGATACTCATCCAGCGTCGTCGCGCCTACGCAGTGCAACTCGCCACGCGCCAGCGCCGGCTTGAGCATGTTGCCGGCATCCATCGCGCCTTCGGCCTTGCCGGCACCGACCATCGTGTGCAGCTCATCAATAAACAGGATCACCCCGCCTTCCTGTTTCTTCAGATCGGTCAGCACCGCCTTCAGCCGTTCCTCGAATTCACCGCGGTACTTGGCGCCGGCGATCAACGCACCGAGGTCCAGCGACAGCAGACGTTTGCCTTTGAGGCCTTCCGGCACTTCGCCGTTAACGATGCGTTGCGCGAGCCCCTCGACGATGGCGGTCTTGCCGACCCCGGGCTCGCCAATCAGCACCGGATTGTTCTTGGTACGGCGCTGCAAGACCTGGATGGTGCGGCGGATCTCGTCATCGCGGCCGACTACCGGATCGAGCTTGCTCTGCTCGGCACGCTCGGTCATATCGATCGTGTATTTTTCCAGCGCCTGGCGCTGCTCCTCGGCGTTCGGGTCATCGACGCGCTCGCCGCCGCGCAGTTTGTTGACGGCCTCTTCAACGGCACCCCTGGACGCGCCCGCCGCGCGCAGCAATTTGCCGACGACACCCTGATCGTCGAGCGCCGCCATCACAAATAATTCGCTGGAGATGTACACGTCCTTGCGATCCTGTGCCAGCTTGTCAGTGACGTTAAGCACGCGGCCAAGGTCATTGGAAATATGGACATCGCCGCTGGCGCCCTTGACCTGAGGCAGACGATCGAGCGCCTCGCCGAGCTGGGAACGCAGTTTATTGACATTGACCGCGGACTGACCCAGCAGGTGCCGGACCGTCCCACCCTCCTGATCGAGCAGCGCAATCATCAGGTGCAATGGCTCAATGAACTGGTGATCGCGTCCGACGGCGAGGCTCTGGGCATCGGCCAGCGCAAACTGGAATTTACTGGTCAGTTTATCCATTCTCATTGGTATCTACCCGAATAGGCTGCTGTTTACCATTACCACTATGGCGCCTGCACCGGGCAAATTCAAGCAAGCCGCCGGCCCTGCATGAATCCGCTAACGGCGCACGACAAAGACAGTGAACGCCGCATTGATATATGATCTGCGCAGTCAGGCATTTCACACACGGCCACAGGCCGGACAACACGCTACGCATTCATTTTATGACCTTACCTGATCCACCGGCGGACATCCTGCACGCCGTGCAACACGCGCTGGCCGAGGACATCGGCAGCGGCGATATCACGGCCGCGCTGATTCCGGAGACGGCGACCGCCCGTGCCGTCGTTATCGCGCGCGAGGCGGCGGTGTTGTGCGGGACGGCCTGGTTTAATGCGGCGTTTAACCAGCTCGACAGCCGCATCGCGATCGACTGGCATCATCTAGATGGTGACGATATCGCCGCGAACGCGCGGCTCTGTGTCCTGCGCGGACCGGCACGACCGATGTTGACCGGCGAGCGCACCGCCCTGAACTTTCTGCAGACGCTGTCGGGCACCGCGACACTGGCACGGCGCTACGTGCAGACCGTGGCCGGCACGGGGGCCCGGGTACTCGATACCCGCAAGACCATCCCCGGCCTGCGCAGCGCCCAGAAATACGCGACCGCGGTCGGCGGCTGCATGAACCATCGTCATGGCCTGCATGACAGCATCCTGATCAAGGAAAACCATATCGCGGCGAGTGGCTCGATACGCGAGGCGATCGCGTGTGCCAGGCAGCACGCGCCCCACCTGCCGGTGGAAGTCGAGGTCGAGAATCTCGACGAACTCCATCAGGCGTTGGCGGAGGGTGCGGAGATTGTGCTGCTCGACAACTTCGCCATCGACGCGCTGCGCGAGGCGGTGGACATTAATCGCGGGCGGGCAAAGCTCGAGGCATCGGGGGGTATATCTCTGGATAACATCCTGGCGGTCGCCGGCACCGGCGTCGATTTTATTTCGGTGGGCGCGCTGACCAAGAACGTGCGCGCGATCGACCTGTCGATGCGCTTCGAGATCCGCTAATCGCCGATCCGTTGCTCTATAATAGCGCGACACCGGGCCGCCTGGCGGCCGGGATGACCGATCCATAACCGACAACGTCTGACTATATGCGCGCCACACAGTTCTTGTTATCCACCTCGAAGGAAACGCCCGCCGATGCCGAAGTCATCAGCCATCAACTGATGCTGCGTTCCGGCATGATCCGTCAGCTGGCCTCCGGACTCTACTCGTGGCTGCCGCTGGGATTGCGCGTGCTGCGCAAGGTCGAGCACATCGTCCGCGATGAAATGAACCGCGCCGGCGCCCAGGAATTGTTGATGCCGGCCGTGCAACCGGCGGAGCTGTGGCAGGAATCCGGCCGCTGGGACCAGTATGGCCCCGAACTGCTGCGCCTGACCGACCGTCATCAGCGCTCATTCTGTTTCGGGCCCACCCATGAGGAAGTGATTACCGACATCGCGCGGCGCGAACTCCGCAGTTACCGCCAGCTGCCGGCCAACTTCTACCAGATTCAGACCAAGTTCCGTGACGAGATCCGGCCGCGCTTCGGCGTGATGCGGGCGCGCGAGTTCATCATGAAGGACGCCTACTCGTTCCATGTCGACGACGCGTCGCTGCGCGAGACCTACCAGATCATGTACGACACGTATTCGCGCGTGTTCACGCGCACCGGCCTGGAATTCCGCGCGGTAGCGGCAGACTCCGGCGCGATCGGCGGAAACTTCTCGCATGAGTTTCATGTGCTCGCCGCGTCCGGCGAGGATGCGATCGCTTTTTCGTCCGATGGGGAGTATGCCGCGAACGTCGAGATGGTCGCGACGCTGCCGTCCGCAGCCCCGCGTTCCGCACCGACAACCACGATAGTGCCCGTGGCCACGCCGGGCAAGCACAGTATCGATGATGTTGCCGGATTCCTGACGACGACACCGCAACAGTGCGTCAAGACCATCATCGTCCGTGGCGCCGAAAGTGAAATCGTGGCACTGGTGCTGCGCGGCGACCACGCGCTGAACGCGGTCAAGGCCGAAAAGCTGCCGCAGGTCGCTACGCCGCTGCGCTTCGCGACGGCCGAACAGATCAAGTCCGCCATCGGCTGCGGACCCGGCTCGCTCGGCCCGGTCGGTTTGAACATCCCGGTCATTGTCGATCATGCCGCCGCCGCGCTCGCGGATTTCGTCTGCGGCGCCAACAGCGAGGGCAAGCACCTGGTTGGTGTCAACTGGGACCGCGATCTGCCGGAGCCTGACGCTGCCGACTTGCGCAACGTCGTCGACGGCGATCCGGCACCGGTCGGCAACGGGCGGCTTGCCATCAAGCGCGGTATCGAGGTCGGGCATATCTTTCAGTTGGGCACCAAGTACAGTGCGGCGATGAACGCGACCTGCCTCGACGACCAGGGCCGCAGCATTACCATGACGATGGGCTGCTACGGCATCGGCGTATCGCGCATCGTTGCGGCCGCCGTCGAACAGAACCATGATGAGCGCGGCATTATCTGGCCGGACGCGATCGCGCCATTCCAGGTGGCGTTACTGCCGATGAACATGCACAAGTCGCAGCGTCTGCGCGACGCCGCCGAGCGCCTCTACGATGAGCTCAAGGCGGCAAATATCGACGTACTGTTCGACGACCGCAAGGAGCGCGCCGGCGTGATGTTCGCCGACATCGACTTGATCGGGATTCCTCACCGGCTGGTGCTGGGCGAGCGCGGCCTGGACGCGAACATCATAGAATACAAGGGACGCCGCGACGCGGACAGCCGGAATGTCCCGCTGGATAGCGCGGTCGCGTTTCTCAAGTCGAGGTTCGCGCCGGCCGACAAGTGATGCGGACCATCAATGGCATTCGCTGCATGTCTGACTGCGCCGCAAAAATCCGTCGCAATAACGCGCCTCTCGCGGCGCTGTCCCGCATGCTCATACCGTTGGTGACGGCGCTGGTTATTTCGGCTGCCAGTGCGGCAACCCCGGAGCCACCGGACGAAGCACTGCGCCTGCTGTTGCGTCAGGCCATCGAGGACAGCAGCAGCTTTGCCGACCAGTTCGACGCCGAGGTCTGGCTGACCGACATGTCGGGCAGACTGGAATCGAAGATGCCGGCGCACGGCGACCGGGTATCGTTGCTGCGTACTGTCCATGAAGAAGCGGCCCGCGCCGAGTTACCGCCGGAACTGGTGCTGGCGGTGATAGAAGTCGAAAGCAACTTTGACCGCTGGGCGATTTCCGACGCTGGCGCACAGGGACTGATGCAGGTCATGCCGTTCTGGCTGAATGAAATCGGCCGGCCGCAGGATGATCTGTTTGAGTCCAGAACCAACCTGCGGCTAGGCTGCACAATATTGCGCTACTACATCGACAAGGCCAAGGGCGATCTCACCCATGCACTGGCCAGATATAACGGAAGCTACGGCAGTCGCGTCTACCCGCAGCGCGTCTTCGATACGCTGGCGAAACGCTGGTACCGGCAATAGGCGGTTTTGCCTACATGTTGTGATGCTTCATTTTGCCGTCCTGCGGCATATCCATGTTCTCTTCCTGCATCATCTTTTTGTCTTCATGCATTTTCTTATGCTCGTCGCGCATTTCGTCCTGCTGTTTCATCATCTCGTCCATGCGCGCGATCATCTTGCCAAGCTTTTCCTTTTCCGCGGCGGAAGGCTTGTGTTCGAGATTTTTGACGATCTCCATCGTTTCACGCAGCATCTGCATCATGTCGTGTGACATCTGATGGCGTTCTTTCGCCATTTTCATGTACATCTCGCGCTTGTCACCGCTTTCTTCGTCGGGATTTGCCAACGCGACGCTGCCAAGCAATGCGGCAGCGACAAATCCGGCAGTCAGTATTCTGGTGAGCTTCATCATCCTTTTTCTCCTTGTTGCCGGCACTGGAATCAAACCGGAATAAACGTTCGATGAGGCCACTGGTATACGTCGGGCCACACACAAAAGTCAAGAAGCCGCCCGGTCAGTCCGTCGCATGAACCACGAATCCGGTCAGCGATTCGTGGTCAGGCTGCTCGACACAATTCACTGCCGTCACCCGGGCATGCGGCGGCCCGGTGACAAGCCAGGTCCGCAGCGCCGCCAACGCAGTACTATCACCGCTCGCCAGTACTTCTACGGTACCGTCGCGGCAATTTCGTACCCAGCCGGTAACACCGAGTTCGTCCGCCTTCCGCCGCGTCGACTCGCGAAAGAAAACACCCTGCACTCGCCCCGCCACTATGCACCTGATACACTTTTCCATCATTAATGGACGCCGGTTGTTTCGAAAAAGTTTACCTGACGTCTGCGCCCTTAATATACCGGCGGCGGTGACCGTAGTACCGCCGGCACGATATGAACACGCGGAGCTTACCTACCATGGCGAATCAGCGTTTCCGGATTGAAAAAGACAGCCTCGGGGAATTCAGTGTTCCGGAGGACGCCTGGTACGGCGTACAGACCGCGCGCGCCATAGCCAACTTCCCGATCAGCGGCCGCCGGCCGGATCGGGATTTCGTCCTCGCGCACATCACGATAAAACGCGCCGCGGCAATCGCCAACCGACAACCCGCCTGGCTGGATGCGCGCCGCGCCGACGCCATCATGAAGGTCTGCGACCGGATTCTGGCCGGCGAACATCTCGATCAGTTCGTTGTCGACCGCTTTCAGGCGGGCGCCGGCACCAGCCACAATATGAACAGCAACGAGGTGATCGCCAATCTCGTCAACGTAGCGCTCGGCGGCCAGCGCGGCACCTATGATCCGGTCAACCCGAACGACCACGTCAATATGGGCCAGAGCACCAACGATACGATACCGACGGCGATTCGCCTCGCGGCGCTGGCCAAGCTGCCACGCCTGATTGCTGCGGTTGAAAACATGGCAACGGAATTCACACGTATCGGCACTGCCGAAGCGGACACGGTCAAGAGCGGCCGCACGCACCTGCAGGATGCGGTGCCAACCACCATCGGCCGGGAGTTCAGCGCCTACGCGTGGACGCTGACCCGCTGTGCGCGGCGGTTGGCGCTGACGCGCGAACCGCTGTGTTCGATCGGCCTCGGCGGCAGTGCCGCCGGCACCGGCCTGAACACCTCGCCAGGTTATGCCGAAAAGGCAGCAGCGGAACTGGCGCGCCTCACCGGTGAGGCGATCCATCCGGCCAGCGACATGGCCGCGCAGATGCAGTCGATGACCGATGTTCAGGGACTGTCGTCGGCGATACGTGATCTGGCGCTGGAGCTGACGCGCATCTCGAATGACATGCGCCTGCTGGCATCGGGACCGCGCACCGGTATCGGCGAGCTTCGCCTGCCGCCGGTGCAACCGGGCTCAAGCATCATGCCCGGCAAGGTGAATCCGGTGATGTTCGAGATGTTGAACCAGGTCTGTTATCAGGTCATCGGCCAGGACGCGGCCGTCGCCGCGATGACCGCCGCCGGACAGCTGGAACTGAACGTGATGATGCCGGCGCTGGGCTCGGCGCTGTTCGATGCGATGGACTGGTTGACCAACGCAATCAATGCCGCCACTGAAAAGAATCTGAAGGGCATCACCGTCGACCGTGGGCGCTGCGCCGAATTTCTGCATGCAAGCGTCGGACTGGCAACACTGCTCAACACGCGCATCGGCTATGCAGCCGCGGCCGAGATTGCCAAGGAATCCGAGAAGACTCAAAAGACGGTGCGCGACATCGTGGCGGCACGCGGCATCATGTCCGCCGCGCAGTTCGATGCGCTGGTGCTGAAGGCGGCGCGTGACGGCAAGATCGAGTAACCGCGCCGTTCTATTGCCGTGAGCGGACGCAAGGCGCGGCTAATCGGGGACAGTGTTACGGGTGGTCGCACCGCCCGGGTCGTACAGACTTTTCAGGGAAACGCCGAGGATCGTCGCGTTCTGGCGCGTCACTTCCGATATCACGTCCTGTAACGCGCGGTTCCAGCCGTCGACCCCGACCCAGGCGCCTTTCGGGTCCGGCAACACCATCGGCTCGACGTCAAACAGATCCTGCATGGTCAGTTCACCGATTTCCCGGGATAACGCCCAGTTACCGCCGTCAGTGCGATGCACGATCTTTTTCGCTTCGAGACCGGTCAGCATGCGGGTAAACTGACCGTCCGTAATGCCGCTCTCGCGCTGCACGAGCTGCCCGAGGGACAACGCCCCGCCCTGGCGCCGGGCCTCCCACAATCGGCCGACGGTACGGAACATGTTCACCAGCTTGAGATCAGCGGCGACCGCTGCGTCGCCGGATGACAACGAACGGAAATTGATCAGGCAGTAGGTGATCTGGGCACCGAACAACACGACCGCCCACGACACATATACCCAGACCAGGAACATCGGTATCGTCGCCAGCGTGCCATAGATAACCGCGTAGGTCGGCACGCTGGTGACATAGAACACAAAGGCCTTCTTGGCGCCCTCGAAAAGCACGGCGGCAACCACACCGCCGATAACCGCGTAGCGCCCGGGGATCCTGCAGTTCGGCACCAACATATAAAGCAGGCATAACGCGCCGGCCGTCGCCAGAAACGGCAACAGGCCAAGCAACCGTCGCTTGACCCCGAACGATGCCTCCACGTCGGCGATGAACGGCAGTGAGATCAGGTAGGAACTGAGCACCAGGCTGACACCGATCAGCAATGGCCCGAGACTCAGCACTGCCCAGTACACCGTGAAGCGTGTCAGCGCACTGCGCTTGGCCCGGATGCGGAAGATATCATTCAATGCGCCGTCGATCGTATCCATCAGCATCAACGACGTGAGAATCAGGAATATCGTGCCGACCGCCGTGAGCTTGCCGGCCTTGTCGGCGAACTGCTCCATATACGCCTGAACGACCTGTCCCGACGCCGGCACGAAGTTGGAAAAAACGAAGTCCTTTATGGTTTCGATCAGATCCTGGAACGCCGGAAACGCCGCCAGTACGGAGATGATGACCGCCATCAACGGCACCAGCGCCAGCAGCGAGGTATAACTCAACGACGCGGCGGCACGCAGACCGCGGTCCTGCGTAAACCGGGGGATCGATATTCGCAGCAGTCGAAACAGGCTATTGGCGGTTCTCATCGACGGCCGGACGCGCTCAAAACACGCACTGGAGTATCGCTGCGTTCGTGTCGAAACCTGTACTGCACGATGCCACCTGGGTACGAATTAATACGGCCTGCCGGCTACCGGGCATAGACACCGCAAGGAGCGGGATTCGGCTCCACCAGGCACCCGACAATCGTGGCGCGCCGGGATCAGCGTGCCAGCCTGACGACGCGACGCGCCTCGCGCGCCAGTTGCAGTGCCCGCGTCATATCGCCCTGCGCCGCCAGGTTAACCGACTGTTGCAGCAAACCATCGGCACGCTGGATATCCTCGTTCTCCGTGCCGGCGTCTGTCATGCCACGCCGTGTTTCGGCAACGATGTTCGCCAGCGTGCGGGCTTTCTGCGCCTGCATCCTGGCCTCAACGGCATCGTTGCGGGCGCGTTTGTAATTCATCAGTTCCAGCTGCTGCTGCGCTTCGGTCAGCAACGACTCCGCACGGCCGAGACTGCCGGGCGCTTCGCTTTCCGCACCGGCGTCGCGCGCGGCATTGATCGTCTGCCGCGCATCGCTCATCTCCTGGATAGGCGCACTCGCGCAACCGGATAGCCCGGCTGCCAGCAGCGACAGCGCTATAAACCGGACGTATGGACGCAGGCGGCGGGTTGACGGGGTTCGTCTGCGGCGGCCGGTACGACTGGACTCGGACATCATGGATGCTGGTTTCATGCGGGCCTGGAAAAAACTATCAATCCCCCTGTAGTCTGTCAAGAAAACACGCGATAATACGCGCCATTATCCGATCAAAGCGAAGGTACAGTCACCCCATGCCGGTAACAATCTACCACAACCCGCGTTGCTCGAAATCCCGCCAGGCCCTGCAGCTGCTCCAGAAACACGGCATTGAACCGGAAATCGTCGAGTACCTGGAGTGCCCGCCATCGGTTGCCGAACTTGACGGTCTGCTCAAGATGCTCAAGATGGAACCCCGCGAGCTGCTCCGCAAGAATGAACCGGAATACAAGAGCGCCGGCCTTGACGACATGTCGTTGTCGCGCCGCGAACTGCTCAAGTGTATGGCGGCCCATCCCCGGGTCATAGAACGCCCGATTGTGGTTGCCGATGGCCGGGCCGTCATCGGCAGACCGCCCGAAAACGTGCTGAAACTGCTGACGTAATGGCCGAGATACTGGTTCTCTACTACAGCCGGTCCGGCAATGTGGCGGAAATGGCGCAGTATATCGCCCGCGGCATCGACGAGGTGGCTGGCGCGCAGGCGCTGGTACGCACGGTGCCGGCCGTATCGACTGTCTGCGAGGCGATTGAGGATACGATCCCACCGGCCGGACCACCTTATGCAACCCATGACGATCTGCGCCGCTGCGCGGGACTGGTACTGGGCAGCCCGACCCGGCTCGGCAATATGGCGGCGCCGCTGAAGTATTTCCTCGACAGCACAGGCGCGCTGTGGCTGTCGGGCGCGCTGATCGGCAAGCCGGCGGCGGCATTCACCTCGACGTCGTCGTTGCACGGCGGCCAGGAAACCACGCTGTTATCGATGCTGCTGCCGCTGCTGCATCACGGCATGCTGGTGCTGGGACTGCCGTACAGCGAGCCTGATCTGATGAACACGCGCTCGGGCGGCACGCCCTACGGTGCCAGCCATCTGTCCGGCACCGACAGCGATATGCCGCTCAGCGACGAGGAGAAACGCCTGTGCCGGGCGCTGGGCAAACGGGTCGCGGACACGGCGGTAAAGCTTGCCCGCTAAGCGCGCGCGGCACGGCTACTGATCAATGATCGTTTTAACAAACGGTATCGTGAGTCTGCGCTGCGCGATCAGCGAGGTCTCATCCAGCCGATCCAGCAGCGCAAACAGGTTGCCCGTATCCCGCCGGTAGTGTCGCACCAGAAATGCGGCCACGTCGTCCGGCAATTCCAGACCGCGGCCGCGCGCGCGCAGCTGCATCGCCTGCATCTTGCCGTCGTCGTCCAGCGCCTTGATCTGACACATCGCCCCCCAGCCCAGACGGGAACGCAGATCCGCCAGCCGTAGCGGCAGTTGCGCCGGCGCACTGCGGCCAGCGACCACGAGCATTTTATGGTTGTCGCGCATGCGGTTAAACAGATGAAACAGCGCCTCCTCCCACGCGGTGTTGCCGGCGACGGTTTCGACGTCATCGACACAGACCGCGCCGAGGGTGTCCATGCCGTTCAGCATGGTCGGCGACACCTCCGGCAATTGCGCCAATGGCAGATAGGCCGCCGGTTCGCTCAGCGCTGTGATCTCGCGGCAAACCGCCTGCAACAGATGACTCTTGCCGGCACCGGACTCACCCCACAGGAAAAATATCCGTTCATCGGCGCCGTCGATCGCGCGCCTCAGCCAGGCAACCGCCTCACCGTTCTGTCCAGCGATAAAATTTTTGAACGATGCCACCTCCCGCAGGGCGATGCCCAACGGCAACTGGGGAGATTTCGCGAAATCGACCATCATGCGTGCTGGCGGATCCGGGACACGGCTTCAGGTCTCGTCGCGGTACAGCGCGCTTTCCTGATATTGCTGGTGCGCGTGGCGTAGCAGCACCATGACCACCGCCGCTACTGGCAGCGCGAACAACACGCCGAAGAAACCGAACAGCTGGCCGCCGACCATCACGGCGAAGATCACCGCGACCGGATGCAGGCCGATGCGGTCGCCGACCAGATACGGCGTCAGCACCATGCCGTCGAGCAGCTGTCCGACGCCGAACACCAGGATCACCGGTACCAGATGCAACGCGTCATGGTACTGCGCGACGGACGCGATGCCGGCCATCAACAGGCCGATGATAAAGCCCAGATACGGCACAAAACTCAATAGGCCCGCCGTCATACCGATCAACAACGCCAGATCGAGGCCGATCAGCCACAGCCCGGTAGAATAGATCACGCCCAGCGCGATCATGACGCTCAACTGCCCGCGCAGAAAGGCGCCGAGCACCTCGTCACAACCGCTTGCCAGCCGCGCGACGGTCGGCAACACACGGCGTGGCACCAGCTCACGCATACGCTCGACCAGCGGATCCCACTCACGCATCAGATAAAAGGCGACGACCGGAATCAGCACCAGGTTCGCTACCCCGGCAACGACCAGCATGCCGGATTTCGACAATGACTTCATGATACCGGCCGCGACGCCGCCCATCTCGCGCCAGTGGCCGACGATCATCGTTTGCAAGGTCTTCAGATCCAGATCGGCACTGCTAATGCCCGTGCGCGCGGCGAGCCATGGCAACACTTGCGTCTGCAACCATTCGACGTAGTCCGGCAGCCTGGTAATCAATACCACCACCTGATGCTCCACCAGCGGGACCAACAGCAGCAATAACGCCAGCAGCACCAGAATCACGACCAGAAACACCAGCAACACGGCGAGCGTGCGTGGAATCTTGCGCGCCTCCAGCCGGTCGACCAGCGGATCACACAGATAGGCGAGCAAGGCGCCGACCAGAAACGGCGTCAGTACCGGCGCCAGCACGTACAACAGCACACCGGCGAATCCGGTGACGGCCAGGATCATCCAGCGTTGCGAATCCGTCATGGTTTGACACCCGCGGCGCGGACACGTTGGTGCGCCATGGTCATTCGGGCCGCGGCTGCCGGCGCGCCTGCAGCGCGCGGACGCTCCACGTCCAGATATAGTCCACGCCGCTCAGGATCGTGGTAACCAGCACGATCAACGCGCATGCCTTCAATACCGCAGGTGAGATCGCGATCAACGCGCTCGAAAGAATCGTCAGCACCAGCAATATCTGCGCCCCAGTGTTGACCTTGCTGACCAGCGTTGGCGCCATATCGAAGCGCCCGATCAACAGGTGAAACGCGAGTGCGCCACCGACTATCGCGACATCGCGCAGTATGATCGCCCCCATCAACCACAGCGGCAACATTCCCACCCACCAAAGCGTAAAATAACTACCCATCAGCAACAACTTGTCGGCGAGCGGGTCGAGTATCGTGCCGATCCGGCTGGCCCAGCCGTAGCGCTTCGCCAGATAGCCGTCGACGCCGTCCGACGCACCGGCGACGACAAACAGCACCAGCGCCGCCGTAAACTCCCGCTGATAGATCAGCCACATGACCGGCGCAACCAGCAGGATGCGGAATACGCTGATGAGGTTCGGAATATCCGCGCGGTTCATGGCAGCAACCGGTACGTCATCTCCTCGCTGGCGGCCGGAACGACTCCGCCGCCAGCGTCAGCGGCGGCCGCATTTGCGCGCGCGCCGTCGACCACCAGCACGTTGCCAAGCGCGATGGTCTGGCGCAGCCCTTCGCGGCTGCTCTGGATGATTAGCTCGAAAAGCACGCTGGACGGCTCGACTCGCGTTACCTGCAGCGACGCGACCGTATCGAGGGAGGCCAGATAGCGGGTGACACGCGCGTAGTCGTCAAGTGCATGGATATCGCTGACACGCAGCCTGACGGAATCGTTCTCTGCAAGACCGAAGACCTTGGAAAATCGCACGCCGAGCAGATCGGCAGCCTTATCCACCCCCGCGGCCAGCGCTGCGCTGCGCGTCACGCCGGACGACTCCCACTGATCGCTGTTCCCACCCTGATAAAACCCCCATGTCACCTGCCACCCTGCCGCCGCGTCCTGGCGCACACGGCCGACCAGCACCGTATCGGCCTGGTAACGCCGCGACGCCTCGACCAGATTGTGCTGGAACGCGGCCCAGACATCGGCAAAACTGATCGCGAGCTGGTCTTCCAGATCCATCGCAGGAAATAACAGCGGAATGCCGCGGCGCCCGGCGCGATCCAGCACCGGCCCGCGCCATTCCGGGCTGGTATCGGCGCCGACGATATAGCGCTTGCCGGCGGGCTCCTGCACGGCAATCCACGCGACCGTTAACGGCCGCACCCGACCCCATACCGGGAAACCGGCGTCGCGCAACGCCTTGTTCACCGCCTTCGCGTCAAAATCGACGTGCATGACATGCGTATAGACAGGGTCGAGCGGGTTCCGGGGATCGGCTGCGGGTTGCGCCGCCACCGCTTGATAGCGATATTGCTGGACGAAATCGCCGGCGCGCTCAATCGTCAGTGCGAGCTTTGGGTGTGTAGCGCTCTTGCGGTCACCGGTCACCTTGACGACGACCTCGGCCAGCGCCGCCTTGAGCGGTTCGGCACGTTCGGCAGTCCCCTGACCCGTCACCGGAATCTCGGCGTCATACAGATTGTCGGCCTCGACCGCGTAGGCCGCGGACGCCGGCAACACCGCCAGGCACGCCAGAAGGATTGTCTGTATCCGAGGAATCGTCATAGTGAAATATCCATTATACCCATGCCATCACGTCACATGAACGCGCTGCGCGCGCGATCCGCAGCACTATACCTAATTATAGGGATATGAACGCGACTGCGTGGACAAAATCACCACCGCCGGTCAGCGGCGCGGCAGTACGACGGTAATTCTCGCACCGCCCAGCGGGCCGGCACCGATCTCGAATTTACCGCCGTAGATCCGCACAATATCGTCGACGATCGCCAGCCCGATGCCGTGGCCGCCTTCCGCGCTTTCCGCGCGCACGCCCCGGCGGCGCACGTCACGTTCGGCCGCCGCCGAAATGCCCGGGCCATCGTCTTCGACGATCAACATCAGCCCGGCGGCACGACCGGCAGCGGCGCCATCCGCGGCCGCCCGGACGTCTACCCGGTGCCGGCACCATTTGTACGCGTTATCGAGCAGGTTGCCGATGACCTCGAACAAATCGCTTTCGTCACCATGGAATTCACAGGCCGGATCAACCTGCACCTCGCAGACCACGCCTTTATCGGAATATACCTTGTCGAGCGCGCCGGCCACCTTGCGGGCGATCTGTTCGACGTTGACCGGGGACCCGAGCACGGTGCCGCCGGAGGCGGCGGCGCGCCGCAACTGATAGTCCACCGTCCGGGACATACGGTCGACCTGCTCCTGAACCGTATCGGCAAGCTCCTGCACGCCGTTGCGGTCCTCGACCGCACCGCGCAGCACCGCGAGCGGCGTCTTCAGACTATGGGCAAGATCGCCGAGGCGGTGGCGGTAGCGCTCCAGGTGAGCGCGACTGGATTCGATCAGCGCATTGATATTATCGGTCAGTGGTCGTAATTCGGCGGGATAGCGCCCGGCCAGTTCGGTCTGCTTGCCCTGCTCGATCAAGGCGAGGTCATCGGCCGCCCGACGCAGCGGCGTCAGACTCCAGCGCAGAATTGTCCCCTGCACCGCCAGCAGCATGATGGCAACGGCGGCCAGCCAGCCCCACAGCTGCTGGCGAAAACCACTGATCCTGCTCCGATGGTCGTTCAGGTCTTCCGCGACGCTGAACGTATAACCGCCGTGCGGACCAGCGGTCGCATCCCAGGTAACGCCAAGACTGTATACCTGCACCACGGTTCCATCGGAGACGTTCAGCTCCCGGAACAGCGTCTCACCGCGACCCAGGCCGGAAGGGAACGGTATGGATAACGACTCCATCGACGGCGAGCGCCACATCTGCTGGCCGTCGTTGCTCATGAAAAACGCGAACAGGTCCGAACCCGGAATGAAGAAACGCACTTCGGGCAACGCGTTCGTCAACCGCGTAATGCCGTCTTCGCCCTGCTCCGATGCGGCGACCAGCGCATTGACATCACCTCGCAAACGATCCTTCAACGCCTGCTCGGCGCTGACGCTGTAGGCATGGTCCAGCGTCAATCCGGTGATGCCGAAGAACAACGCCAGCACCAGACTGGCGGCGATCAGGAGACGGGCCCGCAGCGAGAACATCAGTCGCTGGCGGCGCGCGGCAACGTCAGCCGGTAACCGCTGCCACGCAGTGTTTCAATCGGGTTGAGGACGCCGTCCGGATCGAGCTTGGACCGCAGCCGCCGAATGAACACCTCGATAACGTTGCTGTCGCGATCGAAATCCTGTGCGTACAGATGCTCGGTCAACTCGGCCTTCGACACCACCTTGCCGGCGTTCATCATCAGATACTGCAGCGTGCGGAACTCGAACGCGGTCAGTTCGATGCCGCGATCACCAACGGCCACTTCCCTGGTCGTGGTATTTACACTCAGCGGACCGCACCGCAGCTCGGGCTGCGTCCAGCCGGCGGCGCGGCGTAACAGTGCATTCAGCCGCGCCAGCAATTCCTCGATACGGAACGGCTTGACCATGTAGTCGTCGGCACCGGCCTCCAGACCTTCGACCTTCTCTTCCCAGCGCGCGCGCGCCGTCAGAATCAGAATCGGAAACGACCGTCCTTCCTTGCGCAACCGCCTGATCACCTCGATGCCGGACAGTGTCGGCAGGCCGAGGTCGACCACCGCGATATCAAACGGATATTCATTGCCGAGATACAGCCCGTCCTCACCGTTCGCCGCGCCATCGACCGCGTAGCCCTCCTTCCCGAGACGCTTGATCAGCTGCTCGCGCAACTCCGTTTCATCCTCGACGACCAGTACTCGCATGCGTTAGGGCTCTCCGGAGACACCGTGACCAGTGCACCATTTAAACGGCAGAACGGCGCTAACGCAACCTTCGGGCGATGCCCCGCTGCCGACGCACGCCGCCTAATCGATCACATCGACGCGCATTTTCACCCTCACCCAGGCGCCGGGATCGTGATCCATCCGCGTCTCGAAGACCTCACCCCGATAGCGATAGGTGACATGGTAGCCGGTGACCCGCTCCTCGACGTACGAATCGTCACTGACCTGGCAGTGCCGCTGCGTCTCCGTGTGCGGTCGCGCATAGGCCGTCTGGCGGCTGCCGTCGCGGCCGATCGATGCGCCCAGCAGGGTACCCGCAACGGTCGCCGCCTTCTTGCCGTTACCACCGCCGAATTGATGTCCGATCACACCGCCAACGATGCCGCCGAAGATCGCCGGCGTCGCCGATTCGTAGTAGTGATCGTGCGTCACCTCCTCGTCCCAGCAGTCACGCCGCGGCGTCGATACCTGCACGGTACGCATAATCGGCTCGGCGTTGATCACTTTTGCCTTGTCGTAACCATCATGGCCGCGGTCACCGGCGAAAACCACTGCGGGCAGCGCCAGCAAGGAAGCAGCGACAGCAAACTTGATGCGGTTGGCTTTCATCGCGATTCTCCTCGTTTGAATGGATGATTCTTGTCATCCTGGCTCCAGCCTAGCGCAGCTGTTCTGAACGGCGACTGAACCGGCAGCGATACGGTCACCGGCAACATGTTTCGTGCTAACCAAAAAAAAACGGGCCCCGAAGGGCCCGTTCTTACCGCCTGACTACAGACTGGTTTATTTCGCCAGTGACAGCACGAAGTCGACCAGCTGCTCAATGTCGGCATCCGCAACGCGCGGTGAGTACGGGGGCATCGGAACGCCGCCGGTCACCTCTGTCCAGTTACCTTTACCGCCAGTCTTTACCTTGGCGACCAACCGGTCACGCTGGGTGTTGTCACCCTTGTATTTGGCGGAGACATCACCCCACGCCGGGCCGACAACCTTCTTTTCGATGCTGTGACAGGCGAGGCAACCGCTTTTCTTGGCAAGAGCAAGACCTGCCTCCTTATCCAAAGCCGCGAATGCGCTCGTTGACACCAGCAAGGAAGCCGACAATGCTACCCCAGCAACAGAGATGAAACGTTTCATATTTCCTGCCCTCCGGATTATAGGTTTTCGAACAACTACAGGGTATTCCCCCCAAACTGAACTGCCGCTGAACACTTTATCACCGGATACCCTTCCTGCGGAAGCGGATAAATCCGGGCGCGGGTCGGCTGGCCGGACGCAGCGCCACCACTGACGACCGCGCTGGCACCCGCCGGCGGCACTAAGGTATCATGTACATCTCTTGACTGCCCTCCGGCGCGAGTACAAACGCATTGTTAACTATGGATTTTTAATCACCCAGCCGCCGCCCAGGAAGTGACCCAGCCCATGACATCGAAAGCAGAAAAACCGCTCAGTTACCGCGACGCCGGCGTCGACATCGACGCCGGGGGTCGACTGGTCGAGTTGATCAAACCGTTCGCCGAGAAAACAAGACGGCCGGAAGTCATAGCCGGTCTCGGCGGCTTCGGCGCGCTGTTCGAACTGCCGCTCGATCAATACAGCCGCCCGGTGCTGGTCGCCAGCACTGACGGCGTCGGCACCAAGCTCAAGCTGGCGATCGACGCGCGCATTTACGACACCGTCGGCATCGATCTGGTCGCGATGTGCGTCAACGATCTGGTCGTACAGGGCGCGGAACCGTTATTTTTTCTCGACTACTATGCGACGGGCAGGCTCGATGTGGATGCCGCTGCGGCCGTGATCAAGGGCATCGCGCGGGGCTGTGAAATCGCCGGTGCAGCGCTGGTCGGCGGTGAAACGGCGGAGATGCCGGGCATGTACCGCGAGGGCGATTTTGATCTTGCCGGCTTCAGCGTGGGCGTGGTTGAAAAGAGCGCGATTATCGACGGCTCGAGGGTGCGGGCCGGCGATGCCGTGCTTGGTATCGCCTCATCGGGACCGCACTCCAACGGTTACTCGCTGATACGCAAGATCATCGACGTCTCCGGCGCGTCTCTGGAAGACGTATTCGCCGATAGCACGCTGGGCCGGACCCTGCTGGAACCGACGCGGATCTACGTTAAGCCGCTGTTAACCCTGTTCGAGGATACTGACGTCCATGCGCTCGCCCATATCACCGGCGGCGGCTTGCTGGAAAATCTGCCGCGCATGATGCCGGACAACACCTGCGCGGTACTCGATGCCGGCACGTGGCGGCGGCCGGCGATTTTTGACTGGCTCCAGGAAACGGGAAATGTCGACGCCCACGAGATGTATCGAACATTTAACTGCGGCATCGGCATGGCCGTGGTGATACCGGAAGCGGACGTCGATCAGGCGATCCGGCACCTTGCGCTGCACGGCGAAACCGCGTGGCGCATCGGTACGATCGAACCACTGCAACCGCACCAGGAACAGGTCATCATCCGCCCTTCATTATGACGTCACCGTCGGCCAAACACCGCCTGCCGATCGTGGTGCTGATATCGGGCGACGGTTCCAATCTGCAGGCGATTATTGACCGCGCTGCCGACAACCTGCCGGTCGAGATCCGCGCGGTCATCAGCAACCGGGCGGGGGTGACAGGACTGCAACGCGCGCAGCAGGCCATGATACCGGCACATGTCGTCGATCACACGAGATTTCGCGCACGCGACGACTTCGATCGCGAGCTGATCCGGGTTATCGATCGTTACCGGCCGGAACTGATCGTCATGGCGGGATTCATGCGAATACTTGGTCAGGATTTCATCTCTCGTTACGCGGGACGCGCGCTCAACGTGCATCCGTCGCTGCTGCCGGCCTACCCCGGCCTCGATACCCATCGGCGCGTACTGGCCGCCGGTGAACGGGGACATGGCGTCAGCGTCCATTTCGTCACCAGCGAACTCGACGGCGGTCCGGTCGTTGCGCAGGCGCGTGTGCCGGTGCTGCCCGGCGATACAGCCGAGCGCCTCGCGGCGCGGGTACGTGCGGAAGAACATGTATTATATCCGCTGGTCATCGGCTGGTTCGCCGCCGGCCGGCTGAAATCTTCCGGCGGCAAGGTGACGCTGGACGACGTGACACTCACGCAGCCGGTCGAGCCGTTGCACACCGCCGATGAACGCCATGCCAGTATCCCCGCGAGGGGGCAATGAATAATACCCTGACCGCCATGCTGCTCGTGACCGCGATCCTGATCCCGCCAAATCTGGCGGGCGCGGTATCGCTACCGCGGACGTTCACGGCAAACTATGCCTTCACGCGCAGCGGTATTCTGCTCGGAGAAGTGCAGCGTACCTTGAGGGCCAACGGCGATGGCTCCTATGTTTACGAGTCGGTATCGCAGGCGAGCGGCATGATCGCGTGGTTCGTCAAGGACAAGTTGATCGAGCGCAGCACATGGCGGTGGACAGGATCGCGGATCAAGCCACAAACCTATCTGTATCATCATTTCGGCGGCAAGAAGCAGCGCCGCGTCGAACTCGCTTTCGACTGGCAGAACGGCATCGTCACCAACACGGTCGATAACGACCCGTGGACCATGAAAATACCGGAGAACACCCTCGACAAACTGGTGTACCAGTTTTCGATCATGATCGATCTGCAGAATAACCCGAGCGAACTGATCTATCCGGTGGCGGATGGCGGCGAACTCAAGACATACCATTTCGAGATCGTCGGCGAGGAGACGTTGCAGACGCCAATGGGTGTCTTCAAGGCGACCAGGATCAATCGTATCGGCGGCAAACGCCCGACAACGATCTGGTGCGCGAAGGAACTCGATTACATGGCGGTACGCATCGAACAAACGGAAGACAATGGCACCCAGTTACTGATGCTGTTGCGCGATCTCGAGTGGCATGCGCCGTCGCCGTGACAGGCGGCGTTGACGTCACGCCTTCGGTAATGTGACGCCGGTCTGGCCCTGATATTTGCCGCCGCGATCCCGGTAGGACACCTCGCAGACCTCGTCGGATTCGAAGAACAGCACCTGCGCGACGCCCTCGTTCGCGTAGATGCGCGCCGGCAACGGCGTCGTGTTGGAAAACTCCAGCGTGACATGCCCTTCCCACTCCGGCTCCAGTGGCGTGACATTGACGATGATGCCGCAGCGCGCGTAGGTCGACTTGCCCAGACAGATGGTCAGCACATTGCGCGGGATGCGGAAATATTCGACGGTGCGCGCCAGCGCGAACGAGTTTGGCGGAATGATGCACACCTTGGCCTTGACGTCGACGAAACTGTTGGCATCGAAATCCTTGGGATCGACGATAGCGGAATTGATGTTGGTGAATATCTTGAATTCATCCGAACAACGGATGTCGTAGCCGTAGCTCGACGTGCCGTAGGAAATCACCCGGCCGGTGCCGTTGTCGCGGACCTGCCCGGGTTCAAACGGTTCGATCATGGCGTGCTGCTGCGCCATGAGGCGGATCCAGCGATCCGATTTAATGCTCATTTGCCCTCCCCAATCTCGCGGACCGGCGCTGCCTGCGGTTTCCGTGGCAGGCCGGACGATCCCTGTGCGCTAAATCTCAGGTGTTCTGGATAACGATATTCGGAAATTTCGCGGTGTAGTCCTTACCCTGCAATGACAGCCGCGCGGCAACCTTGCGGGCGATATCCCGGTATATACCGGCGATGGCACCGTCGGGATCGGCGATGACACTGGGATGCCCGTTATCGGAATTCTCGCGTATCGTGATATCGAGCGGCAATGCGCCGAGGAAGCTCACGTTGTACTGCGCCGCCATCTGCTGGCCGCCGCCGGAGCCGAAGATATGCTCTTCGTGACCGCACGCGCTGCAGATATGCGTGCTCATGTTCTCGACGACACCGAGCACCGGCACGCTGACCTTTTCAAACATCTTGAGGGCCTTGCGTGCATCGATCAGCGCAATGTCCTGCGGCGTCGTGACGATCACCGCGCCACTGACCGGGATCTTCTGCGCCAGCGTCAGCTGCGTATCGCCGGTGCCCGGCGGCAGATCAACGATCAGATAATCGAGATCGCGCCATTTGGTTTCTTTCAACAGCTGCTCGAGCGCCTGCGTCACCATCGGCCCGCGCCAGATCATCGGCGTCTCTTCATCGATCAGATAGCCGATCGACATCGATTGAATGCCGTGATTCACCAGCGGCTCCATCGATTTGCCGTCGCGCGAGTCGGGCCGGGCGTGGATGCCGAGCATGTGCGGCTGGCTGGGCCCGTAGATATCGGCATCAAGAATACCGACCGTGGCACCTTCTGCCTGCAACGCCAGCGCCAGATTCACCGCGACGGTCGACTTACCGACGCCGCCCTTGCCGGAGCCGACGGCAATAATGTTCTTGATGTTCGGCAGCGGCTTGACGCCCTGTTGCACGGAATGCGAAACCACCGCGGAGCGGATAGCGATATTCGCCCGGCTCACACCGTCCAGCGCCTCGATGCGCTCGCGCAACACCGTGGCCAGCGCGTCACGAAATCCGGCCGCCGGATAGCCAAGCTCGATCTGCACCGTCACAGTCGCGCCATCGACCGTGATCTGCCTGACCGCGTTCGCGGCCACCAGATCGAGATTCAGATAGGGGTCGTTGTACCCCTTGATCGCCATTTCAACTTGTAAACGGGATACCTGTGTCACATCTCTCTCGCGGGGGTCAGTGGATCGGCGACGCGCTGTCACGCCGTTGTAAGGGGGGCATTTTACAACATGCGGCGTGACACGTGTTGCGCGGGCCGGCACCGACCGCACAAAAAAAAGGCGGCCCGGTTGCGGACCGCCAAAAGAGACACGCCTTGGAGAAAGTACTCGGCGTGTCTACGAGGAAGCCGATGCGCCGCGCGCACGGGCAGCGACGCGCGGCGGTTGAACATCCGGATACTGCCGGTCCACAAAACGGAACAGCTCGGTGGGCGACTTGAAAGTGCGGAAAATAATGCGGTTATTAATCACGGCTACCCAATAGTCGGGCTGACTACCGCCATTAAACCGGGGCATGGCCTCGACGGTCACGCCGTTCATCTGCCTGACTACGACCATATCGTCCATCGCGCATTTCGTTAGTGAGAAGACAGCGGACACGTTTGCAAACCGTGTACCACGAAACAGATTCTTTATGAATTCAGCTAATTAAGCGGCTGTTTTAGCCGGCGTCAAGCCACTGGCGGGGGAATGTGTAAAGGGTTCCGACAACTCTGGCAAGCATAGCGGCGCCGGTGCGACCGACCGGTCCGTGATATCGCCCGGGGGACGGCAGGCTCAGCGCACGACCAGGCGGCCGCGGTACATGCCCATCTGACAGGTAAATTCGTAGTCGCCCGGCGCGCCTGGGGTGATGACCACCTCGCGCGGCGCGCCGACGGCGAGATCCGCGCTGACGCCCAGGTCACTGAAGATAACCTTCGCCGCACACGGACCGGAGTCCTTGCACAAAAACCGCAGCGTTACCGTATCGCCGGCCCGCGCCTCAATCACCGCCGGCGTATAGACCCCGTCGGCGACGACGATATCGACCGGGGTACGGCTGGCCTGCCGTACCTTGCGCGGGCTGGACAGCCAGAACCACCAGACGATCAGTGCGATGACGATCAACCCGCCGGCATTAACCAGCGCCGAAGTCATGCCCGCTCTTGCGCCGGCTTGAAAAAACGCAACCGGTTCGCGTTGCTGACGACGGTCACCGACGAGGCCGCCATCGCCGCACCGGCGATGATCGGGTTCAACAACAGTCCGATCAGCGGAAACAGCACGCCCGCGGCGATCGGGATGCCGAGGATGTTATAGACGAAGGCGCCGAACAGGTTCTGCTTGATATTGCGCACCGTCGCGCTCGAGATTGCGATGGCATCGGCGACGCCGTGCAGCGAACCGCGCATCAAGGTGACGTCCGCGCTCTCGATCGCGACATCGGTACCAGTACCGATCGCAAAACCGACGTCGGCGCGCGCCAGCGCCGGCGCGTCGTTGATACCGTCGCCGACCATGCCGACAACCGCGCCGCGGCTTTGTAACAAGGCGACCTTCGCGGCCTTGTCTTGTGGCAGCACCTCGGCGAACACCTCGTCGATGCCCACCTGCCGCGCGACCGCGCGCGCGGTCGCCTCATTGTCGCCGGTGACCATCACTACCGTGAGCCCGAGCGCATGCAGGCGGGCAACCGCCGCGGCCGAGTCGGGCCTGACCGGGTCGGCCACCGCGACGATACCGGCGATACCGCCGTCCACCGCGAGATACATCGGTGTTTCCGCCTGACCGGCCATCGCGGCTGCCTGCTGCGGCAGATCACCCAGCGATATATTGTTATCCCGCATCAGCTTTTCGTTGCCGAACAACACGGACTTGCCATCGACGGTGGCGCGCACACCGTGTCCGGTTATCGCCTGAAACGCGGTCGCGGTCGCCGGATTGAGGCCACGTTGCCGTGCCGCGTCGACCACGGCCTCGGCAAGCGGGTGCTCCGAGCCCGCCTCAACACTCGCGGCGATGCGCAGCAGTTCCTGCTCATTCCAGCCCGACGCCGCCACGACACGCGTCACGGCGGGGTGCCCGGCGGTCACGGTGCCGGTCTTGTCGAGCACCACGATGGTGAGTCGGCCGGATTGCTGTAATGCCTCGCCGTTGCGGATCAGAATGCCGAACTCGGCGGCCTTGCCGACGCCGACCATGACCGAGATCGGCGTTGCCAACCCCAGCGCGCACGGGCAGGCGATGATCAGCACGGTCATGGTGGCGACCAGCATGTAGCTCGCGCGCGGCTCCGGGCCAAGATTGAACCAGGCCAGAAATGTGATGACGGCGATGATCAGCACGGTCGGCACAAACACCGCGGAGATGCGGTCGGCAAGCCGGCCGATCGCCGGTTTAGCGTTCTGCGCCTGGCGCACCAGTTCGATGATCCGTGCCAGCGCCGTGTCCTTGCCGATGCGTGTTGCCTTGAACAGGAAACTGCCGGACTTGTTGATCGTGCCGCCGACCACGTCATCGCCGGCGGTCTTTTCCACCGGCAGCGGTTCACCGGTCAGCATAGCCTCGTCGACGTTGGAGTGACCCTCGATGATGACCCCGTCGACCGGGATCTTTTCGCCCGGACGCACGCGAACGGTTTCATCCAGGCCGACCTCTTCGATAGCAATATCCGCTTCGACCCCGTCACGCACCACGCGCGCGGTCTTCGGTTGCAGGCCGATCAGCCGCTTGATCGCTTCCGAGGTCTTGCCGCGCGCGCGCATCTCCAGCGCCGAACCGAAATTGATCAACGCGATAATCACCGCCGCCGCCTCGAAATAGGCGTGACGCGCCAGGCTCGGTACCGTCTCCGGAAACAGCACGATGACCATCGAATACAGCCACGCAGTGCCGGTGCCCAGCGCGATCAGCGTATCCATGTTGGCGTTGTGCGCACGCCAGGCCTTCCATGCGCCGGTAAAGAAATGGCGGCCCGAATAGATCAGCACGAACAGCGTCGCGGCGCCGGTAATCAACCAGAACCAGCGGCCCTTACCCTCCATGTGCGGCATTACGCCGAACAGGTCCAGCAAAAACAGCGGTGCACCAATCGCCGCGGCCACCAGCGCCTTGTGCAGCAGCCCGCGGTAGCAGGCCATTTCCGCCACTTCCTTCTGCGATTCGTCGGCGGCATCGCGCAGTTCGGCGGCGCCGTAACCGGCAGCGGAGACCGCGTGTATCAGTTGATCCGGGCCGACAGCGCCGGACACCGTCGCGGTGTGCTCGGCGAAATTGACCGATGCCGTGGCGACGCCGGCAACACGTTGGAGCGCGTGCTCGACACTCGCCACACAACCGGCGCAGCTCATACCGCTGATCGACAACCGGATCGACTTTGCCGTGGACACACGCTGCTCTGTCGCTGAAACCATGCATCAATGGTAGCAAAATCTACTGCGGACGGACCCACGGGCACACGTCCCACAGCGAACCCGGCTGGCGCTGCGGCGCATTTTCACGAGCCGCGGCGGACAATATTCGACGATGGCGGCTGCCCTTACGATGCGCGGAAGCCGATGCGCGCCAGCGCGTCCGCTAACGCCACCGAGAAGTCCGTAGATACTTCCGGAGCCGTGGCATTCAGGCCCAGCGATTCCCGGATCTGGCGCCTGGTCATGGACACCACCAGGCGCAGCGCCTCCTCGCAGGCGTTTTTATCGCCAACCATACCGGCCCAGAACTCCGACGGCATCGATCCCGATAAAGTCCCGGCGCTTTTGATGGCTGCCGCCACGGCATTCGCTGTCAGTTGTTTCATTGCCTTGCTCCTTGCATCTATCATTCGGTCGGTTCGGCACCGCAATCCGGCGGTGTTGGTCATACACTAGTCCCCGGTACAACGACACGCAGTGACAAACCGCCGGGCGGGGTTGTGACATATTGATAGGGAAGGCCGGACGATTCCCCGCGCGCCCGATCGTACGGATGTGGTAGTCAGGGTCGCGCCGGAAGCAACGACCGGGGAATCAGCAAATTAGTTGGACTTCACTCACTGCTGTAGCGTCCCTTCTCCCTAAGAACCTGTTCACGATCTTTGGTCTATGATTTACGCTTCTGTTTTAATCGAAGCGAGACCATGCGCAGAACCTACCCCAGTGATGTGAGTCGTGAACAGTTTGAAAAGATACGCCC
>JAHFRU010000035.1 GCA_023266115.1 Gammaproteobacteria bacterium
CGGAAACGATATTCTGCACGGCGATAACGGCCAGAATGTAGTCGATTCCAGTCTGCATGGCAGCGACTATCTGGACGGCGGCGATGGCGACGACGAGCTCTTCGGGCAAGGCGGCGCGGACGTACTGATCGGCGGTATCGGGGCTGACAAGCTGTGGGGCGACTCGAACGATACGCTGCCTGCCTATCAGGGCGACGACTATCTGGACGGCGGCGCTGGCAACGATGAGCTGAACGGGAGCGGTGGATCCGATACGCTCTACGGCGGGACAGGCGATGACGCACTGTATGGCGATGCAAGCGATACGCCGAGCCAGCAGCAAGGCAACGACTATCTCGATGGTGGCGATGGCATTGATATTTTGGCGGGCTATGGCGGTGCGGATACGCTGATGGGTGGCGCGGGGAATGACGCGCTTTACGGCGATTCGAGCAGCACGCCTGCCGATAAGCAAGGCGATGACTATCTCGATGGTGGCGATGGCGACGATCTGCTGAATGGCGGCGGTGGGGCCGACGTGTTGCTGGGTGGTGCGGGCGCCGATCAGCTGTACGGTGACTCTTCCGATACGCCCGACAGTGTTCAGGGCGATGATTTCCTCGATGGCGGCGCGGACAACGATACCCTGGTCGGCGCGGGCGGTAACGACACGCTGCTTGGCGGCGACGGCGATGACATCATGGATGGCGATGCGTCCAATCTGGCAGCAGCGCTGCATGGAAACGATTATCTCGATGGCGGCGCGGGCAACGACACGTTGATCGGTGGCGGCGGTGCCGACACGATGTACGGCGGCGACGGTGACGATACGCTCGCCGGCGAAACTGCCGGCACACCGGCAAGCGTCCACGGCAACGACTACCTCGACGGCGGTGCGGGCATCGACACGCTGATCGGCTATGGCGGCAACGACACGCTGCTGGGCGGTGATGGCGATGACTATCTGGATGGTGATGCCAGCGGTCTCGCGACATCGTTGCACGGCAATGATTATCTTGACGGTGGCGCCGGTAATGACACGCTGGTCGGCAACGGCGGCAGCGATACGCTGTTCGGTGGCGATGGCAACGACTATCTCTACGGCGATGGTTCCAGTACGCCGCTCGCCGTGCAGGGTGACGACTATCTCGATGGTGGTCTGGGCAACGATACGTTGATCGGCTACGGTGGTAACGACACCCTTGTCGGTGGCGACGGCAACGATACGCTATACGGTGATGATGGCAATGACAATCTGGCAGGTGGTGCCGGCGCGGACTATCTGGAAGGCGGTGCCGGCGACGACATTCTGGACGGCGGTACCGGCAACGATACGCTGCGCGGCGGTTTCGGCAATAACACGTATATGTTCGGTTACGGCAGCGGGTCAGACTCGATATACGAGTTTAATGTAGCGGGTGCGAAACTAAGCAAGCTCAAGCTGGCACCCGGCGTTACGCCTTCTCAGATAAAGTTGAGCCGGACCAGCACGAATGATTTGCTGGTAAGAATGGTTGATGGCGCTGGCTACACCACCGGCGACTCCGCATTGCTGAAGAGTTATTTCTTGGGTACGGATAATTCGAACCGGGTCGACCTCATTGAGTTTGACTCTGTGACGTGGTCGCTGGTCGATGTCATGGCAATTCTCTATCCGATTACTGAGGGTAACGATACGCTGGTCGGGCTTGATGGCGCGGACGTGATGAATGGTCTGGGCGGCGATGACACGATCTATGGCGTCGGTGGTAACGACACCTTGAACGGTGGCGATGGCAACGACTCGATATACGGGGGGTATGGGAACGATACGATCAGCGGGGGTGCCGGCGACGATATCTTGCGTGGCTATGGGTTGTACTATGAAGACTCGGGAGCGTCCAATGAGGTCGGTAATGACGTCCTTTACGGCGGTGCCGGTAACGACATCATGTACGGCGGCAAGGGTGATGACACTTACCTGTTCGGGCGTGGTGACGGTGCGGACAGTATTGTCGAGGCTACCAACGGCGGCGCGCAAAAGAATGATGTTCTGCGCCTCGGTGCCGGGGTATTGTCGACGGACGTAACGCTTTACCGCGTTTATAACGACAAATTGGTCGTTGTCATCGATAACAGCGCCAATCAGGTGAGTATCGATTACGGTTTGACCGGCGATACCAACCCTGCCATCAAGCAAATAGAATTCGACGGCGGTACCGGGGCAATATGGAACACCAGCGACATCGCCAGCCGTATCAATTTCGGTACGCAGAACAATATGGTGGGTACAGCCGGCAATGACACGTTCACGGTCGACTACGAGGGCGATACGATCACCGAGGCGGTCAACGCCGGTATAGACACGGTCAATGCCTCCCGCAGCTTTACACTCCCCGCGAATGTAGAAAACCTGACGTTGACCGGGCCGCTGAATATCAACGCTACGGGCAACGAGCTGAATAACATTCTGCGCGGAAACGTGGGCAACAACATTCTGGATGGCGGTGACGGGACTGATACCGGCTATGGCGGTTTGGGTGATGATACTTACAAGAACGTCGAAACCATTGTGGAATACGCCGGGGAAGGAATCGATACCTGGCTTTATTACATGGGCGGCACCTTGCCGGATAACGTCGAGAACCTTTCGCTTAAGGATGGTACTGGCCTGCATTACAACTGGAACGTATCGGCGATCGGGAACGCCCTGGATAACGTGCTCACCAGTTCGGGCCTCGGGTTCAACGGAGACGTATTGGATGGGCGCGGCGGCGCCGACACGATGATCGCCATAGGTTATGACAGCGTGGTGTTTGTAGTGGACAATCCTGGCGACAAGGTTGTCGCTTCAATAAGTGGCGGCACTGTCGACGAGGTCAAAACCACCGTCACCTACACGCTGGGATCTTATGTAGAAAATCTTACGCTGCAGGGAACTGCGGCAATAAACGGCTACGGTAATGATCTGAACAACGTAATTAACGGCTCCACCAATACTGCAGCCAACCTGCTTTCGGGTGGCAAGGGCAATGACACGTACACGGTAGGCGCAGGCGATACCGTGGTCGAGTTGGCCAACGAAGGCACGGATACGGTTCAAAGCGGCATCACGATTACGGCGTTGGCGGACAATGTCGAGAACCTGACCCTGACGGGAAGCAGCGCCATTAGCGGCACGGGCAATTCACTGGATAATCGGCTGACTGGCAATAGTGGCGCGAACACGTTGACCGGGGGCGACGGCAACGACACCCTGGACGGCGGCGCAGGCACCGATATTTTGATCGGTGGTCTGGGCGACGACACGTATCTGCTCGACGTGGGGGACACCATTGTCGAGTCGGCCAATGAAGGCGTTGATACTATTCTGATCATGTCGAGTAACAGCGCTACCTACGACCTGGCCAATTACGCGAATATTGAAAATCTGACCTTGTGGGCTGCGGGTGCCATAAACCTGGCGGGGAACGCGCAGGACAATGTCCTCGCCGGTAACGCTTACGCGAACATCATTCAGGCAGGCGCGGGGAACGACACTATTACCGCCGATTCCGGCAATGACATCATCGACGGCGGCGCAGGTAACGACTACCTGGAGAGTGGCGACGGCGCGGATACCTTCGTGTTCAATGCCGGGTTCGGTGTCGACCGGATTTATGATAGCTATCCCTCAGGGGGCGATACCATTCGTTTCGGCTATGCTCCGCAAGATCTTACGCTGGCACGTCTAGGCAACGATCTTGTTTTCCGGGATGCAAATACCCCGGATCAGGTAACTGTTCAGGACTGGTATCTGGATTCGAGCCATCAACTGGGATGGTTGGCCCTGAATGACGGCACCGTCTTCGGGCTGGGTGATGTACTGCTAGGTACTGCCGATCCGGATAATATTGTCGGGTCGATTGCGGACAGCGTGATAGCGACCGGCGCGGGCGATGACTGGCTCGATGGCGCCGGCGGGAATGATCTGCTAAATGGCGGCACAGGGAACGATACCTATGTGTTCGGCAGGGGCGCCGGTAATGACGTGATCTATGACCGGGATACTACCGCCGGCAATCTCGATACCGTCAACATCAATGCAGGTGTCTTGCCCGGTGAGCTCCAGCTCACACGCAGTTCGTCCGCTGCCGATTTGGTGATCTCAATCGCCGGCGCGACCGATACGCTGACGATCAAAAACTGGTTCTCCGACGCGGCCAACCGCATCGAGCGAATCGCGTTCTCAAACGGAACAACATGGGATGCGGCGGCGATTGACAGCCGTATCGTGCTGAACCAGCCGCCCGTGCTGAGCATTCCGGTCCCGGATCAGGTAGTGGTCGAGGGTACGCCGTTCAGTTATCAGGTTCCGGCCGGGACCTTCACCGATCCGGATGCCGGCGACACACTGACCTATAGCGCAGTGTGGACACTATGGTCAGGCAATAACGCAGGCTGGATTACCTTTGATGCCGCCAGCCAGACGTTCAGTGGCGCGATGCCGGCCAACAGTGGCGGATCCAGCACGTGGCGCGTCACGGCAACCGATACCGGCGGCAAGACGGCAAGCGATGATGTTGTATTGACGTTCGTGGCCAACCTGATTCTTACCGGCACCAGTGGCGCGGACACGCTCACCGGCAATCTGGCGAACGATCAGCTCTATGGCCTGGCCGGCAACGACACGCTGTATGGTAATGCCGGTAATGATTTGCTGGATGGTGGAACGGGTGCCGACACGATGGTTGGCGGTCTCGGCGACGACATCTACGTTGTCGACAACGTAGGCGACATCGTCACCGAAAGTGCCAGCCAGGGAACCGACACAGTGCAAAGCAGCGTGACCTACACACTGACCAACGTGAACCTCGAAAACCTCACCCTGACCGGCACGACGGCGATCAATGGTACTGGTAACGCCCTCAACAATGTGCTCACCGGCAACAGCGCCAACAACACCCTCACCGGCGGCGATGGC
>JAHFRU010000036.1 GCA_023266115.1 Gammaproteobacteria bacterium
GGGTCTACGGCAACTTCGCCACCTGGATGGGCTCTACCGACAAGAATCGCGCCTGGGATTTACTTTGCGCGGCCAAGCGTAGCTTCGATATGGTCATAGCAAGCGGACGCCTGGACCAAGAGCAGACACGCGCTGCTTATCGTCAGCTTGCCGCATGCGAAGCATCGGACTGGTTCTGGTGGCTGGGCGATTACAATCCAAGCTTTGCGGTCACGAGTTTCGACCAGCTGTACCGAGCCGATCTCAGCAACCTATACCGGCTGCTGAACCTGCCAGTACCGGCTGACTTGGCGCATCCGATCAGCCATGGTAGTGGTCATCCCGAAGCCGGCGGCGTGATGCGCCGCGCGGTCGAACCGGCTCAAGGTTCTTGAGGGATTCATGGCGCGCCCGATGCCGCTCCTGTTCGGGGTACATGCCCACCAGCCGGAATGCAACTTTCCAGAGGTGCTGGAACGGGCTCATGCGCGCTGTTACCGGCCGTTCCTCGAGGTTCTCCACAGTTTTCCCGACTTCCGATTTTCAGTTCATTTCAGCGGGCTGCTGCTCGATTATCTGTTTGAGCGGCATCCGCAGGACATGGCACTGCTCGAGGAGATGGTGGCGCGCGGCCAGGTCGAGATGTTCGGGGCCGGCGATGCCGAGCCGGTGCTGGCGGCGATTCCAGTGCGCGATCGCATCGGTCAGTTGAGCAGGCTGTCGCGAAAGCTCGAAGCGCGGTTCGGACAGGCACCGCATGGCGCCTGGCTCACAGAGCGAGTATGGGAGGCGACGGTAGTGCCGGCGCTCGCCGATTGCGGCTTCCGTTACGCGACTGTGGATGATTACCACTTCCTGTGTACGGGAAAGAGCGCAGCCGAGCTAGACGGTTATTTCACGACAGAGGAAGACGGCCGCCGCCTTGATCTGTTTCCAATTTCGGAAGCGCTGCGCTATCGCATTCCATTTGCGCCGGCCGAGGACGCGCTCGCCTATCTTGAAAAGCTCGCCGGGTTGGACCGGCGAGCCGCCGCAATTTATTTTGACGACATTGAAAAATTCGGAATCTGGCCGGAAACGTATGATTGGGTGTTTGGCCGCGACTGGCTGCGCAAATTCATCGGTGGCGTCCTCGCCTCGGGGAGCATCGTGCCGCAGACCTACCGTGAATTCCACAGTAATCAGCGGACCCGAGGGATCGTGTACCTTCCGACCACAGCTTATACCGAGATGAATGAGTGGACGCTGCCGGCAGTTGCAGCAAATGCGTTTGCAGATCTGGTGCGTCGTGAAAAGGAGCGCGGCGCGTACGAAACCGACAAGGCTTTCCTACGCGGTGGCATTTGGAAAAATTTCCTGTCGCGCTATCCCGAGGCCAACTGGATGCATAAACGCATGACCTCGCTATCGCAGCGGCTGGCGGAGCTGCCGGAAAACGCAGCAGGGATGCGGCAGGCCGAGGAGATGCACTCGCTGCTTTATGCCGCCCAGGCCAACGACGCTTACTGGCACGGGCTTTTTGGCGGATTGTATATGCCGCATCTGCGTCGCGGAGTTTATCGGGCGTTGATTCGGCTGGAGGCGCTGCTGGACCAGGCGATGGCCCGACCTGCGCGCTTGCGCCTTGACTTCGACCAGGATGGCAGCGACGAGCTATTCCTGCATAACGACAAGGTGCAGGCGATAATCAGGCTGGATGGTTGCGCTTCGATTTGTGAACTCGATGCTTACGCGCTCGAGCAGAACTTTGGCGATACGTTGCGCCGTCATGACGAATATTATCACCGGCTCATTCTGCGGGGCGACACTAAGGCGAAACAATCTGCAGGGATAGCCTCTGCGCATGACCGAGTCGGCTTCAAGCACGAAATCTCCGCCGCCGACATCCAGCCTGATAAGCGCGCGCGGATGCTATTTGCCGACAGTTTGATTTCAAGCACAGGATTGGCCGAGCCATTCCACGTCTACGGGCTGGATGATGATTCACCGGAAAGCAGTGCTCCCGAGGCGCGTTTCCGGGCGCAAGTCGGCAACGTGCACATTCTGAAACAGATTATCCTTGCCGATAACTGCGTCAGCATCAGCTATCGTTTCGAGGCCGCGGATGCAGCTGGTTTCCAGGTCGAACTGGACATTGCCATGCCGAGCTGCGATGGAGTTGGCGGCCATTACATCCATCAGGGTAAAATCCTTGGAAGTTTCGGACAGTCAATCGAACTCGAGGATGCGAACGAGATTACACTTGATGACCAGTTCATGGGGGGCAGCGTAAAACTCGCGTCGAGCCGGCCAGTGCGCCTTCTGGCGCGCCCTTATTTCACCGTATCGCGGTCCGAAGACGGTTTCGAGCGAATTATGCAGTCAGTGTGGTTGACCTTGTCGTGGCCGATGGTGCGGGGGAAAAGCCAAGCGACGCTGACGCTCGAGATTCAAAAAGCTCGTAACGACACGGCGAGTACTCCTTAGGCTGAAGCACATACCGTGTAATCATCGCAGACAAAGGAAGATAAAAGCCAATGCCAGGTGAGCGACATTTCATACGTTTTTTTGAAGAGATTGGGCTTAGCGATGTGCCGCTGGTCGGCGGGAAGAATGCCTCACTGGGGGAGATGTACCGGGAACTGACCCCGCGTGGGGTGCGGGTTCCAAACGGCTTTGCGACAACGGCCAAAGCGTATCGTTACGTGCTCGACCGCGCTGATGCGTGGCGGCCGCTTCGGGACGCACTGGCGGGGCTCGATCCTACAAACATCAAGGACCTTGCACAACGCGCCGCGCGCGCCAGAAATATCATATCTGGGACAGCGCTGCCGTCCGATCTTGCGGAAGAAATTCTTCGGGCGTACGCGCAGCTCGTAAAACAGTATGGACCCGAGCTGAGTGTGGCGGTACGCAGCTCAGCAACCTCGGAAGACCTTCCTTCGGCGAGTTTTGCCGGCCAACATGAGAGCTTCCTGAACATCCGTGGAGAAACGCAACTGCTTGACGCCTGTCGACGCTGTTTTGCGAGCCTCTTTACCGATCGGGCGATCCGCTACCGGATCGATCACGGCTTTGACCATTTTAAGGTCTTAATGTCGGTGGGCGTTATGAAAATGGTGCGGGCTGATCTCGCGGCGAGCGGCGTCATGTTCACACTCGATACAGAAAGCGGCTTTCGGGACGTCGTGCTCATTAACAGCATCTACGGCCTGGGAGAAAATCTGGTCCAGGGGGCGGTGGACCCGGACGAATTTTACGTTTTCAAACCGACGCTGCAAGGCGGTTATCGCAGCGTACTGCGCCGCATACTCGGTGAAAAGGAATTCAGGATGATCTATGCCAACGGCAGCGCCGATGGGACCACGCGCAACGTTCCCACCTCGCCAGAGGAGCGTCGCCGGTTTTGCATCGGGGACGAAGAAGTTCTGGAGCTTGCCGATTCCGCGATTAAAATCGAGGAGCACTACAGCACACTTGCAGCAGCACCCATGCCGATGGATCTGGAATGGGCGAAGGACGGAATCGATGGGCGTATCTATATCATTCAAGCGCGTCCCGAGACGGTGGTTTCGCGCCGGTCCTCACGCATGCTTGAAGAGTACCGGCTTACCGGAAAGGGAAAGGTGAAATGCACCGGCCGGGCCGTTGGCGAGCGCATCGCTGCAGGAACGGCGCGGGTGATTCAGTCTGTTGAGCAGCTCGCCGAGTTCCGTGAAGGGGAGGTCCTGGTCGCCAAGACCACGGCTCCTGACTGGGGAACGGTGATGATGAAGGCCGCCGCGATCGTCACCAGTCATGGCGGGCGCACGTGCCATGCGGCTATCGTCGCGCGGGAGCTTGGCATTCCCGCGGTCGTCGGCTCAGAGGGCGCGACCGAACGGATTATGAGCGGTGAGAAGGTCACCGTTTCTTGCGCCGAAGGCGATGTCGGCAAAGTGTATTCAGGCATTATTCCGTTCGAGATGTCGCGCATCGATCCCGGAGCGCTTCCGCAGCCGAAGACCCATGTCATGGTGAATCTCGGCAACCCCGAGCTGGCATTTCGCACGAGTTTCCTGCCGAACGACGGCGTCGGACTCGCGCGCATGGAGTTCATCATCACCGAGTACATCAAGGCGCATCCGATGGCGCTTGCCCATCCCGAACGCGTGACCGATGCGAAAGAACGGGCTGCGCTCGAGGGGCTTGGGCGCGGTCACGCATCCCTGGGGGATTATTTCGTCGAACGGCTGTCCGAGGGGGTGGCAACCATCGCCGCCGCCTTTTACCCCAAGCCCGTGATTGTGCGAATGTCGGATTTCAAAAGCAACGAGTACGCATCGCTGCTCGGTGGAAAATCGTTTGAACCATCCGAAGAAAACCCGATGATCGGGTTTCGCGGCGCGTCGCGTTACGCTCACCCGGCATACGCGGACGGCTTTATCCTTGAGTGCAGGGCAATGCGGCGAGTCCGCTCGGCAATGGGCTTGCGGAACGTCAAGCTGATGATTCCTTTTTGCCGACGCATCGAGGAGGCAAAACGGGTGCTCGCGATGATGGCTGAGAACGGGCTTAGTCGCGGGGAGGACGGTTTGGAGATTTACGTAATGTGCGAGATCCCGAACAACGTGATCCTCATCGATCAGTTTGCCGAGCTCTTCGACGGGTTTTCAATCGGCTCCAACGACCTGACGCAGCTTGCGCTGGGCGTGGACCGGGACTCCGAGATCGTCGCATTTGATTTCGACGAGCGCGATGCGGGCGTGCTGGAGCTGATCCGGCTGACGGTGACCGGATGCAAGCGCAATCACCGGCACTGCGGGATATGCGGACAAGCGCCCTCCGATTACCCCGAAGTGACTGAATTCCT
>JAHFRU010000037.1 GCA_023266115.1 Gammaproteobacteria bacterium
CCATCGCCGCCGGTGAGGGTGTTGTTGGCGCTGTTGCCGGTGAGCACATTGTTGAGGGCGTTACCAGTACCATTGATCGCCGTCGTGCCGGTCAGGGTGAGGTTTTCGAGGTTCACGTTGCTTAGCGTGTAGGTGACGCTGCTCTGGACGAGGTCGGTGCCTTCGCCGGTGTATTCAGTGACGATGTCGCCGGTGCTGTCCACTACATAGGTGTCGTCGCCGAGGCCACCGATCATGGTATCCGCTCCGGCACCGCCGTTGAGCGTGTCGTTGCCGTCGCCGCCGGTCAGGGTGTTGGCGGCGCTGTTGCCGGTGAGCACATTGTTGAGGGCGTTGCCGGTGCCGTTGATCGCCGTCGTGCCGGTCAGCGTGAGGTTTTCGACGTTGGCGACCAGCGTGTAGGTGATACTGCTCTGAACCGAGTCGATGCCCTGGTTAGCACTTTCGGTGACGATGTCGCCTACGTTGTCGACGACGTAGGTGTCATCGCCCGCACCGCCGATCATCGTGTCGGCGCCCGTGCCGCCATTAAGAGCGTCATTACCTGCATAGCCATATATCAAATCGGCTGCACTGGTACCCGACAAAGTATCATTGCCACCGGTACCTGAAACGACGTTACGCGTGGTAGTGACGTTGAGCAGAAAATCAGCCGTTACGCGGGCTCCTGAGATATCCGTCGCCGCGACACGAATTGTCAGCGTCCCCATATCCGCAACAGCCGGGGTGCCACTAAACGTCCGGGTTTGCGAATTGAACCCTATCCAACCCGGTAATGCAGATCCGTCCCCCTGCGTAGCCGTTAGTGTCAATGTGTCCCCGGCATCCACATCGGTGAAAGTGCCGGCGGGAATGGTAAAGCTGAACAACTGGCTTTCATTCGTCGATTGGTCGATAAGCGGCACAGCAACCGTCGGCGCATCGTTGGTATTCGCCACGGTGATGACAAAGCTGTCGCTCACCGAAGCCCCGGCGAGATCGGTCGCTGTAACTTTTACATCTAATGAGCCCACATCTCCGTTAGCCGGGACACCTGTAAATATCCCGGTGGCAGCGTCAAAGCCTAACCAGCCTGGCAACGCCGTACCGTCCATCTTCGTGGCGGCGAGCGTTAAGCCGTCCCCCGTGTCGATATCGGCAAAGGTGTCCGCTGGCAGTGTAAAGCTTATTGCCTGATCCTCGATCGCCGCCTGATCTGCAATTGGATTCACTACTGTCGGAGCGTCATTGACGTTGGCAACGTTAATCACGAAACTGTCGCTGACGCTTTCCCCGGCCTGGTCGGTCGCGGTGACTTTGACGTCGACATTGCCGACATCACCATTCGCTGGCGTACCGATGAAGCTCTTCGTCGCAGCATGGAATGTCAGCCACGAAGGTAACAAGGTGCCATCGGCTTTTGTCGCCATCAGCGTCAGACTGTCACCGATATCCGCATCCGAAAATGTACCCGCCGGTAGCGTGAAGTTGAAAACCTGTCCCTGCGTCGCGACCTGATCGACGATTGCCGCAGCCACCACCGGAGCCCTGTTTGACGGGAACATCGCAAGCACCGCGGCAGTATTCAGCACTGTCGCATCGGCGAAGGCGATCTGCTCCAGACGGTAATTACTGGTACCCGCATCAAGGAAGTAATTGCTGATCGTCAGCGTATCGGGCGTACCGTTGATGGACAGCTGCAAATCGTCCGCCGATCTCGACAAAACTACCTCGGCGGGATACAAGCCGACGAGCTGCACGGTATCCAGCTTGCCGACCGACGCATCGTAGTTATTGATCGTGTCCTGCCCATACCCGCGGCCAAATCGATAGGTATCGTTGCCGTCACCACCGGAAAGCGTATTCGCGGCGCTGTTGCCGATCAGGATGTTGTTGAGCGCATTACCGGTGCCGTTGATGGCGGTGGTGCCGGTCAACGTGAGGTTTTCGACGTTGGCGCTCAGTGTGTAGGTGACACTGCTCTGGACGGTGTCGGTACCCTCGCCCACGTTTTCGATTACGATGTCGCCGGTGTTGTCGACGACGTAGGTGTCGTCGCCGAGGCCACCGATCATGGTATCGGCGCCGGTGCCGCCGTCAAGGGTGTTGGCTCCGCTGTTGCCAGTCAGTACGTTGTTAAGCGCATTACCTGTACCATCGATCGCAGCCGCGCCGGTCAAGGTAAGGTTTTCGACGTTGATAGCCAGTGTGTATGTCACGCTGCTTTGTACGAGGTCGGCGCCCTCACCCGCATTCTCCGCTACGACATCACCGGCGTCGTCTACGACATACACGTCATCGCCCAGCCCACCTATCAGGGTGTCCGCACCGGCGCCGCCGTTGAGGGTGTCGTTACCATCGCCACCGGTCAGGGTGTTGTTGGCGCTGTTGCCGATCAGGATGTTGTTGAGCGCATTACCGGTGCCGTTGATGGCGGTGGTGCCGGTCAACGTGAGGTTTTCGACGTTGGCGCTCAGTGTGTAGGTGACACTGCTCTGGACGGTGTCGGTACCCTCGCCCACGTTTTCGATTACGACATCACCGGTGTTGTCGACGACATAGGTGTCGTCACCCAGCCCACCGATCAAGGTGTCTGCACCTGCGCCGCCGTCCAGGGCGTCGTTGCCATCACCACCCGTCAAGGTATTCGCGGCGCTGTTGCCAATCAGAATGTTGTTGGCCGCGTTGCCGGTGCCGTTGATGGCGGTGGTGCCGGTCAGGGTCAGGTTTTCGACGTTCACGTTGCTTAGCGTGTACGTCACGCTGCTTTGCACAAGGTCGGTGCCTTCGCCGGTGTATTCGGTGACGATGTCGCCGGTGTTGTCGACGACATAGGTGTCGTTGCCTGCGCCGCCGATCATGGTGTCGGCGCCGGTACCGCCGCTCAGGGTGTTGGCGGCGCTGTTGCCGGTCAGCACGTTGTTGAGCGTGTTGCCGGTGCCGTTGATCGCGGTGGTGCCGGTCAGCGCGAGGTTTTCGACGTCGGCACCGAGCGTATACGTGATACTGCTCTGGACGGTGTCAGTGCCCTGGTTGGCGCTTTCGGTGACGATGTCGCCAACGTTGTCGACAACATACACATCGTCGCCCTGCCCGCCGACCATCGTGTCGGCTCCCGCGCCACCATCCAGCACATCGTTGCCGCTGCCGCCGTTGAGGATGTCGTCGCCGTCGCCGCCTTCGAGTCGGTCGGCAAGGCCGCCGCCCGTCAGGGTGTCGTTGCCGCCGAGTCCTTTGAGGGTGTTGCTCCAGTTGCCGATGCCGGTCAGGGTGTCGTTGCCGGCGGTGCCGGTGATGTCGAGGCCCTGGGCGTTCAGGTCGGCACGCAGCCATTGGGTGCCGTCGGCGAAGTCGACCCGGTCGAGCTGGTAGTAGTCGTAGGTCTGGAAGTACCAGTTGGCGATGATGACTTTGTCGACGCCGTTGGCGTGGCGCAGTTCGAGGTGGTTGCCGTTGCGTACGACGCTGATGTCGGCGGCTGTGATGCCGGGGCCAAACGTCAGTACGTCGGTGTAGTCGTTGCCGCTGAGTTCGTTGATGGTGTCGACGCCGTCGCCCAGGTTGTATTGGTAGGTGTCGTTGCCGTAGCTGCCATTGAGGGTGTCGGTGCCGGTGCCGCCGGTCAGGGTGTCGTTGCCCTGGCCGCCGTTGAGGATGTCGTCACCGTCGCCGCCTTCGAGCCGGTCGGCAAGGCCGCCGCCCGTCAGGGTGTCGTTGCCGCCGAGTCCTTTGAGGGTGTTGCTCCAGTTGCCGATGCCGGTCAGGGTGTCGTTGCCGGCGGTGCCGGTGATGTCGAGGCCCTGGGCGTTCAGGTCGGCACGCAGCCATTGGGTGCCGTCGGCGAAGTCGACCCGGTCGAGCTGGTAGTAGTCGTAGGTCTGGAAGTACCAGTTGGCGATGATGACTTTGTCGACGCCGTTGGCGTGGCGCAGTTCGAGGTGGTTGCCGTTGCGTACGACGCTGATGTCGGCGGCTGTGATGCCGGGGCCAAACGTCAGTACGTCGGTGTAGTCGTTGCCGCTGAGTTCGTTGATGGTGTCGACGCCGTCGCCCAGGTTGTATTGGTAGGTGTCGTTGCCGTAGCTGCCATTGAGGGTGTCGGTGCCGGTGCCGCCGGTCAGGGTGTCGTTGCCCTGGCCGCCGTTGAGGATGTCGTCACCGTCGCCGCCGACCAGCACATCGTTCCCGCTGTTACCCGTCAGCGTATTCGCTAAACCGTTGCCGATCACCGTAGTTGATTGGGCCGTCGCCAGTGTATAGCTGGAGGTCGTCGCCCCGATGTACTGCATGCCCTCGGCGGCGAGCATCCCCTGGATTCCCGGCGTGAACGTCGTGCCATCAAGCATCCGGCCAAGCGTCACCAGCGACGTCCATCCCGTGCCGTTGAGCATCGACGCACCATAGCGCCGCAGGTCGAGCAGATCCGCCACCGCGTTATCGGCATCGGTCTGCGCCTTGGTCATCAGCGCGGTAT
>JAHFRU010000038.1 GCA_023266115.1 Gammaproteobacteria bacterium
GCGGCGGCAGCGGCCGCGACATCCTCCAGGGCGGCGACGGCGCCGACGGTCTTTATGGCAGTGGCGACAACGACCTGATCTACGGCGACCTCGCCGGTGATGCCAACACATTTATTACCCAGGGCGCGACGCAGGCAGGCAGCGGATTACAAGGCGAATGGGTCGATGCCGAAGACGGCGACGACCAGATGTTTACCGGCGCGGGGAATGACCTGATTGCCGGCGGCGCGGGCCATGACCTCATCGTCAGCGGCGGCGGCGACGACTGGATCGCCGGCGACTGGAATACCATTATTTCGGGGACTGACCTGTGGCGCGACTGGGCAGTCACCGAGCAGGTGACGACTGACGCGAACGGCAACACAACCTATTCCTACAATTTCGCGTACATCGCCAGTCAAAGCGATCTCGGCACGGGCGATGACACCATCTACGCCGGCGCGGGTAACGACGTCGTCTTCGGCGAGCGCGGCCATGACACGATCTACCTTGAAGCCGGCAATGACAAGGCCTGGGGCGACGAGGGGAATGATGCCATCTTCGGCGGCGCCGGAAACGATATTCTGCACGGCGATAACGGCCAGAATGTAGTCGATTCCAGTCTGCATGGCAGCGACTATCTGGACGGCGGCGATGGCGACGACGAGCTCTTCGGGCAAGGCGGCGCGGATACGCTGATCGCTCGCCGCGTAAGACGAATAATACTGACTGGAGATCATGCTGCACGATTGCTACGAGATGACTATCTGGAAACACCGAGGAAAGCCGCATGAACCGACTCGCCACACTCGCGCTGTGCCTGCTACTGCCCGGACAGCTACCGGCCGACACGGTGGCTAGCGAGGCAGCAGGGCCGCGCCACGCATTCAAACTCGAAAAAGACACCGGCTGGAACGTCTGCCGCGACCTGGTCAAGAACCTCAACAAAGTACAGCCCACCAAGGCCTCGTTCTTCTGCGAAATCCAGTTCCATCCCGACATGAAACGGTTTGGCTGGCCGGAATGGACGGAGCTGGATATCGAAGCGCATTGGAACGAGATCTATGCGATCGAGAGCTATACTGAAAAGAGACGCACGATTCCACCTTTCGATTCGTGGCTGGAAGAGTATCGCGGCCAGATCCAGGCGGGCACTATTCACCCCCGCCTGCGCCAGACCGCGGTGCGCTTTGTCTCCCAGGGTCCGCTGGAGACCGTGTTGGGTTATACGCGCGAGCGGGATAATACGGAGAGATGCAAGGAGGATTGGTCGACAAACGCGCCCCAACGAGATGCTACTGGAGACCATGTCGTTTTGTATGAACCGGATACTCGGAAGGTCCGATTTCTGGTGCCCGGGGATGTCGGCGCCCCCGACGGGAGTTTTACTACCCATGCTCTTTTTCTTTACGACGCCAGGGCATATCTGCTGCGAATTATGCCCTATGCCGGATCATTTGTTTCCCGCGTCGAGCGGTTTGCCCCCGCCAATCCCAATATCGAACCAGCCGATTGGGCCAAGCCCATTTGCGCTATAGATAACGTCTTTTTGCCTAAATTCTGAAACTCAGGAGACCTCACCGTGGCCATCACAATAAACACCCCGTTGACGCAGGCCCAGTACGAGGCGCTGCGCTTCGCGCTCATCACGCAGCTCGAAGGCGGCACGCCGACGCCATACTTCGATACCGCAGGTCGTATCACGATCGGTTATGGATTCGAGATTGATACCGGAAATAAGGCAAGACGTAACGAAGTTATGAGCGAAATGGGTCTTACACAACCCCAACAAAATGCCATCACCGCCCTCTGGAGCACCCAGGCCCTCGCCACCCTCCGCGCCATGCCCGCGGGCGACGCGCGTAACAACGCGCTGCACACCCTGTTCGCCTCCACCATTGGCCAAACGACTTTCGCGATGACAGCCGCGCAAATGCTCAACGTCTTCGATCCTATTGTGAGCGGCAAGGACACCAATGCCCAGCTTGCCACCGGCATTACCGCGTCTTCCTATGAACGTGCCGTCCTCACATCACTCAACTACAACGCCTTATATGCGCCGGGAAACCCCAAGGCCCTGATCGGCCCCGGCCTCATCGCCGCGCTCAACGACATCAGCAACCCCGCCGAAGCCCGCGCCGAGGCCTGGTACCAGATACGCTACCTGAGCGGCACCGACCAGCTCAAACGCCGCTACATCGAGTCCGAGCTATTCGGCTTGTTTACCGATCCCGGCAATGTCACCGCCGATGACGCCAAAGCGGTCTACCGCATTTATACGCTGCACAACGCCTACCGCATGAATGCCGCCTGGGACGCCGCGAACACCGCGGCGATCAACCTCGCCGCCGGCGATGTCACGGCGATGCAAGCGATACTGCAACAACTGGGCTCCGCGGTAGCACTGCCTGCGATCAAAACACTGGAACAGGAACTCACCCTCGCCAAAACCGCCCTGATCGCCGACCTGCTCACCACCCACCCGGGCAACACCGCGCTTAGCGCCGCCTTAACCAACCCCGACCGATTCCTGGCGACCAACATCTACCTCGACCCCAATCGCAACAGCGCGAGCGCTCCAGCCGACACCAACCACAGCGCCATGCTCAATTCCACGCAACTCGACGCCACGGTAGATGAAATCATGATCGGCGAAGGCGGTGACGATTACCTGTTAGGCGGCAAAGGCGACGACATACTGATCGGCGGTACTGGCTACGACAGCTACCTGTACCGCCTGGGCGACGGCAACGACCTCATCGTTGACAGCGACAACCGGGGCCGCATCATCCTCTATGACGCCACCGGCACCACTATTATTCAAATCGCCTCCGGCCAATTTACCCAGGGCAATGGCAACGTCTGGACCAATGCCGATGGCTCCATCACCCTCACCCACAATTCACCGTGGACACTGCGCCTTGCCGACGGCAGCACCATTACCCTTGGCGACACCTTCAACGACGGCGACTTCGGCATCCACCTGACCCAGCCCATCGCCGACGACCTCCAGACCAGCAACGTCATCGAAGGCGACAAAAAACCGCTCAAAGACGGCGACGGCAACATCCTCTACGACAGCTGGGGCAACATCCTCCCCACCGGCAACGAACCCAATCGCGACGACGTCATCTACGACACCCCGGCAAACGACCTCATCCTCGCCGGCGGCGCCGATGACATCGTCAACCGCAACCACGGCGGTGACGACGTCGTCGATCTCGGCGCCGGCGACGACAAACTCGGCACCCTCTTCAGCGCCGCCGGCCGGCTCTCCGCCTTCGGCGGCGACGGCCGCGACTACCTCGGCGGCGGCAGCGGCCGCGACATCCTCCAGGGCGGCGACGGCGCCGACGGCCTCTATGGCGGCGCCGACAACGACCTGATCTACGGCGGTTTGAAACGCGCTGCTTGACACTTGTTGATACCGGGGAAGATGATCGCCCGAAATAATACCAAGGGGAGAGGATTCATGACGGCGTTTCTGAAGCGAATGAAAACGTCATCGTGCGCGCGACGCACGCTACGCGGGCCACATAGTATGCAGCGGGCCATTTTTATACTGATGCTGGGGGTGAGTATGAATGCCTGTTCTTCGGACGCCGTGTCGTGGAAAGAGGAAGTGCTGCTGCATGACGGCAGCAAGATCGTGGTGGAGCGGTCGCAGAGTTATGGTGGGCGGCACGAAATCGGACAGACGCCGCCAATCAAGGAACAAACCATCAAATTCATGTTGCCCGGCACAAATAAAACCATCACCTGGAGAAGTGAATATAGCGAGGATATCGGGCGATCCAATTTTATTTTGCTTGCCCTGCACATACTGAAAGGAACGCCATACATCGTGGCATCCCCGAATTTGTGCCTCTCATATAACAAATGGGGACGTCCGAATCCACCCTACGTGTTCTTCAAGTACGACGGCAAGGGATGGGAGCGTATTTCACTCGCGGAGTTTCCCGTCGAATTTAAAGAAATCAACGTCGTTGTCAGTACGAAGGCGGAAGAGGAAACAATCACCGCTAACCCGTTGGTTTCAGCGGAGCTCGTTAAGAAGCTTAACGCAACGCTGGAACAACCCGAATACAAAACCATCCTGAGGGAGCCGCTGGCACAAGAACGATGCCCGCAGTACTCCAGCGGACCCAAGGCACCGATTCCGATTACGCCCGACGTAGAGCCGAAATAGAGCGGTCGAAAGAAGAAATAGGATTCACCAGAACAACATAATTCAGGGGAGCGAACATGACCACCGCGATTGAATACGCACTGATGGCCGGCCACGCCTACCGTACAACACGCGATGAAATCAACTGGATACCTGCGCCGCAAGGGTGGACACCGTTTTTCCCGGTTCCCGACCCGAATACTCCGTTTC
>JAHFRU010000015.1 GCA_023266115.1 Gammaproteobacteria bacterium
TGCGTTTCTCAGCTTAATCTTGAAAAGATCGTGAACAGGCTCTTAGTAAAGCCTGGTTTCACAGGACAGGGCGGACATGAGGAAGCAAGTCAGCGTAGCGACCTCGCCCCGGAATCGCACACACGCGCTGGCGTCATTTATTGTGTGCCCGGGATAACGCGGCGGCCGTGGGCGCCGTGTTAGAACCTTACTCACCGTACGCCTCGCCGGTGCTGGCGAATGCATATTCATGAAGATTACTTACTTCGTCTGTCGAGATAAGATTTCCTTCGAAATCGTCGAAACTGATTCTTGGATTGTATGATTTACCATTGACCACAATGGCTGCCTGATCATGAAGCAATGCGAAATCAAAAACGAATTCGCCAACAATCTCTTTAGCCATGTCGTCATCAATCCCTGCTTTCAACAACTTTTCTTTTAACACCAGTATCATTTGATACTGCCACTCAATGGCAAGCGCTTCATAAACATCCGAGTTTTTTAATTCCATAGGTGCTTTCTTATTCTGCGTCTAACGTGGAGAGAAGAAAAAAATGGAACAGATTCACTGCTGTCCCACATACGAATTACGAAAATGCATTGTAAGCTACAATTACAGTGATTGCCTGGCGCTGAATCGACCACGGAAATGAAATTCCAAAACAGGAGTGGTGTCATACCCGCGTAGGCGGGTACCCAGGGACTTACTGATTAGCATGCGCACTAAAAACCCATGGATTCCCGTTTCCACCGGAATGACGCGTAAGTGGGACAGCAGTGGAACAGATTTATTTTTCACTCGATTGATACGTCACCGTAAAATCCAGAAAAAACCGCGGCCTGATGTTCCCCGCTAACGACATCGTCCCGCTATATTTCTATCGGCCGGCCGAATTCGCCGCTATTTCTTGCACCGCGGATCCGCGTCTTGCATGGCCGCAATGTCCGCGTCCGTGAGCAGTATGGGCTGGCAACCGTGATCCGTCTCGCAAAGCATGTCCCATTTTCGCTTGGCGCGCTCATGACACTCAAAACAGTTCCCGCCAAATTTGTTGACGACTTGCGTCACGCCGCGCACGTTGATCCTGCTTCCCGACTCCGACACATTGAGCTCAAAGAACTCCCAGTCATTCGTGGCCTTGTTCCACCCTTCGCGATGCTTGACCATCACCTCCGTCGGAACGAGCTGCACAACCGATCCGGGCGGATAGCTGCCGCCGTTTTTCGAATTCGCCACCTTCAAGGTCCCGTCCAGATCGCCGAGCACATTATCGACGTAGAACCCACGCACCTTGGTCATTTCGGTAAGGCACTTGAACGTGCCGTCCGAAATCGCGACATCGGCGCCGTCTTTCGCGGCATGCGCAACTGTTCGGCTAAGCGCGCGCGGATGAGCGAAGCGAGGAAGGAGCCCAACAGCCCTGCTGCCGGGCTCTCCGCTTAAGCCGAGGGTTGAGCAGCTTCTGCCTCTTGTTTCCGTAACCGCGCTTCAGGGCAGTTTGTACTCGCCGCTCCAGTCAGACCAGCCCGCGCCGGTGTTGCCAATGAAGTTGCCCTGAAATTTATTGTCGCCGCTGATACCAGTGTATTTCCCGGTGCCTCCCACAAAGCGTTCATCTCCCGGACACGCCGGCATCACACCCGTGCATTTCCACTCAAGAAAAACTCTATCCCCGTCCGCATCCGTGATCACGCACGTACCAATTGCGTTGGCGCGTCCTTGATTGACGTCGTTAAAAAGAGTGCAATCGGATCGGGCTTTATGCAGAAAGCCTTTGCCCGTGTCATTGAATATAACCCCGGGCACCACACCGGCATAGACGGTACGGTCAGGTCCCAGCTCCTGTACTTGCCCGGTGAACGTCCAGCCATAGTGGGCAGTGTATTTTCCGCTCTTGGGTAGATCCGCCGCAGAGGCAGGTAAACTGAGACACACTGCAGCAACCGCCAAGGCGTACGTAACGGAAGTAGCGCGATTCATGGTTTTGTTCCTCCGAATTAGTAAGTATGGTTATTCACTTCGGACGGCCCACCCAGGACTGGCGTGGGGAAAGCAAGCATCGCATCCGCAGGTGCGTTTGTCATCAACCGCCTAACATTTGATTTCAGGACCGTCGGCGCTGCAGCGAATTGTTGGGCGCCGGCCGCACATTGATTACTGCCGAATTTCTGGCTCGACGAGTTTTGCGAGTAAAACAAGCGACTCCTGCCACCCGAGGTAACACATTTCAACGGGGATGACGTCAGGAATACCTTCCTGAATCACATTCAATTCCGTTCCACAGGACACCGCCTTCAAAGACACCGTCACCTGTATGACGCCTGGAAGGTTTGGGTCATCGAATTTATCTGTGTAGCGGATCAGTTCGTTTGGCACCAGTTCGACGTATTCACCGCCGAACGAATGGCTCTGCCCGGTGGTGAAGTTGGTGAAGGACATTCTGAATGTCCCACCAACTCTAGGGTCCATGTGATGCACCGTTGCGGTGAATCCGTTCGGAGGAAGCCACTTGGCCATCGCATCGGCAGTGAGGAATGCGCGATACACCCTTTCCGGTGATGCGCGTAAAACACGGTGGAAACGAACAGTGTTGGTGGCCACGATTATTGCCCCTTTTTGTTGTTGGACCTCGGCGTCTGTTTCTGCAAAGCATTTTGAAGATGACTAACGCAGAGCTCCAGGGCGCGCCCCTGAACGCTTGTTGGGCTACTTATTCGCCGGGCGCCGAATCCGGGGCGGGCGGAACTGGAGCCGGGACGACATTCGAGATCGGCGGTAGAGATTTGAGATACGCGAACACGGCCCGCAGGTCTTCGTCAGTCATCAGCGCGAAATCCATCCATGGCATGGGCGGCAGGATGTCGCGCCCGACGCCAGCATGTTTGCCGGTACGCATGGCCTGAATGAATATCTCCGGCGTCCAGCTCGCTAATCCTGTAGCGTCCGGAGTGAGATTCGCCGTATAACTCACGCCCCACGGGCCGGCCCACGCGGTGAGATCATTGTTCGCGAGTGCGCCCCACTGGTCGGGGCCGATGACACCTGGCGGCACCGAAGGTAATTTGGCATCCGCCGGATGGCCGGACAGAAGGCGGGTTTTGTCAGGTTCTGGGCCATTCGCTGTGAATAATTTCGGCGTGTGACAATCGCCGCAACCTACCACATTCACGAGATAGAGCCCCCGTTCGACGGGAGTGACCTGGGTGGTGCGAGGCGGCTCCGGCTTTGTGCACGCTACGACGACGCCTAACGCAGCTGCGATTGAGAAAATTCCGGAAAGACTTCGACGATGAGTTCGTGGGTACATCTATTTCTCCTGTTCAGTTGGGTTGTTTCGTTCTTGTCAGCCATTTTGTACCGACACCCCGCCTCGACGGTGGCCCAGCCGCCCCTATGAACCGGGCCGGACCCGTCCAGCTGATTCTACGATAAACCTGGCCCACATGGTTCGCCGGCAGGCACCGCACTTTCAGCGTCAACATCGATACCGCAAGAGAACGCACGCCCCGAAAGTACGAGAGCATCAGTCTGCTCGACAATGCGCCGCAACAACGCGATGATCGCGAATAGCACGTGCACGGGCGCTTTCCTTGGCGCTATTATTCTGCAGCTGAAAATAGACGTCCAAGGCCGGATTGCCAGTCAATTCCGACAGGTTTCGACTGCGCGTCATTGGAACTGGCGTATCATCGCAGAGGGAAGGGTCGGCCATGGCGGCCTGACTCAAACAAACGAGTCTCCGGGGAAACCGGGGCGGTTCAGTGAATAATGAAACTGTTGCATTCAACACTCGACAAAATCGTGTTCCGCAGCACCTCGAATGTTGCCGGCAGCAACGGCGAGATCTTCATGAATGAACCGCCACACGCGGCACCCGCCGCGGCCGGCGGTAATAGGTTCGCCTTCAAGCGCGGTGCCGCCGCGCTGCTGCTCGCGATGCTGTTTGCGAGCGGCGTACGCGCCGCCGAACCGGCATCCAGGCCGGACGGCAAGACCGAGACATTCCGCCTGACCCCCGTCTATGCGGCCGTCATGCATACCAAGCCGATGTTCCGCCGTGCGTTGGGTCATACGATGCATCATGGCGGGGATGTCACCACAGACAAATCCGACAAGCACGACGAGCATGCCGGCCAGCCCAATGCGCGGCTGCCTCGGCCGTGGATCCCGGTAGACCTGTCGGTGGCACCGAATGGCGAGCTGTGGCTGATTCAGCGCCTCGAACAATCCGCCGGGTTCGACGACATGACCGAGTGCCCCGTCGATGCCAAGCGACCGGCGGATTGCGAAGCGCTGCTCGGCTCGACCGTGACCTTGCGCGAGCCGCAAGCCGTGGAGGCGGCAAGCGCAGCCAACGGTCGTGCCACCCTGATAATCGACTACAACGCCTGGCACTTCATGCGCCGACCCAGCGCCATCGCGTTCGGCGCCGGACAAGTCTGGCTCGAACCCGAAGATCCGGGCGCGATACACGACACACGCCGGTTGCTGACCAAACGCGCCGCGTTCAAACGCACATTCGCCACCTGCGCGGAACACCGTACTGCCAACTTCACCGACCAGCCGTTCTTTATTGGCCCAACGCTGTGGACGGCCGACCTCGCCATCTACAACGGCACCAAAGGGGCTTACGACTGGTCCAATGGAGCGCATCTCGACATGGTCCATGGAACCGCCTATTGCATGGGCATCGCCTGGGAACGCGACACACGCTACTGGACCTTCAACGGAACATTCGGCACGCTCGACCTTTACGACTTCGGCGCGCCCCATCTCCCCGGACACTATTACCACGCCAACGCGGCCGTGACCCGCTACCGCTTCGGCGAAACACCGCTGGCGCGCCTGCCCAATGTGCCAAGCAACATGGTGCTGGTCGGCAAACAACTGTTCATCGCCGATTCCGGCAACGGCCGCCTGGTCGCGTTCGATACCGCGGCCAAAGGCCGCTTCGCCGAATTCCACTTCAGCCTGCCTCCCGAACTGCAACGCATCCAGGTCCTCGAAGGCGTCCCGCTGCGTGACATCGCCTCGCGGCAGACCCTGGCCAAGCTGTGGGGTGAACAGGTGGAGCCCAGCGGACTGGCGTGGGTGGACAAGCAAACCCTGGCGCTGGCCAACCACGCCAGCGGTCACATCACGCTGCTGGATCTGGATGGCAAGGTGCTGCGCACCATCGACACCGGTTTAGGCAAAGGCATCGGCGGGATGACGGCAATGGGCGGCGCCCTGTATTTCGCCCACATGGGTACACGCAAGGTCTATCGACTTGAGATCAAGTGACGTCGCTGAGGAGCGAGACGTTGCCCCCATTCTCGTAGCCTCGATGAAGCGCAGCGCAATCGAGAATGCCGTGACTCCGAACCACCGGCAACCCCGGATTTCATTTCATTCCATCCGGGCTACGCTTGCTTGACTCTCGCGCCAAGCAGCTTCAATTCTTGAGCATCCTTTCGGGCCGAAGGCCACCATTGCTTCGAGGGTTTTTAAGGGGTCAGAGCCACTGCTGTCCCAGCAAATAAATAAGAAAAGCCTGATTTCGAGTCCTTTGTTAAAATGTAGTTGTCTGGAAAACACTAATAACAAAGGGAAATCAGGCGATGGCTTATCATAATACAACGCTCTCCCCAATACTCAAAATGGTGCCGAGACTTGAATTCGAAAAGCTGGGAAATCAGCATGACGGCAGTTTTCAAGATAGTTGTCACCGTTTCGATCATGGGGCCTGAGCCTGTGGGTCAGCCGATTTTCCCGGGTTGAGGCAGACACTCTGTGGCAGTGACCAGTTCCGGCTGTCACCACTCCATCGGCGCGGGTTGCGCGCACGTGCTGTCTCATAAACATCCATGCGCTGTTTCATAATCTCCTCTGCCTGCGCGGTATGGCGCTGTTCCGGTGTCACGAAGTTCAGCCCGCTGTGCCGGTGCCCGGTGTTGTACCACGCCTCGAAGCGCAGCATCCAGGCACGGGCCTTGTCCAGTGTGGCAAAGCCCTCACTCGGATATTCCGGCCGGTACTTGCACGTCCGGAACACGCTCTCCGCCAATTGTACAGGGTCGTTTCCGTGATGCCTGTCTCCTTCGATAACTCCGCCATCGATCGACTCTCCGGCGGCATCATTCGCTTCAACACAGTCTGCTTCAACTCCTGCGAATACCTCGACATCTCTCGTCATCTTCCGCCTCCCGCTCGCTCCAGAGATTACAGAAATCAGTGACAACTATTCTGACGCGGGGGGTCTACCGGGCAGACATTTCCCAGGTGTTGATGGCGCCTCGCCCGATTATAAAACACCTCAATATAATCGAATATCTCTGCTCTTGCAGCTTCACGGGTTTTAAAGATGTGGCGGCGTATTTTCTCCTTCTTCATGCTGCTGAAAAAGGATTCCACCGCCGCATTGTCATAACAGTTGCCTCGGCGACTCATGCTCGGCACCAAACCATGCGTCTGGCAGAACCGATTCCACTCGTCGCTGCTGAACTGCGAGCCCTGATCTGAATGAATGATGACATTATGTTTGGGCTTGCGTCGCCATACAGCCATCAGCAAGGCATCCAGCACGATCTCCTTGGCCAAGGTAGTTTTCATCGACCAGCCGACGCCGGGTTGCTTGTAGCCGCGTTGGGCGCGTATTTTGTTGCGCTTCATGATCTTGGCGACACGGTTTTTGCCGATACGTTCGCCCACCTCTCGCAGGTCGCATAAAATGCGGGGCGCGCCATAGGTATGTCCGCTCGCTTCGTACGACTCACGGATCAGCCCCAGCAGGCGGGCATCCTCTACGGATCGTTGCGAGGGCGGCCGTTCCAGCCAGGCATAGTACCCGCTCCGCGACACACTCAACAGGCGGCACATAGGCTGCACCGAAGACCGGTTCTGATGCTGCAATATGAAGGCGTACTTCACTCCGGGCTTCTCGCGAAGTACGCGGCCGCTTTTTTTAGGATGTCACGCTCTTCCTGAGCGCGCCTGAGCTCCGCCTTCAGCGTCAGATTCTCCCGCCGGACCTCTTTGAGCTCCGCTTCATAACGATCCGTGGCGTCGGGGGCATAGGCTTTGACCCATTTGTACAGGCTCTGCACCGAAACCCCTAAACGCTTCGCCACATCGGCTACCGTATAGCACCGCTCGATGACTTGCTTGACCGCTTCTTCCTTGAATTCTTCCGCAAATCGACCCTTGGTCATGGCGTGCTCTCCCGTGCTTTAATTTAAAGTATAGGAGTGTCTACCGATTCGGAGGAAGTCCACTTGCAATACTCATTGGTACCGTGCTTCAAATGAGCCTTCCTTGAATCGGAACCATAATTCCAGCCAGAGCGCTAACCACAACCTGGTTTTGTGGTCCTCTCCCGTTCTATGTTCGCGCAAGAGTTTCCTTACAACCGGGGCGAGAATCCAGCCTTCAGAATCTGCAACGCTGCTCGTCATCAGGTTATCAAGGTAATCACCCAAGTCTGATTGAAACCACTTTGTCAGAGGCATGGCAAATCCCATTTTTCTACGATAAATCACCTCGCGCGGAACAAACCCGGCGGCTATCTTCTTTAGCAACCACTTGCGCTGCCCAAAATGAAGCTTGAATCGATCCGACAAGACCCATGCCTTCTCAATAACATTTTGCTCCAGGAAAGGTGATCGCACCTCCAGGGATGCCGCCATACTGGCCACATCAACCTTTGTCAGATACGCATCAGGAAGCTGTACCTGCATATCATCGAGAAGCGCTCGCTGAACGTCACTTGCTTCGGCCCTGTCCTGGTGGTTGCTAACCCTAAGAGACACAATATCGGAAGTGATTATAGACCTAAGGTTAGGTCCGGCGATCTCATGGAGCAGGTTCCACCAGCTCAGACTATTGGTATAGCCACAACCTGACGGAACGAGCGAGAGTTCATTCATCGCTTTCCAGCGCGCTCCAATTGCACCAAGGCGACTTGCTGCCTGCGGGACTATCTTCTGCCTGACATACTTTGGAACAACTCTCGCGTATCGCGCCGCGTAGACACTCGCTTGCATTCTCCAGTAGCCACCGAAGAGCTCATCACCGCCATCTCCGCTGAGGCAGATAGTGACATGTTTGCGAGCAAATCGTGAGACCAGAAAGGTCGGCACTGCCGATGCGTCGCCAAAGGGCTGACCATATTCCCGAACGAGGTTTGGCAGACAGGAAATAACATCCTCGACACCCATCTCCAGAATGTGGTGAGGCATTCCGAGGTGGTGTGCTACCTTTTCAGCATACGGTATTTCGCTGTAAGAGGCCTCTTTGAACCCCAGAGAAAACGCGGGCAACCGGGCATCATGCCTGGAAGCAAACGCAGCGATAACCGATGAGTCGACGCCGCCGCTTAAAAATATACCCACCGGCACATCGGCATCAAGGCAGCGCCTGGTGCTGTCATCAATGACCTTCTCAATGCCAGCCTGAGAGTATTTAAGACTTCTTCTTATCGGACCTGATCTCGGAAGCTCCCAATAACGACGTACTTCGGGTTCATCTCCCACTGTTATGCTAAGCATGTGGGACGGCTGCAGCACCTCAACATCGCGCCAGACCGTACACCTTGATGGAATGAAACTGTGCGAGAGATAGCTCGCAATGGCTACCGGATCGATCGATCGATCCGCAACAACACTCGCGATCGCATCGATGCTGGACGCAAAGACCAGGCCTTCTTTTGAAAGCCTGTAGAACAGCGGCTTTTCACCCATACGATCCCGGGTTAACAGGAGACGCCGAGCCTTGTTATCCCAAATAGCAATGGCGAACATACCCGACATCCTGGATACGATCGCGTCGTTCCATACCTCGTAACCCTTAACAATGACTTCCGTGTCAGATTGTGTTTTAAACTGACACCCTATTGACTCGAGCTCCGCGCGAAGTTCACGCCAGTTGTAGATTTCACCATTAAGAATAACCTGGATGTTTCCGTCCGAACTTGCCATAGGGCATCGGCCTGCCGGACTCAAGTCACGGATACTCAGCCGCCGATGAACGAGGGCAATATGATTGGCGAAGTAGAAACCCTCATCGTCAGGTCCCCGGTTCCTCATCACCACCCCCATTCTTTCCATATCCTGTCTGGGCGGCACTCCGGGATCGTGTAGAAATATGCCTGCTATACCACACATTACTAATTTCCTTATTCAGCTTCCACGACCGGAACACGTGGCCGGTTTCAATATTATGAGGAACTGCCAGCAGTATCGATTTTACGACGACCAGAGACCGCCACTTACCCTGGCCCGAAACGTCGGCATAGGGTCGTGATATGGAATCTCAACGCGAAATAACGATAAAGCATCGGTGTCCATGTCGTTCACGCCTGTCACCTGGGTAAGCGCAAGGCGAAAACCTTCTGCGGCCAACAACCTTTTTGCGCGTATATCAAAATTCCCGTTCGGATACGCAAACTCCAGGCATGGCACCTGTAGTTTCTCCTCCAGCCTTTTTCTCGATTCCTTGATTTCCATTGCGACAGTGTCATCGCTCACGTCCGATAAAATGCTGTGATAGACGGTATGAGACCCAAAGCGAATCCCTCCTAAACGCATTTCGTGTATCTGATCCCACGTCAGCGAGGGATAGCGAGTAGTTTCCCCTACACGCAAATGACGGCGCAGCGCCGCGAGTGTTTCGAAACGATCGGCGGGTACCAACCAACTCCAGGCGGCCATCAACGTACGCAATGCTTTCGAACGTGCGTCGAGGGTGTTAAGTTCCGCCTTAAACGGCGACTCGATCATCTGCGCATGGGTACTTTCCAGGATCTCGACCAGTTGCGTCGGCCACGGTGGTCGACCGGTATCGATGAAATCCGTCGCCAGAAAAATGGTCGCGGGCACTGCATAACGCTGGAGCACGGGCCACGCGTGGGTGTAGTTATCGCGGAAACCGTCGTCGATGGTGATTGAAAGCCACGGCTGGTCATCCACACGCCCGTGCTGAAGATGGTCCAGCCCCTGGGCAAGGCTGACCAGTTTGAAATTCTTCCTGAGAAAGCGAATCTGTCGTTCAAACCGGTCCACAGGTAGCGAACTGAACAGCCCGCGCGGCCAATCAGTGCAGAAGGAGTGGTAGGTGAGGATGATCAGTTTGCCACACAATTGCCGGCGTCGGCGGTACGGCCGCCCACTCCAATCGATAGCGCCGTGAACCAGCGCCTTGGCAAGAAATCGCACCTTATTCACTGTGTAACCGCCCTGTTCTTGCCGCGCCCGGTTTGCGCAAGCGCATAGCGCGCTGCGGCTACCACATTGCTAACATACGGCTCGTAGGCGAAGTACTGTGCTTTTTCACGGGCAGCGTCACCCATCCGCTGGCGATCATGGAGTGTCAGTGCAAAGTGCTGCTGAATAACGGCGGCAAACTGGCCGGGCTCAGGGGCCTCAACGACATAGCCGTTCTCGCCGTGCTCAATCAGCCCTCCGGCGGCCGGCACGATGCGGCTTACGACACAGGGGCGACGACACAACATGGCCTCGTTGACCATGCGCGCCCAGGTCTCGTAACGGGACGTACAGAGCACCAGATCACTGGCGAGATAATAGGCCACTGTCTGGGCACTAGGCACGAAACCGGCGAAGTGGATGATTGCCGGATCGAAATGCTGCGCGGCATCGGCCTTGATCGCCTCAGTCATGCTCCCCGAGCCAACCACCAGAAAACGCGCCCTGGGATCGGACCGCGCCGCCAACCGGAACACTTCCATCGCGATATCCGGCCCCTTGAACCAGTTGTGCTGAGCGATGAACAGCATAACGTGGTCATCTACCGCCCATCCCTGAGCCTTTCGAATATCGGATGCAGCGCGTAGCTGGTCCGGGTGCTCCGCCGCTGCGAGAAAATGCGGCGTATCCACTGAATACGGAACAAAAAACAGCGCGGATTCCTTGACGCCGGCATCCAGCAAAACCTTGCGGCTATAGTCGCCGCCATACTGGTGGGCATCGAACAGCCACAGCAGCAAACGTCCAATCGGGCGCAACAATGGCCCCTTGATCGGTCGTCGCGGATCAAAATAATAATTCAGCGTACCCCGATGAACCTGCGCCTGCCTGCGCCACCAGTTGCGCAAAATGATTCCAGCCGCGCCTGACCATCCATAGCCGTACAAAAAAACTACATCCGCTTGCCAGTCATACGCCGCTTTCGTGAGTTCCTTTGCGTGGGCGACCTGCTGCGAATCATAGCCGGATAGCAGATCGTAGCCCCAATCAATCTTCTGCGCATATTGCGCGTCAAAACGCTGCGACTTGATGGGCCGGATATAGAACACTTTAAATTGCAGCCCTTCGGCCTGCGCGCAGAGCCGGTAAAGGGGCGCCTCAAAATGCGATATCGAATCGGTGAATACGGCAAGACGCAGCGGCCTGGCAGACGGCACCGTCGCGCTCATCCGTTCGCCGCCTGCATGTTCGCTTTATTGAATGCGGTTGGGATTCCCTTGATTTCCTCATCGCGCCCGAGAATCGCGAGATAGTCCGACGCCAGCCGGGGATGCGGCGCCAGCCGGTCCAGCCCGTAGCAGATCAGGTTGCCACTCGCGACACCCAGACAGGCCAACGGCCGAAGCACGACGTGCGCCTTCAGTACGCCCATGACAAACGTGTTCCACAGCAACGCAAAGCGCGTGAACAATCCGCCCATGTGCATGCACTCATGTACATGCAGCCCGGCATCCGCCGCCAGCACCCGCAGGCCTTCGGGCATCAGGCGATAGTAATCATACGGCGCATCGTGTTCCGGATAGGCCATACTCTCGAAGATCAACAGCCGGCCGCCCGGCCTGAGCACCCTTCTGACCTCCTTCAACACCTCAACGGGGTAAGGCACGTCTGTGATCGCCTGAAAAAGTAACACCGCGTCCACCGATTGGTTATCCAGTGGAATGGCAAGCATGTCTCCCGGAGTGACCTCGTCATCCTGCGGATTCCGGTCCACTCGCAGGTAGGTTTCAACTCCGGGAAAATACCCGCGGAACGGACTTTCCCCGCACGCCAGATCCAGCAACACGCCGCCCTGCTTCCGCCCAAGTGTTGTCAACTCTGGCAATAGGTATCTGCCAACCACCCAGTTGTCTCCGAAGACCGAGTTGAATTTTTCTAACCTTCTCATTTGAAACTCCCGCGCCGCATTGGAGCCACCACGCGCATACTCCGCCGCCGCATAAAGCGGGGCGCTACCGGGTACAGCACATGCAACAACCAGAGAAGCGCAGCCACACGGATAACGTTGGTCGCGAGCGTCTGAAATGTCTCCCCGACATCCAGCATCGGCAGCATCAGCACCACCAGGAGGATTGACCAATGCGGCGAGTAGGGGCCCGACAACCTTACCTGCCTCACTACATAGGCCAACAAGCCACCGAGGAACGCCATTCCGAATATGATACCGGCGTACCCCCAGGCGAAATATAGACTACCCAACAGTGATACTGAAACACCGCCATAGCTCCAACCGTAGTACTCTCGAGCATTGCGGCCGGAATGGAAGAACTCTGGCTTTTCCGGAAGAAACGTTCGCGGGACAATGCTGTAAACGGGAACCAGGAAGCTTTCCCAGGCATGTTCATAGGGTGACTGCCGCCGGGTAACTTGCATCAGGTTTGCGAAACTGAAGATTCCGGAACCAAAGCGGCCGAGAACATTTTCCTGCCCCACCTCGGTTCGCCGAACTACGTCAGATTCCGAAAATGGCAGGCTGGCTATTACCGCAGCGCCAAAAGACTCTGCCTGCACTGAAAAATTAAACACATCACGCCCGGCGAGAAGTTTATCCTGCATGATCGAGCGATACTCGGTGATGACAGCGAACGAACCGTAGACGGCAATAAGCGCCAAAGCACCGGCAATCACCTGCCTGGCGTTTAACTTGACGGGAAGAAAGGCCAATGCCAGCAAGGCCACCACGACCACTCGCATGATCGAGCCCTTGGATCCGATCGCTATGATTTCTATTATGGAAATAATCAGGAGCCCAACCAAGAGCAAAAAAAGATGCCTGTCCGTCTGCTTCAAAAAATACAGGAGAATAAATCCAAGGAAAAACGGGTATCGAAGACTCGACAGAACGGTGAGCATCTGCAGCGATGACCCTGCAACAGTGTTGACGCCAACATTGTCACCTTCTATGAAAACAAGAGAGATACCGAAAAACACTACGGACGCAAGCCAGGACAGTATGGCGAGCCAGCCGATGCTCGTCAGCACATAAAGCGCGTAGCGAATACGCCCCCTATAGAAGTTGCTTTCCAGCCAATCGCGTGTTCGCCCCCGCGTACTAAAGTGCTCAACCAGGACGTAAGCCAAGGCAAACGCACCAAAGCCCCTCACCGCCCAGAGCATCGCGTATTCCAGAGCATCTGGCGATACCCGCGACCAAAGTTGCGGGTACAAATCCGGCAACAGCATAGTCAACGGAAATCCCATGACGTATGCCACGATGACGAACGCCACAGCGGGAAACAAATTCCGGGTGGGGTTGCCTACCTGCCACAACAACCCCGCGATAAGAACAAACAGTACGGCCGACTGATAGCCGTTTAGCTCTAATCCGCTGAGCACAACCAGTACTACCAGGAAATATTCCAGAAGCATTTTTTCATTTACCAGGAAGCATGCAACGCACAGGGATTAGAAGCAGTTTTGCCACGATCTGTACGTTACCCGCACAACTGGTCCTGAATCAAACGAATCAACTCACTCTTATAGCGTTCGAGGCTCACTCGCTGACGCGCCGAAGCGGCCCCCTCCGCATGTTGGCGAAGCACGGAACCATCGCTGGCGTAGCGATCCAGCGCCACAGCCAAGGCCTCCGATGAGCGTATCGGAACCACCTGGCCATCGACGGAATCGCGTACCAGCGAACCCGCGTTGGGCGTTGTAATCACCGGAAGCCCGGACATCAAGGCCTCGTAGATGACGCCGGCCGAGCCCTCAACGATGGAAGGCAAACAGAATACATCGGCCCACTGGTACATCGTGGCCATGTCACCGCGAGGTAACGCGCCGGTAAACGCGGCAACTTTTCGAAACGGTTGTAACCAGGTATCCGCGAGGGCGACCGACCCCACGAAACGCGCCTGTACTTTCGACGGACCAAGCCGAGCCAATGCTTCCAGCAGATAGGGCACCCCTTTGCGAAGTCCCACGGAACCCACGAAAAGTACTCGCAACGGTCCGCCATGCCGCTTGTCATCACCGCTGGTCAGAGGAAACCGTACCGTATCGACGCCGTAAGGCACCACATGCACCTTATCAGAAGCCACCCCGCATTCGACGAGTCCTGACTTGACGAATTCCGACCCCGCCACTATGCCGTCGGCCAGAAGCCATTCCTGTTCCTCGCGCGCATAATCGGTAGTTTCGTAATCGCTGTGTGACAGTCCCGGTTCCCAGTCAGGCCACGCTTTGATCTCTTCGAGCATCAATCGATATCGGGGCTGATCCGGCAAGATCGTTTGCTCCAGAATACACTTGATACCCTGAGCCTTTGCCCCACGAAACATCTCCAGCGATGCACCGCTAAACCCAATGAGCAAACCACTGTTGCCAAAACCCTTACGCAGCACATTGAGCCCGAAGCGCCGGCCGGTTTCACGTTCCAGCGCACGCAGGGCGCGATGCGAACCGGGGCTCCGCCGCCGCTGCCAGGCGGACCATAGCCCCAGCATTTCAAAACTCGTCACCCTGGCGGGCGGCAACGCACGATCACGCCGTTCCCGTAACCGCCGCAACCCGGACGGACCAAGCCCCTGCGGGACCGCTGCGATGACAGCTTCCAGCCATGGCTTATTGCCGATGTAACTGTCGGTATAAAAGCGCTCCAGCAATCCCGCTTCGTGCATGAATCGGGGCACGGCGTAGTGCCTACGAGCGCCGAGCATGGCGACAGAGACGAGTGGCGACATATCCCTCATACGCCTCTCAATGGGTGATAGTCGCCGCCACGCTCTCTTGAACAGTTCATGCGTGGTTCCACACAATCAGCATCTCATTGGCGTCCATTGTACCGATCCAGGCAGTCTCCTGATCCCAATATTTCAACCCTTCAATATCTTCGGGACAATAGGCCCCAATGGCCAGACTCGATCCCGGCAACACTTTACGGATGAATTTTTCGTTGAGTACGACAGGATGGACCTGACCCCAGCGGCGATGAAACGCTGCTGGATCGGACTTCTGAAATACTTCCGAACCGCTGGGGAAAAAGGCGATGAGCCAGCCTCCGGGCGATACGACGCCCAATTTCCGGCGCAGTGCCTCAGCAGGATCCGGGGTATGTTCGAGCACATGGGATGAAAACACGACATCGAAGGTCCCTCTGTCCTCGATCTCGGACCAGTCGGTGAACACTTCAACCCCAAGGTTTTTGCTATAGCCGGCGCGCGGCCTAGAGAGCTCGTAGCCGATTGCCGAAAATCCGGCCTGCCGAAACTGCCAAACACCGTAACCCCAGTTTGCCCCAAAATCGAGGATCCGGGCACCGCGTGGCACCGACAGCACTTCCAGCAGCTCGATAACGCGCGAGAAATCCTTTGCCGAACCCCGGAAACCAGCTGCCATCAGACTATTCAACGTTGCCGCGTCGGGTACGTCCGTGGTCAGCCCCGCCTGCTGATAGCCGCGCTGATAGAAGCTGGCCATTTCCGCCGGCGTTTCATAGGGCCAGCGGTACAACAGCTCACAGTCAACACACCGCCGCAGATCGTGGAAAACTTTGCGGTCCACTCGCTGCGATGCCTGGGAACCGCAGCTCGGACAACAGCGCTTTTGGTAACCGCGCCGAAGGAGACCACCCAAACCATATTGAAGCTTTTGCCAATCCATCAGGAACCTTTCTCCCAGTTCGCCATGCGAGTCGTGACATCAGTCACGGGAAGTACTCATGATCCAATCAATACCAGACTAAATAGCAGTATGCCGAGGATGGCGTATGCCGCCAAAAACGCTATTGCCAGTCCGGTCACTCCAAAAGTCGGAACAAGCCATGCTGTAATGGTCAAGAGCGCCATGCCCCAAACCAGATTCACGCCGAGAACCCACCATGCCCTGTTCATGCCAAACAGCGCTCCGGATGCAATTTTTGCGAGCGCATGAAGTGGCGCAGCGGCCAACAAAAGCACCAGTACCATCCCCCCCTCGCGAAAGCCGGGCCCGTAGAGACTCATGACCCATGGACTCAAGAAGGCGACGAGGAGCACGGCCGGCAAGGACATGGCAAGCATCAGCCCGCAAATCCCGAGCGTAACCCTGCGAAAGCGTTCCCTTCTGCCTGCTTCCCATTCCTGGACGAGTACAGGGATGCTCACCGACATAAGAATCATCGGGATAAACACCATGGGACCATGCCACTGATACGCGGCATTATATATACCGAGTTCTGCATAACCGTTTGGATTACGTGCGACCAGCGTCATGCAAAACCAAAGCGCTGGGGTCGCCACCAGGCCTGACAAAAGACTAGGTAAGCTATAACCGGTCAGAATACGCCAGTCAGTCCAGCATCCCCCATAGCACACCGCGATGTTCCGGGTTCCCAGCTCATTCGTTAGCACGATGCGGCCGACCAGCCAGACCGCGCTGGCGCCGAGTGCCAACCCAAGCAAGGCGCCTTCGACACCCATGAAGTAGGCCAGCGTCACCATGGCTATCAAGGACACCACGCCATCGAGAATGTTGAGCTTGGCGATGAGGTCAAATTTTTCCAGACCGGCGAGCACGCCGCCCTGGATGCCCCGAAACGCCGTGGCGGCCATCAGCAGTACCCCCAGGTTCAGGGCTGTTTGCAAATGCGGCGCCTCGAGTACCGTGCGGGCGATGTACCCCGAGGCCACAACTAACACAGCCGCGGCGAGAAGTACGGCTCCGATGGACGCCGACATGACCAAGGCGATGACACGACCGGCCCGATCGGGATCGGCGACAGCGTGCTGCGCCACGAAACGCGTCACCGTCCCGCCGAGCCCCAGCCCCGCCATAAGACCCACGACACCGAGAGTGGTCTGGATCAAGCCGAACTCTCCGAATCGCACCTGTCCCAGCAGGCGCGCAACAAGAATCATCGCCACTAACACCAGAATACGTGATATCGCCGAGCCGAACAGACTCCACAACGAACCGCGCGCCAAACGCCTTGCGATTGACGAAGACAGCAGCCTTTTATAAACCGGGGCGGGCAGAATCGCTTGTGCGATGGAAGACAGGGACATGGGTTGTGGTATGCGTACGTGCTCTGTGATTTGTGAAAATTATAGCCAAGGCACTACATGTAAAGACACATGTGTCTAATTAGGAAGCCGAGGTAATTGTCGAACACACGTTGAACTAATCCGATCCGTGGATACTGATCATGGGCCAGTGGATTTCCCATACGGTGTGCCCCTAACGGTGTTTATCCAGGCGGCATTGGCATGGAGGACGTATAACATCAGGACATTCGCATACGGCTCTATTACAAAATCCGATCAGGCTTTCCCTTGCTCGCTGCATGTGCCACGTAATCGCCGGTGTAATAACCACCGTAGTAATTGCGGCCGTAATAGCTTTGCAGTTTTTTTGGATCCACCAGCGACAATACTGCACCAACAGGCTCGATATTATTGGCACGCAGGCGTTTAACCGCTTCTTGCGCCATCGGGTACGTCGTGTCGTCGAACTTGACAGAAAGAATAACGGCATCGACAAGATTGCCCACGACAATAGGGTCACTGACCGGTAACACGGGAGCCGTGTCGACAATTATGTATTCAAATTTCTGTTTCAGGTCTTCAAAAGACTTCTTGAAGGTTTTAGATGACAACAGTTCCAGTGGGTTCGGCGGTACCTTTCCCGTCGGCATAATAAATAAATTTTCGCATTTTTTATCTTGCCGATAACATGCCTCCAGCGTTTCGGACCCCAGCAACCATTCCGAAAGCCCCGCACCTCGGCCGAACTTTGCCACGTGCCGAATCGCGGGTTTACGCATGTCGCCATCAATTAACAGCGTACGGCCTAGTTGACTGAACGCAATGGCCAGATTAAAGGCCAAGGTCGTTTTTCCTTCGCCCTGCTTGGTGGATGTAATCATTAGCGTCTTGACGGGATTGTCGGGATTGGAAAATAGAATGCCCGTACGCACGTTATTCACTGCCTCGGCAAAGGTGGAGCGCGGGTTTTTAATTATATCGCGCTCGGGCACCACCACTTTACCTGCTGGTTTTTCCACTAGCGTCAGTTTCGCTAATACGGGTAACAATAATCGGTCTTCAACATCCTCGCTACGTTTGAAGGTGTTACTCATGTTCTCCCGAAGGAACGCGACGGCGATACCGATGAACAGGCCCAAAACCAGGGAAACCATGGCCATGCGTTTTTTATCAGGTTTATAGGGTATGGTGGGCGGCTGCGCTTGATCGACTACACGGACATTGGTCGCATTGCTGTCGCCTGCGGTATCGATCTCTTTGAAACGGGCGAGAAATGTATCGTAGAGTTGGCGGTTAGTTTCCACCTCTCGCTCCAGTTTAGCTAACACAAAACCCTTGCCTGTTACGTTGCGCATTTCGGCCTGTTGCTGTTCCAGCTGAAGCTCTGCCCCGGTCTCTCTGGATTGAGCAGCCTCATATTCCTTGCGAATGCTGTCCACGACCTGGCGTACTTCACGTGCCAGGCGGCGATCGGCCTCTTCCAGATCAGCTTTTGCAGCAACAATCTTCGGATGTTTATCGCCATAGCGTTCATTCAACTCTGAAAATTTCTGCTTGAGCGTTCCGTGCTCAGCGGACAGCTGATCGATCACCTTATTCCCAAGAATCGGTATCAACGCCGCATAACCACGCCCTTCTTCGATTATGTGTTGTACCTGCTGGTAACGAATGTAGGCCGTTGACCGGTCGGTCTGCGCCTTGACAAGCTCAGTGGTCAGATCACCTATACGTGCATTAATCATATGTCGACGGTTTTCAGTATCCACCATCGATTCACGGGACTGATATGTCTGCAGTGCTCCTTCTGATTGCGCGAGCTGACTACGCAAGCCCGTTAAGCGATCACTCAACCATGATGTTGCCTCCTTGACCTTTGCAAGGCGCGATTCCATGCCATATTCGCTATAGGCTTGAGCCGTAGCATTGGTGATTTTTGCTGCCAGCTCCGCATCGGTCGATTCATAATTGATAATAACAATCTGACTTTTTTGACCGCCCTGTACGCTGAGATTCTTCCGAAGTCTTTCGATTGCAGCAACGCGCTGCGCAGTTTTATCAATGGCCGCTGGCGTTTGCGATAACCAATCTCCTAGCCACGAGAGCACAAGGCCCGTTGGCCCCGTACCGTCGGCTCCCAGGAATACGGCGTTGTCCGCCAGGCTGAGTTTGTCCACAACGGTTTCAGCGATGGCACGACTGCGAATAAGCTCGTACTGGGTTTCGTAGAACAGCATGAGTGGCGGTGCGCCGTCGAGCGGCTGCAGATTGACCAACTTCGGCTGGGCGGGTTCAACTAACAAGGTTGCTGAAGCTCTATATACGGGAGTGGTCGCGAATGCCGTTAGCCCGCCGATGAGCACGGCGGCGAAGGTGATAGCCAGTACGCCCCATTTATGACGCAGCACGAGGCGCCAGTAGTCGAGGAGCGTGTGCTCCGCTTCTTCTTCAAGATACTCATGTTCGAAATCGGCTTCGGTGTGTTGTGTGCCGGCCTGGCGTATGGGTTTTTTCATGTGCTTTTTACCGCCGGGTCGGCGTTATCGGGTACTGAGAGATTTATGTGTCGCATCCTGTTCACTGCTCCGGGCATTACTCTGGCTCCTACGCCCATGTAGTCGTGCCCCATGCGTTGCTCAACCTCCTGCAACCCTGCAATCGCCGCCTTCGCCGGAAGGAAGAAGGCCCGGTATGTTCCCCGCCGCGCGCCTTTTGAGCAAATCAAGGTACCGAATTTCATTGGCGGCGAACCCGTCGCGACACCGCAATCAGTGGCTATTAGGTTGTCCATTAGAAAAACGACTCGCCGACAGTGAGAATGTCGCCCGGGCCGACCGCTGAATCCATGTCGACTGTTATTTCTTTTCCCGGCTCTTCCTCGGCGATCTTCTTGAGTTTGCTTTCGGAGCCACGCACGGTAAATCCGCCGGCCAGTGCTACCGCCTTACGTACTGTCAGGCCTTCGACATAGTTGTAGCCACCAGGTTTTTCGACCTGGCCACTGACATAAAACATGCGGTATTCAAGTATCGATACGGTGATCTTGGGCTTGTTCAGGTACCCGTCACGCAAGCGCTCGTCAAGGCGCGCTTCCAGTTCGGCGAGCGTAAGATTACTCACGGTGATTTCGCCCAGTAACGGAAACGATACCGTGCCATTGGTACCGACCCGCACTTTATTGAGGCTCAGGTCGGGCTCGTCAAACACTGTGATCGACAGCAGGTCGCCGGCGCCGATCCGGTAGGTATCGGGCTCGGCAGCGTTGGTGAGACTCACGACACAGATCAGTAGTAAAACAACTACTAACAGCCGGAGTACGTTGAGTTGTATGGCCTTGCTATTCATGTCCGCATGTTCAAGATATAAACAAATGGGCTAATAACCCGAGACCGCTCAGGGTACGTCCAACAGTCCAGTGACCGCTCGCGTCTATCTAGGCGGTGCGTACGTCAGTGTTATAAAAAAGGTGTTAACTTCATAGTTCAGCCCCAGAACATCCGAATCACGGATTTTTAAACCATAACTCCCTGCAAGATCAAGGCGATCCGTCATGTCATACGTTAATCCAAAGCCGGCAACGGTCAAATAATCCAGGCGACTGCCATCGCTATAGTCATCGCTTTCAATGCCTGCATGCGCTTTAACGCTTAACAGCTCCGCTAATGCATGCTCCCAGGCAATGGATGCGCCGGTGGCCACATAGTAACTCGCCGTCGCCTGCGAACTTTCCCGGGTTTCCCTGATCAACCTGATGTTAATCAGGTCTATCCGCCGGGGCTCCCAGCTGACCTCGCCACTGACGGTGAATCCGTTAAAGTCGCGCAGTGCCGCATCATCCAGATTTTTTTCCAGGATGCCCAACCGTAAATTACCGGTGGTCTGCCCGGTAGCTTCCCATTGCGCGCCTACCAGCGTACGGGTTTCGCTGCTGTCCAGGTTGACTGCCGCCGGACCGGCGTAGTCGACTTCCTTCTGGCTGACTTCCAGAATCGCGGCGGTTTTTCCTGTGAAATTGTAGAAAAACGTACCAGTGAAGGTGCGGATATCGCGGTCACGGGCTTCTTGTGCATTGTTGGTGAAGTCCAGCCCGGCGGATTCGACTGACAGTGCAATTTGACCCTGACTGGTGCGGCGCCCGTAAACGAGCTCGCCAAACAAACGCCCTTCTTGCCAAAGATCAGGATTGGCAGACAACACCGTACCGGTCCCGGGTGCGCCGCGCTGGTCATGCGACCAGCGGTAACCACCTGCCAGGTTCACATTCAGTTTTGGCGTGACATCGAGCAGCAGGTCGGCACCCAGCTTGTTGTCGTCGTAGTTTTCGTCGGACTTGTCACTGTATCTGGCAAACTCGCCTTCGTAAATCAGGCCCAACACATGCTTGCCAAATACCGCCCTATGCGTTAATGCCGGCGAGAGTATATAAATGATGTCACTGGTTTTATTGGTGTCGGCGCTGAGGATATTGTCGTTCGCCCGCAGACCGACTGCCACCGTGGGGTAGAGCCCGGTGTCGATTTCAGCGGAGCTGGGTTGCGCGAAGGCCACTGGCATTGCGCCGACATGAAGGCAGCCGACCCCGAGTAGTACGTTGGCTATCGCCTGCATTTTATAAAGAATCATCGCCTCCCTTTCCGGACTATTACGCAATAGCACGCTTGACCGTATACGCCCCATGGACCATGCGGCGTCCGGAGTTTGCCGGGAAGCCGGGAACGTAGTTCGGGATGGACTGACGTCCTTCCTGCTCGTCTTGCTCTTGCCGTTGTTTCCGCCGTCGGCGCCCTGCGCATTCCGGCCTTTTTGTTCGTTGCCTTTAGCCATATTGCGAGGCCCGCCCGCAGCAGCTGCACGGCAAGCGGCGAACCATATCCGCTGCCTCGCCGGGCGCAAAACCCGCCGCGGACATCGGCTGGTCAGCACCAATGCGATTCCTTTCATATTACTCGCGATATCAGCCTGAGACTTGCTGATATTCGGTTGATGTTGCCTAAGGCAACGACTGCGGCAATCAATGAATGCTTCGGGAACGCGGATATATTCAGACCTGCATCGCCCGGCGGGCCGGTCGCTCTTGCCCCGGTGTTCCCTCGCCCCTGTGGCGCTTCGCGCCGAACCCGATCCAGCAATCGGGGGTTCGAATCCCGGCACCCAGCGCCCCTTCCCGGGCATTTGCCTTGCCATCCACCAAATCTACATCAACTGGCGGAGAGGGAGGGATTACTCGGCGCTACGCGCCTCACCCTCCGGGCCGCCGTCGCTTACGCTCCGGCGTTCTCTCGCACCCCGCTTGTCAAAATCGAGGATTCGAATCCCGCAACATTCCCGGTTCTTAACCGGATTCACGGTACATCGACCCGCACTTTTCAATCTGGCGGAGAGGGAGGGATTCGAACCCTCGATACGTTTACACGTATACACACTTTCCAGGCGTGCTCCTTCAACCGCTCGGACACCTCTCCAAAACTCTACATGACCATTTGTTACTTTTGGTCGCGCGTACGCACATTGAAACCGCACAGCAAGTAGCGCGTACCTTGCTACGAGGGCCGGCCTGCGGCCGCTCCGAACTGTTGCCTCCCCCCATCCTTGGTGTTCGCCCTTCGGGCGCGCTGCGCGCGTCCCATTTTGCGCCCGGCAACAATGGTCCAGACAATATCGGTCAACCGCTCGCCCACTCCGAAACCAAAGGCGCGTCAGGGTAAACCAGAAGCGGACCTCATGCAATTTTCTCCGCTTGCGGCAATTTACCCTGCTATCAGTCACTATATTGCGTTGACCCTGAGCGATCCGTTGCGTTAACGTACGTCATTCTCGCGAGGAACAGCGGCTTTGCCCAGAAAAAAAGATCAAGCGTTTGATTTTGAAGGTGCTTTGAAAGAAATGGAAGCGCTGGTCGAGCGCCTGGAAGAAGGTGATATCGGTCTCGAGGAATCCCTGCGGCAATTCGAGCGCGGTGTCGAGCTGACGCGCGCCTGTCAGAAGGCGCTCGCCGACGCCGAACAAAAGGTCAACAAACTGATAGAGAGAAATGGAAACGTTGAATTCGAGTCATTCGAAGCGGGCACCAACGAAGACTGACCATGCCACGCTGCTGGAAGACCTGACGCGTGACTATCAGAGCCGCGTCAAAACCGCGCTCGACCAATGGCTACCCGCGGAATCCATTCAACCGTCCGACCTCCACGAAGCGATGCGTTACGCGGTGCTCGGCGGCGGCAAGCGCCTGCGGCCGATCCTGGTCTATATGACCGGCACGGCACTCGGCATCAGCCCAGAGCGGCTCGATGGGCCGGCCTGCGCGGTGGAACTGGTACATACCTATTCCTTGATACACGATGATCTGCCCGTGATGGACAACGACGATCTGCGGCGCGGCCGGCCGACGTGCCACAAGATCTACGGCGAGGCGCTGGCGCTGCTCGCGGGTGACGCACTGCAACCCCTGGCATTTCATATCCTGAGCCATGACCCGCAGATCCAGGTCAATGCTGAACGCCGACTCAAGATGATCGAGATACTTGCACTCGCCGCCGGCTCCCGGGGCATGGCCGGAGGCCAGGCGATCGATCTGGCGTCGGTTGGCAAGCGCCTGGATCTCGCGCAGCTCGAGAACATGCATATCCACAAAACCGGTGCGCTGATACGGGCCAGCGTGCTGATCGGCGCACTAAGCAAGCCCGGCATCAACAACAACCTCGTGGAGCGATTGGATCATTACGCGAAATTTGTTGGCCTTGCCTTCCAGGTCCATGACGACATCCTGGACGTCGAGGGCGATACCGCGGTGCTCGGCAAACAAGCGGGCGCCGACCAGGCACTGGACAAACCCACCTATCCTGCCCTGCTCGGCCTGGCCGGGGCCAGGCAGAAGGCCCGGGAGTTGCACGAATCCGCTATCGAGTGTCTGGCGCCGCTGGGGACGGATTTCGATCCGCTGCGCTGGATTTCCGCCTATATTATCGACCGCACCCACTGATTCAACCGCTGTACGGACTGCCCGGGCTTGCGCCCTCCGGGTAACCGAGACATTATTACGCCATACTCACCCGTTCCGGCCATAGCCGTTACCCAGCGATTTTTTATGTCTAGCCGTTACCCTCTGCTGCGCTCGATTGATTCCCCGCAACAATTGCGCCTGGTACCGGAGTCCACGCTGGTCAAACTGGCAGGCGAGCTGCGTGAATTCCTGATCGAAACCGTCGCCACCACCGGCGGCCACCTGTCGGCGGGCCTGGGTACCGTGGAGCTGACCATCGCGCTGCACTATATATTCAACACGCCGGAAGACCGGCTGGTGTGGGACACCGGCCACCAGGGATATCCACACAAGATACTGACCGGCCGCCGTGAACGGATGAGCACCGTGCGCCAGCTCGACGGACTGTCGGGTTTTCTGAAACGCGATGAAAGCCCGTATGACACCTTCGGCGCCGGTCATGCGAGCACCTCGATCAGCGCGGCACTCGGCATGGCAATCGCCGCCGAGCGCGAGGGCGCCGACCGCCGGGTCGTCGCCGTCATCGGCGACGGCGCACTGACCGCGGGCATGGCGTTCGAGGCGCTGAATCATGCGGGCGATCTCGGCACCAATCTGCTGGTGGTATTGAACGACAACGATATGTCGATATCGCCCAACGTCGGCGGCATGTCCAATTACCTGGCGCGAGTCTTGTCCGGCAAGCTGTATGCGACGATGCGCGAAGGCAGCAAGAAGGTCCTCAGCACCATACCGACGGTATGGGAACTCGCGCGCCGCGCCGAGGAACATTTCAAGGGTATGGTAATCCCTGGCACATTGTTCGAGGAACTCGGGTTCAATTACATCGGACCGATCGACGGTCATGACCTGCCAACACTGGTCAAGACGCTGCGCAACCTGCGCGCGCTCGATGGTCCGCAGTTTTTGCATATTGTGACGAAAAAGGGCAAGGGTTACGCGCCCGCCGAAAACAATCCGTGCAGCTATCACGGCGTCAGCGCGTTCGATCCGCAGACCGGCAAGGCCCTGCGCAAGGGCTCGCAAGGCCCGACCTATACGCAGGTATTCGGCGACTGGGTGTGCGATATGGCCGCACTGGACCAGCGCCTGATCGCCACCACGCCGGCGATGTGCGAAGGCTCAGGCCTGGTTCGTTTCCGCGAGCAGTTCAAGAATCGTTATTTCGATGTCGCGATCGCCGAGCAGCACGCAGTCACCTTCGCTGCCGGACTCGCCTGCGAAGGATTGAAACCCGTGGTAGCGATCTACTCGACGTTTCTGCAACGCGCCTATGACCAGCTGGTACACGATGTCGCGCTGCAGAACCTGCCGGTATTGTTCGCGATTGATCGCGCCGGCGTGGTCGGCCCGGACGGCGCGACGCACGCCGGCAGTTTCGATCTCAGTTTCCTGCGCTGCATCCCGAACGTGGTCGTCATGGCGCCGGCCGACGAAAACGAGTGCCGGCAGATGTTATATACGGGATTTATGCACGACGGCCCGGCAGCGGTACGTTATCCGCGCGGCGCCGGTCCCGGTGTCGCCGTCGAGTCAACCATGACGGCGCTGCCGCTCGGTAAAGCGGATATCCGGCGGCGCGGTACGCGTGTCGCGCTGCTGTCCTTCGGCGCCTTGCTTGAGACCGCGTTGCAGGTCGGCGCCAAACTAAACGCCACTGTGGTCAACATGCGCTTCGTCAAACCGCTGGATGAAAAAACCGTGGTGGAACTGTCCGCCGGCCATGACCTGCTCGTCACCATTGAGGATAATGCGGTCCTCGGCGGCGCGGGCAGCGCGGTTAACGAACTGCTCGCCGCGCAGGGCATCGAGTGTCGGGTTCTGAACCTGGGTCTGCCGGATCGCTTTGCGGAACATGGCACGCGTGACGAAATTCTTGCCGCCAACGGCCTTGACAAGGCGGGTATACTGGCGGCCATTCGTCACTATTTACAGCCCCAGCCTTGCCAATTGGCCGCTGCTCAGGTAAATTCCTACTAATTTAGTCTGTTTCTATGCTGCCGCGTTATACACTGAAGGTCGTGTCGGATTTCGCTGCTGCGCATCGCCTCGTCGACTATCCGGGTGAATGCAACCGCCTGCACGGGCACAACTGGAAACTGGAAGTCGAGGTCACCGCCACCGGACTTGATTCGGTCGGCATGGCCATCGACTTCAAAACCATCAAGGCGGCGGCCCGGTCGGTGACCGACCAACTGGATCACTATCATTTGAACGAGCTCGCGATGTTTAAATCAACCAACCCGACTGCCGAGAATATTGCCGCGTATATCTACCGCGAACTGTCCGGCATTCTCAACACCGACACCCTGCGCGTACGCGCCGTAACGCTGTGGGAAACCGACCGTGCCAGCGTCCACTACACAGAGGAAGCCTGAAACCATGCGCGCCAGCCTCCCGAAACAGCCCGTTGTGACATCGATTGCCGACGTTCAGGCAACGCCCGACACGCGCCGCCTCGAGATCGACAAGGTCGGCATCAAGGACATCCGCCACCCGGTACGAGTCAAGGACCGCAGTGGCGGCGAGCAGCACACGATTGCGCGTTTCAATATGTATGTGAAGTTGCCGCACAATTTCAAGGGCACGCACATGTCGCGGTTCGTCGAGATATTGAACAATCACGAACCGGAAATCACCGTCGCCTCGTTTCGGGACATGCTCGGCGAAATGACTGCCGTGCTCGACGCCGAGGCCGGCCATATCGAGATGAACTTCCCTTACTTCATCAATAAAGCGGCGCCAGTGTCCGGCGTCAAGAGCCTGCTCGACTACGATGTAACGCTGATCGGTGACATCCGGGACGGCAAGGCGATCATGACCGTCAAGGTCGTGGTACCGGTAACCAGCCTGTGCCCGTGCTCCAAGGAGATATCCGACCGCGGCGCGCACAACCAGCGCTCGCATGTCACCGTCGCCGTACGTACGCGCAACTTCGTCTGGATAGAAGACCTGATCGATATCGTCGAGGCCGAGGCATCATGCGAATTGTACGGTCTGCTCAAGCGTCCGGACGAAAAATACGTGACCGAACGTGCCTATGACAACCCGAAGTTTGTCGAGGACATGGTGCGCGATGTCGCGGCGCGTCTTAACGACGACGACCGCATCACCGCCTATACCGTCGAGTCGGAAAATTTCGAGTCCATCCACAATCACTCCGCGTACGCCATGATCGAGCGTACCAAGGACGCCTAGCCAGCTGTCGGTCTGACGCCGGCGCGGTTCTGTTTCGCGGCGCGATCCGGTAAGCTGCCGGATCGATGCAGCCAATTCTCGTTTTTCGTCATATCGAATGCGAAGGCCCGGGATTTTTCGGCACGGTCCTGGATCGCCATGCACTGCCGTATCGAATCATCCAGGTCGACAACGGCGAACCGGTGCCGCGCGACAGCAGCGGTGCGGCCGCGCTGGTGTTCATGGGCGGGCCGATGAGCGTCAACGATCCGCTGCCGTGGATCAGCGCGGAACTGGCGCTGATCCGCCAGGCCGTCGACCGTAATCTGCCGGTACTTGGTCATTGTCTTGGCGGCCAGCTGATCAGCCGGGCGCTGGGCGGTGAAATCACGCGCAACCCGGTCACGGAAATCGGCTGGCACGACGTCACGCGCGTCGACGACGCACTCACGACGGACTGGCGCCGTTGTTTGCCGGCCCGGTTCGAGGCGTTTCACTGGCACGGCGAAACGTTCTCGATCCCGCCGGGTGCGCAGCGAATCCTGCAGAGCGCGTTCTGTCCGAACCAGGCCTTCGTCATCAATAACGCGCTGGCGCTGCAATGTCACATCGAAATGACAACCGCCATGGTGGACACATGGGCGGATATCTACCAGCATGAAACCGCCACGCCGTCGATCAGCGTCCAGACCAGGGACACCATGCTGACGGATCTCGACGAGCGTGTCGCTGCGTTGCAGACAGTGGCTGAAGCGCTGTACCTTCGGTGGCTTGAGCCCTTGCTCTGCGGCGCTAGCGTGAGCACAGCAGAGATCATCCGCCGGTAGCGCAACATTCATTTGGCATCGGTAAGAATTTAAGGTATTTTTCCAACGGGCCAATGGCCACCGTAGCCATCGGAATATTCGGGAGTCGAGCGGGTAACCCGCCGTTATGAATACTGACAGTCACCGCCCCGCCGCCCGGCCAGACAAAAAACCTCCGAAGCAGTTCTATCGTACGCTCGGCCCGGCGTTGCTGGCGCTCGCCGCCTGCCAGATTGCCGCCCCGGCACAGGCTGCGGAGGCAGACCAGTTCTTCTTCTTTCCGGCGGCGGCCTATGCGTGGCGCTCCGAAGACCCCGCCGGCGCTGCCAGGAAACGCGAAGGCGAGATAGACCTCGATCTGTTCTACACAACCGACAGGGGCCACCTGCGGTTCCTCGCCGAGGTGTTCGGCAAAACAGGCGGCGAAAGTGAAATCGAGATCGAACGCCTGCAGATCTCGTGGGAACTTTGGCCCGGCTCCCGGCTGTGGCTGGGCCGGTTTCACAACCCGATCGGTTACTGGAATACCGACTATCACCACGGCAACTATCTCCAGACGACAATTTCACGCCCGGGCATCGACGCTTTCGAGGACGATGGCGGCGTTCTGCCGATGCATATCGCGGGGGCGCTGCTGGAAGGATATACCGCGCTCGCCGGTGCTCTGTGGCGCTACGATGTCGCCCTTGGCGCGGGCCCCGAAATAAATTCGGGCCTGCAACCGGTTGCCGTCTACCAGCCCGGGGTCGGCGCCCATGACGCGTCATTCACCGCCCGCCTGTCATGGCAACCCAAGGACACTAACAATCAGGTCGGCGTGTTTGCCGGGCTCAACCTGTTTCCTGGCGCGAGTCTGACACCGGTCGACGTCCGCCAGCAACTGGCCGGCCTGTTCACGAACTGGCATTTCGGAACACGCACCGACCTGCTGGCGGTGATCTATTTCGTCGATAACGAGCTGACGTCTCCCGGCGCGACAACACAGGAATCGTTTCGTGACGGCTATATCCAGCTGGAGCAGGCGCTCGGCGCGCAGTGGATCGCCTACGGACGCGCGGAGGGTAGCAGCGGCGCCACCGGAAATGCCTATCTGAATCTGCTTGGCGGATTCGTCCGCGAGCGGCAACTCATCGGTCTGCGCTACGACCTCGCAAAAAACCAGGCGGTCAAGGCGGAGATCAGCAAGGTCCACCTGCTGGGCGACAGGTTCGACCAGATCAATTTGCAGTGGAGCGCGGTATATCCATGAGACGGTTCGGCTATGTTGCGCTACTGCTAACGGGTTTGCTGGTGCTTTCCGCCGGCCATGCCCTGGCCGGCGAGCGGCGGCTGGTGCTGGTCGGCAGCCCCGAGCTGCGCGGTCTCGATTTGAATGCCGCTGAAATCCGTCAACTTTTTCTCGGTTATGCCGTTACCAAAGACAACCACGAGGTGACGGCAGCCATCAACAAGAGCGACGCGCTGCTGTATGAGGTCTTCCTGCAAAAAGTGATTTTTATGTCGTCCCAGACGTATGAGCGGCAACTGGTAGCGAAGGTGTTTCATTACGGGGGGCAATTGCCACCCACCTTTGCCAGACCGGAGGAGCTGACCGCCGCGTTGAACAGCCGGCCCGGTCTGGTCACCTTTATGTGGGAAGACTATGTGCGACAACTGTCCAATGTGACGGTCGTAAACGAACTATGGCATGGCTCGATCGAATAGGAAAATACCTGAGCACGCTGAGCGGCCATCTGGTCGCCGGCGGCCTGCTGATACACGCCATACTGATTCCGCTGCTCTTTGTTGGCATCGGCGCAATAGTCGCGCAGTTCAGCGAAGCCCGGTTCATTAACCAGATCCGTTCGGATTCCTGGCTGTTCTCGCGGCTGCTGATTCGTGATCTGACGCCTGAACACGCCCAGACGCTACTCGATAACGCGGTGCTGGACGGGCACGTCATATATGCTGCACTTGAAATGCCGGGGGGGGCCATCACCGCCAAAGGCAGTCTCGGCTCAGGACATCTGCTATTCCGCGAGGATTTCTTTTTTGGCCAGCACGGCGACGGTGTTTACAACGTCATTATCCCGGTGGCAACCGACGACTACCCGGACGCAAAGCTCAAGCTGAGTTATGACGAGTCCACGACGACGGACCATCTCAACACCATTTATAAAAGCGGCCTGTATCTGGTTGGCGCCTACGTATTTCTGTCGATGATCTTCGGCACCTATATGGGTATGTGGGTAACCCGCCCGTTGCGTGCTCTGCGCGATGTCGCGCGTGCCGTCGCCTCCGGCGCAACCGACAAAACGCTCGCGGTCGACACGCGCATCTCCGAGGTAAAAAGTCTCGCCGCCGATCTCGATTCCATGCGTGCCAAACTCGTCAAGCACAGCGAAGAAATCGCTGCCAGCGAGACGCATCTGCGTGCCGTCATGGATAACGTCATGGACGCCATCGTGACCACCGATGCCAACGGCATCGTCCAGTCCTGCAACCCCGCTACCGGCAGGATCTTCGGCTATGGCGTTGATGAACTCGCGGGCAAATCCGTCGATCTGCTGCTTGCGCCCGATGCCGCCGGCGCGAAGGCTGCGTCAGATCGCGTCATGGGCACAGCGCCTGAACAACCTGGCGACATGCTGGGCCGGCGCAGGGATGCCAGCGAGTTCCCGATCGAAATGATGGTCAGCGAGATGTTTCTGAACGAGCAGCGTCATCGGGTGGTTGTGTTCCGGGACATTACCGAACGCAAACACGCCGAAAGGGAATTGCTCGATCTGCAGGCCAGCCTCGAGCAACGCGTGGTGCGCCGCACCAAAGAGCTGGCGGCGGCCAACGAGCGGCTGGAGTATCAGGCATTGCACGACGCGCTGACGGACCTGCCGAACCGCGTATTGCTCAAGGACCGGCTGCAGCAGGCCATCCAGGTGGCGCGGGAGCAGCGTCATTCGCTGGCGCTACTGATGCTCGATCTGAACCGCTTCAAGGAGGTCAACGACACGCTCGGTCATCATATGGGCGATCTGCTGCTGCAACAGGTCGCGAAGCGCAAGCAGCAGGTACTGAAGGAAGCGGATACCCTGGCCCGGCTGGGCGGCGATGAATTCGCGGTCCTGATTCCGCACGTCAAGAACGTGCAGGAAGCAAACGGTATTGCCCGCCGTGTCGTCAGGATCATGGACGAGCCTTTCATCATCGAAGGTCACAGTTTCCGCATCGGCACCAGCGCCGGTATCGCCATCTATCCGGAACACGGCACGGACGTTGCGACGTTGATGCGTCACGCCGACGTCGCACTGTATGTCGCCAAGGGTGGCAACAGTGGCTACAGCGTTTACGATGCGGTAAAGGACGAACATACGGTAAATCGCCTCGCCCTGATGAACGATCTGCGCCGCGGCATTGATCATGACGAGCTGCTGCTGCATTACCAGCCCAAGATCAGCGCGACCACCGGCAGAATTTCCGAAGTAGAGGCGCTGGTGCGGTGGAAACATCCACGACGCGGGCTGACCATGCCGGACGAGTTCATCTATCTCGCCGAACACAGCGGCCTCATCCGCCCGCTCACTGGATGGGTGCTGGAGGCGGCGATACAACAGAGCCGCAGTTTTGCCGTGGAAGGCATCGATCCGCCGCCTGTCGCCGTCAACCTGTCGATGCATAACCTGCACGATGCGCAGCTGCCCGAGTTCATCGCACGTGTGCTCAGCACCTGGCAAATGAGCCCCGGTCAACTGATGCTGGAAATCACCGAGAGCGCGATCATGGCAGACTCGGTCAGCGCGCTGGACGTGCTGACCCGGTTGCATTACATGGGCATCCGGCTCGCCATCGACGACTTCGGCACCGGCTATTCGTCACTGGCCTATCTCAAGCAGCTACCGGTCGACGAGATCAAGATCGATAAATCCTTCACGATAGACCTCGACAAAAACCCGGGGGATCTGGTCATCGTCCGCTCGACCATCGACCTGGCACATAACATGGGACTGAAAGTTACCGCCGAAGGTGTCGAATCGCGCAAGGCGTGGGATATCCTCGTGGATCTTGGCTGCGACATGCTACAGGGCTATTACATCACCCCGCCTATCGCGGCGGACAAACTGCGCGAATGGCTGGTGAAAGACAAGGCAGGCGGTTTTCGCCAGTTTCAGTCGCCGCGCCGTACGCACGGCAGTTAAACCGGTTGCCGAGTCACGCGGCGACGGTTGCCGCATCAACTACCGGGTAGTTGCGCCAGCACTTGCAGGATAACCAGCGCGTACAGCGCCGCGACGACGTCATCCAGCATCACGCCAAACCCGCCCGTCACATGTCGATCCAGATAGCGGATCGGCCACGGCTTCCAGATATCGAACAGGCGAAACAACACGAAGCCGGCGGCCAGCCATGCCCAGCCACGCGGTACTGCGATCATCGCGATCAGAAACCCGACGATCTCGTCCCAGACAATCCCGGCATGATCATGCACGCCCAGGTGGCGCGCCGTAACGCCGCACAGCCAGACGCCGGCGACAAACAACACCGCCGTGATCGCCAGATAAAGCACCAGTGGCAGCGGCTGCATAAACCAGTACAACACCACACCGATCAGCGTGCCCGCCGTACCGGGAGCAACGGGACTCAATCCTGCGCCGCCGCCGAACGCGAGCAGGTGCGCCGGATGACCGAACACCTGCCGCGCACTCACCGGCCGGCGCTTGCCATGCATTGTCGATCTGTCGTTCATGGCCTACCTTTAGAAATGCCGGTAACCGGCCTGCCCAAGCGCAACCCCCGCACCGTTACTGGCAATGCATCGCAGCCCGGTTGCCTTTTCGACAACGCCGATATCATGATACCCGCCATCGAGTCCGGCGAGTCGGCTGGCCAGCAATGCCACGCGTTCTTCCGGCACGGTAAAACACAGCTCGTAGTCATCACCGCCGGTTAACGCAAACCCTGCGTCGCCCGACCGCCCGGCGTAGCCGGCAACCGACGGCACTACCGGAATCCGGCCCAGCTCGATACGCGCTCCGACGCCGCTGGCGTCGAGGATATGGCCGAGATCGGCGGCCAGACCGTCCGACACATCGATCGCCGCGCTGGCCACATCGCGCAGCGCAATACCCGCCGCGATGCGCGGTTGCGGATACTCCAGGCGCCGCACCAGCAGCACGCGTTCAGCGACATCGAGATCGCATTCGCCGGTCAGAGCGCGCAACCCGAGCGCGGCGTCGCCCAGGGTCCCCGTCACGTAGATCCGGTCGCCGGCGCGAGCGCCACTGCGTCGGATCGCGCGGCCGGCCGGCACCAGGCCGTGGGCCTCGATGGTGATACTCAACGGGCCGCGCGTGGTATCACCACCGACCAGTTGCATCTCATAGCGCTCCGCGAGCTCGAACATACCGTCGCTGAACGCCTCCAGCCAGGCCGCGTCCGCTTGCGGCATGGTCAGGGCGAGCGTGAACCAGGCGGGCGTGGCGCCCATCGCGGCGAGATCACTCAGATTGACGGCCAGCGCCTTGTGACCGATGGCTCGCGGCGCCGTCGCGACGGGAAAATGTACCGCCGCGACCAGCGTATCCATCGTCACGACCAGTTGCTGCCCGGCCGGAACATCGAGCAAGGCGGCATCATCGCCGATGCCGAGCACCACGTCGCGCCGCCGCGGCCCGCGGTCGCCAAAATAACGCCCGATCAATTCGAATTCGCTAGGCATTTTTGTTCAGACGCTGGCGGCCGCCCTGCCCACCGACGCGTTTTCTAGTGACGATCGGCGGCAGCGATCTCGATGGCACGCAGTTTACGCGCGACCTTATCGAGCACGCTGTTCGCGTACTTGTAACCGTCCTCGGCACCAAATACCTTGGCCAGCTTGACGGCCTCATTGATCACGACGCGGTAAGGCACATCGAGACAGTGGGCTAGTTCGTAGGTCCCGAGCCGCAGTATCGCCCGCTCCACCGGGTCCACCTCTGCGAGCGGCCGATCGGTTACCGGCGCCAGCTCGCTGTCGATCTCGACAACATGGCCGACCGTACCGCGTAACAGTTGGGCGAAGTAATCCAGATCGGCGTTCGCATGCTCCGCATCGGCACGAAACTGTCCCTCGATTTCCGCCACATCCAGGCCGGTGATCTGCCATTGATACATGGCCTGAACCACAAGCCGGCGCGCACGATGACGAAGGTGAGAAGACGCGTTCATGACAAAAAATCCGTTACCTGAATCCTGGCTACTTGCCGATCTTGCGCAGCACGTTCACCATCTCCATCGCCGCAACTGCAGCTTCGGCGCCCTTGTTGCCGGCCTTGGTACCGGCGCGTTCGATGGCCTGCTCGATCGTTTCCACCGTCAATACGCCGAAGCCGATCGGCACATCCTGTTCGATCGCCAGTCTGGCGATACCCATATTGCATGCGTTAACCACCTGATCGAAGTGCGGCGTGCCGCCGCGGATCACGCAGCCAAGCGCCACGACCGCGTCGTACCTGCTGCTATCCAGTACCCGTTTGATCGCCAGCGGCAGCTCATAAGCACCAGGCACATGGATGACATCGATGTTGCACGCGCTGGCGCCGTGTCGCACCAGCATATCCAACGCACCCTTTTGCAGATGGTCGACGATAAAGCTGTTGAACCGTGACGCGACGATCGCAAAGCGCGTGTCTTTATCAACGCGCAACTCACCTTCTATCCGGTTCACTTCGTCCGCCATGCCCATATCACACCCGAGTTCAGACGTCGCACTCGACGTAATCGACAATTTCAAGATTATAGCCGGAAAGCGCATGCAGCTTTTTCGGCGCACCGATCACCCGCATACGACGCACACCAAGATCGGCAATGATCTGCGCGCCTATGCCATAGGTGCGCAGGTCCGCGCCCGGCTCTGGCCTGGGCAGCTGGATGCCCTCGTCGATCAGCCGGTAATCCCGTATGCGGCGCGCCATATCCTGGGCACTCTTGGGCGCACGCAGGATAACGATGACGCCGTTGCCCTGGCGGGCAACAAACGTGAGCGCGTGATGCAGCGGCAGACCGCAGTCTTCCCGCTCGACGCGCAACACATCGCACAGCGTGTCCTGCATATGTACCCGCACCAGCGTCGGCGTATCGGCGGTGATCTCGCCGGCGACCAGCGCCAGATGATGGAGGTTGTTGACCGTATCCTGGAACGCATGCAGGCGAAACGGGCCGTAGGCGGTCTTGACGTTGCAATCACCGATGCGGGCGATGGTGCGTTCGTTGCGCAGCCGGTACTCGATCAGGTCGGCAATCGTACCGATCTTCAACCCGTGCTGTGCGGCGAATGCCTCCAGTTCGGGACGCCGCGCCATGGTGCCGTCTTCGTTGAGTATCTCGACAATCACGCTGGCCGACTCGAACCCCGCCAGCCGCGCCAGATCGCAACCCGCCTCGGTGTGCCCGGCGCGTGTCAACACGCCACCCGGCCGCGCCATGATCGGGAAAATATGCCCCGGCTGCACCAGATCGGCGGAGCTCGCGTCAGCGGCGACCGCAGCGCGTACCGTCGTTGCACGATCCGCCGCCGATATGCCGGTAGTCACACCGCTGGCGGCCTCAATCGACACGGTAAAATTTGTCATGTGCTTGTCATGGGTGTCGCTGACCATCAACGGCAGGCGCAACTGCTCGCAGCGCTCGCGTGTCAGTGTCAGGCAGATCAGGCCGCGACCGTAACGTGCCATGAAATTGATGTCTTCCGGTCGGACGCATTCGGCGGCCAGGATCAGGTCGCCCTCGTTCTCGCGCCCTTCGTCATCTATCAGGATGACCATCCGGCCCTGACGGATGTCGTCAACAATCTCTTCGATGGTATTGATAGCCATAAATCACTTCAGGTGATGCCAAACCAGACAGCTATTGTAGGGCAGGACTCGGTGGATGTCGCGCGCAGCCAGATATTCGCGGCGCTTGCTACTCGATAAATCCGGTATTTCGCAGCAGTTCCAGTGTGACGCCGCGCGCTGCCGGGTTGGCGGCCCGATCACCCGCCACCAGCCGTTCCAGGTAACGTGCGATGACGTCCACCTCGATATTCACCGGACGGCCGACGTCATATGCACCCAGCGTGGTGACCTGCAAGGTATGCGGCACGATGTTCAGTTCGAACTCGGCGCCATCGACCCGGTTGACGGTCAGGCTGACACCATCGACGCATACCGATCCCTTGGCCGCGATATACCTCGCGAGTTCGTCCGGCACACGCACGCGCAAGCGCACGGAATCACCGTCCGCAGCGCATTCGATGACAGCGCCGACACCGTCGACATGACCCGACACCAGGTGACCGCCCAGCCGGGTGGTTGGCAACAAGGCTTTTTCGAGATTGACCGCCACGCCCGGCGCCAGATCCCCGAGCGTGGTACAGGACAGCGTTTCATTCGACACATCCGCGCCGAACCGGTCGCCTGCGATGTCGATAACCGTCAGGCACACGCCACTGACCGAAATGCTGTCACCGATACATACGTCGACGAGATCGATATCCGGCGCATCGATATACAGACGCCGTGCGGCATCGGCCGGCGTCACGTCCGCGACCATCCCCTTTGCTGCGACAATTCCTGCAAACATGAGAATTCCTGTTGGCTGTTGCTGACCGTGCGCAAACGCTTTATGTTCGATTCACCACTATCGCCCGGCCGTGTGCCGACATCATACGCCGACCGGAAACGCGCTCACCCGCCAGTCATCGCCGACCTTGCGGATATCGCGGATGGCAAGCGCGATATTATCCGCCATAGCCGTCAGTCCGGGCAGGTTGAACAATGCGCGCGCGTCATTGCCCATCAGCACCGGCGCCATGTAGATGACGAATTCATCAATCAGGCCGCGTTGCAGCATCGCCCCTGCCAGCGTCGCGCCGGCCTCGAGCAGGATTTCGTTTATCTCTTGTTCGGCCAGATAGCGCAGCAGCTTGCTGAGATCAACATACTCACCCGCTACCGGAAAACAGGCGACACGCCCGCCCGATCGCTCCAATGCCTCATACCGCGCGCGCGCCTCGGACGCGGTTGCGACCAGCGTTGTGCCCGGCAACCCCAGCACCCGCGCCGTCGGCGACAGGCGCAGGCGGGTGTCGACCACCACGCGCAGCGGTTGGCGCGCCGGCGTATTCCCCGGCGTGGCGAAATCGCCTGCCGCCAGCTCCTGCCAGCGCACGGTCAGCGACGGGTCGTCAGCCAATACCGTGTCGATACCGGTCATGATCGCACAGGAACGCGCGCGCAGCCGTTGCACGTCGAGACGCGCGGCGTCGCCGGTAATCCAGCGACTCTCACCACCGGCCTTGGCGGTACGCCCGTCCAGACTCATCGCCATCTTGCAGCGCACGTAGGGCCGCTGATCGCGCATGCGCCGGATAAAACCGGGATTCAGCGATGCGGCCTGTTCTTCCAGCAAGCCGCTATCCACCTGAATGCCCGCGTTGCGCAGCCGCGCGGCGCCTGCGCCGGCAACCAGCGGATTCGGATCGATCATCGCGACGACAACGCGCGCCACGCCGGCGGTAACCAGCGCATCCGCGCAAGGGCCCGTGCGGCCATGATGACTACAGGGTTCCAGCGTGACATAGGCGGTTGCGCGGCGCGCGCGCTCGCCGGCGGCAGCGAGCGCGCGGGATTCGGCATGCGCCTGACCGGCGGCCTCGTGCCAGCCCTCGCCCACCACCTCGCCGTCGCGTACCAGCACACAGCCGACACGGGGATTCGGCATGGTGGTATACATGCCGCGCCCGGCCAGACGCAGGGCCATGGCCATGAAATAGTGATCGTTGCGGAGGTTCATTGCATGAGACGGCAAGTCTGACGATCTGCACCGGGGCAGCGCTCGCCGCGCCGACGCCAGCGGGTCGCGCGCACCATGTCCCTAGCTACTTTGCAATTTGCCGCCCGCCAGTAACGACAATTGCTGCTTGGTCAGATTGCGCGGCGGCTCGCTTTCCAGCCGGTCGATTTCGGCGCGGAACTCCTGCACGTCCTGAAAACTGCGGTAGACCGACACGAATCTTACGTATGCTACCTGATCGAGTTCGCGCAGCTCCTCCATCACCCATTCGCCAAAGTCCCGTGACAGAATCTCGCGCTCGCCCCGCACATGCAGCCGGTGCTTGAGACGACTGATCGTCTCCTCGACCCGCTCGGTATCCACCGGCCGCTTTTCCAGCGCCTTCATGATACCGCTACGCAGCTTTTCGTCATCGAACGGTTCGCGGCGCCCATCGCACTTGACGATACGCGGCAGACTCAGCTCGGCGGTTTCAAATGTCGAGAAACGTTCGCTGCAGGTGGCGCACTCGCGGCGTCGCCGCACTGAATCGCCCTCGTTGCCGAGGCGCGAGTCGATTACCCGCGTATCCGCTGCATCACAAAACGGGCAACGCATGCTACCTCCCTAGCCGAAACGCTTACGCGCACCGGTCAACCGGTCTTCAACTCGGGCCGCTTCGCACCGACAGTCGCGTAAACGGGAAATTTCCTGCAGATGTCTGCCGCTTCGTTACGGACGCGCGCGATGGTCGCGCTGTCGTTTACGTTGTCCAGCACATCGCCCATCCAGTTCGCCAGCAAAGCGGATTCCTTTACCGTAAAACCACGTGTGGTAATCGCCGGTGTGCCGACGCGGATACCGCTGGTGACGAACGGAGACTTCGGATCGTTTGGCACGGCGTTTTTGTTGACAGTGATATTGGCCGCACCCAGGGCCGCTTCCGCATCCTTGCCGGTGAGATTCTTGTCTATCAGGCTGACGAGGAACAGGTGGTTATCGGTGCCGCCGGAGACGATGCTATAGCCGCGTTTCGCGAGTGTCGACGCCATAGTGCGCGCATTGTCGATCACCTGTTGCTGGTAGGCGCGGAACTCGGGCTGCAGCGCCTCCTTGAACGCCACTGCCTTGGCCGCGATCACATGCATCAGCGGGCCACCCTGCGACCCCGGGAACACCGCCGCACTCAATTTCTTTTCGATCTCGGCATTGGCCTTCGCCAGGATTATGCCACCGCGCGGTCCGCGCAACGTCTTGTGCGTGGTCGATGTCGTGACATCGGCGATGGCCACCGGATTCGGGTAAAGGCCGGCCGCGACCAGACCCGCGACATGCGCCATATCGACAAACAGATAAGCGCCGACGGAATCCGCGATGTCGCGAAAGCGCTGCCAGTCGACGACGCGCGAATAGGCGCTGAACCCGGCAACAATCATGCGGGGCGCATGCTCCCTGGCCAGTGCGGCCACCTGCGCATAGTCGATTTCACCGGTTGCGGAATCCAGCCCGTATTGCACCGCGTGGTATAGCTTCCCGGAAAAACTCACCGGGCTGCCGTGAGTCAAATGGCCGCCGTGCGCAAGACTCATACCGATGATGGTGTCCCCCGGCTCAAGCAGCGCCATATACACCGCCGCGTTGGCCTGCGAACCGGAATGCGGCTGAACATTGGCGTAGTCGGCGCCGAACAACTGCTTGAGACGCTCTATCGCCAACCGCTCGACCACGTCGACGTGTTCGCAGCCGCCGTAATAGCGCTTGCCGGGATAGCCCTCCGCGTATTTATTGGTCAACACCGATCCCTGCGCCTCGAGGACCCTGGGGCTGGCGTAGTTTTCGGACGCGATTAACTCGATGTGCTGTTCCTGGCGAACGGACTCGGCGCGTATGGCCTTCGCGACCTCTTCGTCAAATCCGGCGATGTGCATGGTGTTTGAAAACATTCCGTCACCCGTCAATTCGGCTACACGTTGAAAAAGCTGGTCAGAATAACGCATTTTGCGCGGCGATGCCTAGCGACCGTGTCCCATCGGGATGGCAGTCAATAGTGTGATGGCCGGGTCAACACCCCGTCTCCCCGCGGCTGTCGACACCCTTTACATTCCGCCCTGCGCGGCGGTCAGCCTGGAAACACGTATTGTGGACACATCATAGCTAAGCCTGTGTTTCTGATATCCATGTTATTTGATGGTACAATAGCTGCATCTGCCGATATCACCGACGGGTTTACAGGGGTTGATTCCCGGGCAAAATATGGCGGATACGAAATTCCAGCGGTTTTTGACCTGCAAATACGCTAGTATCCGGCTTTCTGCAGTTGTCGGGCAAAAGGGAGTTGCGCCGGCAACAGCTGCTACGCTCAGCTCTCGCGCAGAAATTCCAGTGACGGCAGCGGCCAACAAAGGAACCTGTGGCCAGGCGCGCTATAGCCAGGGGGAAGTTTTGTTGTGTCTCTGAAAACCGAATCGACGCTGGCATCGAAGGCGTTGCGTCTTCTTGACGGCCTGACGCAGACACCCGAAGGGACGGTGGTCTACCAGCATATCCAGCAGGTGCTGGACAGTTATGACGAGACCCGCGGCGAGATCGAGGAAGGCTACGCGGATCTGCTGCGTCTGCTGCTTGATGGCATTGCACGCGGATTGCCCGATACGTCGCCCGAAAAGATCCACCTCAAGTTATTGCAGAGGCGGCTGGCTCCACCGATCACCGTGACCGAATTTATCGCCTTGCGCGCGAGTATCGAGAAGCACGCGCAGCAGATATCCGCTTCCAAACTCGCCAGTGATCACGAATCCCGCGCCATCCTTCTGCCGGTGCTGGAAGGCCTCGGCATTACGGTTAGCGCTCCGGCTGAACCGGCACCGCCCGTCACCCGCTCTGTGCATCCGCCACCTGCCGCAGTTACAGCGGCACCGGCGGCGGTCGTGGACGACGCCGAAACGGTCGAACCGCGGCCACGTGATTTCGATGCGCCGCCGCGCAGCCGCCTCCACTCGCCGGTGGATTCGGCCTACCGCAAGCACCTGCAGGAAAACCGGGAGCGGGTGCAACGGATACAGGAATCGTTGTCCGAACAGGTATCCGAGGCCGTAACCAAGAACGAGGAGTTCGGCGTGCTGCTCGAGGTCGAACTCGAGGCGCTGCGCCAGGCAGTGGACGCCAACGAAGTGGAAGCCTTGCGTCAGACGCTGATCGACGAAATCCAGAAGCTGCTCGACGGCCATCGGTCGCTATCCAAACGACTCGACAGCACCAAGGAATATCTGCAAATCATCGAACACGACAGCAAGCAGCTGAATGAAGAACTGACACGCGTTCACCTGCTCAGCCTGACCGATGAGCTGACCGACCTGCCGAACCGGCGCGCCTTCATGCGGCGCCTCGAGGACGAGGTCTCGCGAGTGCAGCGCTACGGTTCGCCGTTAACGGTCGCACTGATCGATCTCGACCGCTTCAAGGCGATCAATGACAAGTTCGGCCATCCGGTGGGCGACGAGGTACTGCGGGCGTTTTCCCTGAATGTGCTGTCCATCTTCCGCCATCACGACATGGTAGCGCGCATCGGCGGCGAGGAGTTCGGCGTCTTGTTGCCGAACACCGATACCAAGGGTGCTGCCAAGGCGCTCGTCAAGGTCAAGGCACGCGCGGCCGAAATCACCACCGATCTGGCAGGCATACAATTGCCGATGAATACGTTTTCTGCAGGTGTCGCCATGTACAAACCCGGCGAAACCGTCAGCACGCTGATCGAGCGCGCCGACTCGGCGCTCTATCAGGCAAAACGTCTCGGACGCGATCGCGTTGAAGTAGCGACGCCGGAAACTGCCGAGGCCGTCAGTCGCCCAGGCCAGTAAACGTCCCCCCGCCGCCAAACCGCGTCCCCCAGCCACTTACGCTTGCGCCAGCGCGGCGACGACAGCCGTCCACGCGACGGCGAGATTCTCCAGATCGTAACCGCCGCCGCCGAACCCCAGCATTCGGCCACCGCTGTGCCGGTCGGCAAGTCGCGCCAGCCGTGACGCCGCATGGGCGTGCGCCCGGGCGGAATAAGCCAAATGAGCAATCGGGTCGCCGCGGAGACTGTCGGCGCCACATTGCAGCAGAATAAATTCCGGCTGCGCCTGGTCTATAAAGCGCTCGACTTCGCCCCATTTTTCAAGAAACACCGCGTCATCTGCGCCCGGCGGCATCGGCAAATTCAATTTGGTACCGGCCGCCTCACCGATACCCTGTTCCGACGCAGCACCAGTGCCGGGATACAGATACCGGCCGTCTTCATGCATGTCCGCAAAAAACAGCAATGGATCGTCTTCGAATGCGTAGAACACGCCATCGCCATGATGCGCATCGATATCCACATAGGCGATGCGCCGGATTCCGTGCTCCGACCGCAATGTTTCGATCACCACGCCGCAATCGTTAAAAACGCAGAACCCGGCGGCACCGTCGCGCCGCGCGTGATGTAACCCGGCGATGGGCACAAAGGCACGACGACAATCCCCCGCCATGATGCGGCGAACCGCGTCCACGCTGGTGCCCACTACGCAGGCAGCCGCCTCATAGAGGCCCGGATAGACTGGCGTGTCACCGCTATCGAGATAGCCACCGCCGGATTCGCGGCGTTGCACGTAGTCGACATAGGCGGGCGTATGGAAGCGCTCGATGACGCTGCGTGGTGCCGAGATGGGATCGCACATACATACTTGCGCGTCCAGACCACGGCGGACCATTTCATCCCAAAAAGCCGCCATGCGATTCTGGCCGAAAGGATGTCCCGCGGGAAAGCCGTAGTGAGCGATGGACTCGCCCACATAGACGCACACCGAGGCTTTGTGGCTAATGGAGTATCTCCTGATTCAGGTCCGTACAGGAGAAAACGCTAGTTTGGAGCAATCAACACGGACACCACCGTGCGTGCCTACGGTCTCGCATCCTGATCCGCGCCTTCCTTATTGACCGGCAGCAGGTTCTCGCGCGCGATACCCAGCCACATGACGATGGGGCTTGCCACCAGCACGGACGAATACGTACCCACCACAATGCCAAGTGTCAGGGCGAGCGCGAAATAAAAAAGGATCTCGCCACCCAGAAATAGCATGGAAAACACCATGAGCTGGGTTGTGATGTGGGTCATGACGGTACGCGATAGCGTGCGCGTGATAGCATTGTCGATAATCTCGGGCACCGTACCCTTGCGCATCTTGCGGAAGTTTTCGCGTATCCTATCGAACACCACCACGGTGTCATTCACGGAATAGCCCAGGATAGCCAGCACCGCCGCCAGCACCGTCAGGGAGAATTCCCATTGAAACGCTGCGAAACATCCCACTACGATGACGACATCATGAAATGTGGCGACGATGGCACCGACGGCGAAGCGCCATTCGAAGCGCGCCGCCAGATACAACACAATGCCGACAGAAACCAGGAGCAATGCCCACACGCCGCTTTCCGCCAGTTCCTTGCCCACCTGCGGTCCGACGCGTTCCGCGCGCCGCAACTCCACGCCATCATCCTGCCGCTTCAGCACACTCAATACGTTTTCACTCAGCATCACTGAAGATACATCCGGCCTTTCCGGCAAGCGGATGAGCACATCCCGCGCGGTACCGAAATTCTGTACCAACGCATCGCTATACCCTTCCGCCGCGAGCACCCCGCGCACCTGCTGCGCATCCACCGCCTGCAGGTAATGCACCTCGACCACTGTGCCACCGGTAAAATCAATACTGAAGTTCAAACCCCGCACCGCGATGGCCGCGATGGCCAGCACAAAAGTAATCGCCGAAATGACCGCAGTGGTTGCGGCATAGCGCATAAACGGAATGTCGCGCTTGATACGGAATAATTCCATGTCGCAACTCCGAAGTTAAATCGCCAGTTTGGTCAGCTTGCGCCGCCCGTAGATTAAATTGACCATCGCGCGCGACACCATCACCGCGCTGAACATGGACGTCACGATGCCGATGCACAAGGTCACGGCAAACCCGCGTACCGGCCCGGAACCTAGCCACAACAGCGCGAATCCGGCAATCAGCGTCGTAATGTTCGAATCGAAAATGGTATCCCAGGCGCGGTCGTAGCCGGAATGAATCGACGCCTGGATCGAGTTGCCGTTGCGCAATTCCTCACGGATGCGCTCGAAGATCAGCACATTCGCGTCAATAGCCATACCCACCGTGAGCGCGATGCCCGCGATGCCCGGCAAGGTCAATGTGGCCTGAAGCATGGACAACGCCGCGATAAGCATCACAATATTCACGAACAGCGCCAGGCTCGAAATAATCCCGAAGAACAGATAGTAGATGCCCATGAAAACGGCGATGGCAGCAAAACCGATGAGCGTGGAATTGAATCCTTTGGTGATATTCTCCGCGCCCATGCTCGGCCCGACGGTACGTTCCTCGATAATTTCCATCGGCACCGACAGCGCACCGGCACGCAACAGCAGCGCGAGAGTCCGCGCTTCCTTGGAGCTTTCCAGCCCGGTGATCTGAAAGCGCTTGCTCAACTGATCGCGAATCGTTGCGATGCTGATGACTTCTTCGATTTTTTTCTTCGTCTTGACAGGCTCACCGTCGACCATCGCGGTTTCTGTTTTGGTTTCCATGAAAACCACCGCCATCGGATTCCCGATGTTGTCCTTGGTGACAGTGCTCATGCGCTTCGCACCCTTGCCATCCAGCGTAACGAAGACGGCCGAACTGCCATCGGTGTGGTCAATACCGGAGGCGGCATCGGTGACCGAGTCACCGGTAATAATGACGCGGCGGTCAAGCAACACCGGACTGCCCTTGCGTTCGTAATAAAGCCTCGACCCGGCCGGCACATGGCCGGCCACCGCGTCCTGCACGTCATGCCCGGTATCGACGAGCCGGAATTCCAGCGTCGCCGTCGCGCCGAGAATCTCCTTGGCGCGCGCCGTATCCTGGACACCGGGTAATTGCACGACGATGCGGCTGGCTCCCTGTTGCTGGATGATCGGCTCGGCAACCCCAAGCTCATTTACCCGATTACGCAGCGTGGTAATGTTCTGCTGCAGCGCAAGATTCCTGACCTCCAGCATCTCCTTTTCGCCAAGCGACAGATTAATCGCCGCACCTTCGCGCGCGGCTTCAACAATCAGGCTGCTGAACTCTTTCGCGATCAACTTTTCAGCCGCGTCACGGTCTTCTGCCGAACGGAATGTGATCTCCAGACCGCCACCGTTGCGTTTGCCGACCTGCTGATAGCGTACCTTTTCTTCACGCAACAGCGTCCGGATATCGTTGACATAACGTTCCTCGGCCATGCGTACCGCCGCATCCATGTCCACTTCCATCAGAAAATGCACACCACCACGCAGATCGAGCCCGAGGTACATCGGCCGCGCGTTCAGTGCAGTCAACCAGGCAGGTGTCGCCGGCGCCAGATTCAACGCAACAACGAATTCGTTGCCCAGTGATTCACGCAGCAGATCGTTCGCCTTGAGCTGGGTATCGGTATCCCGGAAACGCGCTAGCAGCAACCCCTTCTCGATCTGCACCGACGCATATGGCAGTTCGGCGCCCTTGAGCAGCCCCTCGGCACGCACACGAAGCGACTCATCCACCGTGCTGCCGCGCGTTGACGACACCTGCACGGCGGGATCCTCGCCGAACAGGTTCGGCAGCGCATACAAGGCGCTCACCACCAGCACCAAAGCAATAGCCAAGTATTTCCAGACAGAATAGCGATTCATCTGACGCAGTGCTCTCTAATATTCCCGAGTATTAACCTGACTTGTAGGTTCCCTTGGGAACGAGCTGCCCGACGGCACTACGCTGCACCTTGATCTGCACGCCATCCGCAATCTCGACCGTGACAAAACTTTCCCCCAGTTCGACTACGCGCCCGAGCACGCCGCCGGAAGTGACCACCTCGTCATGCTTCGCCAGCGTTTCCACCATTTTCCGATGATCCTTGGCCCGTTTCATCTGCGGCCGGATCAGCAGAAAGTAGAAAATCAGGAAGATCAGGATCAGCGGCACAAAACTCATGAGCGACGGCTCGGCCGCCGCCGGCGTTGCCTCTGCCCAGGCGTCATTGATGAACATGCTCATATCGGTTCCCTTCGTCTATACAAGATTTGCTATCCACGGCGAGACAAGACCGATGGCCGTCGGCCTGTCGCTATCGGTCAAGCCCCGCCCGAAACGGCGCCCATTATGACACAGGCCCCGGTTTTTGCGCGCGCACCGCATAAAAATCCTCGATATAGCGATTCAGCTTGCCGGCGGCAATCACCTCGCGCAGTTCACGCATCAGGGTCTGGTAATAAAACAGATTGTGCACGGTATTCAGATGGGCCCCGAGAATCTCGCCGCTGTGCGCCAGATGCCGCAGGTAGGAACGGGTGTAGTTCCGGCAGGTATAACAGCCGCACTCCTCGTCCAGCGGACGCTGATCGTTCCGGTAACCGCTGTTACGGATTCTGATTTCACCGGCACGCACGAGCAGGTGGCCGTTGCGTGCATTGCGTGTCGGCATAACACAGTCGAACATATCGACGCCGCGCCTGACCGCCTCAACGATATCCGCCGGCGTGCCTACACCCATCAGGTAACGGGGTTTGTCGGCAGGCATCGCCGGTGCGATATGGGTCAGGATGCGACGCATATCGTCGATCGGCTCGCCGACGGACAAACCGCCGATCGCGTACCCGTCGAAGCCGAGGCGCACCATTTCCGCGAGCGAGGCATCCCGCAGCGCCTCGTACATCCCGCCCTGGATAATGCCGAACAGCGCGGCCGGGTTGCCGGCATGCGCGTCGCGCGAGCGCCCGGCCCAGCGCAGTGACAGCTCCATCGACAGCCGTGCCTCTTCTTCCGTCGCCGGATGCGGCGTACATTCATCGAAGCACATGACGATGTCCGCGCCCAGATCGCGCTGTGCGCGCATCGATTCCTCCGGCCCGAGAAACAGGCGGTTCCCGTCGACCGGCGAGCTAAACGTCGCGCCCTGTTCACTGATTTTGCGCATCTTGCCCAGACTGAACACCTGGTAGCCACCGGAATCCGTCAGGATGGGACGCTCCCAGTGCATGAAACGGTGCAGCCCGCCGTGGGCGGCGATGATGTCGGTACCCGGCCGTAACATCAGATGGAAGGTGTTGGCCAAGACGATCTGGGCCCCGGTCGCGATGACATCCTCGGGGGTGACGGCCTTGACCGTCGCTGCGGTACCGACCGGCATGAACGCCGGTGTATCCACGCAACCGCGCGTCAAATGCAGGCGGCCACGGCGCGCCGCGCCGTCGGTGGCCAGGAGTTCGAATCTCATCGGCGACCTATGCTACCCACCTGTTTCGGATCGCGTTCACCGGCCGTCGCTCCCGCGCCGGGTGATAAACATCGCATCGCCGTAACTGAAAAAGCGGTAACGCATGGCCACTGCGTGACGGTAGGCATTCAGGGTGTTCTCGGTACCGGCAAAGGCGCACACCAGCATCAACAGCGTCGATTCGGACAGATGGAAGTTGGTGATCATGGCGTCCACCACGCCAAACCGGTATCCCGGATAGATAAACAGGTTCGTCTCCCCGCTAAAGGGCTGCAACTCGCCATCGCGCGACGCCGCCTCGAGGCTGCGCACGCTGGTGGTGCCTACGGCGATGATCCGTCCGCCGCGGGCGCGGGCGGTGGCGACCGTTTCGCACACCTCTGCCGTGACGACCGCGTACTCGGCATGCATCCGGTGATCGGTGATCCGCTCGGCACGGACCGGCTGGAAAGTGCCGGCACCCACGTGCAGGGTGACAAACGCCGTGTCAACACCGGCACACCGTAACGTTTCCAGCATCGCGTCGTCGAAATGCAATCCCGCGGTCGGCGCTGCCACCGCCCCCGGCTGTCGCGCGTAAACCGTCTGGTACCGCTCGCGGTCCTCGGGCAGCGCCTCCCGCTGGATGTACGGTGGTAACGGCACGCTGCCGGCACGTTCGAGAAACGCCCGGACTGACCCATCAAGTCCGGCAAACGACAATTCGAACAGATCGCCGCAGCGGCGCACTACGGTAACGTCTGCGTTGGCAACGCGCAGCCGGCTGCCCGGTAGCGGGGCGTGACTCGCCCGAACATGGGCAAGCACCGCCGCGTTATCCACCACGCGCTCGATGAGCATCTCTATCTTGCCGCCGCTTGCCTTGCGGCCATGCAAGCGCGCCGGTATCACGCGGGTATCATTCAGTACCAGCAGGTCGCCCGGCCGCACCCGCTGCAGAATATCGCTGAACATACGATCGGCGACCGCACCCGAGTCGCCGTCGAGGCACAGCAGGCGGCTGGCGGTACGGGACAGCAGCGGCTGCTGCGCGATCAGTTCCGCAGGAAGCTCAAAGCGAAAATCGTCGCGGCGCAGCACACACGCTGCATCCGGGTCGACAGGATGTTGAGAACGGACATTGGCTGCCATGTGCATGGAGATACCGCGGAACGGGATTTATCGTAAAGACAATCAAAAGATTGTATCACTCTTGCGTCGGAATGCCGTAACTTGCGGCCGCCGCTGGCCAGTCTGTATACTGCACGCTCCCTGGCGCCGGGGTGGCGGAACTGGTAGACGCGCCGGACTCAAAATCCGGTGGTTTTGCGACCGTGAGAGTTCGAGTCTCTCTCCCGGCACCACTGTCGCATAACGTGGAAGACGCGTATTCGGCAGTGGCGCCTTATGACAAGAATAGATACGCAGCGCGAGCCCTGCACTGTTAGCGGGGCAACTCGAGGTGACTGACCTTTCGTGATGCTGTGTGCGGCACGCCGCTTTGATTATCGACACGTGGCGGCGCAGCGACATTGACAACCGTTGCAGCCGGGCGACCCGATTAATAACGCTGGAACCGATAACAACATGACCGCAACGCGCTATTCAATCGAGGTACGGCCCACGATACCGGAGCGCCTGAAACGGCTGGCGGAGCCGGCCTCTGATCTTCTCTACACCTGGGACCGTGCCGTACGCCGGCTGTTCTTCCGGCTTGATGCCGACCTGTGGGACGCGGTCGGCCACAACCCGAAACTGTTCCTGCGGCGTATAGCGCAGCAACGACTTGATGAAGCGGCGGAAGACGGCGTGTTTCTCGAGGATTACAACCGGGTGCTCTCCGTCTACGACACGTATTACAAGGAAAAGCGCAAGACCGGCACGGAGAAGTATCTCAATCCGAAGACCGACCTCGTCGCCTATTTCTGCGCTGAATTCGGCTTCCACGAAAGTCTCCCGATCTACTCGGGCGGCCTCGGCATCCTCGCCGGCGATCACTGCAAGGCCGCCAGCGATCTCGGCATACCGTTCGTGGCGGTCGGCCTGTTGTACCGGCAGGGCTACTTTAACCAGACCATTGACAGGCAGGGCAACCAGCTCGCGCACTACCACCCGACGAATTTCGAGGAATTGCCGATCGAGCCGGCCCGCGATACCGGCGATAACGAACTGCGCGTGACGGTAGCACTGCCGGGCCGGAACCTGTCGGTCAAGGTATGGCGGGCCCGCTCGGGTAATATCAATCTCTACCTGCTCGATACCGACCTGCCGGAAAACTCCGATACCGATCGCCGTATTACCTATCAACTCTACGGCGGCGATATCACCACACGGATACAGCAGGAGATCGTACTCGGCATCGGCGGCGTGCGCGCGTTGCGGGGCCTCGGGCTGAAACCGAGCGCGTGGCATATCAACGAAGGCCACTCCGCATTCATGATCGTCGAGCGCTGCCGTGAGCGTGTCAAACAAGGCATGGACTTTCATACCGCGCTGGAACTGGTGGCCAACGGCACGGTATTCACCACGCATACGCCGGTAGCGGCCGGCCACGATATTTTCAGCGAGGAGTTGATGAAAAACTATTTCAGCGGTTTCGTCGCGGAAATGGGCATATCAATGGCAGATTTTCTGAAACTCGGCATCACACCGGCGAATCACGGCAGCTTCAACCAAACCGCGCTCGCACTGCGCGGTTCACGTTTTCACAATGGCGTCAGCCTTATCCACGGTCGCGTCGCGTCGCGCATGGAAGGTTATATCTGGCCGCAGATTCCGCACGAGGAGAATCCGATCCGGCATGTAACGAACGGCGTTCACATCGCGACGTTTCTCGCACGCGAGTGGATCATTCTGTTCGACATGCGCTTTGGTGGCGACTGGCGCAATCAGCTGACCACCCCCGAATTCTGGCACGCGCTCGACGATGTTCCCGATCACAGTTACTGGAGCATCAGGCAATCGCTCAAGTCCCAGCTGATCGAAGAAGTGTATCTGCGCATCACCCGGCAATACCGTCGCAACGAGTACAGCCAGGCGCATATCGAGCGCCTGACCCAGCATCTGATACCGCAGGAAACCGATATACTGACGATCGGCTTTGCCCGACGTTTCGCGACCTACAAGCGCGCCAACCTGCTGTTTATGAATCTTGAGCGGCTGGCGCGCCTGGTGAATGACCCGGACCGCCCGGTGATTTTTGTTTTTGCAGGGAAGGCCCACCCCCATGACCTGCCGGGCCAGCAGATGATCCAGTTCATCCACGAGGTGTCGCAGCGTCCGGAATTCGAAGGCAAGATATTGTTGTGCGAAGGCTATGACATGGCGTTGGCGCGACGGCTCGTCAGCGGCGTGGACGTGTGGCTGAATACGCCCGAGTATCCGCTCGAGGCAAGCGGCACCTCGGGCGAAAAAGCCGGCCTGAACGGCGTCATCAATCTGAGCGTGCTCGACGGCTGGTGGGGCGAGGGTTACAACGGCGAGAACGGCTGGGCGATTACGCCCCACGGCCCCAGTTACGATTCACACTCACGCAACCGCGCCGAATCCAACGAGTTGCTCGACATCATCGAGGAGCAGATCGTCCCGCTCTATTACGAGCGCAACGGGCACGGCTACTCGGAAGGCTGGGTCAAAAAATCCAAGGCGTCGATGAAATCCATCCTACCCCGTTACAACTCACAGCGCATGGTCATGGACTATGTCCGCGAGTATTACAGTGCCGCGTCGCGCCAGTGCGAGAAACTGAAAAAGAATGACGGTGCCGCCGCCAGGGACGTCGCCCGCTGGAAGGAAAAAATCATGCTGGCGTGGCCCAGTATCCGTATCCGGCGCGTCGACCAGCCGCGGCTCTATATCGTATCTACCGACACATTGCCGGTGGAAGTCGCGGCACAGCTGAACGGACTGGACGCCACCGACGTTATCATCGAATGCCTCGTCGGCAGCGAATCGGAACAGGGCGAATTCATCGCGCATTCGTGCCACAAGCTCACCAGTCGCGGCACCAATGAAACGGGGGAAACCTTGTTCGGAATCGATCTGGCGCCAACGTTGCCGGGGCTGCAGTACTACAAACTGCGCGCCTATCCGCACCATCAACTGCTGGCGCACGAGTTCGAACTCGGCTGCATGTTGTGGATATAAACGGCGGCGGCGCAATCCTGCGCCGGCCCGGGCCGTCAGACGCCGGCAGGCAGCTCCTTCGCCTTGCGGCGATCCGCTGCCGCCGCCGGTGTAACGCCAAGGCGTTCATACAGTTCCGCCAGATGACGCAGGCGCGCGACATTGTCGCCCGTGACCTGCTCCCACTCGAATCGCCATAGCCAGTTTCCTTCGGTAGTGCCGGGCCGGTTCATCCGGTGCTCGCCACCGAGCATCAATACGTCCTGCATCGGCACCATCGCCAACTGCGCAATGCTGCTGTAGGCGCAGCGGATCAACGGCCACGGCATCGGATCACCTGGCAGCCCGAGATAATCGTCGGCCTTGCGGCGCAGGTCGTCGCCGAGCGATGCGTACCAGCCCAGTGTCGTGTCGTTGTCGTGCGTGCCGGTATAGACAACACTATTGATCTCGTGATTATGCGGCAGGTAGGGATTGTCCGGCCCGCTGTCGAATGCGAATTGCAGTATTTTCATGCCAGGCAGTGCAAACTTTTTGCGCAGTACATGCACCTCGGGCGTGATCAGGCCAAGATCCTCCGCAACCAATGGCAACGGGCCGAAATGCCGCTGCAACGCGCTGAAAAAGGCCTCGCCGGGCGCCGTCACCCAGCGGCCATTGATGGCTGTCGGGCTGTCGGCCGGTATCTCCCAATACGCTTCGAATCCACGAAAGTGATCGATGCGGATCAGATCGACCAGTTCGCGCTGTGTCTGCACGCGCTCGATCCACCAGCGGAAACCGTTAGCTGCCATCGCGCTCCAGCGGTAATGCGGATTTCCCCAGCGCTGCCCCGTCGCCGAAAAGTAATCCGGCGGCACACCGGCAACGACACGCATGTGGCCGGTTTCATCCAGCTCGAAATATTCCCGCCGGCTCCAGACATCGGCGCTGTCATAGGCAACGAAAATCGGCATGTCGCCGAACAGCCATACGCCGCGCTGGTGCGCGTAGTTTTTCAGCGCCTGCCATTGCCGGAAAAACACGAACTGCTCAAAGCTAACCTGATGGATGAACCGCTCCAGCCGGCGCGACGCCTCGTCGAGCGTGGCGGCGGCACGGTCACGCTGCTCGACCGGCCAGCGATCCCATTCCGCGCCGCGATTTTCCTTGCGCAACGCCTGATAAAGCGCGTAATCGTGCAGCCAGTGACGATGCGTATCGATAAACAGCGCGAGTGCCGCATGGTCACGCCTGTCCGCCTTTTCAAGGAATCCCGCATGCGCCCGCGCCAACAGACCGCGCTTTTGCACGACCCGATCGGTCGAATGCGCCTGAAAGTTCGCCACGGCAAACTGCGCGTCGAGCCAGCCAGCATCGATCAACGCGTCGATACTGATCAACAGCGGGTTGCCGGCGTGCACCGAAAGGCATTGATAAGGTGAACCGTCGATATGCGTCGGGCCCAGCGGCAGCATCTGCCAGACGGTCTGACCGCAGTCCTGCAGAAAATCGACGAATCGATAGGCGTCGCTCCCCAGGTCACCATTGCCCCACCGCCCCGGTAACGACGTCGGATGAAGTATTACCCCGGCGCGACGCTGATCGAGGGGATGGTTCACGTTGTCTTCCCACCCTCCGTGGCCTTGCGCATGACACCACCCTGCGCCGCGTCGCCACCGCCATGGCTGACGACATGCGACAGGTTTTCCGGCGGTTCCTCGCCGAGGATTTGATAAAGACTCGCGAGATGAATGCGATAGAGACGCTCGAAATCGCTGACGCTCCCGGCCGGGTTTTCATCACCGAACCACCAGCACCAGTCGGAGCCCTCGCACACGGCAAGTTGCCGTGCCGCCGCCGCCTTCACATCATCGGCTAATCGTCCCGATGCCACGGCCGTGTCGAACGTCCGCTTGGCCTCGCACAACATGTCCCAGCCGCGATTCTTGTCTGCCGAGCCGATCCAGGTCGAGAACGTGCCGTACACCCAGCTGCCCGCAACGACGCCGGGCAAGGATTGAGTCTCCTTGATACCGCCCAGCGCGTCAGAGAACGTCGTCAGTTCCAGGCGAGGATGACTGGCAAGGCGTGCGTACAAAGCCTTCAGAAAATGATAGCCGTTCTCCGGATAGTATTCCCATGCGTTTTCACCATCGAGGATGATGGACACCACGCTGTCAGGGTCCGCCGCGCAGTGGTTGGCAATCGTCTCCAGATGCGCGACAAGATTGGCCACGGCATCGTCGGCGTGCCAGTCGGAATAGGTAAAACCGATCAGGTCGGACAGGCCGTCGTCACGAAAGAAACAGGCGATTGCGTCACCCTTGCCGATGCGGTAGGGACGATGCAGCCGGCGGTCATGGTTATTTTCGATACCGTGTTTTTTGATCGTGTTCTGAAACACACCCTGCCCGGTCGCCGCCCATTTGAAGCCGTAACGCGCCAGCAGCTCGAGCGCCTTGGTGCTGACCCCACCCTCCGCCGGCCAGCATCCGGCGGGCGTAAAGCCGAATTGCCGCCTGAACGTCGCGATGCCTTCCTCGATATGGTAATTGGCGCGGTCCATACCGCCGGGATACCGGCTCATGACCGGCATACGCACGTCGGGCATCGCCTCGGCAGCGGCACCCAGATCCAGCAGCAGCGGCAATATCGGATGCGCATACGGGGTCACTGACAACTCCACCCGACCACACTCGGCCAGCGCACGATACCGGCCAATCACCGTGGACATCAGCTCGCCGATGATAACAAGCAATTCGCGCCGCTCGTGCAACGTGTACGTGCTGCCCTTCTCGATCAGGCGCTTGACGCGCGCGTCGCTGCGCCGGACGGTTTCACCCAGCCACGCCAGGTGATACCAGACGACGATATCGACCAGGTATTGCTCGTCGATGTACTTCAGTGTCTGCGGCTGCTTGATCAACCCGTCAGCGATCTCCGCGAGCTGCCGAAACGGCGCGAACCGGTTGATCAACCGGTTGCGGTTCACCTTCAGGCACGCCTTGATCAGCACCATGCGCTCTTCCGGTACCACCGGCAGCGCCGGCATGTCCAGGGCCGCCAGCAGCGGATCGCTGATGACCCCGCGGTCGTTAAGAAACGCCTGTATCTGTTTCGTGTAGTCGTCGATCTGCTCGAGCAGGATCGGCGCAAAATTGACTACGGCCCGGGCGCCCGGCGTATTCTCCAGAACGACGGCCATGTCGACGTAATCCTTGATTGCGTGCAGATAGGTCCATGGCAGCTGGTACGAACCACTGAGCCGGTCGCGGTATTCCGGCTGGTGCATATGCCAGCACAACACCACCTTGAGCCGGGCTTCAGACGACATGGTGGGTGCGCTGACCAAGCATATCGGGAGTCACGAGAACAACGCCGCCGGGCGATACGTAAAACCGCTTGGCGTCTTCCTTCCGGTCCTCGCCGATCACCGTTTCCGGCGGCACGTGACATCCCGAATCGAACACCACCTTTTTCAACCGGCAACGTTCGCCAATATCGACGTTCGGCAACACAACGCAGTCCTCGACATAGGAGTAGGACCGCACATAAACATTGGAAAACAGCAGCGAACGCCTCACCACCGCGCCCGACACGATGGATCCGCCGGATATCATCGAATCGACCGCCATACCGCGCCGGTTCTCGTCGTCAAACACGAACTTCGCCGGCGGCAACTGCGCCTGGTGGGTCCAGATCGGCCAGCGGTCATCATAGAGATTCAGCTCGGGGGTCACGCCGATCAATTCCATATTCGCCTCCCAGAACGCATCCACGGTACCGACATCGCGCCAATAGGCCTGCTTGCCGGTTTCGTCGCGAAACGGGTGGGCAAACACGCGGTAATTGTGGATAACGGACGGGATAATGTCCTTGCCAAAGTCGTGGTTCGACGACGAGGTGTATGCGTCCTTGAACAACTGTTCGTACAAAAAACCGGTCGAGAAAATGTAGATGCCCATCGAGGCCAGCGCCATGTTTTCGCGTCCGGGCACGCCTTCGGGCTGTTCCGGCTTCTCGATAAAGCGCGTAATGCGGTCGTCGGTATCCACCGACAGCACGCCGAACGCCTTCGCCTGCTCCAACGGCACCTCGATACATCCGACGGTCAGGTCGGCCTGGCGTTCTACGTGCGCGGCGATCATCGTTCCGTAATCCATTTTATAGATATGGTCACCGGCGAGAATCAGCACGTAAACCGGGTTGTGGCTGCGAATAATATCGATATTCTGGTAAACCGCATCAGCGGTCCCGGCGTACCATGAGGTTTCTATGCGCTGCTGGGCCGGCAGCAATTCGACGAACTCATTGAAATTCCCGCGCAGAAAACCCCAACCCTGCTGGATATGGCGTATCAACGAGTGGGCCTTGTACTGCGTCAGTACGCCGATACGGCGTATCCCCGAATTGACGCAGTTCGATAGCGGAAAGTCGATGATGCGGAACTTGCCGCCGAATGGCACGGCCGGTTTGGCGCGCCACATCGTCAAATGCTTGAGGCGTGACCCGCGGCCACCCGCCAGAATCAGCGCCAGGGTATCGCGTGTCAGTCGGCTGACAAATCGCGTGCTGTGGTTGGTTTGCATCGACTAGCCCTCGGTCTCCCTCTCATTACGGGGTTCATTAAATGCCGGAGTCTTGTTTTCCACTGCTTCTGCCGGCGCACGCACCCCTGGCGCGTCACCTGCCGAACATCACAGCGCGATTCATCGATACCGGTCGATGACGCGCTCACCGATCACGCTTGTCGCCCGAAATACACCAATCCCGTCACGCATGTCATCGCAGAGCCGCAAACAACCTGTTGTCTGCGATTATGTTACCATAACGACATCTGCAATCGGGGCTTTTGTCAATGTTGAATACCCGTGCGCCGGTATGATTGCACCGCCTATTCATGCGCGTCTTACACAGGATTCGGGGCCGCGATATATGAAGCCACAACCTGCTGACAACCAGAGTCCGTCCGCGACTTCCCGACTGCCGGATGATGTCATCCGCATCCTTGAGGCGCGCCACCACGATCCGTTTGCGGTGCTCGGCAAGCATCGCCATGGTGACGACGAGGTAATTCGCGTTTTCATCCCTTACGCGGCGACCGCGCGGCTCCCCGATCAAAAACTCTCGCTGGAGCGTCTCGGCAGCTCGGATATGTTCGAGTGGCGCGGCGCGGCCGGAACGGTGCCGGATCAGTACGCGATCGAGTGGCGCGATGGCCGTGGCGATGTGCGACGCCGTTTCGATCCGTATTGTTTCCCGCCCCAGATCAGCGACTACGATCTGCACCTGTTCGGCGAAGGCAAGCACTGGCATGCCTACCGTTTTCTGGGCGCCCATCTACATGCTGTCGGTGGCGTGCGCGGCGTGCTGTTCGCGACCTGGGCGCCAAGCGCCGAGCGTGTCAGCGTCGTAGGCGACTTCAATCAATGGGACGGCCGCAGCCACCCGATGCGGGTCCGCGGCGACAGCGGCATCTGGGAATTGTTTATTCCGGGCCTTGCCAACGGAGAGCTATACAAGCTCGAGATCCGTAACCGCACTCATGGCAGCATTCATCTGAAGTCCGATCCGTATGCACAACGCTTCGAAATACGGCCCAGCACAGCATCGATCGTCACCGACGACAAGGCATTTGCCTGGAGCGACGACCACTGGATGACGACCCGCGCCGTCCGTGACTGGTTGCACGAGCCGATGTCGATCTACGAGGTTCACCTCGGCTCCTGGCAACGCGGCCCACAAGGCGAGTTCCTCAATTACCGCGAGCTGGTCCATCGGCTGGTCGAACACGTCGCCAAGCTCGGTTTCACGCATATTGAATTGCTGCCGGTCACCGAACACCCGCTCGACGCGTCTTGGGGTTACCAAACCATCGGCTATTACGCCGTTACCAGCCGTCACGGCACGCCGGATGATTTCCGTTACTTCGTCGACTACTGTCACCGCAACGGCATCGGCGTGCTACTCGACTGGGTGCCAGGACATTTCCCGAAAGATCCTCACGGGCTGGCGCGATACGACGGCAGCGCGCTCTATGAACATGAAGACCCGCGCATTGGTGAGCATCGCGAATGGGGCACGTTGATCTTCAATTACGGCCGCAACGAGGTAAGAAACTTCCTGTTGTCCAGCGCACTGTTCTGGCTTGACGAGTGTCATATCGACGGTCTGCGCGTCGATGCAGTGGCATCGATGCTCTATCTGGATTATTCCCGGGAACCCGGCGACTGGCTGCCCAACCGCTACGGCGGCAAGGAAAACATCGAGGCGATCGATTTCATACGGCAGCTGAACGAGGTGACGCACGACCAGCATCCCGGCACGATGATTATCGCCGAGGAATCGACGTCATGGCCGATGGTGTCCCGGCCGGTATGGCTCGGCGGTCTCGGATTCAGCATGAAATGGAATATGGGCTGGATGCACGACACGCTCGAATACATGAGCAAGGACCCGATTTACCGTCACTACAATCACAACGTGCTGACATTCAGCCAGTTGTACGCGTATACGGAAAATTTCGTCCTGCCGTTCTCGCATGACGAAGTGGTGCACGGCAAGGGCTCGATGCTGAACAAGATGCCCGGCGATGAATGGCAGCGTTTCGCTAACCTGCGTCTGCTGTACGCCTATATGTTCACACATCCCGGCAAAAAGCTGCTGTTCATGGGCTGCGAGTTCGGCCAGGGTCAGGAATGGGATTTCGACTCAGCACTGGACTGGTACGTGCTCGACTACCCGTTGCATCAAGGCATACAGAAGCTGGTGCAGGACCTCAATCGAATCTATACCACGACCGATGCGCTGTATGAACACGACTTCGAAGGGCAGGGTTTCGAGTGGATCGATTGTCACGATGCGGGACAATCGACCTTGTCGTATCTGCGTCGCAGCGACGCTCAAGTCGTGGCTGTCATCCTGAATTTCACGCCGGTACCGCGCGAGGGTTACCGTATCGGGGTGCCCTGCGCCGGCGCGTATCGTGAGGTGCTCAATTCAGACGCGAGCTGCTATGGCGGAGGTAATATCGGTAACGCCGGGCTTGTGTACGCGAGCGACCAACCCTGGATGGGGCGTCCGTACTCGCTATCAATTACACTGCCACCGCTGGGGGCGATCGTGCTGCAACCGGCCGGCGGCTGACAGCGGCGGCAGCGCCAATTACAGCGTGGACATCAGCAGGCCGAGGGCCACTGGCCACAACCATTGCGCCCACGGCGGCGGCACCGGCCGGTCGATCACCAACGTCTGCAACCGCTCCGTTTCGGCGGTATACAGCGCATGCCGGAATAAATCTACCGCTACCTCCCGCGCCTGCCCGACAGCGCCCGTACGCATCGATAACCGCTCACGCCGTTGGCGCACGCTTTGTTGCATCGCCGCCACTTTGTCCAGCACCAACGTCGCTCTCACCGCCAGACGCTCGCTGGCAGTACCGCCCCGGCCAAACGGCGATGCCAACCAGTAAATGGCGCCGAGCAACTGCTCGCGCGACGTCGACTGCAACAGCAGGTTGACGGCGCACACGATCAGCCCCAGCGCCGCGATACGCAGCGTCCCGTCACGCATCCCCGCCACCGTCGGTACCCATGGATCGAGAAACTGCAACCACGCGGGAGACTCGCCGGGCGTAAACCACAGAAATACGAACAAGATCGACAGCAGAAACCAGCGCAGGCGGCGCAACATGAACAGCGCCGGACGAAGCGGCGTACCCGACATCCAGTAAGCCACCGTCAGTGTCGCAACCGCTGCAATCAGCGCGTGAAAAGCGGCAGTAGCGACGCATGCCACGAACACACAGAGCAATACGATACGAACTACCGGATGAATCATGGGTGTGTTATGCGGTTCGGTCCCGAAAAACGCAACGGCCAGTATGCTGGCCGCTGCAGGATACATAACGAAACGGCGGTGGTGCTAACCGATCTGCGCGAGCAGATCCCGGGCTTCCTGTTTCTGGACGTCGGAGCCTTCCGCGACCACCTCTTCCAGAATACTGCGCGCACCGTCGTGGTCGCCCATATCAACGTAGGCCTTCGCCAGATCAAGCTTGGTGGCGACGACGTCCGAGCTGTCCAGACCGAAAGCTTCGTCATCGGTTGCCGCATCCGACGCCGCGAACTCGCGATCCTCTGGCACGGAAAGCTTGTCGCCAGGAGCCGTGAATTCCATCCCGGCATCATACAGACCGGCCTCGAATTCGATCGCATTATCTTCGCGTTCAGGCGCGGCTGCAGCCACCTTTGCCGAATGACCGGCAGCGCCGCCGATTGCCTGCGCACCGCCGAACAGCGGATGTTCGGGCGCCATTTCCTGACCCAGCGCGGCCGCGCGCATCCAGAACTCGGATCCTTCGCCGTCGGCGCCGCCCACCGCGTCATGCATTTGTTCGGCGTGCGCGACGAACTGTTGCTTGTCCTGGGCCGCAAAATAAATCTCCAGCAACTTGAGTTGCAGATCAAGCCGACCCGGATGATGTTCGATCGCGCCCTTGATCAGGGTTTCCGCCTGCGGATAACGGTGGTACGCCAGATAAACATCCGCCTCCGACAGGACGTCGATATCATCAGCCTCGGCACTGATACCATGCCCATCGCGATCGAACGGAGTCGGTGACGCGATCTCGAACTGATGATCGACCGCCGCACGGGTATTTTCGGGAACGGCGGAGGGCGGCGTCGCCGCCACGACCACCGGCGCAAACACTTTGGAATCCAGCGATTCCAGCTGGCGCCGTCGATACATCTTCCAGCCCAGCATGACGAGACCCAGCACGAGAATCATCACTGTGCTCAATACAATCGGACTGCCGAACACGCCATGCTCCTCACGCGGCCGGGCGGCTTCGGTCACCGGTGGAGTCGCAGGCGCTGCCGGTTTCCCGGATGGAGCGTCAGCGGCTTTTTCAGCTTGCTGTGCCTGGATCGTCGCAAGGGTCCCGTCCTTCAATGCCAGCAACCGCTGCATTTCGGCAAGCTGGGACTCCAGCGAGGCAACGTGTTGTTTGAGCTCGTCGTTTTCCAGCGCCGTACGATCGGCCGTTTCCGCAGCCAATGCCAGCTCCTGACGGGCCTCGGCGGCGTTGGCATGCTCACCCTGACCCGATGAAACAGTGCCAGTCGCGTCCATCGCCCGCAGTTCTTCCTCGGTCGGCGCCACCAGTTTCAGGCGCGGCTGCTGATCAGACGCCGTCGAACCGGCGGCCGCGCGCCCGGCATCCGGCATTACGCCCTGCGGTCGCGCGGGTGTCACGTTCTCGCCACGCTTGCGCGCGAGCCATTCCTGGTACTGACGACGCGATTCCCGTTCGGCCTCGCCCTTGCTCATGGCGGTCAACAGGCTGCGATCCTCAAGGCGTAAAATATAGCCGGCCTTGAGTTCATTTATATTGTCGTTATAAAACGCGTCCGGATTGCGTTTCAGCAACGCCATCATCGTCTGCGGGACACTGACTGATTTATCCGGCCGCATCTGTTCGGCGATCGACCACAGCGTATCCGTGCGCCCGGTAGGACCGTATTCATTCGTTGATAGGCGCGCCTGCGGCGCCGCAGGTGCCGGCCGAACCGGAGCAGTAACGGCCGGTCGCGCCGGCGCTACTTCCGGCGCCGCGGACCTCGTCCTGGCAGGCGCGACCGGCGCCGGACGCTCCGTGGTCAAGACCGGCGGGTCTAGCAATACGGTATATTCACGTTGCAACTGGCCGGCCGGCCAGCTGACTTGCACGATGAAATCGAGGAAAGGCTCACGAATCGGCTGGCGCGAACTGACCTTGATAACCGACGTGCCGTCGCGCCGGGTATCGATCTTGAACGTCAGCTGATCGAGCACCGGATGGCGGTCAACACCGGCCGTATCAAACGTCGCGTTGGACGCAAGACCGATACTGACGGCCTTTAGATCCTCGCCGTTTACTGAATGAATCTTGATCTCTGCATCGAACGGCTGGTTTAGCGCGGACTTCAGCTCGATATCGCCAATACCCAGCGCCTGAACTGCCGCCGCATACAAAAACAGCAACGGGGCTATTAATAACAGCTTACGCGTCATGCCTCCTCCCGTCGCCAATGCCCGTCCAGGACATCATTCCATATCAGTCGCATCCGATGTTTCCTGTTCTCTCGACGGCCCGGGAAAATCCCGGGCTTATCCGGAGAATTACTGATCTGTTTCATCAATTAAGGTAATGTTCTACCAGAATTTCCGCGATTTGAATACTGTTCAGGGCCGCGCCTTTGCGCACGTTATCCGAGACGACCCACAGATCCAGCCCGCGTGGATGAGAGATGTCCTCGCGGATACGGCCAACATACACGGGGTCAGTTCCGGCGGCATCGACTGCGGCAGTCGGGTATCCGCCCGCCTTGCGTTCGTCCATCACCTTGACACCCGGCGCCTTTAATAACAACTTTCGCGCCTCCTCGGCAGTAATCTTGCGTCGGGTCTCGATATGCACGGCCTCGGAATGACCGTAAACCACGGGGACCCTGACTGTCGTTGGATTTACTAGCATAGCGTCATCTCCCATGATTTTTTTAGTCTCCCAGACCATCTTCATCTCTTCCTTGGTATAGCCGTTGTCGAGAAATACGTCGATATGCGGCAATACATTGAACGCAATCTGCTTCGGGTAGACTTCGGCCAACACCGGTTTGCCCTGCAATACAGCGGCGGTCTGCGCCATCAGCTCGTCGATGGCCTCCTTGCCGGTGCCCGACACCGACTGATAGGTACAGACGTTGATGCGCTCAACACCGACCGCGTCATGGATCGGCTTGAGCGCCACAACCATCTGAATAGTAGAACAATTCGGGTTTGCGATAATACCCCGGGTGGTGTATCGGGCAATCGCGTGCGCATTGACCTCGGGCACCACCAGCGGGATATCCTCATCGCGCCGGAATTGCGAGGTGTTATCGATCACGACACAGCCGGCCGCGGCCGCTTTGGGCGCATAGACCTCCGAAATACTCGCGCCGGCCGAAAACAGGCCGATTTGCACCTTGGCGAAATCGAATTCCGCCAAGTTGCCTATCCTGATCTCGCGGCCCTTGAACATAATCTTTTTGCCCGCCGAGCGCTCGCTCGCCAGTGCATAGAGATTATTCACCGGAAAGTTGCGCTCTTCCAGCATGCGGATCATCACGTCACCGACCGCGCCGGTCGCGCCCACTACCGCGACATCAAATTTCTTCGCCATTGCCTTGTCCTGTCTGAACGTTTTTTACCTAATCTGCCATCGCCGCGACGACCGCATCGCCCATCGCCACGGTACCGATTTTCTGCGTACCTTCGGAATGGATATCCGCCGTGCGCAACCCGGTATCGAGCACGCGCTCGACCGCGCGCTCGATACGCTCCGCCAAAACAGGCTCGTCCAGCGTGTAACGCAACATCATCGCCACGGACAGTATAGTCGCCAGCGGATTCGCGATACCTTTACCGGCAATATCCGGCGCCGAGCCGTGAATGGGCTCGTACATGCCCTTGCCGGTCGCGTCCAGTGAGGCCGACGGCAGCATGCCGATGGAGCCGGTCAGCATCGCCGCACAATCCGACAGGATGTCGCCGAACATGTTGGTCGTTACCATCACGTCGAACTGCCTGGGGCGGCGCACCAGCTGCATCGCTGCATTGTCGACATACATATGGGTCAACTCGACGTCCGGGTAATCCTTGCCTGTACGGATCATGACCTCGCGCCAGAGTTCCGTGCATTCCAGCACATTGGCCTTGTCGATCGAACAGACGCGTTTGCCACGGCGCATGGCAATGTCGAACGCGACCCGCCCGATGCGCTCGATCTCCGACTCGCGATAGACCAGCGTGTTGTAGCCTTCCCGCTCACCGTTCTCGAGCGTACGGATACCGCGCGGCCTGCCAAAATAGATACCGCCGGTCAGCTCGCGCACGATCATGATGTCCAGTCCCGCGACCACCTCGGGCTTGAGCGTTGACGCATCGGCAAGCTGGTGATACAGCCGCGCCGGACGCAGATTGGCGAACAGCCCCAGCTCCGCACGCAAGCCGAGCAACCCTTTCTCCGGCCGCACCGCAATATCCAGCGACTCCCATTTTTGACCGCCGACTGCGCCCAGCAGTATCGCATCGGCGCCACGCGCCGCGGCGAGTGTCACGTCGGGCAATGGCGAGCCCGTAGCATCATAGGAGGCACCACCAACGAGACCGTGCGCGAGCTCGAGCTTCAGCCCGAATTCATCGTGCAGGTGCTCGAGCACCTTGACGGCTTCGGCCACGACCTCCGGCCCGATACCGTCACCGGGCAATACCAGAATATTGTGCATTTCTCTGTCCCGATAATTACCGAGGTTTCAATATATGGCCGCCATTTGCCGGATAACTGCCGTCATTCCCGAGCACGCGGGAATGACGAAATGCCGCGGGGACTACATCCATAATCGTAGCTTCCGACATAACGTCAATTCGACTGCTTTATAGCTCCGTAAACAACCACGGCGCCTGCAGCGCACGGCGCTTTTCATAGATGCGGATTTCATCGACATGCTGCAGGGTCAGGCCTATATCGTCCAGCCCTTCGAGCAGACAGTGCCGGCGAAACGTGTCAATGTCGAATCTCATTTCCTTGCCGGCTGGCGCAATCACTCGTTGGTTTCCGAGATCAACGGTCAAGGTATAACCGTCCGTCTTCGCAACGGCGTTGAACAGGCCATCGACCACGGCCGTATCCAGCACAATCGGCAACAGACCGTTCTTGAAACAGTTGTTGTAGAAGATATCTGCGTAGCTCGGCGCAATGATCGCACGAAAGCCGTAATCGACCAGCGCCCACGGCGCATGCTCGCGCGAAGAACCGCAACCGAAGTTGTCGCGCGCCAGCAATACAGTGGCGCCTTTATAGCGCGGCAGGTTCAAAACGAACGCCGGGTTCAGCCGCCGCTTGCTGTGGTCCTGCCCCGGCTCACCGTGGTCAAGGTAACGCCACTCGTCGAACAGGTTCGGTCCAAAACCGGTCCGCTTGATCGACTTCAGATACTGCTTGGGAATAATCGCGTCGGTATCGACATTGGGCCGGTCGAGCGGCGCGACGATGCCGGTAAATTTTTTGTACGGATCCATAAAGTCTACTTACCGCGACGCCGTGCGCGCCGTCTCCTTGCCTGCCTCGCCAAAGGTACGCACGTCGACAAAATGCCCCGCAATCGCCGCGGCGGCGGCCATCGCCGGACTGACCAGATGGGTACGACCGCCCTGCCCCTGCCGACCCTCGAAGTTACGGTTCGACGTCGACGCGCAGCGTTCGCCCGGCTCGAGGCGATCGGCGTTCATCGCCAGACACATCGAGCATCCCGGCTCGCGCCATTCGAACCCGGCATCGAGAAAGATCCGGTCCAGCCCTTCGAGCTCGGCCTGCTGCTTGACCAACCCGGACCCCGGCACCACCATCGCCAACCGGACGGTATCCGCCACCTTGTGGCCGCGCGCGATGGCTGCCGCCGCGCGCAGATCCTCGATACGGGAATTCGTGCACGAACCGATAAACACCTTGTCGAGGCGGATTGCCGCGATCGGCGTGCCGGGTTCAAGCGCCATGTAGTCCAGCGCGCGTTGCATGCTGGTACGTTTCACCACATCCGGCTCGGCCTGCGGGTCGGGCACATGGCCGTCGACCGCAACCACCATTTCGGGCGACGTTCCCCAGGTGACCTGCGGTTGGACATCCCGCGCGTTGACATGCACAACGTGATCAAACCTGGCATCGGCATCGCTATGCAATACGCGCCACGTAGCGACCGCCTGCTGCCACTGGTTCCCTTGCGGCGCATAGGTGCGGCCACGCGCGTATTCAATAGTCTTGTCATCCACGGCAATCAACCCGGCACGCGCACCAGCCTCGATCGCCATATTGCAGACTGTCATGCGGCCTTCGATCGACAGCGCGCGGATCGCATCGCCGCCAAACTCGATCGTATAGCCGGTACCGCCCGCCGTGCCGATCCGGCCGATAATCGCGAGCACGATATCCTTCGCGGTTACGCCCGCGCCGATCTCGCCGTCAACGCTGACCAGCATGTTGCGCGCCTTTTTCTGGATGAGGCATTGCGTCGCGAGGACATGCTCGACCTCGGACGTGCCGATGCCCTGCGCCAGCGCTCCAAGCGCGCCGTGCGTCGAGGTATGCGAATCGCCGCACACGACCGTCATGCCCGGCAGCGTCGCGCCAGTCTCGGGCCCGATGACATGGACGATCCCCTGACGGGGATCGTCCATGCCGAATTCGGTGATGCCAAACTCCCGGCAATTGCTTTCCAGCGTCTCGACCTGAAGACGCGACACCGGATCGACGATACCAGCCGCACGGTCCGTCGTCGGCACATTATGGTCGGGCGTGGCAAGATTAGCGGACACGCGCCATGGGCGCCGCCCCGCCAGGCGCAGGCCCTCGAAGGCCTGCGGCGAGGTCACCTCATGCACCAGGTGGCGGTCGATATAGAGCAAACACGTGCCGTCTTCGTTGCGACGGACTACATGTGCGTCCCATAACTTGTCGTAAAGTGTTTGGCCTGCCATGGTGAATCACGTAAGATACGGCTTCGAAAAACAACCGGCGAATTATAGCAAACACCACGCCGCCTGGAGTTGGTTTTTTGATGGCCCGTAACGCGCAAACCACCATACCACACGCCAGCATCCTCGACGGCAAGGCCATTGCGGCAACCATCCGCGAGGAAATCCGCACGCGCGTCGACCAGCGGCTGGCGCAGGGCCAGCGCCGCCCGGGCCTGGCCGTGATTCTGGTCGGCAGCAACCCGGCCTCGCAGGTCTACGTACACAACAAGCGCGCCGCCTGCGACCAGGCGGGATTTCTGTCGCGCTCCTATGACCTGCCGGAGACCACCGGCCAGGCAGAATTGCTCGAGCTGATCGACCGGCTGAATGCCGACGCCGAGATCGACGGCATCCTGGTGCAACTGCCGCTGCCGGCCCAGATCGACAACGAGACCGTCATCGAGCGCATCCGCACCGACAAGGACGTCGACGGCTTCCATCCGTATAACGTCGGGCGACTGATGTTGCGCATACCGGCGCTGCGCCCGTGCACACCGCACGGCATCATGACGCTGCTCAAACACACCGGCATCGATCCGATGGGCAAGCACGCCGTCGTCGTCGGCGCGTCCAACATCGTCGGCCGACCAATGTCGATGGAACTGCTGCTCGCCGGTTGTACCGTGACCATGACGCACCGCTTCACGCAGGACCTGCCGTCGTTCATCGCCGCCGCCGACATCCTCGTCGTCGCCGTCGGCAAACCGGATCTGATCAAAGGCGCATGGATCAAACCCGGCGCGATCATCATCGATGTCGGCATGAACCGCCTGCCCGACGGCCGCCTCGTCGGCGACGTCGAATACGAAGCCGCCGCCGAACGCGCCGCCTGGATCACCCCCGTCCCCGGCGGCGTCGGCCCGATGACCGTCGCAACGCTATTGCAGAATACATTGTGGGCGGCCGAAAAGTTGCACGCCGGCAAGAACAATTAACCAGCAAGATAGCGGACGGACTTATATTTGTAGGGTGCAATAAGCGCAGCGCATTGCACCGGTTATCTTCTGCATTCAACGGGCCGTCCCGTTGGGCTTCGCAAGCTCAGCCCAACCTACCGCGCTGCAATGCCCACGCTTATTGCACCGCCCGAGACCTAAGTATCACAACAAGATGCCCAACATATCAAAGAGAATAGATCAGCTCAGGCAAACGGTAACGGAGGCAGCACTGAATTACGAGATTTGGTGGATTTACAGAGGACCTGAGACGAGTGTCAAATACGCAGATACCATGAATCGCTACCCAATCCTTTTTCGCACCGCCATCAACGCACACTTTGTTGCGATGCTAGTACCACTTTATCGATTGTTCGAGACCCGAAAAGACTCTCACAATATTCCACAACTTCTCAAACAACTGAGAAAATCTGAAACAATGCCCGACACGAAGTTAAAAGCGATTGAAAAGCGATACCAAGGTCTCAGGCCAACGTGGCTGAAAATCGCAACACTTCGCAACGAGGCGTTTGGCCATCGCCCCATTAATAGCGAATTATCGGACGTGTTTCGAAAAGCAAGTATCACACCGAAAGACATACGCGTTCTTATCGACGACACGCAGCTGTTTCTCAACGAGATTAGCCGCGAACAAAACAACAGCTACCTTGCGTTTGACATGAACTCAGGCGAAGACGCTATTAACATGCTGGAAGACTTGAGAGGCATTGCATGACCCTATCAACGGGTCTAGACGGGGTCAGAGCCCGTAGGTTGGGCTGAGATTGCGAAGCCCAACGTCACCCGCTCAACGTTCACCATAACTCCACGAATTGTCATTTCCGTCGCCACCCCAATCCGGCGTCACAACGCCCCGCTCGATATAGCGATGCAGCGTGGAATGCGGCCAGTCGACAGGCCGCGCCACCCAGCCGTGCTTCACCGGATTATAGTGAATGTAATCCACATGTCGGGCCAGGTCGACTTCATCCCGTACATGGTGTTCCCAGTATCGCCTTTGCCAGACGCCGCGTTCCCGTTTCGCGCGTCGGGCGTCGGGCGTCATGTACGCGTTCGCCCTTGCCCTGGCGGCGTGAGAACCCGGCCTTGATCAGCGACCAACGCTTCGGATAATCGGCATCGTCGGGCGGCAGGCGCCATAGCGCATGCAGGTGATCCGGCATGACGACCATCGCGATGATGGTGAACGGATGGCGTTGTTTGACGCCGGAGATCACGTCGCGGAGGTCATCGACGCGCCGCACAAGCAAATCCGATTGCCGGTCAGCCAGATTGACCGTGAAGAAGTACGTTCCGCCCGCCGTGTCCGATCGCCGGTAACGCACGTTAGCTTTCCCTGTGTTCCGTTGGGCTTCGCAAGCTCAGCCCAACCTACATGATACTTCGCTTAGCCTCGCCGCCAGATCGTCCCTCCCGGACCATCCTCCAGCACTATCCCTTCCGACTTCAGCGCGTCGCGAATTTCATCCGACATTGCCCAGTCCTTGTTACGTCGCGCGTCATCGCGCTGCCTGACCAGCGCGTCGATGGCGACTTCTTTGCCGCGAAACACCAGTTTTTCGGCACGGGAAGATTCACCGGCAATCTTCAGAAACCGCTGCGCGTCCAGCCTCACGATACCCAGCATGCCTGCCAGCTCGTTTAGCGCCGCGGCCAGCACTGCGGCGCGTTCCACGGCTTTTTCACCCAGCGCGCGATTGATATCGCCCGCTATGCCGTCGAGCACGGCCAGCGCATCCGGGGTATTGAAGTCATCGTCCATCGCGGCGCGGAATAACGTCACCACCGTATCATCACTCGTGGTGGCTGCCGACACGCCTTCCTGCCCGGCGCGATACAAAGCACGATACAGCCCCGCCAGCCGTTTTTCCGCCGACGCCAACAGGTCCAGACTGTAGTTTAATGGGCTGCGGTAGTGGCTTTGCAATATGAAATAGCGAATGATCTCGCCGGCGCGTTGCTTGTCATCTTTATCCACATGAACGAGCACATCACGCACGGTGAAGAAATTGCCAAGCGACTTGGACATCTTTTCTTCATTGATCTGCACGAAACCGTTGTGTATCCAGACATCGACGAACGTCTCGCCGGTCGCGGCCTCGCTCTGTGCGATCTCGTTTTCGTGATGCGGAAACTTCAGGTCCATGCCACCACCGTGGATGTCGAAATGGTTGCCGAGGCACTCGGTCGCCATCGCCGAGCATTCGATATGCCAGCCAGGCCGGCCGCTGCCCCACGGCGACTCCCACGCCGGCTCGCCGGGTCTGGCGGCCTTCCATAACACGAAATCCAGCGGGTCATCTTTGGCCTCGTCGATCTCGACGCGGCTGCCGGCGCGCAGGTCCGCCATGCGTTTGTTGGATAATTTTCCGTAATTCTCGAAGCGGCTGACGTCGTAGTACACATCGCCGTTACCCGCCTGATAGGCGAACCCCTTGTCGATCAACGTCGCGATCATCGTGGTAATGGCGTCCATCGAATCCGTCGCGCGCGGTTCATGGTCGGGCGGCAGCACACCCAGCACCTGCTCGTCTTCGTGCATCGCGGCGATGTACCGCCCAGTCAGCACATCAATGTCTTCGTCGTTCTCGCGCGCCCGCCGGATGATCTTGTCGTCAATGTCGGTGATATTGCGTACGTAGTTCACCTCGAGACCAGTGGCGCGCAGATAACGCACAATCACGTCGAATACGACCATGACGCGGGCGTGACCGAGGTGGCAATAGTCGTAGACCGTCATGCCACAGACGTAGATCCCGACCTTGCGGTCTGGATGCTCGAATTCCTCTTTTTGCCGGGTCAGGCTGTTATAGATCTGCAACATCTCATCACGTCTTCCGTCTTATGAACTCAAATTCGTCATTCCGGGCGAAGCGAAGCGTAGACCCGGAATCCAGCCCTTATCGAAGTCGCCGCGTTTCCATTTGCATAGGCGAGTCGCGACCGGACGGGCTGGATTCCCTAAATTCACAAACCAAGTGCAACACTCTACTCTGGTTAAGGGGGTGTGGCGATGGGACAAAAGTATACGCAATTGGGGGTGGAGGAGCGGTGCGAGATTGCCCGTCGGCGC
>JAHFRU010000002.1 GCA_023266115.1 Gammaproteobacteria bacterium
GCTCGACAGCCGGGTCGAAAACCTGGTCAGCGCCATGGCGGCATTTGCACCGCCCGGCGCGGGGCAGACGACCCTGCCGCCGAACTATCAGTCGGCACTCGCCAGCACGATCGCGGCGAACTGGCAGTAGGACGCAGTGGCGAGAGTCTGGATTCCGGCCTGCGCCGGAATGACGGGTTACGGGAAAGCGTCGGACTTCGGTGCATGGCGGATGGACGCGGGTGGTGGAAGGTCGTGTACGGAATCCCGGCGGGGGTCATCGGCGGCAGGTTTCGTACAAGGTGAGCAAGTTATAGTAGTTTCGTCATTCCGGCGCAGGCCGGAATCCCGATATGCTTGCAGGGGACCGGTATGGAGCGACAGCCGTGTGTGTACCTGTTGGCAAGCAAGCCAAACGGGACACTGTATGCGGGGGTAACCTCCCATCTGGTCAAGCGGGTTTGGGAGCACAAGAACCACGCCGTTGAAGGGTTTACCCGAAGATATCGGGTGAGTACGCTGGTTTGGTATGAGGTACATGAAACGATGGACGCCGCTATACGCCGCGAAAAGGCGATCAAGAATTGGCGGCGGGCGTGGAAGATCAGGGGTATCGAGAAGATGAATCCTGAGTGGCGCGATTTGTATTACGAATTGTTGTGAACAGTCTGGATTCCGCCCTGCGCCGGTATCCAGTTATGAATTACTGTGACGAGAAGGCGGCTGCGGCCTGCGCCGGAATGCCGGAATCATGGAGTGACGTCACAGCGAGAATCCGAAATTCTCTTACGTAACCGGCGCGGGTAGCGCCGGGACTGACATGAAGCACAACCTTCTTCAAAAGGAAGCAGGGAGGGTTGTTGGCAGTAGCAATGAACACAAACACCGATACTGATGCTGCGCAATCGACCGCTTCCGTCGAGCCAATCGATACCGGCCTGACCTGTCTGGTCATGCTGGCGCGGTTTCATTCGGTGGCGGCGGACCCGGATCAGCTCAAGCATGAATTTGGCGACGGCGGACGGTCTTTCGGCGTCAGCGATGTTCTGCTGGCGGCGAAGAAGCTGGGTCTCAAGGCGAAAACCGTTCGTGCCGAGGCCGCGCGTCTGGGCAGTACGCCGCTGCCGGCGATCGCGATCGGCAACGCCGGCGACTATTTCATTCTCGCCCGTGCCGATGCGGACAAGGTGTTGATCCACGATCCGCGCGTGGATCGGCCGCAGTTGATCCCACGTGCGGAATTTGAAAGCCGCTGGGCCGGCGAATTGATTCTGTTCGCGTCGCGCGCATCGATGATGGGGGAACTTGCGCGATTTGATTTCAGCTGGTTTGTCCCGGCGATTGTCAAATACCGGAAGCTGCTGGGCGAAGTACTGCTGGTGTCATTCGCGTTGCAGTTTTTTGCGCTGGTCACACCGCTATTTTTTCAGGTGGTCATGGACAAGGTGCTGGTCCATCACGGCTTGACGACTCTGAATGTGATTGCCGTCGGGCTGCTGGTTGTCGTCATCTTCGAAGTCGTGCTGACCGGATTGCGCAGTTACGTGTTCGCGCACACCACCAGCCGGATCGATGTCGAGTTGGGTGCAAGGCTGTTTCGCCATCTGCTCGGTTTGCCGCTCGCCTACTTCCAGGCGCGTCGCGTCGGCGATTCCGTTGCCCGTGTGCGCGAGCTGGAGAACATTCGCAGTTTCCTGACAGGAAATGCGATCACCATTGTACTCGACCTGCTGTTTTCGGTGGTGTTCATCGCGGTGATGCTTTATTACAGCGGCTGGCTGACCCTGATTGTGCTGGCGTCGCTGCCGTGCTACGTGCTGCTGTCGATCGCCATCACGCCGTCATTGCGCGCGCGGTTGCACGAGAAGTTTAACCGCGGCGCGGAGAATCAGGCATTTCTGGTTGAAACCATCAACGGCGTCGATACCATCAAGGCGATGGCAGTGGAGCCGCAACTGACGCGGCGCTGGGATACTCAACTCGCCGCCTACGTGTCGGCAACCTTCCGTGCGTCGGTGTTATCGACGTTCGCGAACAGTGGTGTGTCGCTGGTCAGCAAGCTGGTAACGGTGGGCACGCTGTGGCTCGGCGCCCGGCTGGTGATCGACGGCGACCTCACGGTCGGCCAGCTCATCGCGTTCAACATGCTGGCGAATCATGTCGCAAGCCCGGTAATGCGGCTGGCGCAGTTGTGGACTGATTTTCAGCAGACCGGAATCTCGGTACAGCGGCTCGGTGATATTCTTAACACACGTACCGAGATCGCCGGAAGCAAGAGCACTCTGCCGGCGTTGCACGGAAGGATCGAATTCGATCAGGTGACGTTCCGCTATCGTCCCGACGCGCCGGAGGTGCTGCGCGATATCAGTCTGGCGATACAGCCGGGCGAGATCATAGGCATTGTCGGTCGTTCGGGGTCGGGCAAGAGCACGTTGACGAAACTGGTGCAGCGACTGTATCTGCCGGAGCGCGGCCGGGTGCTGGTCGATGGCATGGATCTGGCGCTCGCGGATGTGTCGTCGCTGCGCCGCCAGATCGGTGTCGTGCTGCAGGAGAACGTGCTGTTCAACCGTACGATACGCGAGAACATCGCGCTGGTCGATCCGGGCATGCCGATGGAGGCGGTGATTCAGGCGGCTCGGCTAGCCGGCGCGCATGAGTTCATCCTGGAATTGCCCGAGGGTTACGACACGGTGGTCGGTGAGCATGGCTGCACGCTGTCCGGCGGGCAGAGGCAGCGTATTGCGATCGCACGAGCGTTGATTACCAATCCGCGCATCCTGATTTTCGACGAGGCGACCAGTGCGCTGGACTATGAATCCGAGCGCATCATTCAACAGAACATGAAGTCCATCTGTCAGGGTCGTACGGTGCTGGTCATCGCGCATCGCTTGTCGGCGGTGCGCGACGCGCATCGGATCATTGTGCTGGATCGCGGCAGGATCGTCGAGCAGGGAGCGCATGCCGAGTTGTTAGGTCATGAGGCCGGGCATTACGCGCGGTTGTACCGGATGCAGGAGCGGTAGGGCGATGCGTAGTAAAACTCTAACTATCGAGAATTGTTTATTACTTGACATATTCCAGGAACGTCATTCCCGCGAAAGCGCGACTGCATGGATGCAGGAGGTAGGGCGGCGTCGGGAACAGCCGCCGAGGAATCCAGTCGTACTAACGACCGCTGGATTCCGGGTCACCGCGACGCTACGCCCGGAATGACGGCCACAATGTGTTAGCTTGTAATTTGGCAATTTCCAAAATAAATAGCGTATGTCCGGATCAATGAAATTTCACCTTCATGCGGCAGCCGATCTCGCGCAGCGTTACGCGCGGGTGTTTCGTCATTCCTGGCGCGAGCGCAAGAAGCTCGACCCGATACCGCGTCAGCCGCATGAAGTGCAGTTTCTGCCAGCTTCGCTGGCGTTGCAGGAAACACCGGTGTCCCCCGCGCCGCGCGTGACGATGTGGTTGCTGATGACCTTTGCGCTGATCGCGTTGTTGTGGTCGGTGTTCGGGCGCATCGATATTGTTGCGACAGCGCATGGCAAGATCATTCCCGATGACCACAGCAAGGTGGTTCAGCCGCTGGATAGCGCGACGGTCAAGGCGATTCACGTCGCCGACGGACAGCCGGTCAAGGCGGGCGACATGCTGATCGAACTGGATGCGACAGTCACGACGGCGGATTCAGAACGTATTGCCAACGACTTGGCGACAGCCTGCTGGCAGGTGGCGCGTGCCGAAGCGCTGCTCGGTGCGATCAAGACCGGCAGACCGCCGGTTCTTGTGCAACCTGACGGTATTGCCACGGACCGGTTTGCGCAGGAGCAGCAGGGGCTAGACGGGCAGTACGCGGAATTTCGCGCCAAAGCGGAACAAATCGATGCCGAGATTGCAAAGCGGGACGCGGAATTGCGTTCTACATCGGAGATGGTCCACCGGCTTGAGCAGACAGCGCCGATTGCGAAACAGCGCGCCGAGGACATGAAGACGCTGGCGGAAAAGAACTTCGTCGCGCGTCACGGGTTTCTGGAGCGAGAGCAGGAACGCATCGAGCAGGAGTCGGAGCTTTTAGTGCAGCGCAGCCGCGTCAACGAAATTACCGCGGCGCTGAACGAGGCCAGATCGCAACGCGTGACGCTGGTGGCGGAAACCCGCCGGGCAACACTTGATGCATTGAACGACGCTGAACAGAAGGTGGCGAGTTATTCGCAGGAACTTATCAAGGCTGATCAGCGCGGCCGGCTGATGACGCTCACTGCGCCGGTTGACGGGATTGTCCAGCAACTCGCTGTGCATACGGTGGGCGGCGTGGTGACGCCGGCGCAGCCGTTGATGGTGATCGTGCCGACAGATCATCCGTTGGCGATCGAGGCGTTTGTTGAGAACAAGGATATCGGGTTTGTAAACCAGGGTCAGAATGTGGAGGTCAAGGTCGAGACATTTTCGTTCACCCGGTACGGTACGCTCGAAGGGAAAGTGACTAATATCTCGCACGATGCGATCAATGACGAAAAGCGCGGACCGATCTACGCCGCGCGCGTGCAGCTCGAGCGCTCAACGATGCAGGTGGAAAACAAGCTGGTTAATCTGACGCCGGGGATGGCGGTGACCGTCGAGATCAAGATCGGTCGGCGGCGGGTTATCGAGTACTTCCTGAGCCCGCTATTGCAGCACGCCCGCGAGAGCCTCGGCGAGCGATAGGTCGCTGAATCACACGCCGGTCCGCGCTTGAGCTTCCCGACAGAATCACGTAGGGTGGGTACGTTTTTCGTGCCCACGTGTCCCTGCTACCGCTCCGCGTGGGCGCACAAATGTGCCCGCTCAATGGGGCTCGTGTGCTGTCCGGTAAATAAGTTTCATACGTAGCCTGGATGGAGCGCAGCGTAATCCGGGTAACATTCCCGGATTACGGCGCTACGCGCCTGCATCCGGGCTACATGAGTTTGTAAAGCGGAATCACGTAGGGTGGGCACGTTTTTCGTGCCCACCCTACAGGGGCACCGTCAGGTATTCATGGGGAATTCAGGTATGAAGATCGGAACGCCGTTGAAACCCAATGCGACGCGCGTGCTGCTATGCGGTGCCGGGGAGCTGGGCAAGGAGCTGGTGATTGAGTTTCAGCGGCTCGGTGTCGAGGTCATTGCGGTGGATCGTTACGCGAACGCGCCGGCGATGCAGGTGGCGCATCGCAGCCATGTGGTTAATATGCTCGACGGCGCCGCGCTGCGCGCTGTGATCGAAAAAGAACGGCCGCATTATATCGTGCCGGAGATCGAGGCGATCGCGACGCATGAATTGCTGAAGCTGGAACAGGAAGGCTTCACGGTTGTGCCGACGGCGCGCGCGGCGCGCCTGACGATGGATCGTGAGGGAATACGCCGGCTGGTTGCGGAAGAACTGAGACTTCCAACATCGGTCTACCGGTTTGCCGACGCCGAGGAGGATTACCGAGAGGCGGTAAGAGAAGTCGGCATGCCGTGCGTCGTGAAACCTGTGATGAGTTCGTCGGGCAAGGGCCAGAGTGTAGTACGCGCCGACGCCGATATTGGCAAGGCTTGGAAGTACGCGCAGCAGGGTGGACGCGCCGGCAAGGGGCGCGTGATCGTCGAGGGGTTTATCGACTTCGATTACGAGATCACGTTGCTGACCGTGAATGCGGTCGATGGCATTCATTTCTGCGCGCCGATCGGCCACCGGCAGGAGGATGGCGATTATCGCGAATCGTGGCAGCCGCAGCCGATGAATTGCAACGCGCTCAAACAGGCGAAGGCCATCGCGCGTACGGTTGTCGAGAATCTCGCGGGTTACGGCATCTATGGCGTGGAGCTGTTTATCAAGGATGAGGATGTCTATTTCAGCGAGGTGTCGCCGCGGCCGCACGATACCGGCATGGTGACGCTGATTTCGCAGGATCTTTCGGAATTCGCGCTGCACGTGCGCGCCGTGCTGGGCCTGCCGATCGGATCGGTCCGGCAGCTGTGCCCGAGTGCGTCGGCGGTAGTGCTGGCCGAGGGCGAATCGAACATGATCGCGTATCACGGGTTGTCCGATGCGCTCTCGGTGCCGCATGCGCAGGTGCGCTTGTTTGGCAAGCCGGAGATTGCCGGCCGCCGGCGTCTCGGCGTCGCGTTAACCACGGCGGAATCCGTGGAGCAGGCGCTGGAAAATGCCAAGGCGGCGGCGAACAAAGTAAACGTCGTGTTGTCGTAGTCTGGTTGGCTGCCGCGGCAGCAACGGCATAGACGGTGATGTTCCAGTGGCGATGCCCGGGCTAGCCGTTTTGCCTGTATGACGGCGGGATCAACGCGGGTTTTCTGGATATGACGCCTCGCGCGGGATCGTTTCAGCCCGTTGGTCGCGGTGTACCTGACGCGAGTTGCCGGGGAAGGCTCCGGTGGCGTCGCCGATCGCGTATCATGTTGCGGGTAATGATGGCCGGTTCCGGATCGGGCCGGCGTTGTCGCGTCGACAACGTGGGTTATTTGTTAGGATAATCGGGTGTGTTATGCGTAGATTAAATATACCCTGGGGACTGTCCGCCGCGGTCATCGCGCTGACGGTGGTGGCATGTGCGACGTCGCCGACCGGTCGACGGCAACTGGTGTTGCTGCCTGAATCCCAGATTGTGGTGATGGGTGTGCAGTCCTTTCACCAGCTGCAGGACAATACCCCGATTGAAAAGAAGCCGGCAGTCAAAGCTTATGTGCAGTGCGTGGCGGATGCCATTACCCGGTTGCCGCCGGTGCAGGAGCAAAGCACGGACTGGGAAGTCGTGGTATTTGATTCCAAAGACGTGAACGCGTTTGCATTGCCCGGCGGCAAGATCGGCGTTTATAACGGACTGCTGACCGCGGCACAGACGCAGGATCAGCTCGCCGCTGTCATTGGCCACGAGGTCGGACATGTGCTGGCGCGTCATGGCAACGAGCGTATGTCGCAGCAGTTTGCCGCACAACAGGGGCTGGCACTGCTGGATACCTGGATGACGGCGAACAATAGCGGCAGCCGTCAGACGGCAATGGCATTGCTGGGTATCGGTGCCCAGGTTGGCGTGCTGTTGCCGTTCAGTCGCATTCAGGAAAGCGAGGCCGACAAGATCGGGCTGCATTTGATGGCAATGGCGGGTTTTGATCCGCGCGAGAGCGTGAAGTTGTGGCAGAACATGAGCAAGAGCGGTGGCGGAAATCCACCGGAATTCATGTCGACACACCCGTCGCACGGCACCCGCATTCACGATCTTGAGGCAGGCATGGCGAGTGCGGTGACGCGTTATGAAGAGGCGCGGGCAGCCGGCCGACGACCGGCCTGCAAGGCGCCCGCCTGAGCGCGGCCGGTTTTTTGCGGATGCATGGCGAGCCGCGGCTCACGCGAAACGAGGTGTACGGGTGAGAAAGAAAACAGAGCCTTACGTTGGTATCCAGAACGAGATACACGGCGGTATGACCGAGATTGGCCGGATTGTCCGCGATGCATGGGTGTTCGGTATTATTCCCGAGACGGAAACCTGTGAAGGCTGGTTGCTGGGCGGTATTCAAAGTCTGGTTGAAAAGGTTAATACGCGTTGGGAAGAATATGGATGTATGGTGAGTCGCCTGCCGGATGACCTGCGCGAACGTCACATGCGCATACACAACGAAGCGATAACGCGTGCCCGCAAGGAAGGCTGGGAGCCGGAGATGTACGCGGAATAAGGCCGCTCTGTCGCCGTGCCCGGCCGGTTGGCGTGTGCATGGTATCGATAGTGTTCATTCGGGGCAGTTCTGGCTGGTTCTGGTATTGTCGGCCAGGGGTAGCAGGCCGGCGAGCCGGGTTCCGGTAATATCCGGGAATTTCCGGAGTCCCGCGAGTTTATGCCCGGAGGGTACGGGAATGACAATACTGGAACGAATCAGAGACTCTTCGGTTTAATTTTTCGTGAACAGAGTGGAGAAGAAAATGACGTGTCGCGGTGTAGTGGTGGTGGTTGCCCTGTTGGTTGTGGCCGGTAGTGCGAATGCTCAGGACAAGTTCGGTGTCGGCATCATCGCCGGCGAACCGACTGGAATTACCGTGAAGAAGTGGCTCGACAATCGCGTCGCCATCGACGCCGCGGCGGCGTGGTCGTTTTCGGACAATGACTCGTTCCAGTTTCACATGGATTATCTGATTCATGACTACACGGTGTTCCACCCCAAAGAGCTAAAAGGCAAGCTGCCTCTTTATTATGGTGTAGGCGGTCGGCTGAAACTGAGGGACAACGACAACAACAGGAACAAGAACAACGACGACACGCTGGTGGGTGTCCGCGTTCCGATCGGGATTGCCTACCTGTTGCCAAACGATCCGTTCGAGTTTTTCGCGGAAATCGTTCCAACCCTCGATATTGCGCCGGAAACCGATCTCGATATCAATGCCGCGCTGGGCTTCAGGTACTATTTCAAGTAATCGTTGCTGACCCGAATGGCACTTACTTAAGCGGTTTCACAATCGATGTAGGGTGGGTTAGGCGCGTGTTGCGCGCCGACCCACCAACCTGTGCGGTTAGGCGCCCATTAAAAAACAGTCTGTGTGCTTCGCACGCTTGGTGGGTTACGCAAAAAAAACGCTCACCCACCCTACATTCGGCTTAAGTAAGGGCCATTGGTTGCTGACACGATAACGTGATCCTGAATAAGGCGGCGTCTTGCTTCATGCGGTATCCCGTTGAGGAACTTCAAGAGATCGTCACCGGCATAGCGCGGACCGAGCTGTTGCCGCGTTTTGCCGATGTGCGTCGCACGCACAAGCGCGACGGCAGTGTCGTGACCGAGGCAGATATCGTCGTCCAGAAGAAGATCGGCGCGGCCTTGTCGGCGCGGTGGCCGGACGTAGCCTTGCTCGGCGAGGAGATGCCGACGGACGAGCAGGGCGCGCTGTTGATTAATCGCCGGCCGGTCTGGTTGCTCGATCCGCTCGACGGGACCAGTAACTTTGCCGCCGGTGTGCCGTTTTTCAGTACGTCGCTGGCGCTGCTCGAAAACGGCAGGATCGTGCTCGGGATCGTTTACGATCCGGTGCGTGACGAATGCTTTACGGCAGTTCGTGACCGCGGTGCGTTCCTGAATGGCGAAAAACTGCATGCCCGCGCGACCGGGCTGTCGTTACAGCAATCGATTGGCTTGATTGACTTCAAGCGGCTGCCCAGGGATCTGGCAACCCGCCTCGCCGGCAGCCCGCCATATGCGTCGCAGCGCAGCTTCGGTTCGATCGCGCTTGACTGGTGCTGGATGGCGGCGCAGCGCGCCCACGTGTATCTGCACGGTAAACAGAATATCTGGGACTATGCGGCCGGATGCCTGATTCTTCAGGAGGCCGGTGGTCACTCGGTCACGCTGGCCGGTGACGGGGTATTTGTAAACTCGCTTTCCCCGCGATCTGCCGTCGCGGCGGCGGACGGGCAGTTGTTGGGCGAGTGGCTCGTGTGGCTTGGGATTACCCCGACGTCCGCCCGATAGCGGCGCGGATTTTCCCGGCGGCCGGAGAAATTAGCAAGACCAGATTGGCAGGTTACGATTACCGCCACGCAGGAACGGGTCATGGCCACCCGCAATTTCCTGGCGCTCAGCCGCTCGAATTGATCCGACCTTTCGGTGGCACAGGGTTTGCTATGTTTGACGATTTCTATATTTTCTGCTACACCAGCATCCGCGCTCCGCAGCATTGCAGCGCTTAGGTATCCTGACGTACCTCGTCTGGAGGCCCGTCTTCCGATTTGATCGATCCGTGGAGGTAATTTGATGGAGGACTTCATGAAAACCAGTGTGCTTTTGCCGTTGGTAGGAGGGCTGTTGTTCGTGGTGGCCCAGCAGACACATGCGGCATCAATGAATGATAAAGACAAGATTCGCAACGCGATGAGTTCGGCGCCAGCATCCGTTGCCGCCAAGGCGACTATCAAGGACTGGCCGGCCAAAGCGGGCGGTGAAATGCCGGTGCTCAGGGCGGGCTCCAACGGCTGGACCTGCCTGCCCGACATGCCGGATACCGAGGGTAACGATCCGATGTGTCTCGATGACATGTGGCTCGCCTGGGCGGACGCATGGATGAACAAGAAACCATTGAAGAATGAGCGGATGGGATTTGGCTACATGCTTCAGCAAAACGGTGCGGACAGTAATACCGATCCCTATGCCACGGCACCTGCGCCCGACAACGAGTGGATGAAGGAAGGTGTGCCGCATATGATGATACTGGTGCCGGACGCCACATCGCTGAAAGGCGTGCCGACCGATCCGCATCAGGGTGGTCCGTGGGTGATGTGGCGTGGAACGCCGTATGTACACGTGATGGCGCCGATGCCTTTGTACAAGCCCTGAGAGTCTTGCGCGCAGCGCCCCAGCGTAATCTGTGCAATCACAGGCGGGGCGTTTCGCCGGCGTCATCCGGCGTCGGCGGGCATGGGCCGGCGTGATCAGGTATCATGCCGGTTTCCGGATAAATCGCGCGCTGTTGAACAGTACATGACCGAAACCATCGTTGTCGCCTTCACCACTTTTTTCGCAACGGTCGGGCCGGTGGATGTCGCGGCGATGTTCGCTGCGATTACCGCCGGAGCCACGTCGTCCGCCCGACGCTCGATGGCGTTCCGGGGTACGCTGATCGCCGCTGTTATCCTGCTGGTCTTCGCTTTTTTCGGAAAATTTCTGTTGTGGAGTCTGGGTATTTCCCTGCCTGCGTTACGCATCGCCGGCGGCATACTGCTGTTGCTGATTGGCATCGACATGGTATTTGCGCGACCGTCGGGCGGCGTTTCAACCACGGAAGCAGAGGCGCAGGAAGCACGCGGCAAGGCCGATATTGCGGTGTTTCCGCTGGCCACGCCACTGATCGCCGGTCCGGGTGCGATCAGCGCAACGATCCTGCTGATGGCGAACACCCAGGGCGATTACTCGCTGCAGGTTGCCGTGCTGTTATCGCTTGCCGCGGTGCTGCTGATCACCCTGGCGACACTGCTGGTGGCCGGTCAGATTCATCGGCTGCTCGGTGTCACCGGTTTGCATGTCGTCAGCCGGATTTTCGGTATTTTGTTGTCCGCGCTGGCCGTGCAGTTCGTGATCGACGGCGTGGTCGAGAGTTTCCTGAAACGTTGAGTGCGAACGGGCGGGAGTCCTCGGCCATTATGACCGGCGCACGCGGACCTGCCGCCCGTGAGTTGGCAACGAAGGAACAGAGTAGGCAAAATGGTACGCCGTTTGACAGGCATGAAGCCAGGCATCGCTGCGCGATTCCTTCTTTTATTATTGATCGTTTCCCGTGAGGTATTATCCGGCACCGCGCAGGCGGACGAGCCGCCACTGTCCGCCATCGATGAACGTATCGTCAAGGAGCAGGCGGCCTTTCAGAACCGGTTTGCGCTGATGCCGCACAAGCCCAGTTACATCCTGCCGCTGAGTTACGCCAGCAAGGTTAATCAGGCGCCGTTCGAGGATCTCGGCGGCGACGCAGAGCACCTTGAAGTGAAGTTTCAGATCAGTCTCAAGTTGCCACTGATGCGCAATCTGTTCGGGAGTAACGGCCATCTATCGTTCGGTTACACGCAGGTCTCGTTCTGGCAGGCCTACAATTCACAGTTGTCCTCGCCGTTTCGTGAGACTGACCACGAGCCGGAGTTGATGCTGTCGTTCTTTAACGATTACCGATTGTTCGGCGTGCGTAACCGGATTATCACGCTCGGGTTAGTACATCAGTCCAACGGACAGCTCGGCGCGCGGTCGCGCAGCTGGAACCGTGTCTACGCGAACTTCCTGTTCGAAAGAGGCCGCTGGGCGTTCAGTCTGCGGCCATGGCACCGAATCCCGGAGAGCGTGGCGAATGACGATAATCCGGATATCTCCCGGTATCTTGGCCATGGCGATGTAATTGCCGCGTACCGGCTCGGCGAACATGTGCTGGACATGATGTTGCGAAATAATCTGGATTCGCCGAACAGGGGTGCGATCAGTGTTGGCTGGAGTTTTCCAATCAACGAGCGGGTAAGCGGTTTCGTGCAGTATTTCAACGGCTATGGTGAGAGCCTGATTGACTATAATACGTCGATCAGTCGCATCGGTCTGGGTATCATGTTAACGAACTGGTTGTAGCAAAACGGAGTGAAAGTCGTTCGGGAGCTTTTCAACGTTTCCGGCGGGGAGGCTGGTGACCGATGGCTGTTGAGATAGCGTTGCTCAAGGTGGTGGATCTGCTGGTCGGTGCCTTGAAGTATTATGTGCAGAAACGAAAAAAGGCGACAGAAGAAAGCGGGGAACTGGAACGCCGTGAGCGGTTGATTTCGGAGGCCATACGCGAGCTGCTTTCGCGCCGGCCGAACATCAATATCGCCCGGGCCAGAATCGAAGAGGCCCGGGCGTTGGGCAACAAGGCGACCGAGCATCTGCTGCGCGCCGAGGAATTGCTTGACGCGGTCAGTGCTGTGGGAGCTCGCACCGTTGAACCTCGGGCGCGGGCGGCAAGTCACCGTTCTTCGTCGGGTACCGCCAGGAAGCGGGGTGGTCAGGCGCCGCGGGCGAAGAAAAAGCTGGTTAAGCGACGTCAGCCGAAGAGCGTAACGCGATAATAAGCAGAATAACGCGGTTGTCTCACGAGGGACTCGGTTGCACCGCGATTTGAAAATGTCCTTGGCGAGCGCATACTGGCGTTGATACAACCGATTGAGTGGGGTCATCACGGGTCTGTTCAACGGGGGAGGAGCGACCATGGACAGGAGCAAGTTCGATCTGGCGATTATTCCCTGGCCGCATGTGTCCGCCGGTGACACCCGGGAAGCGGTGCAACGGCTCAGAGCCGCACGCAGTATTGATCGGAAACTGGTCGTGATGCCGGGGGGATACGGCTATTATTTTTTTCGCGACTGGATGATTCGTTCCGGTGACTTCCGCACATGGGTCGACCGATTCGTCAACGAAGTTCCGTGGTGCTGGGACCACCTCGAAGACTTGACGGTCAAGGAGTTCATTACCGCTAAAGCGGGGGTGCCCCATCAGGAACCGCCGCCGTGGTTACGTATCCAGGCGCCTGGCCGGATACGGTAGTTCGGCTGAGCGCGCAACGAACGCTCGCCCGACCCGGTTGAGTGCAGAGTCTGACAGGAGAACGCTCGTCGATGCGTCCGAGGTTGTGGCGGGGGAGTCGTTTCCTGCGGCTTTTGGTTATGCGATGATCCGTGAACGCTTCGTTCTGGCACGACGGGAATTGACGACATGCTACGAGTTGTTCCGGCGGATCTCGCCGACGCGGCGCACGCCGATGCGCTCGTTACTCTCCTGGATCTCTATGCGCAGGACCCGATGGGCGGTGGCGACGGATTGTCGGATTACACCCGGGATCATCTCGTACCGAGACTGCGTGATCGTGCAAACACCGTCATTGTGTTGGCATTTGTCGACGACGCACCGGTCGGTCTGGTGGTGTGCTTTGAAGGATTTTCCACGTTCGCGGCGCTGCCGCTACTGAATGTTCATGACATTGTCGTCGCGCCGCTGTATCGCGGGCAGGGCATCGCCGCAAGAATGCTGGGCCTCGTCGAGAGTATTGCCGTGGGTCGTGGTTGCTGCAAGTTGACGCTCGAGGTATTGGAGAGTAATGACGCGGCGCAAGCCGCCTACCAGAGATTCGGTTTTCGACCGTATCAGCTTGCACCAGAGCTTGGATCAGCGCTTTTCTGGGAAAAGAAACTACCAATAGCCGGCGGCAACCGGCATAATTCCAGCCAGTAGCTGTTGTTCGGACATTACCGGGCGCCGGTCCCGGTCAAGGAAGGAGAAGGCTATGCAGTGGCGAATCGTGGTTGGCGCTGTCGCGGTAACGCTGGCCTGTTTCGCGAAATGGCAGCAAAGCAAGTCGCTATCCGGTGGGACGCAGCCAACCGCGAAGAAGACCGGCCGCTCTGCGGCGAATATGGTCAATCCCCCCGGCCCGATTACCGCAGATACAAGAGCCTATCAGTTTATAGCAAGTCTGAAACTCGGGACGCCGCTCAGCGTTCTTGAGCATCACCGCGACGTGCGCAGGGGACCGAAATCCACCTTGCCAGCCTACGGTGGTGCCAACGGCGGTACGTGGGTGTTGAAGGAACAAATAAACCTGGAGCTGACCGCGCCCAGAGCGGACAAGAAACTTGCCTTCCTGAAAGACTTTCGCAGGATAGTGGAATCGAAAGCGGCGCCTGACCGGAAACGACAGGCACTGCTCGATCTGGCGTCGCGTAACGATGATTACAGTCGCATCATCGCGACGCATAAAAAGGCCAATCCGAATTGGGCCGACGAGTGGGTTGGCTATGAGGAAACCCTGGGTCTGAAAGGTATCGGCAGCAGTACGGCGAGAAAGCTGTATGACGCTGGATATCACCGGTCCTCCGATTTGAAGCAGGCCGGGGACAAGGACATCGGCGCCGTGAAAGGTATTGGGCCGGCAACCATCAGCAAGATCCGCGAGCTGCTTGAGCAGCGCGCAGGCGTCTAGCGAGTAGAATCATCGTCTCGCCCGGTAGGGCGTAAGGCAATAGCAGCGACCTCGTCTGCGGGTAGCGAGAGAATTCACCGGGGATGAAGCTGTGCGCTGCCGGTGTTGTTCAAACTGTCGTCATGGCGCGGTACATGCTCGACTGGTGTGGTGACAGTCATGCTGCGCCGCGACTGACGGTTTTGATCCACGGTCGCTCCGTATCCCTGAGTGCCGGGTTGGCCGGGGTAACCGCGCGCGCGTCTTCGCTTATTGGTCGGGGAGCCGGCCCGGCGACATGGGCTCGTTTTGGCGGCGGTACCCGACCGCGCTGTGTTGCAGACCGCGTGGCCGTCGACTATTGATGTGGAATAGGCGCTTAATCGATACTGCGGCGTAACCGACAATACGCTGGAAACCGCCATGGATTCTTTGCAAAGACCGGTAACGACCGGCGTGAGTTTCGGCCTGGTGTCCGGCGTGATCACCACGCTCGGCTTGATGTCGGGTCTTTACGGAGGAACGCATTCCGTCAAGGTTGTGGTCGGGGGCGTGATTACCATCGCGGTGGCGGATGCGATGTCGGACGCGCTCGGTATTCATGTATCGGAAGAGTCGCGGAACGTGAATACGCCCGGGCAGATATGGATGGCCACGTTGATGACCTTTGCCACGAAATTTCTGGTCGCTCTGTCGTTTCTTGTACCGCTGCTCATGCTGGAATTGTCCGTCGCCATTATTGTCAGTATTGCGTGGGGTATCGGTATTATTTCGCTGCTCAGTTATCGGCTGGCGCGACGTCAGGGTATTTCGCCGGGTATCGCGATAGCGGAACATATCAGCCTGACGATCGCCGTTGTCGTGTTAACCGGTTTTCTGGGCGAGTGGGTCGGCGCGGAATTCCAGTAACTGGCTGTTGCGCTGGCCTGGCAGGGTCAGCCGGGTCTCTAGCGTCCCCAAGGACCGGACGGTGCACTGCTCGCGGGTAACCGGACAGCAAAACCACTGCCGCATGAATGTCTTCCCGGCCGCGAACGTTTTTTGATCTTGGGGCAGAACTGACGCCGTGTGGTAAGCGGTGTCATCCTGCTGCTCCGGGTACGGTATCTTTTACGGTCGGGGAAGACCAAGGCGGTCCTTGTCGAGCATGGCCTTATCGCGTGGGTTCCTTGCTTCCGGGCCAAGTCTTTGTGGTAAATTTGCGGTTTCTTGTCGATTGGTTCGATGGCGAATATGAAGCTGTGGCGTGGAACGATGGCTTGTTTCCGGGCAATGCTTGCCCTGGTTTTATTGTATTCATGTGAAGCTTCGGCGGGATTTCCGGAGGCTGATGAAGCCTATGCGCGTGGGGATTATGACAATGCCTTTCTTGAGTACAGATCGCTGGCGTATAAGGGAGAAGGGCAGGCGCAGTATATGGTCGGACGCATGTATCGCGACGGTATCGGCGTCAACGAGGATCGGTCGCTGGCGGTAACGTGGTTCCGGAAATCGGCGGAGAGCCGGGTAACCGATGGTCAGGTTGCGCTTGCGCAGATGTATCTTGACGGTCGCGGGGTGCCCAGGAATCCGGACGATGCGGTACTGTGGCTGCGCAAGGCGGTTGTCGAGGAAAACCCGGTTGCTATGGACATGCTCGGAGAGCTTTATGAGGAGGGTACTGGTGTCCTGCAGAATTTTCTGAAAGCAGCCTCGCTATACCGCGACGCATCGCAACTGGGCGATCCGGTCGGGCAGAATCGCCTTGGCAAGATGTTTTACGACGGCAAGGGTGTTCCCAAGGACTATGAGCAGGCGATCACGCTGTTTCGCAAGGCCGCCGCTGCTGAAAATTCCGACGCGCAAAATAATCTCGGACGCGCCTACGTTGATGCAAAGGGAGTCGCTCAGGATTACGTGGAGGCTGCGTCGTGGTTTCGCAAGGCAGCGGAACTCGGTAACGCGATGGCCCAGAATAACCTTGGTTTGATGTATTACGAGGGCAAGGGAGTGCCGAAGGATCACGTGCTGGCGCATATGTGGTTCAATCTGGCCGCGGCGCAAGGGTCGGAGTCGGCGACACGTCTTCGCGACCTCGCCTTGTCTGCAAGACTGACCCCGGAACAGATTATTGAGGCACAGCGTTTGGCGCGTGAATGGGAGGAAAAACATGCGCCGCCACGGTTAATACGGCGAAAACCGTTTGAGCCCACGCAGGCCGTTACGTCACCACCGTAACGGGGGCGAGTGACTTGCGCGGTATTTTGTATGGCGCGGTCGGGGCAGAGGTAGTTTATCGGGCACCTATGCTTCTGCGCCAAGGACAGGCACTGCCGGAATGGGACCACGCGCGGTACGCTTCGGGGTGGATCTATTCGTCGGATAGCGGGGACGATATATAGTGGAGAAACCGCCGCCCCTGGTCAGTAATGACAGGGATTTCCTGTATTGTGCGATTTCTGCCCTCGTTTTTTTTGATAAAAACAAGTCCCAGGCCTGCCAGATCGTTGACCAGGTTTTCATAAAACTTCGGTTGCTTCACGACCGGCGGCAGTTGTGAATCCATTTCTTTCGCGTCGATTAACGATACATGGCTGAATGCCCTGAGCAGGCGATAGTGCCATGGCGTGAAGATATCGATTATCTTCAGGTAAATGATCTGCGCACGCTCTTCCGGCGCATCGGGGAGCGCCGCGTTGAGGACCGCACTGCGCAGCACGGCAAGCTTTTCCGGTTGGCGGCATCCGCCGGCATATTCGGCGGCGATTTTCATGACGTTGTGGAAAGCGCGATTCTGATGTATCGCATCGAAATCGAATAACGGATAGTTAGCGGATAGTTGTGTAAGACCATGGTTGACGGAGGCCATCCATCGATCAGACCGGTGTTTTCCGGACTGACCGCTCAGTGCGCCAAATAACTCTTTCGTCGGTATCGTGGCGCGGCTCGTCTTCTCGATATTATCAATGCCGTGTTCGAGTAAACGATATTCGCTGTCGCTGAGGCGTGAATCCAATGGCCGCATTTATGTAAACCGTGTTCGCGTTGGTCGCTGAATCGCCGCAGACAGTCGCCTGGGCGCCCATTGATCGTCTACCAATATTATCACCGGATTCCGGTTATACCCAGCACTACGGAATTTCCCGCGCTGCCGGCGAATGGATGTCAAGGTAACGTGTTTCAGGTCGGGAATCCTGCGGGTGGCAGGTCGTGTCAGGGTCGGTTGGATTCCTGCCCGACAAGTCATTACACTTAAGAAAAGCGGGCAGGCGATACCATCAATGGAGAAGCGATCAATGGGTACTATCTGGATATTGGTAGCGGAGAGCAGTCGGGCAAAGGTATATGAAATGCAGTCGCGCAAGGCGCCACTCCTGGAACTCGATGAGTTTTCTCATCCGGAGTCCCGGCAGCATGAGCATGATCTGACGACGGATCTGCCGGGGCGATCGTTTGACTCGATGGGTCTGGGAGGACGTCACGCAATGGAGGCACGCGAGAGCGCCAAGGAGCACGAGGCGAAGGTATTTGCGAAAACGCTCGGTGTATACCTCGAGGCGGCCCGCATCAAAAAACGCTTCGATGATCTGATCATCATTGCGGCGCCGGCGTTTCTTGGCCTGTTGCGGAAGAACCTGAGTGACGGGACGAACCAGTGCGTAATCGAGGAGATTGACAAGAATCTGGTTCAGCATGACGCGGCGGATATTCGTGCGCATCTTCCGGAGCGTCTGCTGGCGATATAGCCAGATAGATTTTCGTCAGACAGCGATATGGCCGGCTTTTGGTGCCGGTGCAGTGGTTGCGGTTGCGTCCGCGCGGCGCCTGATGGCGGTGTCCGGGGCGCGCTCTGGTGGTTGTATAATCCCTGCCGGGTATATTGAGTATTACCTGTGGCCGTGGATCTATCCTGATGTTCTGTCACGTGATCATCAAGTAACGCTGGGATTTCTTGTGCTCACTGGCAACCTCGCAAGCTACATGTGGCTGTGGCGGTCGCGTCAACGCAGTCAGTAATGTTGTTGCCGGGGTACGGCCATTCTTGTGCCACGCGAATGACCGGCCGCTTGCCCATATGCGTCACCCCGCAGGTGTAAGGTCGGCGTCTATGCCAGGACTAACCTCACAGCTGCCGATGACTGGCTAACCGCGTGCGGTATCTCGTGCGATACCCGTGTCAGGACGAGGCGGCTGCAGTATGCTTCCGCTGGATGTTCGATTAACCTGCGATGAGGACTTCTCAAGTCATGGGATCGCCCGTGCCACTTCCGACTGACGACATTCGGCCATCCGGCGGATGGTCCGCCGGTCGATGGATATTACTGGTGGTGTTGGGTGCTGGCGTCGGACTGTTTTTTTTCTTTGGCCTTGCGCAATACCTGTCGCTGGAATCGCTGAAGACTCATCGCGATGAATTTCTGGCGTATACGCTGCGTCATTATGGCGTGGCCGTCGGATTTTTTATCGCGATCTATATTTTACAGACGGCGTTTTCGCTGCCCGGCGGGGCGATACTGACTCTCGCCGCAGGCTTTCTATTTGGCGCTGTCTCCGGCACAGTCATTGTTAACGTCGGTGCCACCGCCGGTGCGACGCTGGCATTTCTCGTCGCCCGGTATCTGTTGCGCGACTGGATAGAATCAAGGTTTGGCGAGCGGCTCGCATCGCTGCAGGCCGGTTTCTCCAGCAACGCTTTTCACTATCTCCTGACGCTGCGGCTTATCCCGCTGTTCCCGTTTTTTCTGGTCAATCTTGTTTCCGGTGTGACTCGAATAGGTTTAGGCAGCTATATTGCCGCTACCGCGATCGGCATTATTCCCGGCAGCTTTGTGTATGCGTATGCGGGGCGTCAATTGGGAACGATAAACAGTGTTGCGGAAATTGCCTCGCCGTCAGTATTGCTCGCATTCACGCTGCTGGGTGCCTTGGCACTGATTCCGGTGATCTACCGGAAATATATTTCCGGTAAGAATCGATAAATCGAGTATCGGTTCGTTCGGAAATTATGTATGGCTATTCGGGGGACACATTATTGCTATGCGGCCTGACGATGTGACTCAATTAAATCTCTTGCCGATGGATGAGCACAACCGGAAGCTGGTGGAGAACGTCCACCCGTCCGGCTGGCCGAATCCAACGCCCGACGGGCGCTACAACCTGGTGGTGATAGGTGCTGGTACAGCGGGACTGGTTACTGCTGCGATCGCCGCGTCGCTGGGCGCGAAGGTGGCATTGGTTGAGCGCCATTTGATGGGTGGGGATTGTCTGAACGTGGGCTGTGTACCTTCCAAGGGCATCATCAGTGCAGCTCGAATCTGGCAGGCGCTAAGGCGTGCTCCGGAATATGGAATATCGCCCGGTGCGGATTCGGTGCAGAGTTTCAGTGCAGTGATGGAGCGCATGCGCCGCCTGCGGGCCGATATCAGTCATGTCGATTCCGCGCGCCGCTTCAAGGATATGGGAGTCGACGTGTATATCGGGGAAGGCGTATTTGTTGATCGAGGCACCGTCGCGGTCGAAGGCGCAAGACTGCGTTTCTCAAAGGCCGTCATTGCGACCGGGGCACGCGCCGTGGCTTTGCCAATTCCGGGCCTGAGGGAAGCCGGGTTTCTGACCAATGAAACGGTGTTCTCGTTGACCGAGTTGCCGCGTCGTCTGGGCGTTATAGGCGCGGGCCCGATCGGCTGTGAAATGGCACAGTCGTTTGCGCGATTTGGCAGTGAGGTTAGCGTATTCGAGCAATATTGCCGTATTTTACCGCGCGAAGACGAGGATGCCGGTGCCTTGGTCGCGAATTCCATGCGGCGTGATGGTGTCAGGTTTGTCTGTGACGCAAAAATTACCCGAATTTCGACGTCAGACCACGGGAAAGTTATTCACTATTCACGCGACGATGAAGCAGGCGAGCTGGTAGTCGATGATATCCTGGTCGGTATCGGGCGTGCACCCAACGTCGATGGGATGGGTCTGGGAAATGCCGGTGTTGAATATGACGTAGGGTCCGGAGTCAAGGTCGACAAGCATTTGCGAACGACCAATAGGCGGGTTTTCTCGGCAGGCGACGTTTGTTCGCCCCTGAAATTTACGCATACGGCCGACGCGATGGCGCAGATAGTTATCCAGAATGCGCTGTTTCCTCACCCGTTCGGGTTGGGTTACGCGAGTACGGATAACCTGGTTATTCCGTGGTGTACCTATACTTCACCGGAAGTAGCTCATGTGGGTTTGTACGCATCGCAAGCACAGGATGCCGGAGTGGAAGTCGAGACGTTCACTGTTGCATTGAGTGACGTGGATCGCGCGGTTCTCGATGGCGAGACCGATGGTTTCGCGCGCGTCCATTTGAAGATGGGGTCTGACAGGATACTCGGTGCGACGATTGTGGCGGCCCACGCTGGCGATCTTATCAGTCAGTTTACGCTGGCCATTAAAAACGGGCTTGGTCTTGGCTCGCTCGGAGGTATGATCTATCCGTACCCGACCCAGGCCGAGGTTATCAGGAAGGTGGCCAATACGTGGCGCAAGACTGTTCTCACCGACCGGAAGAAGCGGCTGTTAGGCAAGTTGTTCGCCTGGATGAGGTAGCTGCGAGTAGACACTGGCATGTGCCCCGAAACGGGTGCCGTTACTGCTGGAGCGTGCCGTGGTGTTTTTTGAGTGATTTCAGCGTCTCGGGATGTTGTAGCAGATTGGACTTGATTTCCAGTATGTCCAGTTTGTCGATGTCGACGAAATGATTGCCTTTCAGAATACCGTCGATCGTGATCACGCAACCGTCGGCCAGTTTTCGGTATACCTTTCCGCTCAGTACGAATGATCTCGCCTGGTTGCCGAGACCAATCGTCATGATGATCTCTTTGCCGGGTGTGACCAGCGTTTCGGTTTTTTTATCGTCGTAATGCAGTCTTATGCTCTGGTTAGAAAGATCCAGTAGCGTACAGTGATGTGATTCATCATGGTCGGCGAAGCGGATTGTAACAGGGACGCGTGTGCACAGGCGCTGGTGTTCACGTCGGTCAACGACAAGAAAAGTATTGGGCAGGATATCAATGATTGCGATTTCCTGGCCGGCGTAGTAGCCATCATTGAGTATGGTTCGTCGACGTACTGTTGTATCGATTTGCGGTGCACCGCGATCCACGTAACACGAAAGCAGCGTCACGTTATTTCCGGCGCGGAACGGGCCACCCGGTCCTAGCGCTGCGCGGCGGTCGTAATCGAGGCTATTCTCAAGGCCGTCGATGTACGGTAACAGAAAACAAAAACTTTCTATCTTTTTTAACGGCAGGTATTTTCCGTTGTCGTCGAGCAGAATCGTATGCCGATTTCCCTCGTACTGACTGCGGATATCATTATGGGAGTAGACGACGTAGTCGTTGATTCCGTACCCGATCACCAGCGATTGGAGCACGATATCTTTTTGGAATTCCGGATAAAAGCGTACGCCGCCACCGATTGGAAAGTATTGCATCAGCTCGATCAGCTTGACGCCTTCGATAACCTCGGCCGACGAGCCCTTTTCCTGGCGGCTATTTCGCAGTAATTTCAACATGATTCGATCATGCGGGGGCAGTCCAATTCTCACCCCGCATTATCGGCACACCACGTGGAACCTGAAGCAAACCGATTTTCGACAGGGGCTGCGGGTGCTTCGCCCGTCGCGGCGAAGAGAGCGTATGCAGTAACCGGTTGTTACCTCGCTGAATTGCCGGTGGATTTTTCTAAAGTCGTCGACGAGTGTTCCCGATAATACGTTAAGAATCTGATCCCTCAAGATAAAATCCCGCATTACGCGGAAGGTATCGACGCAATGGACGCAATGGAACGATAAGCGATGGATCTGCGCTGGTGCTTCACTACTTCGGCGGTTTTCATAATGTTGTTCGGTGTCGGGCCACCGGTACTGGCATCCTCGGCGTTCGATAACAGTCCCCGCATTCGCGACGTGCGGTTCCTGATCGACGGATCGGGGAGCATGCACGCCAACGACCCCGATAACCGGCGTGGCAGCGCGTTGCGCCTGATTTCCGGAATATTGCCGGCCGGCGCCCGTTCCGGCGTATGGATGGTCGATGACCAGGCAACGAATGTTGTGCCGGTGATGGAGGTCAATAGTCGCTGGCGCCAAATGATGCGTGAGGCATCTGAAAGGCTGGTGCCGTCAGGTCTCACTGCGAACCTGGAGGAGGCGCTCCTTGTCGCCACAAAGGACTGGTCCGCTTCCGATCCACGATTCGATCGTCACCTTGTCATTCTGTTTGACGGGTACATTGAGAAGTCGGCATCGGCCGTTGAAAACGAAGCCTCCCGGCAGCGTATTCTTGCAGAAATATTGTCGAATCTATCCGACGAGAAAGTCACAGTCCATACAATTGGCCTGTCCGAAGGCGTAGACAGCCAGCTGTTAAGGTCCTTGTCCGCAGCTACCAATGGACGCTTCGAATATGTGGAAAAGGCCGCGCTTCTCGAGCGAGCGTTTTTGAGGATCGTGACAAATATTGTTGTTCCTAACGCGATTCCGACAGAGAACAATGAGATCGTCGTAGACGGGACGGTTGGCGAGCTAACGTTGGTAGCATTTCGCAAGAGCAAAGCCGACCAGGCGACATTAGTTAACTCTGCCGGCGAGAGCATCGATTTCAAGTTCCCGCCGACAAACGTTTCCTGGCAAAGAGAAGCCGCTTTCGAGCTTATAACGATCAAACGTCCCAAGGAGGGAGTCTGGAAGTTGATCTCGGGCGTTGACCCCGACAATCTGGTGATAGCGGACTCCAGTTTGGCGATTGACGTGACGGGGATTTCCGATAATCAGGGCGCGACGAGCGATATCATCGTTCAAACGAGAATTTTGAACAGCGGCAGACTGGTAGTCGATCAATCGTTTCTAGAGACGGTATCAGTAACGGTGTTGCATTTCGAAAATGACGAATTGCGTCAGCAATGGACAGTTTATGACGATGGAAAAAACGGCGATGAAAAGCCGGGTGATGGAATCTTTACACTTAGATTAGATAAGCCGTTGTCGCCGGGAGCGCATCATTTCACTGTAATTGCCGATGCTGCTAACTTTCGGCGCGCACAGCGCCGTTATGTCTCAGTCCAGTTACTGCCAGTTATAGCGACCATCGCGGTGGACCGGGGCGCAATAGCGGGGACCTATCGCGTTAACGTAATTCCGAATCGTGGCCATATATCACCAGAGACAATGACGGTCACGGCGACGATAAGCGCTGCCGGAATCCGGAAGCCACTACAGTTAGAAAAGATCGGAAAGGTTCTTTGGCAACAGACGCTAAGTAGTATGCCGGACTCCGAACATCAGGAGATTGTTGTCACCGTAATCGGGAAGAACGCCCGCCTGGACGAACTGAAATACGAGCTCGAGCCACTAGCATTTGAAGGGATGAGACTATTGGTATCCGAAGCATCCATAGCGAGACGGCGTGACGACGTCAATCCAAAAAAAGCTAAAACACCTGTACCCGGTCGCGCAGATATGCCGGAGTACGTCGAATTCGAGGACGTTGGCTGGGGTACGGTGCTGTGGCAGGTAATGCTAGTTAACTTTTTGGTGGCAGGTGCGGCCTATGGTGGGTACCGATTGTGGCAAGCACGTATGCGGCAGGGCGACAACATGACTGTTAGTCGCAGTATGCCGGCGGGAAAGGATGATAACCATGTTGTTGAGCGTCATCAGGAATTGGCTAGCACTCCTGCCGAGGAAGAAAAGCGCGAGTGACGACATAGGCACACCTATTTCAGTATTGATCGGCGGCGTGATCGATGTGTAGAGAATTGGATAAAATAGTAGGTTGCTCCCGCGACAGGAAAAAGGAGTACGTTGATCTTAATCGCTTGGACAACAATATAACAGTTGTGCGAGGAATGGCGGTGTCATGAAAATTAGTCCTGCTCTCATTGTCCTGCTGGTAGAACTGACTGTCGCGTTACTGGTGATCATCGGCGTAACAGCATATATCGCTTTCCGTCGCCACCGGCAGGTGACTGTTGCTCTCCAGATTATCAAACAGAAGCAAATGTCGTCCGAGCCAGTTCGTCAGGAAGAGTTGTTGAATGAACTCAGGGAGGCGTTAAGAGACGAAAACGATGAGATAAGACTCAAGGCCGAGCAGATTATTGAGTCGGAAAGGGTTTTTCATAACCGCGTTATTGATGCCTTTCGCACGCGCGATCGTGAGGCGATCGTGAAACTTGATGATTGGGCAAAAGATCTTGTGGTGCCGTATCGATCCTTGATAAGCGATGTCGTCGGCAGCAGCGAAAAAGAAATGAAGGAGATAACAGAAAAGCTCGGCGAAATGGAGGAGGCAATGGAGGCGCTAGCGTCGGAGCGTGATCGAATGACCGAGGAACTCCGGAAAAAGGAACAAGAAGTCGAATCGATGGTGAGCGAGTATGTATCGGCGGTTAGAGATAAAGACCCGCGAAACGATTCTGGCGACGATGCCGCGCACGTGAATTCCGCGACCGGATCTGAGGGTGCTGGTGCGGTGTCAGCAGGGGAGAGTGCTGCATCGGCGAGCGATGCCGAAGTAACCGATGACCGGTTTTTAGATAAGGATATTGAGGAGTTTCTCGAGCGGGAGGAGGCAGAGGTAGCCGGCGGAAACGCCGTGCCGACGGCGAAGAAAACGAGCAGGCTAGGTGATAGTCGTGGGGCAGCGGGATCCGGACAAACGGAAGCATCGCCCGTTAAAAACTCCGGCGACATCGAATCGAAGAGATAAACGCGATAATATACACTGCGTATACGTCCACAGGCCACGGCGATCAGGGTGGTCACCGTGCTTGGGCGAACAAGTGTTTCCGCGAACGTTTCCTGTAACGGCTGCCGCGAAAGGACAACATGCTCCAATCTATCAAGAGTTATTTTTCCCGGTATTTGCAACCGGGTGCGGCGCCGGAGGTTGGCGAACATTCTGTACGGCTGGCAACCGCGGCATTGTTGGTTGAGGCGATGCATGCCGATGACTCAATCACGGATGAGGAACGTCGTGCTGTTGAACGCTGTTGCGGGGATATTTGACCTGTCGCCGGTGGAAACCACTGAACTTATCAGCCTGGCCGAGCAGGAAGTCAGGGACGCAACTTCGCTGTACCAGTTCACCAGTCTCATCGATCAATATTTTCCGTTAGAAAGTAAGATCCACGTCATAGCACCACTCTGGAGGGTCGTGTTCTCCGACGCCTGCAAAGATAAGCATGAAGAGTCCCTCGTTCGTCAAATTGCCGATTTGTTGCACGTTCCGCACCGGGAATTTGTACGTACCCGCGATTTGGTGCAGTCTGCGCCCTGTACATGAATATCAGCTTGGCATTGCGCCGGAAGTAATCAGTTAGCGAGTGGTTTCCTGTGCCAATACCGCCTGGAATTGATCTCTGCGTGCAGTGATTCGCGAGCGCTGATAGTCGCTTATTCTGTCAGTGTATTTCAGGGCTATTTTCAACTGCTCGATGGCCGAGGCCGTTTCTCCGATCAAATAATAGTACTCTGCCAGTGACTGGTGCGCGTTTACCACTTGGCCGGATGCCTCTTCGACGCGGGCAAGAAGCTGGTAAAGTAGCAACGTCGGTTTTTTGCGTCGGCTATATTCCTCGAGCAGTGATCGAGCTTGGTCTGCCTGCTGGTCTTGCAGTAACGCCTCGGCATATCGGATAGTCAGGGGATAGTTATACGGAAATAACTTAAAGGCATTTGCATGGATTGCGACAGCCTGCCCGGTGTTTCCCCGCGCCAGGTCGTGCTTGGCAAGCGCAAGCAGGTAGGGGAGTCTTTCCGGGTCATCTTTAAGTAATATATCCAGCTGAACACGCGATTCGTCAAGCTGCGAATCGGCCAGCAACGCGAGTACGTAGCCGTAACGCAGCGCCGAAGTGTCTTCCGCCGACGCGTCCTTTAACTTCTCCCGGAAATAATTGATCGCTTGGGGAGGCGAGGATTGCATCACCCGTAATTTTGCCTGCACCAGACGATAGGCGGACCTGCCAGTGTCTTGTCGCGCGGGGTACGTTTCGGCGCGGGCCATCGAGTCCGCGATACGGGCATGCGTAACCGGATGGGTTTGAAGAAATTCCGGTAGATCGCTGTCGTAGTACCGGGTGGCCTGTTGTAGCCGCTCGAAGAATGCAGGCATGCTGCGCGGATTAAAGCCGGCTTGAGCGAGTGTCTGAATCCCGACACGGTCGGCTTCTTTTTCGTGCGCCCGGGTGAAGTTAATCTGGCTCTGTACCGAACCTGCGGCGGCAGCGACTATGGCTGCTTCGGTAACCTGGCTATTCTGAGCGCCGAGAATGATTGCGGCCAGTACCGCGGCCCCGGTCGGAATGCTCATTTTCGATGCGGCTTCATAGGCCCTGGCAAGATGGCGTTGCGTAACGTGCGCGATTTCGTGTGCCAGCACGGCAGCAAGCTCACCCTCGGTTTCGGTCGCGAGTATAAGACCGGTGTTGATGCCGATAAAGCCCCCGGGGGCGGCAAACGCGTTGATAGAGGGATCTTCTACAACGAAAAATGTGAATTCCTGCGATGGACTATCCGAGCTGGATGCGAGTCGAAATCCAAGCGATTCGACATATTCTACGATCTCCGGTTCCTCGATTATCTTAAGTGTTGCGCGGATCTGGCGCATAAAGGCTTCGCCGCGCCGCCGTTCCTCGTCGGCGGACATGAAAGTGCTGGTGGTATCACCAATATCGGGAAGCCCATCCGCGAAACTCAGCGATGACGGCGATCCGGGAGCCAGGATCAGGCTGACAACAAGGACCGAAGACGCAAGGGGTCGCAAAGAATGCTCCGTGGATAAACTCGCTGTTGAGTACGATAATTCGACCGGCACGCTGTAGCGTTGGTTCCGGATAACCGGCGCCGGCTATTGGTCGCCGGGGTGCAAAATTCCGCCCACGAGGATTCTATCACCGAATAAATTGTAGGGGATGATGGCGGAAGATGGTAGGATTTGAACACTCACCGACCGCACATTGTAAAGATGGCATAATTGTGCCGGCCGCGTCTTATCAGGATGCTTGGTACTATAGATAGCAGGGGGAACTATGACGAGAAATTATTCGGTCTTTATCATTGTTGCCGCGCTGATGCTGGCATGTTCGAAGGGAGACAGCAGCAAGACGCCGGCGGCGTCCGCGACTGCCGGCGGTTCGGTCGGCGTCAAAATCCTTATGCCAGTAGACCGTTCCAAAATAAATGCCGATTCCGTTACGGTTACTTACGAGGTCAAACCCAGCCCCAACGGGGATCACATTCACGTTTACGTCGATGATCGCAAGCCTGATGTGCTAAGAAAGCTTAAAGGGGATTATGACATAGCGGGTCTGACGCCGGGCGAACATACCGTGGCTATTAAGGAAGTGAACGCTGGTCATACGCCAACCGGTCACGATGCCGTCGTGCACTTTACAGTGGAAAAATAGCGCGCTGATTTATTGCTCCATCGAGGCGCGGCGGTTGTCGCCTGATACAGCGCGAGTGCTGTCGCGAATGATGGAGTCTTTCCTGCATTTATTATGATGAAGATAATTACGGTTAACGTTAACGGTATACGGTCAGCTGCCAGCAAGGAGTTTTTCAAGTGGATGGCCAAGCAGGAGGCGGATTTAATTTGCCTGCAGGAGACCAAGGCGCAAGAGCACCAGCTTACCGCCGAGATATTCCGACCCGCTGGATATCATGCGTTTTTTCATGATGCGCAAAAGAAAGGCTACAGCGGCGTAGCGCTTTATTGTAGAAGAAGACCGAACAAGGTGACCATGGGCTTGAACTGGCCTGACTTCGATAGTGAAGGCCGTTATGTTCAGGCGGATTTTGGCCGGTTAAGTATTGCGTCACTGTATATGCCGTCTGGATCGTCCGGTCCGGAACGACAGGCCGTCAAATTCGATGTTATGGCGAGAATGATGCCGCTCTTGAAAAAGAGGTGCCGCGAAAAACGCGATTACATCATCTGTGGCGACTGGAATATCGCGCATAGGGAGATTGATCTTAAAAACTGGCGCGGGAATCAGAAAAATTCCGGATTTCTTCCGGAGGAACGAGCGTGGCTGGACGAACTTTTTGGGGCGGCAGGATTTATCGACGCATTCCGCGAGGTCAATCAACAGCCAGACCAGTATACGTGGTGGTCAAACCGCGGTCAGGCATGGTCAAAAAATGTGGGATGGCGCATTGATTATCAAATCGCTTCGCCGACGCTCAGGGATAAGATAAAATCCGCCTCGATATACAAGGCGCAACGCTTTTCTGATCACGCTCCGTTGATCATCGAATACGACTACGACCTGTAACGCCGAACGTATCCTAATCCTGGCGATTGTCGCGAACCTGTACGAGGCCGTTGCAGACTCGCACGGGAAATGTCGCGATGTCTTCATAAGCCGGCGGAGAGAGCACCGCGCCAGTACGTATGCAAAAGCGCGCGCCGTGCCTTGGGCAGGCGATCTGGTCTCCTTCTATCGGTCCGCCCGTTAATGTCGCGCCGTCGTGAGTACAGACGTCCTCGATAGCATAGAACGTGCCTTCGATGTTAAAAACGGCAATCAATGCGTCGTCGACCTCGGTGACGCGATAATTGCCGGGCGATAATTCTCCTGCCGGTACTACGTCGATCCAGTCACTCACGGGAATTCTTCCCATCCGCGATTGTTCGGTCCGGTGTTGCCGAGTTCTTGAGCGACACGAATTACCACATCATGCCGGTTCTTAGTTTCGCTTCCTCGCTCATCATGCTTTGATCCCACGGAGGATCGAACACCAGTTCGATGTTCGCTTTCGTCACGTTTGGGACTGTGAGAACCTTGTTTCGCACGTCTTCTACGAGAATCGGGCCCATGCCGCACCCCACTGCCGTCAAGGTCATCTTGATGTTCACCCGATTTCCGCCATCCTCGATCGCCGAAATGCTGCACTCGTAGATCAGGCCGAGATCGACGATGTTGGTTGGAATCTCCGGGTCGTAACAGGTTTTCAGGATGGCCCAAACCTTGGCTTCGTCTACCGGGCCGCCAGCGACGTTGTCGTCGTCGATGTTGGTAACCGGTTGCAGTCCGAGGGCGTCCGCGTCTTTTCCGTCTATCCGTGCAAGATTGCCCTGAATATTGATCGTATAACTGCCACCCAGTGCCTGCGTAATCGTGACCTGCGTGCCCGCCGGAATGGTGATTTTGGTGCCTGCCGGGATCAGCACTGCGTCGCAGTCGCGTTTTAGTATTTCCATGATTCGTATTGGTCGGGATTCGCTTGTCTGGATGTAGCTACTATTCCGTAGTAGCTGCCTGTGGCTTTTGCGCCTGCGCCGCCTTTAACGTATGCCAGCAAAGCGTGGCGCATTTTACCCGCATCGGGAAGCGTCTCACACCTGCCAGCGCGGCAAGCTTGCCGACTTGTCCGGCATCTACCGGCGCGTCTGCATCGGCCGTAACCATGTCCTGGAAGTGGTGAAACAATGTATCGGCTTCCTGCTCTGTTTTCCCCTTGAGCTGCTGGGTCATCATTGATGCAGAGGCAACGGATATAGCGCAACCGGAAGCCTCGAAGCTGACGTCCTGGATAACTCCGTCCACGACCTTCATATAAACGTTGAGGCGGTCACCGCACAACGGGTTAAAGCCCTCGGCCGTTCGATTGGCGTCCTCCATGCGATGGAAGTTTCGCGGATGCTTGTTATGGTCGACGATGACTTCCTGGTAAAGATCCTGTAAATCCAGCATTAGCGAAACACCTTCCTCACTTCGTTCAATGCATCAAACAGTCGATCGATTTCCTGATAGGTGTTGTAGATCGCGAACGACGCGCGCGCGGTTGCCGCCACACCGAAATGGGTCATAACCGGCATCGCGCAATGGTGTCCTGTGCGTATCGCGATCCCCTGGTGATCGAGTATGGTGCCGATGTCGTGCGGATGAATGCCCTCCAGCAAGAACGACAGGATGCTGACTTTATGTTGGGCCGTACCGACAATGCGCAAATCAGGGATGGTGAGGGCTTTCTCCGTGGCGTATTGCAGTAATTCATGCTCGTGTCGCGCAATCCGGTCAAGTCCGATGGACGTCAGGTAGTCGATTGCGGCACCAAGCCCAATCGCCCCGGCGATATGGGGTGTCCCGGCCTCGAACCTGAATGGCAACTCGTTATAGAGCGTCTTATCGAATGTGACCATCGATATCATGTCGCCGCCGCCCTGATACGGCGGCATGTCGCGCAGCAGTTTTTCCTTGGCGTAGAGTGCGCCGATACCGGTAGGGCCATACATTTTGTGAGCGGAGAACACATAAAAATCGACATCCAGGGCCTGCACGTCAACGCTGATGTGGGCGGTCGCCTGAGCGCCATCCAGCAGGACAGGCACGCCTTTGGCATGTGCCGTCTCAATAATCCTGTTAACCGGGTTCACGGTGCCCAGCGAATTGGAGACATGGCTGACAGCTACCAGGCGGGTGCGGTCATCGATAATCTCGTTCAGCCCGTCGAGAATCAGTTCCCCTTTGTCGTTCATTGGAATGACTCTCAAAGCCGCACCCGTTCGCTCGCAAAGCAGCTGCCACGGAACAATATTTGAGTGATGCTCCATCTCCGAAACAACAATCCGGTCGCCCGCGCGTACCGTTAACTGACCGTAACTACCGGCTACAAGATTGATGGCTTCTGTGGCGCCGCGAACGAAGACGATTTCCCGCGTACTGCTTGCATTGATGAATTTCCGGACCTTCTCGCGGGCTCCTTCATAGGCGTGGGTTGCACGTTCGCTGAGTTGATGCACGCCACGGTGGACGTTGGCGTTGTCGTGCTCATAGTAGTATTTGATGGCATCAATTACGTGGTGCGGCTTCTGCGTGGTGGCCGCATTGTCGAGATATGCCAAAGGCTTTCCGTGAATCTGCTGATTCAGTACAGGAAAGTCGTTCCGCACATGCTCGATATCCAGCGCGCTGGTGAGCCCATGGGCGGCCGAGGCGTGATCACGCGTCATTGTAGACCAGCCCTCTCAAACTCGTGCCTGCGGGCAGCCGGTTGAGGATGGTTTGCTCCAGTTGCTTCCTGAGAGGCGCGATCTCGATCCGTCTGATTACATCGTCAACAAATGCGAACGTTAAAAGATTCCGCGCCAGTGCTTCATCGACACCGCGGGAGCGCAAGTAAAATATCGCGTCGTCATCCAGCTGGCCGATGGTTGCACCGTGTGCGCATTTGACATCGTCGGCGTAGATTTCCAGCTCCGGCTTGGTGTCGATTTCGGAATTGCGCGACAGCAGGAGATTGCGATTCGTCTGGCTGGAGTCGGTTTTCTGTGCTCGCTCGTGTACTACCACCTTGCCGTTGAATACCGCGCGCGCGTTGCCGTTTAACACGCCTTTATAGTATTCAGTACTTTTCCCATGCGGTTTCAGGTGATCAATACGGGTATGATGGTCGACATGTTGCCTGCCATCACCCATATAAAGCCCGTCCAGACGGCATTCCGCGCCTTCCGCCTGCAAGGTTACGCGAATGTCTGTTCTGGCAAGTGCTGCGCCAAGTGCGACGGAATGCGAATGGTAGAAACTGTCGCGGTTCTGTGTAACGTCGATTTCGCTGAAATGAAATCCTGTAGTGTTTTCCTGCTGTAGTTTTATATGGGTTACCCGGGCATTGTCGTTAACCGTGATGCTCGTTACCGAGTTGGTAAACGTCGCTTTGCCACCCGTGGTCGAGTAGTGTTCGACGATGGTTGCCTGGCTGTCGGTATCCGCGACGATAACGTTGCGGCATTGCGATGTGATGGCCCGATCTTGATCGCCGGAAATAAATAATAGCCAGATAGGCTGTTTCAGCACTGTTCTCGGGGCCAGGCGGATAAATATGCCATCCGTCATAAAGGCGGCGTTGAGCGCGCCAAAGCCGTTTCGAAATACTGTCGGGGAATTTTCCAGCAGCGATTCAACCGCGGCCGGCTCATCCCGCAGTTTTGTCGCCAGGCTGGAAACTTCCGCGCCGGCCGGCATCGCGGCAGTGTCGGACAAAACCCTGGAGAAATGGCCATTGACGAATACGATGCGTATGCATTCGACGCCCGCGGGAATCAGGCGTTCTATGTCAGTGAGCGCAAGGTGCGACGACGGTTCCAGTACCGAATCAAATGGTTGTTTTTCGAGTGCCTTGACGCTCGTGTACTTCCAGTCCTCATCGCGATGGCCAGGAAATCCCAGCTCACGGAAGCGATCCAGCGCGTTACGGCGCCATGCGGTCGCCCACGGGGCGTCATGGCCGGGAAGATGATTTTCCGCCGCGGAGAATTGAGCGAGATAGAATTCCGAACTACCTGCCGCCGTCGTCATGCCGCTCCGGCCTTCGATCCGATCCAGCCATAGCCGTGCTTCTCAAGTTCCAGGGCCAGCGACTTGTCGCCCGTACGCTGAATACGGCCGTGCGCCAGTACATGAACCTTGTCGGGCACGATGTAATCGAGCAGGCGCTGGTAATGCGTGACCAGAATAATCGCGCGATCCTTGTTGCGCAGCTTGTTGACGCCGCCGGCGACGCTCTTAAGCGCGTCGATATCAAGCCCGGAATCAGTTTCATCCAGAACCGCCAGGCGCGGTTCAAGTACCGCCATCTGGAAAATTTCGTTGCGCTTTTTCTCTCCGCCGGAAAAGCCCTCATTGACTGAGCGATTCATCAATGATTCGTCCATGTTGACAATCTTCATTTTCTCGCGCACCAAGCTTAGGAAGTCGACAGCATCCAGCTCTTCTTCACCGTGGTGCCTGCGAATCGCATTCAATCCTGCCTTCAGCATGTAAATATTGTTGACCCCCGGGATCTCGACCGGGTACTGGAAAGCCAGAAAGACCCCTTCATGCGCGCGCTCGTCCGGCGACAGCGCGAGCAGATCCTTGCCCATATAAGTAACGGTACCGCGCGTGACCTCATATCCGCTGCGTCCGGCGAGCACGTGCGCAAGCGTGCTTTTACCAGACCCATTAGGGCCCATAATCGCGTGAACTTCACCGGCTTTTACCTCCAGGTCGATTCCATTGACGATGGGCTTTCCAGCGACGCTGACGTGCAGATCCTTGATGCTCAACATATTGAAACAAAGCCCTCGATGGAAAAATAATCAGCCGACAGCGCCTTCGAGACTGACGCTCATCAGTCGGCCAGCCTCAACAGCAAACTCCATGGGTAATTCCTTGAAGACCGCTTTACAAAAGCCATTGACGATCAGGCTGACCGCATCTTCTCGGGAAATACCGCGTTGCAGGCAGTAAAACAGCTGGTCCTCGCTGATTTTGGACGTCGAGGCTTCGTGCTCGACAATGGCGGTTGGATTGGTTACTTCCATATACGGAAACGTATGAGCGCCACATTTGTCGCCAATGAGCAGCGAATCACACTGCGTGTAGTTGCGGGCGCCGTCGGCCCCCTTTAACACCTTAACGAGTCCTCGGTAACTGTTCTGGCCATGACCGGCGGAAATACCCTTGGAGATGATGGTGCTCCGGGTATTTTTGCCGATATGAATCATCTTGGTTCCTGTGTCGGCCTGCTGATAATTGTTGGTCAGAGCGACTGAATAGAATTCACCGACCGAATTGTCGCCGCGCAACACGCAGCTCGGGTACTTCCAGGTGATGGCTGAACCGGTTTCCACCTGCGTCCACGATATCTTTGAATTCACGCCACGGCAGTCACCGCGCTTGGTCACAAAATTATAGATTCCGCCACGGCCGTTCTCATCGCCGGGATACCAGTTCTGTACCGTTGAATACTTGATCTTTGCGTTGTCCAGCGCAACGAGTTCGACCACCGCCGCGTGCAACTGGTTTTCATCGCGCATTGGCGCAGTGCAACCCTCGAGATAGCTGACATGACTGTTGTCCTCGGCAATGATCAGCGTCCGCTCGAACTGACCGGTATTGCGCGCGTTGATACGAAAGTACGTCGATAATTCCATCGGGCAGCGGACGCCTTTCGGAATAAATACGAACGAGCCGTCACTGAACACCGCGGAATTGAGGGCGGCATAAAAGTTGTCTGTATACGGCACGACGGAGCCGAGGTATTGTTGTATTAGTTCGGGGTGATCGCGGACCGCGTCCGAAAAAGGGCAGAAAATCACGCCGGCTTCCGCCAGTTTGTCTTTGAATGTCGTGGCGACTGAAACGCTGTCGAATACGGCGTCCACCGCGACGCCTGCCAGCGCCGCCCGCTCATGTAGCGGAATCCCCAGCTTTTCATATGTTTCGAGCAGCTTGGGATCAACTTCGTCGAGGCTTTTCGGTCCGTTGTCCCGCGATTTCGGCGCGGAATAGTAAATAATGTCCTGATAGTTAATCGGCTCGACCCTGACATGAGCCCAGGCAGGATCCTGCATCGTCTTCCAGTGACGGAAGGCCTTCAGGCGCCACTCCAGCATGAACGGCGGTTCGTTTTTCTTCCGGGAAATCAGGCGGACAATGTCTTCGTTGAGGCCGGGCTCGATCGAGTCAGCCTCGATATCCGTGACGAAACCGTGCTTGTAGCGCTGGTCTACGGCGGTATTGATATCGTACTTGATACTAGCCATCGACAGTGTCCTGAGAAATCGTCAAGCGGTCAAGCATGGGACCAGATAATAAATTCTATTATTCAATTAGTTATCAATACATCGGCTAACGCGGAATGGGTCGGAGCAACCACACGAAATAAACCTGACTAAAATACTCAGGTAAATATACTCGTCCCAAGGTACGTGGTCAAGTTTAGTGGAATTATCGATACATTCTAGCTTTTTTTACCGCGCCGAAACCGATAGATGGCGATTTCACCGAGCAAGTTCGGCGCGAACCGCATGCCGAGCGAACGCTTGTGGCGCTGGTCGACCACGGTCCGTTCCAGAATTTCGATATTTTTCTTGGTACAGAGCTGCTCGAAATCCTTTACGGTGCACAAGTGCAGGTTAGGGCTGTTATACCAGTCGTAAGGCAGAATGTTGGACACCGGCATATGGCCGGTGATGGCCAGCTGAAAGCGTGCCAGCCAATGGCCGAAATTTGGAAATGTGACGATCCCTTCCCGGCCGACGCGCAGCATTTCATCGAGAACCCGGTCGGGATAATGGACCGCCTGCAGCGTCTGTGACATGACTACATAGTCAAACGAGTCGGCATCGAACTCCGATAAGCCGGCGTCCAAGTCAGTTTGAATGATATTGATGCCGGCCTCGATGCATTGCAGTACGTTCTGATAGTCGATCTCAATGCCGTAGCCGTTGACATTGCGGGTATCCCTCAAATATTTCAGCAACACGCCGTCGCCGCAGCCGAGATCCAGGATGCGGCTGCCTGGCGCTATCCACTCGCTGATAATTTCCAGTTCCGGACGCAACGCCATCAGCGGGACACCTCGGCAACCCGGTTCATATAGGCCCTGAAGACATCTAAATAATGCGGGATCGGCATCAGAAACGCGTCATGACCCTGATGGGCCTCGATTTCTGCGTAGCTGACATCCTGGTCGTCATCCAGCAAAGCCTTGACGATTTCGCGCGAGCGGGCGGATGAAAAACGCCAGTCGCTGGTGAACGATACGACAAAGAATTTCGCGGTAGCATGATCCAGCGCTTTCGCCAAATTGTGGTCGTAATCCGCCGCGGGATCAAAGTAATCCAGCGCTTTGGTCATTAGCAAATAGGTGTTTGCATCAAAGTGCTCGGCGAAAGCCTCCGCCTGATGACGCAGGTAGCTCTCGACCTGAAATTCAACATCAAAGCCAAACCCGAATTTTCCGTCGCGCAGTTCCCGGCCGAATTTACCGCCCATGGCGTCATCCGATAGATAGGTGATATGCCCCAGCATACGCGCCAGTTTGAGGCCGCGGAGAGGCTTTACACCATGCTCATCGTAGCGGCCATCGTAAAAGTCCGGATCAGAACGGATCGCCTGTCGCGCGACTTCGTTAAACGCAATGTTCTGAGCGGAAAGTTTCGGTGCTGCTGCGATAACCACCGCATGGCGCAATCGGTTCGGGAGATCAATCGCCCATTGCAAAGCCTGCATGCCACCCAGGCTGCCGCCGATCACCGCCGCCCACTGCTTGATACCCAGTGCGTCGCTGAAGCGTGCCTGACTGCGGGTCCAATCCTTCACCGTAACCACCGGAAAATCCGGCCCGTAGGGCCGGCCTGTTGCCGGATTGGTGCTCATGGGTCCGGTCGATCCCCTGCACCCCCCCAGGTTGTTGCTACAAACGACAAAAAAACGTTCCGTATCGATAGGCTTGCCGGGGCCGATGCATGTTTCCCACCAGCCTGATTTGCGGTCGTCAACGTGGTGGTAACCCGCCGCGTGGGCGTCGCTGGAAAGCGCATGGCAAACCAGCACCGCATTGCTGCGGGAGGCATTGAGCTCGCCGTATGTTTCATAGACGAGATCGTAGTATTCGAGAGTCTTGCCGCCATCCAGCGACAATGGTTCGTCGAAGTGTATCGATTTTGGCACAACCAGGCCGACGGAGTCGGCCGGAAACGGTTCTGGCATCGCTTGATCCGTCCGCCGGTAGCGGTGAAAAATCCGCTGAGTCTAACGGTAGAGGGGGGTGCACGCAACTGACTCAATTGGTGGGGACTATGCCCTGCCGGACTTAAAGCCGCGGAACACCGGGCAGTACGCGGATAGGCGTCGTTCAGCGGTGATCAGGCTCGGTTCGTTGCACGCTCTGCAGCAAGTCAAGCAACTGAACCAGATGATCGTCATATACGGAGATGCGCCGCTCAATATCCTGAATCATTTCGGCCAGTTCGTTGCGCGATTCGTTGACGCGCAGTAAGGACTCCATATGCTTTTCGAGCAACTCCCGATTGTCCTCGACTTGCCGGACAAGAGGCGCGGTCAGTTCTTCGAACCATATCTTGGCTTCCCGATGCGCCATCGCATAGACCTGGCGCACATGACTCACCAGCGATATGAAGAATTTTTTGATCACCGCAGTCTGTTCAGTCATCGTCGTAGTGCGGCTGTCACGGAAATCCTTGGCGCGGCTGTGAAGATCGTCGACCTCTCGTCTGAATTTCCCGATATCGAACGGCCGGAGATTCATTTGCACCAGAGAATGTTCTTCCTGCAGGCGCTGGTAGATTTTTTTAACGGTATCTTCTGCTTGCTGACACTGCGTTTCAGCGACTTTCATTGTGTCGCGTACGCCGTCAAAGAAATCCGCCATGCACTTCTTGAGCCCCGAGGTGGTCCAGCTGTCGACCATGGTGTCGCGCGTTTCCTGTGCCATCCGGTCGATCGCATCAACATTGAGGGTACCAAGTATCATTTTTGAGTTTTGGGCGAGCTTGCGACGGCACGTCTCGAAGTAGGCGACGTTTTGGTAATAGTCTTCCTGTTTTTTTCGTATCGTGGCGATCATGTTATTAGCGAGTTCGGTATTCCTTTCGCACAGGCCAGAGATGTCGCTGTGGTTCTTGTGTAGCTTGGCCAACCGGGTTGCGATTAGCCTGCCAGTATCGTCGAGCAGGGCGCTAACTTCCGTAACCACGTTCTCCCAGATCAGGCGTTGTTTTGCCGGTAACACTTCATTGGCGAGGAAAGACTGCAGTGAATCCAGCCGGCTGGCTGTCAGCAGGCGCCTGTCCCCGCGTATTTGAGCGACCAGTCCTTTCTGCGCCGACACTGGAAACACGCGACTTACGTCTAGCCCCAGCTGCCGCGCTGTTTTCCGGCATTGCTCGTTGATTGAATGTTCGATTTCCTGCGGTGACTTCATATCGTCCCACAGCGTATCGATCTTGTTCAGTGCGGCGATCAGATTGCTCGATGTGCCGCTGCACGATCGAGCGATATAGGTCCTCCACATATTCATGTCGCTACTGGTAACGCCGGTATCGGCCGCCAGTATGAACATGACGGCCTGGGCGCTCGGGAGCATAGTGAAGGTTAGTTCCGGCTCTGTTCCCAGGGCGTTCAGGCCGGGGGTGTCGAGCACCACCAGGCCCTGCTTCAGTAGTGGATGAGGAAAGCTGATGAGTGCGTGACGCCACATTGGGATCGTCACTGTGCCCGAGTCTGGCTCATCAGTGTCGGTGACGCAATTGTCGTGCTCGCCCAGCAGCCCGAGCTGCTCTGCAATTTCTCGCGTGACCTGCTTTGTCTTGATCACTTCGCGGAACGTTTCGGCCATTTTATCGGGACTGTCTGTATCGAGCTCGACGGTTGTCCACTGGTCAGGATCATCCTTGAATTCCCGTATTGTCCGGTCTGCCAGCCGGGTCTCGATTGGCAGGAGTCTGATGTACGATTCGTTCGTGACATTGTCGTAAAGAATTTCCGTCGGACACATCGTGGTACGGCCGACATCCGAGGGTAACAATCGGCGCTGATAGTCGGCGAAAAATATCGCGTTGATGAGTTCCGTCTTGCCGCGCGAGAACTCCGCGACGAATGCAATCGTGAACTTGTCCGACCGCAGACGCTCCTGCATTTCATGCAAGCGAAGTTCAATCTCGGGAGATCCCCAGCCGTGGCTATTGAGCCACTGCTGGCAGCTGGCGATTGCACTGGCGAGATCAAGGCGCCAATGTTCGAAGGCATTCATTTGCCGGTTAAGGCTGTTGGCCTGTGTCGGCGGGGTGATGTGCAATGAATGGATGCCCATGCTGAATTAATTTCCTTGGTGACAACTGAGCCGGAACCTTCCGTCAGAGTTTATCGGCACGATAACCGGCGGCCTTGATTGAAGAGGCGAGGCAATAGTGATTATTGCTGGGCGAAATTACCTATTTGTAACGGGCGGTTACTCGTGGTCTTCGAGAGACGCGACGCGACTGCGATCTTCATCACGCTTCAACAAGGACATATCAGGGAAAGCGGGGCGGGCCGGATAGCAGCAAAAGCGATCTGATTGTGGCTCGGTATTCGTGTGAACGCTTCAGACTAGGTTCCAGACGCACCAAGCCCCGGCTGACAGCCGTCTACAGGTAGGCTGGAGTCGCGGCGATTACCTTCGTCGTATTATGCCTGTGCGAGGGCATGTCCAAGGTCGGCGACGGGAGCCACCAGCAATATCTGTATCAATTGTAGTGCTATCAAGGCAAAAAGAGGTGATAAATCGATGCCGGCTATTGGTGCGATCATGCGCCGAAAAGGACGCAGTACTGGTGCGGTCAGATACTGAAGCAGGGCGGTGAGGGGATTGTACGTGCCGGGCCCGATCCAGCTGAACACGACCTGGATCAAAATCGAAAAAACGAACACGTTAAAAAAGAGGCGCATCAGGTCGGCGATGGCGCTGACGGCGAGGCTTGTCCCGGTAAACGGATGACCGGCAATAATATGCCCGAGCAGCAGTTCGATCACTTGCAGGATAAGAAGCACCAAGATTGAGGCAGTGTCGACTTTGCCAATTGACGGGATGATACGCCGTAGTGGCACCACGGCTGGATTGGTGATTTTTACGACGAATTGTGAAATGGGGTTATAAAAATCAGCGCGAACCCATTGCAACAGCAACCGCACCATGACGGCGAGAATGTATAGTCCGAACAACGCACCGATCACAAGACTGGCCGAGGCGGCGATGTACAAATTTTCGGTCATTCATTACCCAGTATGTTGGCTAGTTCAACAGACCGATCGCGAGCGGCGGTCAAGGCTTCGGTAAATATCTGTTCCAGTCGATTATCTTTCAGGACGTTCACGGCGCGCTCGGTCGTTCCGCCTGGCGACGTGACGCGTTCGCGCAATAGGTGGCTATCGGTAGTGGTTTCGAGGGCCATTTTCGCCGCGCCAAAGGCGGTTTGCAGCGTAAGCAGGCGCGCTGTCTCGCGCGGTAATCCGAGCTGTTCCCCGGCTTGTTCGAGTGCTTCCATGACAAAGAAGAAGTAGGCTGGCCCACTGCCGGACAGGGCGGTGACGGCGTCCATCAACGATTCGTCTTCCAGCCACAACGTCATACCAACCGCCCGCATGATCGATTCTGCCTGATTACGCTGTTCCGTGGACACGTGTCGATTCGCCACCAGCGCGGTTGCTCCGCTTTTCACCAGGGCAGGGGTGTTGGGCATGGCGCGGACAATCGCAGTGCTCGTGCCGAGCCATTTGCCGAGATGTGCAAGCCGAACACCTGCAGCGATAGAGATTACGAGTGGCCTGTCGCGCGCGATTGTGGGCGCCAGTTCCGCCGAGACCGCTTGGATATTTTGTGGTTTGACCGCCAGCACAACGATATCGGATTTCTCCGCTACCTCCCGGTTGGACAGGGAGGCGTGGGTACCAAAGCTCAGCCTGATATCATCGAGCTGTTGTTGGTTGGGATCGGCAACCCGGATGTCGCCGGGTTGTATCCCGTCGGCTATCAGGCCGCCGACGAGGCAGCGGGCCATGTTACCGCCGCCGATGAAGCCAATTGCCGTGCTCATAAAGTGTCGCGAAATGGGAAAGCGTCCAAAGAGTCTAGCTTTTAGGCGATTAGGATACTGTTATTGATCGCTGCGTACCAGCCCGTCGCCGGAGATTATGCGGCGCTCGCCAAATATCGAGGTACCCACGCGCACTATCGTCGCCCCTTCGGCGATCGCCGCTTCGAAATCGTCAGACATTCCCATTGAGAGCGTATCGATCGTTATCCCGTCGTCGGCTAGCCGTTCACCAGCGGCCCGCAGCATTCCAAACACCTTCCGCTGTGCCGCAAAATTACTGGTCGGTTTGGGTATTACACTCAGGCCGCGTAATCGAGTGCCGGTTAGTTTGGTGATATCTCGTGCCACCGCCAGTAGCACGTCCGGGTGGGCGCCGCTTTTGGTTGGTTCGTCGGATAGTTTGATTTGCAGGCAGATATTGAGGGGTGGCAGGTGCCCGGGGCGCTGGTCGCTGAGACGCTGTGCAATTTTCAGCCGATCGACCCCGTGGACCCAGCTGAATGACTCCGCAATCTGCCGCGTCTTGTTCGCCTGCATGCGCCCTATGAAGTGCCAGTTAATGGCGAGATCGGCGAGCGCGGTCATCTTGGACGAGGCTTCCTGCAGATAGCTTTCGCCGAAGCACCGTTGTCCAGCTTCATAAGCGGCACGGAGGGACTGCTCCGGCTGCGCTTTGCTGACCGCCAACAGTGTGACCGCGTGCGGCGGCCGGTGATATGCCTGCTCGGCCCGGGTAATGCGGTCGCGGATCTCGGCGAGACGTTCAGCGATGAAATGCGGTTTGGTATCCAATGGGCTCGCGGCGATTACAGCCTTTCAACAGGCATGATAATGTATCAAGAACACGACGCTATTGCCGCTAACGCCCGTTGGAGGCCATGGTTCCGACAAGCTGGCCAGGCGCCTGATATAGCTAGAGAACCGGAGGTAATGCAGATGGATATTGCGGAGTTACTCGCATTCAGCGTGAAGAACGGTGCATCGGACTTGCACCTGTCAGCCGGACTGCCGCCGATGATCCGGGTTGACGGCGACATTCGCCGGGTCAACGTACCGCCCCTCGATCACAAGTCGGTTCAATCCATGATGTACGACATCATGAATGATAAACAACGCAAGGATTTCGAAGAATTTTATGAGAACGACTTCTCGTTCGAAATTCAAGGGCTGGCGCGTTTTCGCGTCAACGCCTTTACCCAGAACCGCGGTATGGGCGGCGTGTTTCGTACCATTCCCTCGAACATCCTGTCGCTGGAGGAACTGGGCTGTCCGGTCAGTTTCAAGGAAATCGCAAAAAATCCCCGGGGCCTGGTGCTGGTGACTGGACCCACCGGTTCCGGCAAGTCAACCACACTGGCCGCGATGCTCGACTTCAAGAATCAGGATGAATTCGGGCACATCCTGACAATCGAGGACCCGATCGAATTTGTCCACACCAGCAAGAAATGCCTGGTCAACCAGCGCGAAGTACACCGTGATACGCTGGGTTTTAACGAGGCCCTGCGGTCGGCGTTGCGTGAAGACCCGGACATTATTCTCGTCGGTGAAATGCGCGACCCCGAGACCATTCGTTTGGCGCTGACCGCTTCGGAAACCGGCCACCTCGTGTTTGGAACACTGCATACGAGCTCCGCGGCCAAGACTATTGACCGTATCATCGACGTGTTTCCGGCGGCGGAGAAAGAAATGGTGCGTTCGATGCTGTCCGAGTCGTTGCGCGCGGTAATTGCCCAGACGCTGCTAAAACGCGTCGGCGGTGGTCGTGTTGCGGCGCACGAGATACTGATCGGCACGCCCGCGATTCGTAACCTGATCCGCGAGAACAAGATCCCACAGATGTATTCGGCGATTCAGACCGGCCAGTCGCTCGGTATGCAGACACTCGATCAGTGCCTGATGGAGATGGTCCGGCAGGGCGTCGTCAGCAAACAGGATGCTCGCTTGAAGGCGGCCAATAAGGACGCGTTCGCCAACATGTGACCCCGGAATTACCCGGGCACGAAGACATCAGCCGCCGGTCCCCGAATTCGGTGAATCGGATGCCCGTAGACGCTGGCGAGGTTTGCCTCGGTAAGCGTGGTCGATACGGGTCCGCATTCGTGCCTTCCGTCCCCATATAACAGCAGAACGTGATCGCAGTAGCGTGACGCGAGATTGGCGTCGTGCAGGATCATCATCGCGGATTTTCCCTGTTCCCGTACCCGTCGGGTAATCGTATCCAGCACGGCGATTTGGTGATGGACATCGAGATGATTGGTCGGTTCGTCGAGCAAGTAGAGGTCAGGATCCTGCGTCAGCGCGGTGGCGATGGCCAGCCGTCGCCGTTCGCCGCCGGACAGTGTCGATACGATACGATGGTCCAGACCGGCAAGACCAACGGCACGCAGGGCCGCGCGGGCGATCGATCGATCGTCGTCGTTTTCCCATTGCCACGGTTTCAGGAATGGATGGCGGCCGACGAGTGCGCTTTCCAGGACGGTGCTGGGAAAACGGTCGTCGCAGTCCTGAAACGTGACGCCGATATGCCTGGCGATATCTCGCCGGGGCCACTGATCGATGTCTTTGCCGAGCAATCGAATTGAACCGTGATCGTACGGCCGCAGGCCGGCTAATGTATGCAAAAGCGTTGTTTTACCCGCGCCGTTTTTGCCAAGAATCGCCCAGCACTGAGGCCGGCGGATCGAGAACGTGAGATTTCTGCAGACCGTGAGTCCGACGATCTGGACATCAAGTGCGGTCGTTTCCAGCACGGTGTTCACCGGTATCCTCGTTGCAGCAACGCCAGAAAAACCGGTACGCCGAGAAAAGCGGTGATGACGCCAACCGGCAGTTGATCAGGCGCAAGTATCGTGCGAGCGAGCGTGTCAGCGATGACAAGCAGGCTGCCCCCAAGCAGCACGGCGCCAGGCAGCAGGAAGCGCTGATCGTTACCGCCCAGCAGACGTACCAGGTGGGGCACAATCAATCCGACGAAGCCGATGCTGCCTGCCAATGTCACCGCAGCGGCAGTCAGCAGTGATGCAACAACATAGATTTGTAACCGTAGCGGCTGCGTGTTTACGCCAAGGGCGCTGGCCCGTAAATCGCCGTGTGACAGCACGTTCATTTGGCGCGCGAATGGCAGACAAATGACCAGGCCAGCAACGAGCACCATCAATGCGATCGCGGGATTCTCCGCGTACGTTAAATCCCCCATCAGCCAAAACAACATGCCGCGCAGCTGTTGTTCAGGGCTGACGGCCAGCAGGAAACTGATGAGCGCCCCCCAGCCCGCGGCGACAATGACGCCAGTAAGCAGTAACCGGGTCGGCGTCCAGCCACCGCCGCCGCGCGCCAGCGAGAACACCAGAAACATCGATACCAGTGCCCCCAGAAAAGCGCTGCCGGTCAGCACCAACGTCGCCGTGATGCCGGCGAGCATGGCACCCAGCGTGCCGACCGCCGCGCCGCCCGAAATGCCCAGCACGTAGGGATCGGCCAACGGGTTACGCAACAATACCTGCATTAGTGCGCCGGCCAGCGCAAGCATACCGCCGGTGGCAAATGCACTTATGGCGCGCGGCCAGCGCAATTCCGTGATCACGCGTTGAACGGGTTCCGTGGCAGAGCCGGTCATCGCCTGCCAAACGTCGTGCCAGCTGGTGGCGACGCTGCCGGTCGTGACGGCAAAAACCAGGCAGACGGGCGCCAGCGCCGCGAGCCCGGTTAATAAAATCGGGCCGCGCATCAGCGGAGCGTGATGATCGGCCATCCCTTGGTTTCCGCGTGCGCCGTCAAAGTGTCGTCCGGATCCACAGCGACCGGGTTGTCGACGATTTCCAGTAGTGGCAGGTCGTTGTGGGAGTCACTGTAAAACCAGCTGCCGGCCAGGTTGAGGCCTCGCGGTTCCATCCACTCGACAATACGCGTGATCTTGCCTGCGCGGAACGAGGGGACCCCGGCAACGCGACCCGTGTAGCGTCCGCCCACCGTCTCGGGTTCGGTCGCTATCAAGTCGTCGATGCCATAGAGTTTTGCAATCGGCTCGGTGATGAAACGGTTCGTGGCGGTCACAATGACCAGCGTATCACCGTTGTTTCGATGGCGTGCAATCAGATCCCGGGCCTTTGGTAACAGAACTGGCAGGATTTTTTGCTCGATGTAACCTTTGCGCCATTGGCGCAACAATGCTGGATCGTGTGCGGCCAGGGGCCGCAGCTGGAACGCAAGAAATTCAAGAATATCCAGGGTTCCCCGGGTGTAATCATCATAGTAACGCTGGTTATCGTGTTCATATTGATCATGCGGCACTACGCCCTGCTCGATCAGAAAGCGGCCCCATAGATAATCGCTGTCGCCGGCCAGCAGGGTGTTGTCGAGGTCGAAGATCGCGAGGGTCAACAGGATATTCCTTTTATGGCCGCGATCAGGCAGGTGCCGCGGACCGGTTCGATGAGCTACAAGATTTGCGTGTTGCCTGTTGTTTTTACCGGATATTTTTCAGTCATGTGGGCCTGGGTGGAAACCCCTTTACCCAAACAGGCGCTTTATAGAATAATAACAAGGAATTAGCACCTGCGCTTATCTGATGATTGATAACTGTGGTTACAGATCGAACGTCGGTATTATTCTGAGCAATCAGGATAACCGGGTCTTTTGGGCGCGGCGCGTCGGGCAGAATGCCTGGCAGTTTCCCCAGGGCGGCGTCCGTGAGAACGAAACCATCGAACAGGCGATGTACCGCGAGCTTGAAGAAGAAATCGGCCTGCGTGACGAGCATGTCATGGTCATGGGACGTACTTCGGGTTGGCTGCGTTATCGTTTGCCGCGACGGCTGGTTCGTTACGACACCGAACCCGTCTGCATCGGTCAGAAACAGGTCTGGTTTATGCTGCGACTGATCGGTGATGAAAGCAACGTGCGATTTGATCGAAGCGACAAGCCGGAATTCGACAGTTGGCGTTGGGTGAGTTACTGGAGGCCGATGGAGGATGTGGTCGAGTTCAAACGCAAGGTATATGCGGACGCGCTGCGCCAGCTTGCACCGCTGGTATTCGATTCGATGACCCCTTTGGAGTCTTCATAGGCGGTCAGCGCGGCCTTTTCTTTGCCGTCACAAGTCCTTGACCAATATTTTCGAGCCGCGCTGGTAGTTATAGAGCGTTTGCCGTTTAACCGGTAATGCCTCAAGTCTTGAGCTGCGGAAACCGCGCTCGCGAAACCAATGAGCAGTATGGGTGGTCAGCAGGAATATCTGCCCGATCCGCTGTAGTCGGGCTTTCCGCTCCAGCGTGTTCATGAGGCGGTTACCATAACCGCAGCGGCGGTAATCGGGGTGTACCGCGAGGCAGGCGAGTTCCGCGGCATGTTCGTCAATGAACGGGTACAGCGCCGCGCAAGCGATGATCGTTCCGTCGCGTTCCACGACGGAGAAATTCGCGATTTCGGTTTCAAGCAGTTCCCGCGATCGCCGTACCAGCACGCCATCGTCTTCGAGAGGAGTGATCAGCGCAAGAATTCCCCCAATGTCATCAATCGTCGCCTGGCGAATCCCCTCGTAAATATCGCCGGCGATCAGCGTGCCGATACCGTCGCGGGTGAACAGCTCAAGCAGTAACCCGCCATCCACGTGGCGGCTGATGATATGTGTGCGCCGCACACCGCCGCGGCAGGCGGACACGCCAGTCAGCAAGGTACGCGTGAGTTCCTCGGGCAGCTTGCGACGCGCGGCAAGCAGGTCCTGGGCCTCCGCCAGGTCGAGTTGCGCCAGCAGTTTCTTGCGGCCGTCGAGCAATCCGCGTTCCTCGACCAGACAAATCAGCTTGTCGGCCTTCAGTGCGATTGCCGTTGCGCTGGCAACTTCCAGGGCGCTGAGATTGAAAATCTCCCCGGTGGGTGAATAACCCAGCGGTGGCAACAACACAATGGCTCCGCAATTGAGGTGGTGCGTGATCGCTTCAATGTCTATCCGCCGAACCTCGCCGGTATAGCGGTAGTCGACACCGTCACGTACGCCCAACGGTTGCGCGACGACCATGTTGCCCGAAGCGACGCGAATTCGCGCCCCGGCCATCGGCGAATTCGCCAGACCCATGGACAGCAATGCCTCGATCTCCAGACGTACGACGCTGCTCGCTAGTTTGACGCAGTCGAGCGCTACCTCATCCGTCACACGCAGGCCATTGACGTAGCGGAGTTGCGCGTCATGTTTGGTCAGGCAGTCCTCGATCTGCGGCCGTGCGCCGTGTACCACCACCAGACGGACGCCAAGCGAGCCGAGCAGCGCGAGATCGTGTATCAATCCGGAAAACGTCTCGTCGAGTACTGCCTCGCCGCCGAACGTGACTACAAATGTTTTACCGCGGAAGGCATTGATATAGGGCGACGAGTGGCGGAACCAGTTCACGAATTGCTGGCCATTTATCTTGTCAGGCAATGGATTCCGTCCTTCTGTCGTCGGTTGGTGTCTCATCTGCCTTCAGGCAGGCTTGCGCATCCGCGCCGTGTGCAACAGCAATGTCAGCGTTATTCTATCCGATTCGGGCAGTTTGTCAGCCTGCCGGTCTGAACGATGCGGCTCGGCCCGGATTTAGTGGTCAAATGCGGATCGGTTGGGTAGAGGGTCGCCGCGTCGACGTCAGGCGGCGGGGTCAGCGCCCGTGTCCGAAGGCTGTTGTTTTGCACGGGTAGCGCGTCTTACGAAGTCCGATATGTGGGCCGACTGGTGCGCCCTGCCGGCACCAGTGCGTATTTACCGGTGCACTGAAGGGGCGAACCGATTGGACGCTGGTGGATGCGAGATAGTGATCGTGATGGAGATGCATTGCGACGGACGTCGGGTGCGCGTGCCGAAACGTTCAGCCAACTGACGACGTTGCGGGCTCCGGCGCCTCGTCGTCGAATGCGTCCGGGGTCCGTTGGCGATCAGCATCCAGCGATTTGAAGTTCCACAAGTCGTGGTCCATCAACTGGCTCGGCTGGATATTGCCGAGCGCGCCAAGAATGTTTGACGGAACCTTCGCGTTTTCCTGCGCAAGTTCGGCAATGAGTTCCTTCATTTTCTGGCGCTTGAGGTTATCCTGCGAGCCGCAAAGATTGCACGGTATGATCGGATACGCGCGCAGTTTCGCATAGGCGGCTATGTCAGATTCCTGGCAGTAGGCAAGCGGCCGTATGACGATATTTTTCCGGTCGTCCGTCAATAATTTCGGCGGCATCGACTTGATCTGGCCGCTGTAAAAAATCGACATCAACAGGGTTTGGATTAGGTCGTCGCGGTGATGGCCGAGCGCGATCTTGGTGAACCCGTTTTCCGACGCATAACGGTAGATATTGCCGCGACGCAGCCTCGAGCAGAGCGAGCAGTATGATTTTCCCTCCGGTATTTTTTCGATGACCACGCCGTAGGTGTTCCGCGTTTCGATCGTGTATGGGATACCGCTGTCTTCCAGCCATTGCCTCAAGTAACGATCGTCCCAGCCCGGCTGGGACTGGTCGAGCGTGTAGGCCTGAATCTCGAATTTTCCGTTGGTGCGCTGCCGCAGTTGATTGAGCAAGTGCAGCAGTGTGTACGAATCCTTGCCGCCGGACAGGCAGACCAGAACGCGATCGCCAGTCTCTATCATGGCATAGTCAGCGATCGCTTTACGCGTGTAGTGCAGCAGCTTTTTTTCGAGTTTTTCGAGCATAAACCTATAGTGCCGAACCAATTGGTAAAGTAGGTGGCCGTGCGCGCGTGGGGTCGATACTTTACCAAAACGGCACGATAAAATCCGTAATTCTGGTATTCTCTGAAGCCCGCTGGCACGGTTGATTCGGTGCGATGACCTGCCCGGCGACAGGTTTTGCTGATAAATCGATGGATGAACGGAGCAGGTAATGTCCAGGAAATTGAACAAATATAGCGCGCGCGTTACCGAGCCGAAATCGCAGGGCGCCTCGCAGGCGATGCTCTACGGGACCGGGCTGACCGAAGGTGATATGCACAAGCCGGAAGTGGGGATCGCCAGCGTTTGGTATGAGGGCAACACCTGTAACATGCATTTGCTTGATCTTGCCGCCAAAGTGAAGTCCGGCGTGGTTGCCGCTGGCGCGGTTGGCATGCGCTTCAACACCATCGGTGTTAGTGACGGTATATCCATGGGCACTGAAGGCATGAGTTATTCGCTCCAGTCCCGCGACCTGATTGCGGATTCGATAGAAACAGTGGTCAGCGCCCAGTGGTATGACGCCGTTATCACCGTTCCCGGATGCGACAAGAACATGCCGGGCTGCCTGATCGCGATGGGGCGATTGAATCGTCCGGCCCTGATGATTTACGGCGGGACCATCAAGCCGGGGCATCGGGGTGAGCAGAAGCTGGATATTATTTCGGCCTTCCAGAGTTACGGCGAGTTCATCGCCGGCAAAATAGATGAGCAGACGCGTAGCGATATCGTCCGGCGATCCTGTCCCGGGCCGGGCGCGTGCGGGGGCATGTATACCGCCAACACCATGGCGAGCGCGATTGAGGCGATGGGCATGACGCTGCCGTACAGTTCATCGACCCCGGCGATAGACCCCGGCAAGCACGACGAGTGTTTTCGTGCCGGGGCGGCGATGGCCCATTTGCTGGAAAACGATATCAAGCCACGTGACATCATGACACGGGCCGCGTTCGAGAACGCGATGGTCATTGTGATGGCACTCGGCGGATCGACCAACGCCGTGCTGCATTTGCTGGCGATGGCGCGGGCTGTCGATGTGTCGCTGACGATCGATGATTTCCAGAGCGTCAGCGACCGGGTGCCATTGCTCGCGGATCTCAAGCCCAGTGGCAAGTACGTGATGGAGGATCTCCATGACGTCGGCGGCACGCCTGCGGTGATGAAATATCTGCTGGAGAAAGGCTTTATTGACGGTGATTGTATGACAGTGACCGGCAAAACGATCGCGGAAAACCTGGCGAACGTAACGCCGCTTGCCGACCGGCAAGACGTGATTCATCGGCTGGATCAGCCTATCAAGGCGACCGGCCATATCCGGATCCTCCGCGGCAATCTGGCGCCGGGCGGTGCAGTGGCCAAGATTACCGGCAAGGAAGGCATGCGGTTTGTTGGCACGGCCAGAGTTTACGATTCGGAGGAAGCCATGCTGGCCGCCCTTGAACGCGGCGAAATACAAAAGGGCGATGTGGTTGTGATCCGCTATGAAGGTCCGAAGGGCGGGCCGGGCATGCCGGAAATGCTGACGCCGACTTCCGCTATCATGGGCGCTGGCCTCGGGGCCGATGTCGCCCTGATCACTGACGGCCGCTTTTCCGGCGGCTCACACGGCTTCATTATCGGGCACGTGGTGCCGGAGGCGCAGGAGGGTGGCGCCATTGCGTTGGTTCGCGACGGCGACGTTGTTACCATCGATGCGGATCGTAATGAATTATCCGTGGCAGTTAGTGAGGCGGAGCTGGCAAAACGGCGCGCCCGCTGGGCAATGCCGCCATACAAGGCGTCACGAGGAACGCTTTACAAGTATATAAAGAACGTCAAGAACGCCTCGGAAGGTTGCGTGACTGACGAATAGGCGGTGAACTTTCGGGTCGGCGGTTTCTCCAACGTAAGGTTGGCAATATGGTCTTTATGGAGGGCGTTTAATGAAAGCAAAAATGGTATTCAACACGGTACTCTTCTTGGCGATGGCATTCGGTAGCCAGATGGTGCTGGCCTGTAACGTCGCTGGTCCGAACAAACATGTGGGACAGGTGACGGCGGTGGACAAGGGCAAAGAGACATTCACGATAATGGATGCCGAGACGCGCGCGCCAATCACCTTCAGGGCGAGTACTGCGATACTCAAGGACGTATCCAGCGCGAGCGGCCAGGTGATGGTCAGTTACGAAGCGAAAGGTAACGACCTTGTTGCCGTCGACGTGCACTTCTAAATAAAACGCAGGTGAGTTTCAGTGCCGGAGCTGGCCCGCGGCTCCGGCACTATTGGTTCCAGCGTTCGCATTGTTATGGCCGTGGTTAGAGCGAATCCCAAGACGATTTCTTCTGCCAGCGGATTTTCGGGATGATCAGGCCGATCACCATGCCCAACAGAATGACGCCGGCGCCTACCATAAACCAGTCTCTTGCAGTACGGTCTTTCAGCGCTTCATTTTCCTGCTTCAGTACTTGTAGATCCTGTTCGATAGTGACAAGCCGCGCCTTGTTCGTCCGATTTTCCTGATCAATGGCGAGTGTGCTTGCGGCGGTTTTGCGGATCGTGTTCAATTCAAGATCAAGTTTCCGCGCATCTTCTTCGAGTTGCTGCTTCTCGGCGGCGAGACTTTTGTGTTCCTCGTTACGTTGCTTAATCTCCTCTTTCAAACGCTTGGTTTCGATCTCGGTATTGACCTGCTTTTTTTGAGTTTCCGCAAGCCGATCCTGGGCGCTTGGGAGGTTCATCAGGTAACGTGTCAGTACGTAGCCGACAGTGCCTTTGGGATCGCGAACCCGCGAGTATCCGGTTTCAGTGTTTTCTTCCAGAACCTCAAGAGGCGTTCCGCTGGACAGCATGCGTACGATCTGGTGTCGGGTGCTTTCGCCGCTACGCATGGTGATTTCGAGATTATCGCTGACATATTGCGTGGTTTCAGCGGCGACAGCGCCAATAGAACAGGACAGATAAATCGCGCCACATAGTGTCCGTACTGTTGGCGCGTATCTGGTTATCGGATCGGTCATCTATCCCCCCGGGGTGAGTGAGTACTGCTGGTCTGTCACTTGGTGGTCCCTGTCACGACGCATCTTGCTAGCGGATAAAAAGCTGACAGGGTGCCTTTTATTAGCACGTTGTCTCACGGTGGCTGCGAGCAGGCGCCCGGTAGCCTTTGGTCGCATTATATGGCACCCAGGTTCTTGAATAAACTTTTCACGATCTGTTTTCGGTTATTTTTCGTCGTCCCGCGCATTCGTCATGCTGCGCTGACGCGCGAAAATGTCGGCACAGCACAAATTTGATGCCGGCGCGTGCATGTAACCAATGTGTTGTCGTTGACGCGGCGGATTTTTTCTCGACACGCTGCGATATGTTGGCAGCTTTACGGCAAATCCGGGGCAGCCAAATATCCCATCACGCGCCCGCTGACGCCGTTATTTATCGTCACCGCGGCAGGTAATCCGGTTTGGCGAGTGATCAAGATTGAACCCCGGCGCCGTGCTAGGAGACGGAAACCATCTTGACGAGGTGCTTGTCTCGGCTATTCATGTGGCGGCGGTCGGGTGTTGGAAGGGCTCGAGCGCGGTCGAAAAGTATCGGCGGTATGCTTGAGATTCTAATCCCGGCCTGGACGATGTCGTGTCCAGGCATCAAGTTGCGGAATGCGATAATACATTTGGCCATTATTCAGGCGCTCGGTCGCGCGGACTCGGCAGGTTTGATTGGAAAAACACTCGAACTGCCGGAAATTTTCGGGTACACTTCGCGCCTTGGCCAGGGTGGCTGGAAGGAATCCCGTTTTTTTTTGCGAGTTACGGCAGGGAAAATTTGGCGTTAGGGTAGCGAAGTTCCGTATACGTCTGGCAGGCGTATTTGGCTTCGCTCGTCTTTCTATTGACACTAGAAAATATCTAACGCAAAATTAAATGTTTATGCGTTGGGAGGGGTTCCCGAGCGGCCAAAGGGATCAGACTGTAAATCTGACGGCTCAGCCTTCGGAGGTTCGAATCCTCCCCCCTCCACCAGAGTTCCAGGTGGGGCTGAAACGCCAGAAGCTATCCCCCGGGCAAAATAGCGGGTGTAGTTCAATGGTAGAACCTCAGCCTTCCAAGCTGATGGTGTGGGTTCGATTCCCATCACCCGCTCCATGTGGCGTTGAAGTATGCCGGCGGCGCAACGTTAGTGGAATTTGGCCCACATAGCTCAGTCGGTAGAGCACTTCCTTGGTAAGGAAGAGGTCACCGGTTCAATTCCGGTTGTGGGCTCCAGTTTGTTTGTATAGCGGGCGGAAAACGCGGGGTTGCGAAGGCTCGAGGGGTCTGGCGATATGACAGGTTGGGCAGGCAGTTGCCATATCGCGAGATTCGTTGATTGGTACGGCAGGTAACGATAATTCGAGGAGACAGTTCGATGTCCAAGGAAAAATTTGAGCGAAAGAAGCCGCACGTAAACGTCGGCACGATCGGTCACGTAGACCACGGCAAGACGACGCTGACAGCGGCGCTGACGAAAGTGCTGGCGGAGAAATTTGGCGGATCGTTTATCGCGTACGACCAGATCGACAAAGCGCCGGAAGAAAAAGCCCGCGGCATCACGATATCCACCTCGCACGTCGAATACGAAAGCGCCAAGCGCCACTACGCCCACGTTGACTGCCCGGGACATGCAGACTACGTCAAAAACATGATCACCGGAGCCGCCCAGATGGACGGCGCCGTACTGGTCGTCAGCGCAGCCGACGGCCCGATGCCGCAGACGCGCGAACACATCCTACTGTCGCGCCAGGTCGGCGTCCCCTACATCGTCGTCTTCCTCAACAAAGCCGACATGGTGGATGATGCCGAACTGCTCGAACTCGTCGAAATGGAAGTCCGCGAACTGCTCGACTCCTACAGTTTCCCGGGTGACGCCACCCCGATCATCACCGGCTCCGCGCTCAAAGCCCTCGAAGGCGACCAAAGCGACATCGGCGTCCCGGCCATCCTCAAGCTGGTCGACGCGATGGACAGCTACATCCCCGAGCCCGAGCGCGCCATCGACGGCGACTACCTGATGCCCGTCGAAGACGTCTTCTCCATCTCTGGACGTGGCACCGTCGTCACCGGCCGCATTGAACGCGGCATCGTCAAAGTCGGCGACGAAGTCGAAATCGTCGGCCTCAAAGACACCCAAAAGACCATCGTCACCGGCGTCGAAATGTTCCGCAAACTGCTCGACCAGGGCCAGGCCGGCGACAACTGCGGCGTGCTGCTGCGCGGCACCAAGCGCGACGACGTCGAACGAGGCCAGGTACTGGCCAAGCCCGGCTCCATCAAGCCGCACACCCAGTTTGAAGCCGAGATCTACGTCCTGAGCAAGGAAGAAGGCGGGCGACACACCCCGTTTTTCAAAGGCTACCGGCCCCAGTTCTACTTCCGGACCACCGACGTCACGGGCGAAATGGACCTGCCGGAAGGCGTGGAAATGGTCATGCCGGGCGACAACATCAAAGTGACGGTGACACTGATTGCGCCGATCGCGATGGAAGACGGGTTGCGTTTTGCGGTACGTGAAGGTGGACGTACCGTCGGCGCCGGTGTCGTTACCAAGATTCTTGCATAGGTTTTAATGAGGTTATTGGCCGGGACGAAATTTACCGGAAACAATATCGTGTTTCGGGTAACGTGCCCGGTTTGGCGATTACAGGCCAGTAGCTCAATTGGCAGAGCGGCGGTCTCCAAAACCGCAGGTTGGGGGTTCGATTCCCTCCTGGCCTGCCAGTGAAAGGCAGGGCGTAAGAGTCACCGGCGTAACTATGGCAGACAAGATTAAACTGGTGTTGGCGGTGCTGGTGCTCGCAGGGGCGGTGGGCGCGTTTTACTATTTTGGCAACGAGTCGGTGCTGTTGCGGGTATTTGGAATATTGGCTGGCCTTGCTGTGTCGACTGCGATTGTGTACCAGACGGCGGAAGGGCGCAGGGCCTGGTCGTTTCTCGGCGATTCAAGAACCGAAATCCGGAAGGTCGTCTGGCCGACCGGCAAGGAAACCAACCAGACAACGTTGCTGGTGATCGCGATGGTGATCGTTGTCGCGATCCTGCTGTGGCTCTTGGATATGCTTTTATTGTGGCTGGTCAGGATGTTGACCGTATCAGGAGGCTGAGTGCATGGCGATGCGTTGGTATGTGGTTCATGCCTATTCGGGTTATGAAAAGCAGGTGGTGGTGTCGTTAAGGGACCGTATCAAGCTGCGTGGCATGGAGGACAAGTTCGGCGAAATTCTTGTGCCTACGGAAGAAGTCGTCGAAATGCGTGGTGGCCAGAAGCGCAAAAGCGATCGGAAGTTTTTCCCCGGCTACGTACTTGTCCACATGGAAATGGATGAGGATACCTGGCACCTGGTCAAGGATGTGCCCAAGGTGATGGGTTTTGTCGGTGGCACCAGTGACAAGCCGGCGCCGATTTCCGAAAAGGAAGCCGACCGGATTCTGCAGCGTGTGCAGGAGGGTACGGAAAAGCCGCAGCCCAAAGTGCTATACGAGGTTGGCGAAGTGGTGCGCGTTATCGACGGTCCGTTTGCCGATTTCAACGGTGTCGTTGAGGAAGTGAACTATGAGAAGAGTCGCGTACGTGTTTCAGTATTGATTTTTGGTCGTTCCACCCCGGTTGACCTGGAGTTCGGCCAAATCGAAAAAGGTTAGGGGCGATCAACCACGGGAAGGCGCAGTAATCTGCGGCTTCTCAGAACACGGGGAGCCTTGCGGCGTTTGAACCCGAACATAAGGAAGCGGTGATGGCAAAAAAAGTTCAGGCATATATCAAGTTGCAGGTTAAGGCAGGCCAGGCGAACCCGAGTCCGCCAGTTGGGCCGGCGCTGGGTCAGCATGGCGTTAACATTATGGAGTTTTGCAAGGCGTTCAATGCCCAGACGCAGAGTCTGGAAGCGGGGATGCCGATCCCGGTGATCATTACCGTTTATAGCGATCGCAGTTTTACCTTTGTTACGAAAACTCCGCCAGCGTCGGTCCTGCTAAAAAAAGCGGCGGGCATCAAGAGCGGCAGCAAGACGCCGCATACGGACAAGGTGGGTCACGTAACGCGAGCGCAGCTTGAAGATATCGCGAAGACCAAAATGCCGGATCTGACGGCGGCCGACCTGAATGCGGCGGTACGCACCATCGCCGGAAGTGCCCGCAGCATGGGCATCACGACGGAGGGTGTCTGATCATGACGACGTTGTCGAAGCGTATGAAAAAGATTCGCGAGCGGGTGCGGCCGGGTCAGCAGTATTCCGTCGACGAGGCGCTCGGCCTGCTTAAGGAGCTGTCGTCAGTCAAGTTTGACGAATCCGTTGATGTCAGCATCAATCTGGGTATTGATGCGCGTAAATCGGACCAGGTGGTGCGTAGTTCTACCGTGTTGCCGCACGGCACCGGAAAAAAGGTCAGGGTGGCGGTATTCGCGCAAGGCGCGAACGCTGATGCCGCTCGGAATGCGGGTGCCGATATCGTCGGGTTTGAAGACCTGGCGGAGCAGATCAAGGCGGGCAGCATGGATTTCGACGTGGTGATTGCGACGCCAGATGCGATGCGCGTGGTCGGTCAGCTCGGGCAGATCCTCGGTCCGCGTGGCTTGATGCCGAATCCGAAGGTGGGCACTGTCACGCCGAACGTGGCGGCGGCGGTGACCAACGCGAAGGCCGGTCAGGTAAGGTACCGGACCGACAAGGCCGGCATTATTCACTGTACGATCGGTAAGGCGAGTTTTGACGTTGTGGCATTGCGCGAAAATCTTGGTGTGTTGCTGGTGGACCTTCACAAGGTGAAGCCGAGCGGTGCCAAAGGCATTTATTTGAAGAAGATCAGTGTGTCGACGACGATGGGACCAGGGCTCGCCGTTGACCCGGCTTCCGTGGTCGCCAGCGACGCGCACAGCTAGACGAGCTTTGGGCTGCCGGAATTTCCGGTAGCCGTCAAAGACCGCAGGTGCTTGATGCTTAATCAGGATCGCAACAACACGTTGAATCCTGCCTGCGCAGACGGTGGCGCCCGAGACAGGTTTTTTCCTGCCTACGGCCTCCGTGACAGGGCAGCCACCGGTGCAGACCGGCTTGGCTATTTTGAAACGGTGATCACGCCCGTGTGGCGCGATTGATTATAAGCAGAGGAGGTAGGCATTTGTTAACACGCAAGGACAAGCAGGCAATTGTCGAAGAGGTGGCGGGTATCGCCGCCCGGGCGCAATCTGCCATTGCCGCGGATTACCGCGGCTTGTCCGTAGCTGAAATGACAGAACTAAGGGCGAAGGCGCGAGCCGAAGGGGTGAAAATGCGTGTGGTTAAAAACACGCTTGCCCGGCGCGCGCTTGAAGGCACCGAGTTTTCATGCATGAGTGATGGACTCGTTGGCCCGTTGATTCTGGCTTTCTCTTTGGATAGTCCGTCATCCGCTGCGCGGGTTTTCAATAACTTTGTCAAGGATCACGTAAAGCTCCAGATCAAGGTCATTGCGCTCGGCGGTAAATTGCTGGACCCGAGCGAACTCAAAACACTGGCCAGTATGCCGACGCGCGATGAGGCGATCAGCATACTGATGGCGGTGATGAAGGCTCCGATAGAGAAATTGGCACGGACACTGGCTGCGCCCTCGACGAAACTGGTGCGGACGCTGGTCGCGGTACGCGATGCCAAACAGGCCGCATAAACACATAAATTTATTGAATGAGGTAATTTGCAATGGCTGTATCAAGTCAAGAAATTCTGGAATCGATCTCCAACATGAGCGTCATGGAGGTCGTCAACCTGATCTCTGCGATGGAAGAGAAGTTCGGCGTGTCGGCAGCTGCAGTGGCGGCGGTTGCGGCCCCGGCCGCGGCCGGCGGTGCGGCAGCTGCCGAGGAGCAGACGGAGTTTAACGTCGTGATGACCAGCTTCGGCGCCAACAAGGTCGGCGTCATCAAGGTAATACGGGTTATTACCGGCCTGGGTTTGAAAGAGGCGAAGGACATGGTGGAAGGCGCGCCTTCCACGGTCAAGGAAGGCGTTTCCAAGGCAGAGGCTGCGGATCTCAAGAAGCAGCTTGAAGAAGCCGGCGCTTCGGTTGAAGTAAAGTAACAGCGGAATAGAGATCTCTGTACCGGAAAAACGTTGTACCAGGATTGGGCTGGTGACGCTGATGTCACCGGCCCGTTGCTGTTTTGAGAGTAAACCCGGTCGACGGACTTTACTGGTCGGCCACTAATTTAAAACTGTTGAGGAACGCACATGGCTTATTCCTTTACTGAGAAGAAGCGGATTCGCAAGGACTTTGGCAAGCGTCCGACGATACTCGAAGTCCCCTTTCTGCTGGCGATGCAGATCGATTCGTTCAGCAAATTTCTGCAGGCCGATATGGAGCCGGCAAAAAGGGCGGACGAGGGGTTGCACGCGGCCTTCAAGTCGGTGTTTCCGATCGTCAGTTATTCGGGAAATGCGGAACTCCAGTACGTCAGTTATACGCTTGGCACGCCTCCGTTTAACGTCAAGGAATGTCAGCTGCGCGGATTGACCTATGCGGCGCCATTGCGCGTCAAGTTACGTCTGGTGATATACGACAAGGAGGCGCCTGCCAACGCCAAGCGCGTCAAGGATATCCGCGAGCAGGAAGTCTACATGGGCGAATTGCCCCTGATGACGGATACCGGCACGTTTGTCATCAATGGTACGGAACGTGTCGTTGTCTCCCAGCTGCATCGTTCGCCGGGCGTCTTTTTCGAGCACGATCGGGGTAAAACCCACTCGTCGGGGAAGCTGCTGTTTTCGGCGAGGATCATTCCGTACCGCGGTTCCTGGCTCGATTTCGAGTTCGATCCGCTCGATTGCGTTTTCGTGCGTATCGACAGGCGCCGCAAGTTGCCGGTGACCATACTGCTGCGCGCTCTCGGATTCAACAACCAGCAGATACTCGGTGTGTTCTATGAGAATGACACGTTCACCTTCGCCAGCGACGGTATTCAGCTCGAGTTGATTCCCGAGCGGTTGCGTGGTGACACGCTGTCGTTTGATATCAAGGCGGTTCGCGGCAAGGTGATCGTCGAGGCGGGGCGCCGCATTACCATGCGTCATATCGCCGAAATCGAGAAGGCCGACCTGAAGTCGCTGGTCGTGCCGACGGAATTCGTGATCGGCAAGCGCCTGGCGAACGATATTATCGATAAGTCCAGCGGCGAGATCGTCGCCAATGCCAATGACGAGCTGACCGTTGAGCTGCTCGACAAGCTGAACAAGGCCGGCATCAAGCAGATCAAGACGTTGTTCACCAACGATCTGGATCGTGGTGCCTATATCTCGGATACCCTGAATATCGATCTGACGCGCTCCGATCTGGAAGCGCAGGTCGAGATCTACCGCATGATGCGCCCGGGCGAGCCGCCGACAAAGGACGCGGCGCAGCAGCTGTTTCACAATCTGTTTTTCTCGTCGGATCGCTATGATCTGTCGCCGGTCGGCCGCATGAAGTTCAATCGCCGCGTCGGTCGCAGCGAGATTGTCGGCGCTGGTGTGCTGTCGCAGGAAGACATTATTGATGTGCTGAAAGTGCTCATCGATATCAAGAATGGTCGCGGCTTTGTCGATGATATCGACCATTTGGGCAACCGTCGCGTGCGCAGTGTCGGCGAGATGGTGGAAAACCAGTTCCGTGTGGGGCTGGTGCGCGTGGAGCGCGCCGTCAAGGAGCGCCTGAGCCTTGCGGAAACCGAAGAGCTGGTGCCGCAGGAGCTGATCAACGCGAAGCCTGTGTCGGCCGCGATCAAGGAATTTTTCGGTTCCAGTCAGCTGTCGCAGTTCATGGATCAGAATAATCCGCTGTCGGAAGTCACGCACAAGCGGCGTGTTTCGGCGCTTGGGCCGGGCGGATTGACACGCGAGCGTGCCGGCTTCGAGGTACGCGACGTGCATCCGACACACTATGGCCGGGTCTGTCCAATCGAGACGCCGGAAGGCCCGAATATCGGTCTGATCAATTCGTTGTCGGTCTATGCGCGTACCAATGAATACGGGTTTCTTGAAACCCCGTATCGTAAGGTCGAAAACGGCAAGGCGACCAGTGATATCGAATTCCTCTCGGCAATCGAGGAAGGCCAGTATGTCATCGCCCAGGCGAGCGCTACGCTGGATAAGGCCGGGAAGTTTGTCGACGATCTCGTGTCGTGCCGGCATCAGAACGAGTTCTCGATGTTTACGCCGGATCGTATTCAGCATATGGACGTTTCACCGCGACAAATCGTTTCGGTGGCGGCGGCGCTGATTCCGTTTCTTGAGCACGATGACGCCAACCGTGCGTTGATGGGCTCGAACATGCAGCGTCAGGCGGTGCCGACATTACGTTCGGAAACACCACTGATCGGCACCGGTATCGAGCGCGCTGTCGCGATCGACTCGGGTACCGCCGTTGTCGCCACGCGCGGTGGCGAGGTCGACTTTGTCGACGCCAGCCGTATCGTGGTGCGAGTCAATGACGATGAAACCGGCCCGGGCGAGCCGGGTGTCGATATTTACAACCTGATCAAATACACGCGTTCGAACCAGAACACCTGTATTAACCAGCGCCCGCTCGTCAGCAAGGGCGATGTCATTGCCAAGGGCGATGTGCTGGCCGACGGCTCCTCGACGGACATCGGTGAACTCGCGCTCGGACAGAATATGCTGGTCGCCTTCATGCCGTGGAACGGCTATAACTTCGAGGACTCGATCCTGATATCGGAGCGCGTCGTTGAGGAAGACCGTTTCACGACGATTCATATCGAAGAGCTGGCCTGCGTGTCGCGTGACACCAAGCTGGGGCCAGAGGAGATAACACCGGATATCCCGAATGTCGGTGAGGCCGCGCTATCCAAGCTCGACGAGGCGGGTGTCGTGTATATCGGCGCCGAGGTGAAGCCGGGCGATATCCTGGTCGGCAAGGTAACGCCAAAGAGCGAGACGCCGCTGACACCGGAAGAAAAGCTGTTGCGCGCGATATTCGGCGAGAAGGCCGCCGAGGTGAAGGACACGTCATTGCGGGTTCCGTCCGGAATGAATGGTACCGTCATCGACGTGCGTGTGTTTACGCGCGATGGTGTGGACAAGGATACGCGCGCCCTTCAAATCGAGGAAAGCGAGCTCGCGCGGGTCAAGAAGGATCTGCACGACCAGTATCGTATCGTCGAGGATGACACCTATCAGCGCGTTGAAAGGTTGCTGGTTGGCAAGACGGCAGAAGGCGGTCCGAAAAAGCTGAAGGCGGGCACCAAGATCATCAAGGGCTATCTGGAGGAGATTCCTCGCGAGAAGTGGTTTGAGGTGCGCTTGCGCGGTGAAGACGTCAACAAACAGCTCGAGCAGCTGCGCGATCAGCTCAAGCAGCAGCGTTCGCAGCTGGATGCTACCTACGAGGAGCAGCGCCGCAAGTTAACGGCCGGCGACGATCTGGCGCCGGGCGTGTTGAAGATGGTAAAGGTCTATCTTGCCGTCAAGCGCCGTATCCAGCCGGGTGACAAGATGGCCGGGCGCCATGGCAACAAGGGCGTCATTTCGATGATCGTTCCGGTTGAGGATATGCCTCACATGGAGGATGGTACGCCGGTCGATATTGTCCTGAATCCGCTGGGTGTGCCGTCCCGAATGAATGTCGGGCAGGTGCTCGAGGCCCATCTGGGCTGGGCCGCCAAGGGGTTGGGTAACAAGATCGCGAAAATGCTGGAAGATCAGCGAAAGGTCGCGGAGGTGCGCAAGTTCCTCGACCAGATATACAACTCCAGCGGTCGCAAGGAAGACCTCGACTCATTCTCCGACAACGAGATTATCGTGCTCGCCCGTAATCTGCGCGAGGGGGTGCCGATGGCGACCCCGGTCTTCGATGGTTGCAGTGAAGGCGAGATCAAGAAAATGCTGGCGCTCGCGGATCTGCCCACCGGCGGTCAGACGACACTGGTTGACGGCCGTACCGGAGAGGCGTTCAGACGCCAGATCACCGTCGGTTACATGTACATGTTGAAACTGAACCACCTGGTCGATGACAAGATGCATGCCCGGTCCACCGGTCCGTACAGTCTCGTTACTCAGCAGCCGCTCGGCGGCAAGGCGCAGTTTGGCGGACAGCGTTTCGGTGAGATGGAGGTGTGGGCGCTCGAAGCCTACGGCGCTGCTTATACCTTGCAGGAAATGCTTACCGTCAAATCTGACGACGTCAGCGGTCGTACCAAGATGTACAAGAACATTGTCGACGGCGACCATCGCATGGAAGCCGGCATGCCGGAATCCTTCAACGTGCTCACGAAGGAAATCCGGTCGCTGGGTATTGATATCGAGCTCAGTTGAACACGTATTGGCTGATGGCTGCGACGGATGAAATTCGAGGCAATTGCCGATCGCATCCTACTAACCAGGCAGCAGGAGAACGACCTTGAAAGATTTAGTGAACTTTTTCAGGCAGCAGGGGCAATTCGACGAGTTCGATACGATCAAGATCGGATTGGCTTCCCCGGCACGCATTCGCTCGTGGTCGTATGGCGAGGTGAAGAAGCCCGAGACGATTAACTATCGTACCTTCAAACCGGAACGCGACGGGTTGTTCTGCGCCAAGATATTTGGACCGGTCAAGGATTTCGAGTGTCTTTGCGGCAAGTACAAGCGGCTGAAGCACCGCGGTATTATCTGCGAGAAATGCGGTGTCGAGGTGACGCTGGCCAAGGTGCGCCGCGAACGCATGGGCCATATCGAGCTGGCAAGCCCGGTGGCGCATATCTGGTTTCTCAAGTCACTGCCGTCGCGCATGGGCTTGCTGCTTGACATGACACTGCGTGACATCGAGCGAGTGCTCTATTTCGAGGCGTTCGTCGTGATCGATCCGGGTATCTCCCAGCTCGAGCGTGGACAGTTGCTGTCCGATGAGGCCTATCTCGAGGCGATCGAAGAGTACGGCGACGAGTTCGATGCGCGTATGGGTGCCGAGGCGATCTTCGAATTGATCAAGACGCTGGACCTGAAGACGGAAGTCGTCAAGCTGCGCGAGGACATCGGGTCGACAGGGTCGGAATCGAAGATGAAGAAGTTGAGCAAACGCCTGAAACTCATTGAGGCGTTTCTCGAGTCCGGCAATCATCCGGAGTGGATGATTCTGACCGTGCTGCCGGTATTGCCGCCGGAACTGCGGCCGCTGGTGCCGCTGGACGGTGGTCGTTTTGCGACGTCCGATCTTAACGATCTCTACCGGCGCGTGATTAACCGCAACAACCGTCTCAAGCGTCTGCTGGATCTGAATGCGCCGGATATCATCGTGCGCAACGAAAAGCGCATGCTGCAGGAATCGGTTGATGCGTTGCTCGACAACGGCCGTCGTGGCCGTGCCATTACCGGCTCCAACAAGCGGCCGCTGAAGTCGCTGGCGGACATGATCAAGGGCAAGCAGGGCCGTTTCCGCCAGAACCTGCTCGGCAAGCGCGTTGACTATTCCGGCCGCTCCGTGATCGTGGTCGGGCCGACACTGAGACTGCATCAGTGCGGATTGCCGAAGAAAATGGCGCTGGAGTTGTTCAAGCCGTTTATTTTTAGCAAGCTCGAGTACCGCGGACTGGCGACGACGATCAAGGCGGCGAAGAAACTGGTCGAGCGCGAGGGTCCCGAGGTTTGGGATATCCTCGAGGAAGTGATTCGCGAACACCCGGTAATGTTAAACCGCGCGCCGACGCTGCATCGTCTTGGTATCCAGGCATTCGAGCCGGTGCTGATCGAAGGCAAGGCGATCCAGTTGCATCCGCTGGTCTGTACCGCGTTCAACGCGGACTTCGACGGCGACCAGATGGCGGTGCATGTGCCGCTGTCGCTTGAGGCACAACTGGAAGCGCGTTCGTTGATGTTATCGACCAATAACGTGCTGTCACCCGCCAACGGTGAGCCGATCATCGTGCCTACCCAGGACGTCGTTTTGGGCCTTTACTACATGAGCCGCGAGGGCGTGAACGTCAAGGGCGAAGGTACGATATGCAGTGACACGTCTGAAGTTCATCGTGCCTACGAAACGGGATCGGTGGACCTGCATGCGAAGATCGCGGTTCGCATCCGCGAAGTGCGTATCGACAGTAACGGCGAATCTCACGAATCAATACGCCGGGTCAACACGACGGTCGGACGGGCGCTGCTGTCTGAGATTGTTCCGGACGGATTGTCGTTTGATCTGGTCAACCAGAATATGAACAAGAAGTCGATCTCGCGATTGCTGAACACCTGCTATCGGCGTCTGGGCCTGAAGGCCAGCGTTATCTTCGCGGACCAGCTGATGTATATGGGGTTCCATTATGCGACCGTCGCGGGGATGTCCATAGGTGTAGACGATATGGTGATCCCGGAAGGAAAAAACCGGATCATCGCCGTCGCCGAACAGCAGGTCAAGGAGATCGAAAGACAGTATACGTCCGGCCTGGTGACCAACGGCGAGCGTTACAACAAGGTGGTGGATATCTGGTCGCACACCAACGATCAGGTGGCCAATGCGATGATGGAACAGCTTGGTACCGACATTGTTACTGCAGCGGACGGTACCAAGGTCAAGCAGCCGTCGTTTAACTCGATTTTCATGATGGCCGATTCAGGTGCGCGCGGCAGTGCGGCGCAGATCCGGCAGCTCGCCGGCATGCGCGGATTGATGGCGAAACCGGACGGATCAATTATCGAAACGCCGATCACCGCCAATTTCCGTGAAGGGCTGGACGTGTTGCAGTACTTTATCTCGACACACGGTGCCCGCAAAGGCTTGGCGGATACAGCACTCAAGACGGCAAACTCCGGTTACCTTACCCGCCGCCTGGTCGACGTAGCCCAGGATCTGGTCGTTATCGACGAAGATTGTGGCACGACCAACGGCCTGTTGATGATGCCGCTGATTGAGGGCGGTGACGTTGTCGAGCCGTTGCATGAGCGCGTTCTCGGTCGAGTCGTGGTCGAGAACATCATGGTTCCAGGCAGTAGCGACGAGGTGGCGGTCGAGGACGGCCTGATGCTTGATGAGCATCTCGTCGAGCTGCTGGAACAGCTGCGCATCGATCAGATACGGGTGCGTTCGCCGATCACGTGTGAATCGCGCTACGGCGTGTGCGCGGCCTGCTATGGCCGTGATCTGGCGCGGGGGCATCGCGTCAACCTTGGCGAGGCGGTCGGGGTGATTGCGGCGCAGAGTATCGGTGAACCGGGCACGCAGCTGACGATGCGTACTTTCCATATCGGTGGCGCGGCGTCACGTGCTGCGGCGGCGAATAATGTCACCGTCAAATCGAGCGGCAAGGTCCGGTTACATAACATCAAGCTGGTGCAGCGAATTGGCGGCAACAGTGTTGCGGTTTCACGTTCCGGCGAGCTGACGGTTCTCGATGAGAGCGGTCGCGAGCGGGAGCGCTACAAGATTCCTTATGGAGCCGTGATCAATGTCTTGGAGGGGAATGACGTAACTCCTGGTCAGCTGGTAGCCAATTGGGACCCGCATACCCACCCGATCATCACGGAGGTGGCCGGTCGCCTGAAATTCAGTGACTTTATTGAGGGCATAACGGTCGAAACCCAGACCGACGAGGTGACGGGGCTGACGAACCGCGTGGTGACCGATCCGAAGCAGCGTGCATCGACGGCGCGTGACCTGCGGCCGATGGTCAAGCTGGTCGACGACAAAGGCAAGGATCTGTGCATCGCCGGGACCGATATTCCGGCGCATTACTTCCTGCCCTCCGGCACCATCGTCAGCGTCGAGGATGGCGCCAAGGTGGATGTGGGTGACGTTGTCGCGCGTGTTCCGCAGGAGTCTTCCAAGACCCGCGACATTACCGGTGGTCTGCCCCGGGTGGCGGACCTGTTCGAAGCCCGCAAGCCGAAGGAGTCCGCGATACTCGCGGAAATCAGCGGTACCGTGAGCTTTGGCAAGGAAACCAAGGGTAAGCAGCGTCTGGTGATTACCGGCAAGGACAGTGATGAACGTCACGAGGAGTTGATACCCAAGTGGCGGCATGTGACTGTTTTTGAAGGCGAGCATGTCGAGCGTGGTGAGGTTATCGCGGACGGCGCACCGAATCCGCACGACATCCTGCGTCTGCTCGGTGTCACGGCGCTGGCGGGATATATTATCAACGAGGTTCAGGAGGTGTATCGTCTCCAGGGCGTCAAGATAAACGACAAGCACATTGAAGTTATCGTGCGCCAGATGTTGCGCAAGATCGAGGTCAACAACCCTGGTGACACCCGTTTCCTCAAGGGCGAGCAGGTCGATCGGGCGCGTGTACTGGAAGAAAATGATCGCGTGGTGGCCGAAGGCAAGAAGACCGCGACGATCAATCCGATGCTGCTAGGCATCACCAAGGCGTCGCTGGCGACGGAGTCGTTTATTTCCGCGGCCTCGTTTCAGGAAACCACCCGGGTGCTGACAGAAGCGGCGGTCAGCGGCAAGGTCGACGACTTGCGGGGCCTTAAGGAAAATGTCATTGTCGGGCGCCTGATACCGGCCGGTACGGGCCTCGCGCATCATGCCGAGCGCCGGCGTATGCGGGAAAGCAAGATAAAAGAACCGGTGGTCGAGGAAACGAAGCGATCGACAGAAGATGTCGAAGCGGCGTTGAGCGAGGCGCTCAGCGCGCAGCAGGCGTAGCGCCGGTAACGGGAATGCGCGGTGGCCGTGCCGCCCATTTCCGGATTGCGAGCGGTGGCAAGTGAAGGATGGGAAAGAAATATGTAAATTAAACATGGAATTCGCTTGACAGGTCCCTGGCAGGATTCTAGAATTTCGCCTCTTTGGTTAGGGCTATGCAACTCCCCTGCCAAATTCAAATTCAAGGCTTAAGCGTTCACCCGTTTCGTCCCGTAAATCGCGGGCAGAAAAATGGCTGAGCGCTTAAATATATTTTGGGTAGAGCAAAATACGAATGGCTACAGTTAATCAATTAGTAAGAAAGCCTCGGGACCGCCAGACGGAGAAGAGCAACGTGCCGGCGCTGCAGGGATGTCCTCAGAAACGTGGTGTGTGTACCCGTGTCTATACTACGACGCCGAAAAAACCGAACTCGGCCCTGCGCAAGGTCGCACGCGTGCGCTTGACGAATGGTATGGAAGTGACGACCTACATCGGCGGTGAGGGGCATAATCTTCAGGAGCACTCGGTTGTTCTGATTCGCGGCGGGCGGGTCAAGGATCTGCCGGGCGTTCGCTATCACACAGTACGGGGAAGCCTGGATACGTCGGGTGTCGATGGCCGGCGCCAGGGTCGTTCCAAATATGGCGCAAAGCGTCCGAAAGCCTGATCGAAACCTAAACACCGCCGGGAAGAACGAGTAAGCACACATGTCACGTAGAAGAGTCAGTGCAAAACGGGTAATTCTCCCCGATCCGAAATTTCACAACGAAATTCTCGCGAAGTTCGTCAACGTCGTGATGAAGTCGGGTAAGAAATCGGTCGCCGAGCGCATTGTTTACGGTGCGCTGGATGAGGTGGCCAAGAAGGGTAGCGAGGACGTACTGGCGGCCTTTAACAAGGCGCTGGACAACATACGCCCGGTCGTTGAGGTGAAGTCGCGGCGCGTGGGCGGAGCGACGTACCAGGTTCCGGTCGAGGTGCGCGCGTCCCGCCGGACAGCGCTCGCGATGCGCTGGCTCGTTGAGTCGGCGCGCGGACGCAGCGAGAAGACCATGGGCTCGCGGCTGGCGAGCGAGATACTGGATGCCTGCGAAAGTCGCGGCACCGCGGTCAAGAAGCGCGAAGACATGCATCGTATGGCCGAGGCCAACAAAGCGTTCTCGCATTTCCGCTGGTAACCGTTACGTAGATCGATAAAGGGCAGATCGTGGCACGCAAAACACCCATAGAGCGTTATCGCAACATCGGCATCATGGCGCATATCGATGCCGGTAAGACGACGACGACAGAGCGTATCCTGTATTACACCGGTGTTTCTCACAAGATAGGTGAGGTGCACGACGGTGCCGCGGTGATGGACTGGATGGAGCAGGAGCAGGAGCGCGGCATTACGATTACCTCGGCGGCGACCACCTGTTTCTGGAAAGGCATGGAAGGGCAGTTCCCTGATCATCGCATCAACATCATTGATACGCCGGGGCACGTTGATTTTACGATCGAGGTAGAGCGCTCGTTACGCGTGCTGGACAGTGCCTGTGCGCTGTTTTGCGCGGTCGGCGGCGTTGAGCCACAGTCCGAGACCGTATGGCGCCAGGCGAATAAATATCATGTGCCGCGGCTTGCCTTTGTCAACAAGATGGATCGCGCCGGTGCGAATTTCCTGCGCGTCGTCAAACAGATCAAGGAGCGACTCGGCGCGACGCCGGTGCCGCTCCAGTTGCCTATCGGTGCCGAGGAGAATTTCAAAGGGGTCGTCGACCTGATCAAGATGAGGGCGATCTACTGGGATGACGAATCCAAGGGCATGCGTTTCGAGGAAAAAGACGTTCCGGCGGATATGGTCGTGGCATGCAAGGAATGGCGCGATCGCATGGTAGAGGCGGCCGCCGAGGCCAACGAGGAACTGATGGAAAAGTATCTCGACGGCGTAGAGCTTTCCGTGGCCGAAATAAAGAAAGGGCTGCGCATTCGCGCGCTGAAGAGTGAAATTGTGCCGACCCTGTGTGGTTCGGCGTTCAAGAACAAGGGCGTTCAGGCGATGTTGGACGCCGTCATAGAGTTTCTTCCGTCCCCGGCCGACGTGCCGGCGATCAAAGGACACCTCGATGACGCCGCCCAGACGGAAGCAGAGCGCCATGCCACTGACGCTGAGCCGTTTTCTGCGCTGGCGTTCAAGATCGCTACTGATCCATTTGTCGGTACGCTGACCTTTTTCCGCGTCTATTCCGGCGTGCTCAAGTCAGGCGACACCGTTTATAACCCGATCAAGTCCAGGAAGGAGCGCATCGGCCGCATTCTTCAAATGCATGCCAACTCCCGGGAAGAGATCAAGGAAGTCCAGTGCGGCGATATCGCAGCGGCCGTCGGGTTGAAGGACGTGACGACGGGCGATACGCTGTCCGACATAAATAACGTCATCGTGCTGGAGCGGATGGAGTTTCCTGAGCCGGTTATTTCGGTGGCCGTGGAGCCCAAGACCAAGGCGGACCAGGAAAAGATGGGTGTCGCGCTCAACAAGCTTGCCGCGGAGGATCCGTCGTTTCGTGTGTCCAGCGATGAAGAGTCGGGGCAAACGATTATTTCCGGCATGGGCGAATTGCACCTTGAGATTATCGTGGACCGCATGAAGCGTGAATTCGGTGTTGAGGCGAACGTAGGTGCGCCACAGGTGGCCTACCGCGAAACGATACGCGCCACCGTCGAGCAGGAAGGTAAATTCGTTCGGCAGAGTGGCGGGCGTGGTCAGTTCGGACATGTCTGGCTGCGTATCGAGCCGCTGGAGGCAGGCGCCGGCTATGAGTTTGTCAACGAGATTGTCGGCGGTACTGTGCCAAAGGAATATATTCCCGCCGTTGACAAGGGCGTGAAGGAGCAGTTGCAGAACGGCGTAATCGCCGGATACCCGGTGGTCGATGTCAGGGTTGCGATTATCGACGGATCGTATCATGAAGTCGACTCCAACGAAATGGCGTTCAAGATAGCCGGCTCGATGGCCTTCAAGGAAGGCGCGCGCAAGGCGAAGCCTGTGCTGCTCGAGCCGATGATGAAGGTTGAAGTCGTGACGCCTGAAGATTACATGGGCGACGTGATGGGTGATCTCAGTCGTCGCCGCGGCATGGTACAGGGTATGGACGACGCGCCGGCCGGCAAGATTATTCGTGCGGAAGTGCCGTTGGCAGAAATGTTTGGGTATGCGACATCGCTGCGGTCGGCGACCCAGGGACGTGCGACCTATTCGATGGAGTTCCATCGTTATACCGAGGCGCCCTCTGGTGTTGCGGAAGCCGTGATGAAGAAGGCTTCTTAAGTTTCCTGTCCGATAAATTCAGACGTATATAGTTAAAGGGGTAGAGAGTCGTGTCCAAGGAAAAATTTGAGCGAAAGAAGCCGCACGTAAACGTCGGCACGATCGGTCACGTAGACCACGGCAAGACGACGCTGACAGCGGCGCTGACGAAAGTGCTGGCGGAGAAATTTGGCGGATCGTTTATCGCGTACGACCAGATCGACAAAGCGCCGGAAGAAAAAGCCCGCGGCATCACGATATCCACCTCGCACGTCGAATACGAAAGCGCCAAGCGCCACTACGCCCACGTTGACTGCCCGGGACATGCAGACTACGTCAAAAACATGATCACCGGAGCCGCCCAGATGGACGGCGCCGTACTGGTCGTCAGCGCAGCCGACGGCCCGATGCCGCAGACGCGCGAACACATCCTACTGTCGCGCCAGGTCGGCGTCCCCTACATCGTCGTCTTCCTCAACAAAGCCGACATGGTGGATGATGCCGAACTGCTCGAACTCGTCGAAATGGAAGTCCGCGAACTGCTCGACTCCTACAGTTTCCCGGGTGACGCCACCCCGATCATCACCGGCTCCGCGCTCAAAGCCCTCGAAGGCGACCAAAGCGACATCGGCGTCCCGGCCATCCTCAAGCTGGTCGACGCGATGGACAGCTACATCCCCGAGCCCGAGCGCGCCATCGACGGCGACTACCTGATGCCCGTCGAAGACGTCTTCTCCATCTCTGGACGTGGCACCGTCGTCACCGGCCGCATTGAACGCGGCATCGTCAAAGTCGGCGACGAAGTCGAAATCGTCGGCCTCAAAGACACCCAAAAGACCATCGTCACCGGCGTCGAAATGTTCCGCAAACTGCTCGACCAGGGCCAGGCCGGCGACAACTGCGGCGTGCTGCTGCGCGGCACCAAGCGCGACGACGTCGAACGAGGCCAGGTACTGGCCAAGCCCGGCTCCATCAAGCCGCACACCCAGTTTGAAGCCGAGATCTACGTCCTGAGCAAGGAAGAAGGCGGGCGACACACCCCGTTTTTCAAAGGCTACCGGCCCCAGTTCTACTTCCGGACCACCGACGTCACGGGCGAAATGGACCTGCCGGAAGGCGTGGAAATGGTCATGCCGGGCGACAACATCAAAGTGACGGTGACACTGATTGCGCCGATCGCGATGGAAGACGGGTTGCGTTTTGCGGTACGTGAAGGTGGACGTACCGTCGGCGCCGGTGTCGTTACCAAGATTCTTGCATAGGTTTTAATGTCATGAGCAATAGCCAGAGAATACGCATCCGTCTTAAGGCCTTTGATCATCGCCTGATCGATCAGTCGGCGCTGGAGATTGCCGAAACGGCAAAGCGTACCGGGGCGCATGTGCGCGGGCCGATTCCGTTGCCGACCAAGAAAGAGCGGTTCACGATCCTGATCTCGCCGCACGTGAACAAGGATGCGCGCGATCAGTATGAGCTGCGCACCCATAAGCGTTTAATGGATATTGTGGATCCGACGGACAAGACGGTGGATGCGCTGATGAAACTGGATCTGGCGGCCGGCGTGGACGTGCAGATCAAGCTGAATTAATGCGTGCTTCGCGCGCGTTGTCTTGAGATGTTAAGAGGCTATCGGTAATGGCAATAGGTTTAGTCGGTCGCAAGTGCGGTATGACGCGGGTCTTTCTTGAAGACGGCCGCGCGATTCCCGTAACGGTCGTGGAGATTACGCCAAACCGCGTAACCCAGATCAAGGTTGAAGGCGGCGACGGATACCGCGCGCTGCAGGTGACGACGGGCACGCGCCGCGCGTCGCGGGTGACCCGGCCGATGGCCGGGCATTTTGCCAAAGCCGGCGTCGAAGCGGGTCGTGGCACATGGGAATTTCGGTTGGAAGCGGGCGAGGGCGAAGGTATCAATGTTGGCCAGGAGCTCAAGGTCGATCAGTTTGCCGCCGGTCAGAAAGTCGATGTTATCGGAACATCCATCGGCAAGGGTTTTGCCGGCGTGATCAAACGCTATCATTTTGCCGCGCAGGACGCGACGCACGGTAACTCGCTTTCGCACCGCGCCCCAGGTTCTATTGGACAACGGCAGTCACCCGGTCGCGTGTTCAAGGGCAAGAAAATGGCCGGTCATCTCGGTAACGCACGTCGTACCACGCAAAATCTCGAGGTCGTACGGGTCGATGCTGAGCGTAACGTTTTGTTGATCAAGGGAGCGATCCCCGGAGCGGCCGGCTCGGACGTTATCGTACGTCCGGCAATTAAGGCCAGGCCGGTATCCGAATAGAGGTGAGTGTAGTGGAGATTAGTGTCTTAACAGCTAGCGGCGAATCAAAGGGAACCCTGAAGGTTTCCGACAACGCGTTCGGTCGCGAATTCAATGAGCCGCTGATTCATCAGGTTATAACCGCCTATCTCGCTGGTGGCCGTGCAGGTACCCGCGCCCACAAGAATCGCAGCGATGTGCGAGGTGGTGGCCGCAAACCCTGGAAACAGAAGGGCAGCGGTCGAGCGCGCGTAGGGACTATTCGCAGTCCGCTGTGGCGCGGGGGCGGCAAGACGTTCGCTGCGCGGACAGCGGATTACACCCAGAAGATTAACAAGAAGATGTATCGCGGTGCGCTGCAGTCCATTTTGTCCGAGCTGGTACGACAAGCCAGAATGGTCGTTATCGACAATTTGTCCCTGGAGACGCCGAAGACCAAGGAGCTTGCCAGCAAGCTTGCGCAGCTTGGCGTCAGCAAAGCGCTGATTGTGACCGATCAGCTCGACAATAATCTTGTATTGGCGGCCCGTAACCTGCCGCATGTCGACGTGATCGGCGTTAATGAAATTGATCCGGTGCGCTTGGTCGGATTTGACAAAATCTTGATATCTGCCGCGGCGGTCAAGCAGCTGGAAGAGAGGTTCGCATGAATCAGGAGCGACTTTCCAAAATTATTGTAGCCCCGCATGTGTCGGAAAAGAGTACCGTCGCGGCGGACAAGAATCACCAGCATGTTTTCCGGGTGCTGACGGATGCATCCAAGCGGGAGATCAGGGATGCCGTCGAGCAGTTATTTAACGTGAAGGTAGATTCAGTCACCACGTTGGTCACGCGCGGCAAGGTTAAGCGCGCCGGCGCCGGATTTGGTAAACGAGCGAATTTCAAGAAGGCCTATGTCCGTCTGCAACCCGGGCACGACATTGATATTCTTCGGCAGTAACTAGGTAGCAGAGAAACAGGATTCGAGAGATGGCTCTTGTAAAAGCAAAACCAACGTCCGCTGGACGCCGTTTCGTTGTTCGCGTGGTTACGCCTGACCTCCATAAAGGTGAGCCGCATCGCGCTCTGATTGAAAAGAAGAACCGGACCGGCGGTCGGAACAACGATGGCCGGATCACTGTTCGGCATCAGGGTGGTGGACATAAGCAGCACTATCGACTGGTCGATTTTAAGCGTAATAAAGACGGTATTCCGGCAAGGATAGAGCGCATAGAATATGATCCGAATCGCAGCGCGCATCTGGCGTTGCTGTTGTATGCGGACGGCGAAAGGCGGTACATCATTGCGCCGAAGGGTGCAGCCGCCGGACTGGAATTGGTGTCGGGTAACGATGCCCCGATCAAGAGCGGCAACTGTTTGCCGCTGCGGCATATCCCGGTGGGTACGACGGTGCATTGCATTGAATTGAAGTCCGGCAAGGGCGCGCAGATCGCGCGTAGTGCCGGGGCGTCGGTGCAGCTTGTGAGCAAGGAAGGCGCCTATGCGACGCTCAGGCTGCGCTCTGGTGAGATGCGCAAGATACAGATTGAGTGTCGCGCCACCATCGGCGAAGTCGGTAATGAGGAGCACAACCTGCGGTCGTATGGTAAGGCAGGGGCCAGGCGCTGGCTGGGCATACGCCCGACGGTGCGTGGCGTTGCCATGAACCCCGTGGATCATCCTCACGGCGGCGGCGAAGGAAAGACCTCTGGCGGCCGGCATCCGGTATCGCCGTGGGGCACGCCGACGAAGGGATACAAGACACGTCGTAACAAGCGTACCGGCGACATGATTGCGCGTGATCGCAGACGCAAGTAGCCACGAGATTTTTGAGTCGTATTCGTTAAGGAATTATTGAGGATAACAAGTGCCACGTTCACTGAAAAAAGGGCCATTTGTCGATTTGCACCTCGCGAAAAAAGTCGAGGAAGCGAATACTGTCAAGAGTAAGAAGCCTATAAAGACCTGGTCGCGTCGCTCGGTCGTCATTCCGGACATGATAGGGTTGACGATAGCGGTACATAACGGTCGCCTGCACGTGCCGGTGCTCGTCAGTGAAAACATGGTGGGTCACAAGCTCGGTGAATTTTCGGCTACCCGAACGTTCAAGGGGCATGTTGCCACGAAAACGGTGAAATAGCTTGGGACATGACGATGGAAGTAGATGCTAAATTGAAGTTTGCACGCATTTCTGCGCAAAAGGGTCGCCTGGTTGCGGATCAGATTCGCGGATTGCCCGTAGAGCGCGCGCTGCAACTGCTCGAGTTCAGCCCGAAGAAGGCAGCGACGATGATCAAAAAGGTACTCGAATCGGCTATTGCCAATGCGGAACACAATGCCGGCGCGGACGTCGATGAGCTGAAGGTATCGCGTATTTTGGTTGATGAAGGTCCGTCGCAAAAGCGCTGGAGCCCGCGGGCAAGGGGTAGCGCGAACCGTATTTTGAAGCGCACCAGCCATATTATTGTGGCGGTTTCCGATGAATAACTCAGAGAGTTTGTAATGGGTCAGAAAGTACATCCAACTGGAATACGTCTGGGTATCATCAAGGACTGGACGTCGACTTGGTACGCGGGATCGAAGGATTATGCCGATTATCTGAATACCGACCTGGCGGTGCGGGCCTTCTTGAAACAGAAGTTATCCCAGGCGTCTGTCAGTCGTATCCAGATAGCGCGGCCGGCACGTAACGCGCGTATTACGATCCACACTGCGCGACCCGGCATCGTTATCGGCAAGAAAGGCGAAGATGTCGAAGCGCTGCGCAAGCAGGTCGCCGCGATGATGGGTGTGCCGGTACACATCAGTATCGAAGAGATCCGCAAGCCGGAGCTGGATGCGCAACTTGTCGCCGAGAGCGTGTCGCAGCAGATTGAGCGGCGTATCATGTTTCGCCGCGCAATGAAACGCGCTGTTGCGAACACGATGCGGCTGGGCGGGCAAGGAATCAAGATACGGGTGGCTGGTCGTTTGAACAACTCGGAGATTGCACGTTCAGAGTGGTATCGTGAGGGCCGCGTTCCGTTGCATACACTGCGTGCCGATATAGATTACGGCTTCTCGAAGGCAATTACGACATCGGGTGTTATCGGGGTGAAAGTGTGGATCTTCAAAGGTGAAGTGTTCGGCGCCCAGGAAGAAGAGGCTAGCGCCAGTGCGGAGCCGGCAGCTGCTGCGAGCTAATTAGGAATTCGACATGCTTCAACCGAAACGAACAAAATTTCGTAAACAGTTCAAGGGACGCAATCGTGGCGTGGCGTCGCGTGGCAATAAGGTCAGCTTCGGCGAGTACGGGCTGAAAGCGACGACGCGCGGCCGCGTCACCGCCCGCCAGATAGAGGCGGCACGTCGAGCGATGACCCGCTATGTAAAGCGCGGTGGCCGCGTCTGGATACGCGTGTTCCCGGACAAGCCGATCACCAAGAAGCCCCTCGAAGTGCGCATGGGTAAAGGTAAAGGCAACGTAGAATACTGGGTTGCCCAAATCAAGCCTGGTCACATGCTCTATGAGATGGAAGGCGTGACGGAGGAGGTGGCACGCGAGGCGTTCAAGCTGGCCTCCGCGAAGCTACCGGTGTTAACGACATTTGTAACGCGGACAGTAATGTGAGCACAGCAAGCGAATACAGAATTAAAACGGTGCCGGAGCTGAAACAGGAGCTTCAGGCGCTGCTGCGCGAGCAGTTCAATCTACGCATGCAGCGGGGATCCGGCCAACTGTCCAAGCCTCACCAGATGAAGGCCGGGCGGCGCAATATTGCGCGGATCAAGACCTTATTGAAGGAAAAAGCGGATAGCGAGTCATGAGTGACGCACCGAAAAAAGCAGCCCGTACGGTGACTGGCCGAGTGGTCAGTGACAAGATGGACAAGACGATTACCGTTCTGATCGAGCGCCGCGTGCGCCATCCGATATATGGCAAGATCGTCCGGCGTAGCACCAAGCTGCACGCTCACGACGAGCAGAACGAATGTGGTGAAGGCGATACCGTGATCATCGAACAATGTCGGCCGCTGTCGAAGAGCAAGTCATGGCGTCTGGTGAAGATCGAGGAACGGGCGAAGTAATCTACGGATTTTGGGGAAACAGTAATGATTCAGATGCAGACCGTTCTGGACGTGGCCGACAATAGCGGCGCCCGCCAGGTAATGTGTATCAAGGTGCTCGGCGGCTCGAAGCGCCGTTACGCCCGTATTGGCGACGTCATCAAGGTCAGCATCAAGGACGCAATTCCACGCGGTAAGGTCAAGAAAGGCGAGGTTTACGACGCCGTCGTCGTACGTACCCGTAAGGGCGTGCGCCGGCCGGACGGATCGGTAATCCGGTTTGATGGTAATGCGGCGGTATTGCTGAATAACCAGCTTCAGCCCATTGGCACCCGTATCTTCGGGCCCGTGACTCGCGAGCTGCGTACGGAGCGCTTTATGAGGATCATCTCGCTGGCGCCGGAAGTGCTTTGAGTTTGCGCTTTGGGCCAAGTGCGGTATGGGGTTGACGGTTTAGATTGGCTTGCAGGTTAGTGAAATGAAAAAGATCAGAAAAGATGACGAAGTGATCGTGATTGCCGGCAGGGATAAGGGCAAAACGGGTACGGTTTTGCGTGTCCAGACGGACGATCGGCTCCTTGTCTCTGGCGTCAACATGGTGAAGCGCCACACCAAACCCAACCCGACGCGCGGTGTGGGGGGTGGCATAGTCGAAAAGGAAATGCCGATCCAGATATCGAATGTCGCGCTGCTTAATCCGATCACCAAGCGGGCAGACAAGGTCGCGTTCCGGGTATTGGAAGACGGCCGAAAAGTACGGTATTTCAAATCAAATAATGAAGTAGTGGATATCTGACGACATGGCACGTTTGCAGAAACATTATAACGACACCGTCATCAAGCAGTTGACCGAACAGTTCGGTTACAAGAGCGCGATGCAGGTTCCGCGGATCACGAAAGTCACGTTGAACATGGGCGTTGGCGAGGCCGTTGGCGACAAGAAAATTATCGATAACGCAGTCGCCGATATGACGGCGATTGCGGGCCAGAAGCCGATCGTGACGCGTGCGCGCAAGTCAGTGGCAGGGTTCAAAATTCGCGAGGAATGGCCCATTGGATGCAAGGTCACCTTGCGGCGTGAGAAGATGTATGAATTTCTTGATCGCCTGATCAGTATCGCGATCCCGCGTATCCGTGATTTTCGTGGCCTGAATCCGCGGTCGTTCGACGGGCGCGGCAACTACAGCCTCGGGGTTCGCGAACAGATTATTTTTCCGGAAATCCAATACGACAAGATCGATGCATTGCGCGGTATGGATATCACCATTACGACCACGGCACTGTCGGATGAAGAAGCGCGCGCCTTGCTTGTGGCATTTAGTTTTCCGTTGAGGAGCTGAGGAACGACGATGGCAAAGACATCGATGGTCAACCGTGAAGTGAAACGTCTGCGGACAGTACGTAAGTACGCAACCAGGCGTGCGGACCTGAAGGAAAAGTTACGGAATCCGAATCTGCCGGTCGAGGAACGCGACGAGCTGCGGCGCAAGTTTCAGTCACTGCCGCGCGATGCCGGTCCCAGCAGGATGAGAAGCCGTTGCCGCTTGAGCGGCAGATCCCATGGTTACTATCGAAAATTTGGTCTCGGTCGGAATCAGCTGCGCGAAGCGGCAATGCGCGGAGATTGTCCGGGACTGGTGAAGGCCAGTTGGTAGTTCATTACTTAAGTTGGTGAATATAGCTTATGAGCATGACTGATCCCATTGCGGATATGTTGACCCGTATCAGGAACGCGCAGATGGTCAAGAAGGCGCGAGTGAGTATGCCGTCGTCGACGCTGAAGGTCGCGATTGCCGAAGTGCTTAAGGAAGAAGGCTATATAGGCGAATTCTCGGTCGAGGGCAGCGGTCCGGGTCGTATGCTGCAAATCGGTCTCAAGTATTATGAGGAAAGACCGGTCATTGAACACATACAGCGTGTGAGCCGCCCTGGACTGCGCATTTATATGAGTAAGGATGAATTGCCCAAGGTTCAGGGTGGATTGGGTATTGCCATAATCTCGACCCCCAAAGGCGTGATGACAGACCGCTCCGCGCGGGCTGCCGGCCACGGCGGCGAAATACTGTGTACCGTTTCTTAAGGATTTTGTAGTTATGGCGCGAACGTCAAATCAGGTTACAACGGTTGCCAAGGGTGTGGACGTGGTGATCGACGGGCAACTTGTCAGAATCAAGGGGCCGAAGGGTCAGCTGGAGCATATGGTTCACGAGAAGATCGCCGTCGGGCGGCAGGACAGCGTCCTCAACTTCTCCCCGCGTAATAAAGAGAACGCTGCTGTTGCGCTGGCGGGTACCACGTGCGCGTTGATCAAGAACATGATGCGTGGTGTGAGCGCCGGGTTTGAAAAGAAACTCACGTTGATCGGCGTCGGATATCGCGCGCAGGCTCAGGGCAAGAAACTCAACCTGACCCTGGGTTTTTCCCACCCGGTGGTTTTTGAAATACCGGATGGTGTAAGCATCGATACGCCAAGTCAGACGGAAATCATCGTTAAGGGCATCGATAAACAGCAGGTCGGGCAGGTCGCCGCAACGATACGTGGATATCGCCCGCCTGAGCCGTACAAGGGTAAGGGCGTGCGTTACGCGGATGAAAAAATCATCCTGAAAGAAGCGAAGAAGAAATAAGGATAGAAGTCGTGGACAACAAGAAGCAATCTCGAATTCGTCGTGCGCGCCGCAGTCGCGCCAAAATCCGCGAACTGGGTGCGCATCGCCTGTGTATCTATCGTTCGCCGCGGCATATCTACGCGCAGCTGATCGCGCCGAACGGTTCAGAGGTGGTGGCGAGCGCCTCCACTCTGGATAAGGAGATACGGCAACAGTTGACCGGTGCAACCGGGAATATCGCAGCGGCGCAGGTCGTTGGTGCGGCGGTGGCTAAGCGTGCCGCGAAAGCCGGCATCACGAAAATAGCTTTTGATCGTTCCGGGTACAGATATCATGGCCGCATCAAGGCGCTAGCCGATGCCGCACGTGAAAATGGCTTGCAATTCTAAGGATATAGATGATGGTTAGTTTTGATGCGCCGCAGTCGGGGGAAGATCTTCAGGAAAAGCTGGTAAACGTCAACCGCGTCGCCAAGGTAGTGAAAGGCGGGCGGCTGTTTGGCTTCACGGCGCTGGCCGTTGTCGGCGACGGGAACGGCAGAATCGGTTTTGGTCGTGGCAAGGCGCGCGAAGTGCCGGCGGCGATCCAGAAAGCGCTGGAGCAGGCGCGCCGTAACATTATCAGTGTGCCGCTGAAAGAGGGGACGTTGCAGTATCCGATCAAGTCGTCCCACGGTGCGGCGACTGTTTTCATGCAGCCGGCGTCGTCTGGTACGGGCATTATCGCCGGTGGCGCGATGCGGGCCGTCTTTGAGGTTATGGGTGTACGTGATGTGCTGGCCAAATGCATAGGCAGCCGCAACCCGGTGAACGTCGTGCGTGCCACGGTTCGTGGCCTGAAGGGTATGACGGACCCGGAGCGGGTGGCCGCCAAACGCGGTAAAACGGTTAAAGAAATTCTGGGGTAGAAGATGGCCGGCAACTCTAAAATCAAAGTGACATTGACGCGCAGTTTTCATGGGCGGCTGGCATCGCATAAGGCGTGCGTCAGGGGCCTCGGTTTACGTCGAATTAACCATACTGTCGAGGTGATCGACACGCCGGCGGTGCGCGGGATGATTATCAAGATTGCCTATATGGTCAGCGTTAAGGAAGGTTAACCATGCGTCTCAACTCACTCAGGCCCGCGAAGGGCAGCAAGCAGGTAAGGCGGCGCCCAGGTCGTGGTATCGGATCCGGGCTAGGCAAAACCGGCGGACGTGGTCACAAGGGTCAAACCTCTCGTGCTGGCGGGTATCACAAGGTCGGATTCGAAGGCGGTCAGATGCCTCTGCAGCGCCGCCTGCCGAAGATCGGTTTCGTGTCACGTCGCGCCAAACGGACCGAAGAGGTTCGTTTAACGGAATTGTCCAAGGTTGCGGGCGACGTGGTGACCCTGGAGGCACTGCGTTCCGCAGGCGTCATCGGCCAGCAGGTGACGCGCGCCAAGGTGATAGCGTCGGGCAAGGTGTCGAAGGCGGTCACGCTGCAAGGCGTGGCGGTTACAAAAGGCGCCCGTGCAGCCATTGAAGCGGCCGGCGGACGGATTGAGGAATAAGTGGCCGCATCCAGATCAGCGCTAGCGGCAAGTCTGGCGGGTTCAGGCAGTTTTCATGAGCTGAAAGGCCGTTTGCTGTTTGTGCTGGGTGCGCTGATCGTTTTCCGCGTCGGAGCGCACATTCCTGTTCCGGGGATTGATCCTGTCGCATTGCAGGCCTTGTTTGAACAGCAGCGCGGCACGATTCTCGACATGTTCAACATGTTTTCCGGCGGGGCGCTCGGGCGTTTGACGGTATTTGCTCTGGGAGTCATGCCGTATATCTCGGCATCTATCATCATGCAATTGCTGACGGTAGTATCGCCGACGCTCGAGCAGATGAAGAAGGAAGGCGAGGCTGGACGCCGCAAGATTACTCAGTACACCCGCTATGGCACGGTGTTTCTGGCGATGTTCCAGGCGATTGGCATATCGATTGCCCTGGAAAGCATGCGGGCCGGTAGCCTGCCGGTCGTGATTGAGCCGGGCATCGGCTTCAGGTTTATCGCAGCGGTCACGCTTGTCACGGGCACGATGTTTTTGATGTGGCTTGGTGAGCAGGTGACCGAGCGTGGTATTGGTAATGGCATTTCGCTGATCATCTTTTCCGGTATCGTAGCAGGATTGCCCGCGGCGATCGGCGGCACACTGGAACTCGCCAGCACCGGGGAGTTGAACTGGCTGACCGTGCTTGTTCTTCTGGCGCTGGCCAGTGGCGTGACTTGGTTCGTCGTATTCGTGGAACGCGGCCAACGACGTATCACGGTGAACTATGCGAAGCGGCAGCAGGGTCGCCGTATCTACGCCGGGCAATCGAGTCATTTGCCGCTCAAGATCAACATGGCAGGTGTGATTCCGCCGATCTTCGCCTCGAGTATCATCCTGTTTCCCAGCACGCTGGGAAGCTGGTTCGGACAGGCTGAGGGTTTGGGGTGGCTGAGCGACCTCGCGTCGACATTGTCGCCGGGCCAGCCGGTTTACGTTATTTTTTACGCGATTGCGATTATATTTTTCTGTTTTTTCTACACCGCCCTCGTATTTAATCCGAAGGATACGGCGGAGAACCTGAAAAAGTCCGGGGCGTTCATTCCGGGTATACGGCCGGGCGAGCAGACGACCCGCTATATTGATTCCGTCATGACACGGCTGACCGCAGCAGGCGCCATATATATAACAGGGGTATGTCTGTTGCCGGAGTTTCTAATTGTTTACTGGAATGTCCCGTTTTACTTCGGCGGAACATCGTTGCTGATCATCGTGGTGGTCGTCATGGATTTTATGAGCCAGGTTCAGGCGCACCTGATGTCACACCAGTATGAAGGGCTGCTGAAAAAGGCGAACCTGAAAGGTCACGGCAGGTCAGGCCTGATGCGCTGAAAATTAATTCGTTAGTGGAGAAATATCATGAAAGTTCGTGCATCGGTGAAGAAAATATGCCGGAATTGCAAAGTTATTCGTCGCGGCGGTGTGGTGCGGGTCATATGCTCGAACGGTCGGCACAAGCAGCGCCAGGGCTAGGCGCCGGATTTCGGGGTTTTGATTGATTTTGGCGTGTGGCACAGTATAAAATCGCCTATTTTTCAGTTAGGTCGGTGATCTAGAGGATAGTCTTGATGGCACGTATAGTTGGCGTAAATATACCGGTAAACAAGCACGCGGAAATCGCGTTGACGTCGATTTACGGCGTCGGTCGGTCGCGCGCGCGTCAAATTTGTTCAGCGGCCGGTGTTAGTCCCGCCGCCAAGATCAAGGACCTTTCCGAAGGCGAAATCGAAGGCCTGCGTACCGAGGTCGCCAGGTTTCGCGTCGAAGGTGATTTGCGCCGCGAGATCTCGATGAATATTAAGCGTTTGATGGATCTTGGCGCCTATCGCGGGTTGCGTCATCGGCGCGGTCTGCCAGTGCGCGGTCAGCGCACCCGAACCAACGCGCGTACCCGCAAGGGTCCGCCCAAGGCCATTAGAAAATAACCGGAGTGTATGAACTAGTATGGCGAAGGTAAGCACACGGCCCCGCAAGCGGGTCAAGAAGAGCGTTTCGGATGCGATAGCGCATATCTACTCGACGTTTAACAATACGATCGTCACGATCACCGACCGCCAGGGAAACACCCTGGGCTGGGCGACGTCGGGGGGGTCCGGATTCCGTGGCTCACGCAAGAGCACGCCTTTTGCGGCGCAGGTAGCGGCCGAGACCGCGGCCCGTGCTGTCAAGGAATTCGGTGTAACGAATCTTGATGTACTGGTCAAGGGTCCGGGGCCGGGCCGTGATTCTGCCGTGCGAGCGCTGCATTCGTCCGGACTTAAAATCAATTCGATCAGTGACACGACGCCGATTCCGCATAACGGATGTCGCCCCCCCAAGAGACGCAGGGTTTAAGAACGGAGTGTAATACGTGGCAAAGTATATTGGATCCAAATGTCGTTTGTGCCGTCGTCAGGGCCAGAAACTCTTTCTGAAGGGCGAAAAGTGCTATACATCGAAATGCGCGGTCGAGAACAGAAGTTTCCCGCCGGGCCAACACGGCCAGAGACGCACCCGCATTACCGATTACGGAACCCAGTTGCGCGAAAAGCAGAAATTGCGCTGGATTTATGGCGTTCTTGAGCGTCAGTTTCGCCGTTATTACAAAGAGGCATCGCGGCGTAAAGGGGCCACCGGTGAGGCGTTGTTGCAACTTCTTGAGGGGCGGCTCGACAACGTCGTCTACCGGATGGGGTTTGGCGCGTCGCGGACGGAAGCTCGGCAGCTCGTACGGCATAACGGGGTGACGGTAAATGCCAGGAAGGTAAATATTCCGAGTTACCAGGTGACGCCGAACGACGTGATCGCCGTTTCCGAGCACGCGAAGCAGCAATTACGCGTCAAGGCTGCGGTGCAGGTCGCGCAGCAGCGAGATGTCGTTGACTGGATCGAGATGGATTTTGAAAAAATGCAGGGTATTTTCAAGACGCGTCCGGAGCGCAGCGATCTGCCCGCAGAGATCAACGAGCACTTGGTTGTTGAGTTGTATTCGAAATAAGTCAGTAATTGGCGTCAGCATCATGATCTGATGCGATCGGTTACCAGTCCTGACAGAGAGGATTTTTCATGACGCGCAAAGTAACAGAGTTTTTGAAGCCACGAATTGTTGATCTGCAGATATTCAGCAATTCCCATGCAAAGGTAACGCTGGAGCCTTTGGAACGCGGTTTTGGCCACACGCTGGGCAACGCATTACGGCGCATTTTGCTGTCGTCGATGCCGGGCAGTGCCGTGACCGAGGTCGAGATAAACGGCGTGCTTCACGAGTACACGACGATTGAGGGTGTCCAGGAGGACGTTATCGATGTCGTATTAAATTTGAAGGGACTCGCGTTTATTTTGCACGACCGCGATTCGGTGTCCTTGACGCTTAAGAAGAAGGGGCCGGGCCCGGTGCGCGCGAGCGACATTGAACTCACCCATGATATCGAACTTGTCAATCCTGAACATTTGATTGCCAACCTGACCAATTCGGGCGAGTTGAACATGACCCTGAAGGTGGAGAAGGGGCGTGGTTATCAGCCGGCGAGTGTTCGTGAGGACAGTGAGCAGGAGCGTCCTATAGGCGTCCTGCAGCTCGATGCCTCGTTCAGCCCGGTTTCGCGAGTTTCGTATGTAGTCGAGAGCGCGCGCGTCGAGCAGCGTACCGACCTCGACAAGCTGGTGATAGACCTCGTGACCAACGGCACCATCGAGCCGGAAGAAGCGATACGCCGCGCGGCCACGATTCTTAAGGACCAGCTCACGGTATTTGTCGACCTGCAAAGCAAGGATGAAACCTTGCCGGCGCGTCCGGAACAGGAGATCGACCCAATTCTGCTGCGCCCGGTGGACGACCTCGAACTGACCGTGCGGTCGGCGAATTGTCTGAAGGCGGAAAATATCTATTACATCGGTGATCTGATCCAGCGTACCGAAGTCGAGTTGTTGAAGACCCCTAATCTGGGCAAAAAGTCACTGACAGAAATCAAGGACGTGCTCGCGACCAACGGCCTGTCGCTGGGGATGCGGCTGGAGAACTGGCCGCCCCCCGGTTTGAAGGCGCCGGAAGAAGAGAAAGCAACTGCCTGATCGAGTAGGGTAAACCGGAGTTTAAGAAATGCGTCATCGTAACAGTGGCCGACAACTGAGCCGCAACAGCAGTCACCGCAAGGCCATGTTCAGGAACATGGCTACATCGTTGCTGAAACATGAGATCATCCGCACCACGGTGCCGAAGGCGAAGGAGTTGCGTCGTGTGGCGGAACCCCTCATTACGCTGGCCAAGAACGACAGCGTAGCGAAGCGTCGTCTCGCCTATAGCAGATTGCGCGACCGCGAGATCGTCACTAAATTGTTCAGTGAGTTGGGGCCGCGCTACAAGGCACGTCCCGGCGGCTATCTGCGGATACTGAAGACCGGTTTCCGGGTCGGTGATAACGCGCCGATGGCGATTGTCGAGTTGGTTGATCGTCCGCAACCCGGCTCGGCCGGCGAGGAATCCTCCGCGGAGTAGACGGAATAGCCGAATAGAAAAACCGGGCATCTGCCCGGTTTTTTATTTGAGTCTACCTGCTCATGGTCGATACGCGAATGACCATCGAACGCCGGCCGCCGTTTGGCAACAGATGCTGGTGATATATACAGACTTCGGCATTGGCCCGTATACGGGGCAGGTCAAGGCCGTATTGTGTCGTCAGGCGCCCGGCGTCCCGGTCATTGACCTGGCTTGCGACGCGCCATCATGTAATCCGCAGGCGTCTGCCTATCTGCTTGCTGCGTTACTGGAACCCATCCCCCAGGATGCGGTTGTTCTGGGAGTCGTGGACCCCGGCGTCGGTAACGACCATCGCAAACCCGTCATCGTTAACGTTGATGGCCGCTGGTTCGTCGGGCCGGACAACGGGCTGTTCAGTGTCGTCGCGATGCGCGGTCGGGAGCTGAATTGCTGGGACGTCGAGTGGTTGCCAGCGCATCTGTCAGCCAGCTTTCATGGCCGCGATCTTTTCGCACCGCTTGCCGCTCGGCTCGCCCGCGGTGGTGATCCCCCGGGACAGGAGCGCCGACCGGCAGATTTGGTGGGCAATGACTGGCCCGCAGATCTTCATCAGATCATTTACATCGACTATTTTGGAAACGCGGTGACGGGAGTTCGCGCATCCAGTGTGGCGGCCGGCGCGCGCGTCAGCGTTGGTGGCATTACGCTGCCGCGGGCATGCACTTTTTCAGACGTGCCAGCGGGTGGCGGATTCTGTTATAAGAACGCCTTCGGGTTGCTTGAAATTGCCGTTAATTGCGGGCGGGCAGACGCCGTGTTCAGCGTCGGAATCGGGGACGCGGTCGATGTTATGGACCAGGGCCAAGTAGCTTGTTCCGCAAAGTCATCGCGCAACGAGTGACGGCTGGTTTGTCGTGCCAGCAAACGCACACTATGCAACGTACTGGAAACGCGACGGTAACACCGCTATGACCAATGTATTCGCCAAGTGGTACCGAAAGTATTTCTCTGATCCGGAGAGCGTTATCCTGGCGGTACTGCTGCTGGCCGGGCTCGCCGTGGTTGTTTTCATGGGCGATATGCTGGCGCCTGTGCTGGCCGCTGCGATTGTCGCCTACCTCCTTGAAGGGCTGGTGCACATGCTCGAGCGTTATGGCGCGCCGCGATTCCCGACCGTCATGGTTGTGTTCGTGATATTTCTGGCGTTCTTGCTGGTCGTCACGTTCGGCTTTATTCCGTTGTTGTCGCGGCAGTTGACGCAGTTGGTACACGAACTGCCAAACATGATTGCGCAGGGGCAGCAGGCGCTGCTGCGGCTTCCCGAACTCTATCCGAACTTTGTTTCGGAGGATCAGGTAAAGGAACTGTCGGTGGCGATCCGGACTGCTGTCGGGTCGTTGGGACAGCGCGTCGCGTCGTTATCGCTGGCCTCTATCGCCGGGTTATTTGCGTTGCTGGTTTATCTGGTACTGGTGCCGGTACTCGTATTCTTTTTTCTCAAGGACAAGGCGCAGATATTTCAGTGGCTGGGCGGCGTTTTGCCCCGTGAGCGCAAACTCGCGATGCGGCTATGGAATGAAATGAGAATCTGCAGATCGGTAATTACGTCCGCGGAAAGTTTACCGAGATACTGATTGTTGGCAGTGTGAGTTATCTAGTCTTCGTGCTGATGGGGCTGAATTTCGCCATGTTGCTCGGCGCGCTGGTGGGGCTCTCGGTCATTATTCCGTATATCGGCGCTGCCGTAGTCACGGTACCGGTCGCGTTGATCGCGTATTTTCAATGGGGATGGAGTGCTGATCTGGCGTGTTTGATGGTTGCCTACGGCATTATCCAGGCGCTTGATGGCAACGTGCTGGTGCCATTGCTGTTCTTAGAGGCGGTGAATCTTCACCCCGTCGCGATCATCGTGGCAGTGCTGGTGTTCGGCGGTGTCTGGGGTTTCTGGGGGGTGTTTTTTGCGATACCGCTCGCGACGCTGGTCAAGGCGATCCTGAATTCATGGCCCAGGGTTGAGGATGCCGTGGCGGACGCGACGACCTGGCGTCGTACGGCTGGCACGTGTGTCACGCGGGGATCTGCTGCACGCAGGTCAGCTTTACAGCCCCTTGGCCGCCGCGAGCACTTCGTCTACATGCCCGGCGACCTTGACCTTGCGCCATTCGTTGCGTAGCACGCCTTTTCCATCGATCAGGAAGGTGCTGCGTTCAATGCCGATGACCTGCTTGCCATACATGTTCTTCGGTTTGATGACGTCAAATATCCTGCAGGCGGTTTCATCGGCGTCGGAAAGCAGATCGAACGGAAATTCCTGCCGGCCCTTGAAGTTCTCGTGCGACTTGATGGTATCGCGGGATATCCCCAATACGACGGTGTTGGCACGCCGGAACCTGGCGTGATTATCACGAAATCCCTGTCCCTCCAGCGTGCATCCGGGCGTGTTGTCCTTCGGGTAGAAATACAGCACAACATTGTGTCCCTTGAGCGCCGATAGCCTGACCTTCTTGTCGCCGGTAGCCGGTAGCTCAAAGTCTGGGACGGGTTTGCCGGTGGTTGCTGTCGTCATGGTTTGATCTCCTGGGCCTGCGTGACTGTTTACGGCATGTTGCCGGCGGTGCCGCCGCTGCTGTTTCGATTATGTAATAGTATCGCGCTGCGATTTCGCTAACGCCAGCGCTGCCGCCAGATTCATCCCCTCACAAAGCTTCATGAATTGATGAAGCCGAGCGGGGATCGTTAATCGGCGGGACTAGTTAACCGGTTACCTCAAACGCGCCCATCGGTGCCGCGCTGCCTTCCAGCGGTTAATTCGCGGCAGGCTACGCGGATCGGTGTACGAGCGAAAAAACCAGCGAATTGCCGCCGGTTGACGTCCTTGTTTTCAGGACGGCCCCTGCGTAACATGAAGCCGTTTTCTTTAGCGGAGAGTATCCATGTTTCACGGCAGTATCGTGGCGTTGGTGACGCCCATGCACGCTGATGGCGCGGTTGATCACGAAAGCCTCGAAAAACTCGTCGAATTTCATGTCAATAATGGCACCGACGGGATCGTCGCCATGGGTACCACCGGCGAAAGCGCGACGTTTGACGAAAAGGAACACTGCGGCGTCATTCGTGATGTCGTCCGGATGGTGCGTGGGCGCATTCCGGTAATCGCCGGCACCGGGGCAAATTCAACACGTGAGGCGATTGATCTGACGCGCTGCGGCATGCAGGGAGGCGCGGACGCCTGTCTGCTGGTGACTCCGTATTACAACAAGCCGACGCAAGAAGGGCTGTTCCTCCATCACAAGCGGGTGGCCGAAACGGTGCCGATTCCGCAGATTCTCTACAACGTACCGGGACGCACCTGTTGTGACATGTTGCCGGAAACGGTGGAGCGTCTGTCATCTATTCCCAATATCGTTGGCATCAAGGAGGCCACCGGTGATCTCGATCGTGCGCGCGAGATACTGAAGCGTTGCGGTGACCGGCTGGATCTTTACAGCGGTGACGATGCGACCGCGATGGAATTTATTTTTCTGGGGGGCAAGGGCGATATCTCGGTGACGGCGAATGTTGCACCCGCGGCGATGCACGCGATGTGTGCCGCGGCACTGGCGGGTGATCGGAGCAAGGCTGAGGAAATTAACGGTGGCATCGCCGAGCTGCATAAGGTCTTGTTCGTCGAGTCCAATCCGATTCCGGTGAAATGGGCGCTCCACGAAATGGGGTTGATACCGCCCGGCATACGCCTGCCGTTGACCCCGCTCGCAGTCCGGTACCACGACCCGGTGCGAAAAGCCTTGAAAAATGCAGGTGCGCTCTGATGGCGTTCGTCATACGCTTATTGCATCGTGGTGTGCTGTTCTGGCTATTGGCGGGTAGTATCTGGCTGAGTGGCTGCGCGTCCTACGCCGACAAGAATGTGGCGTACCGGGACAGTCGGGTATCGCCGGTGCTCGAGGTGCCCGCCGGACTGGATACGCCTGTGGCCGAACGCCCGCTGACGATACCGGGTGCCCCGGCGGCCGAGCCGATGTCCGATGACGAGCCCCTCGACGTACGTGCGCCAAGTATCCTCGATGAGGAGCCGGCCGGACCGTGACTGCGCGGAATTTTTGTCATTTCCCGACCGTGTATCGGGTAAAATGGCGTCAGGCAAAACCCGTCGTACAGTCACAGGAATTTTGACCATGCACACCGGCACCCCGATATATTCCGGGAAGGCGAAGACGCTTTACACCACCGACGATCCGGACAAGCTGATCATGGGGTTCCGTGACGATACGTCAGCATTCGACGGTCGCAAGCTCGCGCAACTCAGCCGCAAGGGAAAGATCAATAACAGGTTTAACGCGTTCATCATGGCCAAGTTGGCCGAAGCCGGTATCCCGACGCATTTTGAACACCTGTTGTCGGATACGGAATCGCTGGTCAAGAAGCTGCATATGATTCCGATCGAGTGTGTCGTGCGGAATCTGACGGCCGGCAGTGTCTGCCGCCGTCTTGGGGTGAAGGAAGGCATTGCGCTTGATCCCCCGACGTTCGAGTTTTTTTTGAAGAACGACGAGTTGCACGATCCGATGGTCAATGATTACTTGATCCGCTCATTCAACTGGGCGAGCGATGCCGATATTGCCAGAATGAAGGAGCTGACGTTCCGGGTGAATGCGGTGCTGAAGGATCTGTTTTTCGCTGCCGGAATTCTGCTCGTCGATTACAAGCTCGAATTCGGCCGCTATCACAACGAGGTCGTGCTCGGTGACGAGTTCACGCCTGACGGCTGCCGGTTGTGGGATGCCGCGACCCGGGAGAAGCTGGACAAAGACCGCTTTCGCCAGGATCTTGGTGGCGTCGTCGAGGCGTACGAGGAAGTGGCGCGCCGGCTTGGCATTGGCATTCAGTAACGGTCGCCCGGCCCGGCTTGCCAGGGCAGTTGCAGAACTGGCCGGCATCGCGCCGGCGTCTGTAATCACGCGAATCATAACCCAGATCGAACTGTCATGATCCGGCTGAACGGTAAACCGGTATTTTCCCAATTTCGGCTGGACAGGCTCGTGCGCCGTGCGCGCGAGATCGTGCCCGACGTCACGCGCGTCACGACGACCTACTGCTATTTCGTCGATGCCGAGCCGCGCCTGACAACGGAACAACGAGACCTGGTCGGGACGCTGATTGACGAAGCCCCGGAGTCTGCGCCGGGTGAACCGGCGCCGTTGCTCGTGGTGCCGAGGCCGGGGACGATACCGCCGTGGTCATCGAAGGCGCTCGATATTCTTCACCTGTGCGGGTTGACGAACGTACGGGCGATTTTCCGCGGACGTCTGTTCCAGTTCCGGTATTCAAATGACCAACCGGCCAGCGAGCACGACGTCGGTCAGTTGTCCGGACTGGTACATGATCGCATGACGGAGACAGTCATGACCGGGTTCGACGATGCCGACGTGTTGTTTCGGCGCACCGAGCCGGCTGCTCTCGAAACGGTAGACGTCATCAACGGCGGTACACAGGCGCTGATCACGGCGAATCGTGACAAAGGTCTCGCGTTGTCAGCGGACGAGATCGACTATCTTGTCGATAGCTACCGTGCGCTCGGACGCAATCCAACCGATATCGAGCTGATGATGTTTGCGCAGGCGAACTCCGAACATTGTCGTCACAAGATATTCAATGCCGACTGGATCGTCGATGGCGTAGCGCGTGATAAATCGCTGTTTGCGATGATCCGCAACACCGCGGCCAGCAGCCCGGACGGGGTGCTGTCGGCCTATCGAGACAATGCCGCGGTGATTGCAGGAACCCTGTGCGAGCGATTCTTTCCCGACGCGCTGACGCGGGCTTATGCCTCTCATCACGAGGAGGCGCATATCCTCATCAAGGTCGAGACGCACAATCATCCGACGGCGATATCGCCTTACCCGGGTGCGGCGACCGGGTGCGGCGGCGAAATACGGGACGAGGGTGCCACCGGGCGCGGCGCCAGACCCAAGGCCGGACTGGCAGGATTTTCCGTGTCCAACCTGCTGTTGCCCGGTGCGCAACGTCCCTGGGAAACTGACTATGGCCGTCCGGCGCATCTCATGTCGGCCCTCGATATCATGCTTGAGGGTCCGCTGGGCGCGGCCGGGTTCAACAACGAATTCGGCCGGCCGAACATCGCCGGCTATTTCCGTACCTACGAGGAACAGGTGCGGGGTCCGCACGGAGCCGAACTGCGCGGTTATCACAAACCGATCATGATCGCCGGCGGTATCGGCATGATCCGTCCGGCGCACGTGCACAAGCAGCAGGTGCCGCCGGGTGCGCCGATCGTCGTGCTGGGCGGGCCGGCAATGCTGATCGGCCTGGGCGGCGGTGCGGCGTCGTCAATGGCCAGCGGGGCGAGCCGGTCCGAGCTGGATTTTGCATCGGTGCAACGTGACAACCCGGAAATGCAGCGGCGTTGTCAGGAGGTCATCGACCGGTGCTGGCAGCGTGGTGACGACAACCCGATACTCTCTATCCACGATGTCGGCGCCGGTGGATTGTCGAATGCGGTGCCCGAGATCGTCAATGACAGTGCTCGCGGTGCGCGCATCGAAATGCGCGCCATCCCGAACGATGATCCCGGCATGTCGCCGCTCGAGATCTGGTGCAATGAAGCGCAGGAGCGCTACGTGCTGGTAGTGGCCCCGGGGCGTCTGAAGGAATTCCGGGACATCTGCCGGCGCGAACGTTGCCCGTACGCCGTTGTCGGTGAGGTCAACGACGACAGGCAATTGATCGTCGGCGATGGTTATTTCGATAATCTGCCGATCGACATACCGATGTCGCTGTTGTTTGGCAAGGCGCCGAAGATGTTGCGCGATGTCACGCATCATCCGTTTCACAAGGATGAACTCGATACCGCGTCGCTGGATATCGCGGAAGCGGCGCGGCGGATTCTGCTATTGCCGGTCGTCGCGGACAAGACCTTTCTGGTGACGATAGGTGATCGCAGCGTCGGCGGGATGGTGACGCGTGATCAAATGGTCGGTCCATGGCAGGTGCCGGTCGCCGACGTCGGCGTCACCTGCGGCGGGTTTCATGGTTACAGCGGCGAAGCGATGGCGATCGGCGAGCGCGCGCCGATCGCGCTGGTGCATCCGGCCGCATCGGGTCGCATGGCGATCGGCGAGGCGATCACCAACATTGCGGCGGCACGTATTGCCAAAATCGGCGATATCAAACTGTCGGCGAACTGGATGGCGGCGGTCGGACATCCGGGCGAGGACGCCGGCCTGTATGAAACGGTCCGGTCGGTGGCTATGGAGTTGTGCCCCGCGCTGGGTATCGCCATTCCGGTCGGCAAGGATTCGCTGTCGATGAAAACCGTCTGGAGACAGGGTCGCGAGGAGCGTGTCATGGCGGCGCCGTTGTCGCTGATCGTCAGCGCGTTTGCGCCGGTTACGGATGTGCGCCGCACGTTGACCCCGCAACTGGTGGCTACCCGAGGCGATACCGACCTGATCCTGATTGACCTGGGCAAAGGCCGTAACCGGCTCGGCGGGTCGGCGCTGGCGCAAGTCTACAAGCAGATCGGGCACCGCCCTCCCGATCTTGACGATCCGCGCGCGGTGAAGACGTTCTTCGACGTTATTCAGTCACTGAACGCCGATGGGCTGATACTGGCCTATCACGATCGCTCGGACGGCGGCCTGTTCGTGACCCTGTGCGAAATGGCGTTTGCCGGCCACGTGGGCATTGCAATCGATCTGGACGACCTCGGACGTGATCTCGCCGCGACGCTGTTCTGCGAGGAACTCGGCGCTGTCCTGCAGGTCCGGCACTGCGATACGGATACCGTGTTACAGGTGTTACGCGAGAACGGTATCGACCGCCACGCCCACATCGTTGGCACGGTGAGTGACGACGACCGCGTGGTATTTTCGCATGGCGGCCGCGCAGTGCTGGAGGATACGCGAACCGGTTTTCAGCGTTTGTGGTCGGAGACGACGTGGCGCATGCAGGGTTTGCGGGACAATCCCGATTGTGCGCAGCAGGAATACGATCGCATCCTGGATCGTGATGATCCCGGTCTGAATGTCCGTCTGACCTTTGATCCGAACGACGATGTCACGGCGCCGTTCGCCGGCCGCAGCGCCCGGCCACGTGTTGCGATATTGCGCGAGCAGGGCGTCAACGGTCACGTTGAGATGGCGGCGGCGTTCGACCGCGCACGGTTCGAGGCGGTCGATGTCCACATGAGCGATATCCTGTCGGGAGCCGTATCGTTGCAGGAGTTTCACGGCCTGGTGGCATGCGGCGGCTTTTCCTACGGCGACGTATTGGGCGCCGGGCGCGGCTGGGCCAGCACCATTTTGTTCAATGCCCGCGCGCGCGATGAATTTTCCGCGTTCTTCGAGCGTCGTGATTCGTTCGCGCTCGGTGTGTGCAACGGCTGCCAGATGATGTCGCATCTGTATCAATCGATTCCAGGTGCTGCGCAGTGGCCGCAGTTCGTGCGTAACCTGTCGGAACAGTTCGAGGCGCGCTTCGCGCTGGTGCGGGTACGGCCGTCACGATCGCTCTTCCTGAACGGTATGGGAGGGTCCGTTATGCCGGTAGCGGTCGCGCACGGCGAAGGGCGCGTGGTGTTCCGTCATGCGACGGATCACAGGGCGTTGCAGGACGGCGGCCAGGTGGCGCTCGAATATGTCGATAATCACGGCTCAGCCACTGAGCGTTACCCGTTTAATCCCGGCGGTTCTCCGCAGGGCATTACCGGTCTGACGACGCCCGACGGTCGATTCACGATCATGATGCCGCATCCCGAGCGTGTCTTTCGCACCGTGCAGCATTCGTGGCATCCCGGTGACTGGGGTGAGGACGGGCCGTGGTTGCGTATGTTCCGGAATGCGCGGACGCAACTCGGATGATCGTTGTGGCATTGGATGACGGACACGCCATGATAGAGTGCCATCTGTTACCGCTGTTTTTTTTAAACCGGGCTTTTCCAGGCAGCTAGCATGTCTCATTACACCGACGAAATGTCGCGGCGGCGGACGTTCGCGATTATCTCGCACCCCGACGCCGGTAAAACCACCATTACCGAGAAACTGTTGCTGTTCGGTGGGGCGATTCAGCTCGCCGGTACCGTCAAGGGACGCAAGGCGGCCCGTCACGCGACGTCGGACTGGATGGCGCTGGAAAAGGAGCGCGGCATTTCGGTCACGTCTTCCGTGATGCAGTTTCCCTACCAGGACAAGATCGTCAATCTGCTCGATACGCCCGGCCACGCCGATTTCTCCGAGGACACCTACCGCACGCTGACGGCGGTGGATTCTGCGCTGATGGTGATCGACAGCGCCAAGGGTGTCGAGGAACGCACCATCAAGCTGATGGAAGTATGCCGGCTGCGGGATACGCCGATACTGACTTATATCAACAAGCTTGATCGCGATGGCCGGGAGCCGGTCGATCTGCTTGATGAAATCGAGACGGTGCTTAACATCCGCTGTGCCCCTGTCACCTGGCCGATAGGCATGGGCAAGCATTTTAAAGGCGTATTTCATATCCTCAACGACCGCGTGCATCTATTCAGTGCTTCGCACAGCGGCAAGATCCGCATGGGTGAGGTCGTGGACGGATTGCACAACTCCCGGCTGGACGAGCTGCTCGGTGATGCGGCGAAGGAATTACGTAATGAAATCGAGCTCGTCAAAGGCGCGAGTAACGCCTTTGATCGTTCGGCCTATCTGGCGGGCGCGCTGACACCGGTTTTTTTCGGGTCGGCGATTAATAACTTCGGCGTCGAGGAGCTGCTCAACACCTTCGTCGGGTACGCGCCGCCGCCCAAGGTGCATGCGACGACGACACGTCTGGTTTCGGCCGACGAGGAAAAATTCTCCGGCTTTGTGTTCAAGATTCAGGCCAATATGGACCCCCAGCACCGGGACCGCATTGCGTTCCTGCGTATCTGTTCGGGCGAATACCGGAAGGGCATGAAGATGCGTCACGTCAGACTCGGCAGGGATGTACTGATCGCCAACGCGGTGACGTTCCGCGCCGGGGAGCGCGAGCAGGCCGACGATGCGTGTGCGGGTGACATCATTGGCCTGCACAATCACGGTACGATCCAGATCGGAGATACCTTTACGCAGGGTGAGGAACTGAAATTCACCGGTATTCCAAATTTTGCGCCGGAACTGTTTCGCCGCGCGGTGTTGCGTGACCCGTTGCGTATGAAGGCCTTATTGAAAGGCCTTGAACAGCTCTCGGAGGAAGGCGCTACCCAGCTGTTCCGGCCGCTGACCAGTAACGATCTGATATTGGGTGCCATCGGGGTGTTGCAGTTCGAGGTAGTCGCCTATCGATTAAAACACGAATACAGTGTTGATTGCGTATTTGAGCCGGTGAACGTTGTGACGGCGAGGTGGGTATCGTGCAAGGACGCCAGGCGGCTGGGTGAGTTTCGCGTGAAGGCGCAGGATAATCTCGCGCTCGATAGCGCGGGAAGTCTCGCCTATATCGCGCCGACGCGCGTTAATCTTCAGGTGATCATGGAACGCTGGCCAGAGATCGAGTTTCACACGACCCGTGAGCATTGAGTGGTGTTAGGCGGTTACGTCAACCGGGTACGGAGTTATTTGTTAAATAGTGTCAAAACCCTGTGATTGGTGTTGAGTCGCGTCGGTATATTTGTCATCGTATACGTATGTTCACAGATTGACGTGAAACGACACAGCGGTAAATCTAACGGAGAACAAAATGAACAGGAATTTCGGAGCTATTGTGATTGCTTTCGGAGTCGCGTCGCTGGGCGTGGCACACGCCGCGGAACCGGTGAAACCATGGGCAGGCGAGGTAGAGGCCGGTATCATCGTTACCAGCGGTAATACGGACACGCAAAACATCAGCGCCAAGGCGAAGGTGGTCAACAACCGCGACAAATGGCGGCATACCGGCAAGCTCGAGGCGTTGCAAAGTGAAAACACCAACGTTACGACGGCTGAACGTTACCTGGCTTCAGGCAAGAGCGATTATAAACTCACCGATATTGATTACCTGTTCGGTACCATCGATTACGAAGACGACAAGTTCAGCGGCTACGACTATCGTGCCACCGAGGTTCTCGGTTATGGACGGCGCGTATTGAGTACGCCGTCGATGACGCTGGAACTCGAAGTCGGTGCCGGTTCCCGTCAGAGCAAGCTGACCAGTAGCGGTGATACGAATAGCGAGGGACTCGCGCGCCTGGCCGGTAATTACAACTGGAAGATCAGTGATACCACCACCTTTAGTGAAGAATTGACGGTCGACGCTGGCAGCGATTCGACGATATCCAAATCGGTCACCGGTCTTAAATCCCAGGTTGCCGGTAATCTGGCAACCAGGATCACGCTGACGGTCAAGAACACGTCCGACGTTCCGGTCGGCGTTGAGAAGACCGACAGGGAAACCGCCGTGACCCTCGTCTACGGTTTCTAATATTTCTGCAATTTAAAAAAACCAGCCGAACGGCTGGCTTTTTTATTGTTTAAATCCGCTTCCACCTGTCGTTGTCACGACCCTGGTCAGGTGACGCGAATTGCCGCCCAACGGTTAAATTGACAGGGTGGCGATCTCAGTGCCCGGATGGCGGGCATCTCTATCGTGCCGAGTACGGTATTGACCGCCTGGAATGGCGTCGCCGGTTCGGATGGCCGAAACGTATGCCATTCGAGGAAACCACGTATAGGCGGTCCGGGCTTGCGGTTTCGGATCCATCTGTCATAAATACGCAATAAATTTGTAATATAAGGATATGCCATTGACTTGGGGATAAAATCAGGGGGTTTATGGCAGCCACAGTTTTGATTGTCGAGGACGAGTCGGCCATCTGTGAGATGGTCAGTTTCGCATTGTCCCGGTCTGGCTATGACTGCCATGTGGCGATGGACGTGGAACAGGCCCGTCGGATTATTATGCAGCAGCGTCCTGATCTGATTTTGTTGGACTGGATGTTGCCGGGCGAAACCGGTCTGCAGTTCGCGCGGCGACTGAAACAAGACCGCTATACGCGGGAAATCCCGATTATTATGCTGACTGCCCGGGGTGAGGAGGGTGATAAGGTCAGCGGACTGGAGGCCGGAGCGGATGATTACATCGCCAAGCCGTTCTCGCCGAAGGAACTGATGGCGCGTATTAAGGCCGTGTTGCGCCGAGTCGCGCCCCATGCAGCCAACGAGATCGTTCAGGTGGGCGCTCTGCTGCTGGACCCTGGAACTCATCGTGTTATCGCGGATGCCAAAGAATTGCGGGTGGGGCCGACCGAGTTCCGGCTGTTGAATTTCCTGATGACGCATCCTGAGCATGTGTTCAGCCGGGCGCAGCTACTCGATAATGTCTGGGGAACCGGTGTATATATCGACGAGCGCACCGTCGACGTCCACATCCGCCGCCTCAGGGAGTCACTGATGCCTGCGAAGTGTGAGGAAATGATTCAGACGGTGCGCGGCGTAGGTTACCGCTTTTCAACGCAGGATCCGTCTTGACCAGCGGCTGGACGACCGAAGTACGCCGCTTTGCGGTCGTTGTTGCGATAGCTCTGCTGGCGGGATTGATCACAGGACGGTGGGGTCTGTCGCTGGCGCTCGCGGCGGGCGTCGCTCTTGGCTGGCTGCTTTATAACCTGGTGCGCCTGACGTCGTGGCTCGGCCGTCGTGATAAATCCTTGCCGCCGGTGTCATCCGGTGTCTGGGGCGAGGTTTTCGACAACATCTACCGTCTCCAGCGGCGTGACCGGCAGCGCAAGCGGCGCCTTTCACGGATGCTCGGCCAGTTTCAGCAGTCCGCCGCTGCGATGCCGGACGCGTCGGTGGTGCTGGGATCCTCCGGCGAGATCCAGTGGTTTAACGAGGCGGCGCGGAATCTGCTCGGCATACGCTCGAAGGATGTCGGTCAGCGTATCGCGAACCTGGTGCGGTTCCCCGCATTTCAGGCGTTCGTGGCCGATGACAGGGAAGGGGTAATTGAATTGCAGTCCCCCGTTGATGCGAGTATTGCGCTGCACTGTCAGATCGTTCGTTATGGCGACGAGCAGAGGTTGCTGATCGCCCGCGATGTTTCGTTGCTGCATCGCCTTGAACAGATACGTACCGACTTTGTCGCCAACGTATCCCATGAAATGCGCACCCCGTTGACGGTGCTGCATGGGTATCTCGAGACATTGACGGCCAGCGCGGCCGACACGCCTGCGGCATGGCGCCGGCCGCTGGAGCGCATGTACGAGCAGTCGCTGCGCATGCAGACGCTGGTCAATGATCTGCTGATTCTGACACGGCTTGAGACCGAGGGTCGCGGCGATCATGCGATGCCGGTCGCGGTCCCGGAAATGCTGTCCCGGATCCACATGGATGCCGTGGCGCTGAGTGGCGAGCGCGAGCACCGATTCAAACTCGACATCGACGCGAGTCTTTGGGTGAATGGCAGTCCGAACGAGCTGCAAAGCGCTTTCTCGAATATCGTATTCAATGCAATCCAGTACACTCCGGAACGCGGCGAGGTTGCGATTCGATGGTACTCGAATGTGGCCGGCGCGCATCTTGAGGTCGTCGACGATGGTATCGGCATTCCCGAACATCATATCCCGCGTCTTACCGAGCGGTTTTATCGTGTGGATATCGCGCGATCCAGACGTACCGGTGGCACCGGCCTCGGTCTGGCCATTGTCAAGCACGTGTTGCAGCGACATGGCGGTGAGCTTGAGATCAGGAGCAGCGAGGGAAACGGTAGCACGTTCATCTGTCATTTTCCGCCAGATGCGGTAGTCAATCGCGACGCGGGGCAGACGACCCAGGCGGGGCAGCGCCCATGACGTGAAATTTCAGCGGATCCCGCTTTCATGAACTCGTCACGACGCTGTCATCATATTGTCATTTCTCCGCTACATATTATCGGCGTGTTTATCGGACGTAAATTTTTGAATTATTTGACGGGGGATCGCGATAATGTTGATACAGACAATAAGAGGAATGCTGGTCGTTTTTGCGGTCGGGATGCTACCGGCGTCGGTGCTGGCCACGGATTCGTCGGGCACGGGTTTGGCTGAATACAGCCCGGTCAGCGGTGTGTCCGGCAACCTGTCCAGCGTTGGTTCGGATACGCTCGCCAACCTGATGACGTTATGGGCCGAGGAATTCAAGCGTCTTTATCCCAATGTTAATGTCCAGATTCAGGCGGCCGGGTCGTCGACTGCGCCGCCGGCATTGACCGAGGGAACGGCCAGTCTTGGTCCAATGAGCCGCCAGATGAAAGACAATGAAATCGAGGCGTTTGAAAAGAAGTTCGGTTACAAACCGACCGCGATCCGCGTCGCCATCGATGCGCTGTCAATCTTTGTGCACAAGGATAATCCGATCAAGGGCTTGACGATACCGCAGGTGGATGCGGTGTTTTCGTCGACCCGTAAGTGCGGTGCGGAAGCCGACGCGCGTAACTGGGGTGACGTTGGTCTGACCGGCGCCTGGGCGAGTCGCAGCATTCAGATGTATGGCCGTAACTCGGTGTCTGGCACCTACGGTTACTTCAAGGACGAAGCGCTGTGCAAGGGAGACTTCAAGAACACGGTCAACGAACAGCCCGGTTCCGCTTCGGTGGTCCAGTCCGTGTCGGCGTCGCTGAACGGTATTGGTTACTCGGGGATCGGCTACAGAACTTCCGGCGTCAGGGCGATACCGCTGGCCAAAAAGGCCGGGGAGCCTTATGTCGAGGCGACGCCGGAGAACGCGATCAAGGGCGCCTATCCGTTGTCGAGATTTCTGTATGTCTATGTCAACAAGCACCCGAACAAGCCGCTGCCGCCGCTGGAGCGCGAGTTTCTCCGGATGGTGATGTCGAAGGCCGGCCAGCAGGTTGTTGTCAAGGATGGGTATATTCCGTTACCGGCCAAGGTGGCGGGTGTCGAGTCAGGCAAGCTGAATTGATGCTTGTGACATTAACGATAGTTGAGATAGTTGAAACACGTGTGTTAAAAAAACAGGGGGAAACGAGAATGAAGTCTTGCAGGAGTGTTATTGCAGTAGCTGTCACCGCGTTGCTCGCGGCACCGGTGATCGCCCAGGCCGAGGCCGAAGTTTACGGCAACGTGCGCGTATCCGCCGGCATAGTCAGCGATGACAACCCGGGCGCGGCCGCCGAGGACAGCAAGTTCAGCGTGACCAGTCACGCGTCACGGCTGGGGTTCAAGGGCTCTGACGATCTTGGCGATGGCCTGAGCGCGATCTGGCAGATCGAGAGCCAGGTCGACTTCGACGACAGTAGCGGCGGTTTGTTTGACGGCATGCGCAATACCTTCGTCGGTCTGAAGGGCGACTTCGGTAAAGTGATCGCCGGTCGGCATGATACGCCTTACAAACTGGCTGCCAAGGACGCCGATATCTTTGTCGATTCACACGCCGACTATACGGGCGCCGTGCTGTCCAAGACACATGACACACGGTTTGACAACCTGGTTGCCTATTTTTCCCCGACATGGTCCGGTTTGAATTTTATCGTTGGTGTGTCGGGCGACACGGCGAATGATGATCTTCCGGATGCTGCCAATACCGACAAGAAGGATGCCGCAAGCGGTGAGGTCACCTATGAAATCGGACCGGTTTCAGCGAGCATCGCTGCACAGAAAATCAGTAATGGTACCGGTAATCCTGACAAGAAGGCCGCCAAGGCAGGCGTCATCTACAGGCTGGATAATGTCACCCGCTTTGCGTTTGTCTATGAAAACGCCAAGGAAGGTGCGCCACTGGATCAGAACGCCCTCTACCTGAGTGCCGCGCATGACTTCGGCGGCATGACATTGAAGGGTGCGCTCGGGCAGAAGGGCGAGACGGCGAGCGGCGCGAACGACGGCAGCGATTTTGCGGCGCTGGGTCTGTACAAGACCATGTCCAAGACGACCGAGCTTTATGCGCTATACACACAGACCGCGAATGACACGGGAGGTACGAACGGGCTGGCCGAAGTGAGTCCAGGATTCGCCGACAAGACCACCAACGCGCTGGTGGTGGGGATCAACCTCAACTTCTCGTCGAAGTAGCCCCGGCGGAATCCGGGGTCCGGCAGGGCAACACGGAAACGGGGCCGAAAGGCCCCGTTCATCGGTTGTTAGGTATGCCCAGGGCGGGGTGTCATCGTATTGTAATAATCGACCCCTATCCTGCGCGCCATGCCGAACCGCCCCGCAAGCGCCCGTCCCGTGTCTGCCCCAGGTCGGCGTAAGGGCGCGGCGCTATGGCGCTGGCGCAATGCCAAGGACGTCTCGGCGCGCCACGCGATGCGGTTGGGCGGCATCAGTGTCATCGTCGCGATACTGCTGATCTTTTTCTATCTGCTCTATGTGGTGTTTCCGCTGTTCGTGCCCGCAAGCATCAAGCGGGCGGGCGGGTATGCGGTTCCGGCGTCGGGCGCCGGCCGTACAGTGCACCTCGCCATCGAGGAACAGTCGCGCATTGCCGTGCGTATTACGGATAGTGGCCGTGCGGTTTTTTTTGACGCGAGCAACGGGAACGTGATCAGCGATGTCGCGTTGCCGGTGCCCGGCGGCGTCAGGATAACCAGTTTTGCCGCCGGCGACCCGGCGGGACGACTCTTTGCGTTCGGTCTCAGTGACGGCACGGCGCTCGTTGCCCGGCACGACTATCGCACGGTTTATGCGGATACCGGCTCGACGATACTCCCCAACATCGATTATCCGCTCGGTGATAAACCGGTCGTCGTTGATGACCGCCGCAGGGCATTGGTGCAACTGGCGATAGAGGAGTCGGGCGACGAAACGACAATCGCCGCTGCCACCGGCGACAACGACGTCTTATTGAACCACGTTAGCCGGGAGAAATCGTTCCTGGACGAGGATGAGGCGACGATCAAGCGTACCCGCGCGAGCGTTTCTGTCGAGCAAATGAAGATCCGGGCACTGCTGCTTACCGAAGAACAGAATACGCTGTACGTCGTTGGCGAGAAGGGCGGGGTCGCGTATTTCGATATTCGGGACAAGCAGCTACCGCAACTGTTGCAACGGATTAACGTTACGGAGGAATCGGCCCGGACCACGTCGGTCAGCATGCTCGCGGGAGGCATCTCGTTGTTGATCGGCGATTCATCGGGCAGATTGACCCAATGGTTTCCGGTGCGTGACGAACGTAACAGCCGTGCGCTGACATTTATTCGCGAATTCCATGATCAACGCTCGCTGATCAGTGCGATCGCGGCGGAGCACGGGCGCAAGGGATTCATCGCCGCCGACCAGTCCGGGCGCATCGGTCTTTATCACGCCACGGCACATCGTACGCTGTTGGTGGAAAAGATCGGCGAGCAGGCGATCGAAACGCTGGCCATGGCGCCGCGCGGGAATGCCTTGTTGGCGGAGGATCAGGCAGGGCAGATATTGTTCTGGCGCATACACAACGAGCATCCCGAGGCTTCGTGGTCTGCGTTATGGCAGAAAGTCTGGTACGAGAGTTATGACAAGCCGGATTATATCTGGCAGTCGTCGTCCGCCAGCAATGACTTCGAGCCGAAGTTCAGCCTGACGCCATTGACGTTTGGCACGATCAAGGCGGCCTTCTACGCGATGATATTCGCGATCCCGCTTGCGCTGCTCGGTGCGATCTATACAGCCTACTTCATGGCGCCGAGAATGCGGCAGTACGTCAAGCCCGGCATCGAGATCATGGAAGCCTTGCCGACGGTGATTCTGGGTTTTCTGGCGGGATTGTGGCTGGCGCCGTTTATCGAAGCGCATTTGCCGGGGTTTTTTCTGGCACTGATCGCGTTGCCGACCGGCGTACTGGTGTTCGCGTATTGCTGGGGCCGTTTGCCGCCGGGAATCGCGAGCTGGATACCGGACGGATGGCACGCCGCCGGGCTGATACCGGTGCTGTGCGCCGTTGCCTGGCTGTCGTTCTTCAGCGGCGGGCCGGTAATCGAACAGGCGTTGTTCGGCGGCGACCTGCACGGCTGGTTGACCGCGCGCGGCATCGGCTTCGATCAGCGCAACTCCCTCGTTGTCGGTCTGGCCATGGGCTTTGCGGTGGTCCCGATGATGTTCTCGATCGCTGAGGATGCCGTATTCAGCGTTCCCGGGCATCTGACGCGTGGCTCACTGGCCCTCGGGGCGACGCCGTGGCAGACGCTGGTGCGGGTCGTTCTGTTGACGGCCAGCCCGGGAATTTTCTCGGCGATCATGATCGGGCTCGGCCGGGCGGTAGGCGAGACAATGATCGTATTGATGGCTACCGGTAATACGCCGGTCATGGATATGTCTTTCTTTGCCGGCATGCGCACCTTGTCGGCCAATATCGCGGTTGAGATGCCCGAGGCGGAGGTCAGCAGCACGCATTACCGGATCCTGTTTCTGGCGGCCCTGGTGCTGTTTATGTTTACGTTTCTTGTCAATACGCTGGCGGAAATCGTTCGTCAGCGCTTGCGCAAGAAGTACAGCAGTCTTTAGGAGCATCACGATGCGTCAGTGGTTTCGTAGCGGTACTCCATGGATATGGCTGACGGCGGCGGCGGTCAGCGCGAGCCTGATCATGGTCATCGGCCTGGTGTCGCTGATTGCGATTCGCGGTCTCGGCTACTTCTGGCCGAATGAAGTGCTGGATATCCAGTATCGCAATGCGGACCGCCACACTGTCCGCATCATTGGTGAACGGTATGACGATGAGCGGGTTTCCGCCAGCCGTCTTCGTGAGTCCGGTGTTGATCTGACGACGAATGCCGACCAGATTGGACGCTACCTGATCAAGACCGGCAACCGGGATGTCGGCGGGCTGGATTTTCGCTGGCTGATCGAGCCGGACATCGCCACGATTGAGCGGCCGGGCGATGTCGCGGTGATCGAACGGAGAGAGTGGGGGAATCTGTACGGTTTTTTGATAGCGCTCAAGCAGGGTGGTCAGGTGGTGGCGGAAGGCGACCAGGCGTGGCCGGCGCTGGCGCAGCGTCTCGATCGTGCCCGTGATCTGTTCGCACAAATACGCGCGGTCCAGAAAGATGCAATGGGCGAGGTCAATTACGGTCTGGAGAAGCTCCGGTTGCGGGAGCGGTTGCAGGAAATCCGCGGCGAAAACGACCCGGAGCGACGACTCGAAATCGTCGCGCAACGCCAGGAGTTAGAGGCACGCTACGCGGACCTTGAACAGCGACTGGTTGGGCTGTCTGAGGCCATCGCCCGCGACAGTATCGTCGTACAGACCGCGGACGGCGCAATCGTCGAAGTGCCGCTGGCAAAGACCGTCAGGATTTTCCGGCCGAACAGTATGGGGCTGACCGGAAAAATCGCTCACTACCTGGAGAAGCTCTCGGAGTTTGTCAGTGACGACCCGCGCGAGGCGAATACCGAGGGCGGCATCTTTCCGGCTATTTTTGGCACGGTATTGATGGTCATCATCATGTCGGTGATTGTGACGCCTTTCGGCGTGATAGCCGCCGTGTACTTGAGGGAGTATGCCCGGCAGGGTGTGGTGACCCGTCTGGTTCGCATCGCTGTCAACAATCTTGCCGGCGTACCAGCGATTGTTTACGGCGTATTCGGTCTGGGTTTTTTCGTCTATTTCGTCGGTGGTGGCATCGACCAGTGGATGTTTCCCGAGTCATTGCCGGCACCGACGTTCGGTACGCCGGGCATACTGTGGGCGTCGTTGACACTGGCAATCCTGACGCTGCCAGTGGTCATTGTCGCCACCGAGGAAGGCTTGGCGCGTATCCCGCGTTCGATAAGAGAGGGTAGCCTCGCGCTCGGTGCAACCAAGGCCGAGACGTTGTGGCGTACGGTGCTGCCGATGGCGAGTCCGGCGATGATGACCGGTCTGATACTCGCGGTTGCCCGCGCCGCAGGCGAGGTCGCGCCGTTGATGCTGGTCGGCGTTGTCAAACTGGCGCCGTCAATGCCGCTTGACGGAGACTTTCCGTTTCTGCATCTCGATCGAAAGTTCATGCATCTCGGGTTTCATATCTATGATGTCGGATTTCAAAGTCCGAATGTGGAAGCGGCCCGGCCGCTGGTATATGCCACCGCGCTGTTGCTGGTATTGGTGATTCTGGTACTCAATCTGGCGGCAATCGCGATACGAAACCGTCTGCGCGAAAAATACCGCTCCCTCGAAAGCTAGGAAACTCCCACTATGCAGGATACTAACAACTTAAAAAATACGCCCCGACCGTTGACGCACGGTATCGATATCTCGGCCCTGGATTGTCACGACCGCATCGTGACACGTGGAGCCGAAGAGTCATGTATCCAGACGGAAACGCTTAATTTTTACTACGGCGCGAAGCAGGCGCTGAAGGATATCAACATTACGCTGCCGAAATATCGCGTCTCGGCCTTTATTGGCCCCAGCGGTTGTGGTAAATCAACGCTGCTGCGCTGTTTCAATCGAATGAACGATCTGATTGATGACGTCCGTATAGACGGAACCATCTTGCTGGACGGGACCGATATCCTGGCGCGGGACGTCAATGTCGCTGAGCTGCGGAGGCGAGTGGGCATGGTATTCCAGAAGCCCAACCCGTTTCCCAAGTCAATTTATGAGAATGTTGCGTATGGTTTACGCATTAACGGCGTCAATAAACGACGCTATCTGGATGAGGTGGTCGAAAAGGCCCTGCGTGATGCTGCATTATGGGATGAGGTGAAAGACCGGTTGAACGAAAGCGCGCTGTCTTTATCCGGCGGTCAGCAGCAACGGCTCGTCATCGCGCGGGCCATTGCGGTGGAGCCGGAAGTGCTGCTGCTCGATGAGCCGGCATCCGCGCTCGATCCGATTTCGACATTAAAGATTGAGGAGCTGGTTTATGAACTTAAATCGCGCTATACGATCGTTATAGTGACGCACAATATGCAACAGGCGGCGCGGGTATCCGATTACACGGCGTTCATGTATATGGGCGAGATGATCGAGTTCGACAGTGCTGTCACCCTGTTCACGAACCCGCGTGACAGAAGGACCGAGGATTATATTACCGGCCGTTACGGGTAGTCTTGGGCCTGACTGGATGCCGCGCCATGACGCGGCGCTGACCGATTGTTGGAGAATTGAAGGAGAAAACTATGCCACGTGCGGGATCGGGTGATCATATTTCCCATCGATACGATGAGGAACTGGAAGATATACGAAACCACGTGCTCAAGATGGGCGGGTTGGTCGAGCAACAGCTGGCCGATGCGATTATGGCTTCGGTGGAAGGCGATATAACGCTGGCGGAAAAAGTCGTGACCAGCGATTACAAGGTCAATGCGATGGAAGTCGCCATCGACGAAGAGTGCACGCGCATCATTGCCCGTCGCCAGCCGGCAGCCAGCGATTTGCGCCTGATCATCGCCATCATCAAAACCATCACCGACCTGGAACGTATTGGCGATGAGGCCGAGCGGGTGGGGCGCATGGTTGTTCAGCTGACACAGAATGAACGGACGAGCAAGGGCCAGGTCGAGATTCAGCACCTGGGTACCCACGTCCGGCAGATGTTACACGACGCACTGGACGCGTTCGCGCGTATGGATGCCGAGGCGGCGGTGCGTGTTGCACAGGAGGATATCAAGGTCGATCAGGAGTACGAGGGGATAATGCGACAGCTGATCATGTTCATGATGGAGGACCCGCGATCGATACCGTGGGTACTCGAAGTTATCTGGTCCGCCCGGGCATTGGAGAGAATTGGCGACCGGGCATGCAATATCTGCGAATACGTCGTCTATCTGGCCAAGGGCAAGGACGTGCGGCATACCAGCCTGGAGCAGATGGAGAAGGAGGCGCGGTCCGAAAAGAATCGCTAGGCGCCCGATTCAGGGCCCTCAGTGCGTGGCCCGGGAATAGCGGGCCTGTATTGTGCAGAAAGCCCGGTTACGGCGATACGTAACCGGGCTTTCTTGCGTCAGCGTTTCAGTTTATTAAAGTGTCAGAGCTGCGACGTGCAGTTCGGGCAGCGTTTCGCCTTGATGGGGATCTTCGTCATGCAGAACTGACATTCTTTCTCGGTCGGTACCGCCGGTGGCGCTTCTTCCGCTGTCTTGAGTTTGTTTAATCCACGAATCAGCATAAACACAGCAAATGCGACGATCAGGAAACTGATGACGCTGTTGAAAAACTTGCCATAGGCGACAGTAACCGCGCCCGCGGCTTTCGCTACATCAAGTGTGGCATAGGGAGCGGCGGTGGCGCCTTCCTTTACAATTAGGAAGAGATTGCTGAAATCGACGCCGCCGAGCAAAATACCGATCGGCGGCATAAGCACATCATCCACTAGTGATTTGACGATCGCGCCGAAGGCCGCGCCGATAATGATACCGACCGCCATATCGACGACGTTGCCCCGCATTGCAAATTTCTTGAATTCGTTAAACATGTCTTTCTCCTGGTTGTGCCGCGTTGGTTCGGTGGCTTTAATTTCCAATGATGCGAAGTTCGACTCGGCGATTTTCCGCTCGTCCTTCATCTGTGGCGTTGTTTGTTACCGGATTAGCCGGACCATACCCCTTGGAGACTATTCTACTCGCGTCAACGCCCTGACTGACCAGGTATAGCCGTACGGCTTCGGCACGCTGCCGGGACAAACGCACATTGTGTTGTGCGGAGCCGGTGTTATCGGTATGACCGGCGACCTCGATGCGCAGGTTCGGGTGTTTGCGCAGAATGTCGGCCATGTTGTCGAGCACCGCGTGCGAAGCTACCGCCAGCGCAACTGAGTTATTCCGGAACAAGACGCCCTTCAGGATGACACGCTGGGCAATAACAACACAACCGCGTTCATCGACTACGTCACCTTTGCCGGTGTTGAGGCAGGCATCCCCGGCATCGACCACACCGTCGCCGTCACTGTCGGGCTCGCAGCCGGTAGTGTTGACTGCCACGCCGGCCGGAGTCCCCGGGCAGCGGTCCCTGCTGTCCACGACGCCATCGCCGTCACTGTCGGCTTCGCATCCATCCGCATGTACGGAAATTCCTTTCGAAGTTCCGGGGCATTTGTCATGCATGTCGTTAATGCCGTCGCCATCGCTGTCGGTGATCAGCGCGCAGCCGCTGGTATCTACATGCGTTGCCGGTGGTGTCGCCGGACAACGATCGACGTTATCGGCGACACCGTCACCATCGGAGTCCTTTGACGTCGTGGAGATCGTGGCCGTCGATCCGGAATTTCCGAACGGGATCGCGAACCCTAGGTTCACTATCCAGTCAGAGTAACCACGTTCGCTGGCAACGCTCTTGTTGTCGTCGTTCCACCGGTTACGGACCTCGAAGCGCAGTGCCGTGCTGGCATCGGTAAAATCTGTCATGATTCCCGCGCCGACACTTGCCATGACGCCGGTGCTGACGTTGCCGGCAACCCGGGTCCGCAGTCCACCTACGCCGACGAGGCCATAGGGCGAAAAACGTGCGCCGCGCGTAAAGAAATACAAGCCATCGATTCCGACGCCGCGCTGCCGGTACTCCCCCGCGGTATTGGTCAGATCAAGACGGTCAGCCGATATGTTCAATTCAACGTTCCATGCACCGCTGATCACCTGCCCGATACCGAGCTGTACCGCTCCACCGTTGTCCGCCGCACGCTCGTCGTCGGCAACCACATAGCCGAGCATCGGGCTGAAGTAGCGCTGGCCGGGGCTGTCGCCGCTGGCAATTGCCAGAGAACTCAACGAAAATATCGCGGCTACCGCTGGAATTAGTGTTGTTTTTTTCATGGTGCCGTGAGCCCCGGTTTGGAAACTATGGTGAACAAATGCTTGGCGTATTGTAGCAACACGTGGTGGCGCCAATTGTTAAACAAGGTTACAGGCGCGCGGATACCCGGGGTCGGCTGCGCCGGTGCTTATAATGTGCGTGGTTGTTCCTTTGTGAAAAGGTGTGGCGATATCTTCTACTGTAACGGGAAGACATGATTACGGATGGGGGGGCTCCGCCTGTTTTCGCCAGGGATGTCATGAACGATCGCCGGGCGGGCTGGAAGGTGATCAGCTTGATATCGGCGGACGTAATGGAATTTGCGGCGAATGGCAAGAAGGTAAGCGAGGCCCTGGGCCCGGCAGACGTTCCATCCGTCGAAGCCATGGCTGACAATTCTTGAATTAAAGCGGGAGGTAGTGATGACGCAGGACAACCGGATTTTCGTGGGGGGGGGCGGCAACCTGCCAATGTATCTTGCGCTCGGCCTGGCCAATCGACACGGGCTGGTCACCGGCGCTACGGGTACCGGAAAAACCGTATCGCTACAGATACTGGCGGAAGGTTTCTCGGCGCAGGGCGTGCCCGTTTTCATGGCCGATGTGAAAGGCGATCTTTCCGGCATCAGTCAGCCGGGGGTACCGAAGAAGGGTCTGGAAGATCGTGCCATTGCCATTGGCATGGATGGCTACGGGTATCGGTCATACCCGGTCATATTCTGGGATTTGCTGGGTGAGCAGGGCCATCCGGTCCGCACCACCGTTTCGGATATGGGGCCGTTGCTGCTGTCTCGCCTGCTCGAGCTAAACGATACCCAGGAAGGTGTGCTCAACATTGTGTTCAAAGTGGCAGACGACGAAGGCCTGCTGTTGCTCGATTTCGCGGATCTGAAGTCTCTGCTTCAATATGTGGGTGATAACAGCTCAACATTGACGACCCGATATGGCAACGTCAGCAGTGCATCAGTAGGCGCCATCCAGCGGCGCCTGCTCGTACTGGAACAGCAGGGCGGAGCCAAATTCTTTGGCGAGCCGGCGCTCGACCTGTATGACATGATGCGCGTCGATCATAACGGTTATGGCTTTATTAACATTCTCGCGGCGGACGTGCTGATGCAGCGCCCGCGCCTGTATGCGACCTTTCTGTTGTGGTTGCTGGCCGAGTTATTTGAAGAACTCCCGGAGGTCGGTGATCCGGAGAAACCGCGTCTCGTTTTCTTCTTCGACGAAGCGCATCTGCTTTTTGATGACGCGCCGAAGCCGCTGTTGGAGAAAGTCGAACAGGTGGTTCGTCTGATACGGTCAAAGGGTGTCGGCGTATATTTCGTGACACAAAATCCGCTGGACATTCCGGATCAGGTGCTAGGTCAGTTGGGTAACCGGATACAGCATGCGTTGCGTGCCTACACGCCACGTGATCAGAAAGCGATACGGGCAGCGGCCCAGACGTTTCGGGTGAATCCTGGGCTCGACACCGAACGTGTTATTACGGAGCTCGGGTTGGGTGAGGCGCTGGTTTCGCTGCTTGAAGACAAAGGAGTGCCGAGCATCGTTCAGCGCACGCTTATCCGGCCGCCGTCTTCACGTCTCGGGCCGGTGTCTGCCGACGAACGGAAGGCCGTGATCGGTCAGAGTCCAATTCGTGGCCGTTACGAGAATGTTGTCGATCGCATGTCGGCGCATGAGAATTTGAGAGCACGTGCGGAACAGGCCGAGAAGCGGGCGGCAGCGCAGGCCTCGGAGCAGCAGGCGAATCCGGCCCGGAAAACGCGTGAGCGCCAGGGAGTCGTTGAAACGATGGCGAAGAGTGTCGCAAGCACGATAGGGCGCGGTATCGGCCAGCAGATCGTCCGGGGCATACTCGGATCGATATTCAAGGGGCGCTAGTGTTTCTGCGCTCATCTGCTTGAGGTGAAAATTACCAGGGCCGTGGCCATCCGTCGCGTCGGGGTAATTGCGCTGCTCGTCGCGGGCGGATTTTTGGGTGCCGGTTACCTTGGGGAAAAGCCTACTGTCGGCGGCGGTTTTACAAGCGACGCGTCGGCGACGGTTTTTGATGCGTTTACCAGTAAGCGTTCGGGCGTCTGGGTTAACGCGCGTGGAAAGGTAACTCGCTTGCTGCCCGATGACAAAGACGGCTCACGTCACCAGCGGTTTATCGTTGCGTTCGAGAATGGCCGCACCGTTCTGATCAGCCACAATATCGATTTGGCACATCGTTTGCCGTTGCGCTCCGGTGATGCCGTGTCGTTACGTGGCCGTTACGAATATAATGATCGTGGCGGCGTCATTCACTGGACGCACCACGATCCCGGCGGTGGTCTCGAAGGCGGCTGGATAGAACATGCGGGGCAGCGTTATCGGTGAAGCGGATGGTGGTGGGATGCCCCCGGTTACGTCGACCGGAGGCGATCCGATTGTCGCTAGTGGGTAATGACAGGTTCCAGGCGTTGGGCATGATCGATCCAGCGGGCAACTGTTTTCGCGCTGGGCGTCTGCCGGACCAGATTCTTTTCGGCGTTGACCTCCTGCATCTTTTGCGCAAGATTTTCGCTGTTGCGATTACGTAGTTCCTTGATGCTGTCGACCCCCGAGGCCTCGAGCAGTTCGGAATACTGGCGTGAAACGCCCTTGATACGGAACAGATCCGCCATGTTGATCCAGTCGAGCAACTGTCGTTCATTGATGCCGGTTTTTGCCGCGAGTTGCTGGCGGTTCTCGCGGTTGCTTCCGGCGTTCAACAGGTCGCTGGTGGTTTTGATGCCGAACGAATGCAATTTGGTGGCATAGGCTGGCCCTATACCCTCTATCTCGTCGATTTTGTATGCCATAGGCGTACTCCTCTTAAACGATCGTTGATCTAGCCGAGCAGTCCTTTCGCCATGCCGGCAAGGCCGCCCGAATTTCCCTTCAGTCCGGAGATGAGCCCGCTGGCCAGCGCGCCGCCATTCTTTTTCAGGAAGTCGACGAGCACCGGGATTGTCGTCATCAAGCCTCCCCGAACGGCTTCTTCGTTAACGCCGAACCGGGAGGCGAGCGATGCAATATCGATTCCGTCAAGCATGGATGACAGGGTGTTTTCGTCTGTGGCGACCTTCATCAGGTCGACGTTGCCGCTTTGCAGCGATTTGATCAGCTGTTGTCCAGCCTCCGGCAAAAACTTTTGCGCCTGCTCCATCGAGAAACCGCTGGATGTCAGTTCGCTTACTAACGTGCTTCCTTTGGCGGCTAAAAATGTATCGATCAGATTCATGACAGGATCTCCTTGTCGTCGTTTGTGGAAATCGGATTTCTCAATTTACGTTTACACGCTGTACCGAGGAAATTCAGCCTAGTGGGTGTCGCGGCAAAAGGACATGCTACGAGCGGCGAAATCACAAAATTTCACAAACGACAGGTTGTCCGCCGTCCAGTCGGTGGCGTGGGTCGGCCGGTAGCCGAAGCGGAGTCGGCACGGCGCAGTGGTCAAAAATCAACACACCGATAATCAGTACGTTAAGTGAATCTATCGGCAAATTCCTTTGCCTGTTCATGCGCGATTCAGCTCGCAACGCTAATATGCGATAATCGCACAAACGCTTAATTAGCGGCGCTTTATTGGCCGGTGACCCGGTCATGCGTAGTCGTTCTGGCAGTTTGGCCGCGGACACATGCACAACCGGACATAAATAGCGCGCGGGACCGCGCTGACCGGGGCGCCTACAGGCACGGGGTTACCTCAGGGGATACCAATGAGAATAGGGCTACTGGAAGATGATATACACCAGGCGCAATTAATGGAGGTCTGGCTGGATGCGGCGGGCCATACCTGCAAACGGTTTACGCGCGGTGAGGATTTTCTCCGTACGGTTAAACGCGAAAGTTTCGATCTGGTGATTCTCGACTGGGTTCTTCCGGATATTAACGGTGATGACGTCGTAGACTGGTTGCGTACCAATCTTGACTGGCATATTCCGGTCCTGTTTGTGTCCGTCAAGGAGAGCGAAGAGGATATTGTGCATGCGCTGCAGAAGGGCGCGGACGATTACATGGTCAAACCCGTCAGGCCGCTCGAGATGCTGGCGCGTATTACAGCGTTAAGCCGTCGCGCCGGTTCGCAGAACGAGATCGACAAAAGCCTGTCGATCGGAGAATTCCAGATCGATCTCGCCGCCAGTGCCTTTTCACGTAACGATGAGCCCATCGACCTCACCCAGAAGGAATTCGATCTTGCGGTATTTTTGTTTAAAAATACCGGGCGCTTGTTATCGCGCAAGCACCTGATGGAGAGTGTCTGGGGTCAGCGCGCCGACCTGAACACGCGCACCGTGGATACCCATATCAGTCGCTTACGTAACAAGCTGTCGCTGACCCCGGAAAACGGCTGGCGGCTAAGCTCGATTTACCAGCACGGCTACCGGCTCGAACGGACTGATCAGACCAGGGAGTCACCGGGGCACAGGTTGGCTGGCGCGCCGGCCGGTACGATGCTGTAGCAGGGCCAGGTGGATCGACGCTGGTTAAATCGTTTGAAAGCGCCGGTGCTGTTCGTTCAGTTGTTGCAGCGATGAACGCATTTCGTCAACCCGTTGCTGTTCTTTAGCCACGACGTCGGCCGGCGCGCGTTCCGCAAAGCCGGGGTTGCCGAGCTTGTTTTCGCTGCGCGAGAGCATTCCCTGCAGTTTCTCGATTTCCCTGGTCAGCCGGTCCAGTTCCGCCTGTTTGTCGATCAGGCCGGCAAGCGGAATGAGTATCTTCGTATCACCGACCAGGGCAATGGCGGCTTCCGGGGGAGTAGCGGTGTTGTCCAGCCAGGTGATGTGTTCGATGCGCGCCAGCGACATTAACAGGGCGCGGGTGTTGTCCAGTCGCTTGAGATCTGCGTCGCTTCCGTTCTGCAGCAGTACCGGCAGTGTCTTTGATGGGGCGATGTTCATGCCGCTGCGTATCTTGCGCACGCCGAGAACGAATTCCTGCACCCACTCGATTTCTCTCAGTGAGTCATGATCGATAAGGGCAGTCTCCGCCGCGGGGTAGGGTTGCAGCATGATGGTCGCGCCGGTCTTGCCGGCCAGCGGCGCCACGCGCTGCCAGATTTCTTCCGAAATAAATGGCATCAGTGGATGAACGAGACGTAGCATCGCCTCGAGCACCCTGACCAGCGTGCGACGTGTTCCGCGTTGCGCCGGTGCGCGCGTAGCAGTGGAGGTCAGTACCGGTTTTGCCAGTTCCAGGTACCAGTCGCAGTATTCATTCCAGGTAAATTCGTATATCGCCTGGGCCATCAGGTCGAAGCGGTAGATTTTGACGGCATCGGCGACACGGGCCTCGCATTGTTGCAGGCGCGAAATAATCCAGCGGTCAGCGAGGCTCAGTTCCACGTCGCCACCGTGCTGTCCGCAATCCTGATTTTCCGTGTTCATCAGGACGTAGCGCGCCGCGTTCCATAGTTTGTTGCAGAAATTTCGATAACCGTCGATACGTCCCATATCGAAGTTGATGTCGCGTCCGGTCGAGGCCAGCGCGGCAAACGTGAAGCGCAGCGCATCCGTGCCGAATGCCGGAATGCCGTCGGCAAAATCCTTGCGCGTTGATTTGTCGATTTGTTTCGCCATTTGCGGTTGCATCAGGCCGGCGGTGCGCTTGGTAACGAGCTCGTCGAGTGTGATCCCATCGATCAGATCGATGGGATCAAGCACATTCCCCTTGGACTTGGACATCTTCTCACCGTGGGCGTCGCGTACCAGTCCGTGAATATAGACCTCGCGAAACGGTACCTCGCCGGTGAACTTGAGGCCCATCATGATCATGCGCGCGACCCAGAAGAAAATGATGTCAAAGCCGGTGACCAGTACGCTGGTCGGGTAAAACGCTTTCAGGTCGCGCGTCTGCTCCGGCCAGCCGAGTGTCGAGAACGGCCACAATGCCGACGAGAACCACGTGTCGAGTACGTCCTGATCCTGTGACAGGGCGATATCGTTACCGAGATTGTGTTTGGCGCGGACCTCGTCTTCGGAGCGGCCAACGTAGACACCGCCCTTGTCGTCGTACCAGGCCGGTATCCGGTGGCCCCACCAGATCTGGCGTGAAATGCACCAGTCCTGAATGTTGCGCATCCACTCGAAATAGGTGTTCTTCCAGTTGTCGGGGACAAAACGTATCGCGCCGGATTCGACGGCCGCTATCGCCGGTTCGGCCAGTGGCTGAGCTCTTACGTACCATTGGTCGGTCAGGTACGGTTCGATAATCGCTCCGGAACGGTCGCCACGCGGCGCCATCAGTTTGTGCGGTTCGGTCTTGTCGAGCAGGCCGATCGCGTCGAGATCACTGACGATCTGCTTGCGTGCAGCAAAGCGGTCCAGTCCGCGATAATTCCCGGGAACAAGATCCTTGCTCGGATCAGCGGAGTCGCTATCGTGCAGGTGCGCGCTGATATCGAAGATATTGATCAGGCCGTTGTTCGGTAACTGCTGCAGCGCGCTTTCGTCGCGGTGTCGCTGCCAGACACTGTAGTCGTTGAAGTCGTGTGCCGGTGTGATCTTGACGCAGCCGGTACCGAAGGCAGGGTCGACATAGTCATCGGCGATCACCGGAATGCGCCGGCCGGTCAGCGGCAGTTCAACCTGCTGACCGATCAGGTGCTTGTAACGTTCATCGCCCGGATGTACGGCGATGGCGCAATCACCGAGCAGGGTTTCCGGGCGGGTCGTCGCGACTGTCAGGTGACCGGAGCCATCGGCGAGCGGATAGCGCATGTGCCACAGAAAGCCGTTTTCTTCCTCTGCTATGACTTCCAGATCGGACACGGCGGTATGCAGTACCGGGTCCCAGTTGACCAGCCGCTTGCCACGATAGATCAAACCTTCCTCATACAGCCGCACGAACACTTCTTTCACGGCATCGGATAAGCCGTCGTCCATCGTGAACCGTTCGCGAGACCAGTCCAGCGATGCGCCCATGCGTCGGAGTTGCCGGGTGATATGGCCGCCGGACTGCTCCTTCCATTGCCACACCTGGTGGATAAACGCCTCGCGGCCGAGATCGTGGCGCGTCTTGCCCTCGACGGCGAGCAGGCGCTCGACGACCATCTGTGTCGCGATGCCGGCGTGGTCGGTGCCCGCCTGCCACAGCGTATTGTCGCCAGACATACGGTGATAGCGGATCAGCGCATCCATCAGCGTGTCCTGGAAGGCATGACCCATGTGCAGCGAGCCGGTCACGTTCGGCGGCGGGATCATGATGCAGAACGGCGATCCGTTGCCCGACGGCCTGAAATAACCGTTGTCTTCCCAGGTCTGGTACCAGTGTTGCTCGATGGCGTGAGGGTCGTAGGTTTTTTCCATAGTCACAGAGATCGCGTCAGCTTCCGATACGGCAGTCAGGCCGCTCAGGATGGTATGGCGTGGGTTTCCGGCTCGCAGCCATTGTCTTTGTAAAAGCGAAACCGGTCACGGCCGGATTTTTTGGTGTCCTCGTGCTGATCGATGATCTCGGCGACGCGCTGATAACTCCGGAAAATATCGGGCACGGCATTCGTGAGATTGACCAGCAGGTCCGTGGCCTCGCCCGGATGGTGCTGCTCGCCGATAACTACCGGCGGCGCGTCCGTGGCGGGGGTTGCTCCGGACGATGTATGTGGAACGAAACTGCCGGCACGAAACGTCCAGAGCAACTCGTCGAGCAGGACGGTCTGTTCGCGATTCGCCGTCTGGATAAAGACCCGATGGCCGGCACGATAGGCCTTTTCCGCCAGGCGACAAGCGAATCGCAGCCGATCGGTCGGAGCGCCGGCCTGCAAGATATAGAAATCGACGCGTGCCATACGCCTCTAACGATTCACGGCGACGTAGACATCGGACTTTGTCTTATGCCTGGGCGCCACGACCTTTCTCTGTGCTGCGATCGATTAGATACTGTGTCAGCAATGGCACCGGCCGTCCGGTCGCCCCCTTTTTGGCGCCGGACAGCCATGCCGTCCCGGCGATATCCAGGTGTGCCCAGTGAAACTTCTTGGTGAAACGTGCGAGAAAACAGGCGGCGGTAATGGTGCCGGCTTCACGGCCGCCGACGTTTTGCATATCGGCAAAGTTACTCTTGATCTGCTCCTGATATTCTTCCCACAACGGCAATTCCCAGGCACGGTCGCCGCTGGTCTTGCCGGCGTTCAACAACTGATGCGCGAGCGGCGCATGATTGCCGAGCAGGCCGCTGGCGTGTGCCCCCAGCGCGACGACACACGCGCCGGTCAGCGTCGCAATATCGATGACCACATCCGGATCGAAGCGTTCGGCATACGTCAGCGCGTCGCACAGGATCAGACGCCCTTCGGCATCGGTGTTGATCACCTCGATCGTTTGTCCCGACATGCTGGTAACGATATCGCCGGGTTTGGTGGCGGTTCCTGACGGCAGATTCTCGGTAGCGGGTATTACGCCGACGATGTTCAGCGGCAGTTTGAGATCGGCCGCCGCCGACAGCGTGCCGAGTACACTTGCCGCGCCGCACATGTCGAATTTCATCTCATCCATCGCGGCGCCGGGCTTCAGCGAAATACCGCCGGAGTCAAACGTCACTCCCTTGCCAACCAGCGCAATCGGCTTATCTTTCTTTTTCGCTCCCTTATATTGCAGCACGATCAGCTTTGCCGGTTCCGCGCTGCCGCGGGCCACGGAGAGCAACGATCCCATGCCGAGCTTTTTCATGTCGGCCGCTTCCAGCACCTCGACCTTGATACTGCGATGACGTTTGGCGAGCGCAGTCGCCTGTTCGGCCAGATGGGTCGGTGTGCAGATATTGCCGGGACGGTTTGCCAGGTCCTTCGCCAGGGCAACGCCGTCAGCAATCGCGACTCCTTCCCTGGCGGCCGATTCGCCGTCCGGCAGGTCGCTGCGTTGTGGCAGCGCCAGCACGAGTTTGCGCAATGGCGGTCGGGTCTCGTCCTTCTTGGATTTTAGTTCTTCGAAGCGGTACAGCGCGTCGCGGGTTGCCTCAACAGCCTGCCGTACCCGCCAGCGTATATCGCGGCCCTTGACGTGGATCTCCACCAGATAGGACACGGCTTCCAGCGCGCCTGTCTCGTGCAGCGTCGTTGCCGCCGTCGCGACGATCTTGCGATACTGGTTATCAGTGAGTTCGCGTTCCTTGCCGCAGCCGACCAGCAGCACCCGGTCACACAGCGTATTGGGGATATTGTGCAACAACAGCGTCTGGCCTACCTTGCCCTCAAGGTCGCCGCGCCGCAGAAAGTTGGTCAAGTAGCCATCCGAGGCCTGATCCAGCTCCTCGCCGGACGGCGACAGGCGCCGCGGTGCGAAGACACCGATAACGACACATGCAGTACGCTGTTTTTCCGGATTGCCACTCTTTACAATAAACTCCATACAGTCCTCTTCAGGTGCAGTGTGTTCGAGACCAGGCGGTTACCCGTTCGATCCGTAAACCATCACCGTGGCCCGGCGTGGCGACAGGATCACCTGTGAAAATTTTTGCGTCGTGCCAGTTTACCCCAAGAATAGCGGATTTTCATAACATTTCCGCGCATTGCCGCGCGCGGCGCAAGCCATGATGATCATCAACCGCTATATCATGAAAGAAGTACTGGTGACGCTGCTCGGCGTGTTGGTCATCCTGTTCCTGATATATCTCAGTACGCGGTTTATCCAGTTTCTTGAGGCGGCGGCGGCGGGGATGCTGCCGACGAACGTCGTATTGACACTGCTTGGGCTCAAGACGCTCAGCGCCCTGGCGGATTTGTTGCCCTACTCGCTTTATATTGCGGTGCTGCTTGCCTTCGGCCGTTTGTACAAAGACAGCGAAATGGTGGCCCTGGCCGCGTGCGGTATCGGGACGCGGAAGATTGTGCGGGTAATTATCGGCTTCTCGACAATGACTGCGGTAATCGTCGGCGTCACGTCGCTGTATTTCGCGCCCTGGGCCGAGGAACAGAGTTCACGGATACGCGATCAGGTAAGGGCGTCTTCCGAGATCGTCGGACTGGCGCCGGGGCGGTTCAGCGAGTCCGTCGACGGTAACGGCGTGTTCTTTGCCGAGGAGATTTCACGGGACGGACAATCCTTGCGCAATATCTTTATTCAGGCCAATCGCGACAAGAGTGTCGAGACACTGTCGTCGGAGCACGGTGCTTTCGTGACCGATCCGGAAACGGGCAGCCGCTTTCTGGTACTGAAAAACGGCTACCGGTACGAGTGGCAGCCGGGCGTGCCACAGGTCAATATCGTTCAGTTCGAGGAGCACGGTGTGCTGCTGCGGGAACGGGAAGTCGAGAAGTCGACGCGGCGGCACGAGGCCCGCGCCACGGATACCTTGCTGGCAAGCGATGACCGGACCGAGATCGCTGAATTGCAGCGTCGCGTTTCCATGCCGGTAATAACGATTCTGCTTGGCCTGCTTGCCGTCCCGTTAAGCCGCACCTCACCACGGCGAGGCCGCTACGCGAAGCTGTTCACGGCGATACTGATCCTGGTGATCTACAGCAATATACTTGGCGTGGCCCAGTCGTGGTTCGAACGCGGCGTTACGCCTCAGTCCCTGGGTTTCTGGTGGGTACATGTGGTGTTTCTGGTATTCGTGTTGATTGTTTATGTCCGCCAGATGGGCCTGACGTGGACGATACGCGTGCTCGCGGGCAAGGATGTATGAAGACGATTGACCGTTATATCGCGAGATCGGTCGCCGCCAGTTCGTTTCTGGTACTGGTCGTGCTGTTGGCGTTGTTTTCGCTGGCCACGCTGGTTGGCGAACTCCAGGATGTCGGCAAGGGCAACTATGGCGTGTTCGATGTCGTACAGGTGACACTGCTGAGCCTGCCGGGCCTGACCTACCAGCTTATGCCGCTGGTCGCGCTGCTCGGCACGACGCTGGGTCTGGGGATGCTGGCGCTCAACAATGAACTCGTCGTTCTGCGGGCGTCGGGAATCTCGCTGGGTCGCGTGGTGATGTCGGTCATGCGCGTCGGGCTGGTGCTGATCGTGATTGCTATCGTGCTGGGTGAATGGGTGGCGCCGCGCACGGAACAGCTCGGCCAGAGTCTGCGCGCTACGGCCTTGCATGAGCCCGTTATGTTGAAGACGGACAAGGGTTTCTGGGCGCGTGATGGCAAGCGTTTCATTAATATCCGGCAGATTTTCCCCGATGGGCGGCTGGGTGATATACGAATTTTCGAGCTGGACGACAAATACCGGTTGCGCGAAACGGTACGCGCGGCGACCGCTTCCTATCAGGGCGACGAGTGGTTGCTCGAGGACATTGTGCGGACCGTGATCGGCGACGGGCAGGTGACCACCGACAGACTGCCTGAGGCCTCATGGCAATCGTTGATCGATCCCGCTTTGATCGATGTCGTCACCGTCAATCCGGAGAAATTGTCAACGTGGGGATTGTATAAATACATCGAGTACCTGCATGACAACAGCCTGGCCGCCGGCCGGTATGAGCTGGCGTTGTGGGGAAAGATCATGGCGCCTGTCGCGACCGGCGTCATGGTGTTTCTGGCGGTGCCTTTTATCTTCGGCTCGTTACGGTCGGTCAGCATTACCCAGCGCATCCTTGTCAGCGCATTTATCGGTATTGGCTTCCATATTTTCAACCAGACGGTCAATTACGTCGCGCTGGTGTACGATTTCTATCCGGTCGTCAGCGCGGTGTTGCCGACCTTGCTGTTTTTTTTAGTCGCCTTGTTATTGCTGCGACGGGCAAGCTAGCGGTACAGACATACCCGGGTTGGTCGCTTGCAGAACGCGACCCCGCATTTTGCCGTGACCGGAGTGATCACGCGTGGACGCTGTCGGTCGGGATGCGCCTTTTTTGATCCGGTACGCCGTGTGGTTTCCTGATGGATCAGCGCCAGGATATTGCGTTGGCAGAAACTAAATACACGTGCAGTCTGGTATAAATATTACGCCCACACCAAGGAGAATCGAATGGCACGTACTTCGTCCACGATGCTGGAGCTTGGAACAGTAGCCCTGCAATTTTCGTTAACCGAGCCGGCAACCGGGAAACGGCGGTCGCTTGCGGAATTCCGCGGAGCGCCGGGTTTGCTGGTGATGTTTATCTGCAACCACTGTCCCTATGTTATGCATATACGGGCGGCGCTGGCGGACTTCGCCCGGGAATACCACGACAAAGGTCTGGCGATTGTCGGGATAAATTCGAACGACGTTGCGAACTATCCGGATGACAGCCCCGAGAAAATGAAGCAGGAAGTCACGGCGACGGGTTATACGTTTCCCTATCTTTACGATGAGGCACAAAGTGTCGCCAGGGCCTATCGTGCGGCGTGCACACCGGATTTCTTTTTGTTCGATAGCTCGCTCAGGCTGGTCTATCGAGGTCAGTTCGATGACAGCCGGCCCCGCAACGGGCTGGTGGTGACCGGCGCCGATTTGCGGGCGGCTGCAGATGCGCTGCTGGCCGGCCGCGTGATCAGCGCCGTCCAGACGCCCAGTCTCGGCTGTAACATCAAGTGGCAGCCGGGCAACGAACCGGATTACTACGGTTGATGCCGGCGTCGCAGGGGCGAAAACCGGTTTGGTTTTTGACTATTACGGGAAGTTGACGCGGCAGCAGCAGCGCGTCTACCAGGCCAGCGACGAGATCACGCTGGTTCGTCTGAACGACAGCGAATCGCTGATCCCCGTTGTGGCCGCGCTTGGCGCGGCCCTGCGCGCAGCGCATCGCGCCAATACACAAAAGGCCTGTCAGAAGCTGGCGCAGGCATTGTCGGACGATTTGAAGATACAGCGTCTGAACGTCCGGGTGCTGTCCGCGCGACCGCACGATAGCAACGGCGAGCTGCATGGGATGTACGAGCCGCGCCATGGCGTCAAACCGGGCAAGATAACGGTATGGATGCGCACGGCACGGCAGCAGCGCGTCGTGGCGTTCCGGACGTTTCTACATGAGTTCGGCCACCATCTCGATTACGAGCTGCTAAAGCTCGCCGATTCATTCCACACCGAGGGATTCTTCAAGCGCGAATCGAGCCTGTTTCGCCAGCTGGTGCCACGCAAGAAGACCATCAGGAAACCGGTCCAGGGAAGCGCTGATTAATTTCTTGTCCGTCATTCCCGTGCGAGCGGAAGCCCATCCACGGGCTCGTTCGCTGCGCGCAGGCTGCCTCTGTGAAAACCGGGGGCCGGAATGACGATGCATCAGAGGTTCCGTGGCGGCAGGTCGTTGCCGCAGGCGGCGCGGGAGGGTGGTGGCAACGCTAGTGCAGCGACGGTCGCCATTCGAGCGACTCGAGAATCTCCGCTTCGGCCCGGGCAATCTGATGCAGGCGATCGTAGACGGTGTTTTCGTCAAAGCACTCAAGTGCCATGTCGACGAATACATGGCCGTGTTTGGCCTCCGCTGCCCACAGGTCGCGGTAGAAATGCTTGAGATGCGTGTCCTGCAGTGCTGCTGAAATCAGGCGGAAACGCTCCGCGCCACGGCATTCGATGATGGACGCGAGCAGCAACTGGTCGAGAAAGCCCTCGTCCCGGCCATGGCGCCGCAGGGCCAGCAATTTATTCACGTAAGGATCGCGCGTATCCGGTATTGCCGCGACGCCGCGGCTTAACATGAGTTCGTAAACCTGGCGAAAATGTTCGAGCTCTTCCTGGGCCAGTTCAATGAGGCGCGGGATAATGCCGGTCCGGTCCGGATATTTGACGACCAGGCTCATCGCGAGCGCGGACGCCTTGCGTTCGCAGTTGGCGTGGTCCGCCAGGAACTCGTCAAAGTTGTTCAGAATGGTCGCAACCCATTCCGGCGCGGTTCGCACGTACAGGTCGATCGATTTTTTGGCCACGTTATTTGTTCCGGGATTGCCATGTTGAGCGCCCGCGCGGCGGGGACGCCGGTGTGCCGGGTGCCCGGCCTGGAATTATCGCCGAAAGGATACGCTGAATCAGCCGGTGAACGAGGGCAGGGGGTACGCAGTTACGCGACCCGCCTGTATATGAGCGCCCTGCGCACAGAATATTCCGGACCGGAGACCCGTGGTGGTGGTTTTAGATAAGCATGTTCCCGCTTGCCGGCGTGCAGCACGTTCATATCCATACCGGCATTGGACGAGTGCCGATGAGGCTGACGATGCCGCGGGCGATCCGGTATATCCACCACAACCCGACGCCGCCCCACAACACGTAGCCAATACCATAGTACAGCGAGCCGAAGCCCATCATACCGACAACGACCGATGCGATGAAGGTACGAGCCAGCCACTCATGGTGACTGCGCAACGTCGTCACGGCTTGCGGAAGTGCCGCGACTTCGGACTCCGTAAGCTTTTTGAATTTACGGGTGTTGATCAGGCTGATGACAAACCCGATCGGCGCTGTAAACAACAGCAGGTACAGCAGGTACGTTATCCAGAGCGTGCGCCGCTGTTCATGCAGGGTTTCTTCGCTGGGGTTTTCCATGGGGTATTCTCCTGCTCAGACTGGTGTATATCGCTTGGGTATATTCTCTATTGCCGACGACGTTTATGTCGAGTCTACTTAATAAGACAGCGCAACCGCGACATATGCGTCAGGGGAGCCGTATTATTTTTTGCCCGCGGCGCATGCGACGTCATTGCATGTGGTACGCGGGTTGCCGCTGGCCGGGGCAAGGTCGCGCTGCAATCTCGCGCGCAATAGGGCGATCGCCGCCGGTTGCACAGCCGGCGGTAAAAAAGGCGAGCAAGCCGGGCAAGCTTACCGCGACGGTATGACATGGTCCCGGGATCATTGTCTGCTCCAGAACGAATCTGGCCGCGATGCTGATATCGATAACCGGTGGATCGGCCGCGCCGCCCAGCGCGATGTTTTGAGCGGTCATATTTCCGTAAAAACAGTTGGATAGTGGCGGGGCGCAGGTTTTATGCCGCGTCAGTTCATCTGTCCCGGCCCGGTTCCCTCTTCCCAGCGGCGCGCGGAAGGCGTACTTTCTTGGGCTTACGGTTTGCTGCCGGTACGGGGTTGGTTCGCACGGGTAATGCGCGGCGATTTCTGGTTAAAGCGTTGGGAAGATAACGAGATACGGTTTCATCAGGATCGTATCAACCGTTATCTTGAGCGATTCTGGCCACGGCTGGGTCTCGGGCGCGGGGACCGTGTGTTCGTGCCGCTATGCGGCAAGAGCCAAGATTTGCTGTGGCTGCATGAACAGGGGCATCCGGTGCTGGGCGTCGAGATCAGTCCGATCGCCGTCAAGGCCTTTTTTGCCGAGAATCATCTGGAGCCCGGCTGCCGCGTGGGACCGCGCTTTACCCGCTGGACCCATGGTTCGACCGAATTGCTGTGCGGCGATTTTTTTGATCTCGGCGTGCTGGATACCCAGGACGTCGTCGCCGTCTATGATCGCGCCTCACTGGTTGCGTTCCCGCATGCCGAGCGCCGGAATTATGTCCGTCATCTGACGTCGCTGTTGACCGATAACGTCCGCATGCTGCTGGTGACGACCGACTTTCCGTCGCACGAAATGGACGGCCCGCCGTTTTCTGTCGGTGAGGAAGAGGTGTGCGAGCTATACAAGGACGCGTTTAATGTGTGTCTCGTGCATGTCCAGGATGCCCTGGCCGACTATCCGCACTTTCGCGAGCGCGGCTTGACCCGGTTCGAAGAGAAGGTTTACCTGTTGACCAGTAAGGACTGAATCAGGGGTGGCGAGATCGTGAACGTACTGGTGACCGGCGCCAATCGTGGTATCGGCCTGGGCTTCGTCAAACACTATTTGAATGGCGGGCACGATGTATGGGCCTGCTTCCGCCAGGACCCCGGTGGCCTGAAGGAACTCGATACGCGACGTCTGCGGCAGCTGCGCTGGGATGTCACCGAGGACAAGGACGAAGAATTTCTTGTCGCCGCCGGCATACCGGAGCAGCTGGACCTGCTGATTAATAACGCCGGCATCTATGGGCCGGACGGCGATGGCCAGACGCTGGAAAACATCACTGCGCAAACCATGCGCGAGGTGTTCGACGTAGATTGCGTCGGTGCGCTGCAGGTGACGCAGGTGCTATGGAAGCGTATGTGCGTGCATGGCGGCGTTATCGCCAACGTCAGTTCGAAGATGGGCTCGTCTGCCGACAACAGCAGTGGCGGTTGTTATGCCTACCGCGCGGCCAAGGCCGCGCTGGTGATTTGCAGCAAGTCCATGGCGATTGATCTGGCGCCACATGGTATCGACGTCGTTACCCTGCATCCCGGTTGGGTACGTACCGATATGACTGACCATAACGGTTTGATCACAGTCGCGGAGTCCGTTACCGGTATGGCGCGGGTGATCGAGCGGATCGCCGATTTTTCGCCGGGCGCATTTGTCGCGTTTGACGGCAAGATCGTACCCTACTGATTTTGTCTAGCCGCAGGCGTGCCGGGGGATGCCGGCTGCATGGGGGCGACGGGTTTGCTGATCATGCCGCGGAGCGGTTATTCTGCACTGTCTCGCTGTGGATCGGAGTGATATATGCTTGCGAATCCTGCCGGAAAGAAGGCCGGCGATGTCCCCGCCGGGAAGACCGCCGGCGCCCGGTGCATGACCGTCGCTGTCCTCGAAAAGGAATTGCAGGATACCGACGACGAACTGGCGCATGTCAAGCGGGCGCAGGCCGGCATCATTGCCAAGCTGGAGAGGTTGGAGAAAATCCTGGTGAATGTCGCAGCGCCGGTGCGCGCCGCGGGCATTACGCCACGGCGGTCATTGCACGGGTTTGTCGACTGGTTTTCCCCGCGTGTCACGCGGCTCGCTGCGTTATCGGACAAATTCTGGCCGGCCAGCAAGCACCGTGTGTACGGGGCGTTGATCATCCTGGATGTTCTCGCCTGGCTACTGTCCTGGAGTAGTGCGTCCTTATTTTTGTTCGGGGTGATCATGCTGGTGGTGTTTCTTGAATCGCTGAAGTTTGCCGGCATGCAGTTTGTGTATCGGTATCACGACGCGCGCAAGCGCTTGCGCTGACCGTCGGGCGCCCTGAATATCACGTTATAATCGAACGATGGGTCTTTAGCCGGTGAAAGAGCAGCGTTTTTATCTGAATATTCCGGCTCACCGCTACCTTTCTTACTATGAGGGCGTCGCGAAGAATGTGATCGCGACCGCGCATGACGGTACGACCGTGCAGTTTCCGGCCGAATCGCTCCGACGCTTTCTGACGCATGACGGGGTGCGTGGCGAATTCCGCTTGTGTTACGACGATGCAAACCGGCTGATCAGTATCGAAAGGCTGGGCGACACCGGCGGCAAGTAGTGCTGCCGCCGAATTGGCGCCAGCAACCCCCTAGTCAGGCTGTTTGGTGATCGGCGGCATGCGGGTGTGCAACGGGATGGGCGTTTGGCCCAGCCGTCGCTCGTAGATCGGTGTGTAGGCGAACACGTTCTGCAGGTAACCGCGCGTTTCATAGAACGGGATGGTTTCCACCCATAGATCCACCGGCACCGGACCAGCAACCGGTAGCCAGCGGCGGACACGTTGATCGCCGGCGTTATACGCCGCCGTTGCCAGCACCGGGTGTCCGCCGAACCGGTCCAGCAGTTTGCGCAGGTAGGCGATGCCCAGGTTGATATTGGTGTCGGCATGCAATAGCTGAGCAGTACTGGTCAGCCGAATGTCGGCGGTCTTCGCCAGACGCCGCGCGGTTTCGGGCATCAGTTGCATCAGTCCCAGTGCGCCGGCGGGCGAGCGCACATCCTCGGTAAACGCGCTTTCCTGCCGGATGATTGCGAACGCCAGTGCCGGATCCACCTTGCGGCGCTCGGCCTGCTCGAGCACCTGTGCACGGAAGGCAAGCGGGAATCGCAGCTCGAGGTCGTCGTCGTGCTTGGTGCCGGCGACAGCGAAGATTGCGCGATCATGCCACTCCCATTGCTGCGCCAGTTTCGCTGCGCGCTGGCGCTGGTCATCATCAAGGCCTCGCGTAGCGTGATACCACTCGCGACGCGCGTCGACCATGCGCTCGAGCAGTAAAAGCTCGCGCGCGCGGCGGATACCGGGGATATTCTCAATCGCGACGAGTCCATCGCGCGGGTAATCGAGCGGTTGTTCCTGAAACTGGTATGGAGTTTCCAGCCGGTCCGCGGCAAGAAAACCGTAGTAGTGGCGTAGCTGTGCGAGATCGAGAAAAATCTCGTCGGCGATCTCCTGCTGGCCCAGCTCCGCCAGTGAGCGAGCGGTCCAGTAACGCCAGCGCGGTGACTGTTGTTCTTCCTGGGGCAGGCGGTCGATCCACGCGAGAACCGCGTCCCAGTTGCGCGCGCCAAGTGCGGAGCGTATCCGCCATTCCCGGATATCGCGATCTGCTTTTTCAGGCGGGACGACAGCGAGCCAGCTCAATCCTTCCGGTCGTCCGGCAACCGCGATATAAAGCGCAATCTGGCTCTCGGCACTGTCGCGCTGCTCGTCGGTCAGCGTGTACTGACGGCGGATCTTTTCCCATGCGCCGAGCACCTCGTCCGGGTAGAGCCTGGCGTAACGGTTGACGCCATGTACAACGATTTCACCGGCGAAACGATTCTCGGCACTGATCACGCCGCTGTGGGTCAACAGCTTCGGGTTCGCATCCACTTCGCGCCATTGTTTCGCCCAGCGCTGCTGGTTTGCCGGCAGCGACCCCGCCAGATGACGTGCCACTTGCAGCTCGCGCACCTGCATGGCCAGCTGAATACGGCGCCACAGCAACTCCGTTGTGATAGCGCCCGATTCCTGCCACACCTGGAACAGCGGATCACAGGCATCAGGCAGCGCGTAGGCCACCAGCCATAACTGTTCTATCCGGGCGAAAGCCTCGGCCTTGCGGCCGGTACGGAGTAACGCGCGGCGCTGGTAACACTGTAGCGTCACGTCGTCGCCAGCCTGATAGGCATTGAGAAACTGCTGCCATGCACCTTGCTGCGCAAGCCGCAGCAGCCAGCTGTAACGCAGGCGTGGTGCCAGCGGTGTATCGGCGTAACGTGTCAGGAAGTCGGACAGCTCTTTATCCGTTGCTGTCGCCAGACGTGGACGCAGTTCGGCGTAGACCAGGTACGGGTAAAGCGGATAATCGACCAGCTTTGCCAACCGCTTCCGGAAAGCCGCATTGTCGTGCTTTGCCAGCGCCTGTTCGGCTGCCAGAAAATCGGCACGCCGGGACGCCATATCCTTGCCTGGATCACTGAAAGCCGGCGCGTACGCGAAAAGCAGCAGGCAAAACGTTACATTAGCGGCGGCAATGCGCATAGCGTCGTGTATGGAAAAACCGTGCCACTGCACCGTAAGAGGATAATGTTGACGGGATCAATATGTGCCGACGCTACATTTTCGTGTTGGCGCGGCTCGGTACCGCGTAGTTGCCAGTCGCCTTGTCAATCGCATTCATCAGCCCACTTTTATCAACCGGTTTCACCAGATAGCCGACTATGCCTTCGGACATGAACTCTTCCGCCAGTCGCACATCCGGATATCCCGTGAGCACGATCACCGGTATCGCCGGGTATTCCTGACGAAAGTAGGCCACTGCTTCGACGCCGTTGATGCGTGGCATGCGCACGTCACAAATAATGGCATCGACGGTGGTCGGGTTGTCACCGGTATTGAGGGTACGAATACCGTCCTCGCCGTCACACGCCTCGATAACCGCGCAACCGCCGCCCGCAAGCTGCCGGTAGATCGCCTGGCGCACCTCTGTTTCGTCGTCAATGACCAGGATCTTGCGTCGCATCCGGTGTTCTCCTTGCTTGCGTTACCGCGCGGAATACCATGGTGAAAACGGTTCCCGCTCCATGGCCGCTGTCGACCTTGATTGTGCCGCCGTTTTTTGTCAGCGTCTGACGTACCACATACAGACCCAGACCTTCACCTTCGTCAGGGCCCCTGGTGGTGAAAAACGGATCGAATATCTTGTTGAGATGTTCTTTCGGGATGCCGGTTCCGGTATCGCGTATTTTAACCACAACCTCGGGCTTTTCGTAGCGGCTTTCGATGGTGAGCGTGCCGTTGCCGTGCATGGCCTGGATACCGTTGCGAATAACATTGAAAAAAGCCTGTTGAATCTCTTCCGGCTTGCCACGCACCGGTGGTACCTGCCCAAATTTCTCGACTATCGTCAGATTATCGCCGATCAACGAACGGTTGGCCATTGCCAGCGCCTCGCGCAGTTTACTATTGACATCGAAGGATTCCATCGTTTGTCTGTCGCCCGGTCGCGCATAGGCGGACAGGTTCTTGACGATAGCGGCAATGTGTTTGCAGCGATTGACGATCGCTTGCGCGTCGTCGCGACATTGCGCGATATCGCTGCTGTCGCGGATGGTTTCGGCCGCGCTCAATATCATGTACAACGGATTATTGATTTCATGACCGATACCGCTCGTCATCGTGCCGATGACGGCAATTTTTTCTGCCTGGATCAGCTGCTCGACGATACGCTGTTTTTCGGCCTCGCTGTCCTGCAGTGCGCGCGTGCGCTGATCGACGCGCTCCTCCAGCGTCGCTATCAGCTTGCGCAGCTGCATGCGCATATCGTCGAGCTGATGCGCGAGTTCCTCGATCTCGTCCCGCGTATGGACCTCGATCGCATGATCGAGGTCGCCGGCGGCGATCCGTCGCGCGGCCGCGCCCAGCTTCCTGATGGGCTCGACAATGCGGCGGCTCGCGTAATAGCCGAGCACGACCAGCAGTCCGAAGGCGAGCGCGGCGGCCGTCGCGATGCCCGCCTGCAGGCTGTATACCGGCGCGAAGATTTCGCCGGAGTCCTGCCAGACGAACGAATACCACGCGGTTTCGGTAAGCTCCGGGCCGGACAACACCACCGGCGCGTGACCGATCAGCGACATCTCCCGGCCACCATGTCCGTCGCTGTGTCCCTGCATCCAGCCGGGATGGTCCGCCGCTGTGCCGGTCAGCAGATCCCACCCGGATATCGTGCTGCCGGTTGGCAGCAACGGGCAACTGATCACCGTGCCATGCCCGTCTATCAGCATGACGTGGCCGGTGGCGCCGAATCGCACCGGGTAGACTAGCGGGTCGAAAAACAGCCGGGTATCGTATTCACGTATCAGCTGGCCGGAGTGGTCCAGCGGCGTGACGGAGCGAAACACATGACGACCTTTTGGTGCGTTCCACTCGATCGGGCCGATACGTCCGGCCGATGGTGCGATACCGTGCGCCTGGTTTGCCGCTGCGGCGATCCATGAGGCGATGAGCGCCGGCGGCGCCGCGTTGTCGTCAGGCCGGTCTGGCCATGGCATACGGTCCCCCGCCGGATTTTTCAGCCACACCTGTATGGCAGGATCTGCGGCGGCCTCGCGTGCGAGCTGCCGGTTGTCATCCAGCAGGCGTTGCAGCTCAGCGGCGATCTTTCGTGCATTGTCCTCGGCCAGGGCCTCAAAACTTTCACCGATGACAGCGCGCAACTGACCTTCTCCCTTGACGTAGGTGACGCCGAGCGCAACGGCTATCGGCAATGCGCCGGCGGCGACCATGACCAGGAGCAATTTGCTCCGCAGACCAAGCGGATATCGGGAGCGCGACATGCTGGGCTCATGATTCGGGGAACAGGTCGCATTATCCGCTTGTCCGGCCAACGCGCCAACGTATAATCGCTGTGAAATCCGTACGGCGGCAACCCATGTCCGCCGGTTTCTGTCAGGAGCAAATCGTGGAAAATCCCATCCGTGTTGTCGTACTGACGATCAGTGATCGCTGCTCGGCGGGTGAGGCCGTCGATACGGCCGGTCCGGCAGTAGCGCGTTTGCTGCAAAGTACTATCGGCGCACGCGTCGTGCACCACGAAATCCTGCCCGATGAGCAGCCGCGGATCGCCGGCAAATTGATCCACTACAGCGACATTGAGCCGGTTGACATGATTGTTACCGTGGGCGGTACCGGTCCGGCGCCGCGCGACGTCACGCCGGAGGCGACGCGCGACGTCATAGACCGGACGATGCCGGGGTTCGGTGAGGCGATGCGGCTCGCGTCGTTGCAGAAGACGCCGACGGCGATGCTGTCGCGTGGCATATCGGGTATCCGCAAGGCGACGTTTATCGTCAATCTGCCGGGATCGGAGCGCGGCGCCGTCGAAAACCTTGCAGCGATACTGCCGGCGATCCCGCACGGTGTGCGGCTGGTGCGGGGCCACGCGCCGGACTGCGATTGTTGCGCGCCACTGAAAAAGGCGCCGGCGGTGGCCTTGAGTTGCGGCTGACATGCCGGTGCTGGCGGTATGCGGGCACAGCGGCAGCGGCAAGACCACGCTGATCGAGTGTGTCATCCCCGAGCTCGTGCGCCGGCGCCTGCGTGTTGCGGCGATCAAACATGACGTCCACGCTATTCAGATTGACAGACCGGGCAAGGACAGTGACCGTTTGTTTACGGCCGGCGCCGATGTTTATCTACGCGGGTCCAGCGAGCATCTGGTCCGGCGCCACCATCACGACACCGCGGAATTCGATGTGGAGTTACGGGATATCCGGCGTCGCTATGACGTCGTGCTGGTGGAGGGGTTCAAGCACAGTCCGTTGCCGAAGGTCTGGTTGCTGGGCGCCGGTGAGCGGTCGCCGCCCGCGGATGTCGCCGCGGTGCTGGATATCTACCCGCGCGATGTCGGTCGGGCGGCAAGATTCCTCGCGCTGATCGATGATCAATTGCCGCGGCAATGGCGGCAGACGCCGGTGTATGGTGGCATCCTCATCGGCGGTGCGAGCCGCCGCATGGGCCGGCCGAAGCATCTGTTGCGCGCGGCCGATGCAAGTTGGATAGAACAGATAGCGGCAGTCGCCGGTGAGGCGGTCGAGCGATTGGTGGTCGTCGGTTGCGGCGAGTTGCCGCCCGGGCTGGAAGGCATAACACGCCTGCCCGATGTTGCGGACTGCGATGGACCGTTGGCGGGCATGCTGGCCGCCCGGCGCTGGGCACCGGACGCCGGCTGGTTGTTCATGGCGTGCGATATGCCCGATATATCACGCGCGGCGATCGACTGGCTGCTGTCACAGCGCGCGCCGGGGCGGTGGGCCGTGCTGCCGCGATTGTCCGGCCATGACCGGATCGAACCGTTGTTCGCCTACTATGATCCGCGCATCGCCACCGTGCTGGAAGACATGGCGGGCAGTCGTCGTTTCGGCTTCCAGCATCTGCTGGCAAACCAGGCCTGCCTGTGTCCGCGGGTGCCCGAATCCCTGGTGCCGGCGTGGCGCAACGTCAATACGCCGGACGATCTGGCCCCGGCCCGCTAAGGTTGGGCGCCATGTATTCGTGGCAGGATAGAAGTGACCGGCAAGTGGCGCTCCCTAGGGGACTCGAACCCCTGTTCCCGCCGTGAGAGGGCGGTGTCCTGGGCCACTAGACGAAGGGAGCGGCATGGCAACAAATGGCAGGATATCCTGCATAAACAAAACGACGATGATATTATACGCCGTTTCGGCCACGGCATTAAAGCCATGACTACAACAACGTCGAGAGGCATGACGCGTTATTAGCAATCCCAATATCACGCCCCGTTCCGCCCATATCATCTCGCGGGCCAACATCAGTGATCAAGCACTCAAAGTCTTGTACCGCTTGAAGGGCGCCGGCTATGAGGCGTTACTTGTCGGTGGATCCGTGCGCGATCTCCTGCTGGGAAGGGAGCCCAAGGACTTCGACGTTGTCACCGATGCGCGACCCGAGCAGATCAAGCAGTTGTTCAGTCACTGCCGTATCGTCGGGCGCCGGTTCCAGCTGGCGCACGTGCATTTCGGACGGGACTACATTGAAGTCGCGACGTTTCGCGCGCGGCACGACGGCGGTGAGGGCGGCCTGACCGAAAATGGGCGCATCCTGCGCGATAACGTCTATGGCAACCAGGAAGAGGACGCCCGGCGGCGCGACTTCACGATCAACGCACTGTTCTACAATATCCGTGATTTCTCCATCGTTGATTACGCGGGCGGGCTGGACGATCTCAACAGCGGATTTCTGCGGTTAATCGGCGAACCCGAGGTACGCTACCGCGAGGATCCGGTGCGCATGCTGCGCGCGGTGCGCTTCGCGGCGATGCTTGGTTTCCGTATCCATCCTGACAGCGAGGATCCGTTGCGCCGGCTCGGTCATCTGCTGGCCGATATTTCCGAGGCGCGTTTGAGCGATGAGGTGATCAAGATGTTCCTCAGCGGTTACGCGGTGCAGACGTTCGAGTTGTTACGCAAGTACGGGCTGTTCGGTCATCTGTTTCCGCAGACCGAGCGGGTGCTGGCCGAGGAGGAACAGGGATTCCCGCACATGTTGCTGGTGCGAGCGCTGGAAAATACCGACAAACGCATCGCGGAAGGCAAGCCGGTAACGCCGGGGTTTCTGTTCGCCGCATTGTTGTGGGAACCGGTGAGGCTGTTGACGGATAAGTATCGCGCCGACGGCGAGTCGCCGGCGTACGCGCTACAGGCGGCCGCGCATGAGGTGATCGGCCGACAGACCGCGCGTGTTGCGATGCCCAAGCGATTCACAATTATGATGAAGGAAATCTGGCAGTTGCAGCCACGCTTTCAGCACCGGACCGGCAAGCGTCCGGTCCGCCTGTACTTACACCCGCGTTTCCGTGCCGCCTATGATTTCCTGTTGTTGCGCGCCGAGGTGGGTGAGGTGGAACCGGAACTGGCGCAATGGTGGACGGAATTCCAGACGAATGATGAGGCGCTGCGCGCGGGTATGATTGCCGAAGCGGCCGTCGCCGGTGACGCCGACGTCGCAGGTGAAGCCAGCGTCGAAGGCGAGCCCCAAACCGAAACACGTAAGCGGCGGCCGCGGCGCCGCAAACGCCGGCGCAAGCCCGCATGATCGATAACGCCCCCGGCACGCATCCAATGGGAGACTCGTTAATCGAGGTTCATGCCTATGTCGGGCTCGGCGCCAATCTGGGCAACCCGGTACGGCAACTGCTGGCGGCGCTTGATGCGTTGGAGCGTATTCCGGCGACCCGCGTTATCTTCAGTTCGTCTCTGTATCGCAGCCGGCCGATGGGCGACATCGGTCAGCCGGATTTTATCAACGCGGTCGCCGCGCTGGCTACCAGGCTCACGCCCCTGGAGTTACTGGAGCACCTGCAACGTATCGAGCGCGAACAGGGGCGGGTGCGTACTGCGGAGCGTTGGGGGCCACGCAGGCTCGATCTCGATTTACTGCTCTACGGCGACGAGACGATACGATCGGCGCGGCTGCAAGTGCCGCATCCGGGACTGTGCGAGCGTGATTTTGTGTTGTGCCCGCTGAACGAGATTGCGCCACACCTGGAGATTGCCGGGCTCGGTACCGTGGCCGACCTGCTCGCCACGTGCCAGCGTCACGATGTGCAGCGCGTCGGCCAGCCAGCAGAGATGCGGGGGCGCGCGGGCGACAGCCGGCCGGCGATGGATCAATGACGCCGGGCTTTATTGTCGTCGAGGGACCGATAGGCGTCGGCAAGACCAGTCTCGCGCGGCGGCTCGCGGCAACGTTCGGCAGCGAACTGCTGCTGGAAGGTGCCGAGGAGAATCCGTTTCTCGAACGTTTCTATCAGAATCCGCGCCATGCGGCGTTGCCGACCCAGCTCTATTTCCTGTTTCAGCGGGCGCGTCAATTGCAGGCGATACGGCAGGGGGACATGTTCAATCCAGTGCACGTTGCCGATTTTTTAATGGAAAAGGACCGGCTGTTCGCCCAGATCACGCTCGACGACGAAGAGTTCAAGCTCTACGAACAGGTCTACCGGCAGATGACGCTGGAAGTGTCGCGTCCCGATCTGGTGGTGTACCTGCAGGCACCGGTCAGCGTGCTGCTGGAGCGTATCGCCAGGCGTGGCTTACCGTACGAAAAGCTGATCGAATCGGCTTATCTGCAACGGGTGGTCGATGCCTATACACGTTATTTCCATCATTACGATGCGTCGCCGTTGCTCATCGTCAACGCCACCGAAATCGACTTGGCGCGCAGTGAGGAAGACTATCAGCTGTTGCTGGAGCGCATACGCGAAACGAGCCGCGGTCGCCACTACTTCAATCCCATGCCGATTGCGCTGTAAAATCGCGTTTTCGGCAATATGGCCGCTGGCGGCCGTATTGTGAGCGCGACGGGTCTGCCTTGAAACCAACGAGATGACTGCGGTGGATAACCAGACTATCACGACACTGGTAACGCTACGCACGCTGCAGAAGTACAAGTCGCAGCATGACCGGTTTGCCTGCCTGACCGCCTACGATGCGAGCTACGCGCGTTTGTTGGCAGCCGCTGGCGTCGAGGTGCTGCTGGTCGGCGATTCGCTCGGCATGGTGATTCAGGGGCAGACGAATACGCTGCCGGTGACGATCGCTGACATGATCTACCACGCGCGCTGCGTGCGCCGTGGCAGCCCCGACACGCTGCTGATCGCGGACATGCCGTTCATGAGTGACATGACCCCGATACAGGCGCTGGGCAATGCATCGCGGCTGCTTGCCGAGGGCGGCGCGAATGTCGTCAAGCTTGAAGGTGGCGCGCGTCTGCTCGATACCGTGTCGTTACTCGCCGGTCGCGGTGTGCCGGTATGCGCGCATCTGGGCCTGTTGCCGCAATCGGTCAACAAGCTCGGCGGTTACAGCGTGCAGGGGCGTGATGCCCAGGCCGCGCGGCAGATCGTTCAGGACGCGCAGGATCTCGAGCGCGCCGGCGCCGATCTGGTACTGCTCGAGTGCGTGCCGAATGCGCTTGCCGAAGAAGTGGTGGCACGGCTGAAAATCCCGGTGATCGGTATCGGCGCGGGGCCATCCTGCGACGGCCAGGTACTGGTGGTCTACGACATGCTCGGCATCACGCCCGGTAAACCGCCGCGGTTTGTCAAAAACTTTCTCGCGGATTACGGCGATGTTCAACAGGCGGTGGCGGCCTATGTCGAGGCGGTCAGGAACGGGACCTTTCCGGCGCCGGAGCACTGTTTCAAATAATGCAGACGGTGACGACGAGCGCGGCGCTGCGCGAGACTGTCGCGGACTGGCGGACGCCACCGCAACGTATTGCGCTGGTGCCGACGATGGGCAACCTGCATGACGGGCATTTGAGTCTCATCCGGTGTGCGCGGCAGGCGGGCGACAGGGTGGTAGCGAGTATCTTCGTCAATCCGCTCCAGTTCAGCGCCGCCGAGGACTTTGAGGGTTATCGACGCACGCTGGACATGGACGCCGGCAAACTGCGCGAGGCGGGGGTCGATCTGCTATTTGCGCCAGTCGACGCGGAAATTTATCCGCACGGTCACCGCAATGTCACGGCGGTTGAGGTGCCGGTGTTGTCGACTATGCTGTGCGGCGAGTTCCGGCCGGGTCATTTCCGCGGCGTGGCGACCGTCGTCGCCAAGCTGTTCAATCTGGTCCAGCCGGACGTCGCCGTATTCGGCGAGAAGGACTACCAGCAACTGCTGGTGATTCGCCGCATGGTGACCGATCTGGATTTCCCGGTGCGGATAATCGCGGCGCCGACGGTGCGGGAAACGGATGGGCTCGCCATGAGTTCGCGCAACGGCTATCTTGCTGCCGGCGAACGGCAGCGCGCGGCCGTGCTGTATGAAACGTTAAGCGCCATCCGCGACGCGATTATGGGCGGTTTGCGTGACTACGGAGCACTTGAAGCGGAAGGGCGATTGCGACTTGAACGCGCCGGATTCCGTCCCGATTATGTCGCTGTACGGCGGTCCGCGGACCTGCTGCCCGCTGGCGCCAGTGACAGAAATCTGGCGATCCTCGGGGCCGCGTGGCTCGGAAGGGCGCGTCTGATTGACAATTTGCAGCTGGGCTTGTCTAACGGGTGATCAGACGGGAAAATGGGCGCGCTGGACAGGACGATAATTGGGTATAATTCGCGACCCGGCCGGACAGGCAGGATTTTCAGATCGTTGGGAACGACCCATGCAGAGAACCATGTTAAAAGCGAAGTTGCACCGTGCGTGCGTGACACATTCCGAACTGGAATATGACGGGTCATGCGCGATCGACGGTAAGTTGCTCGAGGCGGCCGGAATCGCCGAATACGAGCAGATCCAGATCTATAACATCAATAATGGCGAGCGTTTTACCACCTATGCGATCCGCGCGGCCGAAGGGTCCGGCATCGTGTCGGTCAACGGCGCCGCCGCCCATAAGGCCAGTCCGGGCGATCGCGTGATTATTTGCATTTACGCGACGGTGGACGAGCGGGAGCTGGCGGCGTTCAAGCCGACGCTGATCTATCTTGACGGGCGCAACCGCATCGAGCGGCGCAGCCACTTCATCCCGGTGCAGGTGGCGTAGCGTCCCGTCCCGTCCGCTGAAGTTACGCGGACATAACCTGACCCGACTCGGCAAAGCAGTCATCCCGCCACAGACAGGCGGTCTGATCGCAGTAGCCGTTGCGCGCGGTAGCGAAACAATCAAAGTTTCCCTCGCCCTGCTGGATCGCCCGGATCAAGGCGGTCTTGTTCAGCTTGCCCGGTTTAACGCCGCTACTGCGGGCGATTTTCTGGACGTCCTGTAAATTCATTGTGAGTCTCCCGGAGGTTTGTGATGGCGCGGATAGATAATGCGTACGATATAACGACCGCGTTGATAGAGAGACTGCGGAAGCAAGGCTGAGTTCCCGGATGCGCTATCCGGTATTTCGCATGCCAGCGGCGATGGCGTTAATGGATCTCAACAGCGGGTCCTTCCAGATACCTCGCGTCGCTTCATCGATGGTTTCGTCGCGGTAGCGTTCCAGCAGCACGATCTGGATATGGTTCAGCGGGTCGAGGTAGGGATTGCGCCGGCTGAGCGACAGCGCCAGCGGAGGATTGTCTTCAACCAGCGTTATTGCCTGAACAGTCGTCAGAATGTGTTTGATTGTGCGCTCGTATTCCTGCCGAATGGCGGTGAAAACACGGTCGGCGGTCGCCGGGTCCGGGCATAGTCGCGCGTAATCGGACGCAATCATCATGTCAGACTTGAATAACGCCATCTGCGTGTTGCTGAGTATCGCGCGGAAAAACGGCCATTCGACGGCCATCTGTTGCAGTCTGGCGAGCCCGTCCGGGTTATTGTCGCACCAACCCTCGATCGCGGCGCCGATGCCGTACCAGGCCGGCAGCGTGTGGCGCGACTGCGCCCAGCCGAACACCCAGGCGATCGCGCGGATGGACGCCTTGGACCGGTCGGTTTTCTTGCGATGACTGGGCCGCGAACCAATATTCAGCAGGCCGATCTCATTGACCGGTGTCGCGGTATAGAAGTAATCCATGAACCCGGCCGTGTTCTCCGTCACCTCGCGGTACGCCGCCTCGCCGGTCTCGGCGAGCCGGGTCATGATATCGAGGTATTCCTGACGCTCCGGTTCCGGTGGCGCGATCAGGCCGCGACTGGCCTTGAGCAGGCCGGTAATCCCCATGGTCAATTCGTAGACGGCTGTCTCCGTGTTGCTGTATTTGTACGACAGCACCTCGCCCTGTTCGGTGAACTTGATCTGGCCAAACACCGTGCCTTGCGGCTGCGCGAGGATCGATTCATGGGTCGGGCCGCCGCCGCGGCCGATGGTGCCGCCGCGACCGTGAAACAGGCGGCAGTCCACGTTGTGTAACGTCGCCAGCCGCGTGATGCGCTTCTGCGCCTCGTACAACAGCCATGACGAGGCGACAATACCGCCGTCCTTGCACGAATCGGAATAACCGAGCATGACCTCCTGCTGATTGCCCGAGGCCCGCAACAGCTGCGCGTAGGTCGTATTGTTGAACAAGACGCCCATGATGGACTCGATGTTTTCAAGGTCCTCGATCGTTTCGAACAACGGGCTGACCCGGATCTGGCAGAACGGTTTGCCGCCGCGGCGCCCGATCAGTCCGGTCTGGCGTGCCAGGGCCATGACCTCGAGCACGTGGCTGGGCGCGTGCGTCATTGAAATAACGTAGGTGCCGAACGTGTCGGCACTGATTTCGCTGCGCATGCCGGTGATCACGTTGAATACGTCCAGCGTCTCCTGGGTCTCGGGGCTCAGTGTCGCGGGATCAATGGCCAGGCGGGCGTTCCCGTTGATGATGGCCTCGAGACGTTTGATACGTTGCGGTTCCGTCAACGCCAGGTAATCGACCTCTTCCGGTTGCCGATGCAGCAACTCGGCAATGGCGCTGGTATGGCGCGCCGACTCCTGACGCACGTCGAGATGCACCAGGTAAAAACCGAAGGTCTCGACGAGACGGATCACGTCCTTGAGCTCACCGTCAGCAATATTGGCTTCGCCATCACTGATCAGCGAATCGCGGATGACATAAAGATCATCCAGCAGTTCTTTTTCGGACAGGTAGCTGGCTTCCAGCAGCTCCTGGTCCTTGCCCTTGAGGCGGCGCTTGACCGTCTTCAGGTTCTGTTCGAGACGGTAATGCATGATGTACAGCTTGCGCCGGTACGGTTCGTGCCGGAAGCGCTCGGGGTTACCGGGGAACACGTCCGCGATGAAACGCTCGTCGCGCTCGAGACTGTCCATCAGTTTCTGCGACGGGTGGGACAGCAGGTCGGAATGCGTCAGGATATGGCCGAGCCGGTAAGTGGCGGCGAGATATTCGCGCAACGCCGCCTGCGTTTGTAACCGCAGCGCGAGTACCGTGGTTTCCGGTTTGACGTTCGGATTGCCGTCGCGGTCGCCGCCGATCCAGGAACCGAACTTGAGGAAGCTCGGTACATTGAGCGTCCGGTCCGGTCCGGGTTCGGCACCGTAGGCCCGCCTGATGGCCTGCTCCAGATAGCGGTAGATAATCGGCACGGCCTGGAACAGGCTTTTCTGGAAATAAAAGATTCCGTTGCGGATCTCGTCGACGACAGTGGGACGATTGGCACGTACCTCGTCGGTTTTCCAGAGAATCTGGATTTCTGCCTCGAGCTCTCTGTGGATGGCGGCGCGCTGCTCCTTGCTGAGACGGCGGCCGCTGTCGAGCTGTTCCGCGGTCTCGAAGACGCGCCGCGTCGCTTCCATCACCGTATGGCGCTTTGATTCGGTCGGGTGTGCGGTGATGACCGGCATGAACATCAGCCGGTCCAGCAATACCTGTAGTTGATCGATGCTCACGCCCTGTTCGCGCAGCTCGCGCAGGGTGCGATCGAACGAGCCGATCCACAGCGGGCCGCCCTTGCTCACCTGTAACCGCCGCTGGCCGTGCCAGTAGGCCTCCTCGGCGATGTTAACCAGATTGAAATAGGTGCTGAACGCCCGGATGACATGCGTCAGGGTGTCCGGGTCCAGCTTGCCAATGATGCGCTCGAGCTGCTGGCGCTTGTCCGGATTTTCCTCGCGATGCAGCCGTAGCGATCCCTTGCGCAATGCCTCGACGGCGACAAACACACGGCCTCCGGCCTGGGCGCGTAATACGTTGCCCAGCAGCCTGCCCAGCAGCTTAACGCGTGTGCGTAGTGCCTTATCGCTCATCGTCGGTCGCTATGTTGATAAATAGTTTTGCAGGGTTGGTACCTGCCGTCGGCCCACAGCGCCGAAGCAGCGGGCTATTGTACTAGATATCCGCGCCGGTGGTGCGCGTCTGTTCCGCTCTCTTATATAGCGCGAGATACTGGATGGCGCTGCGCTTCCAGCTGAAATCCTTGTGCATGCCGTTTCTGACCAGCTTCTGCCAGCTGTGCGGTTGGCGGTATTGCGCGATGGCGCGCCGGATGGCGTCGAGCAACGCGGCTGCGTCGGGCGTATCAAAAACAAATCCGGTGGCGGCGCCACTGGTAATGCCGTCGTCGGTCGCGTCGGTGACCGTGTCCGCCAGACCGCCGGTCCGGTGCACTATGGGCACGGTGCCGTAGCGCAGACTGTACAGCTGATTCAGGCCGCAGGGTTCAAAGCGCGACGGCATGCAGAACATGTCGGCACCCGCCTCGATATCATGGGCCAGTTGCTCGTTGTAGCCGATACGCACGCCGAGCCGGTCAGGCTGCTGCTGAGCGATCAACGACAGCGCCTCCTCAAAACGCGCCTCGCCGCTGCCCAGAATCACGATCTGAATGTCCATCGCCAGCAGCTGCGGCATCGCGGCAAGCAGCAGGTCGATGCCTTTCTGTTCGACCAGGCGTCCGACGAAACCGATCAACGGTGTATCGGCCGCCGCGGGTAGTCCGAATTTCCGGCGCAATTCGTCTTTGTCAATCGCCTTTTTATGCAACGTGCCGACGTCGTAGCGCTGCTTGATCAATACGTCATTCGCCGGATCCCACGCGCTGTAGTCGGCGCCGTTCAGTATGCCGGTTAACTCGTTTTTACGCGCCACCAGCAGGCCCTCGAGGCCGTAGCCATATTGCGGCGTGCAGATTTCCTCCGCATAGGTCGGGCTGACCGTATTCAGCATGTCCGCGAACACCAGGCCGCCCTTGATGAACGACAGCCGGCCGAAAAACTCTATCGCGTCGAACGACCAAAGGCTTGCCGGCAGATTTAGCCGCTGAAACGTTGGCCACGAAAACAGCCCCTGATAGGCGAGGTTGTGTATCGTGAATACCGTCGCCGGGCGCGCTGTTTCCGTGGCCAGCAGCGCTGGCACCAGGCCGGTCTGCCAGTCGTTGCAATGGACAATGTCCGGAGTCCAGGCCAGCCCCGCACGGTCCAGCGCGATCGCCGTGACCGCGTGGCAGAACGCGGCGTAGCGGTCGGCGTTGTCCGGCCAGTCGTTGCCGTCGGGGCCGCAGTACGGATGTCCGCTGCGATCGAAATGCTCTGGGGAATCGACCAGCCAGGTCTTGACCGTGCTGCCGGGCAGCTTTGTTTCCCAGATACGCGTTGGCGTGATCACGCCGGGCAACCCGGTCGCCACCAGTTTCGGCTGGCCGGCGTTTTTTAGTACGTCGCGGTAGGCGGGCATGACGACGCGCACGTCATGCCGCATATTGCGCAGGGTGATCGGCAGCGTACCGGCAACGTCACCCAGTCCACCGGTCTTCATCAGCGGGTACACTTCGCTGGCGGCAAACAGAATTTTTTTCATACGACAATCAGCTCCGCCTGTGCGGGCAACCGGCGGCCGGTTGCACAGCGATCACTGGGTCAAGGAAATCTGGCTTTACCGGGTAAGAATGAATATAGTTGATTCTAATTAAATGGATTTTTCGATACATCGTGACATTATTTTAAGTCGCTTTCGGGGCGGCGTACAATTCGTTCGGGCGCTGGCGGTCATGACGGACTGGCATGCGGACGGGAGGAATCGATGAAAATCGCAATGGTGGGGCTGGGCAAGATGGGCGGTAACATGACGCGGCGGCTGTGCCGCGGCGGCATCGAGGTCGTCGGATTCGATCGCTCGGCGGCGGTTGTCAAAGAGCTGGCGGCCTCCGCCGGCATGAAGGTAGCCTCGTCCGTGCCCGACCTCGTCGGCAAGCTTGCCTCGCCGCGGATCATATGGTTGATGCTGCCAAGCGGTGATCCGACCGAGGCGCAGATACAGGAACTGATTCCGCTGCTGCAAAAGCGCGACGTTGTGATCGACGGCGGTAACTCCAACTACCACGACAGCCAGCGCCGTGGGGCGTGGCTTGCCGAACACGGCATCGGCTATATGGACGCCGGCACGTCCGGCGGCGTCTGGGGGCTCGATAACGGTTATTGCCTGATGGTCGGTGCCGAGCCGTGGGTGGCGGAGCTGGTTGCGCCGGTGCTGAAGGTGCTGGCGCCTGCACCCGATCGAGGTTGGGCGCATGTCGGCCCGGTCGGCGCCGGACATTTCACCAAGATGATCCATAACGGTATCGAGTACGGCATGATGCAGGCCTATGCCGAAGGGCTGAGTCTGCTGCGCGGCAAACAGGAATTCGGGCTGGATCTCGCCGAAATCACCGAATTGTGGCGTCACAGCTCCGTAGTGCGCAGCTGGTTGCTGGACCTGACCGCGCAATCACTGGCCAAGGACCAGGAGCTCGCGGATGTCGCGCCGGTTGTCGCCGATTCCGGTGAAGGACGCTGGACGGTAATCGAGGCCGTCGATCAGGGCGTGGCGGCGCCGGTAATTACGCTGGCGCTGCAGGCGCGTTTTGCCAGCCAGGACACGCGTGGCTACGGCAATCGACTACTGTCGATGATGCGCAACGCCTTCGGTGGTCACGACATTAAAAAAGCCGGGAAGCCTTCATGATAGAGTCATGTACGCTGGTGATTTTCGGTGCGACCGGCAACCTCAGCCGGCGCAAGTTGATTCCGTCGCTATATCGTCTTGATGTGGCCGGCCGGTTGCCGGAACGCATGTTTATCATGGCGTTCGCGCGGCGGCCGTGGGATCAGGCGAAATGGATGGACGAGGTCCGGACGATGCTGACCGATGCCGTGGGTGACGAGTTTTCGGACGAGGCCTTCGGGCGGTTCAGCGGGCGCCTGCGATATTTCGAGGGCGATATCGGCGATGTTGCGGCGTTTCAGCGCCTGCACGCCCAGTTTGGTGATGGTGTGGATCTCCCGACCAACATCATCTTTTATCTGTCCATTCCGCCCTCCGAGTTTGGCACGGTGATCGACAGCCTGGGCAATGCCGCGCTGCTGGCGGAACAACACGGCTGGCGGCGTGTCGTGATCGAGAAGCCGTTTGGTTACGACCTGCTCAGCGCGCAGTCGCTGCAGCGGAGTTTTAACAAATACCTCGTTGAGCGTCAGATCTTTCGTATCGATCATTATCTGGGCAAAGGCACCGTTCAGAACATCCTGGTGTTTCGCTTTGCCAATCTGCTGCTGGAGCCGGTCTGGAACCGGGAACATATCGATTACGTCCAGATCACCCATTCGGAAACGCTCGGCATCGAGGATCGCGCCGAATATTACGAAGGCGCTGGTGCCTTGCGCGACATGCTGCAAAGTCATCTGATGCAGTTGCTGACGCTGGTGGCGATGGAGCCGCCGCCGAACATGCAGTCCGAATCGCTGCGTGACGAGAAGGTCAAGGTACTGAAGTCGATCCGGTCGATACCGCAGAACGCGGTGCACGCACACGCGTTCCGGGGGCAGTATACGCGTGGCGCGATCGACGGCAAGCCCGTCAAGGGATACCTGGAGGAAGAGAGCATCACGCCCAACAGTACCACCGAGACCTATGCGGCGATCAAGCTGTATATCGACAACTGGCGCTGGCGCGGCGTGCCGTTTTATCTGCGTACCGGCAAGCGCATGGCGGAATCGTCGTCGGCGATCTGCATCCGTTTCAAGGAGCCGCCGCATCAGCTGTTCCGCGACACGCATCTGGAGCGTATGCGGCCCAACTGGCTGCTGCTCGGGATTCAGCCGCAGGAGTGTCTGCGTATGGAACTGCAGGCCAAGGTGCCAGGCGCCGAGATGCGCACGCGCACCGTCGGACTGGACGCGAGCTATCGCGCCAAGCATGAAAAGCACGCGGACGCCTATGAAGACCTGCTGATCGACGTAGTGCGCGGCGATCATTCGCTGTTTCTGCGCTACGATGAGGTGGAGTGGGCGTGGCGGGTGGTTGACCCGATCATCAAGGTGTGGTCGATGGAGCGCGATTTTATTAATACCTATGCCGCCGGAAGCTGGGGCCCGCGTGGCACCTACCGCCTGTTTGACCGCGAGGACCAGTTCTGGCGCCATGCGTTGAATGTCGAGGCGGGAGACGTCGAGGAAGGCGCCCGGCAGAACAGGAATACGCCGCCGCTTTAGCGGCGGTGTCACTCGCAGGGTTTTCGCAGGAATAGCAATAACAGCACAACGATGGCTGGGCGGGTACTCTAAACATGTCGAGCTTGACGCAGTCCGGTGCCTGGCAGGCGCTCGCGGCACATTACCAGGCGGTACGGCACAGGCACATGCGCGACATGTTTCGCGATGACCCGCGTCGCTTCGATCGGTTTTCGATTTGGTTCAACGATATTCTGTTCGATTACTCGAAAAACCGGATCACCGCCGATACCATTAGGCTGTTGATCGGTCTGGCCAACCAGGCGAACCTGTCGCAATGGATGGCCGCCATGTTCAACGCCGAACCGATCAATGTGACGGAACACCGCGCGGTATTGCACGTGGCGCTGCGCAACCGGTCGACGCGGCCGGTCATGGTCAACGGCGTCGACGTAATGCCCGAAGTCAACGCGGTGTTGCAGCGCATGCGCCGGTTCAGTGACGCGGTGCGCGGCGGTCAATGGAAAGGATATACGGGCAAACGCATCCGGCACGTCGTCAATATCGGGATCGGCGGCTCCGATTTAGGGCCGGCGATGGTTGCCGAGGCATTGACGCCCTACGGCCGCGACGTGCTCAGTGCGCACTTTGTGTCGAACGCCGATGCCGGCGACCTGATGGAGGTGTTGCGGCAGGTCGACCCCGAGGCGACGTTGTTCATCGTTGCGTCAAAGACGTTCACCACGCAGGAGACACTGACCAACGCGCATACCGCACGGGCCTGGTTGCTGGAGCGCCTCGTCAGTGGCGAACAGGCAGTTGCCCGTCATTTTGTCGCGTTGTCGACCAATGCCGAGGCGGTGACGGCGTTCGGCATCAGTCCGGAAAACATGTTCGAGTTCTGGGACTGGGTCGGCGGCCGGTATTCGTTATGGAGCGCCATCGGTCTGTCGATCGCACTCTACATCGGTATGGACAAGTTTGAAGAGCTGCTGGCCGGCGCTCATGACGTCGATGAGCATTTCCGCACCGCGCCGTTTGAACGCAATATTCCGGTGATCATGGCACTGCTGGGCATCTGGTATGGCAATTTCTTCGGCGCCGAAACGCACGCGATACTGCCGTACTATCAATACCTGCATCGCTTCCCGGATTACTTCCAGCAGGGCGACATGGAGAGCAATGGCAAGCGCGTCGCGCGCGATGGTAGTTACGTCGACTACTCGACTGGCCCGGTCATCTGGGGTGCTCCCGGTACCAACGGACAGCACGCCTTCTTCCAGCTGTTGCATCAGGGGACACGGTTGATACCGGCCGATTTTCTCGCGCCGATCGAGACGCATAATCCGGTCGGCGAACATCACGCGATACTGCTGGCGAATTATCTGGCTCAGACCGAAGCGTTGATGCGCGGCAAGACTGTTGAAGAGGCGCGCCGCGATCTTGTGGCGGACGGAAGCGATGCGTCGCAGATCGAACAACTGTTGCCACACAAGGTATTTCCGGGCAACAATCCAACCAATTCCATACTCTTTAAGAAGCTGACGCCCCGTGTGCTGGGGTCGTTGATCGCGATGTACGAGCACAAGATATTCGTGCAAGGCATAGTCTGGAATATTAACTCGTTCGATCAATGGGGCGTCGAGCTGGGCAAGCAACTGGCGAAGGTGATATTGCCCGAGTTGAAAGGGGACAGAGAGAGTTCCGGTCACGATTCATCGACGTCAGGACTGCTGGCGGCGTGTCGTGGGCGGCAGGATTCGCGCGATGGCAGTGCGTCGGTGATAGACAGTAAGGAGCGCCGATTTGACGGAAAACCACGGACAGATCGCTGATCTGAAGAAAGCCATTGAGCAGACGCAGGATCTGCCGGCGATACCGGCGCTTGCGGTCAGGTTGCTGAATCTCAAGGGCGATGAAAATGCCGGCGTCGATGACCTTGCCGGCATCATTGAACTGGACCCGAGCCTCGCCGGGCAGATTGTCCGCTACGCGACTTCGCCATTCTTCGGCTATCGCGGTCAGGTCGGGTCCATACGTGAGGCCGTGGCGCGCGTGCTGGGCTACGAACGCGCGATGAACGTCGCGGCCGGCCTGGCGATAGGCAAGGCCTTCTCGCTGCCGCTGGAAGGCCCGATAGGGCTGACGGCGTTGTGGCGCCACGCGGTATATACCGCGGCCTTTATGCAGCTGCTGGCCGAGGCGATGCCCAAGGCGCTTAAGGTTAAACCGGGACTGGCGTATCTCGCGGGGTTGTTGCACAACATCGGCTTTCTGGTGCTCGGCCATCTGTTCGAGCGGGAGTTCAGATTGCTCGGGGAAAAGCTGGGCAGCGATACCGACCGGCCCTGGCTGGAGATCGAGAAACAGCTGCTGGGCGCCGATCACACGGAAATCGGTGTCTGGTTGATGCGCGCCTGGCATATGCCACCGGAGGTCATCACGACGGTGTTCGAGCACCATAACGAAAACTACCGTGGTCAGCACGCGATATATGCCAACCTTGCCTTGCTCGCCAACCGTATGCTGCGCCGGCGGGGTATAGGCGATGCAGCGCATGACAAGCTGCCGACCAAGCTGCTGGCGGATCTTGCGCTCACCGAACCGCGCCTCGCGGACATCTTTAAAAAGCTGTTTGAAAGCGAATCCAGCCTCGAAGCAATTGCCAAGGAAATGGCCAGCGGTGTTTAATAGCGACCCGGATCGCAAGCCGCCAGGCCGAAATATTCAACTCGTCAGGCCCTGTTGTTATCCTTGATCTGATAAAGCGCCGGAGCTTTCTGCCGGGGTGCCGCGCTGGCATGTAGAGTGCCTGGCGCGGATTTTTGGTGAATGATGGTAATGACCAGTAAATACGACGCCTCTGCTATCGAAGTGTTGACCGGCCTGGAGCCGGTACGTAAACGTCCGGGCATGTATACCGACACCTCGCGGCCCAATCATCTGGGTCAGGAGGTGATCGATAACAGCGTCGACGAAGCGATCGCCGGCCATGCGAAACGCATCGACGTCACGTTATACGCCGATGGTTCGCTGGAGGTCGGAGACGACGGCCGCGGTATGCCGGTCGATATCCATCCGGGAGAAAAGCTCTCCGGTGTCGAGGTGATCCTGACGCGGTTGCATGCCGGCGGAAAGTTTTCCAACAGGAATTATCAGTTCTCGGGGGGGCTGCACGGTGTCGGCGTGTCGGTCGTCAACGCGCTTTCGATGAAGCTTGAGGTCATCGTGAGACGGGACGGGCAGCAGTATCAGATGACGTTTGCCGGCGGTGAACGCAAGACGCCCCTGAAGGTAATTGGCAAGGTCGGCAAGCAGAACACCGGCACAACGTTGCGCTTTTGGCCTGATCCAAAGTACTTCGACGTACCCACATTTTCGATTCCCCGGCTGATACACGCGCTGCGCGCCAAGGCCGTGTTGTGTCCGGGCTTGCGCGTGACGTTCGCTGATGAAAAAGCGGGTGACCGGCACGAGTGGTATTACGAGGAAGGCCTGAGCGCCTATCTGCTCGACGAACTTAAAGGCGCGACGCTGCTGCCAGACGAGCCGTTTAGCGGCGGCTTGCAAGGCAACGACGAAGCGGTGGACTGGTCCGTAGTGTGGTTGCCCGATGGTGGCGACGCCGTGAACGAAAGTTACGTGAATCTGATCCCGACGGTGCAGGGCGGCACCCATGTGAATGGCTTTCGTACGGGCCTGACCGAGGCGATCCGCGAATTCTGTGAGTTTCGCAATCTGTTGCCGCGCGGTGTGCGTATCGCGGCGGACGACATCTGGCACCAGTGCAGTTATGTGTTGTCCGTGAAGCTGAAGGACCCGCAATTTTCCGGTCAAACGAAAGAACGATTGTCGTCGCGCGAGAGCGCCGCTTTTGTGTCCGGAGTGATCAAGGATGCGCTCAGCCTGTGGTTGAACCAGCATACCGACGCCGGTGAAGCGATCGCGGAGCTGGCCATCAACAACGCCCAAAAGCGGCTGCGCGCGGAAAACAAGATCATCCGCAAGAAAGTGACAGCCGGGCCGGCGTTGCCCGGCAAGCTGGCCGACTGTACCTCGCAGGATCTCGCGCGGACCGAGCTGTTTCTGGTCGAGGGCGATTCGGCGGGCGGCTCGGCGAAGCAGGCCCGCGACCGCGAATACCAGGCGGTCATGCCGCTGCGCGGCAAAATACTCAATACCTGGGAGGTCGATTCGAGCGCCGTGCTGGCGTCGCAGGAGGTGCATGACATCTCGGTGGCGGTCGGCGTCGAGCCCGGTTCCGATGATCTTGCCGCGATGCGTTACGGCAAGATCTGTATTCTGGCGGATGCCGATTCCGACGGAGCGCATATCGCGACATTGCTATGCGCGTTGTTCGTGCGTCACTTCCGCCCGTTGGTGCTCAAAGGACATGTGTACGTCGCGATGCCGCCGTTGTACCGGATCGACGTCGGCAAGGAGATTTATTACGCGCTGGACGATGCCGAAAAGCAGGGTGTGCTGGACCGGCTGGCTGCGGAGAAGGTCAAGGGAAAGATTACGCTTCAGCGCTTCAAGGGCCTGGGCGAAATGAATCCGCTGCAGTTGCGCGAGACAACGATCGCGCCGGACACCCGACGGCTGGTGCAACTCTCGGTTGAGGCCGGTGACGATACCAACACGATGCTGGATATGTTGCTTGGCAAGAGCCGCGCCGCAGACCGTAAGGACTGGCTGGAGAAGAAGGGCGATCTCGCGCAGGTATGATCGGTGCCCGGTGAACCATACGACCGGAACCGCAAGAGGGCAGTAAACGATGGCCGAAAACATCGAACTCGATTTTGAAGGCGTGGAGCGCCAGCCGCTGAAGGAGTTCGCCGAGAAGGCGTACCTGGATTATTCCATGTACGTCATCCTCGATCGCGCGTTGCCGAATATCGGCGACGGTCTGAAGCCGGTGCAGCGCCGTATTATTTATGCGATGTCCGAGCTGGGCCTGTCGTCCGCGGCGAAGTACAAGAAGGCCGCGCGCACGGTCGGCGACGTGCTCGGCAAGTTTCATCCGCACGGCGACTCGGCGTGCTACGAAGCGATGGTACTGATGGCGCAGCCGTTCTCGTACCGCTATCCGTTGGTTGACGGGCAGGGTAACTGGGGCGCGCCGGACGACCCGAAATCATTCGCGGCAATGCGTTATACCGAGGCGCGTCTGGCGCGGTATGCGGAACTGCTGCTGTCCGAGCTGGCTCAGGGGACCGTCGACTGGACGCCGAATTTTGACGGTACGCTGGACGAGCCGGCCGTACTGCCGGCACGCTTGCCGCATGTGTTACTGAATGGTACCACCGGCATCGCCGTCGGCATGGCGACCGATATACCGCCGCACAATATCCGCGAGGTTGCCAGCGCGTGCATCCGGTTGCTGGAGGATCCCGGGGCGACGAGCAAGGAGTTATTCGAGCATATCAAGGGCCCGGATTATCCGACGACCGCCGAGATCATCACGCCGCCTGCGGATATCCTGAAAATCTACGAGACCGGCAATGGCAGCATTCGGATGCGTGCGGTGCATCAGGTCGAAAGTGGCGAGATCGTCATTACAGCGCTGCCGCATCAGGTGTCGGGAGCGAAGGTGCTGGAGCAGATCGCCGCGCAGATGAATGCCAGGAAGCTTCCCATGGTCGAGGATCTGCGCGACGAGTCCGACCATGAGCATCCGACCCGCCTCGTGATCACGCCGCGGTCGAATCGCGTCGATGTCGATACGCTGATGAATCACCTGTTTTCGACCACGGATCTTGAGCGCACGTATCGCGTCAATATCAACATCATCGGCCTGAACGGACGACCGAAGGTCCATAATCTGCGTGATCTGCTCAGCGATTGGCTGACGTTCCGGACAGAAACCGTCCGGCGCCGGTTGCAGTATCGCCTCGACAAGGTGCTCGACCGTCTGCATGTACTTGACGCGCTGTTGATCGCCTACCTGAACCTCGACGAGGTGATCGCGATCATCCGGCGGGAGGAAGAGCCGAAACCGGTATTGATGAAGCGCTTCAGTCTGAGCGACCGTCAGGCCGACGCGATCCTGGACTTAAAACTGCGTCACCTCGCGAAGCTTGAGGAAATGCGCATCAAGGCGGAACAGGACGAACTGGCCGCCGAGCGCGCGGCACTGGAAAAGACCCTCGGCTCGAAGCAGCGCCTGACGACTCTGATCAAGAAAGAGCTGGTTGAAGATGCCGAAAAATACGGTGATGCACGTCGTTCGCCGGTCGTCGCGCGCGGCGCGGCGCAGGCGCTGAAGGAGACCGAGCTCATTGCCGTCGAGCCGGTGACGGTCGTCGTATCCGGGAAAGGCTGGGTGCGGGCGGCGAAGGGCCACGACGTCGATCCGCGCTCGCTCGGCTACAAGGCCGGCGACGGATTTCTTGCCGCGGCGCCTGGCCGCAGCAACCAGCTCGCCGTATTTATCGATTCGACCGGGCGTTGTTATACCCTGCCGGCGCACACGCTGCCATCGGCGCGCGGCCAGGGTGAGCCGTTGACCGGCCGGCTCAGCCCGCCGGACGGCGCGACATTTGCCGGCGCCATGATCGGTGACGGCGGCGATTTGTACCTGATCGCGACCGACGCCGGCTACGGTTTTGTCGCCAGCCTGGAGGAACTGTACTCCAAGAACAAGGCCGGCAAGACGGTGCTCAAGCCCGGCCGCGGCGCGCGTGTCTTGCCGCCGGTTCCGGTCGCGGGCTACGGGCAGGACCGCGTCGCGGCGATTACGAGCGACGGCAGACTGCTGATTTTCGCAATCAAGGATTTGCCGAGGTTATCGAAAGGAAAAGGCAACAAGATTATTCAGATCGCACCGGCGAAACATGTCACCGGCGAGGAAATGGTGACGGCCTATGCGGTTCTGCCGCCGGGGGGGGAGTTGACGATTTATTCCGGTCAACGTCACTGTACGATCAAGCGTGCGGAGGCCGAGCAGTATCTCGGCGAACGTGGCCGTCGCGGCGCGAAACTGCCGCGTGGTTTTCGTAACGTTGACTATGTGATGGTGGCCGGCTGACATTGCCGGTCACCGATGGCGTCGAGGCGGGGCAATAACACTGTTGGGGAAGCGCTGATTAATTTCTTGTCCGTCATTCCCGCATATGCGGGAATGCATGGATGCAGGAGGTAGGGCGGTGTCGGGAACAGCCGCCGAGGAATCCAGTAAAACGTTGAATTCGTGGCACTGGATTCCGGCTATCCGCTGCGCGCAGCCTGCCCCTGTGAAAACAAGGGGCCGGAATGACGACACATCAGAGGTTCCTTAGAAGTAAGCGTTCTAGCGGCTGGCGTACACTTTTGTTTGGCGCACCACCGATCATGGCTGGAACCTACACCGTTAATTTCGCCTCTATCGGTGATACGTGCTGTTTAAACGAAGTAACACTGAATTGAGGCTGCTTCGGCGGCGGCTGCACGTACTCAGGCACGTACCCCGTTGAGGGCGGCGGCGTGATTGCTAATAATAGAGATGCCTGCGTGCGATGACATCGAACACGGAGAATAGATCATGAAGAAGCTGGCATTTATCCAAAGCCAGGACAGTGGTCACTGGGTAGGGGACGGTTTTCCGGTGCGCAGCATCTTTACCTACAACGACAGAAGCGCTGAGCTGTCGCCGTTTCTGCTCCTCGACTACGCCGGTCCCGCGACCTTCAAGCCGACGGATCAGCGGCGCGGCGTCGGCGAACACCCGCACCGCGGCTTCGAGACGGTCACCATCGTTTATTCCGGTGAGGTGGAGCACCGCGATTCCTCGGGTGGCGGCGGCATCATCGGTCCGGGCGACGTGCAATGGATGACGGCAGGTGGCGGCATCGTCCACGAAGAATTTCACGGCCCCGGGTTTGCGAAGAACGGCGGCCTGTTCGAGGTGATCCAGCTGTGGGTGAATCTGCCGGCGAAGGACAAGATGGCCGCGCCGGGCTATCAAGGTATCACCAACGCGCAGATACCGCGCATCGAGTTTGCCGGCGGCGCCGGTTTGGTTCGCGTGATAGCGGGCGATTACCATGGCAATGTCGGGCCGGCACGTACCTTCACGCCGATGAATATCTGGGACGTGCGCCTGAACGCGGGAACCCGCGCCGACTTTGAAGTGCCCGACGGCGACACGACCGGACTGTTCGTGCTGCGCGGCCGCGTGGAATTGCCCGACGGTGACGTCGTGGGCGAGGCGCAGTTCGCGGCCCTGGAGCGCGCCGGCGGCAAGCTTGCCATCGTAGCGCAGCAAGACACTACGCTACTGTTATTGAACGGCGCGCCTATCGATGAGCCGGTCGTTGGCCACGGCCCGTTTGTCATGAATACGCAACGGGAGATACAGCAAGCCATCGTTGACTACCAGAGCGGGCGTATGGGGCGGATCGTCCGGCAGGCGTAGCGTCCTCAAAACCGGGCGTGGCGACGCCGGGTAGTGCACTCTCCATAGTGGATCGATATTGGGTCACGTCGAACCGCCGCAGGTGCGGCATATCGCATCTTGCCAGAGGTGGTTAAGCCCCACGGGGTGATGACCAACCGGCGAACCATCGCCGACCTTTACGAGTCAATATAAAACCTGTTTGTAACGCATGGCGATGTGGGCATCGATCAGGGAATGCGCCTTGCCCCGGACAATGGTGCCGTCGACATCGGACAGCCACAGATGGATCAGGCCTTTGATAAAGACGAAGCTTTCCATGGCGCACTGTGCGGGGTCGATGCCGTCGCGCAACAGGTTTTGCTCGCGTGCCTCTTCATAGGCGCGTTTGAGCGTTTGCATAAAATCGCAGCCGGTCTTGATGACGCGGCTCTCGAGTGAGGCGAACTCGTCCACGTATTCGCATTTCAATACCACGATCTCGAACGTGGTGCGCGCGATCTCGTCTTCTTTCATCAGGCGCAGGATCTCGTGCATGCTGGCCTGGATGCCGCGCAGCGGGTCGCGCAGATCGACCGCCGGCAGGTTTTCGTTGATGCGATGGATCATCGGCAGTGACACCTGTTCCAGCATGGCGAAGAACAGGTCTGGCTTGTTTTTGAAATGCCAGTAGATGGCGCCGCGGGTCACGCCCGCCTCGTTGGCGATCTGGGCCAGGGTAGTACGGCTGACGCCGCGCAGGGCAAAGACCTTGCGCGCCGCGGCGATGAGTTGCTGCCGCGTCTGTTCGGTGTCGCTCTTGGTTTTCCGTGCCACGGATCAGCGTTGCTCCCGGGCGGAGTAGGTATCCGTGGGTGACCAACCACCGCCCAGGGCCTTCATCAGATCGACGCTGTACACCAGCTGCGTCTGGCGGTATTGCGCCAGAGCCAGTTCGGCGGCATTAGCGCCGCGCTGTGCATCGAGTACCTCGAGGTAGCCTGAATACCCCGCCTTGTAGCGCAAATCCGAAAGACGCAGGGCACTGCGTGCCGCGTCGACCTTGATTTGCATATCGCGCGCCGCGGCAGCGCTTTGCGCCACATTGGTCAAGGCATCGGCCACTTCCTTGAACGCAGTCTCGATGCTCTTTTGATAGCTGGCCAGGGCCTGGCGTTGCACCGACTCCGCCTCACGGCTGCGCGCTGCGTATTTACCGGCATCGAAGATTGGCAGCGTGCCCGCCAGGCCCACCGACCAGATGCGCGCACCGGAATCGAGGACGTCGCTCAGCTCCTTGCTCGAACCGCCGAAGTCGCTGGTCAGGGAGAAGGTTGGCAATTGTGCGGCCTTGGCGACGCCGATGCGGGCGTTGGCAGCGATCAGTGCCTGTTCCGCCTGTTGCACGTCGGGTCTGCGCTCCACCAGGGTCGACGGCAGGCCAACCGGTGGCGTGGCCGGCGTCGGCAGTTGCATGATATCGCCCGCCGCGATCTGCACGTCCAGTCTGGCGGTGAGCAGACCCAGCTGATGTTCCACCAGTGTCCGCTGCCGCTGCAATTCGCGCAATTGCAGCGAGGCATCGGCGCGCGCGCCCTGCGCCTGGCTGACCTCCAGTTCCGAGGCGAGCCCGCCGGTGGCGCGGTTCTTGATCACGGTCAGCGATTCATCCCGCGAATGCAGGGTCGCCTGGCTCGCGGCAATCTGCGCGTCGAGCGAACGCAGTGTGAAATAAGACTGCGTAGTGGCGCCGGCCAGCGTCAGGACACTGACGTCGCGGGCGTAACGCGTGCCCATGAGCTGGGCGCGCGCCGCTTCCGAATTGCGGCGCAGCTTGCCCCAGAAATCGAGTTCGAACGAGGTGGATAGCGCCAGGCGGTGCGCATTGGAGATGGCTGGCGTGCCGGCGGGCAACGGTTGCGAACTCAGCGTACTGGAGCGTGAACGGGTACTGGACGCGTCGAGATCGACGGCGGGAAAGCGCGCGGAACCGACCTGGTCCCATATCGCCTCGGCCTCGTCGATCCGCGCCAGCGCCATGCGCAGATCACTGTTGTTCAGCAGCGCAGTCGCCACCAGATCATTGAGGGTGGTGTCGCCATACAGTGTCCACCAGTCGGCGGCCAGCGCGCGCTGCCCGGTGCTCGCGCTGGCGGCGCCAGACGCCGCATCGGGATAGGCGGCGGGCAGTGCCAGGTCCGGGCGTTTGTAGTCGGGACCCACCGCACAACCGGTGAGCAGCGCGAGCAGGGTCAGGCCGGCGATACCTCGCACTCGAACAAAGCGGGATGACGCGCTCATGATTTATTCTCCTGCGTCACGACCGGGTGTGGATCATCATGATGATGCGAGGGCCGCGGTTTGCGCGCGAACAGGGTGAAGAACAGCGGGACGAAGATCGGCGCGATAAAGGTCGCGACAATCATGCCGCCGAATACGCCGGTGCCCATGGATTGGCGTGCCGCGGCGCCGGCGCCGGTCGCGAGCACCAGCGGCACGACGCCGAACACGAAGGCGAGCGAGGTCATGACGATAGGCCGGAAGCGCAGTCGTGCCGCCTCGACCGCGGCCGCCGCTGCGGTCATGCCTTGCTCCATGCCCTGCATGGCAAACTCCGCGATCAGGATCGCGTTCTTCGCCGCCAGTCCGATCAATACCACCAGGCCGATCTGGAAGTAGATATTGTTGTCCATGCCGCGCAGATAGACGAAGCCAAGCGCGCCCAACAAGGCGAAGGGCACGGCGAGCACCACGGCCACCGGGACCCCCCAGCGTTCATAGAGCGCCGCCAGGATCAGATAGACCATGATAAGCGCGAAGCCGAAGGCGAATACCGAAGCGCTGCCGGTACGTTTTTCCTGGAAGGCCTGGCCAGTCCACTCGATGTCGTAGCCCTTTGGTAAAGACTGCCTGGCGATCTGCTCGACCGCTTTTATCGCCTCGCCGGAGCTGAAGCCGGCCTTCGCGCTGCCGAGTACCTTGGCGGCAATATAGCCTTCATAGCGTTCGATCTGTTCGGGGCCAATGATGTTCTCCACCGTGATCAGCGCCTTGAGCGGGATCATGGTCTGTGTCGTCGCCGAGCGCACGTAAATATTGCCGAGGTCTTCGGGCCTGGAGCGATACTCGGCGTCGGCCTGGATAGTCACGCGGTAGGTGCGGCCCGCCTTGTTGAAGTCATTGACGTAGAGCGATCCCATTTGCGCCTGTAATGCGCCGAACACCTCGCTGACCGGTACACCGAGCGCGATGGCTTTCTCTCGATCCACCTCAACGCGCAACTGTGGCACAGTCGGATGATAGAGCGTGCGCAGTCCTTCCAATGCCGGATTTTGGCCGAGCGCGGCGACGAAATCATTGGTTACTTGCGCGAGGCGCTGCGGATCGGGATCGGTACGGCCGCGCACATAGACCTCAAAACCACCGGTCGCGCCGAGGCCACGTATCGCCGGCGGATTGAACGCAAAGGCGATGCCGTCCGGGAACATGAAGCCCTTGCCGCTGACTTCCTGCACCAGCTGCTGGGCGGTTTGCGGCCGGGCTTCCCAGGGCTTCAGCGGCATGAAGATGGTCGCGGCATTGCCCTTGTTGCTGCTGCTGATAAGGTCAAAACCGTTGACGATGAAGATGTTCTCGATCGACTGATTATCGGCCATCATGCCGCGCAATTGCGCCGTGGTCTTCATGGTACGTTCCAGCGTGGCGCCGTCGGGCAGCACTACGGCACTGATGATATAGCCCTGATCTTCCGGCGGCACGAAGCTGCCGGGTATCCGCCAGAACAGCAGGGCGACAACGCCGACGAAGACCGCGAACACCGTCAGCGCAGTGATGCGCCAGCCCAGGGCCAACCTGACCGCTGCCAGAAAATGTTCCGTCACCCAGCTGAAGCCACGGTTGAAGGGGCCGAACAGTTTGGCCATCCTGCCGTCGCTGTGATCGCGCGGCTTGAGCAAGATCGCACACAGCGTCGGCGTCAAGGTCAGTGCCACGATCCCTGACAGCGCCACGGCAATGGCGACGGTCACCGCGAACTGGCGATAGAGTTGGCCGGCGATGCCGCCGAGAAAGGCGACCGGGATGAACACCGCTATCAACGCCAGCACGATACCGATGACGGCGTTCTGCACTTCACGCATGGCCTCTACCGCGGCATCGAACGGGTTCAGTTTTCGTTCGCGCATCAAACGCTCGACGTTTTCGAGCACGACGATGGCATCATCGACGACGATACCCACCGCCAGCACCATCGCGAACAGGGTCAGGGTATTGATCGAGAAGCCAAACAACCACAACCCGGCAAAGGTGCCGATCAGCGACACCGGCACCGCGATCATGGGAATCAGGGTGGCGCGCCAGGTTTGCAAAAACACAAACACCACCAACAACACCAGGGCGGCTGCCTCGAGCAGGGTGTGAATCACGGCCTTGATGGAGGCCGAGACGAAGCGCGTCGTGTCATAGGGGATCAGATAATCGACGTCGTCAGGAAAGTTTTCCTTTTTCAATTCCGCCATCGTGTCGCGGACCGTCTGCGCGACCTCGATGGCGTTGGCGCCGGATTGCAGGAATACCGCCAGCGCAACGGCGGGCTGACCGTTGACGCTGTTCGCCTGGTCATAGCTCTGTGCGCCGAGTTCGATGCGCGCCACGTCCTTGAGCTTGAGCACGCCGTTCGGTCCACTGGAGCGCAGGATGATCTTGCCGAATTCCTCGGGTTGGAGCATGCGCCCGCGCGCCGTGACGGTGTAGACCAGCTGCTGACCCGCGGGCGCCGGATCGGCGCCGATCTTGCCGGCGGCGTACTGCGCATTCTGCGAGTTGATGGCGTTGGTGATGTCGGTGACGGTGAGACCGAGCTGGGCCATGCGATCCGGTTTCAGCCACACGCGCATGGAGTAGTCGCGCGCACCGAAGATAAACACATCCGCCGCGCCCGGGATGCGCTTCAGGTTATCGAGGACATTCTGGGTCGCGTAGTTCGACAGATAGAGCATGTCATAGGTGCTGTTCGGCGAATTGAGGGCTACCACCAGCAGGATATTCTGCGAGCGCTTGGCGACCGTCACGCCGTTGCGCCGCACTTCATCGGGCAGCCGCGGCGCGGCCAGTTGCACCCGGTTATTGACGTTGAAGGTCGCCTTATCGACGTCGGTGCCGACCTCAAAGGTGGCGGTGATCGAGATCGTGCCGTTCGATGCCGCGGTGGAGTTGAAGTAGAGCAGATTCTCCACGCCCGACAGTTGCTCTTCGATGGGCGCGGCGACGGTCTTGGCCAGGGTCTCGGCCGATGCGCCGGGATAGGACGCGGTGATCGTTACGGTCGGCGGCGAGATCTCCGGATACTGCGCGATGGGCAGTATATTCATGGCGACCAGGCCGGACAGCATGATGATGATGGCCAGCACGCTGGCGAAGATGGGACGATCGATAAAAAATTTTGACATGGTTTAGCCTTCGCTGGGATACCGGGCCGGTTGCAAACCCGCTATTTTTTCTGGGCCGGTTTGTCAGCAGCCGGTGCATTGCCTGCGCCCGCAGGTGCGCCGGGACCTTCGCCGCGTGCGTGAGGCATTACTGCCGCGCCGGGGCGCAGCTTCATAAGATTGTCCGTGATGATCTTGTCGCCCGGCGCCAGACCTTTGCTCACCACCCAGTCATGTCCCGACCAGCCGTCGGTCTCCACCGGCCGTGGCGCTACGGTGTTGTCCGCCGCGACCGTGAATAGCAGCTTGCCTTGATCGGTTTGGGTCATGGCGGCCTGCGGTACCAGATAGGCCTCGCGTTCGCCGATGGCGACCTGGACGCGGACGAACTGACCCGGCAGCAGCCTCGCGTTGGGATTCGGGAATTCGGCACGCATCTGTACCATGCCGGTGCTGCTGTTCACCGTCGAGGCGGTGAAGTTAAGCTTGCCGGCCATGTCATAGGTGCTGCCATCGGATAAAAGCAGCTTCACTTCGGACTTGCTGCCGGCCCGGCGCAGCTGTAATGCCTCGCTTTCGGAGAAGCCGAAACGCACCCAGATTGGATCGATGATATGCAGGGTCGTCAGCAGACTGGACGCTGCGCCGGGGATGACCAGCGTGCCTTCCGAAAACTCGGCACGGCCGGTCACGCCGGAGATCGGCGCGGTGATCCGGGTATAAGACAGATTCAACTCGGCGTCGCGCACGCGGGCTTCGTTGACTGCCAACGACGCTTGCGCCGTTAACAATCCGCTGTTGGCATCATCCGCTTCCTTTTGACTGACGGCCTTTTCGTCTACCAGGGGTTTTAGACGTGTCGCTTCGCGCTGCGCCTTTTCAAGGTTGGCCTTGTCCTGCGCCAATTCGGCGCGGGCTTGCGCCAAAGCAATCTCGAAAGGTGCGCGATCGATACTAAACAAGGCGTCGCCTTTTTTGACCTTATCACCTTCCTGAAAGAGTTGTTTGGTTAACACGCCGGTGACGCGCGCCCGTACTTCGATATCCTTGGAACCTTCCGTCTGTCCTGCCACCTCGATGATCACCGGCACCTGTTGCGGATTGGCCTCGATTACCGTCACCGGCATGGCGGGCATGCCGCCCGCTTCCCCTGGTCCGGCGGCCCGGCCGTTGTTGCCACAAGCACTAAGCAAGGTCAGTGCAGTCACAGTACAGACGACGAGTCGCCATGGGCGGTTCCTTATTTGTCTGTGTGCGCCGGAAAAATGGATAAGATGGGAGAGCGTCATGGTCTGAGTCCGCGTGGGAAACATGGATCGCCGATTATATACAAACGTGAATGTTTGTAAAGGAGCTGGAAACTGATCCCCGATCTCCACTATCTAGCTCTACCGTCCTGCGACGGTCGTCGCCGCGCCAGACCACCGCGGGAGTTGAAACCGGCATGTTTAGTCACTATTAATCCGGTGGAGTTACCCGGGTTTGTCATCAATCAGGAGCCAAGTGAATGAAGCGGATAGTGCTGTTTCTTGCGACCAACATTGCGATTCTCATTGTGTTGAGCATTTCGCTGCGGTTGCTCGGTGTCGAAAGCATCCTGGACCAGCAGGGCGTCGGTCTGGATCTTAACGCGCTCGTCATCTTTGCGACGGTGTTTGGCATGGGCGGTGCGTTCATTTCGCTGGCCATTTCCAAGTGGACTGCTAAACGTATGACCGGTGCCCGGGTGATCGAGCGGCCCTCGAACGATGTGGAGGCATGGCTGGTGGAGACGGTCGCACGGCAAGCGCGGGCCGCTGGTATCGGCATGCCCGAGGTGGCGGTTTACAACGCGCCTGACGTCAACGCGTTTGCCACCGGCATGAGAAAAAATCACGCGCTGGTCGCCGTCAGCACGGGTCTGTTGCAGGCGATGGATCGAGACGAGGCAGAGGCCGTGCTTGCGCACGAGGTGACTCATGTTGCCAATGGCGATATGGTGACGCTGGCCTTGATACAGGGTGTCATCAACACGTTTGTGATGGTGTTGTCACGTGTGATCGGGCACGTCGTTGACCGTGTGATATTCAAGACCGAGCGTGGCCACGGCCCGGCGTTCTGGGTCACGGCGATCATTGCGGAGCTGGTGCTCGCTGTGCTCGCGTCGATGATCGTCATGTGGTTCAGCAGGCAACGCGAATTCCGCGCGGACAAGGGTGGCGCCACGCTGGCCGGTCGCGAAAAGATGATCGCTGCCCTGCAGCGTCTCAAGGCTGCCAGCGGGCAGCCGCACCTGCCGGATCAAATGGCGGCGTTCGGGATTTCGGGCGGTATCGGTTCCGGATTCCGGCGGTTGTTCATGAGCCATCCGCCGCTCGACGAGCGAATCGCGGCGTTGCGCGCCAGGGGTTGAGCCGGTTTGACAGGGGCCGGTGTCGGGCGATGATCTTTAGCCGGCGCCGGCTGAGAATTCGTACGCCAGATGGCCATCCGGCTGCTGCAGATAATATCCCTGGATATAGTCGATGCCGCATTGCCACAGCAGACGTAGCGTACGCGCATCCTGCACGAATTCGGCGATCGCCTCACGATGCAGTTCGTGCGAAGCTCTGGCGAGTTTTTTCAGACGCTCCTGCTTGCCCGGATTATGCGGAAAGTCATGGGTAAGCGAGCGGTCGAACTTGATGAAGTCCAGTGGCAGATCTTCAAGGGTTTCCAGAGCGCCAGGGTTCATACCCGCCCGCTCAAGCGCCGTGCGGCAATGGAGCTCCTTGACGCCTTTCAAAAAGAATCGTGCTTCTTCCGGGTGTGCCATCACGGCATTCTCGGTGAGTTCAAAGGTAATCGCGTCGCCGGGTACGCGCGCAGTCTTGAACGCGGTGCTGATCCACATCACCAATTCGGCATCCGCCAACGCTTCGTTTGAAATCTTGACGAAGAAGTTGGTTTTGTTGCCTTCGCGATGTCGTTCAGCGGCGGTTTGAATCGATTTGTTGATGACCCAGCGATCGATATCCGGCATCAGGCCGCCCTTTTCGGCGGCAGGAATAAACTGGGCCGGCATGATTTCCTTGTCATTGTCGCCGAGCATGCGCAACAGCACTTCATAGCGTTCGGCCGGTGCGGCGCAGAGATTGACGATCGGCTGGAATACCAGTTTGAAGCGGTTGTTTTTCAGCGCGTCGGAGAGGCGGTTTCCCTGTTCCTTGCCCGTTTCCTGGACTGCCTTGGCGTCGGCTTTGGCGTCATAGGCATGAATTCTGTTGCCACCGCTTTTTTGTGCTATCTGTCCTGACAATGCTGCCCAGTAGATGAGTTTCTGAGAGCTGGCGCTGGTACCAACAAACGGACAGACGCCGACGCTGCAGGTAACCTTGACCGTTTTCCCCGCAATTTCAGATTCGTGAGCCGCCACGGCGGTGCAGAGGCGATCCGCGATTTGCTTGATTTGCGCAGCATCGGAATTGCGGATCATCGCCAGGAACACGTTGTCGTCCGAGCGCGAGCCGAAGCGGCAGGCAAGGCTATCGGTGCCGATGACCTCCGACACGATCGCTGCAACGTCCGCCAGCGCGAGGTCCGCCGCAGCGACGCCGAGTTTTTCGCGCACAAAGTCGAAATTATCGATGGCGATATGCATCAGCGCACTCGTGCCTGGTAGCGAATCCGGGTCGGCAAGGCCCTTGTCCAGCTCGCCGATGAAGTAGTTTCTGGTATAGAGGCCGGTGAGAACATCGCGGTTGCCGGGCAGCGCGGTATTCGCGGAGTCAGCCGAGGTGCGCGCGGTATGAGCCGCACTGTCAGGCGTCAAGATGCCGTAGCGCTCGGCGTAGGCGGCACACAGTTGTTCGTACCGGAGGCGGGCGTGCCGCTCGGCGATAAACGCGAGTTCGCGCGCGACGACCATATGCAGGCGCTCGGGCGGCTGCGTGCGCACAACGTCGGCGGCGCCTTGTTCGAGAAATTCTACGGCCGTCACGTCCTCCGTCGGGCCAAACACGATCACGCGGGGTGGTGTCCCCGTGCATTGCGCCTGTAGCTTCAGGACTTCAGGGGCCATCGATACCGGTGTGAGAATCAATTCCCAGTTTCCGCTCGTCACCATGCCCGGCTTCAACTCGCGCGGGTTGTCGATATTGGTAGCACGTACGTTGAATCCTTTCACGGTGACGGCGTTTATCAATCCGCTGATATCGATCGAGCGATCGACCATCGCCAGCATGTGAGACAGTTCAGCCGTGGATTGCGGTGCGACTGGTGCGGACGGTTTTGGTATCGTTGCCATGGTGATTAATGCCTAGATGATGTCCCAGATCGAGTCCATATCCCGGCTCTGGATTTCCTTGGATGCCTGAGCCTTGTCCTGACGATCGATGCCGTCAATAACCGTGAAATGGAACTGGCCGAAAAACTGACTGCTATGTAACGGTGCCGCGAGGATGATCTCCAGCTCAAAGCCACCGACGTTCAGCAACGCGGCCATCCCCTTGCGGAACACCAGGGCGGGCATCACCAGCGTCGCCGGCCGGTCAATCGCGGGAATTTCCGGCAGCAGCAGCGCCCGCTGGTAATCGCCGAGCTGGCCAGTACGATCGTCCTTGATGCGTACCGCCACGGCGTCGGCTGCAGGCGAGAGAAACTGGATGCCAAACTCGAAAGCGGCGTTAGCGGTTTTCTTCATCCAGCGGATAATGCCGATTATCCACAAACTGCCGTTTCCGCCAAGGCCGCGAATGCTGACGAGCTCGCCGACCCGCATGCGTGGTGAGTTCGTTCCTTCCCAGGACAGGCATGCCCAGCGCAACCGGGTTCCCTCGTTGCTCTCGTTAATCGTTGTGCATTCGAAGGAATCAAACAATGGTGTCGCGGCGACTTCATCGATGGATTCGATATCGGGGACAGCGCCGTCGTAGTTCTCGATATTGAGAAAATCCTTCATCGACAGAACGCGGCGTTCGGTGACCTGCAGACCTTCAACCGCGCGGCCGGAGAACTCGGATCGCGACGTGAATTCGGGCAGTTTCTTTTTGGCAGCATCACGGTCAGGCCTGACCGAACAGCGCTCAAACAGCGAATGCCGCGTGGCGGCAAGCAGATCCAGCGTCTCCCGGGGCTGGTGGGCGCCGAAGAACGCGGTGGTGGTGGTAGCAAAGTAATGTGTCGAACTCAGTCCCAGCGTGACGATGACCTTGGTCGAGCTGTCGAGACGGCGGGAGCGTCGTTTCGGTGTGATGCCCCAGGAGAACATCAGGTGTTGCAGCAGGTCCTTCGACATGGCCGTGCGCGCGTCGCCGGGAACGATCCGCACCAGGGTATGCGGCGATTCATGCAGGCTGCGCAGCGTTTGCGTCAGCCCGACAATGTCCAATATGCGCCAGGTGCCGGACATTTGTGCCTGCGCCGCCGTGACCGGAAGAGGTTGCTCGTCGTCTTCAAGATTTACGCCGAACATGCCGGTTGCGGCGGTTTCATTTATGCTCGATAAACGGCAATGTGACGTCCATGCGCTGAGCACGATGTAAACCTTTTCGGTCTCTTCCGGTTTCAGGTGGAACGGGTCAGCCATCGCGAGCAGCAGAATCTGTTTGTAAATGTCCACCACGTTGGTACGCGCCGCGAACCAGTTCTCGATATCCGTGACGGGGACGAGGTGCAGGTTTTGCAGTTCGGCATAGTGATAAAGCTGATGAATCTCTTTCCAGACATGCTCAGGCGCACCGGAGTAGGTTTTGTAGCCGTTCAACAGCACCCGTCCCAGGTAGCGGAGCGCGCGATGTATGGCGCTGGCGGCCAAAGGCGTATTGTGGCCGGTGTCGATGTCCACCAGGTTATTGGCAATGATTTTGTAACCGTTGGCCGTCGCCATCTGAATTTCGCGTTCCAGCGCGCTGATTTTCTGCTGACGCGGTGGCAGCGGAAACTCATGGCTGACGAAATGCTTTTGCAGCGCGCTGCAAATATAGAGTACCGGCTCCCGGAACAACTCCATGATCTGAAAATGATGACGGTCGTTCAAAGGCGCCTGATTCAGGTCGCGTAACGCGTGGAAGATCCGGCGGGCGGATTCGCGGGTATCGGCCAGTGGCAGCGCTGCGATCCACTCCTCGACCTTGCCTGGCCTTGTATCGATTTTCCCTGACGTCATCATATCCTGAGATGGTTCGGCCCAGACGCGATCATCAGCGGCCACGGCGCCAGCCTTGTCCCTTTTGTCTTCAGGTGAATAGTTTCCCGGTACTACAGACAGTTTTTCGATCAAAACCACTAAAACTTTAATTAAAGAGTATCGTGGAACAGGCGCGTATATTTCCCTCCGACCACCCCGTAAGTTTCAGAAACGACGGATAAATTAAACTACCAGCCCTTTGGCCGGAGCGCCAGCGCGCTCGCGCACCATGCGCGGCACGAGGTAGCCCGGCAACCGCCGCTGCAGCGCCGCAAACAGCTCGCGTGCCCGGCCTTCGGCGACGTCAAAATGGGCAGCGCCCTGGACCGGGTCGAGCAGATGCAGGTAGTACGGCAGGACGCTGGCGTTAAAGAGGGCTTCGCTCAAGTCAGCCAGTGCTCCGGCATCGTCGTTGACGCCCTTTAGCAAGACCGATTGGTTTAGCAGCGTTACACCGGCGAGCTTCAGCCGCGCCAACGCCCGTCGGACCTCGGCATTGATCTCGTTGGCATGATTCACGTGCACGACCATGACCACCGGCAGGCGCGTGTGTTGTATCCACGCGAGCATTTCTTCGTCGACGCGCGCCGGGATGACAACCGGCAAGCGCGTGTGGATACGCAGCCGCCGGATATGCGATATCTTGTCCAGGGAAGCGGCAAATGAGGCCAGTTGCGCGTCGCTCAGTGTTAACGGGTCGCCACCGCTCAGGATGACTTCGTTGACCGTGGGATTGCCGCGCAGGTAGGCGAGCGTCGCCTGCCACTGATCGGCCGCGGCGCTGTTTTGGGAGTACGGATAGTGGCGCCGGAAACAATAGCGACAGTGCACGGCGCACGCGCCTGTCGCCACGACCAGCGCCCGGCCTGCGTATTTATGCAACATACCTTTGCCTGCAGTGGCGGCCAGGTCCCCCACCGGATCCGTTAAAAAACCCGGGACCTCGACAAGTTCGGCGGCACCCGGCAACACCTGTCTTAACAACGGATCGGCGAGATCGCCTTTTTGCATACGGGTGATGTAGCTGCGCGGTACCCTGAGTGCAAAGGTCTGCGCAGCGGGCAGCATTTCGGCCAGCGCGGTTGCCGGCAGGCCCAGCATCGCGAGCAGTTCCGCGGGGTCGCGGACCGCCTCGGCAAGCTGCTGTCGCCAGGTTTTCGTCTGACGCGGTGATGAGATTCGCTGTAACATATCGCCTTCGATTTTCGGGGTTGTACTAGTGTAGGGGGGTTACATGGCGATTGTCAGTACCAGTGAGTTCAAAAGCGGACTGAAGGTGATGTTCGACAATGATCCGTGCGTCATTATCGAGAATCAGTTCGTCAAGCCAGGCAAAGGTCAGGCATTCAGTCGCGTCAAGATCCGCAATCTGCTGACCGGCCGCGTCATCGAACGGACCTTCAAGTCCGGCGAAACGCTGGAGACGGCGGATATCGTCGATACCGACATGCAGTATGTTTATGGTGACGGCGAGTACTGGCATTTCATGACATCGGATACCTTCGAGCAGTACACTGCCGATGCCACGGCGATGGGTGATGCCGCCAAATGGGTAAAGGGGCAGGAGGAGTGCGTGATTACGTTATGGAACGGCAAGCCGATTGCGGTGACGCCGCCGAATTTCGTGGTGTTGACCATTACCGAGACGGACCCCGGTGTCCGGGGCGACACGTCCGGCGGTGGTGGCAAACCGGCCACACTGGAAACAGGCGCGGTCGTCCGGGTGCCGCTATTCGTCGACCGGGGTGAAATGATCAAGGTCGACACACGCACCGGTGAATATGCCGCGCGCGTGAAGGAATGATGGCCCGGTGTTTGCTGGATCGTAATGTCGAACCATATTACGCCGGTGTACCCGGAATCCGCTGCAATCCGCAGTGCGGACGACTGGGCACCGACCGCTTCGCTCGAACACCTGAAAGCCCGCGCCGCGTTGCTGGCAGCCATCCGCGCGTTTTTCGCTGCGCGCGGGGTTTGGGAGGTGGATACCCCGGTGTTGTCGGCAGCGACAACACCAGACTGCCATATCGACAGTTTCGAAACCTTGTATCACGGGCCGGGCGCTGGCGCTGGCCGCCGTTTGTACCTGCAGACATCGCCCGAGTACGCGATGAAGCGCTTGCTGGCCGCGGGCAGCGGGCCGATCTACCAGCTGGGCAAGGTATTTCGCAACGGTGAGTCCGGCCAGTGGCACAATCCGGAATTCACAATGCTGGAGTGGTACCGCCCGGGATTCAGTTACGTGGCGCTGATGGACGAGGTCGAGGCGCTGGTTCGATCGGTTCTGCCGATACCGGCGGCCGACCGGATAACTTATCGCACGGCATTCTTGCGTCATGCCGGCATCGACCCTTCAGTGGCGACCGCGGCGCAGCTGGCGGAACAATGCGTGCCATTTGGGATGCACGGGGGCGCGGACATCGGCGACCGGGATTTCTGGCTGGACGTATTGATGAGTCATCGTGTGGCGCCGGCTTTACGCGGCGAACCGCCGGTCTTCATCCACGAGTTCCCGGCGTCGCAGGCGATGCTGGCACGCCTCGTTCCTGCTGATCCATCGGTCGCGGAACGGTTTGAGTTCTATATGGACGGCGTCGAGATCGCCAACGGGTATGGTGAGCTGGGCAGCGGTCGCGAGACACATGAGCGATTGATCAACGAGCAGCGGCGGCGCAAGCGCCATGGCGGCGCGGCGATTGCGGTTGACGCGCGGCTGATTGCGGCGTTGCAGGAGTCGTTTCCTGATTGTGCCGGTGTGGCACTGGGTGTCGACCGGTTATTGATGCTGGCGGTGAATGCGAGCGCGATCGACGAGGTCGTCGCATTCCCGATCGAGCGGGCTTGAAACGCGCCCGTAGTTCGAAGCCGCGTTGTCGGGTCGCTTTACACGGACTGTGGCTGTCCCGGCAGATGGTCGTTGGCCGGCATCATTGCCGGCATCCAACAGGCTAATATTTCAACCTATTTTATGTTGCTCACTTGGCGGGCACAGTAATTGCTTTTAACGGGCTGCATGGCCATGTCCGGTCGATTCGACATTTTCTTGACGACAACGGCATATTACGTTTAAACAGAGGCAATGATCGTGACGACCGCGATTCCGGACGGTCGATAGGTGACGTCACGACTTTATGATATGGTTTTTATCGATAGCGATATCGAGGGGATGGGAGGCACATGATCATGGAACAGCGATGGAGTACGCGGAGCCGCATAGCTCTCGACGTGGATCTCATCTTTGAAGGCACCGAACGTAAAGGGTGTCGCACCCGGGACATCGGTCTCGGGGGTGTTTTCCTGGAAATTAACAAAGAAGCACCTTCGAAAGACTCGATGGTTGAACTGACATTCCGGTTGGGCAAGGGCGCTGAGTCGGCCGAGCACAAGATCATGGCCAAGGTGGTGCGCGTGTCGCACGACGGTGTTGGCTTGATGTTCCGCGATTTCGATGCCCGTGCGTTCCGGTCGTTGAAAGAACTGATTCATTACACGCAGGGCAATTCGGTACATTAGTCCTCAGGCATCGGCCGGCGCTGCCGGCTGCCGGTCGGTTGTTTTCGTTCCCAGTAATTGCCCCATTCTGACCGTGGTATCGGCCGTCAGTCCGGCGGCCCATTCGACGCACGCCGGACCGAACAGCACGACGACCGTCGATCCCATATTGAAACGGCCCATTTCCGCGCCACGTTCAAGATGAACCGGGCGGTCTTCATAGCTCCACGAGGCGACCTCACGTGGTCTGTGCGGCGTTACCTGTCCGGCCCAGACGGTCTCGATGCTCGCCACGCAGATGGCGCCAACCATCACCACAGCCATCGGCCCTGCCGCCGTTCGGTACACGCAAATGACCCGTTCATTGCGCGCAAACAGGTTGCGTACGGTGCGCGTCGTCAGCGGGTTCACGCTGAACAGACGCCCCGGCACGTAGATCATCTGCTCCAGATCGCCGGCGACCGGCATGTGTATCCGGTGGTAATCCTTGGGTGACAGATAGATGGTCGCGAACCGGCCGTTCCGGAACCGGCTCGCCAGTTCGCGTGAGCCGCCGAGCAGCGATTCCAGGCTGAAGTAACGGCCCTTGGCCTGGAACAATCGTGTTTCGACGATATTGCCGATCTGGCTGACTGCGCCGTCGACCGGGCACGCGAGCTCGTTTCCCCCGGTGACAATCGGCCGGACCGCAGGTTTCAGCGCGCGGGTAAAAAACGCGTTGAAACTGTTGTAGGCGTGAGGATCCGTTTCGAGCGCCTGCTGCATATCGACACCGAAACGCCCGACGAACCAGCCTGTAAACCGGTTTTTCACGGCTGGGCTCTCGATCCGCGTAAACCAATACATAAAGCGGGAAATGAGGTGCTGTGGGAACAAAAACTGCCACGCGACGAGGACCGCATCGATGTAGCGGCGTGCTACCGCAAAGGGATGATTCAGCATGTAAAATTAACGTGTTTGAACACTTGCCGGTTATTGTGAGCGGCGTCAGTATAACAACAATCGCGGCGTTACTTCGCAGCCGGTCGATTTTTGTACGCGGTGAGCCCGCGATGAGAGAGTCAGGAACTTGGTTCAGCGCACAAAAGCTAATCCATCGGAATCCCTGGCGGCATTGTCCGTCCGGGTTGGCGAAGCGTTGCGCCGGCGTCGCTGGAAGCTGGTCACTGCAGAGTCGTGTACCGGTGGCTGGGTGGCGCAGTCGATCACGTCAGTGTGCGGCTGTTCCGGCTGGTTCGACCGTGGTTTCATTACCTACAGCGACGAATCGAAACAGGAGCTGCTGGGCGTGTGCGCGGAAACGCTGGCCCAGACTGGTGCGGTAAGCGAACAGGTAGCACGGGAAATGGCGGGTGGGGCGCTGCGTGCGAGCCATGCGGACATCAGCCTCGCCGTCACCGGCATTGCCGGCCCCGGTGGTGGCACGCCAGACAAGCCAGTCGGTACCGTATGCTTTGCCTGGGCGGATAATGGGGGTGCGCCACGTAGCATCACCTGCCATTTTATCGGCGACAGGCGCGAGATACGCCGACAGTCGGTGTTACGTGCGCTGGAAGGAGTGCTGACCGCGCTTGCAGAACGGCAACGATAGACAGCGGCTGTTTTTCGCGTTGTGCCCAACGGAGGCAGCGCGTGGCGAGCTGCTTGCGATCGCGCGCCGTGAGATTTCCGCTGCCGCCGGACCGTTGGTCGAGTCCGCCAATCTGCATATCACGTTAGCGTTTCTCGGCGATCTGGCGCCGGGGCAGCGTCGGTGCGTGGCGCAATTTGCCGCCGGCATTCGTGCCGAGACTATCGCATTGACGGTGGACTGCATCAGCTACTGGTGCGGGCCGGGCGTCGCCTGGGCAGGTGCGTCACAATCGCCCGGCTCATTACGACGTCTGGTTAAGCAGTTGCGCGCCGGGGTCTCGGAATGCGGTATTGATATTGACCCGCGACCGTTCGAGCTGCATCTGACGCTGGTCCGCAAGACCCGCCAACCGATCCAGCCGCTGGTACTCCGTGAACCGTTGTCGCTTTCCTTCGATCGATTTTGCCTGATGGTGTCCCGCCATGCGCCTGGCGGCGTGTGTTATGAGACGGTCGAGTCGTGGCCGTTGCAGTCGAACGAATCCGCATGAAATCAACCCGTTCGCGCTGAACGCCCGTCACGTCGCCGGTCGCCTTTCATGTCGCTGGCCGGTTATGGGATAATCAGCGCCATTCGGGGCGCGGCAATCAAATCGATGCGCGAATATACGGTTCGCGTTAAACGGGGGACTCAATGGAAAGTACCATCGACAGCAACAAGAGCAAGGCGTTATCGGTAGCACTCGCGCAGATCGAAAAGCAGTTTGGCAAGGGCTCCGTCATGCGCATGGGCGATGCCGGCGCGGTGCGTGACGTCGAGGTGATTTCGACCGGCTCGCTGGGTCTGGATATTGCGCTGGGCATCGGTGGTGTTCCCCGCGGCCGCGTTATCGAGATTTACGGCCCTGAATCCTCCGGCAAGACCACGCTCTCGTTGCAGATAGTGGCCGCGGCGCAGAAACTGGGCGGCGTCGCTGCATTCGTTGATGCGGAGCACGCGCTCGACCCCGGTTATGCCGCGAAAATCGGCGTCAACGTCGACGAATTACTCCTGTCGCAGCCTGATACCGGCGAGCAGGCGCTGGAAATTACCGACATGCTGGTGCGCTCGGGCGCCGTGGATGTCGTCGTGATCGACTCGGTCGCCGCGCTCACGCCGAAGGCCGAGATCGAGGGTGAAATGGGCGACAGCCATATGGGGTTGCAGGCGCGCTTGATGTCGCAGGCGTTGCGCAAGCTGACTGCGAATATCAAGCGTTCGAATACCCTGGTAATTTTCATCAACCAGATCCGTATGAAGATCGGTGTCATGTTCGGGAATCCGGAGACCACGACCGGTGGCAATGCGCTCAAGTTTTATGCGTCCGTGCGTCTGGACATCCGCCGGATCGGTGCGCTCAAGAAGGGCGACGAGATCATCGGTAACGAAACCCGCGTCAAGATCGTGAAGAACAAGATGGCGCCGCCGTTCAAGGTGGCAACCTTCGATATTCTCTACGGTGAAGGTGTGTCGCGCGAGGGGGAGATCATCGATATCGGCGTCAAGGAGAATCTCGTCGAGAAGTCCGGCTCATGGTACAGCTACGGCGGCAACCGTATTGGTCAGGGTAAGGACAATGCGCGCGTCTATCTGAAAGACAATCCGGAGATCGCCCGGGAGATCGAAGACAAGATACGCGCCAAGATGCTGTCGGGTGGTATGCACGTCTCGTCGGGTGCCGACGAAGAAGCGGTAGAGGCCGAGGCCTGAGCGAAAACGCATCACCAACAGCGGAAATCCGGCGCGTCGCGACGGGGTTGCTGGCGCGGCGCGAACACGCTGTTGCAGAGTTACGTCATAAGTTGCTCGCGCGGGAATATCCCGAGACTGTTATCGACGACGTGCTGGTGGAGCTCCGCCAGCGCGGACTGCAGAGCGACCGGCGTTTTACGGAAAGTTTTATCCATGTCCGCGAACAGCGTGGCTGCGGACCGTTGCGCATCCGGGCGGAACTGCGGGAGCGCGGCGTAGCGGTGGAGTTGATCGACGAATTTGTCGATGTTAACGCGTTGTCGTGGGGCGAACGGCTTGCCGTTGCGCGGCGTAAACGCTTCGGCAATGACTATCCGCGTGATTACCGTGAACGCGCCAGACAGGCGCGTTTTTTACAGCGCCGCGGTTTTACCACGGAACAGATACGGGACGAATTAAAAGCGTCCGGTGCATAAGCAGGGCGAGGGTTTGCGCGCTGCGCCGGAACATTATTTATAACCAGCAAGAGCCCCGGTTGAAAGGTTATCGATGACAAGCAGCGCAGAGTTACGCCAGGCATTTCTCGACTATTTTCGCCGGCACGGCCATGAGGTCGTGCCAAGCAGTTCACTTGTGCCGGCGGCCGATCCGACACTGCTGTTCACCAATGCCGGCATGGTGCAGTTCAAGGACGTGTTTCTGGGCCACGAACAGCGCGCCAGCAAGCGCGCAGCAAGTTCGCAGCGTTGTGTACGCGCCGGCGGCAAGCACAACGATCTCGAGAACGTCGGTTATACCGCACGCCACCACACATTTTTTGAAATGCTCGGCAACTTCAGCTTCGGCGATTACTTCAAGCGTGAGGCGATCCAGTTCGCGTGGCAGTTTCTGACGAAGGAACTGCGGCTTGATCCGACGCGGTTATGGATTACCGTCTACGAGGAAGATGACGAGGCGGCCGATATCTGGCTGAAGGAAATCGGCGTTGACGCGGCGCGATTCGCACGTATCGGTGCCAGCGACAACTTCTGGTCGATGGGCGAGACCGGGCCTTGCGGTCCCTGTTCGGAGATATTCTACGATCACGGCCCGGAGATCGCGGGCGGACCGCCGGGCAGCGCGGACGCCGACGGTGACCGCTACGTCGAGATCTGGAATCTGGTGTTCATGCAGTACAACCGCGCGGCGGACGGGTCGCTGAAGCCGCTGCCGAAGCCGTCGGTGGATACCGGCATGGGGCTGGAGCGGCTGGCGGCGGTTATGCAGGGCGTGCATAACAATTACGATATCGACCTGTTCCGGGCGCTGATCGAGGCGGCCGCCCGGCTCGCCGGTGCGCCTGACCGGCGCAGTCCGTCATTGCGCGTGATCGCGGATCACATCCGTTCCTGCGCGTTTCTGGTTATCGACGGCGTAATCCCGTCGAACGAGGGGCGTGGCTATGTGTTGCGGCGGATTATCCGGCGCGCGGTTCGTCACGGCTACGAACTCGGTATTTCAGAACCGTTTCTTTTCAAACTGGTGCAGCCGCTTGGAGAGCTGATGGGTGATGCCTATCCCGAGCTGTTGCAAAACCGCGCCGGCATAGAAAAAGTGTTGCGTCAGGAAGAGGAGCGTTTTGCCGAGACGCTCGAACAGGGGATGAGGATACTCAAGGAGGAGGCTAACCTGGCTGCCGGGCGCGATCGTGTCATCGCCGGTGAGGTCGTGTTCAAGCTTTACGATACCTATGGATTTCCGCCCGACCTGACCGCGGACTATGCGCGGTCCGTTGGTCTTAACATCGATATGACGGGTTTTGAGACGCACATGGCGGCGCAACGCGAACGGGCGCGTGCCGCGAGTCACTTCAGCGTTGATTACGGGGCTGGGCCCGAGATAACGGAGCCGACCGAGTTTACCGGCTACGAAGCTGTCGATGGTGCGGCGCGGATTGTTGCGCTGTTCAAGGCTAACCGGTCCGTCGATCGTCTGGTTGCCGGAGATGAGGGTGTGGTCGTGCTTGACCGGACACCGTTCTATGCCGAATCCGGTGGTCAGGCCGGCGACCATGGGTGTATCTCTGCCGATGACAGTCGGTTCGAGGTTTTGGATACGCAGAAAGTCGGGAGTGGCAACAGCTTCGTGCATGTCGGCAAGGTTGCCAGCGGCACGCTGCAAACCGGTGACAGCGTCGCGGCCGAGGTCGATGCCGCGCGGCGTGTCGCGACGGCCAGGAATCATTCCGCAACACATCTGCTGCATGCCGCGTTACGCGAGGTGCTTGGCGAGCATGTGGTGCAAAAGGGCTCGCTGGTTGACGCCTCCCGCTTGCGGTTCGATTTCGCGCATTTCGAGCCGGTCAGTGCCGAACAGCTGGCGCGTATCGAGCGACTCGTCAACGAGCAGATCCTGCTGAACGTACCGGTCGTCACGCGGGTGATGTCCGTCAAGGAGGCGATGGCGACCGGCGCGATGGCCTTTTTCGGCGAGAAGTACGGCGACCAGGTGCGCGTACTGACGATGGGTGAGTTCTCTTCGGAACTATGCGGTGGAACACACGTAACGCGCACCGGTGATATCGGCGTGTTCAAAATCAGCAGCGAAAGCGGTGTTGCCGCAGGCGTGCGCCGCCTGGAAGCAGTGTCCGGTCCGGTGGCCTTGCAGCGGATCGCTGCCGATGAGCGGCAGCTGGCCGACATTACGGCGCTCGTCAAGGGCGATCGCGACACCGTACTGGACCGGGTCCGGCAAGTGCTGGATCGCAACCGGCAGCTCGAGAAAGAGCTGGAGCAGTTGAAAGGCAAGCTGGCCAGTCAGGCGGGCGGTGATCTCGCCGCGCAGGCCGTCAATATCAATGGGCTCCAGGTGATAGCGGCGCGGCTGGACGGTGTCGACGCCAAGGCATTGCGGGATACCGTCGACCAGCTGAAAAACAAGCTGGGATCGGCGGCCGTGATTCTGGCCTCGGTCGCCGACAACAAGATCCGGCTGGTAGCGGGAGTCACCAAAGACTACGCCGATGCGATCCCGGCCGGTGAGCTGGTGAATGTGGTCGCCGAAAAGGTCGGTGGCCGCGGTGGCGGGCGCGCCGATATGGCGCAGGCCGGCGGCGACAACCCTGCCGCGCTGGATGGGGCGCTGGCAGCGGTGTTGGACTGGGTACGGGAGCGCGTCAGGCCATAATACCTGCCGCGTAACTTTACGCGCGCGGTGGTTTTGTCGTCTAATGAGCGGCTTTTGCGCACGCGACGGAGCATTTGATGTGTCGCGAGGGTTGTTTTTTTTCATCTTCCTTGCTTGGCAGAACAGCTTTTTCAGGTTGATCGTAGTATGGGATTAATTGTTCAGAAGTTTGGCGGCACGTCAGTCGCATCGCCAAAGCATATCGAGAATGTGGCCGCCAAGGTGGCGGCTACCCGCGCCGCTGGTAGCGATGTTGTGGTTGTGGTTTCCGCGATGAGTGGCGAGACCAACCGGCTGCTGGCGCTTGCCCACGACATTTCGCGGCGGCCGCTGCCGCGGGAGCTGGATGTGCTGCTTGCCACCGGCGAGCAAGTGACGATCGCGCTGTTGTCTATCGCTCTGGAAAAGATCGGCCTTGAAGCGCGCTCTTATACCGGTGGCCAGGTGCGCATCCTGACCGATAACAGTTTCAACAAGGCGCGTATCGTCGACATCGATGCGAATCGGATACACAAGGATCTTGCTGAAAAGCGCATCGTGGTTGTGGCCGGTTTTCAGGGTATCGATGAAGAAGGCAACATCACCACGCTCGGGCGCGGTGGTTCGGATACGACTGCGGTGGCCCTCGCGGCAGCGTTGAAGGCCGACGAGTGCCAGATTTATACCGACGTGGACGGGGTTTATACGACTGACCCGCGCGTTGTGCCGGACGCGCGGCGCCTGGATCGCCTGACCTATGAAGAAATGCTCGAGATGGCCAGTCTGGGCGCCAAGGTATTGCAGATCCGATCGGTGGAATTTGCCAGCAAGTACAACGTGCCGGTGCGGGTGTTGTCCTCATTCGCGGAGGGCCCCGGGACGCTGGTGACTAAAGAGGATGAAGGTATGGAACAGGCATTGATTTCCGGAATCGCGTTCAATCGCGATGAGGCAAAGCTGACAATACGCGGTGTGCCGGATCAGCCGGGCGTTGCGTTCGGGATTCTTGGGCCGATCGGTCAGGCGAATATTGAAGTCGACATGATCATCCAGAACGTCTCGAAAGAGGGAACGACCGACTTTACGTTTACCGTGCATCGCAATGATCTGGATCGCGGTCTCGAAATCCTGCAGCGAACCGCGCAACAGCTGGGCGCGCGTGAGGTATCGGGCGACGAACGCATAGTCAAGATTTCGGTGGTAGGTGTTGGCATGCGGTCGCATGCCGGTATTGCAAGCACAATGTTTGAGGTGCTGGCGAAGGAACGCATTAACATTCAGATGATTTCGACATCGGAGATCAAGATCTCCGTCGTAGTGGACGAGAAGTACCTCGAACTGGCAGTACGCGCCTTGCATGAGGCGTTTGGTCTAGACCAGACGCCTGCCTGAATACCCGGGCCGATGGAACGGTCTGGCCGGTCTTGAAAAGTCCGGCCTCGGGTATGATTGATAAATAGGCGAGACCCCTGATAACGGTGCCCGGAGCTCCTCCGGGAGCAGGCAATTTTCGCTGGTTTTGTTACAGATTTCCGGGCCATGGCCGATAGGGACTCCAGGGATAAGGAAAAATTCTGGCCCGGGAATTCACTTCTGGCCTAAGGGCAGGAACAGACCCGGTAAGGAGACAAAGTAATGCTTATTTTGACTCGGCGAGTGGGTGAATCGCTAATCATCGGTGACGATGTCACGGTCACCGTTTTGGGGGTAAAGGGTAATCAGGTACGCATCGGTGTCGATGCGCCCAAGACCGTCACTGTTCATCGTGAAGAGATTTACGAGCGGATCAAGAAGGAAAAAAACGGTGAAAAGGACGGTGAGCCGGAAAAAACTACCCAAGGAGCGGGATCCTGATAGTCCAGACCTTTACGTACGCCGTGTGCCCCGGTATCCTACGAACCCGGTGGCCACAGCTGGTGCAACCTGCCAGCGTTCCCGTCTGGTAATCGACACGTTGCTGTAGTTGCAAGGCGCCAAACAGGCGTCGGCCATCCAATTTGAACCGTTTCCGGAGAGATGGCCGAGCTGGTCGAAGGCGCTCCCCTGCTAAGGGAGTATGGGGTCAAAAGCTCCATCGAGGGTTCGAATCCCTCTCTCTCCGCCATCCAAATAAAAACGGGTTTGCAGAGCCCGTTTTTATTTGGACTAATGCAGAATTCTAACCCTCGATATCGATAGAGCCGGGTTCGACGCCTGAGCGCGAAGGCGAACATCGCCGTGAAACGGCGGTGGCCCGAAGGGCGAGGAGCGCGAGCTCCGAGTAGGACCTCTCTTTCTCCGCCATCCATATCAATAAAGGGTTCTTTGAGCCCTTTTTGATATGGGCTCGTAAAACGATTCGAACCCGCAGATTAATTATGTCCGGTTCGACCATCGCGCCGCAGGCACGAGGGAATGGCCGGAGGCCGGCCCGGCGGGTAGGCGCGTAGCGGGAAGATCTCTCTCTGTCATTCATTCCAAGTGGCGTTCGGCAGGTTTGTTTGGCGGTGACCTGGTGCGAACGTCGAGCTTTTAATTCAAGTAACCTGGCGACGGCGTGTCAGTCGGGCGCCTCAAGCGCGCAGAGTCTGGTGACGCCCAGGCGCTCCGGGCTGCATCATTTTGGAGTTACCAGCGCAGATCGCCGTGCAAACAGGGCTTTCTTGACACTCCCCGAGTTGGCCCGGATAATCCACCCCCTTAAATCTGAACCGGTTTATGCGCCCGTAGCTCAGCTGGATAGAGTACCTGGCTACGAACCAGGTGGTCGGGAGTTCGAATCTCTCCGGGCGCGCCAAATATAACCTTACGGGGCAATGCCTTAAAAGCCGCATCATTGCCCCGCTTTTGTAGGTAATGTGCCATAAACACTAGACTGTGCCATTCCCTCGGGTAAAGCGTGGTGGTTGTATTTCCGGCTGTTGTCTGCTTTCGTAAGTATCTGTAGATTTTCGACCACGTGTAGCCCGCAAACGTTAAAACCTTATAGTGGCACAATATGATCGACCACGTATTCCGGGCGACGGCTGCGCGGGCACTTACGCCGCGCTTCGCGGTTAAGAGCTGTCGCGCGGTCGTACACCTCTTTTATCGCGATTTTATCCGCCCATGGCGGTGTTGTAGCATCGCACAGTCGCGCGTGCCGCTGTTTGTCCAGTTCGGCCTTTCCAGCAGGCACCTTCCCAGGCGCCACACGCTCAGGTCGGCGCCGGTAGATGCGCTGCGCGTTGTAGCTTCGCTGGCGTGCGTCAACAGGGCGCGGGCGCGGGCCAGGGACTCGGCATCGGTCGCCGTCTTGGCCCGTAAATCCCGCTCCTGAAACCACTGCGCCGGTGTCTCGGCAATGCCTCGGGGTCGGTCGGCAGTGGTTCCGCGACGCTAAGCGGCTCGACCGGCAACATCTCGACCGTAAACTCCACGACCTCGAATTCAACGACGGTGAATTCAACCACCGTCAATACAACGAATGTCAACGCGACGACCGTCAACGCGTCGGGCACGGTCGGCAGCGGCACCGCGACGATTTCCGGCGCGACCGGCAATATCTCGACTGTCAACTCGACAACCGTCAACGCTACTGAGGGTAACATCACGGCCGTCAACGCAACCAATGTCAACGCCTCAGGAGCGGTCGGCAGAGGTACAGCGGTACTTACCGGTGCGACGGGTAACGTGGCTACCATGAATTCGACGAACGTCAGTGCCTCGGGTACGGTGAAGACCACCAGTGGCGCCAGCAGCACGACAATCGCCGGCGACACCGTCGTCACCACGGACGGTACCACGATCAATGGCGGCGTGGCGACGCTGAGCGATGGCACTAATACCACCACTATCAACGGCGGGTCCGTCACAACCAATACGGCGAATGTCGGCACCATCAACGTAACAACATTGAATTACACCGTGGCGGGGGTGGTCGGCGGTACGACAGCAGACATTCTGGGTGATAGCGTCGCGGTGGATACCGGCGCATCGAGTGTGTTGGTCGATAACACCAACGGAATCAAGTTGACGACCGGTGCCAACCGGGTGGCCGTCACGAATACGGGTGCCAGCACGACCGACGGTGCGGCGGCCGTTTCCACCACTGGCGGGACCGCTACTGTTGCGGCCGCGGGCGGCAGGGTTACCGTGGACAGCACCAAGGCGAGCATGGCCAGTGCGTCGGGTACCGGCAACGTCGCGGTGACGAATACGCAAGCCAGCCTCACGGTGAACAACGGTACCGATACCCATGGCATCGTGGTCGGTACGGCGAATACCGTGTTAAGCGGCGGCACTCACTCGACTACGATCACCCTTGATGACGCTGGCGCGCATGTCGACAATACGCTGGATATGACAGGCAATCGTGTCACCAACGTTGCCAGCGGCGTCAGCGCAACCGATGCAGCCAATATAGGTCAGCTCGACTCCATCGCGGTGAAGGCGGACGGCGGTATTGCGGCCGTGGCAGCGATGGCCAATATTCCTGCACCGTTACCGGGTCACAAGAAGTCGTTCGGGATGGGTATCGGCAGCTACGAAGGTGAGACGGCGATTGCCGCGGGATTCAGCGCCCAGGTAACCGAGCAGATACGGGTTAACGGCAGCTTAAGCGTTGGCAGTGGCAGTATGACCACCGGCGCCGGCATGGGGTACAGCTGGTAATTCCGGACACGACGGCCCGGCGCGTTTAGAGGCGTGTTCTGTTACGGCCGCGATCGCTGTATAAACAGCGTTTTTGCCGGTAGTTGTCGCATTGGCCTCACTCAGGCATCGTCCGATGCTTGCTCCTGGCGAACAGCCGCCCGATACGGCAGCAACCCTGCTTCACATCCATGCCGATGCCCAGTGCCGCCGGAATCGAAAATAGCGTGATCACGGTCGAGAACATCAGACCCCAGGACAGTGCGAGCGCCATTGGCGCGACGAACGGATCGAGACCGCCCCAGCCGTAGGCCGTCGGCAGCAGACCGACAACTGTCGTCAGGGCGGTGAGGAGTACCGCACGCAGGCGTCGTTTGCCTGCCTCCATTACCGCGACACGCCACCCGGTGCCCTGGCTGACCAGGCGCTGGATAAATACCGCCATCACCAGCGATGAGTTGACGACCACGCCGCTCAATGCGACGAATCCCATCAGCGCCATAAATGACAGCGGCTGACCGTGCAGGTAAAAGCCGCACACAATGCCGATCAGCCCGAACGGAATCGACAGCATGACCAGCAGGGGGTAGGCGATGCGGTTGAACTGGATCGCGAGGATAAGGAAAATCCCGAACAGCGCGTACCCGAAGCTGAATACCAGGCCCTTTACCGACTCCTCGTCACGTTCCTGCGCGCCGCCCAGGTGGTATTCGAGTACCGGCGCATCGTCCGCCAGCCATTCCGCCTCACGTTTTTTTACCAGTGCGTTTACTTCCCGCGAGGTGATCACATGCGGGTCAACGTCGGTCGAAACGTTAATGACACGGTTGTTGTTCTTGTGCCGGATGCTCGTGGCGCCAGGGTGCTGCGTGACCCTGGCGATCTTGTGCAGCGGCACCAGCCCGCCGCGGTTGTTCGGGATTTCGAGATTCAGCAGGGTCTTTACGTCGCGCTGCGCGCGCTCGGAATAGCGGATCGTGACGTCGACCTCTTGCTTTCCATGTTTCAATGTTGATACGCGCAGACCGTCGAATGCGGCCTTGATATGTTGTGCCACCGTGGCCAGATCAACGCCCGCGAACGCGGCCAGGCGCCGGTCCAGCTCGATGTGGATTTCCGGATCGCCATATTCGAGATCGCTTTCGACGGCGTGGGCACCCTTTACGCCGGCGAGCAGGCTCATCAGACGCCGGGCAGCACGCTCCTGGGCGGCGACGTCACGCCCGGTGATCTCGACCTGTAATGCGCGCCCGACCGGGGGCCCGGGCACCTCCATGACGAAGCTGATTTCCATGTCGCGAAACAGCGACGGAACCTCGCGCTCCAGTACATTCATCACGTCATAGGCCGGGATATCACGTTCGGTAAACGGCATCAGGACGATACGGAGAAATCCGAAACGGTCACCGATCTGCTTCAACGTCTCTCGCTGGTCGGCGCTGTTTTCACCCGCGACCATGGTCGTGGTTTCAAGAATTTCGGGGTCAATGCGGCTGCGTACTTCACGGTCCAGCCGTTGCAAAGCCGCCTCGGTTTGTTCCAGCGTCGTACCGGTCGGCAGTTTGACACGCAGGTAAAACTGCGTTTCCGCGCCAGGCGGAAACAGTTGAAATTTGATGTGACCCGCCAGTGTAAAGGTGGCGCCCAGCGCAAGTATGGTGAGGAGAATAGTCAAATAGCGCCAGCGCACCGCCACCCGCAGCAACCATTCGTAAGCGACACTCAGCCAGCGAAACAGCCATCGTTCCCGCGGACGCTTGTTCGCACGGGCGACATCGCGGATATGATTGGGCAGAACGAAGATGGCCTCGAGCCAGGAGAACATCAGCAGGGTGGTGACCACGACGGGAATCGCGAAAACGAACTTGCCTACGATGCCTTGCATGAACATCAATGGCAGGAATGCGACGACCGTCGTCAGGACGGTCGCCGTGACGGGACCGATCAGCTCCATGGTTCCGGTGACGGCGGCCTGTTCCGGCGGCATGCCGTTTTCCATGTGCCAGGTTATATTTTCGCCGATGATGATCGCATCGTCGACCAGCATCCCGAGCACCATGATGAAGCCGAACATCGTCAACAGGTTCAGCGTGACGCCGCCAAGGTACAGTACAAGAAGGCCGGCAAAAAATATCACCGGCAGGCCCCATGCGGTTGTCAGCGCGACGGCCGGTCGCAAAAAGAGCAGCAGTGTCGCCGTGACCAGCAGCAGGCCGAATGCGCCGTTGCCGGTCAGCAGGCGAAGACGCAGACGGGTGACGGTTGAGAAATCGTTGTAAATACGCACATTCACTTCGTTGCCGTACCGTTCTGGCACCGTCTTCAGGTAGGCACGAATCCGGTCGACAAGATTTATCAGGTCTGCATCGCCTTTTTTCAGCACGATCATGTTGACCGCCGGCTCGCCCTGGGCGCCGACCAGACGGGTAGGGCGCTCCAAAGTATCGATCACGTCCGCAACATCTTTCAGACGCAGCGCGTCACCGCGTTCGTTGGCGCGGATCACCAGACCGGCGGCGTCCTCGGCGGAGACGAACTCGCCGGTGATGCGGATGGTTTTCTGGTTGTTCGGGATTTTGATCTGCCCGCCGGGGGCGTTGACGTTCCATCCCTGAATCAGGCGTACTACGTCGTTAACGGCGATACGGTGCCGGCGCATCCGCTCGGGGTCAAGCACGACGCGGATCTCCTGTTTACGTTTGCCCTGCACCAGCACGTTCGCGACGCCGGGCAGATTCATGACGTCGTCCTCGATACGATCCGACAGACGCTTCAGCGACAGCGGATCATAGTCGCCAAAAATCGTAAACGACAGGATGGGCGTCTGTTCCGATTTCACTTCGGTGATCACCGGGTCGGCCGGCAAGTCCACCGGCAGATCGGCACGGTCGATCGCCTGCTGGACGTCCGCGACCAGCCGTGAACGGTCGGCATAGTTGGGGTCAATCTCGATCGTGAGCTGCATCATGCCGGGATAGGCGGTGGAACTGACCGCCTTGATGCCATCGATACCCTTCAGTTCGCGCTCGATCGGCGTCACCAGCAGACTTTCGATTTCCCGCGGTGAGGCACCGGGGTAGCCGGCGCCGACACCGACGATGTCGAAGTTAACGCTGGGAAATGCCTCCCGCTGGATATGGCTCGCGGCGTAGAGTCCGCCGCCCAGCAACATGATGGACACCAGGTTCACCAGCAGGCCGCGCTGCACAAAGAATTCGATCAACGACCTCACGGCGAGGCGCTCGCGGGCTCGGGTATGACAACGCCAAGTTCGGCGAGCAGTACGCCGGTGGACCAGGCGAGTTGGCGGTCGCCAAGCAACAGTGACAATTGCAGCAGTTCCGCGTGGAGCTCCGCGCCGTGGAGATCGCCCTCGAACTGGATGATGGTCGCGGTATCTGAACGTCCGTCCCGGTAGCGCCCCAGTTCCGCATCGAATTTGTCTTGTTCGGCCTGGGCCTTCACCCAGGCAAGCCGCAGCGTTTCGGCGCCGGTCTGCAACGTCGTCAGGATCGTTGCCAGTTCATCGCGGACCTGTTCGGCGAGCTGGTGACGCTCCAGCAGCACGCGCTGGCGCATGAGCAACGCCCGTTGTGCCTCGGCGTCCGCGGTACGGTTGCCCAGCCTTTCGCTGAATTCCAGCGACAGGCCGGCGAAGGTGTCATTGGGGCTGAGCGTCCCGGTGGCGGCGTCGCCGGCGTTGCGGTCGAGCGCCATCGATCCGAGCTCCGCAACGATATCGACCTGTGCGCGCGTACCGTCACGGGCGATGCGCTGGCGCGACATCGCCGCGCCCAGTTGTGCGTCGAGAATCCGGAACTCCGGCCGGTGCGTAGCCGCGATGTCGAACACGTCGTTCAGGGATTGCAAGTGAGCGGCGGCAGCGTCGTTGGCCAGTATCGAGACGGACGTGCCGGGATCGCGCCGCATCAGTCGGTTCAAGGCCACACGATGTTGCTCGCGTAACGCGCGCGCTTCCTGCAACTCGAGCGCGCGCGTCGCCAGCAACGCTTCGGCCTGCTGGCGGTCGGCCGTTTCGATCAAACCGAATTCCTCACGGAGGTGCTGATAGTCGAGCAGGCGAGTGGCGCGATCGACGGCGATGTCCGCCAGCCGGATGCTGACCTCGCTCGACAGTAACAGGTAGAACGTATTCAGCGTCGCAAGGGCGAGATGCCGTGCCACGAGCTCGCGCCGTAGACGGCTGGCAGCAGTATCGGCGTCCGCCGCCTCGAGTCCCTCTCGATACGCCGGTCGGTCAGCGCCACGCGCCAACGGATGCCGGTACTGCACGCTGATACTGCCGCGATAGGTCGGGTTGATTCTGGCGAGTTGAGCGGCCAGCGGGCTGCTGAACTGCTGACGCGTGCGGCTATAGTCAATGAACGCATTCACCGATGCGCCGCTGGCCAGCGGCCTGGAAATGCCGCCGGATATCTGGCCAATGCGCGTCGCTTCCGGCTGAAAATCGCTTGCCACGGGTGTTTCGTCATCGCGGATACCGATACTGGCGTTGACCGTCGCATCGAGTATTCCTGCCAGTTTCCGGGTTTCGATCGCCGCAATCGCCGTATCGAGATCACTGATTGCCAGGTCAGGGTGGTTGGTCACGACCGCCGTGATGACCGCATCCAGCGTGAGCATGTCGGCGGTGCCCGCCGCCAGCAAGGCCGTCGTCTGAAAATAGGCAGGAAGAATGCATGCAAAAAGCAACACTCGCCCGGGGACGCGTTTCATGGCCTGGAGTCGATAGTCCGTTTGCAGGTGGCTAGTCGTTCGATAGACTAGAAAATAGCAGAAACAATCGCTTCATTACCATGAAAATAAACGGTGGGTGGAGCCGATACCGCGTGTGGGCTGCGGGCGTCCCTCGATCGAAGGGCGGCTGCGGCGGCGTTACGTATAGCCCGCGTAATGCAGCGCGCTATGGCAGACGAACCAGTCCTGCCGTGCTCGGCCGTATTACCACTTTGTGGTGGGCGTTTTAGCGCCCTGGGAGTTGTAAGTCAGGTTGCCATCGCCTGCTTGCGCAGTCTGGGCCTCGGCGGTCAGGATAACGCACGTAGCGACACCCGTCCCGCATGCCGCGGCGCTGATCTTGTAGTAACCGGAATCGGTATCGACCTTGCCGCCGCCGTCGACCGGTGCGAAATTGGACAGGGTCGCGGTATACGTGCCTCGCTCGGCGAAATACCGTTCCTCGGCGTTCATTAGCTGCACGAGCTTTGTTTGGCCGTCGCTGCGCCGGCCTTTTGTTACCGAGTCCTTATAGGACGGATAGGCGATCGCCCCCAGAATGCCGACGATCGCAACTACCATCATCAATTCGATAAGCGAAAATCCAGTTTGTTTCATATACACGTTACGAATCCTTATAGGGTTCTCGTTGCGGGCCGAGATAGCGGAACGCTTACCTTCCACGAACGGGAAAATCGCTCGGTAATTCATAAATGACGATCAGTGTCCGTCGCCCGGAGTCGTCAATCATGTCGTCGCCTCCCACTGTCATGCCGACGGACAGCGCGGCTAGCGCCGATGACTGGCGGGTCAACAAATGTACCGACGTATCTCCGGTGACCTGGAACAAACGGTCGCTAATCACTATTTCGCCGTTCTCGACGTCCAGCCGGTCAATGGTTCCGACTACTCTGAATGTGGCAGGGTAGTACGTTGGCAGCGTCACTGCCGAGACCATCCCCGCGCAAACAAACAGCGCCACGGCGGCGATAGTGCTGTGTATACCCGTCATACTGGCTTTTTGATTCATGATAGTGCCGACTCCTGTTATCGGGTTGCCTAATAGCGATGCAGTTCTTGCCATGACAGGCGTCCGGTACCCGGGCCTGTTTCACCGGTATCCACCACTCCCTGGCTGATGTTTCCCGAGCTGCCCGGCGTGTACTGAAGGTCGCCGAGGAAGTTGGACTCGGTCGGAATACCTTCGGAGAACAACTTGCCGCTGGCATTCTTGTAGGGGTTGCCGGTACCGCTGGTGACCTTGTCGGTGTTACCGCTGTCGTCGACACGGCCGTCATTGTTGACGTCAAATACCGGTGCCGCCGGTTGGCCACCGTCGCTGGTATTGACCACCATCGTCCATCCGGTGCCACCGAAACTGCACGCAGCCGCGTCCGGAATTAGCGTGTTGAAGAACACGAATTTTCCCCGTATCTTCGGATTGACCGTGACGCGTTCACCGCTGGTCGGCAGGTCGATCAACCAGCCGTGTTTCGCGCTGCCGCCGCTCCATGCAATAGTATTATTGGTCAGCACGCGAACATTCGTTGCGTAACCGGACGCGAAGGTCTGCGCGACCAGATTGGACCGCAAGAGCTCTTTTGAATTGTGGTCCCAGACCCCGTAGAACGTCTGGCCGGTGGTGGTCGTCTTGTCGGCTTCGGTTAGGTACTGTCCGGTGCCGAAATAGACCATGATGTTCTTGCCGTTGCCGCTATCAGGTTCCGACGGGTGTTTCGCCAATATCGGCTTCACGGTGATCGGTTGCACCACGCCGGATGCGTCCTTGGCGGTAAACAGCGGTTTTGGTGTCGAGCCCGTCTTGTAAGCGACACCCCAGTTCGAAGCGGTGCTGCCGCTGACATCGAACACCCACAGATTGCCTTTCAGGTCGCCCGCATAGACACGGTCAACGGTGCCATTGCCGTCGGTATCGGCCAGCACGGGTGTCGACAGCCCGTTGCAATCGCTGCCCGAGTTGGCGCAGTTGCCGCCGCTGATGGTGCCGATGCCAGTCGTTATCTTCACGTAGTCCGTTGTCGGAGTCCACACACCATCGATACCGCCATCGACGTAAAGGATGAACAGTTGCGCCTTGCCGCTGCCGGTATCGTTGTAGCCGTTGCCGAATATCGCGGCCCACTTGCCGTTGTCCATCAACGCGATCGTCGGTTTGCTGAAGGTGTAACCGAGATCGGCGTCATGGCTGTTCGAGAATTCCCACATAACGACATCGTCGGGCACGGAACCGGATTCGCTGAATGTCGAAGGATTGGTGACATCGAGCGCAAAGATGCCGCGGGCGCCGCTACGGGCTCCGCCGATCAACACAGTCTTCCAGCTGACGGTGCCGGTAGGGGTTGTTTTGATGTACGCATCGGCGGTGGTAGGGCTGAGGTCGTTATGATAACGATGGGAGTAGGTTTTATCGGTCAGGTAATGCAGTCCCTCGGTCGTCGTGGTGGTGTACAGATAGTTCGGAATATACGCCAGAACTTCGGCTCCTGTAGCACCGTTGAAGCCATGTAACATGCCATCGTTTGCGCCCACATAAACGACGCCGGTGCGGCTAGCCTGCGCCGTGCGGAAATCGTCATAGGTCGTGCCGACCGCGGTCGGGAATGCGGTCGTGCCCGTGCTCGGATAACTCTGTTCCGGTTTGCCGACGTAGACCGGGTTGGATTGCACAATATCGCCGAGGCGGCTGTCGCGTACCCGAAAGTTTGCCCCGCTGGCGCCCTCGTTGCCACGGTCGCCGCGCAGGTAATCCAGTCGGCTTTGACCGGTGGCATCGCTGTCGACACTGCCGCTGGCGCTGGTTTTCAGGTCGTTCTTGTGCGCGGTGGCCAGTGACGCCCACTGAAACGGAATGCCAGCGGTGCCATTGTAGGTCAGAACATTGCGTGGTGAACTCGTCAGATTGCGGGTATCGAGTACTGTCGACGCCGCCCAGGTATAGGTCGGGGCAACATTGCCGCTTACCGGGTCGAGTTCATACGAAAGCAGATCGCCACTCCATTTTCCGGTATTGAAGCGGGCCAGATAAATAAAGCTGTCCGTACCCAGCGAGGTCGAGTTGAACGCCACCGCCGCGGCGGTGCTGGTACGGTCGGTAATGCTGTTAATTGCGTCTGACAGCGCGCTGTTCAGCGCCTGCGGGTTCTGTGCCGCGAGGTATTGGCCGCGTCCATTATAGGCGGTGTGCCACAGATCGTCGATTTTCTGTGGATCGCCGAGGGCGGGATTCGGCCAGCTGAAGCCGGAGTCGGTTGGACTGGTAGTGCTCGGATTCAGCGTGCCATTCAGCCCGAACGACACCGTATAGGTCACCATATGCTGGTGGTTCGCCTCGTCCACGCCAACCACGATTGGCACCTGGTTGGCGACGCTGGGACTCAGGTCGCGTTCGTAATAATGCATCGCCACATCGGCGAGCGTATTGCTGTAAGAGTCTGCATAGGAATCGCCGTCGAAAACGGTATTGTGATCGCCGTCGGTGTTCGACGGTGAAAGCGACGGGCTGGATCCGTTGTAGAAGCCGTCGGTCATCAGGATCGTATAGTTTTGCTGACAGGTTCCGCCGGACGAGGCGCTCAAAATCGGGCAACCGCTGGTGCTGTCGAACATATTCGGGTCGCCGGAGCTGTTGACGCACTCGTAGTAACGCCCGACCTTTTTCAGGTTTTGGGTCAGCGGTGTACCGCCTGTTGAATCGGTTTGAAATACCTTGCCCAGCAGCGTGTTCTTGTTAGTGCTGCTGGTCATGGTCGCGACCTTGGTCTTTAGATTGCCGTTGTTGTTGATTGTGGCGTAACCCATGCGCGCGAATGTCGTATTGGTAATAACGGTGCTGACTGCGTTCTTGGCACTGTACTCGCGCTTGCGGTAATAGGTAAACCAGTTCGCGAAGTTCTGGATTTCCTCGGCATAGGTGCAGCTTGGCGCGCTCGCGCAGTCGGTTCTTGACGTGCTTCCTGTGTAGGTCGGCGTTGTTGACCTGATTTCGACCAGCGTATGAGCGTCACTGGCGTCGACAACACCGTTGCCGTTGGAGTCGGTCCAGGTGTAGTAACGCGCCGGATAGAAATTGGTGACGGTAAACGAGCCGAGGCTGGTCTGGGCGCCGTAGTTTGTTGAGTAGGACGTGTTGGTAGTTAGATTCGTTGTGCCGACGGAGGAACTGTATGGATTGTATCGGGCCGCGGTAGGGCTGCTGTTGCCATAGGCTACGCTGGCACTGTCCTTGCCCGGCCAGGGAAGGTAGGTAGCGGACGGATTGTAGTACATTTTGTTATAGCCGGAGTACCATGCCCGCCATACCCCGGCTGCGGGTGCGGCGACGCCTTTTGACGAAGTCAGATATTCTTCTGTTGGAACGATGTAGTACCAGTCGTTTTCAGCGGCGGGGTGAGTGTAATAGTACGCATAACCTCCAAGATAGAAGAGTCCGTCCGACTCCGATGTCATGACCGCCCAGTCCATACTGCCGGAATCGTCGGTCAGGAAAAACACGTTTGGCTCTACCGCCGTCGATAGATACAACGGGTTCGATGATATTGTGCCGGGAGCGGCAAGGGTCGGTTGCGCGCTAAAGAGCGTCAGCACTGATATTGTGGCTGATAGCGCAACAAAGGTGAATGTGTTCAGGGCTGCCTTAGTCATTGAAATTCTCCGCGAACCGGTCAGATCCTTGCTGATGCCGTTCGTCTGTTACATGGCTCTGCCGTAATGTTCCTGTAAATACGTATAGGAGTTGCTCGTTTTGCCGGTGGCGCGTGCCGTGATGCGAAACGTGTTCACAGCGGAGTTGCCGGTGCCATCGCCGGTGTTACTGATCATGAGCGGATCGGGAGCGCCTATCTTGACCAACTGGATGACATAGCGTGGTGCAGTACCTGCGTCGGTCAGGGTGCCCGAGTAGCCGCGCGAGCTGGAACTGCTCCAGGTAGCGTTGGCGAACGGATCGACAGTGGCAGTGGTCGTGTACAGCCCAGTTGTGCCGCCGTTAAACGCACTTACCGCCGCGATGGACTGAATGTACGCTTCGGCATCACGCAACGCTGCTTCGGCAGACTGGAACGCAACGTTGAGGTCGCTTTGGTTGCCCGACATTTTCTGCTCAACGTTGGATGTTGTCATTGCGGTGACGCCGATCAATGTCATGACCAGCAATATCAGCAGACTGACTATCAGCACGGCTCCGCGCTGCTCGGCCTGGAAACCTGTTGAGATTTTCTGAGAGTAGGGCGAGTTGGTGACGATAGTCATATCATTTAACCCGGTTGCGCAAAGTGAGGGTGGTTTCATGTACGCGCCGCATGCGCCGGTCGTCCACCGGATTGTAAACGGTGCCCAGGAGGTCATAGGTAGCGGTGTTCATGGTCGACATGACCTGTTCCTTGGTACGTAGCAGCAGCGCAATGCGGATACTGATTACGTTGTTCATGCTGCCGACGGCGCCGGAGGCAACGTATCTGGTGCTGTTGCCGACGAGTTCGCCGTACAGGATCTGCATGTTTTCGATACCTTCCACCAGCTCAACCGGTGCCCCGCCGGCCTCCTGGAACCATAACGCGGGTTCACCGCTGGCGCCGGCCGCAACGTAATATCGTTTGGTCGTTACTTTCATGATCTCGGCGTCGGTGCCGAACGCTTTGCCGAGGTCCGTGGTTGAATTTCCCGGTGTGATGGCGTTGCCAGCGTTATGTACCATGCTTCCATTCGCAGTCGTGTAGTTGTTGATCTGAAATACTGCCGAGGCGGTGCAGTCCGAGACCAGCACGATGTCATTATCTGCAAACGGGAACGGTGCGGCCGCTGCCGGTTGCGTAAACAGGGCTGCCGATGTGTTCGGCATCTGCGCGGTAATCCTTACACCAGAGCCGGCGGAGCTGCGCACGGTAATCTCGTCGCTACCGTTCAGGCCGGCCCCGTCAGTCGCCTCAAGGGGTATGCCAAAGCCAAAGGCGCCCGTCGGGGTATTCAGCGTATTGACGAAGCTCGTTGCGCTACTACCGCAGCCATAATAGCCTGCCATGCGCAGATTTTGACTCAGGAAGTGTAATGCGAAGCGGGTGTTTTCCTGCAGGCGCAACATTGCGTCGTTTACCAGATAAGTCTGTTTATTGCTGACGAAAATCTGCACAACGCCGGAGAGCAGAATCAGGCTGATCGTCACAGCGACCATCACTTCCACGATCGTCATGCCGCGCTGCCGATGGAACTGACGGATGAGTGGTATGCGTCCGTTCATGGCTGCGCCTGGATAGTGAGACATTTGAGATCCACCGTCAGGTTCGTGCCGCAGCCGGTACCGGTGGCGCCGGTGCGGGATTCATCCCACATGACGGTGATGGTAAACGTCGAGCTGTTGCCGGCAACGCGCCCTTTGCCGGATGGCAGTGACGGCGTGCTGCCCAGGGTCTGGTTCCATTTCCATGCGTCGTATTGCGCGAGTTGTGCCGTGGAGCAGCCCGTGCTGATACAGCCAGGATCGGTTTCGGTACCAACTATTGCGTTATAGGCGCCACTGGTGACCCCTGCGCGATTGGCGCGCATGAGGTCCGCCATATTATAGGCCATGGTTGTGGCGATGCTGTGCGCCTCCGCCGTCAGGTTCGCACGCATACCTGTCAACTGCAGCCCGGCGAGCCCGAGCAGCCCGATAGACAGGATCACTACAGTGACCAGGACCTCCATCAAGGAAGTTCCCTTCAGTTGCCTTGGCGTAGCTGTCCGATTTTTGGTTACCATGACGTTGATCTTTGCTTATGCGCAGGCCGACGTTGCGACACTGGATCGGCCGCTGGGAATGATTGTGACGGTACGGGCCTGGTTCCCCGTGCAGCCAGTGGCGTTCAGCGTAAACGTTACGGTGCTGGCGGCATTGTTAAATCCCGAGGCTGCGTATTGCATCTGGAACGTTGAGCCGGTGAGTGTCACTGCGCCCACGGCCTCGTGAACCCGCACGATTTCAGTCGACGCCATGGTGCCATTGCCGTCGCTGTCCACCCATACCAGCCAGCCCGTTGCCCAATCCTGACCCGATCCGGCACAGCTTGTACCGTTAGTGCTGCGACACACGGTCGCCGTGCGCCCCTGCTTGATCGCTTCGGTGCGGGCGAAATGCAGATCGGCGATCAGTTCGTTGGTTTTAGTGGCCAGGCGATTATTTAGAACGATGCTAGTGAAGGATGGCACTGCCATCGTCATCAGAATAATGCCGAGCGCGACCGCGAGCATCAGTTCGATCAGCGTAAATCCGGCATGGCTAGTCCTGTGCATATGCCGGTTATCGTCCGGGGTGGTCGACAGATGAACGAAACACGACGGACGGACGAATCAACCGGATCGACGGTTTGGCGGTGAGACCGGGGAAAGGGTCTTTGTGAGTCGTTTCACGGCGGCCAGGGGCTGGCACAGCCGAGTTTGGCGCCCCGGACAGGAGTTGAACCTGTGACCTTTCCCTTAGGAGGGGAACGCTCTATCCAACTGAGCTACCGGGGCCTGACCTAGCCGACTATATTATAAGGTGTCGCGCGGGCGATGCGAGCCGGCAAAGGGGGCATCCCGACGCACCTGTGGATAATTCGTCATTCCGGCAGCCGGTTGCCACCAAAGTTGCCCCCGGGCTTGCCGGCGCAGGCGTCCCTCTGGAGCGACCGGTGGACACACAGGGCAGGGCCGGTGACCGCACTGCGTATCGGTCGCGTTGTCTCCCGGCTCACTGTGAGTTCCGAACGATCCCGTTCCAGGTCCTTTAGCCGGCGCACCTCCGAGGTCTGCAGGCTTTCGTACTACTGTCGCCAGCGCTAGAAGCTTCGTTCAGAAACGTTGCGTTTGCGTATCACTTCGTGGATGCTGCCGTGTGCTTCGACTTCCTTAGAGTATCTTTACGATTTCTTCTTCTCCGGATGGCTTAGCCATAGCTCCTCCAGTCGCGTAATATCTAACCTATCTACTGGACGAAAATCCTGGGCCGGCCGGTTTCTTTATTTCAATACGCAACGGGTATATCGACGCAAGTCGTGTATGTGGTAACGAGCTAACGGGGTCCGCGCGATGCAGGAGCAATACAGAAAATTCCGTGGAAACACTGAGCAGAATGCCTTTCTTCCGTTATCCCGACCCTCGATAACCGAACAGGATATCGACAATGTCGTCGCAGTATTGCGTTCCGGATGGATTACCACCGGCCCCAAGGCCGCCGAGTTCGAGCAGCGGTTTTGCGAACTAACCGGTGCGGCCCATGCGATTGCGCTGTCGTCGGCGACGGCCGGAATGCACCTGCTGCTCCATGCGTACGGAATCGGGCCGGGCGACGAGGTGATTACGCCTTCCCTGACCTGGGTATCCATGGTCAATCTGGTTACGGCGTGCGGCGCCACACCGGTATTCGTTGACATCGACCGGAATCACCTGATGACAACGGCCGCAATGATCGAGCCGCTGATAACGGAGCGCACGCGCCTGATTGTTCCGGTACACTTCGCCGGTGCACCGCTGGATATGTCCCCGTTGCGTGCGCTGTCGAAGAAGTACGGCATAGCGGTGGTTGAGGACGCGGCGCATGCCGTCGGCACTACTTATCGCGGAGAACCGGTCGGACGACATGGCACTGCGATTTTCTCGTTCCATGCGATCAAAAATATCACGACTGCCGAGGGCGGGATGTTCTGCACGGACGATGCGGCGCTGGCGGCACGTATCCGCAGTCTGAAGTTTCACGGTCTCGGCGTCGATGCGTATGATCGCGAAACCCACGGCCGGGCGCCTCAGGCCGAGGTGCTTGAGCCAGGTTATAAGTACAACCTTGCCGATCTCAACGCCGTGCTAGGACTCGGCCAACTGTCGCGTCTCGGCGCGATCAACCAGCGGCGCACCGAGCTGGCGGCTCAATATCTGGACGAGCTCAAGCCGATAGACGAGGTCATGCCGCTCGCGGCCCCCGATTACCCCCATACCCACGCCTGGCACCTGTTCGTTATTCGGCTCGATATCGACCGCGCCGGAACCAGCCGGGACGATTTCATGGCGGCGCTTAAGATAATGGGTATTGGGACCGGATTGCATTTTCGCGCCGTGCATACGCACAAATTCTATCGAGAACGTATGCCGGTCCCTAAGGGGGGATTGCCGAACACGGAATGGAATTCGGATCGCATTGTCTCACTGCCATTGTTTCCCGATATGGGTCCAGCGGATATCCGTCGCGTCGTCACTGCGATCAAATCAGTGCTTGCCGGGGGTCCACAATGAACAAACCGAAGGTATCTCTGGTTATTCCCGTGTATAACGAAGAGGCGAACCTCCCGGAGTTGATCAAACGCTGTGTTGCGGTCGGTAGCGGCGTGCCGGGCGGCTTCGAAATCGTTCTCGTCGATGACGGCAGCCGTGACAGATCGCCGGCGCTGATCCAGGAGGCGACCGGACGGCATCCCGGACAGGTGATCGGCGTGATGTTGAACCGGAACTATGGACAGCATGCGGCAGTGATGGCCGGGCTGGCAGAGTCGCGCGGCGAGATCGTGGTGACACTCGATGCCGATCTGCAAAATCCCCCGGAGGAGATTCCCAAGTTGCTTGATGCGATGAAAGAGGGCGATTGCGATGTGGTCGGAAGCATCCGGCAGCAGCGTCGCGACTCGTGGTTTCGTCGCTTGTCGTCGCGCATCATCAACAAGGCTGTACAAAAGGTAACCGGTGTGGTGATGCACGACTATGGCTGTATGTTACGTGCTTATCATCGCACCATCGTTGACGCGATGCTTCAATGTCATGAGCACAGCACGTTTATCCCGGTACTTGCCAACTCCTTTGCCTCGAAGACCGCCGAAGTGGAAGTGCATCACGCCGGGCGTAGCGGGGACTCGTCCAAATACAACCTGTGGAAGTTGATCAATCTGCAGTTCGATTTGTTGACAAGCATGACGACGTTTCCGTTGCGTTTGTTAAGTATTCTGGGTGCAGCGGCGGGCTTGCTTGGCTTCTTGTTCAGCCTGATATTGCTGTTCATGCGCGTCGTGTACGGGTCGGCATGGGCGGCAGAGGGCGTATTTACGATTTTTGCCGTGCTGTTTATTTTCATCGGTGCACAACTGCTCGCGATGGGTTTGCTCGGCGAATATATCGGGCGTATCTATAACGACGTGAGGGCGCGTCCGAGGTATTTCGTCAGTGCGGTATTGGGGCGTTTCCCGGAAAGGGAAGCGCGCATCTCCAGCGCAGTGGGTCTTCGAGGACAATAGATTGGTTATGAAAGCGATAGTAGTTGCCTACCACAACATGGGATATGCCGGTATCGAGGCGCTGATACGAAACGGGTTCGATATCCAGGCGGTGTTTACCTACGCCGATGATCCACACGAAAATATCTGGTTTCGTTCCGTGGCGGAGCTGGCGGCCAGTCACGATATTCCGGTATATGCGCCAGACGATATTAATCATCCATTGTGGGTCGAGAAGATACGCGCCATGGAGCCGGATTTTCTGTTCTCATTCTATTATCGCGATCTCATTCGTCGTCCGCTGCTGGAAATTCCGCGGAAAGGCTGTCTGAACCTGCATGGCTCGTTGCTGCCGAAATATCGCGGCCGGGCGCCGGTGAACTGGGCGCTTGTCAACGGAGAGCGGGAAAGCGGCGTCACGCTGCATTACATGACCCCGCGCGCGGATGACGGGGATATCGTTTGTCAGCGCGGCGTGGCAATCGAACCGGCGGATACCGCCTGGTCGCTGAATAACAAGCTGGTGGATGCCGCCGGCAGCATGCTTGATGAACAACTGCCCCTGTTACGCGCCGGCATTGCGCGCCGAATTCCGCAGGACCATGCCGCCGCTACCTGTTACGGCCGGCGCAGTCCTGACGATGGCCAGATCGACTGGAATCAATCCGCGATCGCGATCAATAACCTGACAAGGGCGGTAACCCGTCCCTATCCGGGCGCGTTCACCTTCCGTGGGCGGGAAAAGATGATCATCTGGAAGGCGATCGCAGACGGTGCTTATCGCGGCGGCGCCGCACCGGGGATGGTGGTATCCGTGGACCCGCTGGTCATTGCCTGCGGTGAAGGTGCGCTGAAAGTGGAATTTGGCCAGTTTGAAAAAGGGGTCTACTCAACGGGGGCTGCACTGGCACGCGAGCTGAATCTGGTTGAAGGTTTGCACCTGGGCAAGGTGAGCGCGCCGGGCAGCGTACGTAAACCCCGGGTATTAATACTGGGCGTCAACGGTTTTATCGGCAACGCGCTGACGGAGCGGCTGCTTGCCAGCGGCAATTATGAGGTTCATGGCATGGACCTCAATGACCACGCCATAGCGCGTTTTCGCGGCGCCCGGGATTTTTACTTTCATGAAGGTGACATCAGTATTCATCGTGAATGGATCGAATACCATATCAAGAAATGCGATATTGTCCTGCCGCTCGTGGCCATTGCCACACCGATCGAGTACACGCGTAATCCGCTCCGCGTGTTCGAGCTGGATTTCGAGGAAAATCTCCGTATCGTCCGTTACTGCGTAAAATATAATAAACGTATAATTTTTCCGTCGACGTCCGAGGTATACGGGATGTGCGATGACGACGAGTTCAGTGAGGAAACGTCCAGGCTGATACTCGGGCCGATCAACAAACAGCGCTGGATTTACTCCTGTTCCAAGCAGTTACTGGATCGGGTGATATGGGCCTACGGGAAGTCAAACGGCCTGCGCTTCACGTTGTTCAGACCGTTCAACTGGATAGGGCCACGTCTCGATTCGCTCGAATCTGCGAGGATAGGCAGCTCGCGCGTCATCACGCAATTGATTCTGAACCTCGTCGAGGGAACTCCGATTCAGCTAATCGATGGCGGAGAGCAGAAGCGCTGTTTCACGGATGTCATGGATGGCATAGAGTGTTTATTCCGGATTATTGAAAACCGGAAGAATGTCGCTGATGGGCGGATATTCAACATCGGCAATCCGGATAACGACGCCAGTATCCGCGAGTTGGCGGAGATGCTGCTCGAGCAGTTCGATCATCATCCGCTGCGCGATCAGTTTCCACCATTCGCCGGTATGCACGCGCTGGAAAGTCACCGGTATTACGGCGACGGATATCAGGATGTGTTACACCGGCGGCCCAGTGTCGACAGCGCGAGGCGAGCGCTGGGCTGGCGGCCGGAGACCCCGTTGAAGCATTCTATCGCGACTACGCTGGATTATTTTTTGAGAGATTACGCGGGTGCGCAGGCTGTATCGGTGGCGGGCGGGGAGTCGGGTCCGGTATTTCTGCGCACTGCACAACGATGATTAATCGCCGCGGCGATTTAGCTTTTGCGAAATGATCGTCGGTTTGCGTATTGACGTGGACACGCTACGCGGTACGCGCATCGGCGTGCCGTTTCTGCTGGGTATCCTCGAGAAGCACAGAATTCATGCCAGTATTTTCTTTTCCGTCGGCCCGGACAATATGGGGCGACATCTCTGGCGTCTGGTTAAGCCGCAGTTCCTAGTCAAGATGTTGCGTTCTCGTGCAGCGAGTTTGTACGGCTGGGACATTCTGTTACGCGGAACGCTGTGGCCAGGGCCGCGCATTCTTGATCGATGTGGCGAGGTTGTGCGCCAAGCCGATCGGGCAGGCCACGAGATCGGTCTTCATGCCTGGGATCACTACCGATGGCAAACATATATTGAATCGATGTCGCCGCAAGACATCCGGCACGAAATACAGCTCGGCCTGGACGCTCTGCGGCGCGCGCTTGGGCGTGATGTGGACTGTTCGGCGGTCGCCGGCTGGCGCTGTACCCCGCAGGTGCTGATCGAAAGCCTGGGGTTTGGGTTTCGCTATAACAGTGACTGCAGAGGAACCAGTATCTTTAAGCCGCTTGTCGCCGGTATCGAATGTCCGCCCCAGGTGCCGGTCACGTTACCAACATATGATGAGATTGTCGGCAGGCAGGGCATCGATGACCGTAATTACAACCAACACATGTTGTCCCTGATCCGTCCGGGCCGGCTTAACGTGCTGACCATACATGCTGAAGTCGAGGGCATTGCGAAGTCGGGACTGTTTAGCGAATTTCTGCATCGCGCGCGACAGCAAGATATCACGTTCGTGCCGTTGGGTATGCTCTTGGAACATGAAGAACGGGTGCCGATGGGTTCTATCGAATACACGCATGTGCGCGGCCGCGACGGCCGTGTATGTCACCAATCGGTTCTGAAAGCGTAGCAATGGGTGTAACGTCAGCCGAACCTGCTACCAACGCCAGGTTTCGCCGGGGACTAGTGGTTAGCGCCGGTCTCGGTGCCTTAGTGCTATACATTGTTCTTTATATACTGCCGCTCGGGTATCTTCCGTTGACGATACCGGATGAGGCGCGCTATGCCGAGATCCCCCGCGAAATGTTGAACTCCGGCAACTGGATCGTGCCGCATCTCGACGGGCTGCGCTATTTTGAGAAACCGCCGCTCGGTTACTGGGTCGGAGCCGTTGCGATCGCGCTGTTCGGTGAGAATCCCTTCGCTGTGCGGCTGCCCAGCGCGATCGCGACGGCGACCACGGCGTATCTGGTGTATTTATTTGCAGGTTATACCGGCGCGCGCCGCGAGATAGCCGTGCTCGCCGCGACGATTTATCTGACCTTCCTCGAGGTATATGTCGTCGGTACCACCAACATACTGGACAGCCTGTTGGCGCTGTTTCTGACCGCGGCGATTGTGTTCGCCTACAAGGCGGCTTCCGACCAGATAACCTCCGCAAGTCGCGTTAGCTGGGTGCTATCCGGTGTGTTCATGGGTTGTGCCTTTCTGACCAAGGGATTTCTTGCGTTTGCGGTTCCTGCGATCGTGCTGCTGCCGTGGATTGCCTGGGAGGGACACTGGCGCATGTTGACGGGGCGCGCATGGCTGGCGCTTGCCGCCATCGTTATTGTCGCTCTTCCCTGGTCGTTGCTGGTGTTTGCGAAAGAGACGGATTTCTGGAATTATTTCTTTTGGGTCGAGCACATAAAGCGCTTTTTTGCAGACAATGCGCAGCATAAGGCGCCGTTTTACTACTTCATCGTTTACCTGCCGCTTTTCGCATTCCCGTGGATCAGTTTACTGCCTGCCGCATTAAAAGGACTGCGTCGACCTGCGAACGGGCCGGAACGCGGTGCGAAACGTTTGCTATGGTTGTGGCTGGTGCTGCCATTTTTGTTTTTTTCGGCGTCGAATGGAAAACTGCCCGCCTATATTCTGCCGTGTTTTGTGCCGTTGGCTGTATTGATTGCAGTCGGACTGGAACGCAATCTCGAACGCGCCGACGATAGATTATTTGATATCGGAGTACTGTTTAATGCTTTGATCCTTGCGTGTCTGTTTTCGGTAGTCGTAATCTCCCAGAGTTTTGGCATAGGTTTCCGTTTGTATGAAGCCAGTGAGTCCTGGCGCGCGGTGTTTTTGGCAGCAAGCCTGTTGGCGGCGGCAGCGTTGGCCCCTGTCGCGATACTGGCGAGGCGAGCAGAGGCCAAATTACTGGGCGCAGTTCTAATGTTATGTCCCGTATTGCTGGCGCTGCATTTTGTAATGCCCGACGAGGCGTGGAGGCATCAGGCACCGGGCAAACTGCTTGCACCCGCCCGTACTGGTATTCCCGATAACGCCGTCGTTATATCGGATGGATCGACGATCCACGCGGTGACCTGGTATCTGAAGCGCAACGATATTTATCTCAGTGATGCCGGCGAACTCGAATATGGCCTCGGGTATGCGGATGCGGCGGGACGCCTGCTTGACAAGGAGAAACTGGCCGCTTTACTGGTGCGTAACGACGGCAAGCGCGCGGTAGCGATGGTGTGCAAGCACAGTTGCGATCCAGAGCTGCTTGGGGTTTTTCCGGTAGATCATATGGAGTTGTCGCAATACGGAGAATTTATCATGTGGTATTTCGCTGGAGTTGCAGAAGGAGTAGCTGCTCCAATCTCCGCGGAAGGCCGGTAGTGGATTTTCTGTTGATAGGCCTGGTGCTGCTGCTGACAGCGGCGGGTCAGGTGTTGCAGAAACTTGGCGCGGATCATGCTGCCCGGCCGGACGGCAACAGCGGATATATTCGCCGCGCCTTGTCGCGCAAGGAAATACACCGGGCGATTATCTGTCTGGCGATAGCCACGGCGTTATGGCTCGTCGTGCTGTATCGCATGGACGTCAGCAAGGCATTCCCGATTCTGAGTCTTAATTTTGTGGTGGTGCTTGTCGCCTCTCGCTGGATTCTTTCCGAAACCATCACGCCGGAGCGGTGGATCGGCGCCACATTGATCACTATCGGGGTTCTATTGGTGGCTGCGACATGACGCGAGGCAACCAAAGGGGGGTGGCGATGCTGTTCGTGCTGGCGAGCGTCATATTGTCCGCCTGCGCGCAACTCTTTATGAAGGCCAGCATGATCGAATTACAAGCGGTCGATGTCTGGCACCTTGCCGCAGCTTATCCCGCGGAGCTGCCGGCGTGGTTGCCGGTTATCGCATGGGGCGTAGCCGGTCTCGGCTGTTATGCGCTCTCGTTGATCTTCTGGGTCGTCGCGTTGGCAGAATACGAACTAAGTCTGGCCTATCCGATGCTGGGTTTGAGTTATGTTTTGGTTTACGCCGCGGCCGTATTCTGGCCGAGATTCGGTGAGAGCGTTTCATTGTCAAGAACCATGGGCGTATTGCTGATCATGGTCGGCATAGCGCTGATACAACGGAGGCGTCGCCCGACTGCGCGGCTGGCGACCAAAGGTGATTGAACGGGGGCGGGGCAGCGGTAACGTGCAATCCGTGTCACGCGACGTATTATTGAGTCCATAACAATATAGGATTCTGTCGCAAACAGTTCCCGGGGCCGAGAAGGGTAGGCACGTCATCTCGGGGCAGCTGCAGTCAGGGGAAATGCAGTTGCCCCCGATGTTGCCCCCACGAGCTGCCGGCTGTCAACGGCCAGTCTTGCCCCTTGTTGGACGATAACTGGCTGTTTATCCGTGAGTTAGTGGGCTTTGTCGGATGGTATCGGACGTTGCTGGATGATGAAATGGTGGAGCGGAGGAGGATCGAACTCCCGACCTCTGCATTGCGAACGCAGCGCTCTCCCAGCTGAGCTACCGCCCCAGAAAGGCGCTCATTCTATCAGAAAGTCGCACAAGAGTAAGAGGGCAAACGGCGGATTTTCGACGTTCCCTGCTCCATGTAGTAAACAGACGGGAATCGCGTGGTTAAACAGAGGTCAGTGGCCGCGATGACGCGGCGGACAAGGTCGATGCGCCGTCGGGCCCGTACGATTCATTATTCGGCGCACTGCCCAGCAGGATGTTGAGCGCCTGTTCCGTTTTACGCCGCTGGAATACGGCCAGGCGGCCGTTGCGCAGGTTCTGTTCACGACACTGATGGACAGTATCGCGCAGCTGTTGCCACGACAAGACGAGCCGGGAACCGCCGCGGCGGTCGATAGCTGATAAAAAACCTTCGATATCGCGATCGCCAGCGGATAATCCCGCCTGCGTCAGCAGTGACTCGTGCCGATGAGTCGCGAGCTCCATCTGTTGAATGAGCGGCTGCTTATCGGCAAGCGCTTGTTCGAGCAACTCGGCATTGCTGTCCGCGAGCGCCTGTTGTTCGGTCTGCAGTATCGCCAGCAAACGTGCGGCGGCGTCGACTTCACTTTGGAGTACGCGGTGCAGCTCATGAATTACTGTGGCAGTGTCCATCGGTTCGTCCCTTAACGCACGGTGAGGGTGGCAGTGACTCAGGCGGCCTGGAGATTCAGGCCGAATTCCAGATTCAGTAGTTTGATCGCGACGCGCGCGGGATTGATTTTGAATGTACCGTGTTCCAGCTGATCGCGAACTTCCCGTACGTGTTTCAGGTCAACGACCGGGACGCTCTCGAGATGACGTTCCATCTGTTGCAGGGTAGTCGCTGTTCTGGTCAGGCTGACGGTATCGGTGCTATCGGCCGGCGCGCTGTTATCGCTGCGACCGGCGGGTTTAGTTGCGTCATCGGCCTGCTGGGTTTTCGAGCGGGCACTTGTGTCGGAAAGCTGAGCGGCTGATTTTCCGATGATGTCAATCGGCATGTGTATTACCTCCTGAAGGGGCGCAAATGTTAGCGGCTAGTGAATAGTGACCTTTAAACTGCATCCTTGCCGTTACATTCGCACCTGGACCACGCCAGCCGAGGTCACAGTGGCTTCGATAATCCTCCGTGATCCGAGATTCTGGACGCGTATACGCTCGCCTTGCAGTCCGTCCGCGAGCGCTTTTCCTTCCATACGTATATCCATGCCGTCGCCTTGCGCCGAGATTACGACGCGTTCTCCGCGCCGTACCAGGCGAGGTTGCTCGAGTATGCGCGGTGTCAATGTGGCACCTTTGCCGAGTGCCGTTTTTAATTGTTTTCCAATCGCAGACGGAACATGTTCAATGTAACCGGCGGTCAACGTCGACAGCTCTACGTCCGTTACCACGAGATCATCCTCATGCAACGTGACTCCGCGCGGCAGCGCCCGGCGTGTTACGACGATAGATCCGAACACCTTGACGCCGGCCGGCATATAGATGGTCCAGGGTTTAGGACCTGCGCAGCGCACACCGATCGTCAGATTGCCGGTGGCGCGGCTGCCCGGCGGCAAAAATGCGTCCAGCTTACCGTTACAAGCGGCAAGATTCAGCCGCTCGTCGAGTCGACCGATGTCGATTTGTACCTCGTTTGTCTGCTCCGCCGTCTTCGCCTTTAAAAAAAATGCCGCAGCGTCCCGAATGGACTCATGGTCCTGAAACTCGGGAAGCGCCGCGGCCAGGGGGGTGAACTGGGTAGAGAGACAATAATAAAAAGCCATCCATGGCAGGGTCCGCAGCCGTCCTGGGCGGATATCCGTTTCGATCCTCCTTGCCGGATTCCTAACGTCATTGTATTCAGTCACATCTAAACCTTGATGTCGCTTGCCTCTGCGGTGCCGGGATTCCGGCGCAATCCGCGTTTAATTCATAGTGCAGCAAGATGCGTGCCGATTGCTTCGGGTTAAATAGCCGCAGGCAGGCGCCGATACGTTTTCTGGTCAGTTCATAGGGTGCGGTGCGTTGGTGAATCCGGTCGGTAATCATCAGCAGGCGATGGGCGCCCCTGGGAGCAATCTCCTGGAGCTGTTGTTATTCCGGCTGGAGGGTCCGCAAGTCTACGGAATCGACGTTGCACGCGTGCGCGAAGTGATCAGGTGCCCGGAGCTGCGGCACCTGCCGGATGCGGGCCCGACCAACTGCGGCGTGGTCACGCTGAGAGGTAACACATTTGCCGTCACGGACGCAGCACTTGCGATCGGCAAATCCGCAATAAGCAATATGGCTACCGGCTTTGTGATTGTCACGGCGTCTGGCCACGCTGCTCACGGACTGCTGGTCCGCGAAGTCCAGCGCATCATCAAGGTTTCGCCGACCGATGTGCTGGTGCCACCGAAGGGAATATCACCCGCTAGCTATCTGGCGTCTGTGATTACCTTCGAGGGTCTCTTCGTCGAGATCATCGATTTCGACCGCATCCTGAGGGAAACTCTCGGATATGCTGCGGCCGGCTGATGCGCCGCGGCCCGTTGTCGCGATGCCGCCATTGCCCGATCACGCGCAATCGGGGATGATGGTGACCGAATACGTATGTTCGCCGGGTTCAGATTAGTCTGGGTGGAAGAAAGCAGTGCCAATCACCGAAATCAGTGACGGGGAATATGACGAGTTTCGTGCGTTTCTTGAGCAGATCAGCGGTATTGTGCTTGGCGAATCCAGGCAATATCTCGTACGTGGCCGGCTGCAACGGCTGCTCGATGAAGGCGGTTTCCTTTCACTGGGGCAGTTGAGCGCGGCATTGCGTAGCGAAACGTCGCTCGATCTGCGCACGCGTGTGATTGACGCGATGACGACCAATGAAACCTCGTGGTTTCGCGATGAACTGCCTTATGACTATCTGTACCACGTCATCCTGCCGGAGCTAACGCGTGAAGGCGATGGCAAACTGCGCATCTGGTCGGCCGGCTGTTCCTCCGGTGAGGAACCGTATTCGATAGGCATCGTCGTGCAGGAGTTTCTGGAGAAGAATCCGGGCAGTTTTTCTGCCGTTAAAATCGTCGCCACCGATATTTCCTCACAAATCATTGACCGGGCGAGCATTGGGCAATATGAGGAGAGCAGTCTGTCCCGTGGGCTGGCAAACGCGGGCCGTGCCAAGTATTTCTCGCCTGTCGAAACCCGCTGGGCGATTAATCCGAAGATCCGGGATCGGGTGGAGTTCCGCCAGCATAACCTGCTGCAAAGCTTTACGCCGTTCGGTCAGTTCAACGTTGTGTTTTGCCGCAATGTCCTTTTTTACTTTTCCCGCGTGAAGCGTTTGGACATCGTCGAGCGCGTGGTCAAGACAATCAAACCGAACGGATTTCTGGTGCTCGGCTCGGCGGAAACCATCGACCACGGGAGCCTGCCGTTGGCACGCAGCAAGCGATCGCCGGCCGGCATGGTGTATCGGCGTACCGGCGACCCCGGCGAAGAACCATCGTAACGGTGCCTCGCCGGAATCGGTACCGGCCGGTTCACGATATTTGGCTTTCTTGGCTGCTCGTTGTTGCCGCTTTGCGGCAGACTTTGCCTCTTGCGGCCTTATGCACGTAGCGCTATTCCTCTAATTCCTTAATTTCCCGAATCATTACCGGCCTGGCATGGACGTTGCTGTGTATTGGGCAACACAAACCACGAGGTGGGAACATGGCAGGTGTCATCGACAAAGCGTTCGGTATCCATGCAGAGGCCGTAGGCCTGCGGGCGCGCCGCGCAGAGGTGCTCGCCACCAATCTTGCCAACGCGGACACCCCGGGTTTCAAGGCGAAAGATGTAGATTTTCGCGCGGAGATTGAACGGCTGCAGAACAACGATCAGTTTCGCGGCACTCTGACGACCACCCACTCGGCCCATATTGCGTTGAGTGACGGCGCCACGGGCGGCATCGAAACCCTGTACCGAAATCCATTGCAGCGCTCGCTCGATGGCAACACCGTAGAAGGCCAGGTCGAACAGGCCGAGTACATGCGTAATGCTCTGCAGATGCAGGCCAGTCTGAGGTTGCTGGATGGCCGTATCAAGGGCCTGATGACGGCGATACGAGGAGAGTAACCGATGTCGTTCTTTAACATTTTTGATATCTCAGGCAGCGGCATGAACGCGCAATCGGTGCGATTGAATATCGTCTCAAGCAATCTTGCCAATGCGCAAAGCGTCGCCGGATCGGCTGCGCAGGCGTATCGGGCGAGGCATCCCGTTTTTACGACAATGCTGAACGAGCAGTTCGGCAGTGACGCTGCGTCTGCCGGCGTCGCCGTCACCGATGTTATCGAAAGCCAGGTCGCTGTCGAAAAGCGCTACGCGCCGGATAATCCGATCGCAGACAAGGACGGCTACGTCTATACATCAAACGTCAATACCATCGAAGAGATGGCGAATATGATTTCCGCCTCGCGTTCGTTTCAGCAGAACGTCGAGGTAATCGAAACAGCGAAGCAGTTGTTCCTGAGAACACTGATGCTGGGTCAGTAGCGCTAACGGAGCCGGGGCATGAATACGATTGATTCAAAGGTGCTGGCCGATCTCGGGGTTGCTGCCAACCCGCAGCCAAAGAAAAGCGAGCTTGGTCAGGACGCATTTATGAAGCTGATGATTACGCAGCTGCAGAATCAGGACCCGTTCAAGCCGATGGAGAACGGCGCATTCCTGACCCAGATCGCGCAGTTCAGCAGCGTCACCGGCATCGACAATCTTAACAAGTCGTTTAGCTCGGTCGCGAGCGCCTTGTATTCCAACCAGGCACTGCAGGCTTCGGCGCTGGTCGGACGCTCGGTACTGGTGCCGGGCGACCAGATGAAGATAGCGGACGGTGGCGAAATCAAAGGCGCTGTGGAATTACCTGCAAGCAGTGACAACGTCACAGTAACGATTCTGGACCGCTCCGGCCAGCCGATTCGCCAGCTCGAGCTTGGTATACACGAGAAGGGCATGGTCGAGTATGTGTGGGACGGCCGTGACCAGGCAGGCAGCAGAGTCGCCGAAGGCCCGTATAAAATCGCGGCCAATGCGAGCGTTGGCGGTCAGATGACCGCACTTAACGGATTTATTCAGGCCCCGGTCGAGAGCGTTACGCTGCTGTCCGGTGGCCAGGGGATTACCTTGAATCTTGGTGGCATCGGGGAACGTGCCTTCAGCGACATCAAGAAAATCATGTAGTGGAAACGGCAATAGTCGAGGAGAACAGTCATGCCATTTCGTGCAGCACTTAGTGGATTAAACGCCGCCCAATCGGATCTGCGGGTGATCGGCAACAACGTTGCCAATGCGGCGACAACCGGTTTCAAGAAATCGCGCACCGAGTTCGCCGACGTGATCGCGGCGTCCAATTTCGGTGCCAGTGGCAACGCGATCGGTAGCGGTGTGCGCGTGGCAAACATCGCGCAGCAGTTTTCACAGGGTGTCGTCAGTTTTACGGACAACAACCTTGACCTGGCGATCAGCGGCGGTGGATTTTTTGTACTGGACGATAACGGAACACGCGCCTATACGCGCGCCGGAAACTTCGGCATTAACCAGAACGGCGGCTTGGTCAATTCACTGGGCCAGTCGCTGGTGGCGTTTCAGGCCGATACCAACGGCAATATCACCGGCCAGACCGGGCCGTTGCAGCTGGATCTGTCGGATATCGCGCCGAAGGCAACAGCGGGGATTGAGGTTGGTATGAATCTCGATGCTAACACCGGAACCAACGCGTTTTCACCGGCAATCAATCCGGCCAATCCGGCATCCTACGATACGTCAACGTCACTGACGGTATTCGATTCACTCGGTCGGCCGCACCTGGGCACCGTATATCTGCAAAAGGCCGCCGGCGCGGGGGCCTGGAACACCGAACTCTACCTTGACGGTACCGGTGCCGGTAACCGGGTCGTGCCGACGGCCGGGTCAACGATTACCTTCGCTGCCGACGGCACGCTGAGTCTGCCCGCTGGCGGCACGCTCGCCTACAACGCGTTCGCCGTTGTGCCGGCCAACGCACTTGCTATGACGGTTGACTTCACGGGCACGACGCCGTCAACACAGTACGGTAGCGCGTTCAGCGTCAACAGCCTGCAGCAGGATGGGTACGCGACCGGCCGTATCAGCAGTATCGATATCGCCGAAACCGGCTCGATTTCGGCGCGCTTTACCAATGGTCAGACCCGCACGATGGGGCAGGTGGCGCTCGCCAACTTCACCAACCCGCAGGGTTTGCTGCCGCTTGGCGATAACGCCTGGGCGGAGGGCTTTACCTCGGGTCAGCCGCTCGTCAGCGCGCCCGGTACATCAAGTCTCGGTGTGATCCAGTCGGGTGCTCTCGAAGGATCGAACGTGGACATCACCGAAATGTTGGTCGGCATGATCACCGCGCAACGTAACTTCCAGGCCAATGCGCAGGTCATCAGCACTGCCGATGCGATTACCCAAACGATTATTAACATTCGTTAACCGATAGCGCTGTAACGAAACACGGAGACGCAGATAGATGGATCGCATGCTCTATATCGCCATGTCCGGCGCCAAGCAAACCATGGCGGCGCAGGCGGTGAATTCGCAGAACCTCGCCAACGTCAGTACGGCGGGTTTCCGCGAAGACATGCTGGCCTTTGCCAGTCAGGAAGTGCCGGGTGCGGGTCTGCCATCGCGTGTCTACAACACTGCCTATAGTGTCGGAACCAATCTGGCCCCCGGCTCGATACACACCACCGGTAACGATCTCGATATCGCTGTCAGTGGTGAGGGCTGGATCGCCGTACAGGCGCCCGATGGCACGGAGGCCTACACCCGCGCCGGCGATTTACGTTTCAACGGCGTCGGCCTGCTCACCACCGGTGCGGGACATCCAGTGCTGGGTAACGGCGGGCCAATCTCGATACCACCGGCGGAGACGATTGAAGTGGGCCGTGATGGCACGATCTCCATACGGCCAGTCGGGCAGGGGCCGAATACCCTTGCGGTGGTCGACCGCATCAAGCTTGTGAATCCGCCAGCGAAGGGGATGGAGAAAGGCGCGGACGGCCTGATGCGCATCGCCGGAGCTGGCGACGTAAGTGCGGATGCCGGTGTCGCGATCGTTTCCGGCGCGCTGGAGATGAGTAATGTAAATGCGGTCGATGCGCTGGTCAACATGATGGAGTTGTCGCGCCAGTTCGAGATGCAGATAAAGATTATGAAGACCGCGCAGGAAAACGACGCGGCGTCGGTGCGGCTGCTGGGCATGAGGTAGGGCCGCGGGTTCAACGGATAGTATTCGTATATCAGTCGTCTGAAGGAGTTTAGTGATGAGCTCAGCGTTATGGGTGGCAAAGACCGGTCTGGATGCGCAACAGACCCGCATGGCGGTGATTTCCAACAACCTCGCCAATACCAATACGACCGGTTTCAAGCGCGGCCGGGTGGTATTTGAGGACCTGCTGTACCAGAACGTTCGTCAGGTTGGGGCACAATCGTCGCAGGACACGCAGTTTCCGTCCGGCATGAACCTCGGTACCGGCGTGCGCGTAGTCGCAACCGAAAAAATCTTTTCCCAGGGTAACTTTATCGAAACCGGCAATTCGCTGGATGCCGCGATCAACGGCCGCGGATTTTTCCAGATACTGCTGCCGGACGGCACTGTCTCGTACACCCGCGACGGACAGTTCCAGGTTGATGCGCAGGGGCAGATCGTCAACGCCAGCGGCCACCCGTTACAGCCGGCGATCACGGTGCCCGCCAACACCGTCAGCGTCACGATCGGTACCGACGGCACGATATCGGCCGCGACCCAGGGGCAGGCGCAGACCACCCAGATCGGCAATATCCAACTCGCGGATTTTATTAATCCGGCCGGGTTGCAGCCAGTCGGACAAAACCTGTTTCTCGAGTCTGCCGCCAGCGGATCGCCGCAGGCGGGGACGCCTGGCCTGAACGGACTCGGGCAGTTGCAGCAGGGGAATGTCGAGAGCTCGAACATAAATGTTGTCGAAGAGCTGGTGAACATGATCGAGGCGCAGCGCTCTTACGAAATGAATTCCAAAGCGATATCCGCGACCGACAGGATGCTGCAATTCGCGGCCCAGCAGCTGGGTTAACACGGTAAATAACTGTTGATATGGGGAACGCAGCCACAATGAACCGCTTCACGAAGACCTCGATATCGGTCGTAGCGCTGGCGATCGCCATGTCGGCCGTGCTCGGTGGGTGTGCGAGCAAGCCGGTGAGGGCGCTTCGGGGAGCGCCGGTTGCCGAGGTCGATAATTCTGCATTGATGTCGATGCGCAAGGAAATTGAATACAAGAACGGCTCGATATACAGCGCCGGCCACGACATCACCTTATTCGAAGACGTCAAGGCCCGTCATGTCGGGGATATATTGACTATAGTGCTGGCGGAACGTACCGACGCCAGCAAGAGTGCCAGCACCAAGACAAAGAAGAGCAACGATGTCACTGCGGCGAACCCGACGCTGTTTGGTCGTGGCGTGAGCATTAACGGCGGCCGAAACAATCTTGGCATGGGTCTTTCGTCGAGCAGCGATTTTTCCGGGGACGGCGATGCGAGCCAAAGCAACAGCCTGACGGGTAATGTCTCGGTGATTATTACCGAAGTAATGCCGAACGGAAATCTGCGTATTGAGGGACAGAAGGTACTGACCATCAACCAGGGCGATGAGCAGGTACGGCTCGCCGGTCTTGTACGGCCGGTCGATATCCGGTCGGATAACACCGTGCTGTCCGCGCATGTCGCGAGTGCCCATTTTGTGTACGCTGGAACCGGCGTGATCGCCGACGCAAACTCCATGGGGTGGCTGGGGCGATTCTTTAACAGTGGCTGGTGGCCATTCTAGATGATACGGACGCACGTGAGGACAATATGAAAATCGGTTATGCAGGACAAAGAATACTGTTAGTCGTTTTGCTGGCTACGTCGGGGACCGCCTCCGCTGAGCGGATCAAGGATCTCGCGTCGATCGCTGGAGTGCGCAGCAACCAGCTCGTCGGTTACGGTATTGTGGTCGGTCTGGATGGTAGCGGTGATCAGACCAGTCAAACGCCGTTCACCACGCAAAGCATTATCAGTATGCTGGCACAATTCGGCGTTACCATGCCGCCGGGGTCCAGTCCTCAGCTTAAAAATGTCGCCGCCGTGTCAATCCATGCCGAGCTGCCGGCGTTCGCCAAGCCGGGACAGGAGATCGATGTAACGGTTTCGTCGCTTGGTAACGCCAAGAGTCTGCGCGGCGGCAGCCTGTTGATGGCACCACTGAAAGGGGCGGACGGCAAGGTGTACGCCGTTGCACAGGGGAACCTGATCGTCGGTGGCCTGGGAGTGTCAGGCAGCGACGGTTCCAAGATCACGGTCAATATTCCCAGCGTAGGCCGCATTCCGAACGGAGCGATGATCGAACGACCGGCGCCGACCAAGTTCGGCGAGGAGCAGTATGTGGTGCTCAACCTGCATCGCCCTGACTTTACCACCGCCCGTCGTGTTTCCGAGGCGATCAATACAACGCTCGGTATGGAGGCGGCAAGCGCGCTCGATGGTTCATCGATCGGAGTAGCGGCGCCGCGCGACATCGGCCAGCGGGTCTCGTTCGTGTCCATGCTTGAAAATCTGACACTGGAGCCGGGGGTCGCGGCGGCGAAAGTGATCGTTAATTCGCGTACCGGCACCGTCGTCATCGGTCAGCACGTCAGGGTCACGTCTGCTGCCGTAACACACGGCAGCCTGACCGTCACGATTACGGAGCGGCCGGTGATCAGCCAGCCGGCGCCGCTGTCGGCCGGAACGACGGTCGTCGCGCCGGCGGCCGACATTGAGATCAAGGAAGCAGGTGGACACATGTTTATGTTTGAGCCGGGCGTATCGCTCGATGAAATCGTGCGCGCGGTGAATCAAGTGGGCGCTGCACCCGGTGACCTGGTCGCAATACTACAAGCACTAAAGGAGGCCGGCTCCCTGCGTGCCGAGCTGCTGGTGATTTGATATGACGGCTGATATTTCAACAGCGGACGTGTATACCGATTTCAAGGGTCTCGCCGAACTTAAGATGGTGGCGCGGCAGAACGCCCCGGAAGCACTGCAGCAGGTCGCGAAGCAGTTCGAGTCGCTGTTCATGCAAATGGTACTGAAAAGCATGCGCGACGCGAACCTCGGCGAAGGAATACTCGACAGCGACCAGGGGAAGTTCTATCAGGAAATGTATGACCAGCAGCTCGCCACGACGCTGCCCGAACGCAGCAGCCTTGGCCTCGCGGACGCGATAGTCCGCCAACTTGGCCCAGGAATCCAGACGGATACCAAGCCGGCGGGGTTCGCCATGCCGGAGGTGGATGCAAATCTGTTGCAGCTTGCGCGGCTGGGAACCGCAGCGGTACCGGTGGTTAGTGCTGTATCGGTAACACCGGGAACAGTGGAGGTAGAGAGCGCCGGCGCAGGAACGCGCTTTAACTCTCCGGCATCTTTTGTACAGACGATGTGGCCATATGCCCAGAAGGTCGCCAGTTCGTTGAACATAGCGCCGGAAGCCGTTCTGGCCCAATCTGCGCTCGAAAGCGGCTGGGGAAATAAAGTCATTCTACGCCCGGACGGCAGCAGTTCGTTCAATCTGTTCGGTATCAAGGCAAATGGTGACTGGCAGGGAGCGACGGTAACCGTGCCGACAGTGGAGTACGTCGACGGCAAGCGCGTGACCATGCTTGATACCTTCCGCTCTTACGGCTCGTTTGCCGAGGGTTTCACGGATTACATGGCATTCATCGGCGGCAATCCGCGCTACCAGGCGGCGCTTGCAAGCGGCCGTGATCCTGCCGCATTCGGCCACGCGATGCAACAGGCTGGATACGCGACAGATCCTGAATACGGCAACAAAATTGCCCAGATTCTTGGCGGCGACGCCATGCAGCAGTCGGTGGCCCAACTCAAGGGCGAAACCTACGAGCCGCTAATTTGATGTAAAGGTGATCTGTATGTGCGATTCGTTATTCCACTGCCGGCAGGATGATCGCGCCGGCCTTTTGCTCAAGAGCAAGCACTGATGGCCGGCGGTTCCGATCCTTTTTCCATAGGGACCAGCGGTCTGCTGGCGTTTCAGCGCGGGCTGACGACGATCAGCCACAATATCGCCAACGTCGATACCGAAGGCTATAGCCGCCAGCGCGTGGAATTCACGGCGCGTCCGCCGACACAGCTCGGCAATCTGATTGTGGGTTCCGGTGTCGAGGCAAGCGGCATACAGCGGGTCTACGACCAATTCCTCGTTCAGGACATCCGCAATGATTCGTCGCAGTTCAATCGTCACAAGGCGCTGGCCGACTACGCCACGCGGATCGATGAACTTCTGGCTGACGGGGGTACCGGGATCTCGTCGGTCATGGACAGCTTTTTCAATGCGGTCCAGGGCCTGGCCGATGACCCAGCGTCGACGCCGCGCCGAGACGTATTGCTCAGCGAGGCCAACAATCTTGCAACCCGGTTTAACTTTTTATTCGAACGTACGCACCAGATAGAATCGTCTCTGAACGGGCGTATCGAGCAGAATATCGGTGAAGTGAATACGCTGGCGACCGAGATAGCGGCGCTTAACACCAATATTTCAGAGGCGAGAAATCGTACGGGCGGTCAGCAGCCCAATGATCTTCTCGATCAGCGCGACAGGCTTTTGCTCCGGCTCAGTGAATTCGCCGCGATATCGACCGTCGAACAGGATGATGGCTCGGTCAACGTATCGTTGGGAAAGGGGCAGGCACTGGTAGTCGGCGGCGCAACCCAGAAACTGACGGTGATACGCGACCAGTACGATCCGACGCGGATTGACGCAGGTTACGGTGGAACCGGCAGCGCTAATGTCATATCGAGTCAATTAACCGGTGGCTCGATCGCCGGCCTGGTGGATGCGCGGCGCACCATTATCGACTCCAGCTACAACATGCTCGGTCGTGTCGCGATGGGTGTTGCGACGACGTTTAACGAACAGCATCAGCTTGGCACGGATCTGAATGGCAATCCGGGGGCGCAATTCTTCGCGGATATTGCCGCGAATGCGCCACAGGCCCTGCCGAGCTCCCAGAATACCGGTACGGCAGCAATTAACGCGGACATTACCAATGTCGGCGCGGTGACGACCAGTGATTATCGCCTGACGCGTACGGCAGGCCCGGTATATACGCTGACCAGACTGTCGGACAATACTTCGACGGATATAGGCGCGCTGGGTTTTCCGGGCAGCAGTGTTACCGTCGACGGGGTAACCTTGTCGCTCGCCTCCGGTGCGATGAGCGACGGTGACACGTTCCTGATCCGCCCGACACACAATGCGGCAAAGGATATTGAGGTGGCGTTGCGGGAAACGTCCAGTATCGCGGCGGCAACACCGATCCGTACCGCGGCTTCACTGGGCAACAACGGCAGAGCCGTCGTCAGCCTCGGTGCGGTCAATGCTCCGCCGCCGCCCAATGCCAATTTACAGCAGACGGTAACGATTACCTTCGATAACCCGCCGACTACGTTCGACGTCGTCGGCACGGGCACTGGTAACCCGACCAACGTCGCGTATACCTCCTCGGGCAGCATCACCTATAACGGCTGGACCATACAGATATCGGGAGCGCCGGTCGCCGGTGATGTATTCACCGTGAGCGCCAATACTAGCGGCGTCGGTGATAACCGGAACGCGCTGCTGTTGGCGGATCTGCAGAAGCAGTTAACGCTCGAGAATCGCACTGCGACGTATCAGAACGCGTACGGCTCTTATGTTGCGAACGTCGGCACTACCACCCGTCAGGCGGAAATCAGCCGGGATGCGCAGCAAATCCTGTTGCAGAAATCACAGGATTCGCGGGAATCCTATTCCGGCGTGAATCTCGACGAGGAAGCGGCGGACCTGCTGAAGTTCCAGCAGCTATACCAGGCAACGGCGAAGATCATCTCGATCGCCGATAACATGTTCCAGTCCTTGCTGGACGCAACGGCGAGGTAAACGATCATGCGCGTATCCACCGCATTCATGCACCAGCAGGCCATTAACATCATTCTTGACCAGCAGGCACGTGTCAACAAAACACAACAACAGATTTCGACCGGCAAAAATGTTCTCAAGCCCTCGGATAACCCGGCGGCCTCGGCCGATATTATGTCGCTGGAGGAGGCCTTCGGGCGTAGTGTGCAATATCAGGATAACGGAGAGCGTGCGCGCGCTCGCCTGGGCGTAGAGGAGACAGCGCTGTCCGATATTGCAAACACCTTGCAACGACTGCACGAGCTCTCGATCCAGGCCAACAACGCCACGCAGAACGACACTTCGCGGGCGGCGATCGCCAATGAGGTGCGGCTCGTTCTGGATGGCCTTATGGACCTCGCCAATCTTCAGGATCCGAATGGCGAATATATTTTCTCGGGTTTCAAGACGCAAACGCCGGCGTATTCACGTAGCGGTGGTGTATATACCTATAACGGCGATCAAGGCCAGCGCTTCATCCAGATCGGATCGACCCGCCAGGTGGCGATGAGCGATCCGGGCAACGATGTCTTCTCCAGGATCAAATCCGGTAACGGCACGTTCTCGACCAATGAAAACCCGGCAAACACGGGGACTGGCATCATCGGGCCCGGACGAGTTGTCGGTGCGACCAGTTTTCCGGAAACCTATGCCATCAGCTTTTTGACCGCGACGACGTATGAGGTGCGTGACAGCGGTGCCGGGCTGGTTGCCAGCGGTAACTACGTCGGTGGCGACTCGATCACCTTCGCCGGTGTTGAGGTCAAAATAACCGGGGGTCCGGCCACCGGCGACAGTTTTACGGTAACGAACAGTGTGAATCAGGACATTTTCACGACGGTCGAGAAACTGGCTGCCGCACTTGAAACCAAGACCACATCCACTGCCGACAAGTCGCATGTCCAGAATTCGATCACGCGAGAACTGGCGAATATTGAGCGGGCGCTTGACAACGTACTTGATATCCGCTCGCGCGTTGGCGCAAGAATTAATGCGGTAGAAGACCAAAACAACGTTTCGGATGGTATCAAGGCAAGCGTGCAAACTACGCTGTCAAGTATTCAGACGCTGGATCTGTCCGAGGCGGTGAGTCGTCTGAACCGGCAGTTGATCACGTTACAGGCGGCCCAAACGTCCTTTCTACGGGTTCAAGAGCTGTCGCTGTTCAACTCGATCCGCTAGCCGCGTCGTTTTTGCCGGCAAGATTGCCGTCCCGAGTATCCACGGGATTCGAAAACCTTCTTTTCTGTCGCATCACGTAATATCATTCAGCGATGGCGTCACGCGCGTGGGCGTGCGAATTACTACAGGCGGGGAAGGGCGTTGAAAATATTTGTCACCGGGGGGGCGGGGTTTATCGGCTCTGCTGTCATTCGCGACCTGATTACGGGGTCAGACGATACCGTAGTAAACATCGATAAGCTGACCTACGCCGGCAATCTGGAATCGCTTGCTGCGGTCGAGGCCAGTCCCCGCTATACATTTGAACGTGCCGATATTGGCGCGGCTCCGGTACTGCGCAAGCTGTTCGAAAAGTACCGGCCGGATGCGGTACTGCATCTCGCTGCCGAGTCCCACGTGGACCGCTCTATCGATGGACCTGCCCAGTTTATTCATACCAATATCGTGGGAACCTACACACTGCTGGAGGAGACTCTGCGGTACTGGCAGTCACTGGGTAGAGAGAGGCGATCGAGTTTTCGTTTCCACCACGTGTCCACCGACGAGGTGTACGGGTCGCTCAGCGAAACCGGGTTGTTTGGTGAAGATTACCCGTATCAACCCAGTTCACCGTATTCGGCAAGCAAGGCGGCGTCGGATCATTTGGTGCGAGCGTGGCGTCATACCTACGGTCTGCCGGTTGTTGTCAGTAATTGCTCGAACAATTACGGGCCGTACCAGTTCCCGGAAAAACTGATCCCCCTTGTAATTCTGAATGCGCTCTCCGGAAAATCGATACCGGTATATGGTAATGGAGAAAACATCCGTGACTGGTTATACGTCGACGATCACGTGCGGGCGCTGCGGGCGATACTTGCACACGGCAACATCGGTGAAAGTTATAACGTGGGTGGGCATAACGAAAAAACCAATATAGAGGTTGTCGAAACCGTGTGTGGCTTGCTGGATGACCTGCGGCCGTCGTCCCCCTCTCGCCCGCATGCATCATTGATAAAGTTCGTCGAAGACCGCCCCGGGCATGACAAGCGCTATGCGATTGACTCCGGCAAGATCAACCGCGAGTTGGGCTGGCAGCCGCAGGAAACTCTGGACAGCGGTTTGCGCAAGACCGTGCAATGGTATCTGGAGAATCAATCCTGGAGCGAGCGCATACGTGACGGTCGATATCGCGGTGAGCGACTGGGTCTGGAGCGTGTGAAGTGAAGGGGATCATATTGGCAGGTGGCACCGGTACGCGGTTATACCCGCTGACACGGGTCGTCAGCAAACAGCTTCTGCCGGTGTATGACAAGCCAATGATTTACTATCCGCTGTCGGTTCTTATGTTATCCGGTATACGCGAAATCCTGGTGATTTCCACCCCGGAGGATCTTCCGCAGTTTCAGAAACTGCTGGGTGACGGATCGCAGTGGGGGCTGTCGTTCGTTTATGCACGACAGCCGCGTCCGGAAGGCATTGCGCAGGCGTTTTTGATTGGTGAGTCGTTTATAGGTAACGAAGCTGTATGCCTGGTGCTTGGCGATAATCTTTTTTATGGCCACGGGCTGGTACGTGCGTTGCAGGAAGCAGTCGCGCGTCGCACGGGGGCCACGGTATTTGGTTATCGTGTTCGTGACCCCGAACGCTATGGAGTACTTGTATTCGATAAAAAAGGAAAGATCGTTGATATAGAGGAAAAGCCGAAACGCCCGCGTTCCAATATCGCGGTTACCGGGCTTTATTTTTATGATAATGACGTTATCGGTATTGCCAGGCAGATTATGCCGTCGGCGCGCGGTGAGCTTGAAATCACCGACGTGACCCGCGCCTATCTTGACCGTGGTGATCTGCAGGTTGAAGTGTTGGGGCGCGGCGCGGCGTGGCTCGACACCGGCACACACCACTCGCTGCTGGAAGCCAGCCAGTTCATCGAGGTAATCGAGTCCCGCCAGGGCCTGAAGGTCTCCTGTCCCGAGGAAATAGCGTGGAGGATGGGCTTTATTGATGATGCTCAGTTAGAGATGTTGGCGCGGCCGCTGGAGAGTAGCGGGTATGGTCGGTATCTTCTCGACATGCTTGACCGCAAGAAATCAGACGATCGCGATTAATCTATATTGGGTTGATACGACTATGAAGATTATCAGAACCAATTTGCCCGACGTGGTCGTTGTTGAGCCGGATGTATTTGCCGACGTACGCGGAAAGTTCATGGAAACCTTCCGGGTCAATCGATATCAGGAGGCAGGCATTCCCGGTCCGTTTGTACAGGATAATTTTTCCCAATCGCAGCGCGGCGTATTGCGTGGGCTGCATTATCAGTTGCGCAGCCCGCAAGGCAAGCTGGTTCAGGTATTGCGCGGCGAGGTGTTTGACGTCGCCGTGGATATCCGGCGCGGATCGCCGACCTTTCGGCAGTGGGCCGCCACCATACTCTCGGAGGAAAACAATCGGCAGATGTATGTTCCGCCGGGATTCGCGCACGGCTTTCTGGTGCTAAGCGAGACCGCGGACTTCGTTTATAAATGCACCGATTACTACGATCGAGAGGACGAATACGGCGTGCTGTGGTCGGATACGCTAATCGGCATACACTGGCCGTGCGGTAATCAGTTGCTGTCGGCAAAAGACGGCGCGTTGCCGCAACTGGCGGCGATACCTGATGAAAAGCTGCCGGTATACCAGGCGTCACCATGACAATGCTGGTTACCGGTTGTGGCGGGCAGGTGGGAGCCGAGCTGCTGCGCCGGGCGCGTGCGTGCGGAATGGCGGTGATCGGATGTACGCATCGTGAGCTGGATATCACCGATTCGCTGCAGGTCCACAGCCAGCTGTCGCGGTTGCCCCTTTCCATAGTTGTGAACGCGGCCGCGTATACGGCGGTGGATCGCGCCGAGAGTGACATAGAAACGGCATTTTCTGTGAATCGCGATGGCCCCGCTAATCTCGCGCGATTTTGTGTCACGCACGGAATACCGTTGATCCACATTTCCACGGATTATGTATTTGACGGCAGCAAGTCGGGACCGTATGCCGAGACCGACCGTGTCGCGCCGCTGGGCGTGTATGGGCTGAGCAAAGAGGCGGGTGAGCAGGCGGTTCGTGATCTTATGACGAACTACGTCATTCTGCGTACTGCCTGGGTGTATAGCGCGCATGGTCACAATTTCGTCAGAACAATGTTGCGACTGGGTCTCGAGCGCGACGAAATTGGCGTCGTGGCCGACCAGGTCGGTTGTCCAACGGCGGCGGGGGAAATCGCGGCAGCCATTATCACCGTGATAAAGGCGGTACAGGCGGATGGTGACCCGTGGGGAACCTACCATTTCTGTGCGGCCGGTCAGGCGAGCTGGTACCAATTCGCCTGCCGGATCTTCGAGATTGCTTCACGTTACCGGCCGTACCTGGTGACGGTAAAGCCCATCCCTGGCACGGCATATCCGACACCAGTGCGTCGTCCGGCGAATTCGGTGTTGGATTGTTCCAAGATCGAGGAAACCTTCGATCTGGACCGACGCCCGTGGCCAGAGCCTCTCGCTGACGTTCTCGACGAAATTCATAATACCTAATAAAAACAATATAAAATAACGTCTATTTAATCTATAGGAGTCTCAGCTCGCAGCGCGATCCGTCGATACTGGCCTCTCGAATAATACCGCTCTAAAGTTATCTTCCCGCCCGGCCGTTAACCTCATCGGAAGCGGTAAAAATTTCCGGTTTTTCGGCAAGTTTATCCGCTAGTGACAAATCTGAGCCCCGGCAACGCCGTTCAAAGGCTGTCAGGGCCGAGGAGAGAAAAATGCCTCAAGTAATTAATACTAACGTTGCGTCGTTAAACGCCCAACGTAACCTGAATAAATCCCAGACCGAATTGTCAGTCTCACTACAGCGTCTGTCTTCTGGTCTACGTATCAACAGTGCCAAGGACGATGCCGCAGGACTGGCGATTTCGGAGCGGTTTACCACGCAGATTCGTGGTTTGAACCAGGCGGCTCGTAACGCGAGTGACGGTATTTCGCTGTCGCAAACGGCGGAATCAGCCCTCGGTGAGTTGACGGCCAACCTGCAGCGTATCCGCGAGCTGGCTGTCCAGTCGGCCAACGGCTCGAACTCTGCTTCCGACCGCGCGGCCCTTGATCTTGAAGTGCAGCGGCGTCTCGCGGAAATTGATCGTATCGCGACGCAAACCACGTTCAATGGTCAGCGCGTGCTAGACGGCACCTTCGGTTCGCAACAGTTTCAGGTCGGTGCGAACGTTGGTGACACGATCACGATTGATCTTACCACTGGTGTCCGTTTGACCCAGATCGGCCGCATCGCCAGCAGCACCGGCAGTGCGGTAGATGCAAACGCATTGGCGGCCAATGACGTTACGATTAACGGTACCGCAGTCGGTGCCGCCGTCGCCGGCACGGGCGCCCAGCAGACCGTCGACAGTGCTTATGCGAAGACAAACGCGATCAATAATTCCGGTATCGCAGACTTGACCGCAACCGCTATCACGGGTACCAAGGCCTCGGACAATGCGAGCCAGGGTGTTACCTTGACTGACGCTGGCGACTCGTATTCGCTGACGATCAATGGCGTGGCGGTCTACAGCACGACAGGTGCCACGACAGTCACTCAGGCCTCCTTGGTCTCAACGATTAACTCGTTTTCGACGCAGACCGGTGTGTCAGCGGCTGTCAGCGGTACAGCGCTCAATCTGACCACGACTGATGGACGGAATATCGTTGTGGTCGCCGCGCAAACGGAAGCGGGCGGCGGCACGGCCGACACCACGAAAGTTGCGTTCTCCGCCGGCACGACCACTACGCGCGGCACAATCAAATTGCAATCGTCAGCCGCTATTACCGTAACCGGCACAGTGGCACGTATTGGCCACAGCGTGGGCAGCATCGCGCTGGATACCAATACCTCTCTCTCCGGAATAGGCGTGACCACGATTACCAACTCCAACACGGCGATACAGCGTGTGGACTCGGCGCTGACTTCGGTCAGTAACCTGCGTAGTACCTTCGGTGCTATCCAGAGTCGTATGTCATCCACGATCTCGAACCTGGAAGCGATCTCGGAAAACCTCGCTTCTTCACGAAGCCGAATCCTGGATGCGGATTTCGCTGCCGAAACGGCGTCGTTGACCCGCTCCCAGATTCTGCAGCAGGCTGGTATTGCGATTCTGGCCCAGGCGAATGCGGCGCCGCAGAACGCGCTGGCACTGTTGAGATAATGCGCTCCGTGGGATGGCAGGGAGTAACCCGGAGCGGTACAGCTCCGGGTGAAACCGGGAACGAGTAACGAAACCGGAAATAGGTGACGAACATGGTCAACATGATTTCAAATCAGTTAGCGACGCTGACCGGCAGTCCCGCGCCGGAAAAGCCGAAGCAGCCGGTCAATGTGGATCTACCAGTGGTTACCGACGTGCGGCAACAGGCCGCTGCGGAAAATACGGTAAACACGCCGGCAGCGAATGGATCTCCTGTAGCAGGCAAGGGTCAGGCGTCGGGCAAAGAGGCAGTCAGTTCCGAAGATTTGGCAAAGGTGTTGGAAGAGATCACCCAGCACTTTCAGAATCTGGAGCGGGACCTGAAATTCAGCGTCGATCAGCAAAGCGGGCGCCAGGTCATTACCGTGCTTGATTCCAAGACAAAGGAAGTAATTCGCCAAATACCCTCTGAAGAAGTTCAGGCGCTGGCACGGATGCTGAAAGGTGGAATCGGGGGCCTGATCAAGACGGAAGCCTGACCTTGGCCCTCGTTTTGCATCATCTTTTGGATGCAGGTGCGATTGTTAGCTGACGAGGTCCGATATGGCGACGATTTCTTCACCCGGTCTGGGTTCGGGCCTGGACGTAGGCAAGCTGGTCGGCGACCTGGTTGCCGCAGAGGCGAAGCCGACCACGCTCAGGCTGGACCGCCGGGAAGCCGCGCTGCAGGCGGATTTATCTGCCTACGGCACGCTCCGCGGCGCCCTGTCGTCGTTCTCATCGACACTGACAAAGGTCGGCAGCCTGACAAGTTTTCAGGCCAGATCGGCTGGCTCCACCGATGACAAGGTCGTACGGGCGACGGCGACCACGACTGCTGCTACCGGAACCTACAATATCTCCGTCACTCAGCTCGCCAAGGCGCACTCGCTTGCGACGCCGGTGGCAGCGTTCACGTCGATAACTGATCCGGTTGGCACTGGCACTCTGACGTTCAAGTTCGGTACTACGGTCCATACGGAGCCCAATACCTATACGTCGTTTACCCAGAATGCGTCGAAGGCGGTGCAGACGGTCACGATTGATTCCACCAACAATAGCCTGCAAGGTGTTCGAGATGCGATAAACGCGGCAAATATTGGCGTTACCGCGACGATTATCAACGATGGGTCCGGCTATCGGCTGGTGGTGACGTCCGGTGACACCGGCGCCAATCACAGCATGCAGATTACGGCTGACGACGACGATCTGAACGACACCAATGCCAGTGGCCTGTCGATTCTGGCATTTAACGCGTCGGCCACGAACATGATACAGACCCAGGCGGCGCAGGAAGCGGCGCTTTCGATCAACAATATTGCCGTGACAAGCGACAAGAACACGCTGACGGACGCTATCCAGGGCGTGACGTTGACCTTGCTCAAGGATGCTTCCACAGCAACCGTGAGCGTTGCGACCGATGTAAACCTGGTTACAAAGAACATAGAGTCGTTCGTAAACGGCTATAACACCCTTATCGGCAGCGTCAAACAGCTGACCAAGTTCGACCCGACCGGAAAAAGCTCCGGCGTATTGCTGGGCGATACGACGACGCGGGCCGTCGAATCGCAAATCAACGCCATTTTAGGGACGGGCGTGGATCAACTCACCGGCCCCTATTCGATCCTGGCCGACGTCGGCGTTACCCGGAACACGGACGGCACGCTGAAGCTCGACAGCAGCAAGCTGCAAACGGCGCTTGACGCCAATTTTGATGCGGTCGCAGGGTTGTTTGTTGCACAGGGTAAGCCGACGGACGCATTGGTTAAGTTTACCGGGTCGACAGCGAGTACAAAGATCGGCTCTTATAGCGTCGGTGTGACGCAGCTTGCGACTCGAGGTGTCATCAACGGGAACGGTACAGGTGCTTTGGCTGACAACGGCGCCGGAAATTTCTCGACGCCGTTCAATGTAAATGCCAACAATGATGCCTTCAAGATCAAGGTTGATGGAATCGAGTCAGATACGATTACGCTCACTGCCGGTAATTACACAACGACCGCGTCACTGGCCGCGGAAATCCAGGCCCGAATCAACGGCGATACGAATCTTGAAAATGTCGGAATCACCGTAGCAGTATCGTTTGATGCGACCAACGACCGGCTTGTGTTTACGTCTGATCGATTTGGCTCGGCATCCAAGATCGAATTTACCGCGGTCGATATCAATACTGGCGCGGAGCTGGGTTTTACCACGGCGCTGGTCGCTACGAACGGTGTTGATACGGCAGGATCTATCGGCACGCTGGGAGCGTCTGGTTCTGGCCGCTTCCTGACCGGTACAGGCGATGCGACTGGGTTGAAGATCGAGGTGATAGGCGGGGATACCGGAACGCGTGGTAACGTCACTTTCACGCGCGGATATGCCGATCGGCTTAATACCTTGATTGACGAGTTCCTCGAAGGCAACGGTCTTCTCGATACGCGGGTTGTCGGCATTCAGGGGACTATCGATAATATCGAGGAGGACCGCGTGGCTTTGAACCGGCGCCTCACCACGTTGGAGGCAAGATTGTTCGCCCAGTTCAACGCGATGGATTCGCTGGTTGCTAAGTTAAATTCGACCAGCAATTTTTTAACGCAACAGCTGGCAGGCCTGCCAGGGGCCTCGCAGCGGAGTAGCGGGTAATATTGTGTTGATCGCGGCCCGTGTCAGCCGGTTTCCCCTGTGGAACTGAAACAGGTATCGACTTAATGCATGGGCCACCTAAAGCAAATGCCCTTTAGGCCGATAAATCGGGTACTACGGCGCTCTCATTATATCGGTTAATCTGTTGAATATAATATAAAAGAATCAAAGGCAAAACTATGAATTATGTGAAGACCACGGGGGCGTTAAAAGAGTACAGCCAGGTCGGTGTCCATAGCGGGGTTGCTGCGGCGACGCCCCATCGTCTGATCCAGATGCTGATGGAGGGTGCCTTGGAGAAAATCGCCGGAGCGAAGGGCGCAATGGGCCGGGGCGACGTTCCGGCAAAAGGTGCGCAAATCAGCTGGGCGATATCGATCATCGACGGTTTACGCATGAGCCTCGACATGGAAGCGGGCGGAGACATCGCCGACAACCTCAACCGTTTGTATGACTACATGACCCGGCGTCTGCTGGAGGCGAACCTCAAGAACGAAGCCGCTTACCTCGACGAGGTGGCGAATCTGCTAAAAGAAATCAAATCGGCGTGGGACTCCATCCCCGTCGAAATTAAAAATACGCACGCAAACAACTCACCGGAACCCGTGTCCACGGTCGCATCGGGCAAGGGTTGAGCGGGCGGTTATGCCGTGAGTTCGATACAGTCGGAACAGGAGGCTTCCGCGCACCATGCGCCGTTAACGTTAATCGTTGAGCTTACCCGGAAAATGCTTGTCGCTGCCGGTCAGAACGACTGGGATGCGGTATTGAGTTATGAAAATCGGCGTCGTCTGATCATACAACACACATTTGCGAGCAGTCCTGCTTTGTCGGAGCTAAGCAATCTGGCCAGTTGTATCGAGGAGATATTAGGGCTCGATCGCAAGCTTATCGCACTTGCCGAGGGCGCCAGAACGGGATTTGCAGATCAACTCATCGTACTCCGGACGAGCAAAAAGGCCGTGAAGGCCTACACGTCCCCGACGACCGCCAGATAACGGGGCCAGTTCGGGCCGGTGTGACCGCACCAGTGGCCGCTAAGATACACCTTGCTTAGCACAATTTACCGGTTCCGGCACCCAGCCCGACGCTGTCAAGGGCAGACCGCAACAGCTCGATGTATTGATTCCGTACCGATGTCTTGTGGGAGATCAGTCTTGCAGATTCGGCAGGGATGTCGATTGTTTGCAGCCGTTTCAGAACGTCAACCGCGGATTCCGCCGACGGATCGATGCGATTCGATAGAAAGCTGTTAGCGGTTGCGAAGTGTTGCGGCGCCGATATTACAAACGCCGGGATGCCCAGCGAGGCGCACAGACCGGCGCCATCCATGCGGGCTGTAATCGTCATATCGAACGCATCGTAGATGCGCAGATAGTCGCTGGCGTCACTTGAGTAGTGAAAGTCCATGATATCCCCGAGCAGCGGCGTCAGCTCGGTGAGTTCACTGATATGGTGGCAGACCAGAACACACTCGTAGTGCCGGGCGAGTTCCCGGTACAGATTCACGGTGTAGTGAAAGATCGACGGATCCAGGCATTGGCTATTCCTGGGTGATATTCCGGGCGTCGATAATGCCAGGCGCTTTGTTTGCGTGCGCCGTGTTGCGGTCGGGGAGGACAGCAGCGTCAGGCAGGGCAGCTGACGGGGACTCAGCGGGCGGAGCATAATCCCACATGCCGTGTCGCGAACCGTGACCAGCAGCGAGCGGATAAGCAGCAGTTGATCCAGGGCGGCGACTTGCTCGAATTGGGAATCTTCCGTGTCCGACGCTGCGCCCAGGCCCAGATACATGGTCGGTATGGTCGTTTTGATAAGTCTATCGACCAATGGGCCGGCCATACCGCCTCGCCACGCCGCGATGCCGGTGAAAATTGCCAGATCAACGATTTCCAGATTGATGCCTGGATGCCATGAGTTGTCGCGCGTCGCCGACGGGTCGTGATAGTCGGCAGAGTCACGGCCATACGATCTATCCGGCGCGTCAGACGCTAACTGCGCTATGTCGGGGTCTCGTCGGTGAACAATCGGGTTGAAGTCCCCGATCAGTTCCGTGAGAAGATTCTGAATGCCATACCGCGCGAACTCGCCGTCAGTGTTGGTTGAGATCAGGATATTCGGCCGAACCGTCGGCCGGGAACGATTGAAACGCCGTCCTATCATCAAATTCGGTACGTCGTGCGATCGGTCATAGTAGCGCGCGGGCACCTGGCGGGTGGCGGCGACCGCACGAAGTTCCGTGGCCAGTGCGGCGAAGGTGCCGGGCCAGTCCCGCGGCTCGGGCTGGCGAAACAGACGCATGCTTGGATACCACGGGCTGTCGCTACGATCGAGCAACCAGCGCCAGTCTGCGACATAAGACAGCAGCACCCACACAGGCTTGCCCATCGCTCCGGCAAGATGAGCGACGGATGTATCGACGGATATGACCAGGTCCAGGTTTTCAACCAGCGCGGCACTGTCAGCAAACGTTAGTTGTTCGTCGGCAGCGTCGATCAGATGCATCCCCGCCGGCGGGTTGGCTGCCTGCTCCGCCCCTGTTCCTTTTTGCAGGCTGTGGAAAGTGACGCCAGGTATATCGCAGAGGCGTGCAAAATCTGCGAGCGCGCACGAGCGGTTCTTGTTATTGGCGTGACGCGGATTTCCCGCCCACGCGAGTCCAACATTGAGGTGTCCCGGAACCATTTTTTCCTTCCACAAGCCGATACGTGCCTGGTCGGCGTGCAGATAGGGAGCATCATTCGGGATGGTTCTAAACGTCGTACCGAACAGCGCCGGCAGGCTCAGCAGATAGGCGTGATAATCGAAATCGACATCGGGTGCGGAACGCGTGTCCTGCACCAGGAGCTGGTCGATGCCCGGCAAACCGGCGAAGAGATCGATCAACCCCGGCGGGCACTCGAATATCACATGGGCACCCATCGCCTTTAGCATCGCCAGATACCGGACGAAGTGCATTGAGTCGCCGATTCCTTGTTCCGCGTGCACCAGAATCCGCTTTCCGGCCAGCGGCTCGCCTTTCCAGCGCGGCTTTCTCATGGTCCGATGGTCAGGCCGTCGCTCCAGTATCCGGATACGTGATTCGTATGCCTTCCATGCGTCGGCAAAACGGCCGAGCGTCAACATCACGATACCCTTGTTCAGATGGGCGTCTGCAAGCTCGGGCTGAATCATTATTGCCTCATCGAACCGGCCGTAGGCCGCGCTATAGTCACCCATGTCCTTAAACGCGTTTCCCATGTTCATATGGGCAGCCGCGTAATCGCGCTTGAGCGACAGCGCTGAGCGGTAATGCTGTATGGCGCCGGCAAAATCACCGTTTGATTTGAGCGCGTTACCGAGGTTGCAGTGCGCTTCGGCCATGCCGGGCTGTAGCTTCAGGGCGCTTTCAAAGTAGGCGATGGCGTCGGCGGTCTTGCCTTGTTGGCAGAGCGCATTTCCATAGCTGTTTAGCGTATGCGCATGTGCGGGATTGATCGCCAGTGCTTTTTCAAATAGCGGCAATGCGTCATCGATGCGATTTTGTTGCAGCTCCGCGAGCCCCAGGCTGTTCAGGGTGTCGACGTTGTCGGGCTCTATCGTCAGCAGCCGCCGATAACAGGCCGCCGCGGCTGCCGGCTCGCCCTTGCCATGCTGAAGTTCCGCGAGTATACGCAGCGCGTTGGCGTTGTTGCCGTCGCACTCCAGCGTCCGCCTAAACGCGTGGACTGCGTCGTCGGCGCGGTTCAGTTTCAACAGCGCGACGCCGAGGTTGAAATGGGCGAGAGAGAATGCCGGAGCCAGCTCGATTGCGCGTCCGAAGTGTTCAATCGCCCGCGCCGGGTTGTTTCGTTTGAGCGCCACGTGCCCGAGGTTGTTGATTGCCTCGGGAAACGCCGGTTGCAGATGCGTTGCCCGGATATAACATTGCTCCGCATCGTCGATACGTTCCAGTTCAAGGTAGATACTGCCAAGATCATTCAGGACGCCCGGTTGTGCGGGGTCGATTGACAATGCCTGCTCACAGTGACGCGCCGCCTCGTCACATTGCCCGTGGTTCTGCAATAGTCCGGCAAGCGCAATATGCGCCGCCAGATACAACGGATTTATCGATAGCGCACTGCGGTGACAGGTAATGGCCTTGGCGGTATCGCCCGCGGCGGCGCAGGCCGAGGCCAGGTTCTGATAGTAGGACGGGGCGCGGGGATTGTGGCTGATTGCCTGTTCGATCAGGCTCGTCGCCGCCGCCAGATTGCCCTGTTGCAGCTCTGTCACACCCAGCAGATGCAAGGCGTCCGCATGACCGGGACTGGTGGCGAGAATCTTGCGATACAACCGCGCCGCACGCGCTATGTCGCCGGACTCATGCGCGCGCACGGCGTTATCGAGTAATGCTGTGGATCGGGTTCCGGCGTCGGCGATTTTCTCGCTGGTGTTAGTGCTCATGCGCAGGGCAAACTCTCTTCATTAACTGTCGATCGCGTATCGGTGCAACGATGCTGGCCCTAAAAATGCATAATTTGTACCAGAGCCATCATGTTAACGAGTGGACCCGGCATGCCGCTGCGATACCCGCAAAGCGGTCGATTCTTGCCGTATCAAACGATATGCTGGCCGATCACGCAGCAAGTTCCGCGATACCCGGCAGGCAATGACGACAAATAATTGACCGGAAGAGGCGGGCTGTCGAAGGCATGGCACATACACAAAGGCATGATAGTTCGGTGACGATAGTCCCAGGCAACACTCAGGCGGCAACGATTGATCGATGGATCGACGCGGCCTTGCAACACCACCTAGCCGGCCGTTTGCCCGATGCCGAGGCGCTGTATCGCCAGGCACTTGTGGAGCAACCCGATCATCCGGATGCACTGCATCTGCTCGGGTTTGTGGCGTATCAGTGCGGTCGGCACCAGCAGGCAGCCGAACTGATTTCTGCCGCCTTGCGCCACGTCCCCGACGCACCGGATTTTCATAACCATCTCGGTCTGGTCATGGCGGCGCTGGGCAGACCGGCGGACGCGATAGCGTGCTATGGCAATGCGCTGCGGCTGACGCCGGAATTTCCGGAAGCGCATAACAACCTCGGCATCCTGTTGCGCGACGGCGGTCGTCTGATGGAGGCGGAAGCGCACTACCGTGCCGCGGTGGCGGCCCGCCCAGTGTTTCCGGATGCCTGGAATAACCTCGGCAACGTGTGTCGTGAACGCGGTGAATTCGATGCGGCCCTGGTGGCTTATCGCGAAGCGCTGCGACAACGGCCCGATTTCGCCGAGGCGCATAGCAATATCTTGTTTACACTGAGCCACTACTTGCTGGCTGATCCGGATCATCTGCTGCAGGAACATCACGGCTGGGACCGTGTGCATGGCGTAGCCGGGCGCGCACACGGCCACGCGCATCCGCTTCGCGGGGATCCGGAAAAACGCCTGCGTATCGGCTATGTATCGCCGGATTTTCGTTTGCACGCCACGAACAGTTTCTTTGAGTCGCTGATCGCCGCGCACACTCGCGACGCGGTAGAGATTTTCTGTTACGCCGAAGTATCCCGGCCGGATGCGGTGACAGAGCGCATCCGTGCGAACGCTGACGGTTGGTGCAGCACCGTGGGGCTGGCGGATGATGCGCTCGCGCGGCAGATTCGCGACGACGGTATCGATATTCTGGTCGATCTGGCCGGGCATACGACCGGCAACCGGTTGCGCGCGTTTACCGGGAAGCCGGCGCCGATACAAGTATCTTATCTCGGCTACTGCGCGACGACTGGCCTGGCTGCGATGGACTACTGGATTACCGACCGGGTGATTCACCCGCCCGATACGATCGAACGAGCGGTCGAAGCGATCATCCGTTTGCCGCGCTGCTGGGTCACCTACCGGCCGCCGATGGACGCGCCGCCGGTTCGTTTACCGGCACGCAGTGGTATTACCTTTGGCTGTTTTAACGAACGTTCCAAGATCACACCGGCCACGATCGCGCTGTGGAGCAGTATCCTGCTCGAACTGCCTGATGCGCGCCTGGTGCTCAAGGCGCGCCAGTACGCCGATGACAGTGTCCGGCAGGCGATCAGCGATACCTTTACGCAGCACGGGGTGGCCGCATACCGGTTGGTGTTTCTGCCAGCTACCGGTTACCTCGATTACCTCGCCGCCTATCACGACGTCGATATCGCGCTGGATCCGGTACCTCGCGCGGGCGGCGTGACTACAGCGGACGCGTTGTGGATGGGCGTGCCGGTGATCACCTTGTGCGGGCAGCGTTTCATCGAGCGCCACGGCGCGAGCCTGTTGCGTGCCGCCGGCATGGGCGAGTGGATCGCCGTGACGCCGCGGGATTACGTTGACAAGGCGCTGGCGCTCGCGCGTGACCACGTGCAACGGCGTACTATGCGGCTGGCCCAGCGTGACCGTATGGCGGCGTCGCCATTGTGTGACGCATTGGCCCATGCGCGCGCCATGGAACGAATCTACCGGGACATGTGGCATGCGTACGTGCGCAACACTGCCCTGACCTCATGAGCGTCAACTGGCATATCGCGGGATCGCGGCTCGACAAACTGCTGGACGATGCGGTGGCGCTGCATCAGGCCGGAAATCTCGCCGCGGCAGATACCCTGTACCGCGAGGCATTGGCGATTGACAGGCAACTTCCCGGCGCACTTTACGGTGCCGGCGTGGTCGCTCATCAGCTGGGCCGCAACGGTACGGCGATAGAATTACTCGATGCGGCACTACGCCATCGTCCCGATGAACCGGCCTGGCTGAACATGCGCGGTCTGGTGTATGCGGCAATCGGCCGGATCGAGATGGCGCTCGGGGACTTTCAGCGTGCCATCCGGCTCAAGCCTGATTTCGCCGAGGCCTACAACAGCATCGGTGTGACGCTGCGCAAGCAGGATCGGATCGATGAGGCGATTGAGTATTACCGGCAGGCGATTGAATTTCGCCCGGACCTTGTTATGGCGCATAACAATCTTGGCAACGCGCTCAAGAGCAAAGGTGACCTCGGCGCAGCGTTAACCCATTATCGCCACGCCTTGACACTGCAGCCGGATTTCGTTGAGGCGATCAACAATCTCGGTACTGTCTACACGATGCAGGGTGCGCTCGACGAAGCGCGCGTCGCATTCGAAAGAGTACTGCAGCTGCGGCCGGAATACCCGGATGCACTGAATAATCTTGGTGCGGTTTATCAGAAGCGGGGAGACATTGCGGCGGCGCGGCAGTGCTTCGAACGCGCGCTCCAGATCAGTCCGGGATTCGCCGCCGCGCACGCGAATCTGGCTTCCGTGCTCAATGCGCAGGAGGATTTTTACAATGCGATCGAGTCTTGCCGCCAGGCACTGGAGATTGCGCCGGAATTTCCGGAGGCCTATTTCAACCTTGGCATTGCGTTCAAGGATCTCGGTTTGCCGCTGAAGGCGCTGAAGTACTTCGAAACCGCCGTGAAACTTCGACCGACCTACGCCGGCGCCTATAACGGCATCGCCAACATCTGTCGCGACCAGGGGCAATTCGAGCTTGCTGGAACGTTCTATCGCGAAGCGTTTAGCGTTGATCCAACGAACCATGAAGTACATAGCAATCTCCTGTTTACCATGAGCCATCACGTGATGACCACTCCGGAAGCGTTACTGGAGGCGCATCGTGACTGGGCTGCGAGCCATTGCCATGAAGGACGGGCGCATCGGTATACGCACTCTCCCGCGACGGCCCATGGCGGGCACCGGTTACGTATCGGCTATGTGTCACCGGATTTCCGCCGGCACGCCGCCGCCTTTTTTCTGGAGCCGCTGCTCGCGGCCCACGACCGGCGGGTCGTCGAGATTTATTGTTATGCCGAACTTGGTCGCACCGATCAGGTGACCGCGCGCTTTCGTCAGTCCGCGGACGCCTGGCGCGACACCGCCGGGATGAGCGACACGCAGCTGGCCCGACAGATCGTCGATGACCGGATCGATATCCTTGTTGATCTGGCCGGGCATACCGCCGGCAATCGGTTGACGATGTTTGCCTTCAAGCCGGCACCGGTACAGGCGACCTATCTCGGCTACTGTGCGACCACCGGCCTGGAAGAAATCGATTACTGGATCAGTGATGACGTGATACATCCGGCGGATACCCGCGAGCTGGCGGTGGAGAGCATCCTGCGGTTGCCGCGCTGCTGGGTGAGTTACCAGACGCCGGTCGATGCGCCGGCGGTACAGGTCCCGCAGCACGATCACGTTACGTTCGGCTGCTTCAACGACCGCAGCAAGATCTGCGCCGAGGTGGTCGGTGTCTGGAGCCGGATACTCGAACGCGTCGCCGGTTCGCGGTTGATCCTCAAGGCGCGTCAGTACGCCGATGCCGATATCAACGCCGAGCTTGCCAGCCTTTTTCGGCAGCATGGTATCGACGCGGCGCGCATCGAATTCCAGCCATTGTCGTTGCCGGAGGAATATTTTTCCTGTTATCACGCGATCGATATCGCGCTCGATCCGTTCCCGCGGCACGGCGGCGTTACCACGGCGGATGCCTTGTGGATGGGCGTGCCCGTGGTGACGCTGATCGGCGAGCGGTTCATCGAACGGCATGGCGCCAGCCTGCTGGCGGCAATCGGCGCACAGGACTGGATTGCCCAGGACCCCGACCACTATATCGAGATCGCCGTGGCGTTGGCGGCGGATCCCGGTCGGCGTCGCGTGTTGCGCCTGACGCAGCGGCAGCGCATGCGCGAGTCGCCGTTGTGCGATCCGCAGGGATTGGCCAGGGCGATGGAGGGGCTCTATCGGCGGATGTGGCGCCATTACGTCGAATCGGCGCATGGTTCAACTCCCGCTTGCTAGCCGTCGAGCGCATGGATTATTGTGCATGGGTATGACGGAACCACATAACGACAGGTTGGGCAGCGGTCTGGTCTATACCGACTCAATACCATTCTCGTGGCGGCAACTCGATATCGTTCCCGGCGATGCGGTCGCGGCTCACGTCGGTTACCACAGCCTGCAGGTGCTGCGGCTGATTCTGTCGATCGAGGAACAGGTGCCGGAGCCGGTCGCGGATGCCGATCAGGAGCACGAGAACATCACCCGGCTGGAATTCAAGCTGAATCTGCTGATCGATCTGGTCGGCTACCTGCTGGCGCAGAATTCCCTGATCCCGCCCCGCATGGTGGTAAGCCTGAGTGCGGACGGCCTGGAATGGGGCAGTGACGATGCGCCGCCGCTGGGCAGCTATGTCGAACTGGCGTTATACCTGAGCCCGAAATATCCGCGGCCAGTGACCCTGCCAGGCTTCATCGAAGCCGTGGATGTGACGCCGGAGGGCGGCTACCGCACACGTGCGATCTTTCCAGAGCTGAGCGTCCCGCTGCAGGACGCGCTGGAGAAATTCATCTTTCGTCACCACCGCCGGATCATTGCGAGCCGGCGTGGCGAAACCTCGGCAGCGGATGAGCATTCTGGAGTAATGCAACACGATTCCTGGCTAAGTTTTAGAAATCCGGATTTAATGACCCGGGACCCATGGGCAAGATGACGAAATTTTGACATTTATAGGGAGCAGTGGTTTACTCTGTCGCAACGGGCGCTTCCAGGGGTTGATTGCCCGGAGTCTTCTAAATAGACGGGGCCGGCCCGGGCCCGAAAGAACAGCACCCTACAATGACGCGGCGCGGCAATTGCTCAGAAAACGGGAACGGGAGATAGCTCGCATGGCGGAGTCGACAATCGTACTGATCGATAATGACCTGTCTCGGCGTCAGCACCTGAAAAATATTATGGACTTTATCGACGATGCGGCCATCGAAGTGGCCGACGTCGACACCTGGCAGGACAAGATCGCCGCGACGGACGCCTTGCTGGCAGCTTTTGTCGGCAACTGCGGCTCCGACGAATCACTGCGGACAACGCTCACGGCACTGCGCGCGAAGCACGCGAACGTGCCGGTGATACTACTGTGCTCTCCGGACGCCGACGAGCCGGCGCCGGAAATCGCCCAATTGATCTTCCACAGCCTGAAATTCCCGACCAAGTACCGTGCGATGAACGATCTGATGCAGCAGATCGAGATTTTCCATGACGGCCAGCGGCGTTCACGCGGCAACCGGTCGGCGGAACTGTTCCGCAGCCTCGTCGGTAACAGCCGCAAGATTCGCGACGTCCGTGCGCAGATCGAGCAGGTGGCCAAGTCCGATGCGAATGTCCTGATACTCGGTGAATCGGGTACCGGCAAGGAAGTCGTGGCGCGCAATCTTCATTACTATTCATCGCGGCGCAATAAACCGTTTGTGCCGATCAACTGCGGTGCGATCCCGGCGGATCTGCTGGAAAGTGAACTGTTCGGTCACGAGAAGGGCGCGTTTACCGGCGCGCTGAGCACGCGGCGCGGGCGTTTCGAAATGGCGGAAGGTGGCACGCTGTTTCTGGACGAGATCGGCGATATGACCATGCACATGCAGGTCAAACTGCTGCGTGTGCTGCAGGAGCGGACCTTCGAGCGCGTCGGCAGCAACAAGACCATTACGACGGACGTGCGGATTATCGCCGCCACACACCGAAACCTTGAAAAAGCGATCGAGGACGGTGAATTCCGCGAGGACCTTTATTATCGGTTGAACGTGTTTCCGATCGAAATGCCGCCGTTGCGTGATCGTGTCGAGGATATTCCACTGCTGGTGAACGAACTGATCAAGCGCCTCGAACACGAGAAACGTAGTTCGGTGCGTCTGACGCAGGCGACCACCGTCGCGCTGTGCGAATACCACTGGCCGGGTAACGTGCGCGAACTCGCGAACCTGGTCGAGCGCCTGATCATCATGTATCCATTCAGCGTCGTCGATGTGCATGATCTGCCGGAAAAATTCCGGGCGAATCTCGGCGAACTGCCACCGAAGGACATCCACGAGCCGATCGCGATCCCGGACTACGATGTGTCCGCCGCGACGCGTCTGCCGCGCGACGGCATTGACCTCAAGAGGCACCTCAGCGAACTTGAGAGCAGTCTGATTCAGCAGGCGCTGGATGATGCCGGCGGAATCGTCGCGCACGCGGCGAACCGGTTGAAACTGCGCCGTACCACGCTCGTTGAAAAACTGCGCAAATATGGCCTGCACCGCCTCGACGATACGCCGTAATCTTGACGACCCTGTCAGTCAGCCTTTGTAACTATCTGTTTCTCCGTAATTAGATTTCGCGGCATGCTTCTTGCTCGGTCACTGTGCAGTCAATGTAGTACACAGTGGAGCAGGGATCCGCATGAGTCAGACGGCAGTAGCCAACAAGCGGGAACTGGAAAACGCGTTCCGGACCTTTAGTCAGATCTCGGAGCAGCTGGCCGCATCCTATTACGCGCTTGAAGAGCAGGTCGGGCAGCTGACCGCCGAGCTGGCGCACGCGCAGGACCAGCGTATCCATCAGCTCACCGAGAAGGAGCGAATTGCCAATCGCCTCGAGCGTCTGCTCGATGCGTTACCGGCGGGCGTCGTTGTGCTGGACGGCCGCGGCATCGTGCGCGACGCCAACAGCGCCGCGCGCCGGCTGCTTGGCGAACCGTTACTCGGCCTTTTCTGGCTGGAAGTCATCAATCGCGCATTCTCATCGCGACTTGGCGATTTCAATGAAGTCCTGCTGAAAGATGGCCGCGTCACGAGCATTTCGACCAACCCGCTCGGCAGCGAACCCGGTCAGATCGTTCTGCTCAATGACATCACCGAAACCTGCTTATTGCAGGAAAAACTCGGCCGTCACCAGCGCCTGTCGGCAATGGGTGAAATGGCTGCATCGCTCGCTCACCAGATACGTACCCCGCTGGCATCGGCATTGCTGTACGCCGCCCAAACGGGCAGCGAGAAACTCGGTGGCGACCGGCGCAAGTGCCTGTCCGAAAGGCTGCTGGCCGGGCTGCGCCAGCTTGAACACATGGTCAACGACATGTTGCTGTTCGCGCGCGGTGGCGGTGCCGGTACCGACGCCATTGCCATCGACGGACTGCTGGGCGACCTGCAACAAAACCTGGATACCTATTTGCGCGACGGCGTCTGCCGTTTCACCGCCGTGGACGAAACGCGGGGCGCAGTGTTGACCGGCAATCGCAACGCACTGATGGGTGCGTTGCAGAACCTGGTCATCAACGCGCTGCAGGCGGCTGACGGCAACGTCAGCGTCCAGGTAATTGCGGCGCGCAACACCGACAAGAGCGGTCAGCCGATCATCGATATTTCTGTTACCGATAATGGTCCGGGTATCCCGGCCGAGGTGCGCGACAGAATTTTTGAACCGTTTTTTACCACCCGATCGCAGGGAACCGGGTTGGGACTGGCGGTCGTACAGGCGGTGGCGCACATGCACAACGGCGCGGTATGGATGACACCGGCGAACGGTGGCGGGGCGACATTTACCATCCGGGTGCCGTTCGTCGATGCGCACGCCGGTGGGGAAACGCAACTACTGGAATTATCTTACGCAGAGAGGAAGGTGGTATGAGCCAATGCACCGCTTTGGTAGTGGAAGACGATTGCGCGCTGCGCGAGGCCTTGTGTGACACCCTGAAGCTGGCCGGTTACCAGGTTGCAGCCGCTGCCGACGGGATCGCCGCGCTCGATATGCTCGCGACACGCCGCCGCGAAATCGGTGTCGTGGTAAGTGATGTCCAGATGCAGCCGATGGATGGCCATGCGCTGCTGAAGAAGATCAAGGCGCAATATCCGGATCTGCCGGTTCTGCTGATGACGGCGCACGGCACCATCCAGAAGGCGGTAGAGGCGATGCACGATGGCGCCGCCGATTATCTTGTCAAGCCGTTCGAGGCCGAGGTGCTGGTCAATATGGTCGAGCGGTTTGCGATCCACGACGACGGTGATGACGGCACGGCGATTGCCCGTGATCCGGTCAGTGTCGAGTTGTTTGCACTGGCGGGCCGGGTGGCGACCAGCGAGGCCACGGTGCTGATCACCGGCGAAAGCGGTGCAGGCAAGGAGGTGTTGGCACGTTACATTCACCGGCAGTCGACGCGCAGCGAAGGCGTATTTATCGCGATCAATTGCGCGGCGATTCCCGACAACATGCTGGAGGCAACGCTGTTCGGGTACGACAAAGGCGCGTTCACCGGTGCCTATGCAGCGTGCCCCGGCAAGTTCGAACAGGCACAGGGCGGCACGCTGCTTCTCGACGAAATATCCGAAATGAGTCTGGGTTTGCAGGCGAAGTTGCTGCGCGTGCTACAGGAGCGCGAGGTCGAGCGTCTGGGCAGCCGTAAAATGATTGCGCTTGACGTCCGCGTGCTCGCGACGTCGAACCGCAACCTCAAAAGCGAGGTCGCCGCCGGGCGTTTCCGCGAGGATTTGTTTTATCGCCTGAGTGTGTTCCCGTTGCATATGCCGCCATTGCGGGATCGTCCCGGGGACATCGTCGCGCTCGCGGAGCGGTCTATAGAAAAGGTCTGCCGCCATGCTGGTCAGCCGGTCCCGGTGTTATCCGACCTGGCGAAAGTGGCACTGCTTGGGCACCCGTGGCCCGGCAACGTGCGTGAACTGGACAATGTCATGCAGCGCGCGTTGATTGTCCGTAACGGCCAGTCGATTGAGGCGCAGAACTTGCATTTTGAAAGCACGGCACGGGCAACAACCATGCCGCAGGTGGAATCGCTGGTTGAGGTTACGCTGCCCGACAAGCTGGACGAGGACCTGAAAACCCACGAACAGCGGCTGATTCTCGAAGCGTTGCGCGCGGTTAACGGTAACCGGCAGGTGGCGGCCCGAAAGCTCGGCATCAGCCCGCGGACGCTGCGCTACAAGCTGTCACGCATGCGCGACTCGGGGGTGCCAGTGCCCAAACGTTACGGACGCGAGTTTGCCTGATCGGCAAACCCCGCACGCTACGATTCATTCGCGAACACAGGAAAGACAGTTATGGAAATCAACGACGCCAACATCAATCAATTGCTTGGTCAGATGCGCGCGATGGAGGCGATGGCAAAGGCACAGCCTGCCGCGGGGCAGGGCGGCGCCTCGCAAACCGACTTTTCGTCCGTGCTGAAGGGCGCGATAGACAAGGTGAATGAAACGCAACAGGCGGCGGGTACGCTTGCCGCGGCGTTCGAGGCCGGTGACTCGCAGGTCGACATGACCGAAGTGATGCTGGCGTTGCAGAAGGCGAGCCTGTCATTTCAGGCGATGACGCAGGTGCGCAACCGGATAATCGGTGCGTATCAGGACGTCATGGGCATGCCGATCTGACGTATCACCGGATGTGCCGATGGCACGTATATGGTTGCGAATCTGATGGAGGTTTAACCGGTTTATGGCGCTGGTAGACACAGAAAAAATGGGCGTGGTCGGGCAGGGATTCAATCAACTGCCGGTGCTGCGGCAGCTCGGTCTGTTCATCGGGCTGGCTGCCAGTATCGCCGTCGGCGTAACTGCGGTGATGTGGGCGTGGACGCCGGACTATCGCACGCTGTACAGCAACCTCACCGAAAAAGACGTCGGTATGGTGGCCGACGGTTTGGCAAAAGCCGGTGTCTCATACAAGATGGGTGGCGACGGTGGCACCGTGCTGGTACCCGCCGGCGAAGTGCACAACGCGCGCTTGAAGCTGGCCGCGATGGGCCTGCCGAAAGGCACCGGTACCGGTTTCGAGATACTCGAGGAAGACAGCGGTTTCGGCACCAGTCAGTTCCTCGAAAACGCCCGCTACCAGCATGCGCTGGAGGGCGAACTGTCGCGCACTATCTCCGCCATGACGAATGTACAGGGCGCGCGCGTGCACATCGCCGTACCGAAGCAATCGTCATTCGTCCGCGAACCAAAAAAGACCAGCGCATCGGTGCTGGTGAATGTCTATCCGGGGCGGGAGCTGGATGACGGCCAGGTCGGGGCCATCGTGCATCTGGTTGCGGCCAGCGTGCCGAATCTTGAGGCCGGCGGCGTCACCGTCGTGGATCAAAGCGGCCGTCTGCTGAATTCGTCGGAAACGTCGAACGATGTGCGGATCACGGCCAACCAGTTTACCTACCAGAAAAGTCTGGAAAGCTATTACAGCAAACGCATCGAATCGATACTGTCGCCGATCGTCGGTATAGGCGGCGTCAAGGCACAGGTCGTTGCCGATATCGACTTTACCGTGACCGAGCAGACCCAGGAGTCGTTTAATCCCGAGACCCCGTCGGTGCGCAGCGAACAGGTGATGGAGGAGAATGGTCGCGGTGCGCAGGGCGTTGGCGGTGTACCGGGTGCGCTGTCCAACCAGCCGCCGCAGGCGGGAACCCCGGCACCCGCACCCGCCGGCACGTCGCTGACGACGCCGCCGTCGACGACGCGCCGTTCGACGCGCAATTTCGAGCTCGACAAGACCATCAGCCATACGCGCCAGGCGAGCGGCAAGGTCCAGCGCCTGTCGATCGCAGTGGTCGTCGATGACCAGCAAAAGGTCGACGAAAATGGCGAGGTCGCCCGCACGCCGCATGCGCCGGAAGAGATCGAACGCATGACCAACCTCGTCAAGGAGGCGGTCGGTTTCAGCGAGACACGCGGCGATACGATCAACGTGATCAACAAGTCGTTTGCCATCCCGCCGCCGGCGGGACCGTTACCCGAGATACCGTTGCTTGAGCGGGCGTGGGTGCCGTCAGCGATAAAAGTTGGGCTCGCCGGTGTGCTGATCCTGGTGGTGATGTTCGGTGTGCTGAAACCGATATTGACCGAACTGGCCGCCAAAGGCGTGGCGTTCAAGAGTACGGCCCCGCAAACGGGCGAGCTGGCGCTGGCCGGCGGCGAGCCGCGGGTGGCGATCGCGGCGCCGACACTCCAGCAGAATAATCTGACGACGGCCAAGACCATGGCGACGCAGGAACCGGCGCGCGTCGCGCAGGTGGTCAAGAACTGGGTAGAGAACGATGCCGGTTAAGGACAATATCAGCCCGGGTCTGCAAAAGGCCGCGATACTGCTGATGGCCATCGGCGAGCAGGAAGCTGCCGAGATCATGAAGCACATGGAGCCGCGAGAGGTGCAAAAACTCGGTTCGGCCATGTCGCGCCTGAGAAACATCGCGAAGGAAGAGGTCGATTCGGTCATTAACAGCTTTGTCGACACGGTCGAGCGGCAGGCATCGATCGGGCACCAGTCCGATGAATACGTGCGATCGGTCATCGCCAAGGCGCTGGGCGAAGAGAAGGGAGAGGCGATTACCGATCGTATCCTGAGTCATTCGACGGTATCGGGTCTGGAGCAGCTCAAGTGGCTGGACGCCCGGACCGTTGCCGGCATACTCGCCAACGAGCATCGGCAGATTGTTGCGATTGTGCTTTCCTATCTGGAAAGCGATCAGGCCGCCGGGGTGCTGGCGCATTTTCCCGATGACGCGCGTCACGAGGTCATTATGCGCATCGCGACGCTGGATGCCGTGCATCCGGCCGCGATCGAGGAACTGAATCGGATCATGGAAACCCAGTTCGCCACCGACAAGTTCGCGCCGGCATCGTCATATGGCGGCCTCAAGACAGCGGCCGATGTGCTGAATTATCTCGACGTTTCTAGTCTGGAAGCGATTATAGCCAAGATCAAGGAAATGGAACCGGATCTTGGCGCGCAGCTCGAAGACCTGATGTTTGTGTTCGAGGATCTGATGGATGTCGACGATCGCGGTATCCAGGCGCTGATGCGTGAGATATCGACCGATGCGCTGGTCATCGCGCTGAAGGGCACCAGCGACGGCATCAAACAAAAGATCTTCGCCAACATGTCGAAACGCGCCGCCGAGATGCTGCGCGAGGATCTCGAGGCAAAAGGCCCGGTCAAGGTCAGCGAAGTCGAGCTCGCCCAGAAGGAAATCATTGCCGTGGCACGGCGTCTGGCGGAGTCCGGCGAGATCTCGCTCGGCGGCAAGGGCGGCGAGGAATATGTCTAAGATCATCTCGGCGGAGTCGCTGCAATCTTCCCTGCGCTCCGAAACGCCGGTGGTGATCGGTGCGGCGCGCGCGGCGCTGGCGGGCGCCGGTGCGGCAATGCAGAGCCGGCTGGAAGAACGCGAGAGGCAGGCGTATCAGGAAGGCCTGAAACGCGGTCACAAGGACGGTCTTCACGCCGGCCTGCGCGAAGCGGCGCAGGCAATGGGGCCGCTCGTCGCGGCACTGCAGCAGCCGCTGGCGAATATTGATGAACAACTTGAAGTGCAACTGGTCGAGCTGACGCTGGCGATCGCGCGGCAGCTGATCCGGCGCGAGATCAAGCTGGAACCGGGACAGATTGTCGCCGTTATTCGGGAATCGCTGGCGGCGTTGCCGGCGGCCTCGCCACGTTCACGTATTGTCTTGCATCCCGACGATCTGGCGCTCGCGCGCGAGGCAATATCCGGTCTGGATTCCAGTGACGCGATGCAGTGGCAGGAAGATGCGTCGTTGACGCGCGGTGGCTGCCGGGTAATCACCGATATCTCTGAGGTGGACGCTACGGTCGAGGCACGTATCGCCGCCGTGGCAGCGCGGCTGCTGGGCGGTGAGCGCGAATCCGATGGCGATAAATAAACCGGACCGGCTGGCGCGTATCGGCACGTCGCTTGATGAACGTCGGGCATTGTTGAATGACGCGCCGCCACCGGTGGTTGCCGGAAAACTCACCCGTATGGTCGGGCTGACACTCGAGGCCGTCGGGTGCCAGGCGCCGGTCGGCGGGCGTTGCCAGATCATCGGTAGCAACGGCGTGCCGATCGAGGCGGAAGTGGTCGGTTTTGCCAGCGATAAAATCTTTCTGATGCCGACCGGCGACATACGCGGCCTGGTGCCCAATGCCCGCGTGGTTCCCACCGGGCGGGTATACGAGGCGCTGGTCGGTGACGCATTGCTCGGACGGGTCGTCGACGGGGCATGCCATCCGCTGGACGGCAAGGGCCCGTTGCGCCTGACCGATACAGTGCCGATTAACGGCGTGCCGATCAATCCGCTGGCCCGCCGGCGTATCGATGAACCGCTGGATGTCGGCGTGCGGGCGATCAACGCGTTGTTGACGATCGGCCGCGGCCAGCGCATGGGATTGTTCTCCGGCAGCGGCGTCGGCAAGAGCGTGCTGCTCGGCATGATGACGCGCTATACCAACGCCGATGTCATCGTCGTCGGCCTGATCGGCGAACGCGGCCGGGAGGTCAAGGAATTTATTGAAAACAGCCTCGGCGCCGAGGGTCTGAAGCGTTCTATTGTGGTAGCGACGCCGGCCGATCATCCACCGTTGCTGCGTTTGCATGGCGGCATGCTGGCGACGAGTATCGCCGAGTATTTTCGTGACCGCGGCAAACATGTGTTGTTGCTGATGGATTCGCTGACGCGTTATGCGCAGGCGCAACGCGAGATCGGTCTGGCCATCGGCGAGCCGCCTGCGACCAAGGGCTATCCGCCGTCGGCGTTCGCCAGGTTGCCGCAGCTGGTCGAACGCGCCGGTAACGGCAATACGCGCGGCGGCTCGATCACCGGTATCTATACGGTGCTGACTGAAGGCGATGATCAACAGGACCCGATAGCCGATGCCGCGCGTGCCGTGCTGGACGGCCATATCGTGTTGTCGCGGCGGCTGGCGGACAACGGGCACTATCCGGCGATCGATATCGAGGCATCGATCAGCCGGTCGATGGTGCATGTCACCAGCCCGGACCATCAACGGCTCGCGCGGCATTTCAAGCAGGTTTATTCCAGCTACGAAAGCAACCGCGACCTGATCAGCGTCGGCGCCTATGCAAAAGGCAGCGACGCGCGCATCGACGAGGCCATCGAACATCACCCGCGCTTGATGCATTTTCTGCGACAGGACATGGACGAACCGGTTGACTATGAACAGAGCATCGGCGGACTGGCGCGGCTGATGGAACAGCGCGGTCCGACCGAGCTGGTCAAGCAGTAGTCCGGTATCTACGAGTGGATGTAGCCCGGTATGATAAAGAAATCGAAGCGATTGCAGCCGGTGGCCAACCTGGCGGGCACACGCGAACGCGACGCGGCACGCGCGCTCGGCGACGCGCAGCGCATCCTCAAGGAACACGAGGAGCGGTTGGGTGAGTTGCTGGATTACCAGGCGCAGTATCGTCAACAGTTTCATGATGCCGGCAGCGCGGGGTTCGCGGCACAGCGGCTCAACGACTATCAGGCGTTTTTGACGCGGCTGAAGGAAGGCATCCGGCACCAGACGACGCGCATACAACTGGCGCGGCTCACCGTCGAAAAGCGCAAGGGCGAATGGATGGAGGCGCGCAGCCGTGCGCAGGCGATGAACAAGGTGGTCGAGCGTCACGTCAGTCACGAGAAATATCACGAAGACCGCCAGGATCAGCTCGAAACCGACGAGCAGGCGCGGGTCGTCACCAACGGCCGTCACGATCCGTTGCCGGACTAGCCAGCAGCGAACGGGCGACGCGCAGTCCGCCTGGCTGGCACACGGATTGCTCTGTTACTGGCAAAGCCCGGGAACTAATCGCCCGGAGTTACCAGGAAAGAGAGCGTGAGTCAGGACATGCCCAGCGTTTTACCGGCCACCGTTAATGCCACGGCGAATCCCGCGGCACTGACGGCAACGCCACAAAATCAGCCAGTTGGCGCGCAGAACATCTTCGCCAACCTGCTGGTTGCGCAGTTCAAGGAACGCGGGTTGATGCTGGGCGGAACGCAGACGCTGAATCTCGATCAGCTTGTCCAGCCCGGGCAAGCGTTGCCGCAAGGCGGCAAGGCATTGCCGGATTCGTTGCCGGTTAGCGACGATCTGATGCAGATGCTGGAGGCCGCCAACTCCGCCGATTCGTTGCCGGCGAAGAGGGTCGGCACCGACGACGCGAAGATCCCCGGGAACATGCTGGACGTGGCATTGCGCACGGCGATCGGTGTGACGCTGGCGGATAAACCGGCCGCACCAGCCGTGACGCTCGCCGATACCGATATCGATATACGCTTGCCCACGGTGCCCATGGTCCGGGACAACGCACTTGTCGGTAACAACCTGCTGCCGCCATTGAGCGACACGGCACTGCTCAATCAGATGACCAACGCGAACAAGCCGGGTGCGCCGCTTGCCGCGGTCATCCCGTTCGATCAGTTGCCGGAGTTGCTTGCGCAAAGACTCGCGACCAAATTGAACGGTGCGCCGGCGATCACATCGGCGATTGGCGGCCAGCACACCGGTAACATGTTCAGCCAGCTTGCCGGGGCCTCACCGCCCCTGTCTGCACAGGTACCGGCGCAGTCCGTGTTCGTACCGGTCGATCATGCCGACTGGGGTCATGAGCTCGGCGACCGTGTCCGCTGGCTGGTTACGCAAAACGTGCAGACCGCCGACATCCGTCTGAACCCGCCGGAACTTGGTCCGGTGCGGGTCCATATATCGATAGACCAGGGCCAGGTCAGCGTGACGTTTACCTCTCACCATGCGCAGGTACGCGACGCACTGCAATCAGCGATGACGAATCTCGGTGACCTGTTGGCGGAAAGCGGTCTGAATCTGGCCGAGGGCAACGTCGCTGACCAGTCGCCGGGACAGCAAAACGGTGCCGAAAACGAACCTATCGAGGAGTTCGATGCGGTGACGGGTAACGACGGTTCTACGCTGGCCGGAGTCTGGCGCGGGGAAGGGATGGCGCGGGTAATGGCGGGCCGGGGGCTGATCGATCAATATGTGTAGCGGGCGGGAACCGGCTGCCGGGGTCGCCCGGAATAAATAATAGAATAACCGTGCCGCTAAAGGGCATTACATGAAGTTAGCCCTGCGCAACCCTTTTACACGAATGCACATCCGCAGCCGGTTGCTGCTGGGTTTTGGCACGCTGATCCTGATTATCTGCGGCGGCTACGCGATCAGCTGGACCTATCTGGACTACCTGCAGCGCGAGCAGGCGAGAATTCCCGCGTCGATGGGCCAGGTCGAGATCGCAACTACTGATGGGTTCGCATTACGGCATGCCCAGCAACTGGTGCTTAAATCGGGCTACCCGGTACTGCAGGAGCGCTTAGCGCTGGAAAGATATTTCGCTGCCGGCGATCCCGGCAGTCGGCAGAAGGCGCACGATGAACTCCGACGATTGGGCGATGAAATCGAGGCCATCGCCAACCAGCTTGACAGCATCGCCACGGACAAGCAGGCCGCGGCAAAAGTCGACGAGATACGGGTTCAGCAGCAGCGCCTCCGGCAGATAGCGATCACGGCGCTTGCGGCGTTCGATGCGGGGGGCGGCGATAGCAGGACGCAATCGCCGCTGGCCGAGTTTGAACACCAGACGGATGCCCAGCTGGCACTGGTCGTGGCTTTCGGGAAATTCGTCGACGAAAAGGTTGCGCTGGCGACCGAGCTGCAGCGCAGCACGTTTAAAACCGTCACCGCCGCAATAGAAAGGTCTCGCGATATTATCGAGCTATCAAAATACGCGAGCCTGTTGCTGGTCGGGGTCGGGCTGGCGTTCGCCCTGATTGTCAGCATGTTACTCTACCGCTCGATCATCCTGCCCTTGCGCTATTGCGCAACACAATCCAGGCGCATCGCCGGTTTCGATCTGCGGCTCGACGACAGCAGCCACGCACCCACCGGACCCGACGGGTTGTCGCGGCTCGCAGCTGATTTGAATTCGATGCGTTCGTCATTATGCGATCTGATCGAAAAGATCGTGGCGGCGGCCAACCTCCTGGGTGTTTCGAGCGACGAGTTCCAGCAGTCTGCAGTGCGCATACGCGAAGTCGCCGGCAGCCAGGTGGCACGGTCATGCGACGTGTCGGCGGCGACCGAGCAAATGTTGGCAACGGTTCAGGAAATCGCCAGAGCGGCGGCCGAGACCGCCCAATTTTCGCATCAGGTCGATGAGAAGGTTCGTTATAGTGTCGATGTCGAGGCAAAGCTCACACTTGAAGAGATGGCGCGCGCGATTCAGTCGGTCGAGGCGAACAACGAAGAGATCGGCTTTGTGTCCAATTCGGCAAGAGAGGTAGGCGATATCATCGGCTTTATCGATGGTGTAGCCGAGCAGACGAATCTTCTGGCGCTGAACGCCGCGATCGAGGCGGCGCGGGCAGGTGAACATGGTCGCGGATTTGCAGTAGTCGCTGACGAGGTGCGCAATCTGGCGAAGCGTACGACGGAGGCCACCACCGAGATCAAGGCGAAGGTCGAACGTATGCAAACCGAGGTGCGCAAGGCGACGTTCAGAATGGATACCGGCCGGGCGTCGGTGCAACGTGCCGCCGTTGCCGTCAAGCGGATCGTCGAACTGTTGCGGGAAATCGAAACGATGAACGCGAAGTTGCGCTCGCTCAACGAAGGTATCGCCGCGTCGACGGAAGAGCAAACCAACACATCGGAAGAGATCGCCCGGAGCATCGCCGCCGTGAATACCGGCTGCGGTCAACTCACCGAACATGCGGAGGATATCCATGTTCAGGCCAAAGGGGTGCATGACATGACGGTGGCGATCAGCAAGCAAATTCTGAAATTCCAGATATAACCCGTGGATCGCGCCGCACGATGGGCCGGCAAGCTGAAACGGGCCGCGCGTCGTCAACAATATTTTCCTCGTCCGGCTGGCGATACACCGCCGGTCGTCACCGCTTAACTGGCACGTCGCGGTCGCTGACGGTTCGTCATGCGTTTCCGCGGATATTGATTGGATATCGCGCGGCCTCTGTTACGTCGGGTCGCGACGGCGTGTCAAACCGCTGGATAAACAGCACGCCTGGACGTGAATTTGTCTGTGCGGCGCCATACGCCTGTCAATCTTTCGTCGCTCTGCCACCGCGCCACTCCAACTTGCTGATTTAAAGACGCTAAGATTACCGACGATCCATGGCACGGCTCTTGCTCGATGCATAACATCTGCAACAAAGGAAGGATTAGCCGTGGCGAAAGAAGAGGAAGGCAAGGGCAAGGACAGCGAAGGCGAGGGCGAGGGCGAAGAAGCGAAGGCCCCGCCGAAGTCCCGTAAGAAGCTGATCATCATCATCGCTGCTATCGTTCTGGTGAGCGCAATCGGCGTCGGCGTCACGTTGATGCTGCTACCCGCTCATCCGCCAGCCGATGAGCATGCGGCTGCCGCCAAAGAAGACGCCACGCCTGCGGACGGCAAGCCGAAGAAGCCGCGCAAGGGTGGCGGCAAGGCCGAGGGCGTGGACGCGACCTACTACGCGTTCGACCCACCGTTCATTGTCAATTTCCGGGATCAGGCACAAGCCCGCTTTCTGCAGGTGGAAGTGCAGGTGATGGCGCTTGATCCGGCGGTCATCGAGACCATCAAGAAACACATGCCGCGCATACGTAACGATCTGATCCTGCTGTTCAGCAGCCAGAAATACGAGACGCTGAGCACGCGCGAAGGAAAAGAGAAGATGCGCGACGAGGCCTTGTTCGAGATACGCAAGATCCTCAAGGAAGAAACCGGCAATCCGGGTGTCGAAGGACTCTATTTCACCACGTTGATCATGCAGTAATCGCCATGCCAGTGAACGATCTGTTATCGCAGGATGAAATCGACGCGCTGTTGAGTGGCGTTTCGTCCGGAGATGTCGAGACCGAAACCGATCAGCCGGTCGATGACGGCTCGACGAACGTCTATGACTTCACCAGCCAGGATCGTATCGTCCGCGGCCATTTGCCGACACTGGAAATGATCAACGAACGTTTCACGCGTAATTTCCAGACCAGTCTCTACAAGGTGCTGCACCGCACTGCGGAGGTCACGGCAGCGGGCGTACAGATGGTTAAGTACGCCGAATACATCCATGGCCTGTATGTGCCGACCAATCTGAATCTTGTCCGGATTGTGCCGTTACGCGGCACGGCGCTGTTCATGCTGGATCCCAAGCTGGTGTTCATACTGGTTGAAACATTCTTTGGCGGATATGGCCGGTATCACACGCGGGTCGAGGGTCGTGAGTTTACCGCGACCGAACTGCGTATCGTGCAGATAGTGCTCGAGCGCATTTTTGCGGACTTCAGGAAGGCCTGGGAACCGGTCGCCGATATTAAATTCGAGTTCCTCAGCTCCGAGATCAACCCGAACTTCGTCAACATCGTATCGTCGACGGAAATCGTTGTCGTCAGTTCTTTCCGGATTGAATTCGAGGGTGGCGGCGGAGACTTTCATGTGACGATGCCGTATTCCATGCTCGAGCCGATCCGCGAACAGCTCGGTTCCGGCTTCCAGGGGAATCCCGGCAACGATCGGGGTTCGGATGCCCGCTGGGCGAATTCGATGCGGGACGAGATGGGCGCGGCGGAGCTTGAGCTGACCACAACGCTGGTGGAAGAAACACTGACACTGCGTGATCTCGTCAATATGAAGCCCGGTGATGTCATACCGGTCGATCTGCCCGATTACGTCGTATCACGTATAGAAGGCGTGCCGGTATTTCGCGCGACGTACGGCGTTTCGGATGGCAACTATGCGTTAAAGGTGGTGGACAGGATCCGTCCGGCAACCGGTTCCAATCTGGCGCGAACTGAGGAGGCAATGAAATGAGCGATAACGCCGACGAAGAAACCAAGAACGAAGCCGCCGATGCAGCGACGGAAGTGACTGAGGCCGAGTCGGAAGAGGTCGTCGATGAGACCAGCGGACCGCCAAAGAAGACCTATCAGAAGGCCGAGTTCCAGAATCTTTCCGCAGCGAGCGGTGCGCCGCTCGGTGACAAGAACAACCTCGACCTGATTCTGGACGTCCCGGTGGTGATATCGATGGAGCTGGGTCGTACCTCGATTCCGATACGCAACCTGATGCAGTTGACGCAGGGATCGGTGGTCGAGTTGAACCGGCTGGCCGGTGAACCGATGGACGTACTCGTCAATGGCACGCTGATCGCGCACGGCGAGGTCGTCGTCGTCAACGAGAAGTTCGGTATCCGGCTCACCGATGTCGTCAGTCCGGTAGAACGCGTCAAGAAACTCGGTTAGCCCATGGCGACCAAAGGTAAAAAACGTTTTATGAGATCCAGGCTATCGAGCAGTGCTATGCAGGGACCGTGGAGCGGGCTCCGTCGCCTGACGGCTGTCGCGGTATCGGTTGCGCGGCGAGTTTTCGTAACCAGCGCTGCGCTGGTACCCCCGGCGTGGGCCACCGGTGCCGAGACAGCGTCCGCCGCCGCCACTGTCGCGCCGTTTGACACGGGTAACGTCCTGCGTATTTTCATCGGTCTGATGGTTGTCGTGATCGCGATCGTAGCCATCGCCTGGGGACTGCGGCGCTGGGGAAATTTTCGCGTGTCTTCCCAGGGGGAACTCCAGATCATCGGCGGTTTGTCGATGGGGCCCCGCGAGCGCCTGGTGCTGGTTCAGGTGGGCGACGAGCAGCTGTTGCTCGGGGTCGCCCCGGGCCGGATACAGACACTGCACAAACTTGAGCGGCCGGTACCGGTCAGCAGCGAGACAGCCGGCCGAGAAAGTTTCGCCGAGCGTCTGCGCACAGCAGTAAAACAGAGGGCCGGTTTATGAAGCGTCTGATCGTGGGTCTGGTGCTGGTGTTTATGTTTGTGCCGGATTCGTTCGCGCAGCCCGGCATGACGGCGCTATCGGTGTCGACCGGTCCCGACGGTCAGCAAACGTACTCGTTGAGTATACAGGTGCTGATCTTCATGACCCTGCTGACGTTGCTACCGGCCGGGTTGATGATGATGACGTCGTTTACGCGCATCATTATCGTGCTGGCGATTTTGCGGCAGGCGTTGGGCACGCAGCAGACGCCGACCAGTCAGACATTAATCGGCCTCGCGCTGTTCCTGAGCTTTTTCATCATGGCGCCGGTATTCGACCGCGTGTATCAGGACGCGGCCCGGCCGTATTTGAACGAGGAAATAACCATTCAGGACGCGCTGCAGCGGGCGAGTGATCCATTCAGGAAGTTTATGCTGGCCCAGACCCGCTCCAGTGATCTCGAACTGTTCGCCGGCATCGCCGGGCAAGCGGATATCGAGTCGCCCGACGGCGTGCCGTTTTCGATGTTGGTGCCGTCGTTTGTGACCAGCGAACTCAAGACGGCGTTTCAGATCGGCTTTCTGATCTTCATTCCATTCCTGGTGATCGATCTGGTCGTCGCGAGTGCGCTGATGTCGATGGGCATGATGATGTTATCGCCGCTGATCATATCACTGCCGTTCAAGATCATGTTGTTCGTGCTCGTCGATGGGTGGGCGCTGATTATCGGCACGCTGGCATCGAGTTTTTATGTGTAGGACGGGCCTTCCGGCGGGTCGCGGATATCAACCCGGAGTGACCGGCGGATGACACCCGAAACCGTGTTGACCGTTGGCCAGGAGGCGCTGTATCTCACGCTGGTGCTGTGTTCGATCATTCTGTTGCCCGCGTTGCTGGTCGGACTGATCGTCAGCATGTTTCAGGCGGCGACGCAGATTAACGAGATGACGTTGAGTTTCATCCCGAAACTGATGGTCATATTCCTGGTGCTGATCGTTGCCGGCCCGATGATTCTGGGCATGATCGTTAACTACACACGGCGGCTGATCGAAAGCATTCCCGGGATGATTGGCTGACCGGGAATTCCGCCATGGTGCTGACTCTCGAACAAATCACTGGCTGGATCGGCGCCTTCCTGTGGCCGTTCTTCCGCATCGCGGCGCTGTTCAGTGTCGCGCCGGTCTTCAGCGCGCTTACAGTGCCGGTCAAAATCCGCCTTGGCCTGGCGATTGTGGTGACGCTCGCGGTGGCGCCGATGTTGCCGCCGGGCCCGGCCGTCGGTCCGTTAAGCAGTGACGGCATACTTATCGTTATACACCAGATATTAATCGGGTTGGCGATGGGATTCGCGCTGCGTCTGGTATTTGATGCGCTGGCTAACGGTGGCCAGATCATCGGCATGTCGATGGGCCTCGGCTTCGCCTCGATGAACGATCCGCAGCACGGGGTGTCGGTGCCGGTATTGAGTCACTTTTTCACTCTTTTCGCAACGCTGCTGTTTCTTTCCCTGGATGGACACCTCGTGTTGCTCGGCGTGCTGGTCAACAGCTTCGATACGTTGCCGGTGTCGGCTACCGGAATCACGCTGGCGAGTCTCTGGGACCTGGTACTCTGGGGCGGGTGGCTGTTTTCGGGGGCAGTGCTGATTGCATTGCCGGCGACCGCGGCGATGCTCGTGGTTCACATTGCGTTTGGCGTGATGTCACGCGCGTCGCCACAGCTGAATATTTTCGTCATCGGGTTCCCCATCACGCTGCTGGTGGGATTCGTTGTGATGGCAATCTCGCTACCGAGCTTGCTGCCGCAGTTGACCGCCTTGCTGGACAATGCGTTTGGTCTCGCGCGTCATATCGGTGGAGGCTAGCGGGCCATGGCCGAGAATCCCGCCCAGGAAAAGACCGAAGAACCCACGGCCAAGCGCGTCAAGGAATCGCGTGACAAGGGGCAGATTGCGCGATCGCGCGATCTGAACACGATGACCGTACTGGTGGTGGCGGCAGGAGGCTTTTTTTTTCTGGGCGCTGGCATGATCGACGGGCTGCTGGCGATCATGCGCGATCACTTCGTGCTGGACCGCAGCGAGGTTTTTGATGAAAGCGCGATGCTCAATGGCACCTACCGGGCGATAGCCGACGGTATCCGGGCACTGGTGCCATTCCTGTTGTTGATGCTGTTCGCGGCGCTGGTTGCGCCGCTCGCGCTCGGCGGCTGGTCGTTCAGTATGCAATCGCTGGCCTTCAAATCGGAAAAGCTCAATCCCATCGAGGGCATGAAGAAAATATTCTCGGTCCGCGGACTGGTGGAGATGCTCAAGGCGCTGGCCAAGTTCGTGTTGCTGTCCGGGGCGTTGGTGTTGCTGTTGTGGCATGAGGCCGGCGATTTTCTGAAACTTGGCAGCATGTCCGTGGAAGCGGGAGTCGCCGGCATCGGTAATCTGCTCTCCTGGTCGTTGCTGTTGTTGAGTGCGACGCTGATCTTCGTTGCGGCGATCGACGTGCCTTTTCAGCTGTGGGATCACGCCAAGCAGATGCGCATGACCCGCCAGGAAATCAAGGACGAACACAAGGAAACGGAAGGCAGTCCCGAGGTGCGGGGCCGGGTGCGAACATTGCAACGCGAAATCGCACGCCGGCGCATGATGGCCGAGGTACCGAGGGCCGATGTGGTGGTGACCAACCCGAGTCACTATGCCGTGGCGTTACGTTACGACCAGAAGACGATGCGCGCGCCGATCGTGGTCGCCTCGGGTGGGGATCTGATTGCCGCGCAGATCCGCCACGTCGCGATTCAGTACAACATACCCATCCTGTCGGCGCCGCCGTTGGCGCGCGCGCTGTTCTTCAGTACCGAGATCAATCACCCGATTCCGACCGGACTCTACCTGGCCGTGGCGCAGGTGCTGGCATACGTATTCCAGCTGCGCGCCAGGCCGCGCCGGAACCGGCGGCCGGTGGTGATGGATGATCTGCCGATACCCGACGATTTGCGGCACGATTGACGGGTTACAACGGACCGATACAGAACCATGCAAGAGGAACGATCATGGCACAGGTAGCACTCCCGTCAAACGCAGGTGACATCGCCCGCATCGGTCTGGGCGCGCCTTTGCTGCTGTTCGCGCTGCTGGCGATGCTGGTCGTGCCGTTGAGTCCGTTTGTGCTGGATGTGTTGTTCACCTTCAACATTTCTCTGGCACTGGTGGTGATACTCGCCGGTGTTTACAGCAGGCGGCCGCTGGATTTCGCGGCGTTTCCGACAGTGCTGCTACTGGCGACACTGCTACGGCTCGCACTGAATATCGCCTCTACCAGGGTGGTTCTGCTGAATGGTCACAGCGGTACAAACGCGGCAGGCCAGGTTATCGAGGCGTTCGGCGAGTTCGTTATCGGTGGCAACTATACGGTTGGTCTGGTGGTATTCGCGATTCTGGTGATCATCAACTTCGTGGTCGTGACCAAGGGCGCCGGGCGCATATCGGAAGTGACGGCGCGGTTCACGCTGGACGCGATGCCCGGCAAGCAAATGGCCATAGACGCCGATTTGAACGCCGGCCTTATCGACCAGGAAACCGCCAAGACCCGGCGCTCCGAAATCGCGCGTGAAGCGGACTTCTACGGCGCGATGGACGGTGCCAGCAAGTTCGTACGCGGCGACGCCGTTGCCGGCATCCTGATTCTGTTTATCAATCTCATCGGCGGTGTGTCGATCGGTCTGGCGCAGCATGGCATGGGATTCGCCGACGCAATGCGCACCTACTCGCTGTTAACGATAGGTGACGGTCTGGTCGCCCAGATTCCCGCGCTGGTGCTATCGACATCGGCGGCCATCATGGTGACGCGCATGTCGAGCGCGCACGACATGGGCAAGGACATCCTGATGCAGCTGTTCGCCAGTCCGAAGGCGCTGGCCGTTACCGGCGCGATTATCGGCGGGATGGGACTGGTGCCGGGCATGCCGAATCTGGTGTTCCTGACGCTCGGCGGGTTGTGCGGCGGCGGTGCCTATCTGATCGGGCAGAAGCAGCAGGTGGCCGCCCAACAGTCCGTCAAGGAGGCCGTCGTTGCGCCGGCACCGGTGACACGCGACCTGAGTTGGGACGACGTCACTCCGATTGACCCGGTCGGTCTTGAGGTGGGCTACCGGTTGATACCGATGGTGGACAAGAACCAGGGCGGCCAGCTGCTGGGGCGGATCAAGGGCGTGCGCAAGAAACTCACGCAGGATCTCGGCTTCCTGATTCCGGCGGTTCATATCCGCGACAATCTCGATCTCGCGCCGAACGGGTATCGCGTCACCCTGCTCGGCGTCGTGGTGGGTGAAGCGGAGATCTATCCGGATCGGGACCTCGCGATCAATCCCGGCCAGGTGTTCGGCACGGTGGCTGGTATGGACGCGCGTGATCCGACCTTCGGCCTGGAAGCGAAGTGGATCGAACCGTTACTGCGCGAACAGGCGCAAACGATGGGCTACACGGTGGTCGATGCCAGCACGGTCATCGCGACGCATCTCAGCCACCTGATACAGACGCATGCGCACGAACTGCTCGGGCGGGAAGAGCTGCAGCAGCTGCTCGACACGCTGGCCAAAGCGGCGCCGAAAATGGTGGAAGACCTGGTGCCCGACACGGTGCCGCGCGGCGTGGTGCTGCGGGTACTGAAGAATCTGCTGGAGGAAGGCGTATCGATACGCGATATGCGTACGATCGCCGGGACGTTGGCGGAACACGGCGTGAAGAGTCAAGACCCCGCCGTGTTGACCGCCGCAGTGCGCGTCGCGCTGGGCCGTTCAATTATTCAAAATATCAATAACATAGGGCGGGAACTGCCAGTGATTACACTGGACCCGGAGCTGGAACAGTTATTGCAAAACTCCATTCAGGGTACGGGTGACGCGGCGGCACTGGAACCCGGGCTGGCAGACAGGATTCACAGGACCCTGGCGGATATCGTTCAGCGCCAGGAGGCGGCCGGAGAGCCGGCGGTACTGCTGGTATCGGCGCCGATCAGAACCCTGCTGGCGCGGTTTGTACGGTTCAGCATACCGAGTTTGCAAGTGCTGTCGTACAACGAAATACCGGATAACAAACGCATCCGCGTGATCGCGAGCGTCGGCAACAACAAGACACTGAACGATGTCGCATAAGGCGCGGCAACGGCAGCAGACGGACATGGTGTTAACGCAGGCAGCTTTCGAGACCAATTGAATGAAAGTAAAACGCTTCTTCGGTGCAGATATTCGCGCAGCGCTGCGTCAGGTGCGCCACGAGCTGGGCCCGGACGCGGTGATTCTTTCCAATCGTGCGATCGACAACGGCATCGAGATCGTCGCCGCGACCGACTACAGTGAAAGCGCGTTGGGACAGATCGCGGCTCTGCAACCGTCGCGTGACGATCAGCCCGCGAAGGTCAAGCCGGATCAGGTAACGCTCTCGGGCAAAAGGCCGGTGGCGCCGCAGCCGGTGAATCGGCCGAAGCCATCCGCGGTACCGCAGCCCGGCGACAGTGTCACCGCCGGACCGCCCCAGCCACCGGTAAGCCCCGGCATCGTCTGGACCCAGGATCCGGTACTGACGGAGATGCGACGCGAGATCAAGACGCTGCGTGGCTTGATGGAAAATCACTTTTCGGCGCTGGCCTGGGAGGAGTACGGCAGGCTGCATCCGCTGAAGGTCGACCTGCTGCGGCGCCTGATGCGCCTCGGACTGGGGATGGCGCTGTCAGAGAAGGTCGCTGACGCCGTCAAGACGACCGACGATATTGACCATTGCTGGCGCGCCGCGCTGGGAGTGCTCGCCGACATGGTGCCGGAGTCTGACATTGATCTGATGAATCACGGTGGGTTGGTCGCACTGGTCGGTCCCACCGGTGTTGGCAAGACCACGACGCTTGCCAAACTCGCCGCCCGTTTCGCGTTGCGTCACGGGGCGCGACAGGTGGCCCTGATCAGTACCGATGAGTTTCGCATCGGCGCCCATGAACAGGTCCGTATCTACGGCAGAATTCTTAACATACCGGTACGTACGGTCAGTACAGCGGACGAACTGGAAACCGCGCTTGCCGAATTTTCCGACCGGCGGCTGGTGTTGATTGACACGGCAGGCATCGGCCAGCGTAACAGCGGGATCACCGGGCAGTTGCGGGTACTCGAAGGCGGCTTACGTAAACTGAAGACCTGTCTGGTGATGTCGGCAACCACGCACCGTACCGGTTTGCTCGAAATCGTGGATGCGTTCCGCTTCATCAATCCGAGTGCCTGCATCCTGACCAAACTCGACGAAACCACCCAGTTGGGCGGCGTGCTCAGCACGCTGATCGCTTCCGCCCTGCCGGCCGCGTACCTGTGCGACGGGCAGCGGGTGCCGGAGGATATACACACGGCGCGCAAACATAATCTCGTCAGCCAGTGCGTCGCAATCGCCCAGAATATCGCTGATAAATATCAGGAGGAAGCGACGGTGCTGTCTTTTTCAGGGGCGACATCCAATGCCGGCGTCTAGTCTCAAGCAGGATCAGGCGACCGGGCTGCGTACCATGACGCGACCAAAACCGGTGCGGGTAATCGCCGTTACCAGCGGCAAGGGTGGTGTCGGCAAGACCAATGTTTCGGTAAATCTGGCGGTGTCGATGGCCGATGCCGGCAAGCGGGTGCTGCTGTTCGACGCCGACCTCGGGTTGGCCAACGTCGACGTGATACTGGGGCTGCGTGCGCAGTACACGCTGCAGCACGTCATCAACGGCGATCGTACGCTCGAAGAAATCCTCATCGAAGGGCCGTCCGGATTGAAGATAGTCCCGGCGGCGTCAGGCGTCGCCGGCATGGCCGACCTGTCGCCTGCACAGCATGCCGGCCTGATACATGCATTCGGCGAGCTGACCTTTCCGGTCGACACGCTGTTGATCGACACGGCAGCAGGAATTTCCGATGGCGTAATCAGCCTGATCAAGGCCGCACAGGATGTGCTGGTCGTGGTCTGCGATGAGCCGGCGTCTATCACCGACGCCTATGCGATGATCAAACTATTGAATCGCGAGCACGGTATACACCGTTTCCGCGTGGTCGCGAACATGGCGTTAAGTGCCAGGGAAGGGCAGGACCTGTTTAAAAAACTGGTCAGAGTGACGGACCGCTTTCTGGACGTCACGCTCGACTTCATGGGCACTGTTCCCTACGACGAGTATCTGCGCAAGGCAATACAACGGCAGCGCGCCGTTGTCGATGCCTACCCGCGCAGTAAATCGGCGGTAGCCTTCAAGAACCTGGCACAGAAAACGGACAGCTGGCCTGCGCCGACTGCCGCCGGGGGGCGTCTCGAATTCTTTGTTGAGAGACTGATACAGGCAAGTCAATTAGCCGAGGCATCTGGACTATGAACGGAGCAGCGATGTACGTGTCTATGAAAACCGATGACAACATGGATGATGATCTCGTAACCAGACACGCGCCGCTGGTGAAGCGGATTGCGTACCATCTGATCAGCCGCTTGCCACCGAATGTTCAGGCGGACGATCTGATTCAAGCCGGCATGATCGGCCTGCTCGAAGCGTCGCGGAATTATGACGCGACCCAGGGTGCGAGCTTCGAAACCTATGCCGGTATCCGCATACGCGGCGCGATGCTCGACGAGATACGCAAGGGCGATTGGGTGCCGCGATCGGTACACCGCCGGGCACGCGAGATGGCGGAGGCGGTGCGTAAGGTCGAAAACCTGACCGGGCGTGACGCACGCGATCATGAGATCGCCGATGAGATGGGCCTGGAACTGGCCAGCTATCACAAGATACTCCAGGACGTCAGCGGCCACCGGGTTCTGAGCTTCGAGGACCTGGGGATCGACGATGGTGGCATCGGCGACGCTTTCCCCGACGGGGCGACGAATCCCTATGAGGGCCTGGAAAGGGCCGACTTCAAGAAGGCACTGGCGGATGCAATCTCCGGCCTGCCTGAACGGGAGCGCCTCGTGCTGACCTTGTATTACGACGAAGAAATGAATTTGCGGGAGATCGGCGCCGTTATAGGGGTCAGCGAATCGCGCATCAGCCAGATTCACAGCCAGGCGCTGATTCGCCTGCAGGCGCGCCTGAAAAACTGGGCGTTACGAGACTAAAAAAGCGGCGACTGGTGACTAACAATGGCTCTCGATAAGGATATCAAGATCTTGATCGTCGATGACTTTGCGACGATGCGCCGAATAATAAAAAATCTGTTGCGGGACCTAGGTTTCGAGAACACCGACGAGGCGGAGGACGGCGCCAAGGCACTGCCGAAGCTACAGAACGGCGACTACAAGTTCGTTATCACTGACTGGAACATGCCGGCGATGCCCGGCATCGAGCTGCTGAAGGCGATTCGTGCCGACCGGCGGTTGCAGGCGCTGCCGGTGCTGATGGTGACGGCGGAACAGCGCCGCGAACAGATCGTCGAGGCCGCGGAGGCCGGCGTCAACGGCTACATCGTCAAGCCGTTCACGGCAGCCATGCTCAAGGAAAAAATTGAACGGATATTCGAGCGGATGGAGAACTGAGCAGCGCTAGTTCCGGACGGCAGTAGTGATGGTGACCGGCAACGAGTGCGAAGCGCACGAGATTCGAATAACGGCAGCCCGCGCGGTGCGGGCGCCGGTGTTGCCGGAACGCTGGAGAAGAAGGTTGATTTTATGGCATCGAACTTCGATGGGGAAATAGTTCGCGACTTTATCGTTGAGGCTGGCGAAATACTGGAAAAACTCGGGGAGGAGCTCGTCACGCTGGACCGGAGCGCGGGTGATACTGAATTACTGAACAATATTTTTCGCGGCTTTCATACCATCAAGGGCGGCGCCAGTTTTCTGGGCATCGAGCCGGTCGTCGCACTCTGTCACGGCGCCGAAGATCTGTTCAGCCTGTACCGTTCCGGTGAACGGAGCGTGGATTCCCGCGATATTGACATCGTGCTGCGCACTGTCGACGAACTTGGCGCGGCCTTTGCTGAATTGCGAAACAATGCCGCGCCGAAACCGGCCGATCCCGCCCTGCTGATGGATCTCCGTCAAAGTGTTTCCCGGCTTGAGGGTAGCGCATCATCGGGAACGGCCGCCGCCGCAACAACCGTTGCGGTCGAACGGACGGGCCCGCCGGCCGGTGGGCAGGATCAATTTACCGCTGCGGTCGCGGCGGGCGATGCCACTGCTACACCGTCTGGCGGGCAAGGACCTCATGCGCCGCCACGTTACCGGTCGGGCGCGGATACGCTGGCGGACGCCGGGTTACTCGCGCCGCCGCAATTTTCCGACGCGGAATTTGAAGCATTGCTGGATCGCCTGCATGGCAAAGGCAGCGCGAGTACAGCGCCTGTCGTGGCAACGCCCGCGGGGCCAGGAAAAATGACCAACAGAAGCCGCAGCGAGCGTCCGGCCAAGGTCGCCGAGACGCCAATGCATGCAGTGCCGGTGCCGGAGCCGACGGATACGGGCGAGAAGCCGCTACGGCAGCCGGAAGCGACGTTGCGTATTGAAACACGGCGCCTCGATGCGATCATGAATCTCGTCGGCGAACTGGTGCTGGCGCGCAATCGTCTGCTCTCGCTTGAATCGCTGGCGCGTGACGAGCGTACCCGCAAGGCGCTCGACGATGTCGACCTGGTGATCTCGGATCTTCAGGTGGCGGTGATGAAGTCGCGCATGCAGCCCATTCAGAAGATATTCGCGCGTTTTCCGCGGGTGGTGCGCGATCTCGCGCGCAGCCTTGCCAAGGAAGTCACGCTGGAGATCAGCGGCGAGGAAACCGATCTGGAAAAGAACATGGTCGAGTCACTCGCCGATCCGCTGGTGCATCTGGTGCGTAACGCGATAGACCACGGTATCGAAGTCCCCGGCGAGCGCGAGGCCGCCGGCAAGAGCCGCCACGGGACAGTGAACCTTTCGGCCCATCAGGAAGGCGATCGCGTCGTTGTTACCATTGCTGACGATGGCGCCGGTATCGACGCCGCGCGCTTGCGTGACGCGGTGGTGCGCAAGAAGATGCTCGATCAGAAGGCCGCCGACCGTCTTTCCGAGGAGGAGTGCTTCGAGTTGATGTTCCTGCCGGGCCTGACCACCCGTCAGCAGGCGTCGGACATTTCAGGCCGGGGTGTCGGGATGGACGTGGTGCGGACGAAGATCGAACAGCTCGGCGGCACAATTGCAGTGAGCTCGGTCCCGGGGTCCGGTACGACGATTGAGATCCGGCTGCCGCTGACGCTGGCGATACTGCCGACATTGATGATCGGACTGGAGCATCAGGTGTTCGCGTTGCCATTGTCGTGCGTGGTTGAAATCGTCCGTATCAATCTGGCGGAGTCGCGGCTCGTGGACGGGCAGCCGGTCATCATCATTCGTGGCAGGCCGCTGCCGCTGTTTCATCTCGGGGAGTGGCTGCTGCGCAACCCCGCCCGGCGTTCGGCGTCTGACGGTCAGGTCGTCGTGGTTCGCATCGGACCGCGCCACGTTGCTTTTGCAGTCGATGACCTGATCGGTCAGGAGGAGGTGGTCATCAAGCCGTTGGGCGTGCTTGTTCACGGCACCAAGGGCCTGGCTGGCGCGACCATCACCGGAGACGGGCGGGTGGCGCTCGTACTCGATATACCGGAGCTGCTGTCAAAACACGTGATGAAAACGGCGGTGAGGGCATGAGCAGATGAAGCTACGCGTGCTGGTCGTCGAGGATTCCCGGTTCTTTCAGCGGCGCATGGTCGAAATGATCAACTCCGATCCGGAGCTTGAGGTCGTCGGCGTCGCCGCGAACGGCATCGAGGCGATCGAACAGAACAAGGCGCTCAGTCCCGACGTCATCACCATGGATATCGAGATGCCGGAAATGGATGGAATCAGCGCGGTGCGGCGCATTATGCGCGAAAAGCCGACGCCTATACTGATGTTTTCGGTGTTGACTACCGATCGGGCGCAGGAAACGCTGGCGGCCCTCGATGCCGGCGCGATCGATTATCTGCCCAAACGATTTGAGGATTTGTCGAAGAATACCGAGACCGCCCGCCGTCTGCTGTGTGAGCGTATTCGGAATGCAGCGACCGGCCAGCGGGTGTCGTTGCCGGCCCACATGGCGGCGATCGGTTCCGTAGCCAGGACCGCACACGGTCCGTTGGTGCCACGGTCATCGGCAGTTCACGCGGCAGCGGAGCCGGTACACCGGTCGCACGTGGAACTGGTCGTTATCGGCGCATCGACCGGCGGGCCGGTAGCGTTACAACTGGTGTTGTCGGCGTTATCGGCGGATTTCCCGGTGCCGGTATTGATCTCACAGCACATGCCGGGCACGTTCACGCAGGCGTTCGCCCAGCGGCTGTCGCGGGTCTGTGCGATGACCGTCAGCGAGGTGGCTGACGGCGAACGGCTGGTTGCCGGTCGCGCCTACATCGCGCCCGGCGGACGGCAGACGCTGGTGAAACGTTGCAATGGTGAGTTGTGCGCCGAGGTGCGGGAGGCGGCGGACGACGATATCTATCGGCCGAGTGTCGATATTACCTTCCGGTCCGTCGCGCAGCACTGCGGCGGAAAGGCCCTGGCGATAGTCCTGACCGGTATGGGCGCCGACGGCAGGGAAGGCGCGCGGTACCTTAAGGAAAGCGGTGCGTCCGTTTGGGCGCAGGATGAAAACTCGTCGGTCGTATTCGGCATGCCGGGTGCGGTGATCGACGCGGGGCTGGCGGACGAGGTATTGCCGCTGGTGGATATCGGAGCGCAGTTAATCAAGAAGATATAGCGATGGACGTACTTTCTCTAGCAGGCGTGATTCTCGCACTCACCGCGATTCTCGGGGGAAACCATCTCGAAGGCGGTCATATGGAATCGCTGATGCAGCTCACGGCGTTCATCATTGTAGCCGGCGCTACTGCGGGCGCCATCATGCTGCAGTTCGCCATGCCGATATTCATGCGCGGCCTCAAAATGGGCCTGTGGGTGTTTTTTCCGCCGAAAATCCCGTTTAAGGAGGCGATCGACAAGATCGTGTCGTGGAGTAATACCGCGCGCAAGGAGGGCCTGCTGGGGCTGGAGGAGGTCGTCGAGGGAGAAACTGATCCGTTCGCGCGCAAGGGTTTACAGTTACTGGTCGATGGTGGCGAGCCCGAGGCGATACGCGGCATTCTGGAGCTCGAGTTGACGATCCGTGAGGAGAGCGATGCGCTGTCCGCCAAGATCTGGGAGGCGGCCGGAGGTTATACACCGACGGTCGGGATTATCGGCGCGGTCATGGGTTTGATTCACGTTATGAATAATCTGGCCGACCCGAGCAAGCTCGGTAGCGGTATTGCGGTCGCGTTCGTCGCGACAATCTACGGTGTCGGTCTCGCCAACCTGCTTTTCCTGCCGATGGCGAGCAAGCTGAAGGCGCTGGTCGGTAAACAGACGAAGTACGCCGAGATGATCATCGAAGGCATTATCGCGATCGCCGAGGGTGAGAACCCGAGGAACATCGAATCCAAGCTGCAAGGCTATTTGTAAAGGTACGTTGTGAACGCCGATGGCGCGCAAGAAAAAACACGAAGAACACGAGAACCTCGAGCGTTGGCTGGTTTCTTACGCCGACTTCATTACCCTGTTGTTCGCGTTCTTCGTCGTCATGTACTCGGTCTCGTCGGTCAATCAGGGTAAGTACCGCGTGTTGTCCGACGCGTTGGTGGCGTCGTTTCGTTCGCCTCTTAAAAGCCTCGACCCAATTCAGATTGGCGAGAGCGCCAAATCGATTTATAACCCTCAATACGCGTTTATCAAGGAGCCGTCCGTCTTTAATATTCCCAAGCTGCCGAAGCGGCATGTGCCCGGCGCGGAAACAAAAGGCCCGCGGTCACAAGGCGACGGTGGGACGCGCGAGCGGGCTGAGGGCAGGGGCATCGAGGGCCGTGCGGTGGAAGAAGGCACGACCGAAGGCCAGCATCGTGGCGTTGTGTCCGCCGAGGGGGATATGGCGAATGCCTTTCAACAACGCCTGCCGCCGATACCGGAAACCGGTTTGCCGCCGGAGACACTGCAGCCTGGCACGATCGTCAGCAAGGGTACCAGGATAGGCGGATTCGGCGGCATCGAGGCCGAGTTACCCACGCCGTTGCCGGATACCGACAAAACCGCAAGCGAAATGAAGCTCGGAACGCTGGTCAGTGGCGGCACCGAGATCGGCGGCTTCGGCGGGGTGGATATCGAACTGCCCGCGCCGCTGCGGGAAGTGAAGGCGCATCGCGATGTCCGCGCGATCTCGCAGGAGTTTACCGAAAAACTGGAAGGACTTATCGCCGGCGACCTTGTCGCCATACGGAGTGACGAAAAGGCGCTGACGATAGAGGTGGAAATCAAGGACAACGTATTGTTCAAAAGCGGTAGTGCCAGTGTCGAAACGACAGCGTTGCCGGTGCTTAACGATCTTGCGGGAGTATTGAAACAGTTTCCGTATCCGGTTCGTGTCGAAGGATTTACCGATAACAATCCGATCAGTACCAGCGCTTTTCCTTCCAACTGGGAATTGTCCGCGGTGCGGGCCGCAAGCGTGGTAAAGGCGTTAAGCGCCGCCGGGATCGAATCACCGCGGCTGTCTGCAGTTGGTTACGGTGAGTACCGTCCGGTCGCCGCCAATAACACGATCGAGGGTCGGCAGCAGAATCGACGCGTCATCCTGGTGATCGAGGCGAACCCGTCTGCGCAGCCGATATTGCAGGCGTCGTTGCCTACCCGACCACGCAGCGTGACCTTCGACAAGGAGGCCGTGGCCTTGCCGCCGCCCGCGATGCCGGTTACCAACGCCGTACCTGCGCCCGTAAAGCCGGTCCCGGAAAAAATAGTGGCACCGGTCATTGCGGTTGAGCCGAAACCGGTGGTCCCGGCGCCGCAGCCCGCGGCACCGGTTGAAAAGGCGTCGATAGTCGAAGAAAGAAATACCGTAGTACCCGTCGCCGTCAAACCTGACGCGGACGTACCGGCGAAACAAGTCGCGGAGCCAGCGATGGTAACGGTGGAAAAAACGCCGGAGCCGGTGGTTACGCCGGAACCGCTACCGCCACCGAAGTCGGCGGAATCTGTCGGCGCCATGCCACAACCAATACGCGCGATCGATATGCCGATCCCGATCACGCTGCCGATTGCGCCGCCGATCAAGTTACCGGCCGCGCCTGAGCGAAAGCAGACGTCCGGACTCACGCCGAATGCGCTCGGCGTCAAGTCGATCTGGCCAGGGGCGCCCAAAGAGCAGCCTTAGCCCCGCCTGTTCGCGCGTGTTTGGTGTATCGGCGGTCTTACGCGACGGTGGCATGGATGCTGCAACGTATCAGGTATCTCGCCACGCGACAAAAAGCCGGCGTATATGTGCACGGTGTTTGGTGGGTTGCCGGATTGCCGGCGTTGCCGAAACCGGAATGACGACACGAGCGAAACGATGGAATCAGTCAGACAAGAAGGGCAGCGGGCGGATACAGTCACCCAGTGGGTGACCTTCAGGCTGGCCGGCGAAACCTACGGCATCGAAGTCATGTCGGTTCAAGAGGTATTGCGCGTTCCGGAGATTACGCCCGTACCGGGCGTGCCGGATCACGTACTGGGTATTATCAATCTGCGCGGCAAGGTCGTTACGGTGCTCGATATGCGCCGCCGTTTCGGCTTGCCACCGACGGGGCTCGACGATGCGTCGCGCATCATTGTCATCGAAATCGCCGATGACGTGGTCGGTGTTCTGGTGGATCGGGTGGCCGAGGTGGTCTACCTGAACGATGCGGAAGTGGAAAGCGCCCCGGATGTCGGTAATCGGAAGAGTTCGCGATTTATTCGCGGGGTGCATGTCAGCGACGACCAAATGCTGATTCTGGTCGATTTCACCGGTCTCATCGATGAAGCGTAGCGCGCCAACCGCGTCGTGATGAATTGTCGACGAATGTCTCAGGAAACCGTCAATGGTAAAACTTCCCGAGATTCCTCCCGTCGCACCGACCTGGCCGAGACCAAAGTCCGACCGGACCGGTCGATCCGGGCGAACCGAGAAAAAGCAACGCGACGATGAACGTGAACGCCGGCGCAAGGATGATCAGGACAAAGAGGACGGGAAGGATCATGTCGACGAATACGCTTAGGGAACCTCTGATTAATCACCTATTCGTCATTCCCGCGAAAGCGCGACTGCATGGATGCAGGAGGTAGGGCGGCGTCGGGAACAGCCGCCGAGGAATCCAGCAACACACTGTTTCGAAAGCGCTGGATTCCGGGTCTCGACCACTGGTTCCGGACGTGGTCTACCTCGCCCATCCATGGGCTCGTCCGCTACGCTCCGCCCAGAATGACGACACATCAGAGGTTTCTCAGTACTATGGAGTGATCTATGAATCTTCTGAACATACTCTTTTTTCTTGTGGTGACCGGGCTGATTTACGGAAGCTACCGGCGCTTCAGCCGAGCGCTATCACAGCGCGACGAGGCCATCATGCGTTTGCAGCGCGATATCAACGCGTTGACCACCGCCGGTGCCGGCATCAGCGGGCATATGATGCGTATCGAACACCATCTCGCCGAATTCGGGGAGCGCCAGCATCAGCTGGAAACATGGACGCGGGTCGAACAGTCCTACAGCCAGGCAATTCGCCTGGCCAGCGAGGGTGCCGGTACCGATCAGCTAATCGAGGACTGCGGTCTGGTGCGGGATGAGGCGGAGTTGCTGCGCACCTTCTATCAGCAACGCAAGGCGTCCTGACGATACCCGCTTACGCCTCGTCGTGCGCATCACCGCGCACGTCTATCGTGCGGCGCGGCTCGCCAACAAAATACCCCTGTGCGTAGTCAATACCCAGGTCGGTCAGCATGTCGAGCACCGCCTGATTTTCCACGAACTCGGCAACGGTTTTTTTGCCGAGGGAGTGCGCGACGTCAATAATGGATTTGACCAGCGACTGATCCATGGCGCTGTTGGGAAGGTTGGTGATGAAGCTGCCGTCGATCTTGAGAAAATCCACCGGAAAGTTTTTGATGTAGGCGAACGAGTTGAAGCCGGAACCGAAGTCGTCGAGTGCGAACTGGCAACCGAGTTCGCGCAGGCGGATAATCATTTGGCGCGTCTGTTCCGCGTTCGCGATCGCGGCGGTTTCGGTGATTTCAAATATCAGGCGGTTCGCGTCAATGCCGCGCTCGGTAATCTGATCCCGAATCAGCGCGAACAGGGTCGGGTCCTGAAAGGAATAACCGGACAGGTTGATATTCAGTGAAACGTGCGCCAGCTCGGGCGGGAGCGTCGCCAGCATATTGATCGCACTGAGCACTACCCAGCGATCTATGTCATGAATCAGGCCCATGCTTTCTGCTACCGGAATAAAATTAACCGGGCTTACCAGCTGGTTGTCGGTGTTGATCAGCCGTATCAGTACCTCGTAATGCTGAAAGCGGCCGTTCGTAACATTGAGTACCGGCTGATACACCAGGCAAAAACGTTGTTCCGCGAGCGCCGCTCGAATGATAGGCACCCAGTGCGCAGCGCTGCGCAGGATGTCCATTTCCGCGTCTTCCTTGCTGTAGAGATGAACGAGATTCCGCCCGTGGGATTTGGCGGCGAAACAGGCCTGGTTCGCGCGCGCGAGTATGGTGTTGGCGGACAGTCCGTCGTCGGGATGAATGAGCACGACCCCGATGCTCGCGCCGATATGATAGGTACGTTTGTTGACGTCGACGCGATAGTTGTCCATCAAGCGATGCAACGATTCGGCGGTGCCCAGCACGGCCTTGTCATCCGCCTCTTCGATCACGACGGCGAACTCGTCTGCGCTGACGCGACAAACGAGATGGGCGGCGCCGAAGTGACGGCGGAGTAATCGGGAGATTGCGATTAGTACTTCGTCGCCAACCGTATAGCCCTCCAGATCGTTGATGACCTTGAACTGGTCGAGATCAAGGTACAGCAAGCCGCTGGCGACGCCGTTATGTTCTGCCCGATGTGCGACGCGATCCAGCGCCTTCTCGAGCTGGCGCCGGTTACAGAGTCCGGTGAGGTCGTCGTGCGTGACGAGATGGTTCAGGCGCTCCTCAACGATGCGTCGTTCCGCAAGTTCGATCACGAGCTCGTCTTCCCGGCTTTTGCGCAGGTCACGTTCCCGCTTTAGCGAAAGCGCGGATATCACTCGCGGGATCAGTTCCACGCGACGTATCGGTTTAAACATGATGTCGGTAGCGCCGGCGGTGAAACTGATACTGGCGATTTCGTCCTGCCACATTGCGTTTGCGGTGATCATGATAACCGGGATGTCCGCCCATTCGATTTGGGAACGTATTCGGCCGCACACCTCGTATCCGTCCATATTCGGCATCATGATGTCGAGCAGGACGAGATCGATGCGACACTGATTGTTCGCAGTGTTTTGCGCCAGCAGGTTCAGGGCCAGGGTACCGCTGCTCGCGGCGACCGTATTCATAAATCCGCTCTTGGCAAGCATGGCGCGTGCCAGGTCGATGTTGTCGCTGTTGTCATCGACGACCAGGATGCGCATGCGGCGCAGTTCGTCGAGAAAAGTGGTATGCGGGTCGCGGCTGTCCGCGTCGTCGCCGCGGTCCGTCGGGGACGCAGGCCCGTTGTTCTGTTTACGACCCGTGTTTTCCATCTGTGCTTTCAGTATCGGCTAGCGCGGCGCCACAAGTGGCCATGAATAGCGATTCACCCGGATCAGCAATGATCCGAACCCCAATCGGACAAACAGAAGACAATCAGCGCTTGGTCAATCAGCCCATTTATCGGCGCTGTCTCATCATTCTTTATAGAGAAAAAACGGCCGTCAGTGCGCAGTTCGCTGCGGCAGGAGGGCAGGCCTAATGATGTCGCGCCGGTCGGCCTGCGCGTCGAGATCCGGCAATATTCCATGATCGCCGGTCGGCAGCCCTCGCTCAGGTGGCGGTTTTCAGGCGCGCGACTTCCGGCGTGGGTCCGGTGCGCACGTGTCGGGACGACATTTTCGGAACAGGCCGGCTTTTTCCTAGGTGGCCTTACGCGTGGCGGCGTGTTCGGCCGCCTTGCCCGATACGATGTAGGCGAATGCGATAACTTCGGCGATGACAAAATAGAGCTGTTCCGGGATTTCATCGCCCAGCTCGAGTTGCGACAGCAGGAACGCGAGGCCGGGGTCTTCGTGTAACGGAATGTTATGCGCCCGGGCGATCTCGACGATCTGATCGGCGAGTTCGTCGAGCCCTGTTGCCGTCACCCGGGGCGCGTTGCTGCCGTCGTACTTCAATGCTACGGCTTTGCGCGGCCCCTGGTTCTCGTCGCTGTTCATGCCTCGAGATTCCTCAATAACTCCGGCGGGCGGTGACCGGGCACGGGCGGTGGCTTGCCGATCTGGCAGCGTATTGCCCCGACGGTCAGCCCGGCGCTGGCGAGTTTGCCATGCAGTTCGGCCAGGTGTTGCTCGAACAGATCCGCGGTGCGTGGTTGCTCTGCCCAGAACACCGTCGAGATATTACGGTTTTGCAGTGTCAGGCGGGCATGAACCGGCCCGAGATGTTCCAGATCAAATGCGATTTGAATCGTCCATTGCCGATCGGCCTCATCCTGTGAGCCGGTCTCTTCCCGTTCGATACGCAGCTGTATGACGTCCACCTGATTGCCGTGGCGTAGCGGTAGTTCAAACGTGAGATAAGGCTGGGCCTGATCTTGCGTGGGTAGCGCGGAAAGCTGGCATATTTGTAGGCGTGCGAGCACGCCATCGGCCTGCTGGAGCAGTGTGCCGAGCAATTCTTCGACGGTGGAAAAAAGCGTCGCGGTAGCCCTTGCCTGGGCCTGCATCACGGACCCACGCAGCGGCGGTATTGTGTGCGAAGCCGCGGTTTGTTGAGTGCCGGCACGTTGCCCGGACGGCTCGAGTGAGCCGCGCAATAGCGCGTCAATCAGGCGAAACAGGCCGCTTTTGAAATCGGTTCCCACGCCGGGATCGGGCGCCGGTGACGACTGGCCGAACATGCGGCTTTCAAGGAACATGCCGCTGTTCAGCATGGCACTTTTCAGTCCCTGCGCGGACGAGGTGTCTTTCGAACCGGAGAGGTTGCGCATGAGGTTCTGGATCGCATCCTGTACTGCAGGCGGCAGGGACATCGCCGGCTTGCCGCCGGGAGCCCGGAGTGATGTGAGGATCGCCATAAGCAGCGGCAACCCTTCCTGCCGCGGCAACGCAGCGCGTAACAGGGGGTTGATGATCTCCGGTCCATCGGAAACACGGGTGACGGCAAGGGCCGGCAGTCTACCCGCGCGAACGGCGATCAGTTCCAGCAGCTGGCCGGTGCTCAACGAAGCGGACGTCCGTCCGGTCAATTGGCCCGCCGCGGTTTGCAGGTGTAATGCCCCGTCGTCCTGTGCCGCCGTCACCAGCGCCAGAAAACGCTGGCCGATCGCGAATGTGCCGCTGCCGGGTTTGCCGGTGGCGAGCATAATCAGTGGCGGGGTCGTCACCCCCGGTATCGCGCGCGAGGTCGTTGTGCCGGTCGACATGATCTCGAGGCTCGGTGTGCGGCCGAGGCTGGTAATGCGCACGGTGATTTGCTGGCCGGCGGTCAGCGGTTGGGACGTTTTCACCGGTACATCGACTCCATTGATCCTTAACGTGACTTCACCGGCATTCCGCGTCTGTATGACCGTCGCGTTGAGTACCTGCCCGATTTTCAGCGACTGCAAGTCCGGCGCCCGACCCTCCAGGCGGATCTGCGCCAGGGCTTTGTTTGCGCTATCCAGTTCCAATTCAGTTCACCGGCGTCGGCCGCCGCTCCGCGTTGTTGGTCACTACGGATTCCAGTATAAACTACGGATAAATCGCCGCTAACTTGAACTGCCGATGCGGGTTGGCGCTTATTTTGCTTGTGGTGTTGGGAATGGAAGACAGACAACTGTGGTACATCAGGCAACACGGCAAGGTGGCCGGGCCGTATCCGGCAGGCCTGATTCGCCGTTTTATGTTGTTGCAGCGTATCAGCGAGTCCGACGAAATCAGTCATGACGGCGAACTGTGGGTCCACCTCTCGTCGCGCGCGGAACTGATTCCGGAGGTTATCAAGGCTGACCGTGACGATCCGCTGGCGCAGGAGCGGTTAAGCAAGGCAAGACGCTGGGCTGACGAACGGTCAATGGAAGACCGGCGCACGTTCGAGGAGCGGGGCGGTGAAATCACGACCGGCCAGCGTGCGCATACGGACCGGCGCGCCACAGAGGCGGAACCCGACACAGTGGCGCGCGAGGTGCACCGAAATCGCGTGCCGGGAAAGGAGCAGACGCGTGACGGCTATTTTCTCGGCGGCACGTTTATTCTCGCGGTGATGGCCGCGGTGGGGAGTTACCTTGTGTATTATCAACCGCAGCCGCCGGAAGACGTCGCCGATTGCAACGCGGTGGCCGCTCCGCGGGTCAACTGGGGTAGTTGCCGGATGGAAGGAATTTCGCTGGCGCGTACGGATCTGACTGGCGCCAAACTAAGCGGCGGCGATTTCAGTGGCGGCGATTTTCACGGCTCCGTGATGACCGGCGCCGATCTTTCATATGCGGTCATGAGTATCGCCGATTTTCGCGGTGCCAATCTGTCGGGCGGGAATCTGAAGGGCATCAGTCTGCGCAGAGCCGATCTCGCTAACGCCAACCTCGCCGGCGCGGATTTGTCGTATGCGGATCTGCAGGGTGCGAATCTGACCGGGGTCACGCTGGATGGAGCGATACTCGACAACGCGATATGGGTCGATCAATCCGTGTGCACGCCGGGGTCGATCGGCCAGTGCCTGATCGCGACATCACGAAATTAATTGGCAGGTGTAGCGTTTCACCCGCAGCGTTTGTGACCAGTAATCCTCCGGCAGGCCTGTTTTGCGTTTAAGCTGTTGAAGGAATTCCTGTGGATGCGCCAGCCGCTCCCATACTGACGGCAAGAACGTACCACGACGTCCGTTTTCTTCAAGTATCAGTCCGTCGATCCCGGGCCGCAGTTGTCGAACAAGCTCCTCTTGCGAGTGGAATGTCATCGGCTGCGGTGGACTCAACACCGAAATATGAAGATCGAGTAACGGTAGCTCCGGCGGCTTCAGCGGCGCAAACCGCGGATCGGTAAAGGCCGCTGCATAGGCATTCTGCGCCACGTCGACGACCAGAGCGCGCGTGCCTTCAAGTGAGCCGACGCAGCCGCGCAGGTTCCCGGCGATTAACAGCGTGACAAACGTGGCCAGCGGCTGACGCAGGTCGGCGGGGAAATCATCCGGTGCAACATCGGGCGAGGCGCGGTGCGTGAGGCCATGGCGAATTGACTCCCGTGCCAGGGTCAGCAGCGCCGGGCCATGACGCCGGGCGATCCCGGCAGTATCCACGACAGGTAGATTGCTCATAAGCGATGCCGCCGGGCGGGTAACGTGTCGGCCAGGCTTGCAAATGCGTACGCGCCATACCCCACCACGTGATCCCGCGGGCCGGCGGTATCTCCCGAGTTGCGCAGGTCGATGGCTTCCGCCTGCATGCCGTGCTCATGGGCGACGGTCAGCAGTCCGTTGACAGGAATTCTGCCGCATGCATGCTGATAGTGTATGTCCTCCGGGCGCATCGCGATAATCGCGCGTGTCGTCGCCTGGTCAAGATTCCGCGCGGTTTCATAGTCCTGATAATGGCTCAGGTCAGAACTGATGACGATCAACGTTTCGGGTCCTCCCCACAGCCGCTCGATAACCTCGGCGACCTCGTCCGCAGTAGCCTCTCCGACCACCAGTGGAATGCAGGCGAACGTGTCCAGGGTTACCTGAAGGAACGGCAGTTGGACCTCGAGGCTGTGTTCCAGCGCGTGAGCGTCATCAAAAATCTTGACCTGTGGTAGTGCCAGCAAGTCCCGGATGGCTGTCTGGTCGATGGCAACCGGACCCAGCGGCGTAATAAATTGATCGGCACTGGTGGCTGCCAGACCGCGGAATGGCACGCGGTGGGCGGGTCCAAGCAGCACGACGCGCGTAATGCTGTCATGCGCCGGTGCAACGCGCGCATAGGCGCTCGCCGCAATCGGCCCGGAGTAGATGTAGCCGGCGTGCGGGACGATAATGGCCTTTGGCACCGGGCTGGCCAATACGGCATGGGCTGAGAGAAAACCCGCAATCGTGGAGCGTAGCGCGGTTTCGTCCGCGGGGTAGAACATGCCGGCGACAGCGGGACTTCTGGCGGTCATGGCGTGGTCACATCTATCGGCAGTTGGTTGGCGCGGTGCTGGATTTATGGCGCAGGTAGCGGTTGCGTGTTGGCTAACGTTAGCTGGCTGAGCGCGCGGAGGCAACCGCTTTATAATGGATTTGTCGGCGGGATCTTCCCGCGAAGGTCAACGGACAGAATGTCACTCGACACCGTGGTACCGACCCGATACTGGCACCGTCTCGATGACGGGCGCGTACAGTGCGATCTGTGTCCGCGTGCCTGCAGCTTGCATGAAGGTCAGCAAGGCCTGTGTTTTGTCCGGGCACGGCGCAATGACGCGATTGTATTGACCACCTACGGCCGATCCAGCGGGTTCTGTGTCGATCCGATCGAGAAAAAACCGTTGAACCATTTTCTTCCCGGTACGCCGGTGTTGTCGTTCGGTACGGCGGGCTGTAATCTCGCCTGTAAATTCTGCCAGAACTGGGATATGAGCAAGTCCCGCGAAATGGATATCCTGGCAGACAGCGCTTCCCCCGAGACCATCGCGTATGCGGCGCAGCAAATCGGTTGCCGCTGTGTCGCATTCACGTATAACGATCCTGTCATCTTTCATGAATATGCCATTGACGTGGCGCAGGCCTGTCATGATCGCGGCATCAAAACCGTCGCGGTCACCGCCGGGTATATCTGTGCAAAACCGCGGCGGGAATTCTTCCGTTACATGGACGCCGCGAATGTGGACCTCAAGGCATTCACCGAGCACTTTTACCGGCATGTTACCGGATCAACGCTGCAACCGGTGCTGGAGACCCTGCAATATCTGAAACATGAAACCAGTGTCTGGTTCGAACTGACCACGTTGCTGATTCCCGGGCATAACGACTCGGACGCGGAGATTCAGCAGATGACCCGCTGGGTGGTTGAGAAGCTCGGTCCGGATGTGCCTATGCATTTCACGGCGTTTCATCCGGACTGGAAAATGATGGATACGCCGCCGACACCGCCGTCGACATTGATGCGCGCCCGCGAAATCGCGGTGCAAAACGGTGTGCGCTACGCCTATACCGGGAATGTGCACGATAGCGTCGGTGGCAGCACGTATTGCCATCATTGCGGTACTCGTCTGATCGGCCGGGACTGGTATGTACTTACGGACTGGCATCTTGTCGACGATGGCAAATGCCGCCGTTGCGGCACCGTCTGCGCCGGCGTGTTTGCCGGGCCTCCAGGAGACTGGGGTTCGCGCCGGATGCCGGTACGGTTACAGGCGATTGAACATCGGCGCGGTATCGGCGGCTGACATTGCGCCGGCGCATTCGCGCCGGCAGCTTGGCGCCACGCCGTGCGGTTGGGAGGAAAAGACAGTCGGCGAACAGTCGCGGCTTATGTCCGGCACCGAATAGTCGCAGGAGGGGCGAGAACTTGTAGGAAAAGCGGCAATTAGTGGCGCACTGTAAACGAATACCGCGTTAATACCAGCTGAATTGACAGCGGTTTCCTGCAAGCGTTCGCGCCGTGTCGAGGCGTGCGCTGGTATGTTTCTTGAATGATAACGCATGGGTACCGTATTCCGACCGTGCGGAGTTCGTCTGTTGACAAATAAATGACGGTCGCAAGAGAAGAGACACACGTTGAGATCGGTCGGCCGCATGGTGAAATCGCTGCTCGCGATCCTGCTGCTTTGCAGCTGGATCCCGTTGGCTGTTGCCGTATCAATAACGGTTGATCCCGGGGTCTACAAGGGCGGGTGGTACATCGGTGAATCCGATAGTTACTTCGGACGGGCAACGCTTGATGTACCCGATGGAAAGCAGTGGGTCGGCCTCGGTGACTATGTCGATACGCTGTTTCTGATCGACGTCAGTTCAAACGGAGACGTGGTCGTCGAAAACGGGGTATCCGGCAGTGGCACGCGGAATATGCTTACCTTCCGCACGGCGGAAATCGTCATCGATCCATCCGGCTACGACGGGATTTACTTTATCGACGATATCTTTACCGGGGCGGGCAAGCAGCCGTTGCAGCTGGTGCCGGGCATTAAATATCAGATCAATATCGGTGAGGGCGGTTTTCGCCGACGATTCGAATTTTCGGTGACCGGCGCCGGGAAAGTGACGTCTGACAATACCGATTCCATGGCGGGTGCGGAAAATAGTGTGCGGTTCCTGACCACGACTATCAATGTTGACCCGGCCGGGTACGAAGGTCTCTATTCGATCTACCCGGCGACTAAAGAAAAGTGGTCAAGCGGGAAAGCGAGTTTTGTACTGCCGAATGGTCTCAGCTACAGGCTGCAGATCGGTAACGAGCCCATCGAGTTTTTTGTTGCCGAGGATGGCGCGTTATCGGGCCGGGGGGAGAGTTCGATCGATTTTGTCGGCAATACGATGCAGCTTAAGACCGTTGAGGTAGTGGTCGACCCGGCCAATTACCGCGGGCAGTGGGTGGTGGTGCGTGCGACGCGCGACTGGTGGATGAGCGGTTATCAAACGCTGCGGCTGGTGGCCGGAGTGAACTATACGTTTTACGTCGGCACTGCTGAAAACAAGATCGACGTTCATGTCGCGTCCGATGGCGGCGTAAGCGGGGCCAGTCGCGATTCGCTTCTGTTTGAGAATAATACGATAACCTTCCGGAACACGCTCGTTACGATCGATCCGGCGGGATTTTCGGGTAACTGGCGACTGGGGTACGCGCACCCTGTCGACATGGCGGAACGAATACGCGGCCAGGAGACGTTGGCACTCGTGCCTGGCAATACCTACATTGTTGAGCCGACTACCAATGACAGCTTCGCCTTCGTGGTCGACAAAGGCGGTGAGATTCGTGTCGCGAATCAACAAAATGCTACGGCGCTCGGAAGCATCCTGAAATTTAACACGGAATTCGTCGAGATTAGCCCCGCGTCGCCGGACCTGCAGTGGCTGGTCGATATCGGGCCGGTAGAAACACGGCGCGGGATGCAGCGTCTCAATCTGGTCCCCGGGGTCAATTATCAGGTCACAGCCAACCGCGCTGCCGCACTGTTTCGGCTTGAAACGCCATGCAAGACGGATCCGGAACAACTGCAAATCGACGGCGAGACAGTGGCGGCAATGTGTGCCGATGCGCGCCTGGACACGGATAAAGACGATATTCCGGATCGCAGCGACAACTGTCCGCGCGATTCAAATATCGATCAGGCCGACATTGATGGCGACGGTATCGGCGATGCCTGTGATGACGATGTTGACGGTGACCAGGTGCCGAGCGCTATCGACAACTGCGGGGAGATGTTCAACCCGGATCAGGCTGACGCGGATCGCGACGGTATCGGCGATGCCTGTGACGATGATGCCGACAACGATAGCGTGCCAAATGAAATTGACAACTGTCCGCTGACGGCGAACCCGGACCAGCGTGATCGTGATGGCGACGGGATCGGTGATGCATGCGATGATGACCTTGACAAGGACGGCATACCGAACGAGTCAGACAACTGCCCGACCGTCTCTAATCCTGACCAACGCGATACGAACAAGAATGGGAAAGGGGACGCGTGCGATAACGACGCGGACAGTGATGGCATTGAAAACGCGCGTGACAACTGTCCGCTGATCGCCAATCCGGATCAGAAAGACCGCGACCACGATGGACGCGGTGATGCGTGCGATGATGATCATGACAACGACGGCGTCCCCGATCTGGTCGATAACTGTCCGAGCGTCCCTGATCGGGACCAGGTCGATACGGACAAGGACGGAAAAGGGGATGCCTGTGACGATGACATCGACAACGATGGCGTAGCGAATACGGCCGACAACTGTCCGATGGTCAGGAACGCGGACCAGGCGGACACGGATAACGATCGAATTGGTGACGCTTGCGATACCGATGATGATAATGATGGTGTTCCCGACACTACCGATAACTGTCCGTTGATCGTTAACGGTGACCAACGTAATGCGGACGGCGACAAGTTTGGTGATGCGTGCGATGACGATATCGATGGCGACAAGGTAACGAATGCCAACGATGCCTGCCCGGATACGGCGCTTGTCAGGAAGGTGGATAACAGGGGCTGTAGCGGGGAGCAATTAATAGCGATTGCGTGCAAACAGGCCGATTATGTGGAACATGGTCGATACGTCAGCTGTGTGGCGCGGGCCGCGGGCGATGCGTTCAGCAAAGGCTTGTTAACGGATACCGAAAAATGGCGTTTTATTTCAAGCGCGGCGAACCGATAACGAAAAGCGTGTCAAACAGCGAAATGAGTGGTAGTCTTTTCGCATAAGCGGCTACCGGGTCGTCTGCGAAATCGGTTCAGGTTAGTCATTGTCTATCGAGCCCGGTCTGATTCCGTAGCAACGATATCGCGCGTAACTATGAGCGAATACAATAAAAAAGCGCTCCTGGCAATAGCCTTCCTGGCGGGATACCCTCTGACGCTGCCTGCGGCGGACCACTTTACGGCGCCACCCCTTACGCCGCTCGCGGAAGACGGCATACATGATCCTACCAATGAAGCGATTCTCACGTTGCAGGATCCCAAACGGTCTATGGCGGATTTTCCCAAAGACCGGCGCGGCGAGGTGAACTGGGTAGAGGCGCTCAATCTGGGTGTTATCCAACCGCGCAAAACCAACACCGGCAAGGCGGAAGACGGTGATGTGATGCCGGAACTTGCTCTGGATATCATCATGAACACCACCGGCGAGATGCCACATGTCAGATTCCCGCACCTGGCCCATACGCGCTGGCTCGCCTGCAGTAACTGCCACCCGGATATATTCAAGGCGGAAGACAACGGCAATCCGATCAACATGACGAAGATACTGCGCGGCGAATTCTGCGGCCGATGCCACGACAAGGTGTCGTTCAGCCTGTGGATCTGCGAGCGTTGCCACAGCGTGCCCCACAAAAATTCCCCGCCAGCGTGGTGGGACACCAAGAAATAGACAACGCACATACTGTTACTGCTGCGTAGCGCGCGAATAATAACGATTACGATTTCTATCGCCCGGCGAATGCGAACAGGTATTCGATAGTCATAAAAGCACACAAACCGGAACGATAATAAATATTATTACCTATGAAGAGCTTATCGATACCGAGTATTTGAAGTCCTGGTATGATTCGGTTATCTTTTAGTCAACCCCTAGTAAATTAATCGGATTATTCGCGGCAGATTGCTGAGACCGACTGGGACACGTCAAGGCCGCCGATATGGCGCCGTTAACGTAGTGTTTCGATCTGGGCGGTTTTGATGGCGAAGGCCCGATGAAGAACGGAGTGACTCGCTGAGAAAGCAGTTAGTTTCAGGAGAAACCGATATGACCGCGTTATTACCATTTTTGATGTTGGCGTTGCTGGGCGGATTGATGTTCGCCATCTGGTGGATACCGAGATCGATCCGTGTCCAGCAGATTGAGTTCGCGATTCAGCAGGGAAAGGATGCGATAGCGGAGCTTGAGTTGCAGGTGCAAAACAGCGAGTTTACCGACGTGGAGGAGGCGCAGCAAAACATCGCGTCACTAAAGCGCGCCGTACAGCGACTCAAAGCGAAACTTTAGATCGACCACGCCGTACAAAAAAAAGCCCCGCGTCTGCGGGGCTTTTTCGTTTCAGGAACGCATGGCAATCGTCTTATTTGTTTTTTTCGAGCGCATACGGTTCGCCGTATTGATGATACCCAGAGGGTTGTATGTTACCGGGTAGATTCGCTTGCCTTGCCGCAGTCACGGATCACGCTCGCGGGCCAGTATGTCTGTGGCCAGCGTCGCGGTATCGATATCGGTTGAAGTATCGACGCGGATGACGTAGCCGGTTTCGTCGCGCGTCAAGGGTTCCTGTGTCCTGATCTGTTCTTCCAGTACCGCTACATTCGCGTCCGACGCGTCCTGCCCGTGCCTTACGCGATCGGCGATCCATTGCCGAAGCAAATGTTCAGGCGAGTGGAAATCAATGATGATGAAGGGGACATCGAGCACTGTCGCGAGGCGATGAAACGCGGCGCGTGATTCACGCTTCAGGAACGTCGCATCAACGATAGCCGGATAGCCCGCTTCGATGATGCGTGTCGCGAGTCGCGCGAGGTGATCATACGTTCGTTTGCTGCTGGCGGCGCCGTATAGCCCGCTGCCGGGCGACGTTCCGGAGTGGTCGGTTGCGCTCATGCCGGCAAGACGCTTTCTTTCGACATCGGAACGAATGCGGACCGCGCCCAGTCGTTCCAGCAACGGCTGGCTGATCACCGTTTTTCCGGACCCGGACAGACCATGTGTGATAATCAACGCCGTTGGCGCCGGCCTCGTGTATTGCTCAGCCAGCGCAAGATAGCCGCGAAACAACTTCTCGATAACGCTTTTTTCAGCTGCCGTGACATCGTCTTGTTGTAATCGTATCCCGGCGACCTTGGCGCGTACCATCGCGCGGTACACCTGATAAAAGCGCATGACGCGCAAGCCATCGTAATCGCCGGTGTGTTCCAGATACCGGTTCAGAAAACGTGCACTGAACATGCGCTGGTTACGGTCGTCGAGATCCATCGTGACAAATGCGATTTCGCTGGCGACATCTATCCAGCGCAAGGCCTCGCTAAACTCGAGACAATCGAACACGGTGACGGTGTCGTCGAGCAGTACCATGTTGGTGAGGTGCATGTCGCCGTGGCACTCGCGAATGAATCCCGCGGCCTTGCGGTCCTGAAAGGCCGGCAGGTGCCGGGAATAGGTGTTCTTGCTCCAGGATTCAAGACGACCGGCCATATCAACATCTGCGTTCAGCGCGAGCAGTGGACGTATCTGCGTGAAATTTTCCATGACCGGACGGTAAACCGTTGCCGGTGTGCCGAACCGGCTGTCCGGCCCCGCGACCGGTAGCGTGGCGTGAAAGCCGGCGACGGTATCGGCGAGCTGGTCGATGTGGTCCGGCCGGAGTCTGCCCGCTGCCAGGACATTGTCCAGCTGCAGTGCCTGCGGAAACTGCTTCATCCTGACCGCGTACTCGATCGGCTCACCACTGCCGTTTAAGCGCGGTGCCTCGACGGAACCCGTGATGCGGACGATGTCAAGGTAGAGTTGAGGGGCGAGCCGGCGGTTCAGGCGCAGTTCCGCCTCACAGCAATGCCGTCGTTGTTGCAGTGACGAGAAGTCGAGAAAACCGAGGTTGACCGGCTTCTTGATCTTGTAGGCATACGGTCCGGTCAGGATTACCCACGAAATGTGCGTCTCGATAACGGCAAAGGCCGTTATCGGATGATCGTAGAGCTCGGCATGCTGTAACGACAAAATCAGTGTGGGACGGGTATTCATCCTGAAATTCCGGCATCGTCACCGTGCGATGGGTTATTATTGCACACCAGGCTCGTCCCGTAATCGCTGAATCCATTCCATTACTCCCATGGCAAAGAAAACCAGAGCTCGACGCCGGGCGCGGCAGGCTGCACGTCGTTCACTCTGGCGATGGCTATGGGCGCTGCTATTCGTTGGCGTGGTGGTACTGGCGGGGTATGTCGGGTATCTCGACTACCGGATTACCGCGCAGTTTGAAGGCAAACGCTGGGCGTTGCCGGCGCACGTCTACGCGCGCCCCCTGGAGCTGTATCCGGGGATGGCGCTGGAACCCGCGAGATTGACGGAGGAACTTGAGGCACTGAAGTATCACAGTGTGCCGTCGCCGTCGTCGCCGGCGAGCTACTCGTTCGGCAGAGACGTTGTGCAAATCGTGACGCGGCCATTCATGTTCTGGGACAAGAACGAGCCGTCACAGAACTTCCGCTTGCGTTTTGATCAGAACCGTGTCGCCGACATCGTGGACGAAGCCAGCGGTACGCCGCTGTCGCTGGTGCGGCTGGATCCGGCACTGATCGGTGGTATCTACCCGTCACACAACGAAGACCGGGTGCTGGTCAAGTACGACGAAGTGCCGCAACTGTTGATCAAATCCCTGATAGTGATCGAGGACAGGCATTTCAACGGTCATATTGGTGTCGATCCACGCGCGATCACCCGCGCGATGCTGGCCAACGTGAAGGCGCGCGATATCGTCCAGGGTGGTAGCACGCTGACGCAGCAGCTCGTCAAGAACTATTTCCTGACCAGCGACCAGACCCTCTCTCGCAAACTCAACGAAGCGATCATGGCACTGCTGCTCGAGTGGCATTACGACAAGAAAGAAATTCTCGAGTCGTATCTGAACGAGGTTTACCTGGGTCAGGATACCCACCGCGCGATACACGGTTTCGGTTTGGCCAGCCATTTCTATTTTGAGAAACCGCTGGAAAAGCTCGAACCCCACGAGGTCGCGTTGCTGGTCGCACTGGTCAAGGGTCCGTCGTACTACGATCCGCGGCGCCATGGCGATCGTGCATTGACGCGGCGCAACGTCGTTCTGGAAGTTATGGCGGAGCAGGGCGTCATCAGCGAAGCGGAGCGCATGCGGGCGCGTGCCCGGCCGCTGGGAGTATCCGCAAGCGCGCGCAGCGGCATTACTACGTTTCCGGCCTTTCTGGATCTCGTCCGGCGCGATTTGCGGCGCGATTATCGCGAGGCGGACCTCACGTCGGAAGGGCTGCGTATATTCACTACCCTCGATCCGCGGGTGCAGCGTGTCGTCGAGGCCAAGGTCGTGCAGCACATCGAGAAACTTGAACGGCAGCGCGGGCTGGCGGCCAAGACACTCGAAACGGCGGTGATCGTGACGACCACGGACGACGGTGAGATTCTTGCGATCGTCGGCGGACGTGATCCGCGCTATGCGGGTTTTAACCGTGCGCTTGATGGCGTGCGTCAGGTCGGTTCGTTAATCAAGCCGGCGGTCTATCTGACAGCGTTGCATAAAGGTACCGGGTATACATTGGCGACGCTGCTGGATGACCAGCCGATGCTGGTCGAAGCCGCGCCGGACCAGATGTGGCGCCCACGCAACTACGACGGCATTTTCCGCGGCAGTGTGCCGTTGCATGTCGCGCTGGCGCAGTCCTACAACGTGCCGACAGCTAGGCTGGGTATGGCGATAGGCGTGGACAAGGTTGTCGCGACGTTGCATCGCCTGGGTATCGACCGGGACATCAAGGCATATCCGTCGTTACTGCTGGGCGCGAACGTACTGACGCCGATCGAGGTTGCCCAGATGTATCAGACATTCGCCGCGCGCGGTTTTCGCGCGCCGTTGCGGGCGGTACGGGCGGTGATGTTGCCTGACGGCACGCCGGTCAAGCGTTACGCACTGACCGTCGAGCAGGCGTTCGAACCGGAACCCGTATATCTGGTTAACAGCATGTTGAACGAGGTGGTGCGTAACGGCACCGGGATGGCGCTGAGCTGGATGTTGCCCGAGGGACTCGTGACCGCAGGGAAGACCGGTACCACGGACGATTACCGGGACAGCTGGTTTGCGGGATTTTCTGATAACCGGCTGGCGGTGGTCTGGGTAGGCAATGACGAGAACCGGCCGGTCGGGTTGACCGGCGCGAGCGGTGCGTTACCGCTGTGGGGTGATATCATGCGCAACATTGACGCGGAGCCCTTCGATTTGACGCCGCCGGAAGGAATCGAGCGCGTACCGATCGACAGCGCCAGCGGCCTGCGTGGCGGGTTCGGCTGCGACAACGTTGTGGAGTTGCCGTTTATTGCAGGTACGGCGCCGCAGACGCTCGCGCCGTGTGCGGACGGCGACGTTACGCGCTCGCTAGACCGGACCATCAATTTTCTTAAAGGTGTATTTGAGTAATGGACAGCTATAAGCGGTTTTCGCGGCGCCTGATCGTCGGGCAGATATCGGTGTTAATCAGCGGTTGCGCGGCGATCCCGCTGTCGCAGTCGCCGTCGGTTCCGGAGCGTTTCCCGCCGGTGGAAGAACGGTCGCGGGCGGACGTGCCGGTGGAGGATCGCGGGTCGGCAATCGCGCCAGCGCCGGAAGTCACCGCGCTGCAGCGGCCAGGACCGGCGGTCGTGGCGTTGCTGGACGATGCCGCGGCAAGGGAGCGGCAAGGCGACTACGATACCTCGATCGCGGTGCTGGAACGGGCGGTACGCATCGAGCCGCGCAACGCGCTGGTATGGCACCGGCTGGCGCGCGTCAATCTGCAGCATGGTGACGCAGCGCAGGCCGAGGCCATGGCAAAAAAATCGACGCAATTTGCTGGCAACGATGCGCGGCTGCAGGCAGCGAACTGGCGCCTGATAGCGTCGGCCCGGCGTCAGCGTGCTGATCTTAAAGGTGCGGACGCGGCCGATGGACAGGCCGTCATTCTGGAATCGCCACGCAGGTAAGCAGGTTCGTCCGGCCGCGTTACGCGTGCGCCGGGAGGTGGACAAGGCAAACGTCATCACGTTACAGTGACCGGCGATGAATACAACGGAACCCCGCGCGTGTCGCTATACAACGTTGATAAACTGATCGATGAAACCCGGCGGCTGGCGGTCGAGTACCGCAAGGCCACCGGCAAGACCCTCGGCGGTGTCAGTGGCGAGATCGCCAACTACGACGCCGCGCGCCTCCTCGATCTGGAACTCGCCGGCCAGAATGTCGGTGGCTACGATGCCATCGGCAAGTCCGGCGCGCGGCAGGGTCAGCGTATCCAGATTAAGGGCCGGGCGATACTCGAGGACGGCAAGTCCGGCCAGCGTATCGGCCAGCTCAAGACCGGACAGGATTGGGACCTGGTGGTTCTGGTACTGATGGACGAGAGTCTCGAGCCCGTCGAGATGTACGAGGCCGAGCGGGAAGAACTCGAAAACGCGCTGGAGCAATCGGGTGGCGGTAAAAAGAACAAACGCGGCGCGATGTCGGTTGCGAAGTTCAAGATCGTCAGCCGCCTGGTCTGGTCGCGCGATCAGGGCCTGATCGAGGACGAGGTGTGGGACAACCAGGCCGCACCCTAGATTCTGCCTGCCGGCAGTGCCCCGGCACGCACCACCGATCGCCGGATATTTCATGAAACTGCTGGCCATTGATACCTCGACCGAGGCGTGTTCTGCCGCGCTGTATGTCGATAACGAGGTGGCCGAGCGCTTCCGGATCGCTCCGCGCGAACACGCCGTACTGATATTGCCGATGATCGAACAACTGCTGGGCGACGCTGGCTTATCGCTGAATCGCCTCGACGCGTTGGCGTTCGGTCGCGGACCGGGCTCGTTCACCGGTGTGCGTATCGCCGCCGGAGTGATCCAGGGTCTTGCCTACGGCGCAGCGCTGCCGGTAGTGCCGGTCTCCTCGCTTGCGGCGCTGGCGGAAGGTGTGCGGCGTGAGCGGCAGCAATCGCGCGTGCTGGCGGCGTTCGACGCGCGTATCGGCGAGGTCTACTGGGGCGCGTATCAGGCGGACGAACCGGGACGCATGGTACTGATCGGGGAAGAGCAGGTATGTCCGCCGCAGGTCGTGCCCGGACCAGCGGCCGGTGTGTGGTTTGGTGCCGGCAGTGGCTGGCGGGCGTATATCGACGCGTTAAAGAGTCGACTCGGCAATCGCGTGGCCGGGTTCGATGCCGAATATTATCCGCATGCCGCCGACGTGGCGCGTCTAGCGGTTGCCGGCCTGGCGGCGGGGCAGGCGGTCGATGCCGAGTGGGCGTTGCCGGTGTATCTGCGCGATAACGTCGCGCGCAAGATGTTGGATTAGCGTGCGATACGCGGTATTACACCGCCCCGGCCTGGTGTAGCAGCCGGTAAATTGCATCGGCCAGTTTCTGGTAACCGGCGTCGTTGAGATGTATCGCGTCGGATTTCAGTGCACGGTCGGACTCTATATCCGCCAGTATGCCGTCTTCATACGGTAACCGGAATTCACTGGCGATCTGTTCATAGAATCCGGCGGTGCTCAGTAATAATCCCGGTTTCGGCACGCCGATCAGCACCACCGGTATGTGGCGTTCGTTCGCCAGCCGGATCATCTGACGCAGGTTATCCGAGGCTGTATCGAGCGCTTGCTTGCGCAGCATATCGTTGCCGCCGTGGCACAGGATCAGTAATTGTGGATGGTACCGGTCGAGCACGCCCGGCAGGCGTTCAAGGCCCTGTTGCGTGATCTCTCCCGGCACGCCGGCATTGATTACGCGATGGCCGGTCAGCCGCGCCAGTGTGGCGGGGTAGTCTTGCCCGGGTTGGGCGCCGGTGCCGTAGGTCAGGCTGTCGCCAAAGGCCAGTATCGTTGCGTCATCCGGCAGTTTCGCGAGGCCCGGGACCCGCGAGGAACACGCGATGAGAACGAGTACTACAATTGCCGCAAGCCAAATTTCCGTGGCGCGACGTAATGCCGGCGCCTCGTCGCGCGCGGTCCCGCCACGCAGCGACATCAACGCCGGCGGCGTCATGTTCGCGGAATCAAGATTAGATCGATTACGTATCATATTGTATCGGTCGAGTAATCGTGCCCGGCCGTGGCCATTGGGGACAAGTCGATTCAAGACCAGGACCGGGCACGCAGGCGGTGTATGTCATAACGTTGGAGAGCGCGATGATGGCTACGGTCCGCCAGTGCTGGATAATGGCGCATGGAGCCGCGCCTTGAGTGCCTGAATCCGCTTGTGCGTTACCACCGGGAAGCCCACAATTTGCCTTAACGATACTTCACACATGCGAAGTTAATGCCATGCATACGGTTCTGCAAGTATCGGACACGCACTATTTTTGCGATCCGGGTGGTTTGATGTTTGGCATTCACAGCCGCCGATCACTCGACCACGTGCTGGACTACGCCCTGAATCATCATGCGACGGCAGAACTGGTGCTGGCGACCGGCGACCTGGTACACGACGGTTCCGCCGCCGGCTATCAGGCGTTGAAGGAGGCGCTGGAGCGGCTTGAAGTCCCCGTGCATTGCCTGCCGGGTAATCATGATAACCCGGAGGTAATGGCGGCGGTGCTGAACGGCCCGCGCGTCACGTGCAACCGCGCCGCCGAACTGGCGGACTGGAAGATCATATTGCTCGATACACGCGTCACGGGCAGCGACGGGGGATTTCTGGCGCGATCCGAGCTCGATTTTCTTGAGCGCGAGCTGTCTTCGGTGAGGAACCGGCACGTGATCATTGTGCTGCATCATCCGCCCGTGCAGATCGGCAGTCTGTGGATGGATGACATCGGGCTGGCGAACGCCGCGGTTTTTCTCGACATGATCGATCGGCATGCGCAGGTGCGCGCGGTGCTGTTCGGGCACATACACCAGGAGTTTGACCGGCTGCGGCGCGGTGTCAGGCTGCTCGGCGCGCCATCGACCTGCGCGCAATTCAAGCCGCATACCCTGGTGCATGTCGACGACCCGTTGCCACCCGGCTACCGCTGGCTGAGGCTGGCCGGGAACGGGCGATTCGAAACCGGCGTGGCGCGACTGGCGCATCCGGTAGCCGACGATGATCACTGAGTGGCGTTGCCGGTAGACACGACCCAGGCAAGAGCAAATCCCAGGGCAAAGAAATGCCGGTCCTTCACCAGCGGGCTGTCTTCGAACACGCTGTCCGAGAGATTGTCGTAGCGCGCGAACCAGCCATACCACAACGCACCGCGGCGTCGGTTCCAGGTCAGCGTAATACGGCTGCCGCTGTATCCGCCGGAGGTTTCGAAGGCGGGACGCTGCGTCGTCGCAAACGCCGGAGCGACGCGATAATAGTAGTCGTGGTAAGCGCGATTCCCGTATAGCGGTCCGACCGCGATACCCAGCCTGGCGCGACCCGCGAATACATCGTCAGCCTGTAAGCCATACTCGACATAGGGCGCAAACACCCAGCCCTGATGATCCGCGTCGAGACCGTCCACCGATAACACCGCGCGTGCCGGCAGCTTCAACCACCATGAATCGCGACGCTCGCCCGGATTGGTCAGTTGCATTTCCAGAGCGGGACCGAGTTCGATCGTGGGATCAAGGTCCGGCATGCCGGTGCGCGCCGGATTGTTATCGGCGCTGACCGGCAGACCTGCCGCCAGGCTGACGTCGAGACGGGCGCGCGGGGTGGTGAACAACCGGCTGCGCGCGCCGTCCTCGTCGATACGCAGCCGCTTGCCGCGATAGCGGATATACGGGAACGGCAACAGATAATTCCCGCGGTGATCGGAGCCGCGATAATCCGGCAGCGATAACCCGCCGATGCCAATGCCCAGTTCCCAGGTCGGGACGGCAGCCCCGGTACCGGCCGCCGCCATCGTCGCCGCGGGGACGGTGAGTAACCAAAGCCAGAAAATCGTTTGATGAACTGTCGAGCGCTTCATTGCCTTTCACTTGCCGTACGGGAATGGGATAATCGCGGTTGCCGCGCACCGCGGCATGATCGACCGGACAGACACCCATTATGCCCTTGAGATTTATTAAAACATTTATTTTGATGCTGCTGTTGTCCGACACAGCTTATGCCGCCGGGCCCAATGTCCGGGAAGGACGCTGGCAGACCATTGTTCGTGTCCAGGTGGGTGGCATTACATTGCCGGCCCCGTTCAAGACCGAAAAATGTATCACGACGGGCGACCTCGTACCCAACAGCGTTGACGCTGGTTCCCGGTGCACCATCGAAGACATTGATACCGCGGGTAACGATGTTACCTGGACGGTCAATTGCGCGGATGTGCAAGGGTCGTTACGTGGTCACGGTGTGATTACCTATGCCGGTGACACGCTGGAGGGCGCGATGGAAATGGTCGCTCGCGATACGGGCGGCGCGGTGGTTTCAAATTCACTTTACGAAATGCGCGGTGAGCGCAAAGGCGACTGTGACTGACGTCCGGCTGCCCGCTCCGGAATTCCCGTCTGAGCGGGAATGGTGGGCACGAATTCTCCGTACCTGCGCCGAATCGAAGTGACGTCTACCCGGTTACTCTGGCTGGCAGTACTGTGGATGCTTTACTTCAGCCTGCATTCCGTGTTGGCGTCGACAATAGTCAAACAGTACGTTGCCGGGCGATTTCCGCGGGTCGTCCCGGCGTACCGGCTGTTGTATAACGGCGTGGCGCTCGTGCTGTTGATGCCGCCGCTAATGCTGATGTATTCGACTGACAGCTCGGCACTCTGGCAATGGCGGGGCGGCTGGGGGTGGGCGGCCGATGGTGTAGCACTGTTGGCGGTTGCCGGGTTTTTCTGGTCGCTGCTGTATTACAATGGTCAGGAATTTCTGGGCTGGCGGCAGGCGCAGGACCGTGATACCTCGCGCGACACACATGAACGTCTGACGATTTCGCCGCTGCACCGTTACGTCAGGCATCCGTGGTATTTTCTCGCGCTGTTGCTACTCTGGACGCGCGATATGAACGCCGCGTTTCTGGTGACCTGCGTTGCGATTACCGGATATTTCGTTGTCGGCTCACGGCTTGAGGAGAACAAGCTGGTGGCGATTTATGGCGATGCCTATCAGCAATATATGGCGCGGGTACCCGGGTTAATCCCGTGGCCATCGAAACGCCTGATGCGTGACCAGGCCGCGGCATTGGAACAGCAGGCAAACGTGACCCCGCCGCATGCGGGTGGATGAGTATTTGTCGCCGTATCGAATAGCGTATGATCACGTCGAGGCCAGCCGGACTCGCGTCACCGCGGAGGACTAATCATGGCAGACTGCCTGTTTTGCAAGATGGTCGCCGGCAGCATCAAGCCGGATATTGTTTACGAAGACGCCGACGTGCTGGCCTTTCGCGATATCAATCCCCAGGCACCGACGCACGTACTGGTGATCCCCAAGGACCATATCGCGACGATCAACGACATCGCCCCTGATCACGATGCGCTGGTCGGCAAGCTGTTTCTCGCGGCGAAAAAGGTCGCGGATATCGACGGAATCGCGACCAGCGGCTACCGTGTGGTCATGAATTGTAACCGGCACGCCGGGCAGGAGGTTTATCACATCCACCTGCATGTACTCGGTGGACGGCAGATGAGCTGGCCGCCGGGCTAGGGAACCGCTGATTAGTTCGTCATTCCGGGCGAAGCGTAGCGGACGAGCCCATGGATGGGCGAGGTAGACCACGTCCGGAACCAGTGGTCGAGACCCGGAATCCAGCGCTTTCGAAACAGTGTGTTGCTGGATTCCCGCGAAGTTTATGTCCGGAGGGTACGGGAATGACGAAAAAGTACTTAATCAGAGGTTCCCTAGATGCGCCGTAAGTAAAAAACAGCTTTTGCGAGTTGGTATCGACGAATGCATTGAGCGCCGTATAATATTGCGATTGCATGACGCGTCGTGACTGGTCGTTCGCCATGCGATTTAACTACCCCGGGAGAGTTAACGATGTCCTCGTATCTGAAGGCGTGTGCCCGCCACCACCTGCTTGCCTGCGCTGTTGCAGCGCTTGCCGCTACCCCCGCCTGGGCCCATCACGGGGGTGTGTCGGCAGCTTTCGGACCGGGTGCGCCGATCGAGACATCGTCGCCACTGACCTTGCCGGAGGGCAAGTTTTTGATCTTTGAGCGGGTCGAAATCTCGCCGTTCGAGAAATTCAATGATGCCCGCGATATCGGCGGCAACGACAAATTCACGTTTACCAATACGATGATTGGCTACGGGTTACGCGATGATCTGTCGCTGTACATGAGCGTCCCGTATGCCAGGAAGGAATTGATCAACGATGCGACGTCGCAGGGCTTTGGCGATCTGAATTTCATACTGCAATACGGTTTCAAGTACGGTGTGCGCGACGGTCGCGAGGGATGGCAAGCCTTCGACGCTGACGACACGGGCGGCAACGAGCGCACGCTCGATGACTGGACGTTCGCGGTGTCCGTCGGCATGACGCTGCCGAGCGGTGATATCAACAATACGGACAGCGCCGGCTCGACTTACCCGATCGAGTCGCAAACAGGCTTTGCCCTGCCCGCTTACAACGTTACCGGTATCGTCTCGAAAATGCTTGCGCCGCACTGGACCTGGGCCGCTGACGTGCAGTTCCGGACCTTTACCTTCAATGGCGGCGTCGGCGGTGGCAAGCCCGGTAACGAGTTCCGAATCAACAATGCGGTAGTCCGTGAAGTCTTCAAGAAAACGGGTGGCGCGGTATCCCGCGTCGACCTCGTTGGCGAGATCAACTATCTACGCCTCGACAAGGATATGGATGAGTCACGGCTGCTCGAAGACGCCACCGGCGGCGATGTGGTGTATCTGGCACCGGGCGTGCGTATCTCTTTCAAGGACAAATACAGCCTCGGCATGCTTTACAAATACGTGGGAACGAAGAACCTGAACAGCGAAGGGCAGCAGCAAGGCAGCGAAGGGCTGGAGGACTATCGCTTGATTACGACGCTGTCGGCGGTGTTTTAGCGATGGTTGGCCTGGTGTTCAACACGATACTCCCGGCGAATGGTGCGTGGTGTAGTGATCGCCCACCCAGGCCATGCCGATCCGGTGACGATCGGCTGCAGGACGGCCAGTTAGATCGAGCATCGCTTCCCCTCGCACTGTCAGAAGCACGACACTTTGGCGGCGGAAGGGTTCGATGCGAGTGCCGCAGCGGCTGCCGTTCAGCGGCGACAGCCGGCGCGCTACTTACGATGCACACGGTTCGCTAGCCAGACCCGACAACTCAGGACGATAACGATGAACGTTGATTTCTCCTACGCGCGTCTGACGATCTCCTGGAAGATTCTGATCAGCGGATTTCTGATCGTGCTAGGCAGCGGCTACCTCGCCGGCGCGGCGAATGCGATACTGGCGGTGGGCATCACGCCCGCCGCCATTGCCGATCATTACGGCGACAAGCGCCTGTCGAAGGCGGATGCCGCAGCGATCAGGCGGCAGGGGTTCGTCGAGGAGGAATTCTCGCTGGATGACGCGCCGGATGCGGCCGGCGACGAGATGGCTCACGATATGGAACATGACATGGGGCATGAGATGGCTAGTGGCGATAACGTCGCGATGACGCATGACATGGCCGGCATGGACCATGCGACGCACGGTGACGACACCTTACCTGCCCAGGTGCTGGCGCAGGTCTCGCATGTGCACTGGCTCGGGTTCTCGCTGTTGCTACTCGCGATCGGTACGCTGGCCTGTCTGACCCGGCTCGCGGAAATCAGCAAGGCGCTGCTGGTCGGCCTGTTGTTTCTGGCGTTCTTCAGCGATATCGCCAGCCTGAATCTGGTCAGGTTTGTGTCGTCCGATTTTTCATGGTTGACCGTTGTCGCCGGCACCACGGTCGGGCTGTGTCTGGCGGTTATCTCGTTGCGGGTGCTCTGGGAACTGTGGGGCCCGTCGCGCGCTCATTGAACAACCTTGGGGGAATATTCATGTACAGGATCGCATCGATCGTATCACCGCCGGCATGGCTTGCGTCTGTCGCCATCGGCGCCGTATTGCTGACGGCCGTACCGGCCACGGCGCACGAAGGTCATGCGGGGCCGATGAAGACCGTTCTTGAAGACAAGGCGGCGCTGAAGGCCATGCTGCCGGAAGGCGCGAAGGTGGCCAAACGCAAGCAGGGACTCGACCAGGACTCGGTCAAGTGGGCCGCCGAATTCTACGGGGTTGATCTGGATGAAGGTATCTACACCTATTATCTCGCGCGCGACAAGACCTCCGGCAAGGTGCTCGGCGCTGCGATTACGGCCGACGCCGATTATCGTCATGGCAAGGTTCGCATCGCGATCGGCATTGACGGCGCACAGCACGTGACCCGCGCCGCCGTGCTCGGCGTGAACGAGAAATACCTGCAGGATATCGAGAGCAGCAGCGGCACCGGATATATTGAGCGTTACGCGGGCGTATCGCTGGCCGAGTTCACCGATGCTGCCAACGAACAATTATCTAAACACGATGCGGGCCAGATCGTCGCACAGCTGTTACGCAATAGCGGCGTTTTGCTTGAGACCTTGCTGCGCAAGGCGGAGCAATAAAACAGGCAGGGTGTGCGGCGTCCGTCGCGTGCCGCCGCGAGCGGAGTTCAAAGTCGACGGCGGCGGGGCAGCCCAGGTGACAGCGAGATCATCAGGGCCAGCAGGGTAAACCACTCGAACGACCCGCTGCTGGTGGTGGCTGAAATGCCGAGGGTAGAAAGAAACGACGCCGGGCTCACCGTCGTATCCTGGTTCCCGGTATTGTCCGTTCTGTCGCCGTCGCTCATATAACTTTCCACGGTATTGACGGTACGGAAGCTGCCGACACTCTCCGGGATGACGGTGATCACCGTGGTCGCGCTGGCGCCCACCGCAATGGTGCCGAGGTTGCAGGTCACGATGCGGCTTTTGCGGCTGCAGGTGCCCTGGCCAGGCGCGGCCGATACATATTTCATCGTCGACAGATTCTTCTTGACCACCCCGTCGCTCAGCGGGGTTGCCAGTTCGTGCGTGAGCACGACATGCTCGGCGACGATAGCGCCGATATTGCTGACGGCGACCGTGTAGGTCAGATTGGTCAGTGCCGGCACCGGGTCGGCGCTTTCCGTGACGGTGACGGCGAGATTGCCCGCGTCACCGGACAGACGCGCGACGAATGCATCGAATCCGGTGGCCTTGCCGTCGGGACCAAGATCGCCGTGGCTCGTCTGCGGTGCAGTCGCGGTCAACGGCCAGTCGCTCGAGCTGGTGTAGCCGGCGATGACCGCCGCCGGCGTGGCGCCCGAGTTATCGAGGGCAATGGCCATGCCGTAGTCACTGCCCTGGGCGCCGACATAGGTCGAATAATCCAGCGCACTGCCCGCCGCATCGACCTTGAGTGCAATCGCATCCGGGACGCACTGCAGGTTCGGTGTCGTGGCATTGGTCACGCAATGGCGCGACTTCACCAGGTTGATGTCATTCACCATCGGAAAGTCCGACGAGAACGTGTAACCGACGACATAGGCGCTGCCGGCGGCGTCCACCGCCATGCCTTCGGCGCTGTCATTGGAACCGCCGCCGATGTACGTCGAATATGCCAGCGGCGCGGCACCGTTGCTGGCTAACTTGGTAACGAAAATATCGCTGCCACCGTCGCATTTACCGCTCCCATCGCTGTCGCAGCTGCCATCGATGGTGCCGGCTGTCGCCGGGAAATCGACCGATGTCGTGGTGCCGGTGACATAGGCATTGCCGGAGGTATCGACCGCGATGCCGTGACCGTAGTCGGCGTTGCTGCCGCCAAGGAAGGTGGAAAACAGCAACGCGTTGCCGGCGGCATTCAGCCGCGACACAAACGCATCGAAGGTGTAGATCGTGTTGGTGCTGTTGTTGCAGGTGCCGCTGAAACCGCACGCGGTATCGTAGGCGCCGCCGGTGACCGGAAAGCCGCTGGAGGCGGTCTGGCCGGTGATATAGGCCTCTGCGCCGGTGCTGTCGAGCGCGATATCGAACGCTGCATCCGGTCCGCTGCCGCCGAGGTAGGTCGAGTACACCAGCGCGGTCCCCGCGGCGTTCAGCTTGGTGACGAACGCATCCCCGGCGCCGCCGTGCTGGGCCTGAATCGGACCCAGCGTCGGGAAGGTCGGCGAGGTTGTGCCGCCCGCGATATACGTCTGGCCTGCGCTATTGACCGCAATCGCGTGGACATTGCCGTAGCCGATGAAGGTGGAATAGGTCAGCGCCGTGCCGCCGCTGTCGAGCTTGGCGACGAAGATACGTTCGCCGTCGTCGCAGATACTGTTGTTGTCGGCATCCGTGCAGGCCGTGCCGTTATAGGCGCCACCGGTGGCCGGGAAGTCCCGCGACTGTGTCGTGCCGGTGACATAGGCATTGCCTGAATCATCGACGGCAATATCGGCAATGCTGTCGAAACTGCCGCCGCCGAGATAGGTGGAATACACCATCTGGCCAGTGGCGTCGAACCTGGTGACGAACGCATCGGACTTGAGTAGCGCATCGCGGAGCGTGCTGTTATTGAATCCGCCGACCGTGCCGCTGGCCGTTACGATTGCCGCCACGCCATTGCTGGCGCGTGTGTCGGCATAACTGGCGATGATCGTATCGCCGTCGCTGACATTCAGCGTGCCGTCGTTACTGGCGCCGGCACCGGTGCTCGATGCGGTCGGCAGTACGCCGGTAAACGTGCCGGTATTCACGCCGGTTTCTGACAGCGCCAGCGTCTCGCTTTCGCCGGTGCGGTTGTTTGACACGGTTACGGTTGTGCTTTCACTTCCGGACGCGTTCACGTTAAGGTCCGTGTCATTGACTGTCACGGTGACGTTGTCACCGGGAAAACCGATCGACGCGATGTTAACGGTATCGCCGCCGACCCGGATCGCCGTGTTCGAGGTAGTGATCGAATTAACGGTACCGGTACTGGTAATTTTGGACGCTGTAATTGCGCGGCTGGTCGCGACCACGGTTAACGATCCTGTCGCCGTGAACGTATCGCCGGTCTGGACGCGCATGACGCCGCTACCGGACGTACCGGCAGTTGATGCCAGAAACGTGGGCACACCGCCGGAAAAAAGCCCGCTGTTGATGTCTGTTTCGGTCAATGTAACATTTTCGGTCTCACCGGTGCGGTCGTTTGCGACAGGGACGATGATTGTTTCGACGGCAGCGGTATTGTTGTTGAGTATATCGAGGGGATCGGTCAGGCCGAGGCTGGCTTCATTGATGGTGACCGTCAGCGGTGCCGGATAACTGGCCGCCAGATCGTCGCCCGACTGCGCGTTAAGTGTGCCATCGTTGTCGGTGCCGGCCGTGGTGCCGAACGTTGTCGACACGGTGCCGGTAAAAACACCCGAATCGATCGCAGATTCGATTACCGGGACCGACTCGCTTTCGCCGGTGGCGCGGTTAACCAATTGCACAAAGCCCGAGTCTATACGGGTGGCGTCGGTATTCAGCGGGTCGTCTTTGACGATGACCGTCTCCGTATCGCCGGCCGCTGCAACAGGCCCGACCATCACGGTGAAATTCGGCACGATTGCAATTGCGCTAATTGTCGCGGCCCCGCCACTGACGGTCTGCACGTCGTTATACTTCGCGCTGATCGAGCCGCCGCCGAGCACCACCAGTACGCCGTCGTTATTCGCGCCGGCGATGGTGGCAAGCGTCACCGGCAAGGTGCCGGCGAACGCGCCGGTGTTGACGCCGGTCTCGGTCAGAATGACGGACTCGCTTTCCGCCGTCGTATCGTTGACCACGGTTACCGTCACGGTCTGCAATGTCGTCGCGTTGGTGTTCAGGTCCGGATCACTGACCAAGATAGTGACCGTGCTGTTCGGCAGCGTAACCGCTGTGATCGCCACCGAGTTATTACTGTTGCAGTCCACCGACGCGTTGTTACCGCAGCGGGTATCGAGCGAGCCGATGACGGTCGGGAAATTGCCGGAGAGTGTGCGACCGGCGACGTAGATATTGCCGCTGCTATCGACCGCGACGCCAAAGGCGCGGTCGTCTCCGGCGCCGTGCAACACGCTGCTGGCGGCGCCAATATCGACCGAGGCCGACCCGCCGAAGTAGGCCGAATAGTCCAGTACCGGATCGATTACCAGCGGTAACGTCGTGTCATAGGCGGCCAGTTGGAAACCGATATGGCCGTCCTCGCTATATATATAGGAGCCCGAGACAGGCTGCCGCTGGCCGCCATGTTCCTGGTAGATGACCGGCGCGTGCTGGACGATGTTCGTGCCGCCGACCGCAAGACGCAGCGTGCCGTCATTCTCGATCGTTACCGCGTCTGCACCGTCGAACGCCAGCCGGATAACGCCGGGATCGGCGCCCGGCGCGACGACGAAATCGTATTCCAGCTTGCGCCCGTTGCCGTAGTAGACGAGATCGATATCCGGATAAACGCCTTCATAGCGCACGCGACCGTAGTTGGGCACGTTCACCGTCCAGTCTTCCGGCCGGTCGCCTTTCAGATAATGGCTCTTGCCTGCGCGCAGTTGTTCGCCGCTGACGGCGGGTGACAGGCGGCTGCCTGGCGTGGCAATGCGCAGCACCGCTGCGTTGCCGGCCGCGGCGTTATCGCGCGGCGCGTTGCGCAACATGACCGCCGCTGTACCGCTGGTCAGATAAAGTTCGTGATCCAGGCCGCGCGCGAAATAATCGACACGGGCATCCACCTGGCCGCGGTTGGCTTCAAAGTAGACCGGCGCACTGGCCAATGAATGAACGGGAACGAAGCGAAGGGTGGGGTCAGTCCGGGCCGTAGCGCCAGACTCTGCCGCAGGAAGCCCATGGCCCAGCCACGCGATCGATGCCGAAACAACGGCAACTGCGCAAAGGCCTGACAACGGTGCGAGCAGTTTGTTCCCGTGTGTAATCAAAATGACGACCCCAGAGATTGGCCGGACTATACCATGGCACCCGCCGCTTGAACATATTTCGGAGCCGTATTGTCGGCGGATATGACAGTTATTGATCGGGTTATCGGTCGGCCGGAATCGCCCGCCGGGCGACTTTATCGAGGTCTTCTGCGATGCGTCGCTGGATATCTGCGAACAGCGCGATCCGACGGGTATGTATAAAAAGGCACGCGCCGGCGTCATCAAGGAATTCACCGGCATCTCGTCACCGTACGAAGCGCCCGAGCAGGCCGAGCTGAGTATCGATACCGGCCACCGTTGATTTAAGCGTCTGTGCGAATCAGGTGGTTGGCTATCTGCAACAACACCAGATCGTGCGTCCGTAATCGAAAGGATGTAGCTCACCGATAAATCGCTTACCTGGCGATGGCAATATATCGGTTCATGCTCCACAGCTTGAATACGAAATATCTCGTCCCGCTGGTTCGTTCGTGGCACTGTAACAGTGCGCATGACGACATCGGTACGCTGATCGATGATCGGAAATTGGCATGCCGGAAATTTTGACGAAAATAACTCTTGCCCGCTGTCGCGAGCCATTGCTACTATCCCATCCGCTCCAAAGGCCGCCAAGTGCCTCGAACATTCTCTCGTTGTAACAGTAACGTTCTGATTGCTGTAAGTGCTGTACCCGCTGAATCCGGACACGATGTAACGGGCCGCAAAGGCTTTGGTGGGATCGGCGTGTCCATCGCCCGCGCACGGCGGCGGTAACCGGGATCAAGATCACGGGTCGGGGAGAGCGATAAGGGGTAGGGGAATCGGTGAACGCGACATACAGACAAGGCCGCAGCGTATACCAACAGCAGCGCGCGGCTTTCTCGTGTCGCGTTTCACTGCTGTTGTTGCCGATACTGATCGCGCTCGGTGGCCATGCCTACGCCGGTCAGGACAGCGATGGTATACCCGACAACGCCGACAACTGTATCCTCATCCCCAACCCCGACCAGCGCGACACCGACGACGACGGCGTCGGCAACGCCTGCGACCCCGACTTCAACAACGACGGCATCATCAACGCCCAGGACCGCAGCCTGCTCTACAACGCGTTCTACACCAGCGCCGTACTCAACGACCTCAACGGCGACGGCTACGTCAACGTCGCCGACCTCGGCAGACTCTATTCGCGGTACAACCAGCCACCCGGCCCGACCGGAAGACAACCACACATCACCGTCACCTCACCGGCCGACGGACAGATCACCGCCGAACCCGACGTCACCCTCACCGGCCGCCTCAACTTCCGCGCCGCCCTCACCATCAACAACGCCCCGGTACCGCTCAACCCCGACAAGACCTTCAGCTACCTCGCCCCCCTGCAACCCGGACCCAACGCCTTCCAGCTGACCGCCACCAGCGTCACCGGCGCCACCACCCAGCAAGGCCTCAGCGTCACCTATGAACCGGCCGTCGTCACCATCAACGCCGCCCTCATCACCCTCGGCCCCGTCATCAACGGCCAGATCACCATCACCGGCCAGGCCGGCAGCGTACCGGCAGGGACGCAAGTCACCATCACCAACTTCGACACCGGCGCGACCGTCACCGTCACCGCGAACAGTGATGGCAGCTTCAGCGCCACCCTCGCCGCACACGACGGCCACGCACTCGGCATCACCGCCACCGACGCCACCGGTGGCGGCGCCTCGGATACGATCAGCAAGCCGGTCGGGAATATTTTAAATCTGGCCATTACCGCGCCCATAAACGGTGACGTGCTTAACAGTGACCGCGTCACCGTTAGTGGTAGCTTTAATGGGCGGGCGAACGTTGGCATTGCCGTCAATGGAGTTGCGGCATGCATTGTGGGGACGGGGTTCTACGCGAACAACGTGCCGGTAGTAGCAGGACAGGCGGCGATAGAAGTGACCGGCGCCATCGCGGACGGTGTCACGGTCTCGGAGACGATTACCGTTACCGGAAGTGCGGCGACCGGCATCCGAACTGAAGTCGCGCCCGCCTGCGGTCTGGCGCCGCTTGATGTGTCGTTCGCAGTTGCCGATGTGGCGGGCTCGGGTATACAGAAAATTGATGTCGATTTCGATAATAACGGCACCATCGATTACTCCAGCACCGATCCTGCGGCACCGATTGCGAACATATACCCGGCCGCAGGGATATATGAGGCCTCGGTCACCGTCACAGATGCAGTCGGAGCGGTGCATCAGAGCAACCACTATGTCGCAGCAGGCACCGTGACGGATATGGATGCAATGCTGCGCGGCATCTACAACGGAATGCTGGCGCGTCTGAGAATCGGCGCCATAGACGGTGCACTGAACGTGCTAAATGGCGACGTCCGCGCAAAATACCGCAATGTATTCGAATCGCTGGGGCAGTCACTTGCGACGGTTGTCGATCAGCTCGGCACGATCGTCGACGGCACCATCTATCCGGAATTTGCGCAGTACATCATTGTGCAGGACAACAACGGCGAACAGCGGGCCTATTTCCTGGAATTCTTGCGGGGTGAGGACGGCGTCTGGCGTATTGCCGGCATGTAAACGGATGAAGAGCAGATGAAAAAATGGATTGCAGTAACGGTGTTTTTGGCGGCACTGGTCGGCTGCGGCATGGTCGGCGGGCCGGTGAGTGGCGTGGTACTCGATGCCGAGACCAAGAAACCGATCGAGGGCGCGTATGTGGTTGCCCAATGGTCCGGCTCGTCATCGGTCAGTATTGCCGAAAGCCAGACCGTGTGTATCTACACTGACATGGCGAAGACCGATGAGAAGGGGCGTTTTTTTTCGTGTCCCGATGTGGTTTTTCGAGAAGCCGGGGGTTTCACAGGACCAGCTTTACATTGTGATTTACAAGGCGGGATACGAGGAGGTCTGGCCGAGAGATGACAGCCAGCTTTTCATGAAAGCCTCAAAGCCGGATGTTAAAGGACGTCTTGATGTGATGAGATCCGTCGTCAGCCGCACGAGTTGCAGAGGTAACGACAAGGCCATGCTCAGACTGTATCCGCTAATGGTGGGTTTGTACGAAGAGTCGCTAAGCCTTGCCGGCGGGAAATATGACAAGAATATTGTCGAGTCTTTTTTGCAAAGAAAAGAAGGGATGGAGATTGGAGCAGACCGCGCTTATAAACAGCATTTGGAACGGCTATCCGTAAACAAATGAATCGGAAGTATTACTCAATACCCAGTGCATTATTGCTCTTGTTGGCAGCAGCGCCGCTGCGCGCGTACGAGCTGGCTACACACGGCATGCTGACCTACAAGGCCTATCAACGTAGCGTACTGGCGAACCCGGATTATCAGGATATATTGGGAATCGAAAATGGGAATAACCCATTTGGAGAAAGTTACTACGATATCGATTTGTTGAACTGGACTAATGCAGAGGAAGAGATATTCAGCAGGAAGCAAGATACTTTTGAGCAAAAGAAGATTCGTGTTGACTTGTCTAAAATTATTGGTCCTATGTGTTCTTTGTCCATAAAAGGCTGGCTAATGACCGGAGCGATCCGTGAAGATGACAACACCAACGCGGATAACGGCCAGCCGGTTAACGACCCGCATGACGAAAATGCCAACCTTGAGCGACCGCTACACCATTTTTACAATCCGGAACGCACGTTCAACATGAAACCAGGGACGATAATTAGCAAATGGACGGTAAACGCATGATCAAATGGATGGCAACAGGCTTGATACTTTTATCGCTAACCTCCTGCGGCATGGTTGGTGGTCCAGAGAGCGGCGTGGTCCTCGATGCCGAGACCAAACAACCGATCGAGGGTGCATACGTCGTCGCCAAATGGTTGGGGTCGTCATCGGTCAGTATTGCCGAAAGGCAGACCGTGTGTATTTACACAGACATGGCAAAGACAGACGAGAAAGGCCGTTTTCGCATCCCCATGTGGTTTTTCGAGAAGCCGGGGATTGCTACGAGCCAATTTTATATTGTGATCTATAAGGCGGGATACGAAGAGGTCAGGCCGAGAGACGGCGAGCAATTTCTTCTGAAGGCATCGAAGCCGAATATTCACGAGCGTCTTCATGTAATGAATTCGGTCGTAAGCCAAACGAGTTGTTCAGGTAATGATAAAGCAGCGACCAGTCTATATCCGTTAATGGTTGCGTTGTATGAGGAATCGCTTAGCCTTGCCGGTGGTAGATATGACAAGGATATCGTTGAGTGGTTTTTGTATGAGAAAGAGATACTCGAGATAGGTGAGGAGCGCGCTTTCAAAAGGCATTTGGCACGGTGATCTGTAAGCATACGAACAATAAATATTGCTCAGTGTTTGGCGCGTTATTGCTTTCGTTAACAGCAATGCCGCTACACGCGTACGAGCTCGCTACGCACGGCATGCTGACATACAAGGCCTATCAGTGTACCGTGCTGGCCGATCCAGGGTTTCAGGATATTTTGGGAATCGAAAATGGAAAAACGCCGTTTGGAGATGATTTCTACGATGTCCGTTTGTTGAACTGGGCAATCACTGGCGAAGACATCTTTAGTAGAAAACAAGATACTTTTGAGCGGCGAATTATTAGTACGAGACTTAAAGAAAGTATTGGCGCAATTGAGCCATCTTCTATAGAAGGCTGGCTAATGACCGGAGCGATCCGGGAAGACGACAATACCAAATCGGATAACGGCCAGCCCGTCAACGACCCGCATGACGAAAATGCCAACCTTGAGCGACCGCTATACCACTTTTACGATCCGGTCGACCCGCTCAACCGTGGAAGCGCGCTGTATGTCGGGTGTCCGTTCTATGCACAATATAATTGCGTGAGGCAGTACGCCCCGGACCTGCGGAGCGCCCCGGACTGGGCCATTGGAACGCTGGATGCGTTTACCTGGATGAATGAACCCGAAAGCGGGCGGCGCAACCACTTCACCCTATTCGACGCCCGTGAAGCGCTCTATCGGGCGCTGACCGGCCACAAAAAGGCAGGAGCTGAGGCCGCCACCACCAGTGAAGAGCGCAATGCCTACTGGGCGACGACCTTTCGTGCTCTGGGCGATGTCGTGCATCTGGTCGAAGACATGGCGCAACCGCAGCATACGCGAGATGACCCGCAGCGAATCCCGGAAGAGATATCAAGGAAGACCATAAGCAAGAGGGTGGTAAACGCATGATCAAATGGACAGTAGCAGGCCTGATGCTCATTTCCCTGACCTCCTGCGGTATGGTCGGTGGGCCCGTGAGTGGTGTAGTGGTCGATGCCGAAACCAGGCAGCCGATTGAGGGCGCGTATGTGGTCGCCCAATGGTCCGGATCGTCATCGGTCAGCATTGCCGAGAGCCAGACCGTGTGTATCTACACCGACATGGCGAAGACCGATGAGAAGGGACGTTTTCGTATTCCGATGTGGTTTTTCCAGAAACCTGGGATCACCGGTCAGCGGCAGAATGTTGAGATATACAAGCCAGGTTACTTGCCGGAAACAGGCTCCAGAAGTGATGAGTACGGTATATCCACCTCGCAGAGCAGTATAAACGAACGCGTCGATTACATGATGGCAGTAAGAGGGAGGGCTACATGCAGAGGCAACGAAGAGCCCGAAAAGAACCTGCTCGCGCTGATTAACGCACTATATGAAGAATCAAAAGCTTTGGCTGGAGTGGAATACGATAGCAACATTGTCGAGCCATTCTTGTACTCGAAAGAGGAGTTGATTTTTGGGTATACCCGGGCTCAGGAATTACGCAAAAAGAGATGGTCTAGTCAGTGATACGAGGACGCTTGAAAATTGTTATCGCGGTGATTTTACTGGCTGCGGTTGGAGAGCCAGTATCAGCCTATGAGTTGGTGACCCATGGATTGCTGACATATGAAGCGTTCGGCCGAAGTGTGTTATCCGATGCCGGATTACTCGAAAAATTGGGAGTAGAAAACGGTAAGGCTCCTTTTGGTGATGAATATTACGACAACAGTTCGCAAGAGGAAATTGTCCGCCGCCAAGAAAGATTCGAGACGCAGATTATCGAGAAAGAGCTGAAAATCGAATCCAGCTTTTCTATTGATGGCTGGCTTATGGCGGGAGCTATCCGGGAGGACGACTACGAAGGTCATCCGAGTCGAGACCCGCATGGTGAGAACGCGGAGTTACGTCGACCGTTGTACCACTTTTACGATCCAGTCGACCCGCTCAACCGTGGAAGTGCACTTTTTGTTGAGTGTCCACTCAATGCGCAAAATTGCGTGAAGCGGTACGCTCCTGACCTACGGAGCGCCCCGGACTGGGCCATTGGAACGCTGGATGCGTTTACCTGGATGAATGAACCCGAAAGCGGGCGGCGCAACCACTTCACCCTATTCGACGCCCGTGAAGCGCTCTATCGGGCGCTGACCGGCCACAAAAAGGCAGGAGCTGAGGTCGCCACCACCAGGGAAGAGCGCAATGCCTACTGGGCGACGACCTTTCGTGCTCTGGGCGATGTCGTGCATCTGGTCGAAGACATGGCGCAACCGCAGCATACACGGAATGATCCGCATGCCGGACTGCCGGCATCTCTGGTTGGCGGCGGTCACAAGAGCATGTATGAGGCATATATCGAGGCGCGCGCCACTACGGCTAGAGGATTCGGGGTTGATGGCGCATCCATAGCGCATGCTGAGCCGTTAAATACGATAATAGGCGCCGGTTATCCAATCCCGGCGTTCGACAAATACAGCGATTACTGGAGTACGCGCGGTACGATGCAGGGCCTGGCCGATTACAGCAATCGCGGATTTTTCACGGCGGGAAGGAATCTGAGCGATCCGCCGGACGTCAATTACTATCCCGAGCCACCGCGTGACTCCGCTGACGCGTCCTACGTTGTCGATGACATGGTATTGGCGCTGCCCGGGAACCCGAAATCCCGAATGCTGCGCCGGGCGGTTCCCGACGCACTTACCGGATCATCGACGGAGGTGCGATTGACGGTGGAGAGTGTCTGGGACCCTCATAGAAGCACGTCTTCGCTAAATCATTATATCTACGACGATATGGCTGCGCTGTTACTTCCCCGCGCGGTCGCCTACAGCGCCGGCATCATCAACTATTTCTTCCGCGGCAAGCTGGACATCGAGATCGAGACCAGCACCTCGTCGACGATCGCGTTGAAGTTCAGCAACCGGACGGTGCGTGACAGCATCTACGGCACAGACTCCTTTGGTCAGGCCGGTACACTCATCGTCACCTACGAGTACGAAGACAACACCGGCGAGAAGATATTCGGCACATCCACCGCGCAAGTGGCGATCGGCGGGGAAACCGAGATCAAGCCCAACGAAAGCTCGAACGACAGCTACACCTTCAGCTACGACAACCCGATCCCGGCCGACGCAAAGAAACTCCGGGTGCGCCTGATCTTCCGCGGCAAGCTGGGCAACGAAGACGACGCCATCGCAATCGGCATGCTCGACGTGCCGCTATCCGGCGGATTTATTGTGACGCCGAACTATCTGCCCGCCGACGGCATCGCAGGCACGCGGCACATCTATATCGACGAAACGACAGGAGCGTGGGCAGTCAGCGAACAGACCGGCCTGACCGCCGGCAACATCGACTGGAAGGGCTGGTACGAAAATGGCGCGCCGACGCGCGTGCTGTCGTGGGAAGGCCCGGTATCGCGCTACTTCGTCGACCGCGTGCAGGGCTGGCCGTTTACTCCAAATATCTATCAGGATGGCACCCTGTACTCGGTAGCGCCATGCGAAGTGGAGGGGGCAGCGCTTGCCAGGGATGCGGCGAACGCCGAGTGGATCATGGTGATCTGTCATGACGACGTTTCCGATCTGGTCTACCGGCGCCCCAACACGCTGAATCTGTCGCCCGATCTGTATAACGCCGACACCGCACCGCAAGGCTGGCAGCTGATCGCCTCCGTACCGCTGGCGGAGAACCTCGCCTACAAAAACAGCGCATGGTTTTTCAACGGCAGTGGAACCGAAGCGCAGACACTGCGCTTTACATACGAAACGGTGGTGTTAAACGGCATCCCGCGTTCGGTGATCGTGATGGATCGCTACAAGCTGTCAATCAGCGGTGCGCAGGTGGCCAGTATTGAGAATCTTGGCGGCGATCGGGGGTTCACTGCGGCGTCAGTCATCGCCGTCGACTATCGCGACAACACCGAGACGCTTCTGCGGTTGAGTGCCGGCGACTGGTTAACAGTCGATGGCAACCGGGTATTCAGCGCAGAAGAAATCAACGCTTACTGTTACGGGAATCTGGATCCAGGGCCAGGCGGCAGTTGTTTCGAGAGTTCCACGTTTGCGAATTCCACTTCATTGAATAACGGAATCTATGCCGGCGACTATCTCGGCGACGGGACGCCCGGCTGGGTAATGGCGCATGTGTATTACATTGATTTGCGTGAGGGTGTATTTGCCTACAGTCTGTCGCATCCAAACTACAACTACGCTTTGTTCTCCGGAAACTATCGTGTGCGTCACGGAACATCCACGATGGATACCGGCGTTTTTACACTGGCCCAGCCGGACACCCTCGGCGATGTGTATGCGCCGTCCGGATACGCATCCTACAATTTCATGGGTGTTTATAAATACGGTAGATTCTTCTCGCCAGGTTTCGCGCCGATGGCTCAGGGCAGTTGGGCAGTCGACCGGGCACACAACCTGTTTGTGTCCGAAGGTAATAGTTTTCACACATACAACTATCTGACCGCGGGCAATCCAGCCGACGCGGTTAACGTCACCGGCGAGGCGCTGACCTTCCTCCCGGTGTATCCGAGATGAATGTGGTAGGGCGCTGATGGTTTTTACTGGGAAATTGCTATGCGTTGTCGCCTGAGTTCGCTGGTTGCCCTATTGATGGCGGTGCTGATGTTCAGCGTCACTGGCCTCGTGCTGGCCGACGGCGGAACGCCGACGATCTCGCTGACCACGACCACACCGACGGTCAATACCGGCGCCAGCGTTACCGTGGCAGTCCAAATGGATTTCAGCGGACAGCCCACCCTCGGCGGCGGCGTCGACATCACCTTTGATGCCCAACGCCTGCAGTTTAGCTCGTTCGAATTCGACGCCGCCTTTGCCGACGAGTCAGCGTTACGCCGCCAGCCGCAGGTACTTGATGGCGTGTTAAAGGGGCTCGCCTTCGGCGCGCCCGATGCGGATGGGTTGTCTGGCGTGATGCTGGTTGGACGCGCGACATTTGTTGCGACAGGCGCCGGGCTGGCAACAATCGCCGTTGGCGGGAACGCCCAACCTGCCGGCGGATTCATCTCGGCAACGAGTTACGATCTGCAATCTGTTACTTACGGGGGCAGGGGAGGCTCGAACGCGATTACGATCACTGTCGCGGCGCCCGCGACTGGCCAACTCACTGGCCAGAGCGTAGTTGTCTCTGCCAACTACCTCGTCAACCTGACGACCGCAGGGACAGCCGACTGGATACGGTGGGGCAGAGCAACGGCCACCGACGTCGACCGCAAGGCCAATGTCACCGCACAGATCAGCGACATCACGCCAATCAACGGCGCCACCCGCAACCGCTTCGGCGGCAACGCCACCTACTGGAGCGCCACCAACTGGAGCGACGGCAGCCCGACCGCGAGCAGCAGTGGCGGCGTGTCCGGTCTCTACTTCCCCG